>NZ_JBHLXP010000004.1:172821-227592 GCF_042432165.1 Rheinheimera tilapiae
GGCGTTACAGCAATGGCTGGCCGCGTCTGCGTTGAACCAGCAAACGCTGTTTGAAGTCGCCAAGTTATGGGACAAGATGGATGCACTCAGCCGTTTATCTGACCTGTTTCCAGCGGTAGAACCGAAAATCAGCCAACAGTCGCGGCCACTGAGTGGTCTGGCGATGGCCGCCTCTGCGGCAGCGGTGCTGCTGCTTGGCGCGTTTTTCTATCGGGGTGATCTGAGTCAGTTGAATACAGACCCATCCTCCGCCGTGGTGGCGATGGAGGCGACTTATCAGACGCGCGTTGGCGAAAACAATACTATTGAATTACCCGACCACAGCAAGCTGGTGCTGAATACCAATAGTTTTGTCGTGGTGCGCTATAGCGCGGGCGCCCGGGTGATTGAACTGCAGCGCGGTGAAATCAATATCGACGTGGCGCATGATACATCACGGCCACTCAGTGTCATTGCCGGTGGCAAGATCATTCAGGCAGTCGGCACGGCGTTTAACGTTGATTTACGGCAGGACCATGTTGAACTGATTGTCACTGACGGCAAAGTATTGGTCGGCAGCAATGCCGGTGCCGATATGCCAACGCCACAGGCACTGGCAAAACGGTTGCCACAAACCGCTTTGGCCATTTCCAAAGGCGAGCGGGTTGATTTGGACCCTCGTGGTAAAGCGCGCGAACAGGTGCAAAAAATCGATGCGGTGGAACTGGCTGCCAGTTTGTCGTGGCGCTCCGGCAACCTGATTTTCCGCGGTGAAAATCTGCAGGACGCATTGGCCGAAATCAGCCGCTATACCGATATTCAGTTCGAGCTGGCTGATGATGCCAAGCTGAAAACCATCCATGTCGCCGGCATGTTTAAAACCGGTGATGTGAATGGCTTGCTGGAGATCTTCCGCAGTAATTTTAACATCAGCCATGAGCGGCTGAGTCGCGACAAAATTCTGCTGAAATACGCCGGCTAAACCGCAAACGTGAACAAACCCTGGTATCGGCCTGTCTGCGGGCGGTCCGATACCAGCCGCCACACTGCTGTCTTCAATCGCTTGATAAGGAACCTACCCGATGACGTTATCCGTCACTGGCGCGCCGTCGCGCCCGCATATTGTGAATTCTGCCAGCTCTGGCGGCACTCTGCTGTATATCACTTTTATCTCGGCAGTGGCCGCCATTGGCGGTTTCCTGTTTGGTTTTGACTCTGGCGTGATCAACGGCACTGTGACTGCGCTCAGCAAAGCCTTTCAGTCGGATTCTGTCGCCACCGGTTTTAATGTGGCGTCGGTGTTATTGGGCTGTGCGCTGGGTGCTTTATTGGCAGGGCCAGCCGCGGACCGATATGGGCGCAAACCGGTGATGCTGATCACAGCGCTGGTGTTTGCCATCAGCGCTTGGGGCTCAGGTGATGCCAACAGCGCCGCCGTATTTATCTGGTATCGGTTGTTAGGCGGACTGGCGATTGGCGCGGCATCGGTACTGGTCCCGGCCTATATTTCCGAAGTGGCACCACCGGCTTACCGTGGCCGGCTGGCGACTTTGCAGCAATTGGCGATAGTGCTCGGCTTGTTTGCCGCTTTTGTCAGTAATTACCTGATCGCTGCGAGCGCAGGCAGTGCCGAAGCGTTGTTCTGGCTCGGGTTACCGGCGTGGCGCTGGATGTTCTGGATGGAATTATTGCCGTCGTTGTTGTTTTTGCTTGGGGTGTTTTTTATTCCGGAATCGCCGCGTTATCTGGTGGCGCAAGGCCGGCTGGTGCAGGCGCAACAAGTATTCAGCCGGATTTGTCCGGGCAGCGAAGCCAACCAAATCGCTCTGGTGCAGCAGTCATTGGCTGGTGAAACCAAGCCGGGTCTGGCTGATTTTCTTGTAGCCGGTAGCCGCAAGGTTCATCCGGTCATTTGGGTTGGCATTGCTTTATCGGTGTTTCAGCAATTCGTCGGTATTAATGTGGTGTTTTATTACGGTGCAGAGCTGTGGCAGGCAGCGGGTTTTGATGAATCACAGTCACTGTTTATTAATATCGTGGCCGGTACCACCAATATCATTTCCACTTTTGTCGCCATTGCGCTGATTGATAAAGTCGGCCGCCGGCCTCTGCTGCTGGTAGGCAGTCTCGGCATGTTTATCAGTCTGGCGGTGCTGGCGATTATCTTTGGCACCGCCGGCCTCGATGCTGCCGGTAAGCTGCAACTGACCGACCAAACCGGGTTGCTGGCGCTCGTTACAGCGAATTTGTTTGTGGTGTTTTTTGGCATCAGCTGGGGGCCGGTGGTTTGGGTACTGCTCGGCGAAATGTTTAATAACCGCATTCGTGGTGCAGCGCTGGCCGTGGCGGCGAGTGCGCAGTGGTTGGCTAATTTTGCTATTACCATGACGTTCCCGATCTTATTGGGTTCAGTTGGCCTCGCCGGTGCTTATGGCTTTTATGCGCTGTCGGCGTTGATTAGTCTGTTTTTTGTCATGCGTTTTGTTCGCGAAACGCGTGGGAAACAGCTCGAAGAGATGTAACGGGTCGTGCTGGCAGGGTGAGGCAGGCTTCAGGGTTGGGATCTGGAGCCTGCCGCTGGTGATGCCGGCCAAGGGTCGGCATACGCCGGATTGGTGATAAAGTGCGGGTCGGTCAGGCTTTGTAAAAAGGCCAGTACTGCGGCGCGCTCTTCTGCTGTTAAATCAAAACCTTTAACAAAATTACTTTTGGCCGGGTGCAACCGACCATCGCCTGGCCATGCCCCCTCGCGGGTCTGACGCCCGCCTTGTTGATAGATATCCAGCACATCCTCCAGCGTCGCGACACTGCCGTCGTGCATATAAGGCGCGGTCAGCGCGATGTTACGCAGCGTCGGTGCCCGAAAGCGACCGTCATCATCGGGTTGCATCGTTAGTTCAGCTAAACCGCGATCTTTATCCGGATAACCCTGCCCTGCCACTTGCTGGCGGCCGGTGAAATATAAGCCGGTATTGTGAAAAGGCCGACGGTCCAGCGGCTGCTTTTCATGGCTGGTCGACTGGGTGAAATTAAAACCGCCATGACAATGATGACATTCCAACCGTTCCGAAAAAAACAGATTCATGCCGTCGATTTGCTGCGGCGTTAAGGCGCTGTCATCGCCCTGATAGGCATAGCGGTCAAACGGCGCCTGCAAGGACACCAGGCTGCGGACAAAACTGGCTAAGGCCTGAGTCACGCGCTGAAAATCTACTGCTTCATCACCAAAAGCGGCTTCGAACAAGGCCGGATAAGGCCCTCGCTTTAGTTGCTGCAGCACTTGCTGTTCATGGCCGCTGATGCCGAGTTCAACCGGCTGCTCGCCAAACATCGGGATCAGCAGCTGCTGCTCTATCTGCTGCAGGTCCGGATGCGCCCAGGTCAGCGTTTTGTTATAGGCCACATTGACCAATGCTAAGGCATTACGGCGGTGTTGCTCGCCGGTGCTGCCGGCGGAAACAGCCTGAGGTTCGGCAAAGGCAAAGGCCTGTTGATGGCAACTGGCACAGCTTTGCTGACCATTACCGGACAAGGCTTTGTCATAAAACAAATACCGGCCCAGTTCAGCTTTGGCGGCGGACATCGGATTGTCTGCCGGCACGGCGGGTTTGGGAAAGCCCTCAGGCAGTGGCCACTGATATGGCAGTGGCGCCGGCGTGCAGCTGCTAAGCAGCACCAGCAAAGCAGCGCTTTGCATCAACCTAAACAGTCTTAGCGTAATTGCCATAAGCCATCCACTGCAGTGGCGCCAATTCCGAGCCGCGGCAGTAACTGCTGACAACTGCGGGTTTGTGGATCAGACATACAGGAATTCTCCCCGTTTGCCCCAAAATCCTGCAGCAACGGCGCGAGGTCGAGGACCAGCTGTGGCTGGCCGCTATACTGCAAGCTGACTTGCAGCTGATTGGGCTGCTGGCAAGGCGTAGTTGGAGCGCGCATCACACTGGGACCACTGCAGCCGGTTGAGCCCAGATGCAGCGACCAGTTGGCGTGGCCGGTCAGGTCGAGCCGCAGGAATTTGTAGCCGTGTTGCCAGCTCCAGTGCATGTCGGTTTGTTGCAGTGGCGCTTTTGCCACGAGTGGATTTTGATGATTCAGGTCTAGCGGTACGCCAAGGCTGAAACTGAGCGGGCCCTTTGTTAATGCGCTGGCCAGCGGAATGTGCCATTGACCGGCATCGTTGCTTTGGCAGTCGATGCCAAGCAGCACCAGCCGGTCATTGCTGTAAGGCCCGGGCGTCAGCGCGATTGGTTTGGTCTGACTGAAATCGCTTAAAAACAGCTGTAACTGCGCCAGCTGAAACGTCTGATCGTTTAGCGTCAGATTGGAATCGCAGCGCAGCGGCTGACCTTGCCATTGCAGCTGTAATTGCAGGGGTATTGGGGTTTGCGGTTGGCAACCGGTAAGCGCGAACAGCAGAAAAATTGCGCAATAATTAATAATTTGTTTACTGTTTCGCATTTTCGTATTTATATATTGCAGTCAGATCCACCTTAACAAATAGCGGATAAAACGCAATGTTTTTACCTGCTTCGCCGGAGTGTCCAGCATGCAAAATCATCGCGCTATCAGCCAATTCGCCCTGTGCTTCAGTGCCTTGTTCAGCGCTGCCGTACTGAGCCATGCTGAACATGACCGCGCCCGTTTTGTATCGCCAACTGGCAAAGATGCCGGCCGTTGTGACAGTCCGGTACGCGCCTGTCAGACCATCAGCTATGCCGTGCAGCAAGCCAGCAAAGGCGACCGGGTGTTGGTGGCGGAAGGCCGGTATGCCATCCAGGATGCCGACGATTTATTTTATCTGAGCAGCAAGCTGGTGCCGGTGCTGGGCGGCTACAACAAGTTTGATCATTTCCTTGACCAGGCGCCCGGCATCAACCCGACCATTCTGACCGGCGTACCGGACGCTTATATCGGCCAGCTGCAGCTGCAAGGATTTGTCGTGGTCAACGACGGTTTCTCGCAGCGTTTTGCTGACAGTGCCGCGCTGGAACATACCCAGCAGCAACTGCAACAAAGCCAGGGGCCCACGCCTTGTGTTGACGGCAAAGCCGGTATTTATCCTTGTAAAAGCATTGATTTAGTCAGTCATGTTGCGCTGGCGGATATCAGTCTGAAACCGGGCGCGGCTAACGATATCTGGGGTCATACCGACCTGAATACCGGCACTGAATACGCCATTATCGGCCTTAATAACGGCACCGCCGTGTTTAGCCTCGCTGATCCGGCCGCACCCAAAGAGATTGGCGCTATTGCCGGCAGTCCCACGTCCTGGCGCGATATTAAAGTGTTGCAGTTTTACGACAACAGCCTGGCGCGCTGGCGGGCCTATGCTTATGTCAGCTCTGAAGGTTCGGACAATATTCAGATCCTGGATTTAAACCAGTTACCAGGCTCGGTACGGCTGATCGCGGCGGATAAAGCCGTCACGTCAGCGCATAACGTTTATATCAGCCATGTTGATTACACCACCAATACCGCGCTGGATGGTCTGGAACCGACACTACACATCGTTGGGCAAGAAGCTGTTGGTGGTGCTTTTACCACTTATGGCCTGAAAAACCCTGAAGCCTTAACCCCTTATTTCCTTAACGGCAGCAGCGTGCGCGCTGACTATACCCATGATGCCGCATCGATGGTGGTCGACGACAACCGCGCGCAGCAGGGTTGTCAGCGCAATAGCTGTACCGTGCTGATGGATTTTAATGAACAGTCGGTGCGGTTATGGGATATCACCACGCTGACTGGTGCCGGCGCACTGGCCGATTTAACTTACCCGAATGCGAGTTATGTCCACTCTGGCTGGTGGAGCGAAGATAAACGTTTTGTATTTATTCACGACGAGCTGGATGAGCGCAACCAGGGCCTGAATACCACAGTGCGGGTGATGAACGTCGACAATCTGAAACAGCCGGTCATCGTCAAAGAATGGACCGGGCCGACCCGCGCTATCGACCACAACGGCTATACCCGCGGCAATCGCTATTACATCTCGAATTATCAGCGTGGCACTACCATTCTGGATATCACCAATCCGGCCAATCCGGTGGAAGCAGGATTTTTTGACTCTTTCCCGTCCAGCGATAGCGCGGCTTTTAATGGTGTGTGGGGCACTTACCCGTACTTACCCTCCGGACTGGTGATTTCAGCGGATATCAACAGTGGTCTCTTTGTGCTGCGTGACCAGACTAAACAAAGCGCCGCCGGTCAGGTTAGTTTTGCTAGCGCAGCCAGCAGCCTGAAAGCCGGTGAAACGGCAGTACTCAAAGTGCGCCGGCCGGCCGGCAGCGGCGCTGTCAGTGTCGGCTGGGAGACGCTGAATGGTTTTGGCATCAGCCAAAGTAGCCAGCTGGGAAAAGGCCGGCTCAGTTGGGCTGCGGGTGACTTCGCCGACAAAGAGATCCGCATTGCCGGTAATACACAGTGGGCCAGCCATGCCAGCTTTTTTGTCCGTCTGTTTGACCCACAAAACGGTCTGACGTTGGGGGCGCCGTCTTATCATCAGGTGACTATTGGCAGTGCCGGCGCGCAACAAGGCGCGGCTGGGTTCCAGCAGACCAATATTTTGTTGGAAGAAAATGGTGGCCCGGTCAGCGTGAAAATTGGCCGCTTTGCCGGCAGCAGCGGTGCGCTGACCGTCAGCTACCAGCTCAAAGACGACAGCGCCAAAACCGGCACGGATATTCAGCAAAGCAGCGGCGAACTGAGCTGGGCCGATGGCGACACCGCAGATAAGTCGATCACGCTGACACCTATTGACGACAGCCTGCTGGAAAACGAAGAGCAGCTGACTTTGCAACTAAGCGGCACAGTCGTTACCGATCGCGCCAGCTTGCTGGTGAAAATTCGCGACAACGAACAAAACCGTAAGCCGGAAGTGAAAGTCGGCTTTCCTACTGAAGTGAATGCCGGTGCGCAGGTCACGTTAAAAGCAGAAGGGACAGATCCAGATGGTGATGCGTTGACCTACAGCTGGACTCAGGTCAGCGGCGACAGCGTGACCCTGAGCAATGCCACGACCGACAGTGCCAGCTTTATCGCACCCAACCGCGACGCCGATCTACAGTTCAGTGTCAGCGTGATGGATAGTCGTGGTTTGGGTACCTCGGTGACCTTCGCGATTAAAGTCAAAGGCACTGTCACCACGACACCGGTGAATAATGGCAGTTCTGGTGGCTCGGGCGGGGCTTTGGGTTTTGCCGTGTTGCTGCTGGCATTGTTCAGACGCCGCAGTTAACCCGCTTCGTTATTGCACCGGCCGCTCAGCTGCTTTTTCCGCGGACTGGGCGCGCCGGCCAATAGTGCTTAATGTCTGCAGCTAACCACTGTGATACGCTTGCGTTTTTTGCCGGAGTATCGCTTTGTCTCATTCTACGCAACCGCAGGACCATCCGGTTAAAGGCATTCTGGCGATGCTGCTCGCTGTGCTGATGTTTTCCGGCATGGACGCGGCGATGAAAACGCTGACTGAACACTACAGCGCCATGCAAATCACCTTTTTCCGCGCCGCCTGCGCCTGGCCTTTTATTGTGCTCTGGTTAGCCACCACAGGCCGGTTACAGCATTTGTTGCAGGCGCGTTGGTCGTTGCATTTACTGCGCGCCGTGCTGGGCATTGTGATGCTGGCGTCTTTTATTCATGCGGTGAGTTTGTTATCGCTGGCAGACACTTACAGTATTTTCTTTGCCGCACCGTTAATCATTACGTTGCTGTCGGTCTGGTGGTTAAAAGATCAGGTGAATAGCCGCCAGTGGGTAGCGATTGTGATTGGTCTGGCGGCGGTGATTTATATGCTCAAACCGTCCGGTGACGGGTTGCTGAGCCTCGGCGCGCTGATGGCGCTGCTGTCTGCGGTGTGTTACGCCATTTCGGCGATCACAGTGCGGGTACTGGCGAAATCGGATTATGCCGGCAATATGGTGTTCTGGTTAATGACGATGATTGGCATCGGCGCCGGCCTGCTGGCATTGCCAGACTGGCAACCGCTGCAGTGGTCGTTGTGGCCGTATTTTCTGGCGATTGGTATCACCGGCGCTATTGGTCAGGTGTTTATCACCGAAGCCTTTCGGCTGGCACCGCCGTCAGTCATTGCGCCATTTGAATACACCGCGCTGGTCTGGGGTTTAGGCTTTGATATTGTGTTGTGGCAAGTCTGGCCAACCGCCAGCATGATGCTGGGGGCGGCCGTGATTATGCTCAGCGGGCTTTATCTGATTTGGCAGCAACAGCGCAGTTAAGTCAGGCGGAACAAAGTCTTGCACCCCTTCGGAACTGCTTTCGTCGTGGGCTTTCGAACTTATGGTTGCCACACCCGCTTGAGCTGCACCCCCAGCCAATTGCGCTGCGTGCCTCTGGCCGATTCGATGTACCGGCTGATAAACCAGATCACCATGGGTACCAACAATACGGCCGCCACAATTGCAGCAGCCAGGTGCTCTTTCGCCGGAAAAACAGCCATCACCAGATATAACAACGGCATGTGCAACAGATACAGCGAAAAGGTATGGGCTGATATTTCCCTGATCCAGCGCTGAACCCTGGCTGATAAATTGAAGTCGACGGATTTGCAGATTTTGTTCACGCACAAAATGTGGATAACGATGCAAACCGTTAAAAAATAATCAGTGAAAAAATGTTGTGCTGTTTCCAGTATCAAACCTTGTTGCATCCATTGTGCAGCGATATTGGCCGTCAGGTTAAAGCTGTGCTCCCATGCATCGGTTGAGCCGACCCCGATGGCAATCACAGAAAAGCAAAACCCGATCACTGCAACAGGCAGTGAGATTTGCAACCGGTCTTTCATCCGGAAGCACCAGACGCCGGCCAGCCAGACTGGCAGATACAACAAGATACTGAATCCCATCAACAGCAGGATTGGCAGCAGATAAAACCAGCGACGCCAACCGGTGACGTAAAACATCACACCAAAGAATAGGTAATACAATACCTCGTATCCCATTGACCAATAAGGCATATCAATAAGAATTCTTGTTTCCGTCCAGCTTTGATTGGTAAATGTCAGGGCGCTGAAAAGAGTTTGCCCCATGCCGGAAAATGTCGGTTGGAGATCAGCGATACTTGCCGGGTTGTAGGCTTGAATAAAGGCATAGATCATAAAAGTCAGCAGAATAGCCGGCACGGCAACTGAATAAATCCGCACGGTTCTGTTGATGACATAATCAAATGCTGATTCTTGTTTATCCGTGCAGACAAAGGCAATGACAAACCCTGACAGGACAAAAAAGAACACCACAGCCTCATGGCCAAAACCGGCGAGTTGCCAGAAATAGCCATCAACAAAGTGTGGCAGATGCGACAAGAATACCAGTGCTGCTGCGATAAACCGAAATACGTCAAGATACAGCGATAACTGCCTGTTCATAATCGCAGGTCCGCCACCAATAGGCCATGCCGCAGTGGTTCAGCTTCGTGTGATGGTTCGCGGTAAGGGTCTGCTAATGCCGCTTGTTGCCAGGCCATCATGCCTGGTAACTGCAGCAACCGGTCAACATAAGCCTGGGCCGCGGCGGGTAATGGTAAGCCATAACTTTGCACCCGAAAGGCCACAGGCGCAAAAAACGCATCGACGGCGCTGAAGGCACTACCGGCCAGAAATGGGCCGCCAAATTGCTGTAAACCTTGTTGCCACAATTCGCTGATCCGGTCCAAATCGGCTTGTAATGCCGGGCTGATTTGATGCAATTTTATCCGGATGCCCACGCTCATTGGACAAGTACCGCGCAAGTTACTGAAGCCGGCGTGCATTTCACTGGCAACACAACGGGCAAAAGTGCGCGCTTTGCTGTCCGCCGGCCAGACGCCCGGATGCCGCTCGGCCAGATATTCGATAATCGCCAATGATTCCCAAATAACATCGCTGTCGTGATGCAGACACGGTACTTTGCCGTTCGGCGCAAAGTGACGGAACTTCGTGTGATTCACCGGCCCGTCAAAGCGACTTTGTTGTTCAGTAAATGGAATGCCGAGTTCAGTCAGCAGCAGCCAGGGCCGCAGGCTCCAGGATGAATAGTTTTTGTCGGCGATAAATAATTGATACATGGAGACTTCCTGCGTAGCTGATACAGCTGATTAACATACGCTGCGTGCATGACGGATTCAAGTCTGCCGCTCAGCGTGATTGCGGTGATGAGAGCGGTGGTTGTAACACCGGATAGCTCTGATAAAAGCGCTGCAATTCGCCGCTTTTTTCCAACCGCTCTATTCGCTGGTCCCAATACTGCTTTAACCTTCGGCCTTTATCGGTAGGACTGAAACCGGCATAGACCGGCACAGTCGCCAGCCATTGCTGCTGCAGACCAGATTTTTTCAATTGCTGCTGTAACTCAGGCGTAGCCAGATCGCCGCGTTCTGCCAGATAAACATCAATCCGGCCGGCCAATAACAACTGAATGGCGTGCGCCGGGTTGCTTACTTCATAACCCTGGTTACTAATTTGCAGCACCGCACCGTAATTGTATGATTTTTCCCAGCCCAAATGCAGAGACGACAGCCGGGGTTTGCTCAGATCGGTCAGCTGAAGGCGCGTGGGCTGAAATACTGCCAGCACAGTGTCAGCATCATAAGGCAGATTGGATGACTCCAGCGCAAAGGCCTGAATATCCGCCTGCGTCAGGCCAAAAGATAAATCAGCCTGACCACGTTGCACTGCAAGCCAGGCGCGCCCCAGATGATTGTGCCGGATCACCAGCGGATAGTCGGCGGCGGGTAATACCAATCGCGCCAGCGCAAAATAAGCGCCAGAGCCGTCGGCGTTGGTAAAACCCGGCCACAGACTGGTTTCAATAATCACAGGATGGGCAGACAACCAACTGCTCAGGCAGAGCAGTAGCACGCTGCAAATATGTTTCATGGCTGGCTCCGGCAGCGCACAGGGAGCAATGAAACAAGCCTAGTTCAGTGTGCCGTGAATGACCACGGCACACGCAGTGAATATTACTGATCCGTTTTTTGTTGTGCGGCTTTACGCGCAGCGGATTGTTTTTCAGTTAATGCTTTTATTTTCGGCATCAGACTTTGCATCTGCTGCTGCATCATCACCATAGTGCCCTGCATTAACTCCGGCTGGCGCTTCAGCATTTTCTGGCCGGCGGGTGACTGATAAAACTCAATAATGTCCTGCAGTTCCGCTTCGCTAAATACACTGCCATATAAGGCGATAAGCGGCTCTTCCATCTTGTCCCAAGACAACTCCGCACGTACCAAGGCATTCATTTCCTGCATATCCTGCTGGATTTGTGGATCTTTGCTGATATCAAGGCCACTACTGGCCAACATCTGTGCTGTCATCTGGTCCATGTTCTGATAGGCCTGATCCATCATGTTGGCGGCTTCGGTGACCTGCAGAAATTTCTCAATGGTGGTGCGGGTGGCAGGTTCAGCCTGTACCTGCAGACTGAATAACAGGACTGTGGCACAGCTGAATAATTTCATACGCATTCGACTTCTCCTTATCGGTTGGTTGACGTTGTTACTTTGCTGGAAAAATAACAAGTGTGCAACCAACTATTAGCGTTGAAGTCTCTGTTGTAACAGTTCGACAAAGCGCCGCACTTTCAATGGCCGGTGCAGGCCAGGCGGATAGACTGCATAGATACCGCCGACGGGTAAATGCCAGTCCGGCAGCACATGCACCAACTGCCCGGCTGCAATCAGTGGTCTTGCTGTGTAGTCGGTTAAAATACCCAAGCCAGCATGGTTTAATAACAGCGCCTGAATACTGGCGGTTGAACTGACAGCGAAGCGGCTGTGAAACTGCAACTCGGCCAGCTGGTCGGCCTGGCGCATGGACCAATGCAATGGGGTGCGTAACTGATTAAAGGCAATCAGTGAATGTGTGCTGAGATGTTCCGGTTGCATGATTGGCGGGTGCTGCGCCAGATATTGTGGCGTGGCCAACAGCCACTGGTTAAAGTCACTCAGTTTGTGTGCCTTTAAACTGGAATCGCGCAACCAGCCGCCGCGGATCGCCAGATCTATCCCTTCGCGCACTAAATCACGCACCTGATCGCTGCTGCGAAGTTCAATCTGTAGCGCCGGATGTTGCTGGCCGAATTCCAGTAGCACCGGTAACAAAATCTGGTTGGCATAATCTTCCGGCGCGGTCAGGACCAACTTGCCGCTTAATGCCGTGTCGGGGTGCTGCAGCTGTTGCAATTCAAGTTGCAGCTGATCAAATAGCGGCAGACATTGCGCCACCATCTGCTCGCCGGCCGCAGTCAGGCTCACTTGCCGCGTCGTGCGGCGAAATAAGGCAACACCTAGCTGTTGTTCCAGCGTTTTGATTTGCAAACTGATTTTGGTTTTGGTGCAGCCCAAGCGTTCGGCGGCCGCGGTAAAACTGCCACTTTGGGCCAGCGCCTGCACCAGTTGCAGGCTGTTCAAGTCCAGCATTTATGTTCCTGCGATGTGATTGTTTTGATAATCGTGACAGTGAATTGCAGATTGAGCTATTTTTCATCATTAATCAACCACCGATAATGGCACCCATACCGGTTAGCACCAGCGGGTGCCGGCCAAAATCAGTCGCAATTATCGGAGTGAAACTATGCAAATCGTCATTATCGGTGCCAGCGGATTTATCGGCAGTGCGTTAACTGCAGAGGCCTTACAGCGTGGTCATCAGGTTCGGGCTTTGGTACGTGATACCAGTAAACTGGCCGTGTTACAGCAACAATATCCACAGCAACTGCAAGTAGTCAGTGTTGACGTACTCGACAGTCGGGCGCTGCTGCCATGGTTGCAGCAGCAACCTTTAGTGATCAGTGCGTTCAGTGGTCATAGCGATGCAGACGTGTCCGGTTACTACCAGCGTGGTTTTGCCAGCATTCTGCAAGCCGTCAAACAAAGTGCGGTTGAGCGTTTTCTGTTGGTTGGTGGCGCGGCATCTTTGCAGTTACCGGATGGCAGCAAGTTGCTGGACAGCCCGAATTTCCCAGCGGCCTATCGCGGTACTGCTGAAGGCGCTTATGCCGCCTTACAACAATTACGCAGTGAAACCGGTTTGGCCTGGAGTTATTTGTCGCCAGCAGCAGAGATTTTCCCGGGCGCTGCCAGCGGTCAGTTCCGTCTGGGTGGCGATATGCTGCTGACCGATGCAGAAGGCCGCAGCCGGATTTCGACGGGGGATTATGCTGTGGCAATGCTCAATGAGGCTGAGCAGCCGGTGCATACAGGGCAGCGGTTTAGTATTGCGTACTAATCGCTGATCTGACCTCCCGACACCGGAAAACGCAGAATGGATCCAATCTGCTAGGATAAGAGTATTGTGTTCCCTTTATCCTCGTGTATCGCTTGCCAGCGGTCTCTGCGTTTTCCGGAGTTTTTATGCAATATAATTTTCGTACCGAAGCCTTTCAGATTGCTAATTATGTTAATGCCGGACTGTTGGTACTGAGTCTGGTCTTCAGTTTTATTTTTGGCAGCTGGTTGCCCACGTTGCTAATTGGCTTGCCCGCAGCCCTGATCCCCTGGTTTTTATTAAATTCGCTCGGTGATCAGCAGTTAACTCGGATCTCTTATGGCATCAGTTACATGCTGTTTGCCGCGCTGCAAATCCATTTATCGCAAGGCATGCTGGAAATGCACTTTGGCATTTTCGTATTGCTGGCCATTCTGATCGCATTTCGGGATTATCTGGTGGTGCTCAGCGCCGCCGGGTTTATTGCGGTCCATCATTTGTTATTTATGTGGCTGCAGGCGGGTGGCAGCGCGGTTTTTGTCTTGCCGCCGGCTGAACTGAGCCTGGAAATTGTCTTAATTCATGCCGCTTATGTGGTCGCGGAAAGTGTAGTGCTGGTGCTTATTTGCCGCAACAGTTTGAAAGAGGCGCAACAGGCTGAGTTTTTTCTGCAAACCACCGAGAAAATGGTCGATGCTAACGGTCGCATCTGGCTGCACAGCGGCAAACCTGAGATCGAAACCCGGCTGACCCGGAATTTCAGCAACGTGATGACTACTTTGCAGGATACGGTGAAAACCATTAATTCTGCTGTCAGTACCCTGACCAAAGAGACCGAAACTCTGGTCTACGAAGGCAGTACTTTATCTAATCGGATTAGCAATAAATTACAGGAAGTGGAGCGGATTGCGACTGCGACGGAACAAATGTCGATGTCGATCCAGGAACTGGGCGAATCTGCCCGCGAGGTATTAGTGCTGGCGCAGGATTCGTCAGTGGCATCCAACGACGGGAAAATCGTCGTGGATAAGACGATTAGCAATATCAACAACTTGTCTGGCACGCTGGAACAAACCAAGGTCAAAGTAAATGGCATGGCCAGCTCAACGTCGGAGATTAAAGGCGTGTTGGATGTGATCCAGTCCATCGCCGAACAAACCAATTTATTGGCGTTAAATGCCGCGATTGAAGCAGCGCGCGCCGGTGAGCAGGGCCGTGGTTTTGCTGTCGTCGCTGACGAAGTACGGAATCTGGCCTCGAAAACCCACAAGTCGACCGACGAAATCAAGCAAATGATTGCACGACTCGTGCAAAGTAGTAACGAATCAGTATCTGCAGTCGAACAATCGTTGCAACAACTGCAGGCTACGGTCAGCACGGCCAGTGAAAGTCATCAGGTGCTAAGTGGCATTCAGCAGCGGGTGGAACAGGTTGTTGGGTCGGCGGATCTGATGTCGCGCACTTTAGAGCAACAAGGTCTCGCCAGCGCCGAGATCGCCCGTTCGACCGCCGAACTGATTACGCTGGCCAGTGAACAGCAGGTGCAAGGCGCCAAAGTGACTGAAATTGCCCATCATGTTGAAGCCATTACCGGGCAATTAAGTCAGCGGGCTGAACGTTTTGTCCACACCAGCTAAGCAGGGACTGATCGCGCTGTTGTTGTTGGGCTGGGCTGTGGCTTCGCTTGGCATACTGGCCTGGTTTGAACAGCAACATTTCGGCGTGTTTGACCCGGCCGGACAGCTACAGCAGCTCGATGCTGGTCACCGCTTGCCCGCTGGCAATGTGTTAATCGCGGTGATTGATCCCGATTGTTATTGTGCCCGCGCCGCGCGGGCACATCTGCAGCAGCTAAAACGCCAGCAGCCATCATTGCAACTGCAGGAACTCACACCGGCGCAGTGGCGCGCGCAAGGCCCGGCACTGCCGGCAACACCGCTGGTGTTGTGGTATCAGCAACAACAACTGCGGTACGCCGGACCGTTAGCGCAAGGCCCGATCTGCAGCAGCGACAACGACTTATTGCTGCCGTTGATACAGGGGAGGCAGCGGTTGGCCGGTGTCTGGCTGAATTCAGAGACCGTCGCTTGTCGGTGTCCGTCACAAGCCGGGTGAAAATTGCCATCGGCTGGCCATCATCACTCTGTTTTTCGTCACGCGACTGCGGCATGCTGACGGTCCTAACCAGAGCGCTAGCCCAAGGAGTGACCGATGCAAAACCCACAACTGAAATTATTTCATAACCCGCAAAGCCGTTCGGCTGGCGTACGGATCCTGCTGGAAGAGCTGGGTTTAGCGGCAGAATTTGAACTGGTCGATTTTAAAGCGCCGGAAAAAAGCCCTGCTCTGCTGGCCGCCAATCCACTGGGTAAAGTACCAACACTGATCGCCGACGGGGTCGTCGTGACTGAACAAGTCGCGATTTACCAGTTTCTTGCAGAATTAAAGCCGGAGGCGGGTTTAAGTCCGGCGGTTGGTGAGCCACTGCGGGGGTCTTATCTGCGGGCGCTGGCATTTTATGGCAGCAGTTTTGAGCCGGCGATGATCGACAAAGCGCTGAAGCGCGATGCCGGTCAGCGTGGCATGAGTCCGTATGGCGATGTGGCCGCAGTGGAGCAGTGGCTGCGATCGCAGTTAAGTGTTGGCCCCTGGTTCCTCGGCGAGCGCTTTACTGCAGTGGATTGTCTGTGGGGCACTGCGCTGGGCTGGATGACGCAGTTTGGTCTGCTTGAAGCGACCGCGGAAATTAGCGCGTATCTGCAACGATTTGCCGCCCGGCCTGCCGTACAACGCGCCCGCGCTTTAGATCAGGCGCTGCTTGCTGGCCAATAACGCCGGTTAACCCGACCATGCGCCGGTTGTTACAGCGCCGGCGCGTCGTACTGTTCTGGTTCGTCGCTGTAGACACAAACGTTCCAGTCTGCAGCGAGACCATCTTCAGCCAGACAATAGGTCTGGAAAAACTGCTGGATCTCAGCGCGCTGACAATGTGCTTCAAACGCCGCCATGTCGGCCCAGATCTCGTTAAAGACGATGGGAAAACCGGTGCCGGGGGCAAAATCGGAGCTGATCTGCCGTGTCACACGATATTGCAGACAGCCATCTTCCCGCAGGGTGTTGGGTTCTAAACCCTGTAATACGCGGAATAACTCAGCTGCTTTGCCAGCCTTTGGCTGGAATTGGGCGAGACAATAAACTTTTTTTGACATGAAGGGTTCCTTATCGGGACTAATCAATGCAGGCTGGTGCCCGAAAATTTGGGATAGACCAGGGGTCTGGGAAAAGCGGGGGAATTTACCATGAAGTTTGCTGATGTGATGCAACAATTCGCCACTGTTGCGGCCGATGAACGGGTGATTGATGTGCCGGCCCATTGGGGTCAGGGCCGCGCCGTCTTTGGTGGTATGGCGGCTGCGCTTGGCATGGCGCATCTGCAAGGCGCCATCCCGGCAGATATTCCGCTGCGCTCCGTCTCGGTGTCTTTTGTCGCGCCGCTGAACAGTGGGGAAGCGACGGTGCGCCGGCAGATTTTACGGCAGGGCAAATCAGTGGTGCAGGCGCAGGTAGAGATCGTGCAACAAGGCCAGGTCGCATTGGTCGCACTGGCTAGCTTTGGCGCGCCACGTCAGTCGGCCCTACAGGTAGCGGCGCCGCGCGCGCCTGAGTGGCAAACGCCCGGGATCCGCTTGCCTGACAGCGACATGGCGCCGGAATTTACCCGGCATTTTGATTATCAGATCCAACAAGGCAATGCCCCGTTTAGTGGTGGCAAAAGCCGTACCCTCGGTGGCCAGATCCGCTTACGTGGTGAAGCTCAGTCGCAAGTTGGTGTGCCGGAACTGCTGGCGCTGGTCGACGCCTGGCCACCGGTAAGTCTTGGCTTGATGCAAGGACCAGCGCCGGCCAGTTCGCTGACCTGGACACTGGAATTATTGCCACAAACCCAAACATTTAGCGGCAGTGACTGGTGGAGCTATCTTGCCAATATCGAGCATGGCGCCGACGGTTATCACCATATCGAGGCCAAATGCTGGGCACCGGATGGCTCATTGATGGCGATCAGCCGGCAGACAGTGACGGTGTTCGCCTGAAAATCACGCCCTAAGTTGCTGAATTTGTTAAGCTGGGCAGCGTTTTTCATGGAGGAATATCATGACGCTGTTTGCATTTATCGCGCTGGCACTGGCGATGTTAACGCTCGGATCCAGAATCCGGCTTCCAGCCGGACTGCTGCCGCTTTGGTCTTTAGGGTTTGCCTTGCTGGCGTTAGGGCTGGCCTGGCAGGCCGGGCTGGTCTCACTCAGCGCCGCTGCTGTATTGTTGCTGCAAGCCGCGCTGGCGCTGTGGCTGATTCTTGGCAGCGCGCCGCGTTGGTTAAGTGGCGCCGGCTGGATGCTGCTGGTACTGCTTGCGCTGGCGATCGCATTGCACTGGTTGCCCGGCATTCAGAACCCATTATTAGTTGATGCGCAGCAACTCACGCCCGACGCCATTCCTTACACGCTTTACGCCAATTTTGACAAAGGCTGGGCCGGTTTTTGCCTGTTACTGGCTTTGTGGCCCAGCCAGCAACAAGGCGATTTGTGGCAGCGCTACCAGCGTGGTTTCTGGCCGGTATTGCCGCTGACGGTGATCGCGGCCTTGGGTCTGGCGCTGGGTTTTGGTCTGGTGCAGCCTGCGCCAAAGCTACCGGAATTTTGGCTCAGTTTTATCGCCTGTAACCTGCTGCTAACCTGCGTGGCCGAAGAAGCTTTGTTTCGCGGCCTGTTGCAACGGCCGCTGCGGGATGCTCTGAGCGGGCGAGGCGTTCGCGAAGGTGCTGCCGCCTGGCTGGCCATCGCCCTGATCAGCATATTGTTTGGTCTGGCCCATCTCGCGGGCGGCTGGGCTTATGCTTGTGTCGCGGCAGTCGCCAGTGTTGGTTACGGCTGGGCCTATCAGCGCAGTGGTCGGATTGAAGTGGCGGTACTGACCCATTTTGCCGTGAACTGGCTGCATTTTTCCCTGCTGACGTATCCGATGCTGCGCGAAGGCTAGAGCCTCAGGTATCATCGGACTTTTGCCGCGCTACTGACAGGGATCTTCCGGCTTATGCTTCGCATTCTGCACACCTCCGACTGGCATTTAGGCCAGTTTTTTATCGGTAAAAGCCGTGAAGCCGAGCATCGTGCTTTTTTTCGTTGGCTGTGTGACACCATAAAAACGCGGCAAATTGATGTGTTGCTGGTGGCCGGTGATATTTTTGATACCACCACTCCGCCCAGTTATGCCCGCGAGTTATACCACCAGCTGATCGTCGATCTGCAGCCGCTGGGTGTACAGCTGGTGGTGCTTGGCGGCAATCACGATTCGGTGGCTGTGCTGAAAGAAAGTGCGGAGCTGTTGCGTTGCCTCAATACCACTGTAGTACCAGGTTATGTCAGCGACCCGTCTCAGCATCTGCTGGTGCTGAAAAACCGTGAAGGTGCACCGGCGGCAGTGCTGGCGGCAGTGCCTTTTCTGCGGCCGCGGGATCTGTCGCAGCGCGATGATTTTCGTAGCAGCGCTGGTGTTGAAGCCGGTGAAAAACAGCTGCAATTACAACAACAAATCAGTGTGGTGTATCAGGAGCTGTATCAGGCGGCGCAAACACTTGCCACTGAGTTATCGCCCGACATGCCATTGCCGCTGCTCGCTACGGGTCATTTAACCACGGTCGGTGCCAGCAGCAGCGAGTCGGTGCGCGAGATTTATATCGGCACACTGGATGCCTTTGCTGCCAGCGGTTTTCCGCCTTTTGCCTATATTGCGCTGGGTCATATCCATCAGGCGCAAAAAGTCGGCGGGACCGAACATATCCGCTACAGCGGCTCGCCGCTGGCGCTCAGTTTTGACGAAGCGCGTCAGCAGAAATATTGCCTGGAAGTTACGCTGAATGTCGCAGATGTCACAGTCGAAGCGCTGCCGTTACCCTGTTTTCAGCCGCTGCTGTCGCTGAAATCGGATCTGGCCAGCCTGCCGGCTTTATTGGCGCCGGCCTTACAGAATTTATCCGATGGGCAGCGGCTGTGGCTGGAACTGGTGTTGACTGGCGACAGTGCTTTGTTATCCGATGTGCAAATCCAGCTGGAGCAGTTGCTGGCGGCGTTGCCGATCGACTTATTGCGCTTGCGCCGGCAGCGGCCGACCGATGTGGCCACTATCGCTGACAGTGGTCTGAGCCTGCAGGAACTGACGCCGGCCGATGTGTTTACCGCTCGTTTGGTGCAGGAAGATATCACGGCAGAGCTGCAGACGCGCCTGCAGCAGCTGCATCAGGAAGCGCTGGCACTGTTACAGCAAGCTGAACTGGCGGTAAGCACAACTGGAGAGTCGGTCTGATGCGCATCCTGTCAGTACGTTTACAAAATCTGAATTCGCTGCGTGGCGAGTGGCGCGTGGATTTTCGCGATCCGGCTTTTGCCCAAAGTAACCTGTTTGCCATCACCGGCCCGACCGGCGCCGGCAAAAGTACCCTGCTCGATGCCATTTGCCTGGCGCTGTATCATCAGACGCCACGCTTAAAAGTGTTGAGTCAGACCAGCAATGAGCTGATGAGCCGCCACACTGCTGAATGTATGGCCGAGGTGGAATTCTCCGTGCGCGATAAACAATACCGCGCCTTTTGGAGCCAGCGCCGGTCGCGCGGCGCTTTGGATGGCAACCTGCAGGCGGCAAAGGTCGAACTGGCGCGTGCCGACGGTGAGATCCTGACCGATAAATCCAATGAAAAACTCAAATTAACTGAACAGCTGACTGGCCTGGATTTTGCCCGGTTCACCCGCTCTATGTTGTTGTCGCAGGGCAATTTTGCTGCCTTTTTAAATGCCAGCGCCAATGAACGGGCTGAACTGTTAGAAGAGCTGACCGGCACTGAGATTTACGGCCAGTTATCGGTGCAGGTGTTTGAACAATGCCGCACGCTGAAACAGCAGCAGGAGATTTTACAGGCGCAGCTGCAAGGCATTGCGCTGTTATCTGCCGAACAGCTGGCGACGCTGGAAACCCAGCAACAACAGCTGCAGGCGGGCAGTCAGCAAAGTGCGCAGCGTCTCGAAACATTGCGGCAGGCGCAGCAGTGGCAACAGCAGCTGGCACAAAGCCAGGGACTGCAGCAAAGCGCTGCGGCACAGCTGGCCGCTGCAGATGCGCAAGCGGAAGCCGGCAAAGTAGGGCTGGCCAAGCTGGAGCTGCACCAACAGGTATTGCAGCTGCGGCCGGGTTATCAGCAGCTACTGCAACTGCGCGAGCAACGCACGCAGGCGGAACAGGAATTGGCTGGCAGCAACAGCGGGTTAGCGCAGCTGTACCCGTTATTCGCGGCCGGGCGGGCCTTGGGACTGGCCGATAGTGAGCAGCAATGCCAGATCCTGCAACAACAACTGCAGCATAGCGATACTGAGTTACAGCAACTGACATCACAGCTGAGCCAGCAACCGGATCCAACCGTGCTGGCGGCGCAGCTGGCGCAGCAACAGGCTGGATTCACCAGCTGGCAACAGCAGCAACAGCAACTGGACGCGCTGCGACAGCAGCAGCCTGCGCTGGAGCAGCAGCTTCAGGCTTGCATCATGCAGGCCGAGCAACACAAAACGACATTACCTGCCTTAGAGACGCAGCTGGCCAGCGCGCAGCAGCAGGCGCAGCAACTGGCCGCCGAGCTCGCGCTGCTGGCGCCTCAACAATTGCAGCAACAACTGAATCAGCTGCATCCGCAACTACAGCAGCTGCAAACTATCGCTCAGCAGGCCGCGCAGGGTTGGCAACTACAGCAGCAGCTGCATGCCTGCCAAACCGAACAAGCAGACTTACAGCAGCTTCGCAGCCAAAAACGTTTGCAGTACAAAGAGTTACAGGCCAGTCTCAGCGATAAAGAAACCATTCTGGCGCAGCAGCAACTGATTAAAGAACTCAGTGAATACCGGCAGGCGTTAAAAGCCGGTGAAGCCTGCCCGCTCTGTGGCAGCGCTGAACATCCGGCGGTCACGCATTATCAGCAGGTTGAGCCGTCCACGCAGCAGCAGCAAGTGCTTGCCCTGCGCCAGCAATTGGAACAACTGAGTAACGAAGGCGCAGCGCTGACGGCGCGGCTGGAGGCGTTGCAACACCAGCAGCAACAGGTGCAGCAACAGCTGAGCGAGCTGCAGGCCTGCCTGAGCGACGAGCAGCAACAATGGTTTGCCCAGGGGCAAAGTTCTGTGTTCGATGACGCGGTCGCGCAATTACGGCAACAGATCCAGGTGTTACAGCAACAGGCCAGCAGCGCACAACAGCTGCAGGCGCAGCAGCTCGTTAAGCAAACGGAAGTGCAACAGGCGCAGCAACAGCTGCAGCAGTTACAAGGCGCGCTGGAGTTACAACGCCAGCAGTACCGGACTCTGCAACAACAACAACAACAGCTGACGACGCAGGCCGAACAATTACAGAACAGTCAGCAAACGCTGTTACAGCAACTGGCCGGCGCACTGGGCTGTGCCGGCGAACAGGCCTTGCTGCAACAGGCGTTGCAACAAGGCGCCGCGCAACTGCAGTGGATCCGGCAGTTGCAACAGCAGCAGCAGCGGGCGCAACAGCAGCATCAGCAGATCCAGCAACAGCTGCAACAGGCGACGCAGCAGTGGACGGCCTGGCAACAACTCCAGGCCGTGATACTGCCAGAGCTGCCGTACAGCAGCGAACCACCGCAGCCACAAAGCCTGCAGTTATGTCAGCAACAGGCGCAGCAGATCGAGCGGTTGCAAACCAGCGCCGCCCTGCAACAACAGCAGCTCAGTAAATGGCAGCAACAAAGCGCCGTGTTACAGCAGGACTGGCTTGCACAGGCGCAACAGGCTGGTGTTGCCAGCGAAATGGCGTATCTGATGGCACAACTCAGCGACTCGCAAAAAGTCGAACTGGAAACGCAGCAACAGCAGATCCAGCAGGCGCGCACCGAGGCCAGCGCTTTATTACAACAAGCGCAACAGCAGGAACAACAGCTACGTGCTGCAGAGCCGGCAGATGCCGCGCACGCCGATCTGGCGACTGTGATCACCGCAGCCACCGAAGCGCAACAACAGCAGCTGCAGCAATTGGGCGAGCTGAATCAGCAACTGAAACAGCAACAGGAACTGGCGCAGCAACAGGCCGGCTTATATCAACAAATTCAGGCGCAGCAAGCGCTGTACCAGGACTGGCAACAGCTGAACAGCCTGATTGGTTCGGCTGACGGCGCTAAATACCGCCGGTTTGCCCAGGGCCTGACGCTGGCGCAGTTGGTGCAATTGGCGAACCGGCAGTTGCAACAACTACACAGCCGCTACCAGCTGGCGCGTAAAGCCGACAGCGAACTGGAGCTGCAAGTGCTGGATAGCTGGCAGGCCGATAGTGCACGCGACACTAAAACTTTGTCCGGTGGTGAGAGTTTTCTGGTCAGTCTGGCATTAGCGCTGGCTTTGTCGGAACTGGTAAGTCACAAAACCCGGCTGGAGTCGTTATTCCTCGATGAAGGCTTTGGCACTTTAGATCCGGATACGCTGGAAAGTGCGCTGGCGGCGCTCGATCAATTGCAATCCGGTGGCAAAATGATTGGCATCATCAGTCATGTCGAAGCGTTGAAAGAGCGCATTCCGGTGCAGATTAAAGTGCATAAACAAGCGGGGGCCGGCTGGAGTACGCTGGAATTGCCACAGGTCTGGTGATCGCCAGACCTGCCGGGATTATTCCTGAAAACGATTCTGGTATCGCAGCCGCCAGATCAGCAAACCACACAGACACAAGATAAAGGCGGACGGATACAAAAACTCATTGTCGAAACGGAAAAACAAGAAGGTCCCAGTGCCGAAATACAAAAAGGGCTGCAGTTCGTACAGCCAGAATGGCATGTGGAACAACCCATCCCCACCAGATTTGTGATTCAGCCGACGCCGTTCCGCCCGCATAATCCAAACTAAGGCGCCGGCATTGATCAACAACACGCCAGCCCAGGCGCCAATCGGGTGTGGTAACAAGGCAAAACAGGCGACACCGGACGCCAGATACAGGTAGGGCAAACTTTCATAAAGCTGTGACGGCAACATCTGAATACCTCAAGGACAGCGGGAAACTTCCTGTCTTGTACTGCAATTAGCCATAAAAGTAAAATCTATTAACAAATGAATCTTATTTGCAACTTGCAAAAGCACGACAGCGGCCATAAATAAGCGGTAGTGATGAATTCTTCAGACTACAAAGGATTATAAGATGTTGAAACAACTCCTTGCCTCTGCCGGTATCGGCGCGTGCAAAATTGATACGCAGCTGGCCAATAATCAGTGTGTACCGGGTGGCAGCCTCAGTGGTCAGATCCTGATCCAGGGCGGCGCGGTCGCGCAGCAAATCAATGGCTTTAGTCTGGCACTGATGACCCGCGTCAAAGTGAAAACCGACAACGGCGAGCATTATCAGAATTTTAGTCTGCAGCGTTTTCGCCTGAGTGAAGCGATGCTGGTCGAAGCCGGTGCCCGGCACCAGTTGCCGTTTGAGTTACGCCTGAGTGCCGAACTGCCGGTGACGCATCTGCCGAATCATACGGTCGGGAAAGTCTGGTTGTGTACCGAGGCCGATATTACGATGGCGCTGGACCCGTCGGACAACGATTTATTGCGCATCGACGCCTCGCCTTTAGTGCTCAATTGCATCAGTGCCATGCTGGAACTGGGTTATCAGCTGCAAAAAGTCGATGTGGAAAAAGGTTATTTGCAGGTCCCGGGCAAGCGCAGCCAGAGTGGCTGCTATCAGGAATTTGAATTTCGGCCACGGCAGTGGTTGTCTGGAATTAAAGAAGTCGAATTGTCTTTTATTCCGGATGGCGCCGACACCTTATTGCTGGTTGAAGTCGACCGCAGTTTCCGCGGCGACAGCTACCGTACGGTGCGGTTATCGCCACAAGCAACTAGCGCGCAGGTTCAGCAAGCGCTGCGCGGCATTCTCGGTTAAGGCAGTCAGCGGTTTTTTTGCGTTGCAGACGCCGCTCCGGCGGCGTTTGTTGATCCCAAGCCCGCAGTGTTCAACCCTTGCACAGCGCCGAATTCACCGGTACAACTAACAGCATGTTTTTAATCTGAGCCTGTGGGAAGACTGATGAGACTTGTGCTGCTGTTGCTTCTGCTGTCGCCAGCCCTCGGCAGTGCCAACGACTTTGTGCTGACGCCATTGATTTGCGTGCAGCAGAAATACCACAGTTGTGCGATCCAGCTGAAAGTACGCTGGCAACAGGCCGGGCCGGCCTGCTTGTATTTGCCACCACAGACCGAACCATTGTTATGCGGGCCCGCCGGAGTCCAGCAAGACCTGGCGCTGCAACTAACAAAAGACAGCCGTTTTGAGTTGCGTACGGCTGACAGCCAGCAAGTATTAGCCCAGCGCACGATTAAAGTGCTGACTATCGATTTTAATGCCGGCGATAAACTTCTCAAACGCAGCCGCTGGGGCACGCAATGAGCCGCCAACATATTTTGCTGGTCGAAGATGATCAGGAATTGGCGCGGCTGGTGATGGATTATCTGCACAGTGAAGACTACACAGTGGTTAGCTGCAGCAATACGCTCAAAGCGAAAAAGCTGTTAGCCACTCAGGGTTTTGACCTGATGATTTGCGACGTGATGTTACCGGGTAGCAGCGGGTTTGAGCTGGTACAGCAAATTCGCAGTCAGTTTAAAGGGCCGATTTTGTTTATGACGGCGCAAACGACAGTCACGGCACAATTGCATGGCCTTGAACTCGGCGCTCAGGACTATCTGCTAAAACCAATAGATCCCCGTTTATTACTGGCGAAGATCCGCGTTTTTCTGCCATTACCGCAGCAACAGCAGGTCGCTAACCCACTGCTGCAACAAGACAATCTGCGCATCGATAAATTGTCCGGCCATGTCAGCCTTGCCGGGCAACCGTTGAACCTGACCAATGCTGAACTGCAATTACTGATCACTTTGCTGGAACATTTTCCGCTGGCAGTGTGCCGCGAACGGCTGTTTCGCGAACAGCTGAACCGGGAATACGACGGCACCGATCGGACCATTGACGGCCGGGCTTCGCGCCTGCGCAAAAAACTACAGGCGGTCGACGCACGCTGGAATATCCGCAATGTCTGGGGCCAGGGTTATAGCATCAGTGTCAACGCCGAAGGAGACGCTGGATGAGCGCAACCTTATTGCGGTTTTACATCGGCGTGGTGCTGATGGTCTTACTGTTGTTTTTCAGCCTGAACCAGCTCTATAACTGGGTCTATCAGGGCGACGACATGACCGTCGCCGCGCGGACTATGCTGCATAACGTCTATCAGCACAGTCAGGCCGAACATCAACTGAATTGCCGCCTGAGTATCAACGATGATTGTGCCGGTAGCCTCTATGTTGTGATCCCAAAAGACCTGTGGCAACCACAGCCCGGCGTCAGTTATGGCATTGAAGTGCTGCGCGATGGCGACGGCAATGCCTCAATGTGCGCGGAAATGAGCAATGGCGATTTGATGTGTCTCAGCCAGCTGAATCTGCCGCAAGGTGCGGATTTCACCATTGATTTGGTTCACGTGTTTTTAGTGTTGCTGCTGTTGGCGTTGTTTTGGTTCAGTCGCAATGTGTTTAAGGATGTAGAAACCTTGCGGGTCAGCGCTTTACAGGAGATCAAACAGGGGCGCCTGCCTGACTTCCGCTTGAGTACCCATTCTTATCTGCAACCTTTGGCGCGCTCGTTAACGCGAATGAATCAGACCATTACGAACCTGAACCAGCTGCAGCGCGAAATGGCCGATACGGTTTGTCACGACATCAAAACGCCGTTGGCGCGGCTGCGTTTTATCATGTTGGGGCTGGAACGGCAGATGAACGACGGTCAGTACGCGCAGGTGCAACGCAATCTGCAGGAAATTGAAGACAATGTGTATGACTATCTGCGGCTGGCGCAACAGGATTTTCGTGCTGATCTGGAGCTGAGCCAGGTTCGGCTGAGCGCAGTGTTGCCGGAGTTATTGGAGAAATTCCGCGCCAATACCGAACACGAACTGACCCTGCACGGTGACAGCGATTTGACGATTCAGGCCGACGCCAAGCTATTGTGCCGGGCTCTGTCTAACCTGCTGAGTAATGCTCTGCGTCATTGTCAGCATCAGGTTCGGATCGATTTAAGCCTGGACGGTCAAGACTGTCGCATTGATATCAGTGACGATGGTGCCGGCTGGCATCGTGATGTACAGCGCGATGACCTGGTGCCGCATCATGGGATTGGTCTGGCGATAGTGCGCCGGGTCGCGCATCAGCATGGTGGTGAACTACTGCAATTAGAGCGGCCTGGTGGTGGCGCCATCGCCCGGCTGCAATTGCCGGTGGGGAATGCTGATACTGGTGCGGCGGCAGTGGCTACGCCATAATAGCGGGTTTTATAGTCCGTCTGGGGCGTATCACAGGATACCCCGGCAGGAGACAAAGTTGTTTAGGATCCCTCTGACTCAATTCGCCGCGGCTTGTCTGTGGTGCTGCCTGCTGCTGACACCGGTGGATGTAATGGCTGCGGCAAAACCGGCAGTGCAGACTGTGTATTACGGGGGTAATCAGCGTCAGGATTATTACGTTGAATTATTGCAACTGGCGTTGAGTTACCCGGGTAATCACGACTATCAGTTAAAAGCTTCAGGTCTGCATCTGCCAAAACAACGTGCCTTTGATCTGATGAATGCGCACGGTGGTATTGATGTACTGTTTGGTAGTGTGAGCCAAGAGCGCCTGCGGCAATACCGCGGCATTCCTTTCTCAATATTAAAAGGCTACAACGGTTGGCGGGTTGCACTGATCCACCGGCAAACGCCGGATATCTTGCGAGGGATCCACAGCAAGCAACACCTGAGCCGGCTCACGGCCGGTCAGTTTCTGACCTGGAGTGACACGCAGATCCTGCGTAGGAATGGCCTGAAAGTCGACACCAGCACCGATGGGAATGGTCTGTACGGCATGCTGGAGCGCGGCCGCATCGATTATTTTCCGCTGTCAGTGTTAGAGGTTGCCTATGAGCTCAGTATTCACCAGAACCCACAACTGATGATTGATCCGCACCTGCTGATTATCTATCCGTCGGCGACCTGGTTCTACGTCGCCAAAGATAACAAAGCACTGGCTGACGTGTTGCTGCAAGGCCTGCAACAAGCTGAACAGGATGGCAGTTTCGATAAGCTGTTCCAGCGCTATTTCGGCGACGCATTACAGCAATTGCAGCTGGAAAAACGTACCCGCATTATGCTGGAAAATCCGTTGCTACCAGCGCAAGTGAAGATTAAATAACCAGTAGCGGACCCCCACACCGGATAGTTGATAGTCTCAGGTTCTGATCGCATAAAAAGGTTTTATCGCTGCAGCAAAACCTTTGGTATGCGCAACCTGAAGCGCATCAATGTCATAACGCCAGTTGGCCTCAACGACCCAGACCATGTCTGCACTGACAGCAACATCCCAGCCAATAGTTTTCAGGAAAGGCATAGTTTTGTGAGCGGTAAAGACGGTCGCCAGCACTTCCTGCCAGCGCGGTAACATAAAGTTTTGCAAGGTGACACCGGTCCGCGGGTGCAGGCTGATTTCTGCCATCACAGGCCAGCCTTTGTTGCAGACACATTTCGTCGACAATAACCGTCCTTCCTGGACGTCCACAGCGGCAATCAGATTGCCGCTACTGCCGTGACAGAAGCTGTCTGTTTGATTGTTGCCGTTGATGATCCGGAAAAAAGAACCAATAGCGCGGATCTCCCCTTGCTCCATTGCTGTGACCACCCGGATGGTCGAGAGGTGGGGTGAACCTGTGAGTTGTCGGATACTGGGGTGATTGACCAGTTGTGGCTGCACAATCAGAGGAATACCGCTGCGGACCCGCTGAAATACCTGATGCGCAAAACTTTGTATTCTACTGCGCCCTTGCGCGGTGATTACTGCATCGCCGTGACGGACAAAGGCAAACGCATGCTGGCCATGGGAGCCACGTTGTGGCTTGACGAAGTACTGGCCATCCGGCAGAAACTGGCAAAGTTGGTCTGCAGAATGTAGCTGAGGTGTGCCTTGTTGCTGTTCGCTGTCCGGGGCGCACAGCAGACAAGTGAGCTGTGGAGTCGGCAACTGATGTTGCCAGCAATGCTGATAAAACGCGTGTTTGTCGTCGGCTAACTGGCGCCCGTACGCAGAAGCCTGACTGGCTAAAATGCGTTTAAAAGGTTCATTCTGTAAAAATTGTGACCACTCACGCAGAGCAACACGAGGCAATTGATAAATCGTAAAATCACGGGCGCCGAGCCCATATTTCAACCGGCAATAGACGGGGGCTACAATCAACCACAGCTCGCTGATACTGCGGATTTGGCTGCAGGCATAGCAGGTTGCCTGGATATAATCGCTTAACACACAGATCCATTTGTTGCTCATCAGACACTTCCTTGTTCTGGTTATTTATTGACCAAACCTCAGTGTAGCTAAAACAGAGAAATTGGCGAATATCGATGAGCCCCCGGACTTCTACCGGTTCAGGATGTTGCACGCAGGTTATTTGGTCACGCGTGCAGATGACAAATGTCACGCCTATCCGCTGACAAGCCGCATTGTTGCCAAGGTCGGTGCTGAGTTAAGCTGCAGTCCATGGTAAGACATAGCCGCAATCTCTGGAGGCAACAATGTCGGTGCAATTGGATGGCAAGTGGAGCTGGGTGTACCTGATAAACCTGGTGTTTTATCTGGTGCCGTTATTTTATCTGCCGCTGGCGCCCTGGCAGATTGCGGTGTCGGTGGCGGTGTTGCTGGTATTTGTCTGGTGTTATTTCTGGGCGTACCGGGTGCCGACCCGGCAGATGCATTGGCCGGTACTGGCGATGCTGACGTTGTCGGTCGGTGTGACGCCACTGAATCCCGGCAGTATTTCGTTATTTGCTTATATCGGTTTTTTCCTCGGTTTTGCCTGGCCGTTGCGTCAGGCAATTGCTGCGGTGACTGCGGTGCTGCTGATCATGGTGGCACTGAATAGTTGGCAGGGTTTTAAAGGACCATATTTCTTACTTTATGGCGGTTTGTTGCTGGTCGGGGTCGCCAGTTTTGGTTTACTGGAGCGGCAACGCCAAATTCGTTTACGCCAGCAGCAGCGTAGTCAGGAAGAGATCACGCAGCTGGCACAAATGGTTGAACGCGAGCGCATCGCCCGCGATTTACATGACATCATGGGCCACAGTTTGTCCAGTATTGTACTCAAAGCCGACCTGGCAAAGGCCTTGCTCAAAGCTGGTAAAGCTGAGGATGCGGCTTTGCACCTGACCGAACTGGCGCAAGTGGCGCGCGATTCTTTGTCACAGGTGCGCCAGACCGTTTCCGGTTATAAACATAAGGGATTGCTGGCTGAAGTCAGCAATCTGGCGCAGCGCCTGCGTGAGCATGGATTTGCTGTGACGCTGGACGGTGAAGTGCCAAAACTGGCGGCGCGGGAAGAGTCGGCGCTGATCCTGGTGCTGACCGAGCTGGTCACCAATATCCTGCGCCACAGTAAAGGCGATAGTTGCCGCATCAGTTTTCGCGAACAGGATGGCGGCTGGCTGATGGAAGTGGCCGACAACGGCGAAGTGAAAAGCTTTGGTTTTGGCAATGGCCTGACTGGCGTCACCGAGCGGCTGAACGCCTTGCAGGCAAAACTGGATTATCAACTGGATGCCGGCTGTAAGTTACAGATTTGGCTGCCAAAAGGAACTGAACATGCGAATTTTACTGGCTGAAGATCAGGCGATGGTGCGCGGTGCGCTGGCGTCGTTATTACGCTTGTCCAGCAGCCATGAGCTGGTGGAAGCCGCCGATGGCGACAGTGCGCTAAAGTTACTGAAAACGGAACATTTTGATGTGTTGCTGACCGACATCGAAATGCCGGGTCGCAGCGGGCTGGAACTGGCCGCCTGGTTGCAGCAACAACAAAGTAAAATCAAAGTGATAGTGATCACCACTTTTGGCCGCAGCGGCTATGTACGGCGCGCGCTGGATTGTGGTGTCAGTGGCTTTTTACTCAAAGACGCGCCGGTCGACGATTTACTGGCTGCCATCGATAAAGTACTGGCCGGCAAGCGGGTGATCGACAGCGAACTGGCACTGCTGGCGCTGGGGGAACAGGATCCGCTCAGCGACAAAGAGCGCCGCGCGCTGCGTCTGGCCGGCGAAGGCAAATCCACCGCCGAAATTGCCACGCTATTATTTATCGCCGAAGGCACGGTGCGTAATTATTTGTCCGAAGCAATGGCCAAACTGAACGCAGTAAACCGGGTCGAAGCGGCGCGGATTGCGCAGCAAAAAGGCTGGCTCTGAGATTTTCAAGCACCTGACAACGTGTTAACTTCAGGTTAAATTCACCGCGAGGGGCGCGTTATGTTGTTGTCACCGGTATCTGTTGTCGCCGCCAGTCTGTTCAGCGGACTGGCCGTCAGTCCGCATCAATCAGTCGCACAGCTGGCGCAATTCCAGCAGCTCAGCCATGACAACGCGATGCAGGTACGCTTTGCCAGCCCGGAGCAGGCACGGCTGGCCGCGATCAGCTTGCACGATGCGCTGCTGGCCGGTCGCTGGCAGGACAGCATGCTGATCCTGCAACTGGATGCGCAGGCACAAGCCCGGTTGGCACCGCATGCGGTATCGATCACGCCGGCATATGTCTGGCAGCAACAACAAAACGCCATCCAGCCGCAGGTCTTAGCAGACAGCGCCAATACAATCCCCGGTTATCCCTGTTATGCCACAGTCGAAGAAACCTACAACCAGGCTGCACAGCTGGTGCGGGATTATCCCGATTATGCCAGCTGGCAGAAGATCGGCAGCGGCTGGGCGCAAACGAAAACGGCCAACGGCTACGACCTGTATGTACTGAAGCTCAGCAACCGCAAAGCTGGTCCGGTTAACAAAGCCAAGTTGTTGGTCAACAGCGCCATTCATGCGCGCGAATATGCCACGGCGGCGCTGACAATGGCCTTTGCCAAAGACTTACTCAGCAAAGCTGGCAGCGATGCCGATGTGGACTGGATGCTGCAACAAAATGAAATCCATCTGGTGCTGCAGACCAACCCGGAAGGCCGCAAGATTGCCGAAACAGGTGTGTCCTGGCGCAAAAATATCAATAACACTTCTTGTAGCAGCACTTATGGTGTTGATCTGAACCGGAACTTCAGTTTTGGCTGGTTCAGTATTCCGAACGGCAGCAGCGCGAACAGTTGTGATTTGACCTATCGTAGCGCGAAAGCCGGGTCCGAGCCGGAAGTACAGGCGCTGGAGGCTTATGCCCGCAGTCTGTATCCGGATAAACGCGGGCCGGCGCGTACCGATGCAGCCCCAGCGGACACAGCCGGCATCCATCTCGATATCCATAGTTATAGTGAACTGGTGTTGTGGCCCTGGGGCGACACAGAAACACCTGCGCCCAACGGTACGGCGTTAAAGGCACTTGGTCACCGGCTGGCTTGGTTTAACGGTTACGTGCCGACCCAGTCGATTGGCCTGTACCCAACCGATGGCACCAGTGATGGCGTCAGTTACGGTGAACTGGGCGTGGCCGCGATCACTTTTGAGATTGGCACCGCGTTTTTTGAAAGCTGCGCTAACTACGAAGCAAACGTGCTGCCGGACAATCTGCGTGCCTTGTATTACGCGCTGCGGGTCAATACTGCGCCTTATTTGCTGCCGGCCGGCCCAGATCTGACGCAGCTGAGCCTGAATACCACGGCGGGCAAGATCCCGCGTAATCAGTTGCTGCAGCTCAAAGCGGTGGCCCGTGACAATCAGTCAAGCGGTTTGAGTGGCGGTGTGGCCAGTCAGCTGATCAGCCAGGTTGAAATGACGCTGGATCAATGGCCGGAAGTGGCCGGTGCGAATACTGTGTCGATTGATGCTGCCGACGGTAAGTACGACAGCGTCAGTGAAAGCATTAACCATTTGCTGGATCTGACCAACCTCAGTGAAGGCCGGCATACGCTGTACCTGCGCGCCAAAGACAGTGCCGGCAATGCCGGGCCTGTGTATGCGCAGTATTTTACTGTGACCGCGCCAGTGGAACTAGTATTGCCGGAGCCGGATTTCAGCGTCGAGTGCCAGTTCCTGCGTTGCCAGTTCCGCAACACGACGCTGCGCGATGCCGCAGTGCCGCTGCAGTTCAGCTGGCTGTTTAGTCCAACGGCCAGCAGCAACGACACCAATCCGGTGTTTACCTTTCCGGCGCCGGGCAGTTATACACCTGCATTGACAGTGCAAGCGGACATCCAACCTCCACCACCGGCAAAATCACGCAGTAAAACGCTGCAGGTTTATGCTGAACCTGTGATGGAACTGACCCACAGTTGTCAGGCACTGAGCTGTAGCCTGAATGCGGCTGCCAGCAGCGCCAACGGCGCGATCAGCAGTGTGCAATGGACAGTGAATAACCAGACGCTGAGCGGTAACAGTGTCAGCGTGACATTCAGTGCGGCCGGCACTTATCCGGTGGTGGCGCTGGCGACTGACAGTGCCGGGCAGAAAGTGCAGAAGACAATCAATATCAGTGTGACAGCCCCTGTGGTCGTCACACCGGCAGAACCGCAGGCCAGTCAGTCCTCCGGTGGAAGTCTTGGCCTGACTCTGCTGAGCTTATTGGCATGGTGCGGCTGGCAACGCCGGCGCTGAGCCGTTGGCGGATATCCATCTGATGTTGTTCAGGACACCAGATGGATATTTGTTTTGCTTTGTTGTTGTTCCAGTAAAGCCTGAAACTTATCGGCCGGGATCGGTGGGCTACAGAAATAGCCCTGATACTGATCACAACGTTGTTGTTTCAGAAATTCCAGTTGCTGCGCGGTTTCTACGCCTTCCGCCAGCACTTTAAAGCCCAGTGAATGGGCGATACCGATGATGGCCGTAGCGATCGCCATATCGTCTTTGCTGTGCGGAATATCGTCGATAAACTTTTTATCGATCTTTAATACGTCCAGCGGGAAGCGTTTTAGATAAGCCAGCGAGGAATAACCAGTGCCGAAGTCGTCGATCGCCAGCCGGATCCCGAGGCCGCGCAGCTCGTCCAGCACCTGCACCACCGTCTCCTGATTTTCCATCAACGCGCTTTCGGTCAGTTCCAGCTCCAGACAACGCGGTGGGAAGCCGGTGTCATTCAGCACCTGCGTGACTTGTTTACGCATATCAAAACGTTTGAATTGGGCGGGCGACACGTTGACGGCCAATGTCAATTTCGGCAGACCGGCTTCCAGCCATTGTTGACCTTGCCGGCAGGTCTCAGTCAGCACAAACTCACCAATCTCATTGATCAGCCCACAGGCTTCGGCGATTGGAATAAAACGCATCGGCGAAATCATACCTTGTTCCGGGTCAAACCAGCGCACCAGCGCTTCAGCACCCATGATCCGGCCGCTGAGAATATCCACTTGTGGCTGATAAAATACGCGTAAATGACCGGCCTTGATCGCCTTACGCAGTTGCGCTTCTACAGTTAGCCGATCGCGCGCCGCCAGTGTGTAAGCATCTGAATAGAAAGTAAAAGTGTTGCGACCTGCCGCTTTGGCTTTATACAGCGCTGCATCAGCGCCCTGGAGCAATACCGTGGTGTTATCGCCATGGTCCGGGAATACCGCGATGCCAATGCTGGCACCGAGTGTGATCTCCACCTCGTCGCTGAGGTTCCATGGCGCGCCCATATGCTGGATCAGTTTATTGGCAACTACTGCCGCGTCTTCGGCCTGTAGTAATGAGGTCAGTAAAATGGCAAATTCGTCGCCACCCAGCCGGGCCACTACATCGATATCCCGTACTTTCTGTTTCAATCGGCTGGCCACTTGCAACAGCAATTCGTCACCATAACGATGACCGTACGAATCGTTGACGTCTTTAAAGTGGTCCAGATCCAGCACTAACACCGCACAAAACAGCTGATCCCGCCGTGCCGTTTTCAGTGCCTGCTCGACCAGCTGCAGGAACAGCTGCCGGTTGGGTAAATGCGTCAGTTCATCATGTTCGCTGAGGAACATCATTTCCGCTTCAGTGGCGCGGATCTCAGATAAGTCGGTGAAAACGGCGGCGTAATGGCTGATTTGCTGGGTTTCATTAAACACTGCACTGATGCTGAGCTGTACCGGCAATACGCTACCGTCTTTGTGTTTATTAAAAACTTCGCCTTGCCAATAGTTTTGCTCGCGCAGTTGTTGCCACATTTGCTGATAAAATTCGTCGCTGTGTTGTCCTGAACGCAAAATGGCTGGTTTTTGGCCTACCAGTTCAGTATCGCTGTAGCCAAATAACCGGACCAGAGCCGGGTTCACTGAGATAATCACTTCATCAATGTCGGTGATTAGAATGCCTTCACGGCTGCTGTTAAATACAGCATCAGCCAGGCGCAAATTGGCTTCCTGTTGTTTTCGTACCGATAAGTCGATATCCATACAGAAGATTTGCGACGGCCTGCCCGGCAGCTGCACCACGGCATGGCCAGAGAATACCTGCACCGGTTCGCCGCCTTTGCGTTGCAACATCAGCTCACCAGCAGGTAATGGCACACCGGATTCAGCCATTGCTCTGACCGCCGCGCTGACATCCTGCCGCATTGGTGTGGGAATAATCAGATCAAGCAAACTTTTACCCAGCGCTTCTTCTTTGCTGTAGCCGTATAACACTTCACTGGCTTTGTTCCAGTAAAAGGTGGTGCCATCGGCCTCATACCCCTGAACTGAAATCTCCGGCGTATTATCCAGCAGCGTGCGAAAGCGTAATTCGCTTTCAATCCAGTGTTGCTCCGCCTGCTTTTGCATCGTGATATCTTCGAGCTCCAACAAGACATGGGTGACCTGATCTTTGCGGTCGACGATGGCATATAACGAACTTTCCAGCCAAAGTGCAGTATTGTCCGCTAACAGGCGTTGATCTTGTCGGCTGACTTTCTGATGGCCAGCTTTTAACTGTGGTAAGACGCTGTCTAGCCATTCTTGCTGGTCGTCAGGCAGAATGTCTTTGAGTGGCGGCAACTCATCCAATAACGCGGCCGGGATACAGCTAAGTTTGATAAAGCGTTGATTAAAATATTGGATTTCACCATTTATCCCGCAGATCACAACGCCAACCGGGCTTTGCTCAATCGCTTTGGAAAACAGTTCAAGCCGGGCTTTGGCGTCACTGCGTTCCACCAGAAACGCTGCCAGACTGGCGGTAAACTGGATTAAATCGCGCTCTTCCGGGGTTGGGTCACGTTTTTCTGCCAGATAAATGCCAAAAGTCCCCAGCAACTGACGTTGTGTATCAAAGAATGGCGTGGACCAGCACGCCTGTAACCAGTCATAAGGCGCGATCAGATCCTGAAAATTCAGCCATAACATATCGTTATGTACGTCGGCTACATACACAGGCTGGCCAGTGGCAGCTGCAGTGCCACAGGAACCGTTGCCATAGCGGATCGGTAGTCCATCTACTTTGTTATTGTATTCCGCCGGCAGGCTGGGGCCAGCGGCTACCCGCATCACTTGGTTGGGTAAATCGGCCAATAAAATCGAGCCGCGCAAATGCGGCAGTTGTTGTTCGATAAATTTCACCAGTTCAGTCAGGAGATCTGGCAGTGCCGCATCGTCCAGCAAACGGTGCAGCAAATAACTCTGCGCCTGTTGTTTCATTTGCTGTTGTTTGCGCTCGCGGATGTTCTGCCAGCAAATGACCAGCACAGTGCCGTCCTGTGAACGTGGTACCGGGATCGCCCGATATGCTGTCGGTAGGGTGTCCCCCTGCAGATTGATAAACAAATCGGCTTCGCCGCTGATTTGTTGGGGTTGTTCCAGCGCTTTATAGATCTCGCGCCACAGCGCCAGCGCAGCTTTTTGCTTGCTGACCAGTGTTTGCAGCGGCAAGCCAATCAGTTGGCTGATATTGGCGTAACCGAGCTGCTGCTGAGCCGCCTGATTCACAAAGGTGATTTCAGCATTGCGATTGACGCCGATAATCGCATCACCTGTAGCATCCAGTAGCAACTGCACTTGCGCCATACTGGCCTGCAGTGCCATCAGTGCCTGTTTTCGTGCATTAATATCTTCGACCACTGAGACGAAATAACACTGTTGTGGATCCGGGCTGCGATGAAAGGATACCGATAAATGAGCCCAGATAAACAAACCATCACGCCGCCGATAGCGCTTTTCCATCTCAAAGCTTTCACGTTCACCCCGAACCAGCGCATCACATAGCTGTAAATCGTCAGCCAGATCGTCGGGATGGGTCAGATCTTGAAAAGTACTGCCAGCCAGATCGGCCGGTTCGTATTGCAGCATTTGAGCAAAACGTTGATTAACTTGAATAAAATGGCCAGAAACGGCCACATGCGCCAGACCTACCGCGGCTTCGTCGAAGGTACTGGCCAGTTTTTGCTGCACCTGCTTGGCGAATAGGGCTTTTGCACGGACTTGCCAGAACAAGACCAGTGGCAGCAGGATAGCGAATAGTGGTAACAACCATCCCAGCGTTTGGTGCAGTGCTGCGGCCTGTGCGGCCGATAGATAGCCGGCGCTGAAAGCAGGATCCTGGCTGAACCACCACAGGCCTGCCACAGCCAGATAAATAATTAACATCAGTAAAAGCGCTGACTCAAAACGGCGGTTTGCACGATCGGCTTGTGTTGCTGAATATGCCATCAGTGGTCTTCCCTGTCATTGCTACCCACACAGCATCCGGATGGGGCTGTGCCAATACATTGTTCCGGCACCGAATGCTGGATCTGGCTGGAAAGGTCTATTGATGAAGCATAGCCGAAGCACGTCTTTCGGCAAATCAGGGACGGCAAGACGCCAATAGCCGGCGTCTTGCCTTGATAAAAAGCGAACAGATGTTTAGAAGGAATATACCAGCGTCAACGAAGTCTGCGTGTCGGTATTCTTTTTACCGACCGGGACTTCGGAGTCATGCATCACGGTAAACGCCGCTTTCATTTGCATGCTGCCGTTGATCCGGGCACTGACTGAAGTTTCTGACTGGGTTCTTTTGTTATCAGAACCGGCTTCAAGGCTCAGTAATTGGCGGAATGTAGCACTGTCAGAGATCACCCAGTCCAGACTGCCGGCAGTACGCACCAGTGCACCTTTTTCTGTGATATCACCGCTGGTTTTACCGGTGTAATAACCAGGACCGATCTCGGCATCAATACTGATGCCATCGCCTTGGTATAAACGGTCGCCATAACCGGCCGAGATCAGGCTGTACTTGGTGTAAGCGCCAAAGTCATCTTCAGTATGTGAGCCGAAAATAAACAGCTTGGCGTGGTCAGTATCGAGTTTGTAACCGGCTTTGCCCGACGCAAAATAACGTTCGGCTGATTTTTCACTGAAGCGGTTGCCGTTCACATCAGTTTTTTCATCTTCTTTAAAAAAGGCGCTGAGCACATATTCATTGCTCCATTGCACCATTTCTTGTTTGGCGTCGATTTTACCGGTCACCGAGGTGCCCTTGGTATTGCCGGACGTGGTGATCGCACCTAATTCAGCCGAAGTATTCCAGCCCAGTTTGGTGTCATCAGCCGCCTGAACGGACAGAGAGGTTGCTGCCAGCGCAGCCAGCATTAGCGGATATTTCATGCTTCATCCTTATGAGGTTTCATATGCAAAGACATTTGTGGAAAAGGAATTTCGATACCGGCGGCATCGAACTGTAATTTGATTTTTTCGAGCGAATCCCAGTACACCGCCCAATAGTCGGTGGCTTCGACCCAGGGCCGGACGATCAACTGGACCGAAGAGTCTGCCAACGCACCCACGGCAATCACAGCTGCCGGATCTTTGAGCACGCGGCTGTCGGCTTGCAGGATGTCATGCAGGATTTGTTTGGCAACCCGCAGATCTGAGTCGTAGCTGATGCTGATGGTCAGGTCGATCCGGCGGCGTTTTTCGGCGGAATAATTGATGATAGCCCCACCGGTAATTTGCGAATTTGGCACGATGATTTTTTTATTGTCACCGGTTTTAAAAATGGTCTGGAAAATATCAATGCGCTCTACTACGCCGCTGATGCCCGCTACTTCGACCAAATCACCGGATTTAAATGGCCGGAACACAATGATCAACACGCCAGAAGCAAAATTAGACAGCGACCCTTGCAGGGCCAGTGCCACTGCCAAACCGGCGGCACCGAGAATAGCGAGGAACGACGCAGTCTGAATGCCTAATTGCGACAAGGCCATCAGCGTAACTGCGATCAACCCCGCCGCGTAAACAATACTGGATAAAAACGATACGACAGCACGGTCGACATGGCGGAGCAGCAACGCTTTGCCGACCAGGCGCGATACACCAAGCGCCACCCAGCGACCAATATAAAAGATGACAATGGCGACCAGCAGTTTCAGACAGAAACCGATGATCAAATCCTGATTCTTCTGCAGAAAAGTTAAACTCTGCGTAATTACCTGCACTTCTTGTTGCATAACTGCATCCTCATGAGGGTCTGTCACGGCGGGGGCGTACAATATGCTAACATCATTGACCTGGTTTGGCAGACGCATTTTTTATGGACTTATTTGCATTACAACAGCAGCTTGGTGCTCTGACGGACTACCCGCTAGAGCAGTGGCAACCCGCTTTTTGCGGGCCTGTGCCGATCCGCATTGATCGCGATGGCAGCTGGTATTTCCATGGCAGCCCGATCCAGCGACCAGAACTGGTGCGGTTATTTGCGGCGGTATTGAGTTGTGTCGACGGGCGATATCTGCTGACGACGCCGGCGGAGCAAGTGCAGATCGAAGTCGACGATGCGCCATTTTTATTGGTCGACGCGGTATGGCTGGACGATGGCCGGCTGCAACTGACTACCAATCTGCAGCAGAGTTTTATCGCCGGGCCGGACTTTCCGGTGCTGTTGCAACCAGAAGCCGGCAACGGCCAGTTGCTGCCTTATCTGCAATTAAAACGCGGCTTGCGCGCCAAATTCAGCCGGACTTTGTATTACCGGCTGGCGGAGCAGGCGCAAGAACAAACCGTTGATGGCCAGTGTCAGTACTGGCTGCATAGTGGCACTTACCCGTTTCGGTTGGGCTGAAACCGTTGTATTCAAGCGCGTTTAAATAACCTTGGAATAACTGTGCTGCTGCGCCAGCAAATAAGCATCAAAAGCCGCAGCGATGATCCGCACCCAGGGCCGGCCACGCTCTGTCACTTCCAGCAAATCGCCTTGCCAACGCACCAAGCCATCGTCAAGACAAGGTGCCAGCTGGGCCAGTGACCCGGCGAAATAATCCTGAAAATTTATCTGCCATTGCTGCGCCAGAGCTTGAGTATCCAACACAAAATTACACATGATGCGGGCTATTAAATCTGCCCGGATTTGGTCATCCCGGCTTAAAGTCAGGCCTTTATCAATGGCGAGTACTTGCTGTTGTTCCAGCGCCTGATAATAACCTTTCAGCTCTTTTTGTTGTTGCCAGATCACATTGCCGACCTGACTAATCGCCGATACACCAAGGCCAAGCAAGGCATCGCAGGCATCTACGCTGTAACCCTGGAAATTACGGGTCAACTGATGCGCCTGTTGTGCTTGGGTCAGTGGGTCTGTTGTTTTGGCAAAATGGTCCATACCGATGGCGACAAAACCGGCTTGTTGCAGATGGTCCATCGCCAGCGCCAGTAACCCGAGTTTTTCGGTGGCGCCGGGCAAAGCGGCATCGGGGATTTTGCGCTGTGCGGCGAATCGTTCCGGCAAATGCGCGTAGCTGAATAACGAGATGCGGTCCGGATCTAAAGTGACTACTTGTGCCAGCGTTTGGCTGAAAGTCTCAGCTGCCTGATGTGGCAACCCGTAAACAAGATCCAGATTCACTGAGCAGAATTGCAGCTCACGGGCCGCATTAACCAGCGTTTCAACCATGCTGTAGGGCTGAATACGGTTAATTGTCTGTTGCACTTGCAGATCAAAATCCTGCACGCCAAAACTGACGCGGCTAAAGCCCAGTTCCCGTAACAATCTGAGCTTGTCGACATCACAACTGCGTGGATCAATTTCGATGCTAAGCTCAGCCTCTGGCAGGAACTGGAAATGCTGACGCAGCAACTGCATCAGCCGGCGCAGTTGCGCTTCATCCAGATAAGTTGGGGTACCGCCGCCGAAATGCAGCTGGTGCACTTGTTTTGCCGCACAGGCCGGTTGATACAAGGCCATCTCGGTGGCGAGAGCATCGAGGTAGCGGTCGGCTTTGCTTTGATCGCGACTGATCACTTTGTTACAACCGCAGTAATAACAAAGCTCCCGACAAAATGGCACGTGCAGATAGAGGCTCAGCGCCGGACCGGTGTCTGCCAGCGCCTGTAACGCACGCTCCGGCGCAAAGCCGCTACGCAGCAACAAGGCCGTGGGGTAAGAGGTGTAACGGGGGCCTTTGACGTTGTACTTTTTGATCAGGGCTTCGTCCCGGAATGTCGTCATCATATCGCATCTGCCACAGGGGAAATGGCGTCAGTATAAAGACTGTGTTGAAGTGCATATTGATCCAACACAACAGATTGGACTTTCAATAAGAGGCGTCGCCTCATAACCCGGGAACAACAATGAACAAAATAACCACTGCAATGCTGCTGGCCGGACTGTTACCGCTGGCGGGCCAGGCGGCAACTTTGATCCACGCCGGCACTGTGATCACAGCGGAAGGCGACCAAATTCTGCAAAAACAAACGCTGGTCATCGAAAACGACCAGATCAAAGCCATCGAAGCCGGTTTTCGCCAACCTGCAGCCACAGACACCCTGATTGATTTGTCCAAACAAACCGTACTGCCGGGCCTGATGGATATGCATACGCATTTTTCCTACCAAAGTAGCCCGGGTGCCTATAGCGAAGGCTTCACGATGAATGAAGCGGACGTAGCGTTACGCGGCGCGACTTATGCCGAAAAAACACTGCTGGCCGGTTTTACCACAGTGCGGGAATTAGGCGACAGCCACCTGATCAGCACTGCATTGCGTAAAGCCATCAATGCTGGTTATGCCAAAGGTCCACGTATATTCACTGCAGGCAAATCTATTGCCACGACTGGTGGACATGCCGATCCGACCAATGGCGTGGCTTACTTGCGGATGGGCGACCCTGGTCCGGACGATGGTGTGATCAATGGTCCGGATGATGCGCGCAAAGCCGTCCGGCAACGCTATAAAGAAGGCGCCGACCTGATTAAAATCACCGCGACTGGTGGCGTGCTCAGCGTGGCGAAAAGCGGTATGAACGCACAGTTCAGCGACGAAGAGCTGGCGGCTATTGTCAGCACCGCGAAAGATTATGGTTTCACGGTAGCGGTGCACGCGCACGGTAAAGAGGGCATGGAGCGGGCGATAAAAGCAGGTGTCAGTTCTATTGAGCATGGCACTTTTATGGATGACAACACCATCAAGCTGATGAAACAGCACGGGACCTATTTTGTGCCGACGATCAGCGCCGGTAAGTTTGTCGCCGAAAAAGCCAAAGAGCCGGGTTATTTCCCGGAAATGGTGCGGTTAAAAGCGGCGACTATCGGGCCTTTGATCCAGGCGACTTTCACCAAAGCGCAGAAGGCCGGTGTCAAAATCGCCTTTGGTACTGATGCCGGTGTTGGCATGCACGGTGATAACTGGCGCGAATTTGTTTATATGACCGAAGGCGGCATGTCCGCGCATCAGGCGATTCTGAGTGCGACCATCGAAGGCGCGCGCTTGCTACAAATGGAACAAAGTCTCGGTAGTCTGAAAGCCGGTAAAATGGCAGATATCATCGCCGTGCCTGGCAATCCGCTGCAGGACATCAGTGTGATGGGCAAAGTCAGTTTTGTGATGAAAGCCGGTAAAGTCTATAAACATTAACAAGTGGTAAAAAGTAATAAAGCCGCAGTATTGCGGCTTTTTTTATATCCAGCATCAGCGACTACCGTTGAAGCAAACGACAGGCAGAGCACCGCGGCAAGCCATGGAGATTTCATCGTAGTTCCTTTTCGACGGTGAGAGACAGGTGTCGGCTGCTGCTCTTTAGCCTGGTGCTGCAGCAGTAGTCATACCAGGCGCTGTGTGGAAAATAAACAATTAATCCAGTGGGGCTACAGATAGCAGATCGGTGAGCTGTGGGCTTTGTGTTCAATGCGTTGCGTGCGGACGACTTTCAGTTTTTCAGGCATCAGTTAGAACATCAGGCAACAAAAAGCCGCAGAATTGCGGCTGATGTCTTAGTGCACTGGCTTTAGTATTTCCAGTAGCTGGCGGATATCCTGTTTGATCGAATCAGCCAGTTGGATCTCCGTTTGCTGGCGGAGATGATCAAGATGGCGCAGTTCCTTTTTGTCGAGTTCCTTGCGGGCTTCGTGCGTTGGCATCGCCTTGACGCAGTCATACATCGCAAATAATCCGGGGTAACGGCAGGCTTGGGCCAGCTCAGGCTGCAGATTCTCCAGCAACACCCAGATTCGCAAACCGGCTTCAGACAGTTCGCATTGATCTTCCAGCGTGGCCTGGCCAATCAATACAATACTGTCGAGCAGATACTGCTGATGTTCCGCTTGTTTGCGTTGCTGCTCTGCCTTGGCTTGCTGCTGCTGCAATTTTTGTTTTTGCAGTTGCGACAATAAACGTCCGAGATAAAACGCCAGTGCGCTGACAATCAGCACACCGAGGCCCAGCAAACCCCACCAGATAGTCATTTTATGTTACTCGCCCAGTAAATCTTTACGCCAATCAGTACGCTCAAACTCTGCCAGTGGATCCGCATCTTCTTCAGCAGTATCAGTCTCGTCGGATTCTTCGTCTTCATCCAGACCCAGCAACGTCAGTAATTCGGCATGACGAGCGGTTTTGGCATTGAAGTATTTGGCATCTTTCCCAGTCAGAATTTCGCCATTTTCGACGCGTTCCACCAGGTCCAGCAGTTTTTCATCCTGCTCCAGTGCCGCGAGTTCCTGTTCCGGTGGCAACGCAATGACTTTGACTTTAGCCAGTTGGGCTTTGGGTTTGAAATCTGGCGTTTGTTGTAGCAGTTTTTGTTCGGCTTCATTCACATGCAGCTCGATAGGCTTTTTGCTGCCATGGCGCGGATCTTTATTTGCCGGACCGCTTTGTTGTGATTTCTCCGGCTGCGGGGCATTGCGGCTACCGGATTTTAAACCAGCACCTTTTTTCTTGGTCTCGACCGGACGCTCGCGCGTTTGCCGTGCTTCGGCTGCGGGTTTGTGGCGATTGCCAATCTGACCGCTGGTGCGGGACTTTTTGATGCGTGTCATGGTGTGTACCTGTAGAAAAGGGCGCGTATTTTAACCAGTTTTTGTCACAAAGCCTATGGCTTTATCGGTGATCTCGGCGGGAACATTGCAAATCAGACCGTAAAAAAACAAAACGGCGATAACTTAAAGCCATCGCCGTCTGAAAAGTTGTGCAAGCAGCACTGAATTTTGTTATGTCGTCCTAACCGTTGCAGACACCCTGTCTGGTCAGTTTCCGTATATTGTTGCGTCGCTTCCGTGCAAAAATTGTTATTCGCGATCGTCCTAATACTTTTTTCGTCTTCCGTGGGGCTCGCGTTAAAAACGCCGACATCAGTGATGATGCCATTTAAAATGTACTAAAGCACAGCTGCTTTCCATGCAAAACTTCCGTTTTGTCTAACTGTTACCAAAAGTAACGGGGTTTAATTTACTCCGATTGGGCAGAATGGCAAGACTGTGTTTAAAAAAAAAACAGAAAAAAACTGAACCAATAATTAATGTCAAATAAATTCAGATGTTTGACACAGATTTTGCGACGACGCCTCCATTTTTTCTGCAAAGTTTATGGCGTATATCTTACGCCTCCTGTGAGACATATCTCACAGGCCGACTCTGGAATGTACCTCAGGCACTAAGACAACACGTGGTTTCGACTGTCTGAATACAAAAAAACCGGAGCATGCTCCGGTTTTTTTTGTAGCAGAACATCTGGAATTAATGCAGACCGCCGAGATATTTTGACAACACTTCAATGTCTTTGTCAGTCAACTTGTGTGCAGTGTCGCGCATCATGCCATTGAGATCATTTGCGCGCGTGCCGGCACGGAAACTCTCAAGCTGTGTTTTGATGTATGCGGCGTGCTGGAAGGAGATTTTCGGGAATCCCGCCAGACTGTGACCAACGCCCCGCGGACCATGGCAGGCGATACAGGCTGGAATACCGCGCTGCATGTCACCGGCGCGGAACAATTTCTGTCCGGCTTCTACCACGTCTTCTGGCGTTGTGCCGGATTTCATCGTTTGTGATGCAAAATAGGCTGACAGATCTTTCATATCTTGATCAGACAATGCTGCGACCATGCCGGCCATTACTGCATTGCTACGGCCTTCTTTGCCACCCGTCGCGGCGCCCTGTTTAAAATCTTTCAATTGTTTATAAATATAACCGGCATGTTGCCCGGCAATTTTCGGATACATATCGGTTGGGCTGTTACCATCTGGTCCATGACAAGCAGCACAGGTAGCAGATTTTGCTTTACCTGCTTCAACGTTGCCTTCAACCGCAGCAGCCTGGCCGGCCAACCCTAATAAAAGCATGACTGGAATTGCAATTTTTCTCATGTTTAATTGTCTCTGTTCTGCGTGACCCTGCCCAACTGCAGCAGGCTTAGAAGATAATAACCCTATTTTTTATGCCTATTTTACACGAAACCCGCAGTTAGAAAATCCCAATACTTATGCAGATTATTGATTTCCGCTAAACTATAGCCAAATTTAAGTCCGGAGTATGAAGTGTACAAAGCAATTTTTAACTACCAGCAAACACGATTTCTGACCAGTGCCCCCGATATTCGGGCCTTGCCGGACGATTCTGGCATTGAGGTGGCGTTCGCAGGACGATCAAATGCAGGGAAGTCCAGTGCACTGAATACGCTGACCCGGCAAAATAGTTTAGCCAGGACCAGTAAAACACCAGGCCGGACCCAGCTGATCAACACTTTTCATTTGGCCGACAACAAACGGTTAATCGATTTGCCTGGGTATGGATTTGCCAAAGTCCCACTGGAAGTCAAAGAAAAATGGCAGAAGTCGCTGAGTGAGTATCTGATCAAGCGGAAAAGTCTGAAAGGCATTGTGGTGCTGATGGATATTCGTCACCCGCTGAAAGATTTGGACCAACAGCTGGTACATTGGGCAGTGCAATCCGGTTTGTCAGTCTTGATCCTGTTAACGAAGGCCGACAAATTAAGCCCAGGTCCACGGAAAAAGACGTTATTAGAAGTGCGGGACGCCTCAATGGCGTTCATGGGCGATGTGACGGTGGAAGCGTTCAGTTCGTTAAATAAATTTGGTTTAACAGAGCTGGAGCAAGTGCTGGATCGTTGGTTCAGTGATGAGCCGGTGGAAAGCACTGAACCGTAACCCGCTGATTATTTCTGTATATAGCATCAACCGGCGTTAGGTTGATGCTTCTGCTTTAAATGCCTGTCTAAATTGCTGTCGTCAGATCGATTCGGTACTGACGGCCTTTTCGTGTGCCCAAAAAGAAAAAACCGGCTGTTCAGAGAACAGCCGGCATAGCAAACGGGGAGAAGCTATTTAATAAATTTCAAATCAACAGGGTGTCTTACGAAGAAGACATAGCCATTATACAGCAAATTTTTATTGTTTGAAGTATTTGCTCTAAAATATCTAATAAATTTTCAGAAAAAGACAAAAAAAAACGCCCCACTGCAAGCAGTGGGGCGGCTAAATAAGCCTACTTTCTATGTAGAATCAATCACTAATGCTCGAAACTACCGAAAGATAGAACATCTTACCTCTGTACCCTACGCCTTTGATTCTACCCATGGCGGTTTAAAAAGCAAGCGTATTTCGTAATAAAATTACAATTATTGCTCTTTTTTTCGTCTTTTTCTGAATTTACGTAATAAAACAACCTTTTAGCTGTTGTCAGACAATGTGGCGGCAGATAACCAGCGTCAGGCTGCGTTTTCATTGGTTTTGTTTGACACTTTTCGTTGGCGGTTGGCGGTTCAGCGACTTCAGTTAAAAAAAAGCCCCAGCAATCGCTAGGGCTAAATGGGTGTCGTACCAGGAACGGGACATGTTCACCGTTAATCAGAGTGGCGTCTTACAGGAAAGTTCAGCAAAGTACTGAAATTTTCCAAGTTTTTAATGCGCCTGATCCCAGTTATCGCCATTGCCGGCTTCAGCCAGCAATGGCACGTCCAGTTGAACAGCGTCTTGCATCAATTGTACAAGTCGGCGCTGGTGATCGGCGAGCGTCGCCGCACTGACTTCAAACACCAGTTCATCGTGCACTTGCATGATCATCATGATCTCTGCCGGATCCTGCTGTTGCAGATAGGCGTCCACACTGAGCATGGCGCGTTTGATAATATCAGCGGCAGTGCCTTGCATCGGAGCGTTGATCGCTGCCCGTTCTGCACCTTTACGCCGGCCCATATTTTTACTTTGGATCTCCGGCAGATATAAACGCCGGCCAAACAAGGTTTCGACATAACCCAGTGCATGCGCCTGCTCGCGGGTGCGTTCCATATAATCCAGTACGCCGGGGAAACGAGCAAAATAGGTATCAACATAATGCTGCGCTTCGCCGCGGCTGATATCGAGTTGCTGGGCCAGGCCGAACGCGGACATACCGTAAATCAGACCGAAGTTCACCGCTTTGGCGCGACGACGTTGCTCAGTCGTTACCTCATCCAGACCCACACCAAATACTTCCGCTGCGGTTGCGCGGTGGATATCGCGGCCCTGCGCAAAAGCATCCAGCAGTGCTTTGTCCTGTGACAGGTGTGCCATGATGCGCAGTTCAATTTGTGAATAGTCGATTGCCAGAATTTTCTTGCCAGCCGGGGCGATAAAGGCCTGACGTATACGGCGGCCTTCTTCGGTACGGATTGGAATATTCTGCAGATTCGGCTCGGTTGAGCTCAAACGACCAGTTGCCGCGACCGCTTGATGATATGACGTGTGTACCCGTCCAGTCTGCGGATTAATACTTTGCGGCAATTTATCGGTATAGGTAGATTTCAATTTGATAAGACTGCGGTGCTGAATAATAACCCGAGGTAATTCATATTGTTGTGCCAGTTCGACCAACACATCTTCGGCAGTCGACGGTACGCCGCCTGGCGTTTTTTTCAGTACCGGAAGTTTTTGTTCTTCAAACAAAATTTCCTGCAATTGTTTTGGCGATGACAAGTTAAAGACTTTACCGGCGGCCTGATGCGCCTGGACCTCCAGTTCACTGATCCGCCCGGCCAGAAATTCACTTTGTTTACCTAGTAAAGCGGCGTCAATCAGTACGCCGTTGCGTTCCATGCGCGATAAGACGCTGAGCAGGGGCATCTCAATGTCGCGGAATACTTTCGCCGGGCCTTCAGCCTGCTGCAATAACGGCCACATGGCTAAATGCAGCTGCAAAGTGACGTCCGCATCTTCGGCGGCATATTCAGCAGCTTTTTCCAGTTCAATCTGATTAAAAGTCAGCTGCTTACTGCCTTTACCGGCAATGTCTTCAAAGGATATTGGCTGATGCTGCAAGTGACGCTCGGATAGACTATCCATGTCATGGCGGCCGGCGACACTGTTCAGCGTATAGGATTCGAGCATGGTATCGAACAAAATACCATGTAACTCAATGTCATAGCGGGCAAGTACGCTTTTATCATATTTCAGATTCTGGCCCACCTTGGCTGCCTGCGGATCTTCCAGCCAGGTTTTCAGCGTGGCCAGTACCGCATCGCGCGACAACTGCTCCGGAGCGCCGAGATAATCATGTCCGACTGGTAAATACCAGGCCTGGCCCGGCGCGATGGCAAATGACATCCCGACTAGTTCGGCTTGCATGTAATCGAGACTGGTGGTTTCAGTATCGAAGGCAACTAAAGCCGCATTTTTCAGTGTGGACAGCAATTGATGGAAATCGCTATCGGTCAGGATGGTCTGGTACTGACTGCGATCTATTGCAGAGATAGGGGCTGCTGTTGTTTCAACTACCGCGCTGTCGCTGCTTGCTTCTGCAGCGACAGCCGGAGCATCGGCTCCAGCATGTTTTTGCTGGGTCAGAATTTCGCTGTGCCAACGCTTAAATTCACAGGTGGCAAACAGCTCGGCCAGTAGTGCCAGATTGGCAGGCTGCACATGCAGTTCGTGGAACGCCTGCGGCAAATCGACGTCGATTTTGATCGTTGCGAGCTGATAAGACAGTTCAAGTTGCGCCTGATGTTCACGCATTTTTTCGGCGATAGTTTTACTGCCGCGAAAACCAAGTGCGGCAATGTCATCCAGCCGGCGGTAGAGTTCGGCAATGCAGCCAATGCCTTGCAACATTGCTTGTGCTGTTTTTTCACCGACACCAGGCAGGCCCGGAATATTGTCAGCTTTGTCGCCCATCAATGCGAGAAAATCGATGATGAGCTCCGGTCCGACGCCAAACTTTTCTTTAACGCCATCCGGATCCAAAATTGTATCGGTCATGGTATTAATCAGCGTGACATGGGCGTTGACCAGCTGCGCCATATCTTTGTCGCCGGTAGAGATCAACACGTGCCGGCCCTGCGCGCTGGCCGTCGCAGCGAGCGTGCCTATCACGTCATCGGCTTCCACGCCGGAAATACATAATAATGGCAAACCCATAGCCTGGATGATTTGGTGCAGCGGTTCTATCTGGTTGCGCAGGTCATCCGGCATTGGTGGCCGGTGTGCCTTGTAATCTGCATACATCTCATTGCGAAAGGTTGGGCCTTTGGCGTCAAACACCACCACCATTTGCGTCGGGTTGTACTGGCGCAGCAAACTTTTCAACATGTTGACGACACCATAAATGGCGCCGGTGGCCTCGCCGCGCGAATTAGTCAGATGTGGTGGCGAATGGTATGCACGAAATAGGTAAGAAGAACCATCGACCAGGATCAGGGGATCAACAGGGATCTGCGGCATAGCAGGGACTCCGGGAAAATTTTGCCAAGAATGCCATAAGCGCTGTCAGACAACCAGTCAAAACACCAATAGGCTCTTGTGGATATCTTGTGAGTAAGTCTGTGAAAAATATTTTTTACAAGCGAATGTGCACCGACGATAAAAATCGACAGCGTTAAGATAAAGTGATGTTTTTTAAGAAAAAACTAAGGGGGAGACAACCGGACCCTTGTTATTATTCTTTACTTCCTGATTGTGGAAAACAGATTTTTCCACCTCGCTGACTGGGTACGTATTAGTGTCAAAATTCGAGACACAAAGCAGGCAACGGGAAAACAGACTACCACAACCAGAGCGAATGCAAAGCAGAAAAATCAAAAATAATTTGCTTGATTTGCTAGTCGGTTTTCGATGTGTTCGATTAAGGATCCGCAAAGATCCGTCCCTTGATCCGGTTTTTTGTTATAGATCACACTGATGCGACAGATGTTCGGTCGCAGGGCTTTCACAATCTGTCAGCGCAACGCTATAATGCCCTGAAATTTGTAAGGCATTTAATCCCCGGGGACCCCGATCAATGAAAAAAATCACTGTTGCTGTGGCCATGCTGAGTTTTGCCGTATTGGCGCAAACACCAGCGGAAGACAAAAACCTGGAAGAGTTAAAAGCGCGTATTGCCCCAGTTGGTCAGGTGTATCTGGCAGGTTCAGAGCCGGTAGCGGCGAAACCAACAGGTCCACGCACTGGTGAGCAGGTCTACCAGACCGCTTGTTTTGCCTGTCACGCCACCGGCGCATTAGATGCTCCGAAAAAAGGTGATGCGGCAGCCTGGAAACCACGCTTGGCGCAAGGTCTGGAAACGCTGCACAAACATGCGATTGACGGGATCCGTGCGATGCCACCACGCGGTACCTGCGGTGATTGTTCAGATGATGATATTCTTAATGCGATCAAATTCATGACGGAAGGTCTGTAAGCCGTCCGTAACTAAAAAAAACCGCCTTCCGGCGGTTTTTTTTCGTCTAATATCAGGCCTATCCAGGCTGCCCTACCGCGCCAGATCCGATCTGTCATTTGCATTATGTTTACGCAAGTACTGGTTATTGCAAACATGTCTTCAACAATAACAAAAACGTCTAAGAATCCAGCTGGAAATTGCCAGTGCGCTCTTTCCTCTGTTTAATCTTTGTGCATAATAGGACCGGTTCTGTATAAAGATCCGACTACCGGATCAATAACGAAAAAAGAGCGTCCGTTGAAGGAATTAACTCCACGCGCATCGAACCGGCAGCATTCCGGCCAAATTCGTCGCCTGACATCTCTGTTAAAAAAATACCAGCTTGCCTACGCTGTGCAGCAGGCGTTGCTGGATTTGTCAGAGCTGGCCAGCACCCTGACCGATATGGCTCAGTTCTATCCAAAAATCCATAGCCTTGTAAATCAACATCTTGCTGCAGATAATTTCTTTGTCGTGTTAGTTGACCAGCCCAGTGGCCGGTTTCAGGTCGAATATTACGCCGATGAAATGGATTCGCTGGATGCCGGTCAGCTGGACCCTGCCGACTTTGCCAAAGGCATGACCGGCTATGTCTATCGTACCGGCCAGCCGCTGCTATGTGACGCTGATAAATTCCGTCAATTGATTGCGGCCGGCGATATTGAATCGCAGGGCACGCCCAGCCACCATTGGTTAGGCGTGCCATTGCGCCGTGGCCATTTAGTGATCGGCGTGATGGCCGTGCAGCTCTACGAAGATGGCCGGCTTTATGAACAGCATGACGTTGATTTACTAACAGAAATTGCAATGCATACTGTGACAGCCATCGATCGGGTGAAAAGCCGCGAGTTGCTGGAGCAAACGGTACGTGAGCGTACCCGCCAATTGCAAAATACCAATCAGTCATTGCAGCGTGAGATCCGGGAACGCAGCAATGCAGAAAAACTGCAGGCAGCGTTGTATAAAATCTCCGAACTGACGGCTACTGAGCCGGATATGACGGCTTTTTACCGGCAAGTGCACCAAATTCTGAGCGATCTGATGCCTGCCGATAACTGCTACATCGCCTTGCTGGATGAAAGCGGTAAATCACTGAGTTTCCCCTTCTTTGTGGATCAATACAGCCCTCCTGCAACGGAGCGTCCGCTGCGCAAAGGTTTCACGGAATATGTATTACGTGTCGGTGAAGCCCGACTGATCAACAAAGAGCTGTCTGACTTGTTAGTGGCGCAGGGCGAAGTGATCCGTCTGGTGCAGGATAACGGTGGCAGTCCGCTACCTCACGCCACCAGCTGGTTAGGGGCGCCGCTGTTAATTGAACAACAGGCTTTAGGTGTGATCGCCGTGCAGTCCTATCATCAGGATTATATTTATGGTGATAACGAACTGAATATTTTGCGTTTTGTCTCGCAACATATCGCGGTGGCAATTCAGCGCCGTCTGAACACCGAACAGCAAAAACTGCATCAGGAAGATCTGGAACGTAAAATCTTTGAACGCACCCGTGAACTGCGCCAGACCAATTTGTTTTTGCGCCTGCAGGTGGAAGAACGGAAAAAAGCCGAAGAAAAGTTATTCCATGAGGCCAATCATGATGCGTTAACCGGTCTCGCCAACCGGCAGATGTTCATGTTGCAGTTAAAACAAAAGTTTGCTTTGCGTAATCGCGAATCTAATCTCAAGTTTGCTTTGTTATTCATCGATTTAGACCGGTTTAAATTGATCAACGACACGATGGGACACCATGCCGGTGACGCCTTCTTAATTGAGATCAGCAAACGTCTATTACTGACAGTCCGTGAGCATGATTTGGTCGCACGCCTGGGGGGCGATGAATTTGTCGTGTTGCTGACCCAGTTACAGCAAGAAGCGGATGCAGAAGATGTCGCTGATCGCATCATCGAAGCGGTGCGTCAGCCGATGGTATTACAGGGACAAAGTTTGTATTCGGGCGCCTCGATCGGTATCGCGCATTATGATGCCAGTTACACCAATGCCGACGGTATGCTGCGGGATGCAGATGCAGCGATGTATCAGGCGAAATCTTTAGGCCGGAATCGTTTCGTGATTTTTACCGAATCGATGCGCCAGCAATTATTGCAAGAGTTGTCATTAGAACAGGCGCTGCATCAGGCTGTAAACGAACAGCAGTTTTCTGTCGCCTACGACCCCATTATCTGCAGTGAAAAACATCATACGTTGGGTTACGCCGCCCGAATGCAATGGCAGCACCCCCAGTTAGGGTGGCAGCAGGATTTTTGTCAGCAAGCCGCACAGGCGGGTGTGCTGGCTCAAATTGAACTGCAACTGTTACAGCAAATCCTGGAGTTACTCAGTAGCCAGCCGCAACCGGCAGTGATTTGTTTACCACTGTGTGTACAGCACCTGACTCATCCGGTGCAGTTTGACCGTTTGCAAAAAATGCTCGCGGCCCGACCGCAGGTTCTGCATCGGTTGAGCCTGGGGTTTGCCGAATATGAGCTGATGAAACTGAATAATACCGCGCTGAGTTATTTGCATAATCTGAAACGGTTAGGAGTGCGGCTGACGTTAGAAAACTTCGGTGCCGATATGATGCCGCTTGGTTTGCTGACCGGTTATCCGTTTGATTTTGTCCGCTTAGAAGCCAGTTTTTGTCGTAGTCTGCTGCGCCAGACACAGAAACGTCAGTTGCTGGATCTGCTGATCACTTTGGCGCAAAACTACAAATTCCGCATGATTGCTGACGGCATTGATGATCACGCTGTGCGTGAACTGTTAGTCAATGCCGGTTGTTGTTACCTGCAAGGCCAGTTGGTAAAACAGTTACAGCCTTCGCAGCAGGAAGAATCAGTCTTTCTTCAGCAGCTGGCGTAACCGGTCCAGATGCGCCAGGCCGGTTTGCTGGCGCTGTTCCTCTGTTTTCACGGGTGCCGCTTTCGCCCATTCCAAATCATCCTGCGGTAACTCATCGAGAAACCGGCTTGGTTCTGGTTTGATCACTTCACCATATTGCCGCCGTTCGCGGGCATAGGTAAAAATCAGTTCACGTTGGGCACGGGTGATACCCACATAAGCCAACCGGCGTTCTTCCTCGACATTATCTTCGTCAATGCTGGTCTGGTGCGGCAAAATGCCCTCTTCCATGCCAACCATAAAGACATAAGGAAATTCCAGACCTTTGGAGGCATGCAACGTCAGCAGCTGCACCTGATCGGCGTCATCCTGCTGTTCCTGCCGCTCCATCATGTCGCGTAGTGTCAGTTTGGTCACAACTTCGGCGAGCGTCATCGGCTCGTGTTCTTCATCGCCTTTGAGCATCTCGGTGATCCAGCGAAACAGCTCGTTGACGTTTTTCAATGCCATTTCTGCAGCTTTGGTACTGGCACTGGTTTCAAATAAATAAGCTTCGTACTGACTTTGGCGGATCAAATCCCGTACCGCTTCCGCCGGCTCAGCCCGGACCGCGTTATCAGCCAGCGCGACTATCCAGTTAGCAAAATGGCGCACACAAGCGAGGCTTTTCGCGGACAGCTCGTCCGACAGTTCCGGTGCACAGCAGGCGTCAAACAAGCTGATATGCAGTTGATTGGCAAGGCTACCGATTTTCTCCAGCGTTGCCGCGCCAATTTCGCGTTTGGGGGTGTTGATGATCCGCAGCAGCGCATTGTCGTCATCCTGATTCACCAGCAGGCGCAGGTAAGCCATGATGTCTTTGATTTCACTACGGGAAAAAAACGACGTACCACCGGAAATCTTGTATGGGATGCGGTTGGTCATCAGCGCTTTTTCGAACACACGGGCCTGATGGTTGCCGCGATACAAAATGGCATAGTCACGGTACTGGCTGCGGTTTAAAAAACGGTGTGAAATGATTTCGGCCACCACTTTTTCCGCTTCGTCTTCTTCGTTGCGCGTTGGTAATACTTTCAGCGGCACGCCATAACCCAATTCACTGAACAGCGCTTTGTCATATTCATGCGGGTTGTTGGCAATCAAAATATTAGCGGCCTTCAGAATGCGCTCGCAGGACCGATAATTCTGCTCCAGTTTAATCACCCGCAGATTGGGGAAGTCTTTGCCAAGTAACACCAGATTCTGCGGTTTGGCGCCGCGCCAGGAGTAAATCGACTGGTCATCGTCACCCACCACGGTAAAGCGCTGACGTTCGCCCACCAGCCATTTCACCAGTTCGTACTGACTGGTATTGGTGTCCTGATATTCGTCGACCAGTAAATAGTGGATCTTCTGTTGCCAGCGTGTCCGTACTTCGGGATTTGACGCAAACAACAACGTCGGCACCATAATCAGGTCGTCAAAATCCAGTGCGTTGTAAGCGCGCAGTTGCTGGGCATATTGCGCATAAATGTTGGCAAAACTAATTGATTGGGCATCGGTTGCGCGGGCCAGCGCTTGCTGCGGCAGCATTAAATCGTTCTTCCAGCTGGAGATTTTACTTTGCAGGGCGCGCAGTAAATCTTTGTCGCCGAGTAGTTCGTTTTCTGTCAGTTCTTTCAGCAGTGCCATGCTGTCCTGATCATCGAACAAAGTGAAATTGGCTTTATAACCAATGGCTTTATGTTCTTTTTTGATGATCTCAAGGCCCAGCGTGTGGAAGGTCGATACGGTCAGGCCGCGTAATTTGGTCCGATCGAGCGTATGCCCAATCCGCTCTTTCATCTCGCGGGCGGCTTTATTGGTAAATGTAACCGCCGCGATATGCCGGGCC
>NZ_JBHLXP010000004.1:227698-292825 GCF_042432165.1 Rheinheimera tilapiae
CGTCATTTTGTTGCGTATTCAGTTTCATCAGAGTTTTCAGTCACAAAAAGCCGGGTGGTCCGGTCAGGCGCCGCTCGTCGCAGGCAGATGGCGCTTTGGTGGTCGCGCAAGAGGGCGTTAGTGTAGCCCAAAGCAGACAGCATCAGAAGATCCGGCATTTTAATTCAGCGCGCCAGCCTTGAAAAAACAGTCGCCAGCGCCATGTACAGCCCTTACACTGAGGCTTCAATCACGACCTCAGTTCAGGGAGTCTGACATGCTGGATCCGAAAAAAATTGAAGACATTGCGCGCCAGATTGGCGCCTCTATTCCACCAAAATTCCGTGAAGTGGCCGACGATGTCGAAGCCAAGGTCAAAGCAGTACTGCAGGCCAAACTGAGTTCGCTGGATTTTGTCTCGCGGGAAGAATTTGACGTCCAACGCCAGGTGTTATTGCGCACCCGCGAAAAACTCGAAGCGCTGGAACTGCAGGTCCAACAACTGCTGGCTGCTCAAGCCGCTGATAAAACTGAATAAGGAGCTATCGTGGACGATTTTGACCTGGATTTAGATCATCTGGATTTTGATGCTGCTGCAGAAAACAACGCGGCAAAATTGGCCGCAGCAGATGCAGCTGCCGCTGCCGCAGAAGCGTTACCGGACGAAGACGACTGTGCCGGCGGCGCCTGTAAAATCTGACCCGCTCCCAAGGCTAGTCACCGCGCTGGCCTGCAGCCTACTGCCAGGCTGGTCAGCGCCGGGCCTTGCTGCCACGGCAGACTGGCAGCGGATCCACAGCCCGCAACTGCAATACGATCTGCAATATCAGGCGGTGCCAAGCCCCGGTTATCAACCGGGTGATCCGGTGCTTTATGTCACCGACGGCGCCTGGTACGCCGAACCGGGCCAACTGCCTGAGCTGATCCAGCAACTGCGTCATGCAGGCAAGATCCGGCCTTTGTTATTGGTACTGGTGGATGCGCGCGATCCGGCGGATTTGTCCGTCAACCGACGTCATCAGCAATTTATGTGTAATCAGCAGTATGCGGCGTTTTTCCGCGATACCTTGTTACCCGCAGTGCAACAACAATATCAGCCATCGACTGCACGAACAGACCGGGTGATCCTTGGTTTGTCCTTCGGCGCTATTAATGCCGCCTGTTTTGGCCTGTTACTGCCTAATCAGTTTGGCAATCTTGCAATGCAATCGCCCGGCAATAAAGACCATCTGGCGGTACTGACCAAACTCTATCAACAACAGCCGTTGCTGCCACTGAAGATGTCGTTGTCCTTTGGTACCCTGAACGATAATCTCGGCGCCGGCCGCAAATTCCATCAGACTTTGCAGCAAAAAGGTTATGCCGTGGCCTATCAGGAAGTGCGTTTTGGCCATAACTGGCACAACTGGCAACCTTTATTGGATGACGTCCTGCTGCACTTTTTTCCCGCGACATCGACGCCATCGACGGGTGGTTAATCGCATTTAGCGATTACATCTATTTATTTATATCATTTTTTAAATTCATGTGGTGACCCTAAGCTGATCAGGCAGGAAAGAGCTGACTCAGACAGAGGACCACAACATGTACAAAAAAACGTTAGTCGCGTTAGCGATACTCACTCAGATAAGCGGTAGTTTCGCCCTCCAGGCGCAAACTCTGACCAAAGACAACGGCGCACCGGTCGGTGATAACCAGAATTCCATCACTGCAGGTCCAAACGGCAGCACGCTGCTGCAAGACGTACATTTAATCCAGAAATTACAGCGCTTTGCCCGTGAGCGGATCCCTGAGCGAGTGGTCCATGCCCGCGGCACCGGTGCCCATGGCGAGTTTGTTGTCAGTCAGGCTATTCCGGATTTAACCATCGCCAGTCTGTTTGCACAGGCCGGGAAAAAGACACCAGTGTTTGTGCGCTTCTCGACCGTGATCCACGGCAACCACAGCCCGGAAACCCTGCGCGACCCGCGTGGTTTTGCCACTAAGTTTTATACCGATCAGGGCAACTGGGATTTAGTCGGAAATAACCTGCCGGTGTTTTTTATCCGCGATGCGATCAAGTTCCCGGACATGGTGCATTCGCTGAAGCCGTCACCGGTCGACAACATGCAAGACCCAAATCGCGTCTTTGATTTTATGTCGCAAGACCCGGCCTCGACCCACATGCTGACGCAAGTGTATTCAGACCTCGGTACGCCAGCGAGCTACCGTGAAATGGATGGCTTTGGTGTTCACGCATTTAAATTCGTCAATGCCAAAGGCGAGACGACTTATGTCAAGTTCCAGTGGAAATCACAGCAGGGCATCAAGAGCCTGAATGCGGATCAGGTTGCCAAAGTACAAAGCATGGACTTTAACCATCTAACGCGGGACTTGTATAAAGAAATCAATGCCGGCAATTTCCCGAAATGGGACCTTTACGTGCAAACACTGAAGCCGGAGCAGCTGGATGACTTCAGTTTTAACCCGCTGGACGCGACCAAAGTGTGGCCGGGTGTGGCAGAGACCAAAGTCGGCACTATGACGTTGAACCGGATGCCGGATAACTTCTTCCAGGAAACGGAGCAGGCCGCATTTGCGCCAGCCAATCTGGTGCCAGGCATTGAGCCGTCGGAAGACCGTCTGTTGCAAGGCCGTGTATTCAGTTACAGCGACACGCAAATGTATCGCCTTGGTGCCAACCATCAGCAATTGCCGATTAACCGGCCACTGGTTGCTGTCAACAGCAACAATCAAGATGGTGCGATGAACTATGGCAACACCAAATCGAATGTGAACTACGAACCGTCCAGTATCGAGCCAAAACCAGCACTGGCAGCGGCCCGCGCTGTGGCGACGCCGCTGTCGGGCACTGTGCAGCAGCAAATCATCGCCAAGACTGACAATTTCAGTCAGGCCGGCGACTTCTACCGCCAGTTGGACAAAACCGCGCAGCAGAACCTGGTACGCAATCTGGCCGGTGATTTAGGTGCGGTGCGCGATAGCAACACCAAACACAAAATGCTGGCGCATTTTTACAAGGCGGATGTGAACTACGGCACTGCGCTGACCAAAGCAGTTAAAGGCGATATCAAGACCGTGAAAGCGGTGGCGGCAACGCTGTAAAAAGGTGGTCCGGTCCCGTCACAGGCAGGAGTGCCGGGACCTTCTGAGTGTTTAAGTCCTGCGGGGCCCTTTGGCTCCTTCCTGCAATTAGGGTTGGGCTTCGCAGGCATTTTATGGACAGAACAGCTCCGGGAGATTTCAGATGAAAACAAAACGACAGCTGGCCGCAGCATTATTTGTGTTGATGTTCGCTGATGTGGCAGCAGATCCGTTACAGCCTCCAGCGCAGATGGCGACAGCAAAGGCTGCAGAACAGAAGGTGGCCCCGCAGCAGACAGCCACGTTGGCTGAGTTAAGCCGTTATTTTTTTGCCGCAGCGCGCACGGGTGAAATGGCGGTGTTAAAAGAGTTCTTGCAAGCCGGCTTTCCGGTCGATATGCCCAATGATGGCAGTTACACCGCGCTGATGATCGCGGCTTATCAAGGTCAGGCGACTGCGGTGGACTTATTGCTGAAGGCCGGTGCCGATGCCTGTATTCGCGACAAAAGAGGCCATACCGCTTTGATGGGCGCGATGATCAAAGCCGAGTGGGGCATTGCCAGGCAGTTATATGCCATTGATTGTGATCAGGAGAATACCGCAAAAGCAACAGACGCCATCACCGACAAAAGCCAGATGACGGCGGCGCAATTCGCGGAAAAATTTGGCCAGAGTGAGAAATTCAAAGCGCTGGCAACCGAGCTGCAGTCAGCTAAAACAAAGGACGCTTCGACTTCTGCAGCCGGTCAGCCTTAAACTAAGGCTGGTTTAACCGCGAAATGCGGTGACTTTGATTTCGATTTTCCAGGCCGGATCGGCGAGGCGCGCTTCGACTGTGGCACGGGCAGGTGCCTGACCAATGGCAACCCAGCCATCCCATGCCTGATTCATGCCGGTGTAATCCGCCATATCCGCGAGATATATAGTCGCGTCTACGATATCCGCTTTGCTGGCACCGCAGTCCGCCAGTAAAGCATCAATTTGTGCCAGCACATCGGCAGTCTGGCCCTGAATATCCAGGCTGGTGTCGTTTGGCACCATGCCGGCACAAAAAATAAAACCGCCGGCGATCACGGCTTCGGAATAACGGGTTCCCGGTAAAATACGCTGAATCATGGTTGTTCTCCGTAGAAGTTGCGCTGTTTTAACAGGCGGCGATCCTATTGGCAAGTGACATTGAAGGCCTGGTCTCAACGAGGCCGCCCATCAGGGCAAATCAGCGAAAATCGAGGCTTGCCTGTTGCATCAATGGGCTGGGAACGAGAATATACGCTGCATTTCACTAGAGGTTAAAGGATTCAGACTGATGAATAATCCAGCTCCCGGATTGACGATGAATAAATGGCTGTTATTGCTACTGGTAACACTGGCATTTGGCATCAGCGGCTATCAGCGTTGGTTACAACAAGACTGGCTCGCTTTAGGCGCGGTGATTACGGCCTGGTTGATCGTCATTTGGCTGATCCAGCGCCATCGCAGGCAAGGTGCTGCAGTGCTGGCCGTGGAAATCACCTCTTTAAAATCTCAACTACAGCTGGACGGTGATCTGCTTCGAATTGCCGACGAAAGTTGGCCACGTCAGGCCATTTCACAAGTGGAAATGGGCGTTATTGATCAGCAGCGGGCCTATCTGTATTTGACGATCGAACCTGAGCCAACCAGCGCAGAAACAGCTGAGCGGACGCGTAAGTTTTTAATTCCTTATGCCGAATATGAGTTGGTCCGACAGCAATTGAGTGCGGCACTGCCCAATGCGCGCTGGCTATTACCTTAAGACCGAAGTTTGTCTGCTTATTGTGTATAAAAAAAGCCCCGCTTTGGGCGGGGCAACGGGTGTTGAGAGTATTCAGCAAACTCTCGTGGGAAATAAACCTTATTCAGCGCTGTTAGTTTTAGCGGTATCAACATGGTTTTCTTTGGTTGAAACCTGAATTAAATCAAACTGCTGCATCGCCGGTACTTTAGCCTGAATTTGCGCTTCCAGACCGTCCAACTGTTGCAGCGAGCTGCAGATTTGCTGGCCACGCGCTTCCAGTTGCTCGCCGCGGACATTCATATCTGCTTCCAGCTCGTCGCCAAATTTTTCCATTTTCTGGCCGAATGCTTCCATCCGCTGGTCAAAATTGCCTTCACCGCTGCTCATGGCTTTACCAACCAGCATCAGCGCATTGCCGGTGATTTCGGCGACTGACTCTTCAATGGCTTTGGACATTTCGTCATCAAAACCGTTGTCAATGCCAGCCAATTTGCTGCCGTTGATGCGGATACTGTTGTCGCTGCGCAGTAAAATCTGGTCAAGGTTAGTGCGCATCTTGTTCAGCGCGCGGTCGATATTGGCCTGTGCGTCGCCGTTGTCGACTTCAAATTGTGCCATCACACGGGTCAGCGCTTCAGATGCCATGGAGACTGCATCTGCGACCAGCGTCACGGTTTGTTCCGCATTGTCGCGCAGGCCGGCCTGATATTGCTGCAATAACACGGCGGTGGATGCATCGGTATCGACTGATTTATTGTTGATCCAGAGTTGCCCTTGATCGCTGATGCGCCACAGTGGATTGTCACTACGCAGCAATTGCACATCGGCGCGTTGCACTAATAAATCGTCGTGTAATTCCAGTGAGCAGTTCTGCTCAGATTCGTGTGCCATAGCGATTGAGCTAAATAAAGTGGCTGCAATTAACAGTTTCATAAGTCCATTCCTTCTTCATTGTGTTTGATGACGTCAGAGCTGGTCCGGCTGAACCTATGCTGACTGTTACAGATACTTGGATATCGCAAAGGCTGTGCCAAAGTTTATCTTATTGATTTATATGAAGTGTTGTTGATGATGCGTTGGAAAGAGAAATCGGAAACTGGTGTTTTTCACCAATATTTAGCTAAATTCCCACTATCGCCAGACAGTATTGGTATATAACTAATTTGCATAAGTGGTGCAGATCAATTCTTTATTGTTTAGCCGTCTATATGGATAAAATAACGACAATTTTGATAGTACAGGTGTCGTTATGCCGTTTACTTCACTGATCGCACCGGCCAGCCCGCTGAATGCGCAGCAAGTTCAGGATTTACAGAAACTAGTCAGCCAGCTCAATCCAATTCAGCAAGCTTGGGTCAGTGGTTATCTGGCGGCTGCTGCCCAGCTCGCTTCCGGCACTGCCGTAGCCGGCGCTGCTGCAGCACCGCAACAGGCTGCAGTGCTGACCATTTTATATGCCTCGCAAACCGGCAATGCCAAAGGTGTCGCCAGCAAAATCAAAGCAGCGGCCGAAGCACAGGGTGTTGCGGTGCAGTTGCAGGACATTGCCTCCTACAAGACCAACGGCCTGGTGAAGGAAAAATTCCTGATCATCGTGACCTCGACTTACGGCGAAGGCGAGCCGCCGGAATCTGCGGTGAGTTTCCATAAATTCCTGTTTGGTAAAAAAGCGCCGAAACTGCCGGACCTGCAATATGCAGTGCTGGGTCTTGGCGACACCAGCTATGAGTTTTTCTGTAAAACGGCACAGGATTTTGATGAGCAGCTCGAAGCGCTTGGCGCCAAACGCCTGTATGCCCGTGCCGATCTGGATGTTGATTACGCCGATGCCGCCGCGACCTGGCAGCAAGGGGCGTTAGAAGTATTCAGCCCGCTGTTAAAAGCCTCTGGCGCTGGCAGTGCGCAAGTGATCGCTTGGCCTGGCAGCACTGCAACGGCCGGTCATCACAACCCGTATGACAAACAAAATCCAGCCAGCGCTGAGCTCGCGGTCAACCAGAAAATCACTGCGCGCAATTCCACCAAAGATGTGCGTCACATTGAGATTTCCTTAGCCGATACCGGCCTGACCTATCAGCCAGGTGATGCGTTGGGTGTGTTTTTCGATAACGACCCGGCGCTGGTTGATGCCGTGCTGCAAGCGACTGGCACCGCGGCCGATGCCGAAGTCAGTTTTGGCGCTCAGACACTGACGCTGCGCGATGCGCTGCAACGTGAATTAGAACTGACGCAGTCCTACCCGTCTTTTGTCGAGAAATATGCCGCAGCGACCGGCAACAGCGAACTGCAGCAACTGGCAACCGATAAAACAGCATTACGCGCTTATCTGGCCGAGCGCCAGACCGCAGACGTGATCCTGCAGCATCCGGCACAGTTAACCGCCCAAGCTTTAGTGGATTGCCTGCGTAAAGTGCAGCCACGGTTGTATTCGATTGCTTCCAGTCAGGCTGAAGTCGGCGAAGAAGTGCATTTAACTGTTGGTGTGGTGCGGTTTGATGCTTTTGGTCAGACCCATTTAGGCGGCGCTTCCGGTTTCCTCGCCGAGCGGCTGGAAGAAGGTGGCAAGGTGCGGGTCTTTGTTGAGCACAATGACAACTTCCGCCTACCGGATAACGACACGCCGGTCATTATGATTGGCCCTGGCACTGGGATTGCGCCGTTTCGCGCCTTTTTACAGGAGCGGGACAACGCCGGTGCAACCGGTCAGAACTGGTTATTCTTTGGTAACCCGCACTTCAGCCGTGATTTCCTCTATCAAGTGGAATTGCAGGACTATTTAAAACGCGGCGTGCTAAGCAAACTGGATGTGGCGTTTAGCCGTGATCAGGCGCAGAAAGTCTATGTGCAGGATAAACTGCAAGCCAAAGGTGCCGAAGTCTGGAACTGGCTGCAGCAGGGTGCCCACCTGTATATTTGTGGTGACGGCAACCGGATGGCCAAAGATGTCCATCAGGCTTTGTTGCAGATCGCCGAGACGCATGGCGGCCTGAGCGCGGACGCGGCTGCAGACTATTTCGAACAACTGCGTGAAACCAAACGTTATCAGAAGGATGTGTATTAATGAGCCAATATCCAATTAACCCTGAACTGCAGGTGCAGGGCGCGCTGTCTGATAACGAGCGATTAAAAGCCGAAAGCCATCATTTACGCGGCACTATCACCACAGACTTAAAAGATGAAATTACCGGCGGTTTCACCGGTGATAACTACTTAATGGTGCGTTTTCACGGCATGTATCAGCAAGATGACCGCGATTTACGCGCAGAACGTGCTGAGCAAAAACTGGAACCGCTGCACAACGTGATGCTGCGGGCGCGGATGCCTGGCGGCATCATTAAGCCGGAGCAGTGGTTGGCTATCGACAAGTTCGCCAGCGAAAAAACCCTGTACGGCAGTATCCGCTTAACAACGCGGCAGACGTTCCAGTTCCACGGTGTGTTTAAGCCAGACATCAAGCCAATGCATCAGATGCTGAACAGCATTGGTATCGATTCGATTGCCACGGCCGGCGACGTCAACCGCAACGTGCTTTGTACTTCGAACCCGGTGGAATCAGTGCTGCACCAGCAAGCCTATGAATGGGCTGTGAAAATTTCTGAGCATCTGCTACCGAAAACCCGCGCTTATGCCGAAATTTGGCTGGATGAGGAAAAGGTTGAAACCACCGAAACCGAACCGGTACTGGGCGATACCTATTTACCGCGGAAGTTCAAAACCACCGTCGTCATTCCGCCGCATAACGACATCGACGTGCATGCCAACGACTTAAACTTTGTCGCTATTGCCGAAAACGGCCAGTTAGTCGGCTTTAACGTGTTAGTTGGTGGTGGCTTGGCGATGACGCACGGCGACAAAGGCACCTACCCGCGCCGCGCTGAAGATTTTGGCTTTATCGGCCTCGAACACGTGCTGAAAGTGGCTGAACATGTGATCACAGTACAACGTGATTATGGTGACCGGGTTAACCGCAAAAATGCCAAAACCAAATACACCATCGACCGTATCGGCGTGGAAACCTTTAAGCAGGAAGTAGAAGCCCGCGTTGGTGTGAAGTTTCAACCAAGCCGTCCTTATACCTTCACCCATCGCGGCGACCGCTTTGGTTGGGTCGAAGGCATTGACGGCAAACACCATTTAACGCTGTTTATCGAAAACGGCCGCTTGCTGGATTACCCGGGCAAGCCGCTGAAAACCGGCGTGTCGGAAATTGCCAAAATCCACCAAGGCGATTTTCGCATGACGGCGAACCAGAACCTGATCATCGCCGGCGTTGCCGCTGAAGATAAAGCGCAGATTGAAGCCATTGCCCGCGCGCATGGCTTGATTGAAGACACTGTGACCGAACAGCGTAAGAACTCGATGGCCTGTGTGTCGCTGCCGACTTGCCCGCTGGCAATGGCGGAAGCTGAGCGCTATTTGCCGACTTTGGTGACCCATGTTGAAGGCATTCTGGCGAAACACGGGGTGGCGGAAGACCACATTATTCTGCGGGTGGTCGGTTGCCCGAACGGCTGTGGCCGCGCCATGCTGGCGGAAGCTGGTTTAGTCGGCCGTGGCCCTGGCAAATACAATCTGTATCTGGGTGGCAACACCGCCGGTACGCGCATTCCGAAGCTGTATTTAGACAATGTCGCCGAAGCGGAAATTCTGGCGGCACTGGACACGCTGATTGGCCGCTGGGCACTTGAACGTCATGCCGGCGAATGTTTTGGTGATTTCGTGATTCGGGTCGGCGTGGTCGCTGAAGTGAAAGTCAGCAAAACCGACTTCCACGCGTAGATAAACTGTAGGGGTAACCCTTGCGGTTACCCGCCATACAGCGGAGTCGGCAGGGCGGGTAGGTACGGTAAGCAAAGCGCCACCGTACGTTTACCGCCACCGTATATTGGCTGCCCGCCCAAAACACAGCTTTCACGCATCGGTTTGGTCAGCGCTAGGGGTAACCCTCGTGGTTACCCGCCAAACAAACAAAGCAATACAGGTAAACAAATGAGTTATCAGCAGATTCTACAGCTGGACCCGGCCGCGCAGCTGCAAGCATTAGCGGCGATCAATCAGCAGCTGGCGCCGTTGTCGCCCGCTGAACGGGTGGCTTTTGCGCTGCAGGAATTACCGGGCCAGCATATGCTGAGTTCCAGCTTTGGCATCCAGGCGGCAGTGATGCTGCATCTGGTGACTCAGGCCAAAGCGGACATTCCGGTCGTGCTGACCGATACCGGTTATTTGTTCCCGGAAACTTATCGTTTTATTGATGAGCTGACTGAACGGCTGCAGCTGAATCTTCAGGTGTATCGCGCACAGATCACGCCGGCCTGGCAGGAAGCGCGTTTTGGTAAGCTCTGGACGACGCCGGAAGGTTTGAAGCAATACAATCAACTGAACAAAGTCGAACCGATGCAACGCGCGTTGCAGGAGCTGCAAGTCAGCAGCTGGTTTACCGGCCTGCGCCGCAGCCAGAGCAGCAGCCGCACCGAGACGCCGATTGTGGGTATTCAGCGTGGCGTGTTGAAGATTAATCCGATTGTCGAATGGACCAACAAAGATATTTTTTACTATCTGAAGGACCATGACCTGCCGTACCACCCGTTGTGGGAACAGGGTTATGTCTCAGTCGGCGACACGCACTCCAGTGCGCCACTGTCAGCCGGGATGAACGAAGAAGACACCCGCTTTAATGGAATGGGCCGCGAATGTGGCCTGCATGTCGCTGGGGACGGCATCTAACAACTGCACGAAGGCACAGCCAGCAAGAACGAACCCGCCGCTATGCGGGTTCGCACCTTTTGCAGGATAACTAGGTTGTGGCGCTCAAATGGCGTCTAAACCCAACTGCCAGCCATAACAGCGCCAGCCAACCGAATCCAAAGCCACCACCGGATTTTTCTGCCGGCGCTTCTGGTTTTGTTACCGGAGGTACTTCAGTCGCAGTGGCTGTAATAGTCACACTGACTTTGCCGGTGGTGACACCACCTCGTCCATCAGTCACCTGATACTGAATGTCATCGGTTCCGGAAAAACCCGCCTTGGGCTGATAGCTCAGCTGCTGATCAGGCAAAATGCTGACCAGGCCCTGCGTGGCTTTCGCGTCGGTGACAGTCAGCAGATCAAAGTCGGGATCAGCATCGTTTGCCAATACCGCGATGGTAATTTTGGTCGTGTTATTGGTTGTGGCGCTTTCGTTTTTGACCACAGGTGGCCGATTCGGTAACTGAATTTGCCTGATCCGTTCACCATCGGCATTATCTGTAGCGACATAATAAAGCTTGCCACCCAGCTCTACCATGCTGGCACCGATATCGGCGAATTGCTGCGCAGGCAGCAGGTTGCCTTGCAGCACCGGCTTACCATTCACCTGTTTCCATTGTCCTAGTTGGTTCTCAGACAGCAGATAGGTTGAATCCAGAAATTGAATCGAATTGCTAAAAAACTCGCCGGTGAACTGCTGTTGTGCTGGGGTGCCATCAGGCTGAAATTGCTGCCCCCAGCTGCCAAACAAAAAATCACCGTTTTGTATGACTCGCGGCTCTGGTCGGTCGTATGCATCAAAGTGTACCGGTTTGCCTGTCGGCAGATTTCTGGTTTGGTTGTTAAGATCCAGTTTGACTAAATTGCGGGTGAAGATACCACCAGAATCCCAACCGCTCTCGTAATGTTCGGCGATCCCAAAAAGCTGCTGCCGGTATTCAAACACTTTGAGCAGGTTTGAAAAGGTTGGATTCACCATTGCCCCGCCAGCTGATTCCATTTTTCTCGCTAAGGCTTTATTCGCTGTGTATGCCAAGTCTGAAAGATTCAGGATCCCTTCTGACAAGTAGACCTTGCCATTGCTGATGCCGAGCAGCCGAATCGCAGATGAGGAGGGCGGTAACCATTTGAGATTCTGAACTTGGCCTGATATCAAATCAAAATGATTCAATCGTGCCGTGTTGATGTATGTGTCGCCTTCGTATCCTTCTTTATGGCTGAGATAATAAAAACTGTCGCCAATCAACATGCCATCACTACCCTGGTATTCTTCCAGCACAGTGGTGGTGGCTTCAAAACGCTGAGTGTCAGGATTAAAACGGTGGATCTTGTTGTAGCGTAAATGCCACAGATTTGTACTGCCCGGCAGCAACATTAAATGTTTAGCGCTGAGATTGTCTGAAAATGTATCTAAAACAGATGTTTGCTGAGTCTTCGGGTTGAAGCTTTTAACACGCCATTGCTCGTTCTGCTCCAACCATAACAAAGTATCTTTCCATGTAATCAAGCCACGGATGGGGGTGCGGTTCGTGACCTGAACCTGTGCCAGTTCTAGTAATTTTGTCGAAGGCAGCACTAAGTAAGACGGTGCCTTCCCTTTACATTCACGGGCGGTGAGGTTGTTCGCTGGTGATCCATAGACGAATAAGCAACTGTTTGCCACATAAAACAGCTGCTCATTCAGTTCGACCGGTTTTACATCGACATAACCATGGCAACAATAGTCTTTTGAGGTAAACCACGGCTGCTGGAGTGACGTAAATTGAGTTGCTGTTGACTGCAGTTGGGCGATTCCGCCTCTGCCGTAAAACATCACAAAACTGTCGTCTGGCAGCCCCTGAGCACAGGAATAACTCTGAGTACAAACAAGCAAACTACCATCCCAATTACGATTGTTGTCAAAAATCGTTGTATCGATTTGTACAATTTTCTGACTGGCAAAATGGAGGCGTTTAAACTGCGAAGCCCGCCCGTTTTCATCTTTGGTCACATACAACAAATGGTTGGGGCTGATGCCAATCACCTGGAATTTATTCGGTTCAGCATTGAGCGCTGTAGCATTCAGAATGATTTGCTCATTGCTGTGACGTTTCTGCATCACCACATTACCGTTACTTAAGAACCAAAATAACTGTTGGTGTTTAATGACAACCTGAGTTGGCAACGACTCATCTTGCAGACTGTACTTTTGCGAATTTGGCCACTCGTGGCATGTCTTACCAAGACAAAATAAGCCTTCTTTAACAATGATTTGGTCAGAAGCTTTGAGTGTGGTTGCAAAGGGATGGAACAGGCCATCGGCCGCATCTAATCGAAAAACTAAGCTGTTGCCTTCGGTATTCAGGTCACAATAGAGCAAGGGGCCATTTTCCCAGCCCTGTATCGAACAGTTTTTTAATTCTTCTTGCGGTTGCTGGGCAAACGCACTGTAAAAAGACTCACTTTTGGGATCAAACCATTCGACATAGCCAACCGGCGCAATTTTTAGCAGCAAGCGGTTGCCTATCTTGATTCCTTCCTCAGGTAGATCAGGTTGATACGAGCCATATTTTTCTTTACGGGGAAAATGCGAGCGCCGTACATCAGCAATTTTTCGTTGAACCTGAGTTTTAGGGTCAAACTCTAGGATGAAATGGGCCGCCAAATCTTTGACATAATCATTCGTCTTCTCTTTGGCAAATAAATAGACTTTTTCATTCAGATTGACCGCATTACCGGTCAGATATTCGACATTGGCCAGGTGTTTCTCAGTGAGTGGATCAATAACCTGTTGCGCCTGGATCATTGTGGCCGCGCTCATCAGCGCGAACGCTACAAATCGTTTTATTCCATTCATCAGCAATTCCCTGCATTTACGTCCGGTAGGATTATTGCATAAAAGTTAACACGAGAAACACATTTTATTCAATCGTTCCTTTTTTAGTGTGAGGCTTGTTCCAAGAAAACCCGAATATTTGCAGCAAAGTAATTGCAGGCCACCCATCGCCAGAGCAAGACCTGCCTGTCGCCGGTGACGGCATCTGAACAACAAACGCCTGCGCCAGCGTTGCCGCAAGCGTGTTGATCTCTGGCTAAAGGTTATATCGCCTGCACAGTGCTGAGCGCCTGCGGATTAAATAACCGTGCCGGCAAAGTTTGTGGTGTCACCACATCGTAATGCAGCACCGTCACGTCTTTGCTTTGCATCCGGTCCAGCAGTTCCATTGCGACCACGCGCGGTGCTTCACTGTTACTGCTGCGGACAAAACGGGCGGATTTGGCCTGTTTGCCGGATGGCAGATAAAACTCAGCCCGCAGCGGGAATTGATCGGTGCTGCTGACCCATAGCTCAATGCGTTGATAGCTCAAGCCTTCGCGCTTGGCCTGCAGGCTCAGCTGAATACCTTCACTTTGTGTATCTGCGGCCACCAACTGGTAATCCTGTTGCCAATTCAGTGTTGCGACATCACCGCTGGACGCTTCGCCCATCAGCTTTTGCAGCGGCGTGATGCGCAGCGCGCGGCGGCTGCCTGGTAGCTGTAACCAGAATTGCTGGTCCTGCAATAACACTTTTTGCCCCTGGCTGGTGCCTCCAGTGAAAATCACCAGCGACTTGCGATCTTCGCCCGACAACAGCTGATACGGCTGCATTTTTTCGCTGCGACCGGCCTTGATGGTTTCAATCCGGCCCTGCAGCACAAAACTTTGTTGCGGTCCGCGAAACTGTTCGGCGGTCGCCAGATATTGCTGCGCCTGCGGCAGTGGTAATTCAGCGGCGACGCTGACATTGAGGGCGCTGCCGAGCAGTAACAAAGTCGGGATCAGTGTCGTCAGACGGGAAAATGTATTCAGTTTCTGTGTCATGGTGCAGTTCCTTACCGTGCTTAGGTTTAGAAGCAGACTAATGAAGATTGGTTTTTGTTGCAGAGCGCTCTGACCAACGGTTGCTGGCGCCGCCAGATGGCAGCCGGTGCGGACCAGCTGCCAACGAGTGTTAGTTAAACAAACCCCAACGCTTCCACTAACGGCTTACGCGCGGCGCTCAGACTGGCTTTCAGCGCAAACAACATACAGACCGCCATCAACACCAGGCCGGCATAGAGGGTCAGTTCGGCACTGAAACTGATCATCAGTGGGTAGCCCTGACTGGAGCCTGGTGGCGGTGGCATCATCACTTTAAACTGGCGCAGCAATTCGCAGCAAACTAAGGTCGACAGGGTAGCGACGACGGCGCTAAAGGCACCTAACAGCAAGGCTTCCAGTACGAAGTTACCGACGATGCGGCTGCGGCGCTCGCCAAGCGCAGCCATAGTGCCAATTTCGCGGGTGCGCTCAGTCACCACTTGCGAAATGCCATGGCCGACGGCGAATAACACCAGCAATAACATCAGGATACCGAGAGTACCGAAAATGCGGTTGTATAGGTCGCGCACGGCTTTAAATACAAAGGCGCGGTCTTGCCAGGGCGTCACTTTGCTATCCGGTAATTCGCTCTGCAGCGCGGCCGCCAGCTCGTCTTGGTGTTGGTCGTGCAGTAAATAGATATTCAGTTCGCTGATTTTGTCGCTTTGCAGTAATTGCTGGCCAGCTTTGATCGGCAGATATAACTGGCGTTTATCCAGGTCCGGCACGCCGGTAGAAAAGATCCCAACGACCACTACATCTAACGCATTCAGCGCGCCAGTACTGGTGGCAGACATCAGGCTCAATTCACTACCGACTTTGGCTTTTAAAATGGCCGCCAGGCCTTCACCAATTAGCAGCGGAATGCTGTCGTCGGCTTTGCTGAGATAGGCCGGCGGTAACACGCCGCCTGCTTTGATTTGCAGGAACGGGCCTTTTAACTGGAACTCGCTGCCATCGACGCCACTGCCGAGGAAAATCGTCGATTTTTCACCGTTGGAAACCAGGCCGGAAAACTGTAAGCGAGGTAACACCGCTTTGACGTCGTCGCGCGCCAGCAGACGTTTTTCTAGCGCCGGGTCGCGGTTGATGCCGTGTTGCAACGGTACATCTTCGTTATCTAAGAAATAATCCGGGTGGCTCAGGGTCAGATGACCCAAATCGCGCGCGGCTTTTTCCGCCAGCGACTGATAAGTAAACAGGGCAAAACCAGCCCCCAATAACACAGCGGTCATGGCGGCACTACAGACCAGACCGGTGAACAGCGTGCGGCGGCGGTGGCGCCATAGATTGAGTAATGCGGCCTGAAACATGATGATTCTCCTTGTTAGCCGGCGCGGCGCGCTGGGTTAAGGCTTTGCGGCTGGTTTTCCACCAGCACGCCGTCTTTGAGGGTTAACAACCGCGAGCAGCGCTCGTACAGCCGTGGATCGTGGCTGGCAATTAAAAAAGTGGTGTTGGCATCACGACCAAGTTGCTGCATCAAATCAATCACTTGTGCAGCGCTGACGCCATCGAGGTTGGCCGTCGGTTCGTCCGCAATCACCAGTGGTGGCGCTTTGACTAAAGCCCGCGCGATCGCGACGCGTTGTTGTTGGCCGCCGGATAACTGGTCCGGGCGTTGGCCGGCAAATTGACCAACGCCAACCGCCTCCAGCAGTGCCATGGCGCGCGCCCGCCGTTCTGATTTGGCGACGCCAAGCAACTGCAGCGGATATTCGACGTTTTCCAGCGCAGTCAGCACCGGTAGTAAGTTATAGCGCTGGAAGATAAAGCCAATAGCCCGGCAGCGCAGTTGGGCCAGAGCGGCCGGATCTGTTGGCACCGGCTGCTGATCCAGCCAAATCTGGCCTTGCGTTGGCGTGTCGAGCAGTCCGAGCAGGTTCAGCAAGGTGGACTTGCCACTACCGGACGGGCCGCATAAAGCCACCATTTCGCCACAGCTGATGTCGGCGCTGACATCCTTTAATGCGGTGTTTTGCAACAAACCGCTGCCGTAAGTTTTGCTTAAGTGTTGAAAAGTCAGCATGGCTGTTTCCTTGCCTGATCTATTGGCTTGAGTCGTTGGCTAGAGTAGTTGGCTTGTTCACTGCGCGCTTTGCTGTTGCCAGGTTTTAGCCAATGCTTCGTCACCGGCTTTGCTGGCGGCTTTGGCGCCACAGCTATACAGGGCTTGTTGCGCTGCTGCGGGTGCAAAACCGAACGCCGGGCTTTGAATTTGGTTTTTCAGCAGGGCATACCCTTCTTCAAAGCGGTTAAACAGGTCGGGCAGATTGATAAAAGTACAACCAGCGATGGTATGGACCTGCATCGTCACTATGGCCTGTGTACGGTCTTGCGGGTCTAACTGACGCAGCGTTTTATCCAGTTTGCTGAGGCCTTGTTCGGCCGCTTTCATTTTGTTCCACGGCAGCATGGCATGCTTAGCCGCCGCTGTTTCGACAGCTCCCAGCATCGCCTGCAACTGCAGATCTTCCGGGGCAGCAGCGCTGGCGGTGCTCAGCGTCGCAATGGCCTGTTCGTTGGCGGTCGCATCGCCCTGTACGCCTTGTTGATAAACGGACATCCAGTTATTCGCCATGGCTGGCGTGGTCAGGATCAGCGCTGAGGTCAGTAACAGTGGGCGGAAGAAGTGAGTTGTATTCATGTTGTCTCTCCTGAGTTGAGGCCGGTTGGGCATAGTGGCCTGATGGAGTGACTTTAAGGGCTCAGCGAACAAGCTGCAGACTGAGCTGACAGACGGGCAAAAATGGCGCTGAATGGTAAAAAACGGCGCTGAATGGTGGACAGCAAGTCGCAGACTGCGCGGTAGTGAGCTTGTTAAACGAGATCGTTTCCTAATGCTGCCGAAATAAATGCTGATAAGCGCGGCTGACGGCAAGTTCCGTCGGGTTGTTTTTCAGCACTAGCGTCATATGGCCAAACTCGTCGCGTTCGACTTTCAGGATGCTTTTTACCCGGACTATGCAGCCGCGGTGAATGCGCCAGTACAGCTGCGGGTCGAGCTGTTGCTCTAAGGTGGCGATTGAGGTGCGGATCAGGTATTGCTGGCCGGCGCTGTCCACTGTGGTGTATTTGTCTTCGGCGAGGAAAAAGTCGACATCGGCGACATCCAGTAAATGAATAGTGTCGCGCTGGCTGGCCTTGATCCAGCGCAGTGGCTCTGTCTCAGACGTTGCAGCTTTTACTTCCGGGGCTTCGTTCAGCGGCAGCGTTCCTGCAGCTGTGGGAAGCAACTGGCTCAACAGCTGTTGTAAATGCAGTAAATTGGCCTGTGGCTTTTGCTGCTGGCTCAGTCGTTGTTGCAGGCGTGTGATGCACTGCTGCAGCCGCGCTTCTTCTAAAGGCTTTAACAGATAATCCACCGCCTCCAGTTCAAAAGCACTGACCGCATGCTGGTTATAGGCGGTGCTGAACACGACCAAAGGCGGCGCGGGCAACCGGCGTAACTCGCGCAATAACTGCAGACCATCTAAGCCCGGCATCTGAATATCCAGAAAAGCGACGTCGAACTGTTGCTGCTGACACAAAGTTAATGCCACAGCGCCATCTTCGGCCAATGTGGTCTGTGCTTCTGGCCAGAATTCTGCCAGCAGTGCCTGCAAATGGCGGCGTAATAACGGTTCATCATCGGCAATTAACAGACGTGGGGCCGCAGGATTTACACTCGAATTCAGACCAGTATTCACAACGGGATCTCCAGACGGACAATGGCCTGATGGTCGGCCAGCGTTAAAGTTAAACCAGACAAATCGCCATATCGTTGTTGTAGCCGTGCGCGGGTATTACTGAGGCCAATGCCTTGTCCCTGATGACCGCCTTGCGACGGAATGTCGCTAACGGACGGGATCGAGTTGCTCAGCACACAACAAAACTTCTGCTGTTCAACAAAAAGCCGGACTTGCAGCTGACCGCCGCTACGCACCGGTTCAACGCCGTGCTGCAAGGCGTTTTCTAACAAAGGTTGCAACAGCACCGGCGGAACCTGCAGTTGCAGTGGCAGGTCGTCGCTTTGTTGCCAGTCCAGCTGCAAACGCTCACCGAGACGAATTTGCTGAATTTGCAGATAAGCGCGGCTGAAGCTGATTTCATCGGCCAGCGGCACCAGCTGAGCGCGGGTCTGGTCCAGACTTTGACGTAACAAGGTCGTTAAGGCGGCCAGCATCTGACTGGCCTGTTGTGGTTCAATCCGGATCAACGCCTGCACATTGGCCAGCGTATTAAACAAAAAATGCGGTTCGATTTGCGATTGCAGCAGTTTCAGCTGTTGTTCCAGCAGCTGTTTTTCCTGCTCCGATTGTTTCAGCGCGGTTTGCATCAGCTGTTGTTGTAATTGAAAGCGTTGATCCAGCAGATAATAAAACGCCGTCATCGCCACGCTGACCACCAGTACGATGCCGAGCAGCGACAAGTCAAAGCCGGGTTTAAACTCCTTGCCGGCTGCACTGAGCTGCCACCAGGTCCAGCCCAGCGGCAAGCCAAACCAAAGCAAACCGGCCAGCGCCAAGGCGAGAAGTGTATTGAGTGTCATCGACAGCGCAGGTCTGTTGCGCTGCAGCCAGCGGATCGTTGTGCGCATGGTCAGGCCTATGCCGTTGGCGTAAACCAACTGTAGCCACAACGGCCCCATGCCAAATAACGTGAACAGCAGTGCCAACAAAGAACAAGGCACAATCAGGTTTAGTTGATCGCGCCAGAACGGGGGTTGTCCTTTGCAATGGACGGGTGGGCTGTCAGAAGGCATATTGGGCTCCGGCTACGACTTCGTGTTTTTTGCCAAGCAGACGGAAGCTGCTATCGGCAGGGCCAGCGAAGTGCTTGATCCCTAAGTTAATTTTAAACTGATCGCTGACACTATAACTGACAGCCCCTGAGATTAACAATCCTGTTACCGCTGGTTGATACAGCAACGTCAGTGACGGGTGCCAGTCGCCTTCAGCGCGCAGATGCAGCAACCATTGTTGCCGCGTCAGCTGGCGGCCACTGAACAATTGCAGACTGCTTTGTCGTTCCCGCGTTTGCAGCGCCGGGCCTTGCAGCCGTTGTTGCAGCGCCTGCCAGTCCCTGTCGGCGCTGGCCTGACCGTCATAGCTATATTCCAGTATCAGATTCCAGCCGGCGGCAGCGGTGTAATTCAGGCCGGTACTGAGCTGCCAGGCACCTTGTTGTTGCAAAGCATCAGCCAGCGGGCGATCGATGCCGGTTCCGACTCCGGCGCCAGCCGGCTGTTGTGACGTGGGCCATTTGATCCAGTGATTGGTCCAATAGTGCTGCTGCCAAAGCAGACTACCCTGCAGCGCCAGCCCTGCATTGAGCACCCAGACCTGACTGGCGCCAACGCGCCATCCGATGTCCTCGTCATAATGCGCCAGCGCCTGCCACTCCAGATCGCCGGCCTGCTGGTAATAACGCGCGCCACAACCGGTGCTGGCGGGCAGAGTTTGGCCATAGCGGCGAAACACTTGTTCCGTCTGATTGCACAGTAAAGTCCAGGCATTGTCGGCACCAAACCAATCGGCAGCCGCTTGCCAGACGCCGGGTGCGACGACGGTGTAGAGCGCTAAAGTGTCGGTCGGAGAAAATAAATCCAGCGGCCGCAGGCCATAATTCACGTCAAAATCGCGTTTGCGTTTGCCGGCGCTGAAACTCCAGTTGCCTTCGTCAATGCTCCAGTAAGCTTCGGAGAATTCCAGCTTTTGCTTCGATGTGGCGCCGGCCGGCTGCTGCGGATCTGTGCGCCACAATGTACTGGCGAGCTGAAATTGCTGGTTGGTGCCAAGCTGGTTTTGCCATTGTAAATCGAGGGTCTGCAGCAGCAATTGCTGATGCTGTGGCCCCCGTAACCGGCTGTCGCCTTTGGCGTTGCTGCCGAGTACACGGTATTGCAGATCTGGCTGTGCCGCCTGCACGCTCGTGCTGAAGCTCAGACTAGCACTCAGTACCAAAGCCATTGTTGGATACCACCACGACATAGATCCACTCCTGTTCATTCAACTCAACCCGGGAAAGGCTGTGCGGACAGGATAAAAGCAGTGGTTCACTGCTGCTCTGCGCGCTGACCAAAGGTCAAAAACGCCGACCAGCTGTTGGATTTGCTACATAGTTCGTAGCATTGTCAGTTTGTGCTCTAGTAACGAACGCTTTTCTGGCTCGTAACTATATTCCAGCGCCTGTTCGAGTAGCTGTCGCGCGGCTTGGTATTGATGATTTTTCAGATAGTGCCGTACCAGCGCCTGATTCGCTTGCAATAGATAGGGCACTCGTTTTTGTAACCGCTGATAGAAGCTGATTGCCAGCGCCTCGCGACCAGCTTGCTCCGCCTGGACCGCCTGAATATACAGCTCAAAAGGATCGTCACTGTCAGCCAGCGCCAGTTGCTGTTCTAACTGCTGCACCAGCGGCTGGTCGCCCAGTTGTATCGCCAGCACCTGATAGTTGTTTAACAGCGCCAGCTGCTGCGGGGCAATCGCAAGGCCATATTGATACCATTGTTGTGCCAGCTCTGGCTGTTGCTGACGACGCAATAAAACCGCCATCAGGTTAATTGCCGGGACGAATTGGTCATCCTGCTGCAGGCTGGTCTGTATCAGTGCATACGCCTGATCAAGCTCACCACGCAGCAAAGCTTCCGCCGCCAAATTGTTGAATACAGTAGCGAAGAACCGGGCGTCACTGAGAAAATCACCCTGATAGCTGATGGGACCGCGGAAATAATCGATGTACAGCGGGCTGATCATGCTGGAATCCGGATCCGCGTTCAGGTAGCTGCGCACATGCGTGGCCTGTAACAACAAGTCGCCACGAATATCGATGACGGGTTCCCGGTAGGTTGCCCGGAATCGAACTTCAATGTCGGCGACATCAGCCAGTGCCTTGGTTAGCAAGGCGAGACTGACACAATTGGCCGAACCGGTGCGCATCACCTCACTGGCGCTGGTGGTGTTGCCGTTAAACTGAAACACAGCCAGCACGTTTTGCATATAGCTGTACAGCCGATACTCGGGTTTTTGCCCGGCATAAAGCGGGTCATGGAAATAGCTGAGGAAATCTTGTTGCTGCGCGGCTGTCAGTTGCGATAGTTCCGCGAGGTCCGGTACAGCGGCGGCAGTAGCGAAAATCTGCGGCGGGATCTGCGGTGCTTTCGCTCGTATCGGCGGTTGCACGACTGCATTCGTCTGCTGGGCCTGGTTTGCAGTAGCCAGGGGTACTTGTTGCGCGCAACCGGCCAGACAGATACTGAGGAATAAAGCCATCAACCGCATGAATAGACTCCGTTAGAATTTTTCATATTGTTAACACAGAGACAACACTGAATTCCAGCAGTAAATAAGCGGGATCTGTCGCATACAACCGGTGGTTTAGCCACATCTATGCTGGTCAGCCTTGCTCCGCCCGTTCGGACACGGCAGAATCAGGCAGTACTCCATTTGGAAATTCCTATAATGACAACAAAAACAACAGTATCAGGCGCTGAAATTCCGAAAAAGGGCTTTTTTGCCCATTTTGGTTTAGTGCCACAAATTTTATTGGGCATGATTTTAGGTGTCGCACTGGCGAGCTGGTCGACAGAGGCAGGTCAATCAGTTGCGATGCTGGGTGCGTTATTTGTTAAAGCGTTAAAAGCAGTCGCGCCTATTTTGGTGTTTGTGCTGGTGGCATCCGCCATTGCTAACCGCAAAATCGGTGGCCAGGCCAAAATGAAACCGGTGTTGGTGCTGTATTTACTCGGCACCTTTTTAGCGGCGCTGACTGCAGTAGGCGCCAGTTTTCTGTTCCCAAGCAGTTTAATCCTGAGCGACGCCCAACAAGCGGTGACAGCACCGGAAGGCATTGGCCAGGTGCTCAAAGGCATTCTGTTTCAGGCAGTCGATAACCCGGTCAATGCGCTGCTGACCGGCAACTTTATCGGCGTTTTAACCTGGTCTATCGGTTTTGGTCTTGGTCTGCATCACGCCAACAGCACGACGAAAAAAGTATTCAGCGATATTTCGCACGGTGTCTCGCATCTGGTGACGTTAATCATTCGGTTAGCGCCTATCGGTATTTTTGGTCTGGTGGCTGAAACTGTCGCTACCACTGGTTTTGCTGGCCTCGCCAGCTATGGCCACTTACTGGCTGTGCTGGTTGGTTCGATGGCCTTTATTGCTTTTGTGATCAATCCGCTGTTGGTGTTTATCACAACGCGGCGCAATCCTTATCCGCTGGTGCTGACCTGTTTGCGTGAAAGCGGTGTGCCGGCATTTTTCACCCGCAGTTCAGCCGCCAATATTCCGGTTAATATGATGCTGTGTGAAAAGCTGAAACTGGATGAGGATACCTATTCAGTGTCAATTCCGCTTGGTGCCACTATTAACATGGCCGGAGCTGCGATCACTATTACAGTGCTGACGCTGGCTGCAGTGCATACCTTGGGCATTCCGGTCGATTTTGCTACCGCGATGTTGTTAAGTGTGGTTGCGGCGATCTGTGCCTGTGGTGCCTCTGGTGTGGCCGGTGGTTCTCTCTTATTGATCCCACTCGCTTGTGGCCTGTTTGGTATTCCGGCGGAAGTTGCGATGCAGGTGGTTGCGGTTGGCTTTATCATCGGTGTGGTGCAGGATTCCTGCGAAACTGCACTGAATAGTTCAACAGATGTGGTGTTTACCGCAGCTGTTAGTCAGCGCGCTGGTGCCTGATTTTGTCGCCTTGGCCGGTGTCGCCAGACGCCGGCCTCTGCTGATAACCCACCTTTGAATCCTCCTAAAGTCCCAAAACCAAGCCGCTAATTCCTTTTAGTTATATCTGAGCCGATTTGCTTCTTGGATTCAGGACGTTTAGACGTCTAATATCGCAGCCATATTGGATAACCCCGCTGTGTTTTACTCAAATGCAGTATGGTGTGTCGATGATCTGAGCCTGACTAAGGCAAGAGCCCGTGGGGACCTGAGCGTGCAGTATTTACCGATTTTCACTGATTTGACTGGCAAAGCCGTGCTGCTGATAGGCGGCGGTCACGTTGCCTTGCGTAAAGCGCGGGCGCTGCTGGATGCTGGCGCTGTGCTGACCGTGGTGTCGCATCAGTTTGAAACGGATTTCCAACATTGGGCTGCGCAGGGCAAAGCCGTGCTGGTGCAGGGCGATTTTCAGCCTGCGCAAATCTCTGGTCACTGGCTGGTCATCGCTGCGACGGACGATGATGCCGTCAATGCTGCGGTGCATCAGGCCGCCACGGCGCGTCAGGTCTGGGTGAATACCGTCGACGACCAGGACAAATGCGAGTTTATTTTCCCATCCATTATTAACCGCGCGCCTATTCAAATCGCGATTTCCAGTGGCGGCACTGCGCCTGTGCTGGTGCGCCGGCTGCGCGAACAGTTAGAAACTTTGTTACCTCAGCATCTGGGGCCTTTGGCCACGTTGGTGGGGAAGTTTCGTAAAAACGTGCAGCAGAAGCTGGACAATTTTGCCGCCCGCCGGCAGTTTTACGAACAGGTATTCAGCTCTAAAGTGGTGAGTTTGCTGCAAAGCGGCCAGCCACAGGCGGCGGAAGATACACTGGAGCAAATGCTCGATGGCCATCAGCCACTGCGCGGTGAAGTCTTTGTCGTCGGCGCCGGGCCTGGTGATCCGGAGTTATTGACGCTCAAAGCGCTGCAGCTGATGCAACAGGCCGATGTCGTGGTGTACGACTACTTAGTGTCGGAGCCGATTATGCAGCTGGTGCGCCGTGACGCCGAGCTGATTTGTGTCGGCAAAAAAGCCGGCGCGCATTCAGTGGCGCAGGAAGAGACCAATGCTTTGCTGATTAGGCTCGCGCTGGAAGGCAAAAAAGTCTGCCGGTTAAAAGGCGGCGACCCCTTTATTTTTGGCCGCGGTGCGGAAGAAATCGAAGTCTTGTTGCCGCATCAAATCCCGTTTCAGGTGGTGCCGGGCATTACCGCTGCCGCAGGTTGTGCCGCTTACGCCGGTATTCCGCTGACGCACCGCGACTATGCGCAGGCGGTGCAGTTTGTCACCGGACATTGCCAGAAAGACGGCAAAGAGCCGGACTGGCAAAGCCTCAGCCGGCCGAACCAAACTTTAGTGATTTATATGGGCCTGATGAAATCGGCGCATATTCAGGCGCAGCTGCTGGCTGCAGGCCGATCAGCAGACACGCCGGTCGCCATTCTGGAAAACGGTACGCGACCTGAGCAGCGGGTGTTCACCGGCACGCTGGGGCAGCTGGCGGCATTGATTGAGCAACACCAGGTGCAATCGCCGGCCTTGCTGGTGATTGGCGAAGTGGTGGCGCTGCAGAAAAAATTGGCCTGGTATGGCGCGCAAACACCGCGTGCGCAGATCACGCCGCTGAATTGATCGCAAGTCAACCGTATTGAATTGAATAGTTTTTATAGCAAGGTAACTGATATGCCGACCCTAACGCACTTACAACAGCTCGAAGCGGAAAGTATTCAGATCTTCCGTGAAGTAGCGGCCGAATTTGATAATCCGGTCATGCTGTATTCCATTGGTAAAGACTCGTCGGTGCTGTTGCATCTGGCGCGCAAAGCCTTTTACCCGGGCAAGATCCCGTTCCCGCTGCTGCATGTCGATACCGACTGGAAATTCCGCGAGATGATCGCGTTTCGGGATCGCTTGGCTAAAGACTACGATTTTGAACTGATCGTGCACAAAAACCCGGAAGGTCTGGCAATGGGCATGAACCCGTTCACTTTCGGTAGCGCTAAACATACCGACGTGATGAAAACCGAAGGCCTGAAACAAGCGCTGAACAAATATGGTTTTGACGCGGCCTTTGGTGGCGCACGCCGGGATGAAGAAAAATCCCGCGCCAAAGAGCGGATTTATTCATTCCGTGACCAGTACCACCGCTGGGACCCGAAAAACCAGCGGCCTGAGCTGTGGCATACCTATAACGGTCAGGTCAATAAAGGCGAAAGTATCCGGGTGTTCCCGCTGTCCAACTGGACTGAACTGGATATCTGGCAATACATCTATCAGGAAAACATCGACATAGTGCCGCTGTATTTTGCTGCGCACCGCCCGGTGGTTGAACGCAATGGCACCATGATTATGGTCGACGATGACCGGATGCCGCTCAATCCGGGCGAAGTACCGGAGCAGAAACTGGTGCGTTTCCGGACTTTAGGTTGTTACCCGCTGACCGGTGCTGTCGAGTCGGAAGCGACGACGTTAACCGGCATTATTGAAGAGATGTTGTTATCGCGTTCCAGTGAACGGCAAGGCCGGGTCATTGACAGCGATTCCAGCGGGTCGATGGAAAAGAAAAAACGTGAGGGCTATTTCTGATGTCAGTGGCAATTGAACTCGAACAGCTGGGGATCGAAGAATACCTCAAGCAGCAGCAACACAAATCTTTGTTGAAGTTTTTAACCTGTGGCTCGGTCGATGATGGTAAAAGCACCTTAATTGGCCGTCTGTTGCATGACAGTGCACAGATTTATGAAGATCAGCTGGCGGCTTTGCATAAAGACAGCAAAACCCACGGCACCACCGGTGAAGCCATTGATCTGGCGTTACTGGTCGACGGTTTACAGGCTGAACGTGAGCAGGGTATTACCATTGATGTGGCCTACCGGTATTTCTCCACGTCCAAACGGAAATTTATCATCGCCGATACGCCGGGCCATGAGCAGTACACCCGCAATATGGCGACCGGCGCTTCAAACTGCGACCTGGCGATTATTCTGGTCGACGCGCGCTACGGCGTGCAGGTGCAGACCCGTCGCCACAGCTTTATCTGTTCACTGCTGGGCATTAAGCAGTTTGTCGTGGCCATCAATAAAATGGATTTAGTCGGCTTCTCTGAAGCGCGTTATGACGAGATCCGCCAAGAGTATTTAGCTTTTGCGGCGCAGCTACAGGTACCGGATATTCAGTTTGTGCCACTGTCAGCGTTAAATGGTGACAACGTGGTGAACCGCTCGGCGCAAGCACCTTGGTATCAGGGCCCGACGTTACTGGCGCTGTTAGAAGATGCGCCGGTGACTGGCTTTAATCATGCGTTTGAAGCGCGGTTGCCAGTGCAGTATGTCAGCCGACCGAATCTGGACTTCCGCGGTTTTGCCGGTACAGTTGCCTCTGGCAGCTTTAAAGTTGGTGATGCAGTGGTTGCCTTACCGTCAGGCAAAGGCTCTGTGGTGAAATCCATTGTGACTTTCGATGGCGAATTGCCGGAAGCTTATGCCGGTCAGGCGGTCACATTAACGCTGACTGATGAAATCGACATCAGCCGTGGTGACGTGATTGTGCCTGCGCAGCATCATGCCAGTGTGTCGAACCGGATATTGGCCAAAGTGGTGTGGATGCATGAAGATCCGCTGAACATCGGCAAGCAATACAACATCAAACTCGGCACGAAAAAAGTACCAGGCACAGTCACTGCCATTGCGCATAGCATTGATGTGAACACGTTGGAAGAGCATGCCGCTACCGAGCTGAGTCTGAACAGTATCGCGCTGGTTGAGCTGGAACTGACCGAAGCCGTGGTATTTGACCCGTACAGCAAGAACCGCGACACCGGTGGCTTTATTTTTATCGACCGGATCAGCAATATCACCGTCGGTGCCGGCATGGTCGACAGCGCGCTGGCGTCAAGCAGCAGCCGTGCTGAGTTCAGTGCTTTTGAGCTGGAATTTAACGCCTTAGTGCGTAAACATTTCCCGCACTGGCAGGCAGTTGATATCAGTAAGTTGTAATAGAAGGCAAACAGCAGATGGGTCAGGCTCCAGCGTCAATCAACGCCAATAACATCGTTTGGCAACAACATGCCGTCAGCCGCAGCGAGCGCGAAACGCAGAAACAGCAGCAGGCGGTGGTGTTGTGGTTCACCGGCTTAAGCGGTGCCGGCAAATCGACCGTCGCCGGCGCTTTGGAGCAGGCATTGCTGCAGCGCGGCGCCCACACCTATCTGCTGGATGGCGATAACGTGCGCCATGGCTTGTGTGCCGGTTTAGGTTTTAGTGAAGCCGACCGCAATGAAAACCTGCGCCGCGTAGGGGCTGTAGCCGGTCTGATGCTGGATGCAGGTCTGATTGTATTAAGCGCCTTTGTCTCGCCGCTGCGCAGCCAACGCGATGCTATTCGCGCCAGTTTGCCAGAAGGCCGTTTTATTGAAGTGCATGTGGCCACCTCGCTGGATGTCTGTGAACAGCGTGACGTCAAAGGCCTGTATCAGAAAGCCCGCCGTGGCGAAATCGCCAATTTCACCGGGATTTCAGACCCTTACGAAGCGCCGTTACAGCCGGAGATTAGCCTGGATACCGGTGTGTTATCGCTGGATGACAGTGTGCAGCAGTTGCTGAAATTACTGGAGCAACGTGGCATTATCCAGCCACAATCCTGACAGGGACCTTCCTGAATGTTAACGACACCTGCTGAACTCAGCCATTGGTTGCCACAAATCCGCCGCATCAGCATCGATGCGGGTCATGCCATTCTGGCGATCTACAATCAACCACAAGCCATTGATGTGCAAAATAAAGCTGATGACAGCCCGCTGACAGCCGCCGATTTAGCCGCGCATCAGCTGATCATGCGCGAACTGCAGACGCTTACGCCGGACATTCCGGTGTTATCCGAAGAAGCCGCCGATATTCCGTGGAGCGAGCGCCAACACTGGCAACGTTTCTGGCTGGTCGACCCGCTGGATGGCACCAAAGAATTTATCAAACGCAACGGCGAATTCACCGTCAATATCGCACTGATTGACGCCGGTGAGCCGGTGCTCGGCGTGATCCATGCGCCGGTGCTGGGCAAGACTTATAGCGGCGCCGAAGGGCTGGGAGCTTTTGTCGCAGACAGCAGTGGTGAACGCCTTATTCAGGCCATAGCACCAAAAGCCGGTGAAACGGTACGGCTGGTCGGCAGTAAAAGCCATTATCAGCCTGAAGTAGAGCCGTATCTGGCGCAGTTTCCGCAGCATGAACTGGTGGCGGTTGGCAGTTCGTTAAAATTCTGTCTGGTCGCCGAAGGCGTAGCGCATATCTATCCACGCTTTGGCCCAACCATGTTATGGGACACCGGTGCCGGCCATATCATCGCCACCGCCGCAGGTGCCAGTGTCGTATATGACGGCGTCGAAGGCCCGGCCTATCAGCGCGAAAACTTGCGCAATGGCAATTTTGTCGTGCGGGTATAACTCCTCCTTCATTCTGCCCGGTACCGGATTGATGCCCAATCTGGCACCGGGCTGTTTGGTTGCAAATGGCCAGGCAGACCGCTTTGTCACCGCTTTCTTTTGCGGGCTTACGCCAATATTACAAACTTCAAAGCCCGCACCACGCCGTTGCGCATCCTATTTTTTTGCGAAGACCTGAAAGAATTTTATCCTTGCGCCAGTCTTTCTATTGTTCATTCAGACAACAGCAGAAACAGGCAGGTGCTCCTTGGCTAGTTCAGGTTCAGTGAAAAGTCGTATTTTTATCGGTTATGCCGCTATTTTCTTCGTCACTCTTGTTGCTGCTGTCTTGCTGATCCAAAGCAATCGCCAGCTGATGCACGAAGTCGGTGGTTTTGTTGACCGATCCGTGCCGGCGTTACAGGCCATATCAGCGTTGCAGAATGTGACGCATCAGCAAGTGCTTGCCGGCTACGAGCTTTACGGCACGACCATCAAAAGCGCGGAATTTACCGACAAACAGCAACGGATGGAACAGTCGTTGCAACGCCATCTGCAGGTGTTGGATAAAGTCGGCGGGCAAGGCTTGCAGACCGGGCAACAACAGCTGCAGCAAGCTTTACAGCAGCTGTTGCAGGTGATGGCTGCGGCACAAGTGGATTGGGACCAGGCCCGCTTACAACTCAGCGCCATTAATCAGGCTGCCGGCGCTCTGAATCAACAGCTGGAAAAGCTCGCCGCCAATATCACCAAAGACGCACAAACCAGCACCACCAATATCAGCGGGTCATTAGCGCAAAACAGTACCACTGTTGTGGTGCTGGTGTTATTGATCCTCTCGGTGGCCATTGGCTTTTTCCTGTTGGCACAAAAACAAATTGCCAATCCGATCATCCGGTTGTCCGGCGAATTACAGCAAGTCGCGGATAGCCGCGATTTAAACCGCAGCCTGAGTACAGATACGGTCGCAGAAGTGAACAGTGTGGCCGCCAGCGTTAATTTGCTGCTTCGGGTATTTAAAAGCGGCATCACCGATATCTATCACGCGATTTCCGGCATCAATCAGGCAGTTGACGCGTTGGCGGGTAGTTCGGCGCAATCTTCAAGTGCGGTGCAGCAGCTGGAGAAAACACTCTCTGTATTGGTCAGCAGCATGGCGCAGCTGGAGCAGCAAATGGAAGACAGTGTCAGCCGCTCGATGCATGCTGCCAGTTCGGCACATGCCGGTGCGGCGGCCATGTCGCAGAGTCAGATCGAAGTGCGGCAAACTTCGGACAGTATTAGTCAGTTGTCTGGGGACATTGAAACAACAGGGCAAATGCTGCTGACGTTGCAGGCGACGGGCACTGAAGTCTCTGGAGTCGTAAAAACTATTGCCGACATTGCCTCGCAAACTAATTTGCTGGCCCTGAACGCCGCGATCGAAGCGGCGCGCGCCGGTGAATCGGGCCGTGGTTTTGCCGTGGTTGCGGACGAAGTACGGACGCTGGCCGTGCGGACACAGCAATCTACGGCGGAAATTAACAATATGCTGGCGAAGATTGTTAGTTCGATCCAGGCTGCTGTGGCCAATATGCAATCCAACCGTGAATCCGCGCAGCGCTCAGTTGAGCTGGCCGGACAGCTGGTGCAAACGCTGGAAAGCGGGCGTCAGGTGATCCTGACGCTGGCGGGGGTGAGTCAGGAGGCCGCAGATTTGGCCAATCACTCCCAGCAAAAAGCCCGTTCGCTCAAACACGAGATCGCCGCGTTTGAGCAAAATGGCCAGTCGGTAAGTGCCGCCAACCAGGCGGTGGCATCGACCAGTCAGGCGTTAACCGGGCTGGCCGGTCAATTACGCAACACAGCGGGCCTGTTTAAGCTCTGAGGGCTGCACCACTTCAACTGTGGTATTTCGGCCAAAGACGGGTGCAGTGAAAGAAAATTGGTGCTGCACCGGTCAACTGCCCGTCATTTTTCCAATCAGGTTGTTCAAGATGTTGCAAGCCGCGTTGATTCTAATCGCCCTTTCTGCTGCGCTGATGGCGTGGTCATTTCAGGCCGGTCAATATGGCGCGTTTAGCGCTATTGTGGCCTATTTCACTGAAGTCTCACCGACTTTACTGGCCCAGTTAGCACAACCGCAGATTGGGTTGCTTTGGACTGTGGTGTTACTGGCGTTGCTGGGGTTGCGTTGGCGTCTGCCGCAGCGGTTACTGGCGCTGACTCTGGTCCTGTTCAGTCTTTTGCCGTTAATCAGCCTGTTCGGCGCACAGCACTATATCGCCAGTCTGGGTGGCTTCCCGATTATTGGTTCCGGCCAGGGCGTGATTAAATTTGTCGCGCTGGTCGCGCTTGCTATCACATTATGGCGCTGGCCTGTGTCTTCACCGGCCGAACGTTTTTGGCTGAATTATCTGCCGGTCGCTTTGGTTTTGCTGTGGATTGGCGGCATGAAGTTTCTGCCATATGAAGCCAAAGGCATTGTTGATTTGGTCAGCAGTTCGCCGCTGTTAAGTTGGCTATATCTGGTGGCGGATGAGCAAACAGCGTCTGATTTGATCGGCCTGTTTGATTGGCTGGCGCTGCTGCTGCTGGCTGCAGGTTATCGCTGGCCACGGCTGTTTGTGCCCGGTTTTCTGATGTGTGGCTCGGTGTTTGTCACGACGCAGACCTTTTTAATCAGTTTTCCGGATGCCTGGACAGCACCAGCAGTGCTCAGCAGCAGCGGTGTGTTTATCATCAAAGACTTGTGGTTTATCGCCAACATGCTGTTGCTGGCGCAGGCATGGCTGATTCGACCAAAGCAGGGTTAAAATTTCCGCAAATAATACTGTTTTTCTTTACAGCTCCGAAGGATAATAGCCGGACCGCCCGTTGCCGTGTTTGATCCGGCTGCTGAGGGTGGCATGCGACCCCGAGGATCGGAATGAGACTGTTACGTCATCTGCATAAAGCGCCTTTGCGAGTGCTCCGGTTACAACGTCGCAAAAGTATGATGCGGATCCGCTTTAGTATGATCCGGCTGCAATGTGCGTTGTCGCAGGAAAAAGCTGAAACTAAGCAGATGCTGCGCATTTATCAGCAATATGTGACCGGTCAGGTCAGTAAAGCTGAGTTGCAGCAGGCGAATGCACAGCTGGCAGACGTATTGCGCGCCACCGGACTTGGTGTGTTCGCGATTCTGCCGTTTGCACCTATCACTATTCCGCTGATCGTTAAACTGGGCCGTAAACTCGGCATCGAAGTCATGCCCAGTGCTTTTGCGCCAAAAGACAAATATCTGCATCCGGGCAAATCCAGCAAAGCGTTGTCCGGGCCTGCGACAGCCAAGTCGGTAAAGAAGACTGAGAGCTGAGTGAAAGTTCAGGTGCCGTTTTTATCGCACCAGTCAGCCAAAAATAACAAAGCCAGCGAATGCTGGCTTTGTCTAAGATGCAAGTCTTACTCTTACACAGAGCCTACAGGCATCAGCCCTTAATCGTCATATAAGCCACGATCGCAATCAGCAGCGGTGCGACCACGGCAGCAAGCAGGCGATAGCCTGACAGCACGTGTTTATGCATTTCGTCCTGCAGGATTGGCTTGATTTTGTGCCAAATTGCCCAGCCAACAAACACGGCGGCAAACATACCGCCCAGTGGCATCAGCAGGTTCGATGCGACAAAATCCATCAGGTCAAACGGCGTTTTGCCAAAGACTTTCATGCTTTCGGCCATGCTGCCAAACGACAGTGCTGCTGGTACACCCAGAATCACGTAGTTGGAAACAGACACGACCAATGTCGCTGTGCGACGTGCCATGCCGTATTCATCAATCAGGAAAGCAACCGCTGGTTCGAGGATCGAAATCGAAGAGGTGACTGCTGCGAACAGTAACAATGAGAAAAACACCAGTGCCAGTAACTGGCCACCAGCCATTTGCGCAAACAGGGCCGGCATCGTGATAAAGGTCAAGCCAGGGCCAGCCGCCGGGTCAACGTGGAAGGCAAATACCGCCGGCAGAATCATCAAGCCAGCCAATACTGAGGCCATAGTCGCAAGGCCGGCGATCCACAAACCTGCGTTGACAATTTTGGTCTCTTCACTTAAATACGAACCGTACGCGATCATCAGACCGGCACCGACCGACAGCGAGAACACCGCCAAACCCAGCGCATCTAACACCATCTTAATCGACAGCTTGCTCCAGTCCGGCGTAATAAAGTACATCACGCCTTCCATCGCGCCTGGCAGCGTCAGACTGCGGTACACCAGGAATAACATCAACGCGAACAACACTGGCATCAACACCTTACAGATCCGTTCGATACCAGCTTGCACGCCGGCGACGACAATCAGTGCTGTAATACCCATAAAGCCGGCGGTGTAAATGAGCGAGGCTGTCGGATCGGCAATAAAGTTGGTGAAGGTATCACTGAGCACTTTGGCGTCAGTGGTTAAGATGTCGCCTTTGACCGCTTCGACGATGTAGGCAATGGTCCAGCCACCGACGACGCAATAAAAGCCCAGGATCAGATAGACACAGAGCACCGAGATCCAGCCGGCCCAATGCCATTTGCCTTTGCCAAGCACCCGGTAAGCGGAAGTGGCTGATTTTTTCGCGCTGCGGCCAATCATCATTTCCGCCAGCATCATCACGACGCCTACCGAAAATACACAAGCCAGGTACACCAGTAAAAATACGCCGCCGCCATTGGCGCCTGCGACATAAGGGAATTTCCAGATTGCACCCAGGCCTACTGCTGAGCCAGCTGCGGCCAGAATAAAGCCGATGCGTGAGCCCCAGTTGCCGCGGGCGGTTAATTGATCAGTCATGATGTTCTCGTCGGTGAATCATTCGTTTTAATAATTATGTGGGTTGGTAGGCAACCCCGGTCCTGCTGTTGCGCAGAAGTCAGACAGAGGCAGCAGCAATGTAGAGGAAAGCGCGGGGTAAATGCAACCAAAAAACGCTGAGAAAAGCCGCGCTGCGGTTAGCAACAGGTTAGCAATGCAGCAGGTCATGGTTTTCTGCGGCAGCAGGCGCCAGTGCAGGGTTGGACCAGTTTGTCCGGTTTTCATTTGCTACAAACCGGCAACATTTGGCCAGCTGGCGTATCGATGCGATGACAGCTAAGGTTAAAACCGGGAGTCCAGTGGAGTGGCAATGCATGCGGAATTGGTGGTGGTTTATTCTCTGGTGCTGGCTGAGCCCGGCCACCGCCACAACAGTGGTGACGTTGTATGCGTACCACAATGCGCCGCCCTTTGTGATCAACGCAGAGAATGACACTGGGCTGAATTATGATCTGATCCGCGCACTCCAGCAGGAATTGGGCGACCAGTATCAACTGAATCTGCAGCAAATCAGCCGGCCTGAACTGAATCAGCGGCTGGCGGCACGATTACCGACCATTGCCTTGTGGACCAACCCGGCCTGGTTTGTGGCAGATGCAGAGCCTTACCTCTGGTCTGGCACTTTATTCAGCGATCGCGAAGTCTTTGTGTCGCCGTATCAACATGCACATAAAATTCAGCAGCTTAATGAACTGACCGGCAGCCGGATTGGTGCTATCCGCGGTTATAGCTATCCGGGTTTGAATGAGTTGATTGCCGAGGGCAAAATCCAGCGCATTGATACCGATTCGGACAAAGAAAATCTGACGCGCTTGCTGGAAAAACAGCTGGAGCATGTGGTGATCACACGCTCCAGCTTTTTATATTACGGGCGGCAAACCCAATATCTCGGTAAGCTGAAAATTACCGGTCAGCCTTATCCGGCCTATCGCCGGCAAATTCTGTTTACCCGGGATTATCAGCAGCTATATCCAGAGTTTGAACAGGCATTGCAGCGACTGACGTTGCAGAAATACTGGCTGGACCGGCTCAGTCTGTACGGCTTAAAACCGCTGTAATAGCAGCCTGCCGCTGCTTGCAGGTGCGCGGACGCCTCAGTACACTGACGCCCCCACCGTCATGGACCATATACCAATGCGTTTAGATAAATTTGTCTGTGATTGCACCGGACTGACGCGTAGTCAGGCCGGCAAACTGATCCGCCAGGGCGAAATCCTGCTCAATGGCGTGTTGTGCAAGCAGCCGGCGCAGCAAATCAAAGACAGCGATATTGTTTTGCTGGATAACGAGCCACTGCAACTGACCGGGCCGCGTTATATCCTGCTGCACAAACCCACCGGGTATGTCTGTTCGACTGACGACCCGGATCACAACACAGTGTTCGTGTTGCTCGATGAGCCTAACGTCGAAAAACTGCATACCGTCGGCCGGTTAGATTTAGATACTACAGGCTTGCTGCTGATCACCGATGATGGCCAGTGGTCACATAAAATCAGTAGCCCAAAACATCATTGCGCCAAAACCTATCGCGCTTGGTTAGCTGATCCGGTTGAAGACAGCGCTATTGCCTTGTTTGCTGAAGGTGTGATGCTGCGCGGCGAAAAAGATCTGACCAAACCGGCACAGCTGGAAATTGTCAGCCCGACCGAATGCCTGTTGACCATTCATGAAGGCCGTTACCATCAGGTCAAACGGATGTTTGCCGCCATTGGCAATAAAGTGGTACGGCTGCACCGCGAACGTGTAGGTTCGCTGGCGCTGGACGAAAGTCTGGCCGAAGGTGAATATCGTTTTCTGAGCGCGGACGAAGTCGCCTCATTTAAGTAAGTTTCTAATTTGTAATAAGTATTTAACCCTGACTAAGCGTCAGGGTTAAATACTTTGCGCCTTGCCCCAACGATCCCACATCATTTGATCTCGACTGCCTTTTATTAATCTGGTTTTTCGGTTCGATCCAGCTGTAGGCACGGCACTTTCTAATTAGAATTTTCTAATATATACTTATATTAAATTTATCTAATGCAGTGTGTGGCGACTATACTGTTCCTGCCTCAGGGAACTATGTCGGGGAACTATGTCGGGGAACTATGTCGGGGAGCTATGCCAAGCACCAGCGCATGGAAATGCTACACAGCAGCAACGCAATACATTGGGAGGCAATATGCAGATGAAAGAACTGGGACAGCAGCTAAGTGCGTCATTGACCGCGCTTTTTACTATGCTTGCCATTGCCATACAGCCGGTGGCAGCGAGCGCAACAGAGTGGCATACGCTAACACCGCAGGCGCAACCGGTCTGGCTGGAATTACCGGCGCTGGTCGAAGCGGTGGCGCAATCGACCATTTCAGCTCAAACCTCAGGCCGCATCATTGAATTGCCATTTGATGTGAACGATCTGGTGCCGCAGGGTGCGGTGGTGGTGCGTTTTACCGATACTGAACAAAAAGCCCGGCTGGCGCAGGCTGAAGCGGCGCTCAGTGAAGCGCAGGTGCGTTTTATCGAGCAGGACAAAGAGCTGAAGCGGGTGCAGCAAATTCATCAGCAGGGGCTGGTCGCCAAAGCTGCGCTGGATTTGGCACAGGCCAACTTTAATGCCGCCAAAGCCCGCCAACAACAAGCCAGTGCCGCTGCCAGTGCAGCAAAAGAGCAGCTAGAGCAAACCGTGGTGCGAGCGCCTTACAGCGGTATTTTACAGCAGCGACTGGTCGAGCTGGGCGAACTGGCGACGGTCGGCAAACCATTGTTGGTCGGCCTGAGTCTGGAACACTTACGTTTAACGGCGCAGTTACCGCAACAACAATTACAGGCTGCGCGGCAAAGCAACGCGGCCGAGTTGCAATTGGTCAATGGCAGTCAGCTGAGTCTGGGCGTGCCGGATCTGACCATTGCGCCACAGGGTAATGCGCTCAGCCATAGTTTTCTGCTGCGACTGAAATTACCAGTCGCTGATTACAGCGCCCAGCAACTGTATCCGGGCAGCTGGACCACACTGAAACTGCAAACCGGCAGTCAGCAGCAATTACTGTTACCAGCCAGCGCCGTGTTATGGCGCGGTGAAGTGGCGATGGTGTATCTGCAGCAGCCATCCAAGCCGCAGTTACAACCGGTGCGGGTGTTACGACTGCATCAGCAGCAATATCAGCTCTTATCGGGTCTCAGTGCCGGGCAGAAGATAGCGTTGGATGCGCAGGCGATGCTGCAAAGCCTGCAACCGGCGGCTAATGCGACAGTGCAGGAGTCAAAATAATGCAACTGGGCATCTCCGGCCGTTTAGCGGCAGCCTTTAAACAAAATCAGATCACGCCACTGCTGGCGCTGGTCAGTTTGTTGCTGGGGCTGTTTGCGGTGCTGGTCACACCGCGTGAAGAAGAACCGCAAATTGAAGTGACATTTGCCAATGTATTTATTGCTTATCCCGGCGCTTCGGCTGCCATGGTGGAGCAGCAAGTCGCAGTGCCGGCGGAAAAAATCATCGCCGAAATTGCCGGCGTCAAACATGTGTATTCAGTGTCAGAACCTGGCCGAACTGTGCTGACCGTGCAGTTTGAAGTCGGCGAAAAACGCACCGACGCGTTAGTGCGCTTATACAACGCATTTTACGCCAAAGCCGACTGGCAACCCGCCGCCGCTAATATTGGTCCCGTGCTGATCAAACCCAAAGGCATCGATGATGTGCCGGTGTTTGCCGTCACGCTGTGGAGTAAAAACCCGCAGCTTGGCCGCGCTGAATTACAAGCCGCCGCCAATCTGCTGGAAGAACAGCTGCAGCAAGTACCCGGCAGCCGCGATATTTATACGATCGGCCGCCAAGCCGAGCAGGTCAGCGTGCGGCTGGACCCAGCGCGGTTAGGCGCTTATCAGCTGTCGTTACCGCAATTAAGCCAGGCGCTGCAGCAAGCGGGTACGGTGCGCAGCAGTCAGGCGATGCTGGCGCCGCAGCAGCTGGTGCAGCTGGAAAGTGGCAGTTTTTTATCCAGCGCTGATGAAGTGGCGCAGCTGGTGGTGGCAGTGCGTAGCGGTACACAAGGTGAATTGCTACCGGTTTACTTACGCGACGTTGCCGACATCAGCCGCGGTGTGGCTGAACCTGATACTTATGTGCAGCATCTGCAGCCGGTTGGTTCGGATAACAACGCACTGAGTTCTGCTGCTGTCACTGTAGTCGTGGCGAAACAACCGGGTTTTAATGCGGTGGATGTCACTGCTGCATTACAGGACAAACTGGCACAGCTGCAACAGAGTTACTTAAGTCAGGATATCGAACTGAGTATCAGTCGCGATTATGGCCTGACCGCCAAAGATAAAGCCGACACGCTGATCCATAAACTTGTTTTTGCCACCGCTTCGGTGGTGTTGCTGGTCGGTTTCGCACTCGGCAAACGCGAAGCCATAGTCGTCGGTGCGGCTGTCGTGATCACGCTGGCGCTGACGTTATTTGCATCCTGGGCCTATGGTTTTACGCTGAACCGGGTGTCGTTGTTTGCGCTGATTTTCTCCATCGGTATTTTGGTCGACGATGCGATTGTGGTAGTTGAAAACCTGCACCGCCATTGGCTATTAGGTGGCAAACCGCTGTCTGAGGCGGTGCCGCTGGCGGTCGAAGAAGTTGGCAGCCCGACTATTCTGGCCACTTTCACCGTCATCGCCGCATTGCTGCCGATGGCTTTTGTCAGCGGGCTGATGGGGCCTTATATGAGCCCTATTCCGCTGAATGCCAGTATGGGCATGCTGATCAGTCTGCTGGTCGCCTTCATTTTCACGCCCTGGTTATTCCTGAAGATGTTTGCCAACCGCACGCCGGCGGCTGGTGCCCATCATGCGCAGGATGAAAAACTCGAGCATTTCTTCCGCCGCCTGATGCAGCCGATGCTGCGGGCGCGGGCAGGGCGCAGTAACCGGGTGAAACTGCTGGTGGGCTTACTGGCCGCGATCACGATGTCGGTGCTGCTGGTGACCAGTCAGCAGGTCGTGCTGAAAATGCTGCCGTTTGATAACAAATCTGAGTTTCAGGTGGTGGTGGATTTGCCTGAAGGCAGCACGCTGGAGCAAACCCAGGCCGTGCTGAATCAGGTGAGTCAGGCGCTTTTGACCTTACCGGAAGTCACCCATTTGCAGACTTATGCCGGCACCGCCGCGCCGATGAATTTTAATGGCCTGGTACGGCAATATTATCTGCGTCAGCTGCCGTGGCAGGGTGACGTGCAGGTCAATCTGCAAGACCGCCATCAACGTGACGAGCAAAGCCATGCCATTGCGCTGCGCGTGCGGCCGCTGCTCAGCAAACTCGAACAAAGCACCGGCGCCAGCATCAAGCTGGTGGAAGTGCCACCCGGACCGCCGGTGATGGCGCCACTGGTCGCCGAAGTGTATGGCCCGGATTATCAGGCACAGCTCAAAGCCGCGACGCAGCTACAACAGCAGTTTGCGGCGACACCGCTGCTGGTCGATATCGACAGCACGGTCGAAGCACCGCAGCCGCGCTGGCAGCTTATCGCTGATCAGCAAAAAGCTGCACTGCTGGGCGTGTCGGTCGAGGCGATTAATCAGACTTTACAAATGGCCGTGGCCGGTCATACCGCTACTTTTGTCCGTGACGACCACAAGCGCCAGTTGACGCCGGTCGAGCTGCAACTGGGCGAAGGCGTGCTGGCCAACTGGACAGCGCTTGGCCAGCTACCGGTGGTGAGCCAAACCGGCCAACTGATTGCGTTGTCTGAACTGACGCGCAAAGTCGAAACCACGCGGGAAAACACGATTTATCGCAAAGACTTACGCCCTGTGGTGTTTGTTACAGCCGATCTGGCCGGTGGCCCGGACAGCCCGCTGTACGGCATGCTCGATGTGAAAGCTGCGCTGTCACAGGGCGACGCCGCGCCTACGCAACAGCTGTTCAGTGTGCCAACGGATACCGACCAAATCAGTATCAAGTGGGACGGCGAGTGGCAAATCACTTTTGAGACTTTCCGCGACATGGGCATCGCTTATGGCGTCGGCCTCATCATGATTTATCTGCTAGTGGTGGCGCAGTTTAGATCTTACGGCGTACCGCTGATGATCATGGCGCCGATTCCGCTGACGATTATCGGCATTATGCCGGGCCATTGGCTGCTTGGTGTGCAGTTCACCGCGACGTCGATGATTGGCATGATTGCGCTGGCCGGTATTATCGTGCGTAACTCGATTTTGCTGGTCGATGCGATCCAGCAACAAACGTCAGCTGGTATCGATCTGGAGCATGCCGTGGTGCACGCTTCAGCGGTGCGGGCGCGGCCTATTATCCTGACCGCACTGGCGGCGATGTTAGGCGCGATGTTTATTCTGGATGACCCGATCTTCGGTGGTCTGGCGGTGGCATTGATTGCCGGTTTAGGCGTGTCGACCGTGCTGACGTTGGTGGTGATCCCGGTGGTGTATTACGCCTATCACTATCAGCGCGTTTGATCCTGCCTAAAAAAAATCATACTGCATCACCGCAACCCAATGGTTCTCGTAGAACTCGCGGTGATGCAGCTCCCAGCCTAATTTTTCGTAAAACGCCTGCTGGTCTTCAGTAAACAGATACAGCTTCCTGAGCTCGCGCTGGCGCGCTTCTGCCATCACCTGCTTCACCACTTGTTTGCCTAAGCCTTTGCCGCGTTGCAGCGGGTGAATATAGATATTGGCAAGCCACGGGCTTAACTGCTGATTGGTGGTCATATCCGATAGCAACAAAGACGCAGTGCCAATCGCTTCACCCTGCGCATCCAACAACACCCAGGTTTGTGGCAGCTCATCCTGCTGCAGCGACTCGCGCAAGTCAGCAGCGAAATCTTCCACCGATTTATGCGGGAACAAGGCGTGCCATTCATCAAAATGCCAGCTTGCGATGGTCGGGATAAAGTCAGCACATTCAAGCAGATTCAGCAGTTGCATCGGGGCGGTTCGATCTTCAACAAATTCAGTTGCCGCAGTTTAGCAGAGGCCTGATGGTTTCAGAATAATCTTAATTGATTCAGTGATTAAGCGTTAAAAAAAGGTTGCATAGCCCATTGGCACGTCGAGACAACTGTTGATAAGATCGCGACAGAACCTATGGAAGATTGGCGCAAACATGTATCAGTTACTGCAGTTGTTTCCGAGCCAGGTACTCAAAGTAACCTGGCCGCAAGCGCAACGTTTAAATCCGGCATTAATTGCTGAAGTGCTGAATTTGAGGGGCCAGTTACCTTCAGTCAGTAAAACTAATGTCGGTGGCTGGCATTCACCTTCGGTGTTACAAGAGCGGAACGAACCGGCGCTGCGTGAGTTTACCGACACGCTGCCCGCTCATTTGTCGGCCTGGGCGCAACAATTTTTCGCCCTCGAGACACCGCTGGACCCGGAGCTATGGCAAATGGAGATCTGGGCGAACTGTAATGAAACCGGTCATTTTAATAGAGCGCATGATCATTTCCGTAGCGGCGTTGTCGTCAGTGCATTTTATTATCTGCGTTGCGGTGGTGCCGGTGTCGGCGGCGAAACAGTGTTTATTAATCAACAAAGTTGCCCGCTGAATATTCATAGTCCGGTGCCGTTACGTGAGCAGAGTTTCGCCGTGACGCCCGAAGATGGCGATATGTACATCTTCCCGAGCTGGCTGGGGCACCGGGTGAACCCGTATCTGGGTCAGCAAACGCGGATCAGTCTGGCGCTGAATGCCTGGCATCCGGCACTGAATGTGCGGAAAAAAACCGATAAACAGCGTTTTGCCGGATTACGGCAGGTGCTGCGGAAAATCCGTCGTTGATGGCATACCGACAGCCTGGAGTAGATAATTTCGGGCTGTCATCTCTGATATCGGGCGGTTGACCGCAGTCCCTGCACACAAATGCACGAAAGACCGGTCCGATGGGCTACAAACTATGTAACTCAGTTGCCCAAGGACCCAAGATGTCTCTGCTCAAACCACTATGTATTGCGACTTTGCTAAGCCTGACTGCGCCCGTCGCAGCCGACCCTGCCACCGCGCCAGAATTTATTGATACCTTTGCCAAAATTTTTGGGGAACATCCCGGCGTGCGCAAAGGCCACGCCAAAGGTATTTGTATCGCCGGCGACTTTCAGGGCGCTGCCGCCATCCAACCCTACAGTAAATCAGCCTTGTTCAGCGGCGCCAGTTACCCGTTAATCGGACGTTTTTCGATGGCCGGTGGTAATCCGAAAGCTGCAGAAAACAGCCGTTCTCCGCGTGGATTGGCGCTGCAAATCAAGCTCAATAATGGCGAGCTGCAGCATTTCGCGCTGTTGTCGACGCCGATGTTTGGCGCCAAAGATCCGGAGTCATTTCTTGGTCTGCTAAAAACGCTGATCCCGGGCCCAGACGGTAAACCAGACATGGCGAAAGTGGCCGCGTACCGCGCCGCCCACCCGGATACGCAGGCGCAGGCCAAATATCTGGCCAGCACACCACCGCCGGCCAGCTATGCCAATACGCCATATTTTGGCCTGCATAGTTTTATGCTGACGAATCAAAATGAGCAGCAGCAGGCGGTGCGCTGGCAACTGCAACCGGTCGATGGCGTGAAAGGTTTAACTGCAGCTGAAATTGCCGCCAAACCCAGCGAATTCCTGCAACAGCGACTGGCAAAGCAGCTCCAGCAGGGGCCGGTGCAATTTAAGCTGCAACTGGTGCTGGCCGAAGCCGGTGACAATCTGCTCGACCCTTCAATCGTCTGGCCGGCGTCGCGCAAAACGCTGGATGCCGGTTTGGTGACGCTGCGCACGCAGGGTGACAACGCTTGCGACCAGGTGAATTTTGACCCCAATGTGCTGAGTGCCGGCATCAGCCCCAGTGCAGACCCAATCCTGGCGATGCGCTCGGCGGCCTACGCGATTTCCTTTGGTAAACGGCTGACCGGCCACTGATTTTTGCCTGATGCATACCATAGCCAAAGCCACTGCAAACGTATGCAGTGGTTTTGCACCAAAGCGGTGCTATTCGCGGTACGTTGACTTCGACTAAGCTGAGGCGGTCTTTATTCACCGGAGCCGCCCATGGCCAGATCTATGCTGCGTACTGCCTTTTCCCCTGTCGCTTTTGCTTGTCGCCGTGCTGTACCTGCACTGAAGGTGTCATTGCTGGCGGCGTTGTTGTCAGCCTGTCAGCCAGCCCCTGAGGCCAGTAAGCCTGTTAGCGCGGCTGTCACGGTACAAAAGGTAAGCGAACAAAAAACCAGCCAGACGCAGACCGCTGCAGTGACCACGCCCTGGTGGCAGGACGCAGTGTTTTATCAGATTTGGCCACGCAGTTTTGCCGACAGTAACGCCGACGGCACCGGTGATTTCAACGGCATCGCGCAAAAGCTGCCGTACTTAGCTGATTTAGGTGTCGACGCGCTGTGGCTGACGCCGATGTTTGAAGCGCCGAGTTATCACGGTTATGACTTTACCGAGTTTTATCAGGTTGAAACCGACTACGGCAGTCAGCAGGAATTCAAAGCGCTGATTGATGCCGCCAAAGCAAAAAATATCCGTATTATCCTCGATTTAGTGATTAACCATATCTCAGACCAACACGATTGGTTCAAACGCTCCGCCGCCGGTGAAGCGCCGTATAAAGACTACTTTATCTGGCGCAAAGACCTGCCAACCGACGGCTGGGGCCCGGCCTGGGATGCCAGCAAAACCGACCCGAAAGTGGTCTGGCATTACCATGAAGGCCGCAAAGAATATTATTACGCTGCTTTTGGCGCGTCACAGCCGGATCTGAATCTGACCCATCCGGATGTGGTCGCTGAGATGAAAAAAATGGCGAAATACTGGCTGGATATGGGAGTTGCTGGGTTTCGCTTAGATGCGGTGCGTTATGCCATTGAAACCGGGCCGGATGGTCAGGCCGATACCATGGAAACCATTGAATACTGGAAAGATTTCACCCAATACGTCAAGTCAGTGCAGCCCGATGCGATGCTGGTCGGTGAAGCCTGGGCCGACCTGCCGGTCGCAGCCAAATATGCCGGTGATGGCAAAGCACTGGATGCCGGTTTTGATTTTGAATTTGGTTATAAAGTGCTGGAATTGCTGCAAGGCAACGGTGGGGTCAAAGCCGAATTTGGCACTATGAATAGCAACACTGCCAGTGGTGCCGAACAGCTATTGCAGGCCAATTTCAACGCGCGTAAGGCCGCCGGTGTTGCCATGGGTTACTTCAGCCCGTTTCTGACCAACCACGACCAACCGCGGCTGGGCTGGCAGTTACAGGGCGATCAGGCCAAAGCCAAGCTGGCGGCCGCGATGCTGCTGACCTCACCCGGTAGTACTTATCTGTATTACGGCGAAGAAATTGGCCTGAATCAGGCGTCGGATGCTGAACATATTCAGCGCCGCGCGCCGATGCTGTGGGACCAAAGCCCGCAGGCTGGTTTCACCACTGCCGCCAATGCCTGGGTGCAATCGGACCAACTGTTCCCGCCACAGCGCGAAACCAGCTGGTGGGCGCCGTTCCTGCAAGCGCAGCTGGCCGCTAAAGTGACGGTGGCAGACCAACAGCAAGACGCCAAATCACTGTGGTCGCTTTACAAATTCCTCATCGCGCAAAAACAACAACGCGCCGAATTTGGCGTCGCTGGCAGCTATGAAGCAAAAGCGCTGAACGGCGGCAAAATGCTGCAAATCAGCCGCGAACTGGCAGGGAAAAAGAGCATTGTGTTGCTGAATCTGTCGGCAGAGCCACAGGCGGTTCCGGCTGAATTACTGCAGGATAACAACTTGCAAAACGGCTGGAACGAAGCCGCTGCCGACGCCACACAACTGGCCGCCTGGCAGCTGCGCAGCTGGTTTAACTGAGCATCTGGCAGCGGTTCCGACCGCTGCCACTTTCCGGGTTTGGCGCCCTGGTTCCGAGCAAGTCCCCCGGTCCCCTGTGACTGATGTTGGTCGCACCCCATTTGTGTGGATGTTTAGAGCGTGTTGACGTTTGGTGTTTGTTTTTGCAGCAGTTTGGCAGCTTTTTATGCAAGGCAGTGTGAGTGCGGTGTAGTTATTCTACTCAAGCGAGCACTAACGCAGCAGAAAGAGCTGCCAAACGCTGCCCGAAGGGTTCGTTTGGCGGCGCTTTGGGCTTTGTCACTCGTTGCTCACATAGAATCACTATGCTACGCGCCTCGTTTCGCGCCCCAAACGCCGCCAACTCGAACAAAACCTAACCACCAAACGTCAACACGCTCTAGTCACAGCGGACTTTTTAAAGGGCCGGGCGCCGCTTGTTTTGTTTGATCTCGCACCGCCTTCGGATTTTCGCTGGCAATCTGGCTGCGGCGTTCTACCTTTAACGTTTCAGTCGTTGTGAATAAGCGAACTCTAACATTGCAGCAGTCCAATATACCTTCCTGGTTACAACAGCAAAAACTCCAAATCACCGGCCAGTTTCTCGACTCGTTATGGCGCGATTTTTTAATCCTGACGGCGGTAGTGTTGCCGGTGTCATTGTTGCGGATCTTCCAAACAGGCTGGCTCAATCTGTACGCCGTACATCTGACCATTGCCACAGTCGTCATTGTCACGGCGCTGAACCGGCAACGTTTATCCGTGCAGTTAAAAGGTTTTTTGATTATCACCGTGATGCTGGTGTTGGGCGCGGGTGGTTTGTACAGCTTTGGTCTGGCGGCCAACGGTACTTTCTGGTTGATTTGTGGCTGCCTCATCACCGGTTTTTTGTATTCAGCCCGCACTATGTATTTGGTTTGTGCGTTGGCGCTGACCATCTTCCTGACGATTTTTGCCGGCTATAGCAGCGGACTGCTGCATACCCAAACCAATCTCGATGTATACATGCAGAGTATCAGCGCCTGGCTGAATTTCCTGCTGACCGCGGTGATGATGGTGTTTATCCTGCATCGCGCGGTACAGGCACAACAACAGCAACTGATGGCGGTGACACAACACCAATACCGGCAATGGCTGGATGATTTACCGCTGGCGCTGGAAGTGGTCGACCTGCAGCAAAAAACTTATTACCACAATCACGCGGCGAGCCGTTTGTTTGGCCAGGATAGTCAGGCTGGCATGCCGCTACAGATGATGGCGCACCTGCGTGATAAAACCAGCGGCATGCCTATGCGGGCCGCTCAGTTACCGGCGATGGCGGCACTTCGCGGTGAAAACCTGTTTATCGATGCCGCGTTGCTGCAAACCAGCAGAGGTGAGACTGTGGTGCGCTGCTGGGGCTGGCCCGGTTATCTCGAAACGGGCGAGATCGGCTATGGCATCACCGTATTTGAAGACATCAGCCGCCAGGCGCTGGCAGAACAACATAAAAACGAATTTATCGCCAACGTCAGTCATGAACTGCGCACCCCACTGACCGCAATCCGTGCCAGTATCGGTTTAATTATGGGCGGCGCTTTGGGTGACATTCCGAAACGCGCCGAAGATATGGCACGGATCTGCCAGCAAAATTCAGAACGTTTGTTGTTTTTAGTCAATGACTTACTCGACCTGCAGAAGATTGAACAAGGTAAGCTCGAAGTGACGGCGATCCCGGTCGATGCCAGTCAATTGCTGCGCGCCTGTGCGCAGAATCTGCAGGGATATGCTGAGGAATTTGGCTCCAAAATCCTGTTTAACGACCAGGCGCCGCATGCGGTGGTGAATCTGGACCCGGACCGGCTGCAGCAAGTGATTGCGAATCTTTTATCCAATGCCGTGAAGTTCTCGCCAAAACATAGCGTGGTGATGATGTGGGCACGCTGCGAGAACCATCAGCTGATTATCGGCGTACAGGACCAAGGGTACGGTATTCCGGCCGCGCAACAGAGTAAAATTTTTGAGCCTTTTGTACAGCTGGAGCCGCAACCTGATCAAAGCCATCCCGGCACCGGTCTTGGTTTGTCGATCAGTAAAAAACTGGTGGAATATATGGGCGGGCAGATTAGTTTCAGCAGTCAGGAAGGCCTCGGCACCACCTTTGAATTGCGTTTTGCGTTGCTGGTTAATCCTTAACAGCCGCCGATGAATACTGGGCTCAGAAACCAAATAAATCTGGTGTTGAGGGCGGTTGATCGGCTTCGAGGCTGGCGTCGGGCTTACCGGCCAGTCGCGCGGCGTCGCGGCGGGCGCGGCGTTGTTCCAGCAGTTTCAGAATGCGGGCGCGTTCGGCGGCCGGTTTCTGATGCCAGTTAAAGCGTTCATCCCGCGAGCGCAGACACCCCATGCAATAACCGCGGTTATTGCTCTGGCACACCCCGATACAGGGGTTGGGTAAGTCAAACAGCTCGAGTTGGTCCATAGCACCTGATGTGGTGGCAGCGCCGGCCTGAATCGCGGATCCCTTGAGTCTACCCAATCTGCAGCCACACTGCCAAGCCGCTGACCTTGCTGATTCTGTCGCCAAGCCCTGTACAAATGTTAATCCACAGCCGTTTTGACGGCTGATTTCGCTAAAACGGAAAATAACTGTTGACTTAGGCCGTGCAGACGGCTATTTCTAATAGCGTTTTGCTGTGGCCGATGTGCCATCGCCGTTTTCAGACATATAACCAACAGAGTTATTGCAACAAACATTATGCGTAAAACAACCATCCTGAACATTATTGTGGTCCTCGTAAACGTGGTGATTATTAGTCGCCGCGGGGGCTGCTGTTTGGGACTGAGACCGTAAAATAATCAGATTCCAACAAAACCCCCGCACCGCAAGGTCCGGGGGTTTTGTACTTTCTGGGCCTGTGAAAAAAATGCAGGCGGCGGGAATTGGCGGATTAGCAAAGCGACTACAGCCGGCACAGGCCGGACAGACAGAGGATACGGGTATGACAGGCGCAGAATTGGTAGTGAAATTATTAACAGAGCACGGCGTGCATTCCGTGTTCGGTTATCCGGGCGGGGCAATTATGCCGATCTACGACGCGCTCTACCAAAGCCCGGTCAAACACTACCTCTGCCGTCATGAGCAAGGCGGCGGTTTCAGCGCTATCGGTTATGCCCGCGCCAGCGGCCAGACCGGCGTTTGCCTGGCCACTTCCGGCCCTGGCGCGACTAACCTGATCACTGCTTTAGCCGATGCGCTGCTGGATTCTGTGCCGGTGGTTGCCATCACGGGTCAAGTGTCGCAAGCGGTTGCCGGCACCGATGCGTTCCAGGAAGTCGACGTATTGGGCCTGAGCTTAACCTGCACCAAACACAGTTTTTATGTGCGCGATGTCGCCGATTTAGCCGACACCCTGCGCGAAGCTTTTGTGTTAGCGCAAAGCGGCCGGCCTGGTCCGGTGCTGGTTGATATCCCAAAAGACGTGCAGTTAGCGCAAGTGGATTACCAACCGCTGCATTTGACCACCGCCACCGCTGCGCCAGATTGCTCCGGCCTGGCCACACAAATCGCTGCCGCCCGGACCTTGCTGCAGCAAGCGCAAAAACCGATGGCCTACATCGGTGGCGGTGTGCATATGGCCGATGCGTTGCCGGAACTGAATGCCTTTTTAACCGCCACCGGCATGCCGTCGGTCACCACGTTAAAAGCGATGGGCTCGGTGGAAAAAGCCAATCCGTTGTATTTAGGCATGCTCGGCATGCACGGCACGCAGGCGGCGAATATCGCAGTGCAACAAACTGATTTGCTGGTCTGTTTAGGCGCCCGTTTTGATGACCGGGTGACCGGCAACCTGAAGAAATTCGCGCCGGAAGCTAAGGTCATTCATATCGATATCGACCCGGCTGAAATCAACAAGTTACGTATTGCTGATGTCGCCATGTTAGGCGATTTAAAAGCGCTTTTGCCCGCCATCACAACAGCTGGTGATTACAGCCAATGGCAGGCGCACTGCAGCGCGCTGAAAAACCAGCACGGCTGGCGCTACGACCATCCGGGCGAGCGCATCTTCGCGCCGTTATTACTGAAACAGCTGAGTGAGCGGATGCCGGACAATTCGGTGGTTAGCTGCGACGTTGGCCAGCATCAGATGTGGGTGGCGCAGCATATGCGCTTTAACTCGCCACGCAATCATTTATCCAGCGGTGGCCTCGGCACTATGGGCTTTGGCTTGCCAGCAGCGATTGGCGCCAAAATCTCGCGGCCGCAGGATACCAGCGTACTGGTGACCGGCGACGGCTCTTTTATGATGAACGTGCAGGAACTGGCGACGATCAAACGCTTCCGCCTGCCGGTCAAAATCGTTGTGATCGACAACCAGCGCCTCGGCATGGTGAAACAATGGCAACAGCTGTTTTTCGCCGGTCGCTACAGCGAAACCGATTTATCTGACAACCCGGATTTTGTCTCGCTGGCCGCTGCTTTTGCCATTCCAGGCCACAGCATCAGCCACAAAGACGAAGTGGAATCGGCCTTAGACGCCATGTTCAGCTGGCCAGGCCCTTATTTGTTACACGTACGCATCGACGAAACGGACAACGTCTGGCCATTAGTACCGCCAGGTGCCGCCAACCACGACATGATGACCGACTTACCCCAGTGGGAGGAATAACCATGAGCAACGCAGCCAAAAGCCACCAGCATACTTTGACGATCCACACCCGGCATGAAGCCGTCGCGATTGAGCGTTTATTGCAAGTCACGCGCTACCGCGGTTTTACTTTGGCCGGTCTTGAATTAAAGCCGCTGGCTGATTTGACTGGTTTACTGATAACCTTAAGCGTGGTCAGCGACAAGCCGATCAGCCTGTTGGTGAACCAGCTGAATAAACTGTACGACGTGCTGGATTTGGAGCTGCATCAGGCCGAAGCCGGTGCGCTGCGGGCGTGATTCGGAATACGTTGAATGGATTGGTAACGGGCGGGTACAAGACCCGCCCCTACGGCGCCATCTCTGATCCGAAATTAACGTAGGGGCGGGGTTCACCCCCGCCCGCAACGGGCGTGAAAATGCCCAATGCGAAGACGAAATTGTAGGGGCGGGGTTCATCCCCGCCCGCAACGGGCGTGAAATCCGCCCGTTAAAAACGTAAAAAAACAACAGCACGGGCACCCCATAACCGCCCGGCATGATCACTGCCACAGGCAGTGACGTTACAACCAAGTGGCCCTGAACCCAAAACCCGATGCTGGCGCATTCATTTTCTTAAACGCCGCATCACTCAATTTGTAAATGCAGGAGTAAATTGCATGCCTAAATTACGTTCAGCCACGACCACCGAAGGCCGCAATATGGCGGGTGCCCGTGCCTTGTGGCGCGCTACTGGTGTCAAAGACACCGACTTTGGTAAGCCGATCATCGCCGTGGTGAACTCGTTCACTGAATTCGTGCCGGGCCATGTGCACCTGCGCGATCTCGGGAAGCTTGTCGCTGCAAGTATTGAAGCCGCCGGCGGTATCGCCAAAGAATTCAACACCATCGCCATCGACGACGGTATCGCCATGGGCCACGGCGGTATGCTGTACAGCCTGCCGTCGCGCGAAATCATCGCTGACTCGGTCGAGTATGTGGTCAATGGCCACTGCGCCGATGCGATGGTTTGTATCTCTAACTGCGACAAAATCACGCCGGGCATGCTGATGGCCGCACTGCGCCTGAATATCCCGGCGATCTTTGTTTCCGGTGGCCCGATGGAAGCCGGCAAAACCAAGCTGTCGGACCAAATCATCAAACTCGATTTAGTCGATGCGATGGTGTCTGCCGCCGATCCGAAAGTGTCAGACGAAGACAGCGAAAAAATCGAGCGTAGCGCCTGCCCAACGTGCGGTTCCTGTTCCGGCATGTTCACTGCCAACTCGATGAACTGCTTAGTGGAAGCTTTAGGTTTAGGTCAGCCGGGCAATGGTTCAATGCTGGCGACCCACGCTGACCGCCGCGAACTGTTTATCAGCGCCGGCACGCGCATTATGGACCTGACGCGCCGTTGGTATCAGCAAGACGACGCCAGTGCGCTGCCGCGTTCAATCGCCAATAAAACCGCCTTTGAAAACGCCATGATGCTGGATATCGCGATGGGCGGTTCCACCAACACAGTACTGCATTTACTGGCTGCCGCCATTGAAGCCGAAGTTGATTTTGGCATGGCCGACATCGACCGCTTGTCGCGCATCGTGCCGCATTTATCCAAAGTGGCGCCGTCGACGCAAAAATACCATATGGAAGATGTGCACCGCGCCGGTGGTGTGGTCGCCATTCTGGCCGAGTTACAACGCGCTGGCCTGGTGAACCCGGACACGCCGCATGTCGCCGGCAGTTCGCTCGGTGATGTATTAAGCCGTTTTGATATCGTCACGACGCAAGATCAGGCAGTAAAAGATTTCTACCGCGCCGGCCCGGCCGGGATCCGCACCACGCAGGCGTTTTCGCAAAACTGCCGCTACCCGACACTGGACGATGACCGTGAAAACGGCTGTATCCGCAGCAAAGAACATGCGTATTCGCAGGACGGTGGCCTGGCCGTGTTATTCGGCAACCTGGCGCCAAACGGCTGTATCGTCAAAACCGCCGGTGTAGATAAAGACAACCTGGTGTTTAACGGCGTGGCGCGGGTGTTTGAATCGCAGGACGACGCCGTGACCGCTATTTTAGGTGGCGTGGTCAAAGCCGGTGATGTGGTGGTGATTCGCTACGAAGGGCCAAAAGGCGGCCCGGGTATGCAGGAAATGTTGTACCCAACCAGCTACTTAAAATCGATGGGCCTCGGCAAAGCCTGTGCTTTAGTCACCGACGGTCGCTTCTCTGGCGGCACGTCTGGCCTGTCGATTGGCCACGTGTCACCGGAAGCAGCCAGCGGCGGCGCTATTGCGCTGGTTGAAGATGGCGACGGCATCGACATCGATATCCCGAACCGCAGTATTAATATTCGAATTTCTGACGAAACTCTGGCGGCGCGCAAAGCCGCCATGGACGCCAAAGGCAAACAAGGCTGGAAACCGGTGGACCGCACCCGTTACGTCAGCCCGGCTTTAAAAGCCTATGCCTTACTGGCGAGCTCGGCCGACAAAGGCGCAGTGCGCGATTTGTCCAAGCTGGAAGACTAATAGTTTCAGGCCGGTGCTGTGGGTACGAAGCCACAGCCCGGTTCATCAGAAAGGCGAGAAAAAATGACTGCGTTACAACAAGTGCCCGTGTCTGTTGCAGAAAAGGGCGCTGCTGCACTCCATGCCCATCCGGCAGACGAACGCGCTGCTTTGCAACAACATTATCTGCGCGAAATATTGCTGTCGCCGGTGTATCAGGCGGCGGTCGAAACCCCGTTGCAGACGATGCCAAAACTGAGCAAACGCTTAGGCTGCCAGGTCGAGCTAAAACGCGAAGACCATCAGCCGGTGTATTCATTTAAGCTGCGTGGCGCTTTTCATAAGCTGCATAAAGTAGCGGCCAAAGCCACGGCAGCCGGCACTTTAGACAGCACGCGGGTCATTTGTGCATCTGCTGGCAACCACGCGCAGGGCGTGGCTTTGTCAGCCAGCAAACTGGGCTTGCACGCCACTATTGTGATGCCAATCACCACGCCGGAAATCAAAGTCAGCGCGGTACGCGGTTTTGGCGGCAATGTGCTGCTGCACGGCACGGCGTTTGACGAAGCCAACCGCCACGCTATCGAATTGGCGAAAAACACCGGCGCCATTTATATCCCGCCGTTTGACGATGTTGATGTGATCGCCGGACAAGGCACTGTTGCGAAAGAACTGCTGACGCAAAACAATCAGTTAAGCGCGGTATTTATTCCGGTTGGCGGCGGTGGCTTATTGGCCGGCATGGCGGTCTATATCAAAGCCGTGCTGCCGAATGTGCGGGTGATTGGCGTAGAGCCGGACGACGCCGCTTGTTTAGAGGCTGCCCTCAAAGCTGGTGAACCGGTCACATTAGACCGAGTCGGCTTGTTCGCCGATGGTGTCGCCGTTAAACGCATCGGTACTGAAAATTTCAAATTAGCCCAGCTGTTTTGCGACGAAGTGGTGACAGTTTCCAGCGACGAGATCTGCGCCGCCATCAAAGACATCTTTGAAGACTTACGCGCCGTGGCCGAACCGGCCGGTGCTTTGGCGTTAGCGGGCCTGAAAAAATACGCCCAGCAACATAGCCAGACCGGCGATGTGACTGAGCAAACGCAGCTGGCGGCGGTATTAAGCGGCGCGAACCTGAACTTTGACACGCTCAGATACGTGTCCGAGCGCTGTGAACTGGGTGAGAAAAAAGAAGCGGTATTCGCCGTCACCATCCCGGAAGAAAAAGGCAGTTTCCGCCGCTTCTGCCAGACGCTCGGCGGCCGCGCCATCACTGAATTTAACTACCGCTACGCCAGTGACAACAAAGCGCATATTTTTGTCGGTATTAAGCTTAGAAACGGCGCACAAGAACTGGCACAAGTCACGCAAGCACTAACGGACGCTGGCTACCAATTCCAGGATTTATCCGACGACGAACTGGCCAAACTGCACGTCCGCCACATGGTCGGCGGCATGCCACCACGCCTCGTCAACGAACAAGTCTACCAGTTCAACTTCCCGGAATACCCTGGCGCCCTGATGAACTTCCTCAACACCCTCGGCGAGAAATGGAACATCACGTTATTCCACTACCGCAACCACGGCGCCGCCACCGGTGATGTGATGGCTGGGTTTGAGATTGCCGAACCTTCTGAGATTGAAGGGCACTTAGAGGCTTTGGGTTATCCGTATCAGCTGGTGAGTGGAAATAGTTCTTATAAGACTTTTTTGACTGCTGGGTGAAATTACTATGTCACATCAGTCTTACGAGGAATGCGCGCCCCCGTAAGACTGTATTATTTTTCGACAACCTGATCGTATATCTTTAGATATATTTGACGTCAACTTCCTGTCTTATTTTCGCGTTATTTTTTCAATTTGTTCAGCTGTCATTGTCTTTAATAAAAAGGATAACCCTAGAGCTTTAACTTTTTGTTCAAATGTACCAAGTGGTATTGACCAGTATTCTTCTAAGAAATTTAGCATTAAAATGCCACGTTTAAGAATTTCATACTCGTCCCATTCTCTACATGATGAAACTTCAATTTCTGAATAACTGCCATATCGATATCCAACTTTATTAGTATCATCACCAACTTTATCAGGAAAAGGTTTGTTACTTAGGGACGAATTCTTTGGCTGAGATAAAGCCAACAGATTGCCAAGTGAGTTTCTGAGAAGCTTCTTTTCGTGTGGTTTAAATTTAGCGAAACGATCAGTCCAGTATTTTTCTCGCGCTCTCTGTGGGTAAATATGCTCAATAGATGTGTAGTTGTCATCGAATATTTCAGATGAAAAAACATCCCAATCTATTTTTATCCTGCTTGATTTAGATTTCTTCTGTAGGTGCGATTCATATTCATATAAAAAATAATTTATCGCTTTCCAACCATAGTATCCTTGACTGCCTTTCACCCAATCGCTGATTATTTCTAATGATGTGTCTTCTTTTAGCCATGAACTAGATATGTTGTTGTAAGAAGTGGTTAATTGCTCAATGGTTATTTCATCTTTTATGTATTTTGCATGTTCGGTTATCATGTTTTTTTCAACGCTTGATATTCTTCCGAATCTAAGTGTTGCAAGAAAGGCAAGTTTTTCGTATGATTTTAAATAATTTATTCTTTTCTTAGCGTCATGTTCTTTTATGTACACAGCCAAAGTAGAGTGTCGTGGGCTATAGCCTAACAATCGACAAATACGTTCAAGCAGCAAACATTCTTCTGGTTTGAAATTTCCGTCCTGAGGGGTGCTAAGTTTATAGTATATCTCGACCGTTCTTTTTAAATCTAAGGAGTACTTATGTATTTCTTTACAGGTTATTTCCGGTAGCTCTTCGCCAGTATTATTCCTCCTTCTGCGGACAAAAACTTTACCAAGAAGAAAATCACCAGCCCTATCTACAATTCTCTCGAGTTTTCTCATGTGGAGGTATGAATCGTCTTCATCTTTTACGGGTTTTTTATTTATTTCTTTGTTGTAGTATATGAAAAGATGAGATCCAAGGAAATCATCATCCTTGAGCAATCGTTTATCATTTTTGCCAAGATAGTGATAGACAGATTTCCATGCTTCGTTAATGTCTCTTCTAACTTTTATATTGTCAGAATTGTTTGGAAGGTGTGCAGATAAATAGATAAGTCGATTCTTTAAAAGTTCTAGGTTTGTTAGCGGTTTACCACGGTTGTTCATCGTTTCAAATGCAACGAAAACATCAATTTCTTTCGATATTTCATAAGCGTTAAAAACCAATTGCTGAGTTATTGTTCTAAAAATTTTTTCCGCTTCGGATATCGATAGTTGTTGTATTTTTTCGCAAAAAAAACTCTTTAGCATTCATTAAATTTTTTGTGTATATGGTGTATTCTGTTGCATGGTGTATGCTGGATGTTTCTTCAAATATAGAGCTTTTGAGATACTCATAGCTCGGATTATCTTTTTCATATCCAAAAATATACGACCTTTCTATGGAGTCAGCTTTGCAGTCAAATATATACTTCCTTCGCAAATCACTTATCATAGTGTGGTTTATAAATTTTGAGTTTTCAGCTTCAAATTTTTTAATTATGCAAAATATTGCAATGGTAATTGTTGTTATTCTTTGTTGTCCATCTACAATGTAATATGGCCTGAAGTTTCTGTGATTCATAATCCATGCATCTTCCTCCCATGTTTTCCAAGATGATTCTGGAACATCTTCAAGAGTGAGAACCCCAGTATAGTGTCTCTTTTCTTCATCAAGCTGTTCAATGTCAGACCAGAAATCTTCCAATTGAGAATTATTCCAAGAATACCCTCTTTGGTAATCTGGTATTCTAAATATATTTTCATTGAAAATCTTTGATACAGTTAATAGTTCAGTTTTCATTATGCAGATCCAATATGAAATAATAATATTGAAATTTAATGTATGTAAATCAATAGAGTCAAGCCGTGCATTTTGCCTAAAAATAATTGCCAATAATGGGGTCAGGTCTTGCCCCGCGCCCGTTATTTTTCTTTCTTTACTACTGACCTTACAATTACTATCTATTCGACACGCACTGCTATATATCCCAATATATATGCGATTGCGCCAAACCTTAGAACTATTATTTTGCTCCATTTCGAAGAAAATTCTTTATTTCTTTTGATGTAAAATGATTACCTTACCACCTTGCTGCCCAACGTTTTCTTTTTCTTTTACAGAGCCGTCGGGTGTGGGCGGTTGTTTCGGGCCAGGGACCATAGGCACGGAAATCGGCAGGTTTTACTGGCGTGCCGTATGTGTGCAGCGAAATGGACTGCCGATTTTTATTGCGTCTGATAAGCCATCGTTTCATTTGTGCTCTCTGCCTTAAGCCAGAAATCCGGTACTATCCAACTGTCACTTTCACCAATTCCCGAAAAAACCGAATCGCTTTATCCAGCTCATCCCGTTTGACCAAATGCGGATTTTTCGGGTCGTGACTCGACCGGCCCTGATGCACTACTTCTCCGCGTAAGGCCAGATATTTATTCAGTTGGGCACAAGCAGCCACTTTGTCGAAGTTATTCCACTGCCACTGATCTGTGACATCAAACTGCAAAAACTCCACACTCAGTTGCCGGACTTTATTGCTGTTTGGGTTATTCAGTTGGTTGATAGATTCAGTGAATTTTTTCTGGATATAGTCGCCGGCAAAACTGCCTTTTAAAGCGGTGAGCTTTTGGCACATCTGTGCTTTTAGCCAGCTTTCGATAAAGGTTTCCCAAGCGGTCAATGTCATCACCAGCGCGGCGCGTTTCAGTACTTCATTGTCTTTTCGTTCGGCAGGTGAGAGTTTGTCGAACAGCTCAAGCAGCCGCTCTGCATCAGATATGGCGGTATCAAAAATAGCAGTGGGGTTTTCCGGCGCGGCAGTGGCTGTCGTTGCAGTCTGAACCATCCATGTCCTCCTGATTGCCAAACCCGCTACTGTGGCGGGTGGCTTGTCACAATTCATCCAAATTAAAACAGCCAACAGCTGCTGACAAGGGTTATATCGGGACAAAGGTTAATCAATTCTAAACACTGACACTAGTTGCCGAAATTGAAATTATTGTCTAAGCACAACTATTTTTTGGTCTTAGTGGCAGTGAGAGTAGAGATTAGAATAGTCCTGGTCTTCATAAATTGGTTTCGGCATCTAATCAGCCAGCACTTTCTCAACAGTCCTAGATACTGAAGTAGCATGTCGTGGGAGTAAGTTGTAACGATACATGGGTCTTTATTAACAAGTTAGACGCTGCGCAAGCCGACGCTCTCTAGATTTAAGAGTCGGCTTGATTAGCAAGATTGTTATCTCGTGAAGTTAAAGCCGATGGCAAATGAAACCCAAACTTTATCTTGGTATTGCCATTTTTCCCCAATATCACCAGATAAGTGATCTTTCCCAACTATCACAGCAATATCCCAGTCTTTGGCGATTTCGAAACTGACACCGGCACCATAAGTTAGGCCGCTTTTGCTCTCTACTTTTTCTGTGCCTATCTCACTAGTCGCAATTTGCGAAATACCTGCAGTTCCTAGTATTTCGAATCTTTCAAACTTATAAGAAATATAGGGGCCTACGGTAGAATCACTATAAATATCACCACTTCTTAGTTTAAATGGGATTACCAGCAATCCGGTACTGATACCACCTATTCTTTTATAATTTGACTTTTGAACTTCGTTGACTCCCTTTTTGCATAATTTAAAAGGTTTAGAGAACCAATTGGATTCTTCTGAAGTAGCGGGTATTTGGTAGACGTGGACTATGGATTCTTCTAATGTTTGTGCAGAAGCATCTAATGTCTCTCTGAATCTTGAATCCTTGGGGAGTGTGTTTTTTTTCGCATCAGATTTTGTACAATCTCCATCGATATTAAGCATGTCAATTTCATATATGTTTCTGAATGAAGGTGTGAAAGAAAGATCAAGCGGCACTTTGGTTTTATCGTTGGTTCTGGGTTCTTTATTATCATTTGCTGTTGCTTGTGAACTAGCTACCAAGATTAAAAATAGAATTTTTTTTGCATTAAATATTTTCATTACTGTTTTCCTGATAATTATTTTGCCCAATGAGCATAAGTAAGAAGCAAAAAAACAAACGACTAAGCTTTCTATGTTTAGCTGAATTGGGCGTTAAAGGCCCATTATTTATAAGGGATTTTTCCTTATTGTTACCGTAATATATCGAGCAAGCATATTGGCTAAATTTTTGAATTAGCGTTTATTACTATGTTCAATAGCAAGAGCACTCAGAGGTCAGTTTTAAGCTTCACTACACTCTTTTTAGACCCTAAAGTGAAAATGCCGTTAACTAAGCTAGCAGTTCTTGTACCCAATTTCCTTATTGAGCAAAAAAAATTTTCCAAAAAACTCAGTGAATCAATTGGACTGCTTAACATGGTTCGAGATGAAAGGGCATCGAATTGACTTAATAAATTCTGGCGGTACAAGAGGGGGGATTGTTAGCCGTCATATCTATAAGGCAATGTAGAGTTACGTTTCAAGACTTCTAAAAATTCGTACGGCTTACTTCCAGATTTATGCACCACTTATGCTTTGCCATAAATTATTGGCGGCTTTAGTTATAGGCTGCCGACAGTGTGCAAGGCGCCAAACCCTCACTTCGCCCCTTTATGTTTAGCGTTCCAGGCGTTGAGCAGAACTGGCTCTGCCGCTTTTTCAACACAGGCGGTGACTTTGGTTTTGTCGCTGTCGAATTGGTTTTGACAGTCTTTGGCGACAGCAAATAATGCGGCCGTTGCTGTGTCTGTATCGATGTCGGTTATTTCGGTCAGGCAGAGATTAAAAAAGTACTCGCGGGCGGCGACCGGTTTGAGGCCGTCGGTGTTGTAGCTGAATTTCAGTAAGTGTTGCGGCAGGTCTTGTTGCCAGTAGCCGGCGGGGGCGGTGGGATAACGTTTTTGCAGCTCGGCTTCTGCGCCCTGACGCGGGAAGCCGTCAGCGCGCACTGTCATGATGAATTCCACCAGATCCGCTTGTTGTGTGCACAGGGTGCGTCCTTCAGTAGCGTTGGTTGCGGTGGCAAACTGTAGTGCCAGCAGGCCCAAAATCCCTTTGTATCTGTGCATTCCTATCATCCTGAATAGTTGCTCTGCCGCCGTGTTGGCAACAAGACGTTGAATAATCTAACAACCTGCAAATTGGTTGTCGATCAGCGGGAAACTAGGGCTGCTAAATATTCCCCTTATCCCAACATCAGTTTCGCCACCGCCAAACCCGATAAATAAGCGCCGTGGGTGGTGCCGGCATAGTCGGGGTGGGTGGCTTCGCCGGCGAAAAAGACTTGCTGGCCAAGCGGTGCGGCGAGGTGCTGGCGCATTGCCGGTGTTGCTCCGACCGGCAGAAATGAATAGGAGCCGTAACTGAACGGGTCTGAGGCCCAGCGGGTGATTTGATAACTCTGCGGCGCCGGGATTTGGTTGCCGAATATGGTTCGTAGCGTGGCCATGGCGCTGTCGACGATTTGCGGGTCGGTCAGTGCTTCGATAGCTCTGCCTTGGTCGGCGGCGTTAAAGCCAAGTAATACCGGCTTGCCGGTTGTGCGCAGCAGGCTGACCCATTCGGTCCATTCGCCGTGGCGGGGGGATATGTATTCCAGCCAGTCGACGTCATCCGGCCAGAAGGCCCGGTCAAAGCGCAGATAACATTTATTCAGCACGCCCATGCCCAGGCTGCGGATGGCGGCGCTTTTGGCCGGCGGTAATGGCGGGTTAAATTGCAGTCGGTTTTTCTTCAGCACGCCAAGCGGCACTGTGACCAGCACCTGGTCGGCTTGCCAGCGTTGTTTTGACGTGGTCACTTCGATCCCAGCTTTCGCATTAGCAGCGCTCCAATCAATGGCCTGCACCACCTCAGCCAGTTTGATCTGCAGGCCCGCCGCCAGATGATTGCTGATCAGCTGATAACCCTTAGCAAATAACACGTCTTCGCCGGCAAAAACTTTGCCGCTGTCATGCCAGAATGCCGAAAGCTGGTCGGCGCTGCCGGCGAATTCCTGTTCCAGCGTGCCGGACAGAATAAAATTGAGCCAGTCGGTATCTTGCCCGGTCAGCGTTGCACTGAGCTGTCCTGATCTTAGTGCTGCCAGCGCCGCGCGCACTGAGCTGTCCTCGTCTTGCTGCTGCGCCTGCTGTAGCAGCTGTTCAACCTGTTGCTTCAGCGCGTCCAGCCGTTTTTCATCGGCAGCACTGAGTGGCTGGCCGTTGCTGTGATAGACCACACTGCGCTCGTAGCTGGTTTCCAGCCGTGTGGCGTTGATCTCATCTGCCAGCTTGCTTAACGGATTGTCGTCGACGCCGTGGATCCAGCTGGCGCCTAAATCGACCGGTAAATCCGGCCACTGTTGGCTGGTCCAAAGCCGCCCGCCAATCCGGTCACGCGCTTCCAGAATAGTAACATCATGGCCCTGGCGGCTTAATTCGCGGGCGGCGGCAAGACCAGCCAAACCGGCGCCAATCACCAGAACACGTTTTTTGCCGGCAGCCCCGGCTGGCCCCAACAGCGGCCTTGCCAAGGCCGGGCTGCTGGCCAGCAGCAACACACTCAGTAAGCGTAAAAAATCACGTTTTTGCATGCAGACACCTGCTACTTGCCTCAGGTCATGATTGCGCTAACTGTAGCTGGCGCACCTAACCGCCGCAAAAAGAAGTGCCAGCAGTGGGTTATGAACTTCGAGGAGCACTGGATCGGATGATTCGTGCAGCTCCTCCGTCATGACTTCTTAATGCGTTATCTGAACCTGACAAGTAGCCTCCGCCATTGTGCTGAGTTATGCTTTGCGGTATCCCTGCTTTTTCATCTGCCTATTTCACGAGGACTTGTCATGTCGCTGGATCTCAGCCCACTGCTGAAAGCCGTCAATCGTTTGCAGGAAGGCTGGCAACGTTATCAACAAGATGTCTCTGATACGCAAATTCGCGATGGTTTAGTGCAGCGCTTTGAATTTACCTATGAAATCAGCCACAAAATGCTGAAACGATTTCTAGAGCATACGGCAGCCAACCCTGAGCTTTTTGATGCGATGTCATTTGCTGATTTAATTCGCAGTGGCAATGAAAAAGGGCTGTTGTTGGGGGACTGGCCGGCGTGGCGGTTGTATCGCGATATGCGCAGCAAAACCAGTCACACTTATGATGAAGATGTTGCGCTGCAAGTGGTCGCTGGCATTCCGGCATTTTTGCGCGAAGCAGAATATCTCGCGGTGCAGTTGCAACAACGGTCGCAGCATGACTAAAGCGCTGATTCAGCCGGCAATGGACCCATCCGCCATGCCGCCGGCCGGGCTGCAGTTAAGCCTTGGGCAGTGGCAACAGGTACATGGTATTTTGCAGCGCCTGCTGGCCGGGTATCCGGTCTGGGCTTTTGGCAGCAGGGCAGAAGGCCGCAGCAAAGCCTACTCAGACTTGGATTTGGTGATTGTAAGTACCGAGCCGTTGCCATTGGCTTTGCTGGCAGAAGTCGCAGAAGCGTTCAGTGAATCTGATTTACCATGGAAAGTCGATTTGGTGGACTGGGCTACGACTTCGGAAGTGTTCCGGCAGCGGATTTTGGCGCACAAAGTAGTGCTGCAGTAACCTGTTTATCAAGCCTGGCTTTTCCCGATCCTATCTCGCTGGTCTCGGCGCGGCTCCCATCGCCTTCTGTGAATCTGTTTTACCCGACCAGGCTGCCCAGCCTTCAATAGTTTGCATGTTACCAGTTCAGATAACATTCATTTTCAAGCGGTTAGCTTCAAATTTTTCACCATATGGACATGTCATGACAACATTATTCCGCTTGTGCCTTTTGTTAACTCCGCTTTGTTTCACCGCCTGTACTATTCATAAAGTTGGCAAACACACTGCGGTCACTCTCGATACTGGCAATGACGTGGTGGATGCCGCGTCTTATGTGGTTGCAGGGGCTAAGTTGCAGAAAAAAATCCACGCCGAAAAACTGCGCAATGGCGAATTAAATAATCCGAACGATCCAGTGGTGAAGCAGATGAACGCGGCTTTCGAAAAAGCCAAAGACCGTAAACACGGCCTGGTGCCGGTGCAGCAGGATAGCGCCGACACCAGCCTGGTGGTCAAAAAGACCAGCCAGTCGGGCGGTGGTTAGTCGGCACAGCGTCGCGCCGCCCCCAAAAGCTATTCAGCTGCTCCCCGCAACTCCCGCCGCACCAACTCCGCCCCCGCTTGCAGCGCCTGTAATTTGCCCCGGGCCACTTCGCGTGGCAGTGGTGCCATGCCGCAGTTAGTGCAAGGGTACAGCTTATCGGCGTCGACAAACTGCAGCGCCTGGCGCAGCGTCGCGGCCACTTCTTCCGGCGTTTCAATGGCATGGTTTGCCACATCAATAGCACCAACCATCACTTTTTTGCCGCGGATCAGTGCCAGCAGTTCCAGCGGCACGCGCGAGTTATGGCATTCCAGCGAAATGATATCGATGTTGGATTGTTGTAGTTTGGGAAATATTTCTTCGTACTGCCGCCACTCGCTGCCCAGCGTTTTTTTCCAGTCGGTGTTGGCTTTGATGCCGTAGCCGTAACAGATATGTACCGCGGTTTCACACGGTAGCCCTTCGATGGCGCGCTCTAATGCGGCGATGCCCCAGTCATTTACCTCATCAAAAAACACGTTAAATGCCGGTTCATCAAACTGGATGATATCGACGCCGGCCGCAGCCAGTTCATGCGCTTCTTCATTGAGGATTTTGGCAAATTCAAACGCCAGTTCCTTGCGGCTTTGGTAGTGCGCGTCATATAGCGTGTCGATCATCGTCATTGGGCCTGGCAGCGCCCATTTAATTGGTTGGGTAGTTTGGCTGCGTAGAAACTTGGCATCTTCGACAAATACCGGTTTGGTTCGTGACACCGGCCCGACAACAGTGGGCACGCTGGCGTCATAACGGTTGCGGATGCGCACGGTCTGGCGTTGTTGGAAATCGACGCCGGCTAAGTGTTCGATAAAGGTCGTGACAAAATGCTGGCGGCTTTGTTCACCGTCACTGACGATATCAATGCCAGCTTGTTGTTGTTCGTGCAGCGCCAAACACAGCGCATCTTGTTTGCCGTCGTGAAGGGCTGCGCCGTCAAGTTTCCATGGCGACCACAGGGTTTCGGGCTCAGCCAGCCAGATGGGTTTTGGCAGGCTGCCGGCGGTGGAGGTGGGAAGTAATTTGTTCATAATGAATGCCTTATTGGAATCGGGAAGATCGGAACGCCAGCGCTTACGCATGCCGCGCAGACCATTGCTCAAGCAGCGTTTTATACGGTTTGATGAAGTGTTCCTCAGCGAACCGGCCTTGCTTGACGGCAAGTTGGCTGCGCTCTGCCCGGTCGTAGACGATTTTGGTGGTTGAATGCGCCTGACTGGTCAAATCCGGCTGATAACGCTGTCCTGCCACGGCGTGGGCGTTATAGATTTCCGGCCGGTAAATCTTCTGAAAGGTTTCCATCGTGCTGATGGTGCTGATCAGTTCCAGATTGCTGTAGTCGTTCAGCAAATCGCCAAAGAAATAAAACGCCAACGGCGCGACGCTGTTGTCCGGCATGAAGTAACGCACGTTCAGCCCCATCTTTTTAAAGTACTGCTCGGTTAAAGACGTTTCATTCGGCAGATATTCCACCCCCAGTACCGGATGACGATTGGCCGCGCGCTGATAAATCTTGTTGTCGGACACGCTTAGACAAATAACCGGTGGTTTTTGAAAGTGTTGCTGGTAAGCCGCTGAGTGGACAAAAGATTGGAATAAGCGGCCGTGCAGGTCGCCAAAATCGGCCGGAATACTGAATTGCGGCTGGTCTTTATTGTGTTCCGGCAGCAACACACTGAAATCATAGTCCCGCACGTAAGACGAGAAGTTATTGCCAACCAGCCCTTCAATCCGTTCACCGGTGCTGTGGTCAATGATGTTCGTTTTTAAGACTTCAATCGACGGAAAGGTATTGGCCGCATTTTCTATCTGGATCTCGACAGAAATAATCTCCAGCGCCACGCTATAGCGCTGGCCGGCCGGGTTGTCCCAGTGTGCCAGCGAGTTAAAGCGCTGATTGATCATCGAAAGCGTATTACGCAAATTCTGCTGCCGCTGCCCACCACGCGCCAGATTGGCAAAGTTGGTAGTCAGCCGCGTGCTGTCGGACGGATGATAATTCTCATCAAAACAAAGGCTTTTAATCGAAAATGTAAATTCGTGCTGCATGGTGATTGGCTTCCCATTGGCCTGCGACAAAACTGACTGTGCTTGTGGCGACGTCTGCACTGGCTTTTGCCACTCCAAGCTTTAATAGTTTTTGGATGGCTAGACGTTCAGATTTCGCTGTTGAGAAGATTTATACGCGCATGCGGATCGGAAGAAAAATGAATAATCAGTCATTCTGTTTGAGGAAAACTCAACTGCAGTGGTTCTTCAACCAGTGGCCAGCGGGCCGGCACTTGCAGCGCACCAGCCTGTACTTGTCTTGTTCAGGTTAAAACGCATACCGCACTTTTGCTGTCCACAGGCTCTGGCCGGGGGCTTGCCATAAATCTGCGATAGCAGGTAGCCAGGCTTGCTGTTGCCGTTCGGCGGTGAACAATTCGCCACCACGGTTATAGACCAGATAGAAGTCGGAGTAAGCGCCGAGTTTATAGCGCAACTTAAACTGGGCGGTCAGCCGGCGGTCTTCGAAGCTGGTATCCGTGGTGTACTGGCCGAAGGGCTGCAATTGTCGCTGGCGGATCTGCCAAACCTGTTCGCTGCGCGCATCCAGCAAGGCCCATTGCAGATGCAGGCCAAATTCAAGCTGATCGGTCAGCAGGCCGGCTGCTTTGATGTTCGTCGCGAACAATTCACTGTCATAGCTACTGATTTGATTGAAGCGATTGGCGATCAGCCAGCCGTCACCTTCACGGAAAAAGTTATTGAAGTTCAACGTCCAATTGGCGTGCGGCAGCCAGGTCAGGTCCAGACCAAATTGTCTCGCCAGACCGTCAAAACCCTGATCATCGAGCTGAACACTGGCGGCCCAGGTCAGCTGGCCAACATAAGGGCTGATATATAGCAGGCGCTGGCTCCAGGCTGACGGCAGCGCAAAAGCATCACTGCCATAACCGATATTGTCTTGCCAACCCGCGGTCTGATACACCAGTTGCAGTTCAGTCTGGGCGCCGTTGTCCAGCAGCAGCGCCATTAAATAGTCCTGTTTTGCCGCCAGTTTTAACCCAGCGTCGTCGGTCTGATAACTGAGTCTGAACTTGTGTTTCAGCCGGCTTAACCCAGCGATTTCAGGGCTGGTAGCGTAGCTGCCGAGCAACGCCAAATCGCGCCAGTTGTTACGCTGCATATAGCCTAAGTCATTGTTATCAAAACTATCGTCAAGACGCAGCAGTTCAACGCCGAGGTCAAAGCTCGGTGTAAACTGATATTTGCCGGCGGCCAACAGCGCTACCCCCTGATTGTCAGGGTTGTCAGCGGTTGACGGGTTAGCATGCCCTTGCTGGATATCACTGCGCGACAACGCGGTTTGCCACGACCAGGTATTGCTTTGGTATTGACTGTCCCAGGTCAGCGTTTCAGCAGTGCGCTGCAGACCCGGCCGCTCGGTGCGGGTTGCCAGCAGTCCACTTTGCCACTGTTGATTACGCCAGGTGGTGCGGGCGGCATAAAAGGCTTTGCCAGCGCCGGAGGCCAATGAATCTTCCTGGACGGCAAAAGCACCGAAATTGACGGATTCGCCCTGGTGGGTCGCGCGGACCGCCGCGTCGATTGGCGTGATAAAAGTACTGCCATCGTCACTACCGGCTCCGATCCGGCGCGTGTGGATCATCTGGCTGTCCTGCAACGATAAAGTACTGAACAGGCTGAGGTCCTGGGTGAAAAACGGCCTTTTAT
>NZ_JBHLXP010000004.1:292965-332638 GCF_042432165.1 Rheinheimera tilapiae
TGACCGCTGATTGCGTCATATTGCATCGTCAGATAGGGCAGGAATTGCCAGTGCGCCTGTGCCGGAATGTAAGCGGACAACGTCGGCATACCGAGATAAAAATCGCTGTGCGCCAGGCTTTGCGGCTGAGAACCGTACACATGATTTTTTGCTAAATCATAGAGTTGGACTGATACGGCGATGTTCGAAAGGCCGTCAGCTTGCACGCGCTGGCGAAACGACACCGACTGCCAGGGTAAAAAGAATTCACTGGTCCAGAAGTCATCGGTTTCAGCATGCGCCACCTGCCAGATGCCGTCCCAGTCTTCGTCGGTCTCCAGCTGCGGCGTCATCGCCGAATCCTGAATACCACCGCCTAGTGTCATCGAAAATAAGTAGGCTGCACTGCCGTCGCCGGCGAAATCGACGATGATGTTGTTAAAATCAGCCTGCATAAATGCATCCTGCAGGTTGTATTGTTTCTGGCGCTGGCCTTTGGCCTGAAAATTGGTAATCGCCACGTAAACGCCGTCGGCGTTGGCAAACACCTTGGCCTGCGCTTTGTCCTGATGCGCACTGCGGCTGGCCGGCACCACCTGATAAAAAGTGTTGAACTGCTGAGCCTGTTGCCACTGCGGTTCGTCAAAACGACCGTCAATCACCATCGCCGGGTTCGTCGGGGAGATGGCATTGCCGGTTTGCTGACTCGCCGCGGTTCTGGTCAACGCCGCGGCCAAAGTATCGGCAGGGCTGACGCCGGGCAGGCACAGCAGGGCTAAAGAAAGCAACCACAGCGGACGGCGCCTGCTGCGAAGTAATAGTGAAAGCGGCAAAGATAGGTGCATAAAGACTCAACAAAAAAGATGAAACAGGCCCGTATTGCAGCAGGTTGGCGGGCTGATTTTTCTGATTTTTTTCTGAAGAATGCTGTGTAAAGTCTTTGCTGCATTGACTTTCCGTGGTCGCAGCGTGAGGATCCGGCATATTGTCAGGCAGAGCGGTACTGCGGTACCGGATTCAACCCAGCAGAGCGAGTTTTGTCAGCGTCAGATATGCAGCCAATAACAGCGACCACAGCAACCGATGCCCCGATGGTCTGGCGCTTTGGCCATTTTGAATTCCGGCCGGCGCAGGATTTATTACTGCAGCTGCCGGACGGAGCAGCGAGCAAGCTGGAGCCGAAGGTTGCCGAGTTATTACTGCTGTTTGTGCAACAACCGGGTGTGGTGCTGAGTCAGGAGTTATTGCAGCAAAGCCTGTGGCCGAATCTGGTGGTCGAACAAAACAGTCTGTATCAGCTGCTGACTAAACTTAGAAAGCTCCTGAATGATGCCAGCCGGCAGCCGCGTTATATCAAAACTATTCCGAAAAAAGGCTACTGTTTTATTGCCGAAGTGGTGATGTCGACGGACATGCCCGCCACGGGGGCAGAACCACTGCCGACCTTGGTTGTTGGACGGTGGTCGCTGACGGCCTGGCCACGCTGGCAACTGTACGCTGCCGTCCTGTTGCTGCTGGCCGGTATCGCTGGCTTTCGCGCTGTGGCGTCTTTTGGCAGCAACCAGCCGGTGGCGGCGCCACAATACGAAGTGCGCGATGTCAGTTATGCGCTCGGCACCGAATTTGATGTCGATGCCCACCCGGACGCCGATCTGCTGGCTTATATCAAAGATGTGTACAACCTGGAAATCACCGACAAACAGGGCCAGGTGCTGTACCAGCAATCTTTTACCGAACGCATCGTCAAGCCCGCCTGGCATGACACGCAGAAGCTTTTGGCGTTCTGGCATTTTCGTGAAGACAGCTGCGAGCTCCAAATCCGCTCCGCAACCGGCGCCGTTAGCCATATTGCGGAACCTGTTGCTTGTCTGCAGGCTGAAAAACCAGTCTGGCAAAGTGCTGAGGAACTGGTGTTGGTGCTGCAGCAAAAGCAACAGCAACAACGCCGCCGGCAGGCTTATCTTTACCGGACTGCGACCCGGGAATGGGTGCCGATCCCGCTGCCACTGCAGCTGGGCCAGCAATTAGTCAGCGCAGTGAAAGGCTGGCAAGGCGAAGTGTTCTATCTGGTAAAAGATGCGCAACATCAAAGCCTGCTGCTGGATATCAGTGGTCAGGTCAAACTGCGCTGGCCCTATCCGGTCTGGTTGATTGCATTTGACCCGTCGCAAAGCGTGATGGTGACCAACGATAATGCCAAACACACGGCTTTACTGGCGCGGGCGCCGGATGGCCGTAGCTATCCGGTATTCACCACCGCACAGGGGTTATTCACCAGTCTGGGTATCGATAATCGTGGTGTGCTGTATACCGGGCTGGAAGCCTGGCAGGTGGATATCCGTGACAAAGACAATTTGCCGATTTTTTCCACATCCAGCATCGACTATCTGCCGGTCAGTAACCGCCTGGGCGAAACCGCATTTATGTCGCGGCGCAGTGGCGTCTGTGAAGTCTATTTGCATAGCCAGGGCCGTATTCTGCAATTGTCGCAATATCAGGGCTATGACTTCGTTAATTTTCTGGAATGGCGACCCGATCTGTCGATGCTGGCGTCGAACCGGGATCTGGATATTGTACTGTACGATCGAAAAAATACGCTGTTGCAGTTTGCCAGCCAGGCGCAGACGCCGTTGCTGAATTTGGGCTGGGTCGATAATGACCGCCTGTTTTCTTTTGATGGCAGTATGTTACGGCTTTACAACCTGCAGGGTCGTCTGTTGCAACAACAACCACTGCGTGCAGACAATCTGTATTTTGACGCGCAGCAACAACGCTGGCTGGTACATCAACAGCAGGGCTGGTATCAGTTTCCGGCCCAGGAACTCGCCACACCCCGTCCAGAGTTATTGCAGGCACTGCAGCCGCAGCAGTCCCATCAGATGCAAAATATCCGCATCCGCGGCAACCAGCTGTATTGGCAATCGGCTTGGTCCAAACATGATTATATCTGGCGCCTGACGCTGGATGACACGAAGCAAGCTGAGCCGCAATCAGTGCAATTACTGAAAAGTGGCAATCTGATTTGGCACTTCGATGTGACACCTTTTGGTGACCTGACCATTGCACAAATGGACGCCGTTGAAGGCGATATCAAACGGCTAAAACCTGTCGCAGCAACTGAAAAATAACCGGCCGATTTAGCAGTTGGCCAACTGTAATGAACGGTGCGGCACGGCGCTGTTGATTATATGATTAGCGCCAGCCAAACAGCCTTTGTGGCAAACACCTATACGTGCCCGAGTTGTATTTTCGGCGGACATCGCTTTAACTGGTTATATCCCAAGGTTGTTGTTGTGAGCGTGATGGTGAGTCGTTGTTGGATCATAGCGTTTTGCACATTGCTTTGGCCATGCCAACCGCTTTTAGCGGAGCAACCGACAACGTTGCCCGTGGTGAAAATTGTCAGTTTAGATTGGCCACCGTACACCGGCGCCAACGAACCAGGCCAAGGTGCTATCACTGTGGCATTGCGCCGAATATTTTTGCGACTTGGCTACCAATTAGTTGTTGAATTTATGCCGTGGTCACGTGCGATGTTAGAAGTTCGTCGGCCAAAATCCCATTACATCGGTTATTTTCCGGAATATCCTATCGACGATCCGCTGGTGCAATTGTCAGACAGTATTGGCAGCAGCGAATTGCGGCTGATCCAACATGTTGATAGTCATATTTCCGTACAGCAGACATTGGATTTACAGCGGTATTCGTTTTTTGTCGTGAAAGATTATGTAAATACCGCTGAGTTAGATCTCTTGATTGCTCAGCGCAAACTGACGCCACAATTGAGTTTGTCGGATAAAAATAGTATTCAGAAAATTGTCTATAAACGCGGTGAATTGGCGGTCATTGACGGTAAGGTGTTTCAGCATTTGATTGAGCATGACGCTGAATTAATAGCGACAGCCCAAGGCAAAGTACGGTTACATCCTTTTGTGCTTGGCCAGCAAAGTTTGCATGTCGCGTTTAACAAACAACATCCGGCATATCCCCAATTACTGCAGCAACTCAATGCCGAGCTGAGTAAGCTGCAACTAAACCAGATTGATTAAGCCCAGAGCATCATTGCCGACCCCGTCGTGCTCTGCCATCAAAATTCACCGCTATTAACAACAGCAATGACCAGAGCGCCAGTCCGGCTAAATCTGGTAGAGGGCACCGGATGGCCTGCGGCTGGCGGCATCAAACAGTTAAAACCTGTTGCAGCGAAATCGGAATCACCGGATGATTCAGCTGTAGTTTCGACTGTTGTGAACGATGCATCAGGGCAAGGATTAAGCATGTTAAGCGAGCATCTGTTATTTTTCTTCTCGGCGCTTGGCGCCTTTAATGGCGTGACGCTAGCCCTCTATCTGTGGTGGTCAGGTAAAGCATCTCTGGCACAACGGGCGTTAGCGGTCCTGATCCTGATGGTGAGTGTCCGTACCGGTAAATCAGTCGCATTTTATTTTCTGCCGGATACACCGGCTCTGGTGATGCAGGCCGGGTTAACCGCCTGTCTGCTGATTGGCCCTGCGCTGTACTTTTTTACGCGAGCCAGCTTGTCGAGTGTCACCACTTTGGGGCGGGCTGAACTGGCGCATGCCATGGTGTTGGCTGTAACCGCAATCACGCTGAATCTGCTGTGGCCTTATGCTGAATACGCGGCGATATGGCACGGCTTTATCGTCAAATCCGGCAATTTACTGTGGCTGCTTTATCTGTTGGTTTGCTCCGCTTTGCTGGTGCAGCAGCGTCACCGTTTACCCGCCGGCAGTGCGAAACAATTGCTGCTGGCTGTGCATGCCGGACTCTGGCTGATTTGGTTGGCCTATTACACTTCAGGTTTTACCTCTTATATCGTAGGTGCTTTGTCATTTTCTCTTCTGCTTTATCTGTGCGTGGCCGTGGCCTGGGCAAAACGGCATGGCCAAGCGCCGGTAGAACCTTACCAGGACCGACGTATTCCGGCGGCCGAAGCTGCGTCAGAATTGCAGGCACTGGCGGACTTAATGACGCGTGAGCGGCTTTATCTGGACCCAAGTTTGACTCTTGCCCGCGTCTCACGGCGGCTGGGCCTGCCGCAGGCGCGCTTGTCCCAGTTGCTGAATGACAACAATGGCACTTCGTTTAAACAGTATGTCGCGCAGCTGCGGGTTAGTGAAACTCAGCGCCTGCTGTTGGAGCAGCCAGGACAGACTTTAGAAGCGATTGCGGAGGCCGCTGGTTTTCAGTCATTGTCGACCTTCTATGCTGCGTTCAAAAAGGCCAATGGCTGTACCCCAGCCTTGTTTCGCGAGCGTCATTTAGCCCGTGAACAGCGGGTATAACTACGAAAATAGCTTTCAGTAGTACGGAAACAGCTGGCAAGACATTGATTTCATACATTTTCGCTTAGGGTGAAGGCTCCTTGAACTGATGGAGCCTTTTACTATGATTTGGCGAAAATGTTATCTGTTATTGCTGTGCCTGCTGTGTGTGACACAGGCCAATATTACCCGGGCACAAGCCACCGAAGCATCAGGTGCTGCAGCGTCCACTCCCGCTGGCCGGGTGTTGTTTGTGCTATCCAGCCATAAATTCCACGGTGATTCGACTCTGCCAGCCAACGTCAGCTTTGGCGAGGTTGTGCATGCCTGGGACACCTTTCATCAAGCCGGTTATGCCGTCGATTTTGTGTCGCCGGCCGGCGGCGCTGTGCCGATCGATCCGGCTGCGCTGGGTCCACGTTTAACCGAGCGCTTAAAGGATTCACGCATTATGACGGGTCTGACGGATACGCAAACGCCGGCAGAGATTGACGCCAGTCGGTATCAGGCGGTGTATTACGTAGGGGGCAGTAACGCCATGTATCAGGTGCCGGATGATCGGGGCCTGCAAGACATTGCACGGCAGGTGTACGAGCAAAATGGCGGTGTGATTGCGGCGGTGTGTCATGGGACTGCCGGCATTGTCCGGTTAAAACTCAGTAATGGTCAGTACCTGCTGGCTGGCAAAAAAGTCACCGGCTATCCGGAAGAATACGAAGACCACTCTGAACCCTATTTTCAGCATTTGCCCTTTCCTATGCGCAAAACCATCGAAGCCCATGGTGGCTTGTTTAAAGCCCCGGATCCGGAAAAGCCTTATATCGAAGTTGATGGCCGTCTCGTCACCGGCCAGAACTATCCATCCGCCCCCCTGGTTGCCCGCGCTGTTGTGCAGATCCTGCAACAGCAACCTGCGGCCACTAAAAATTAATCTTTGATTGTATTAATAAAAAGGAAAATAGAACGATGAACACATTTGTCAAAAACTGCGCTTTAACCTGCCTGAGTCTGGGCCTGAGTTTTGCTGCGGCGGCGAACACAGCGTTGCAGCAACATGCTGAATATGCGGCTATCGATCAGGCCATGAAAACGATGATGCTGGCTTTTGAACAGGGCAATGCGGAAACCGCGCATCAGGTCATTTTGAAAGACACTGTGGTAGTTGGTTATTCCCGAAAACAGCAGAAAGTCGTGAATGTGTCTGGTGAGGAATGGGCAAAAGGCTTTGAACCGGCCAAAGATGAAGACCAGCGCCATCGCCAATATCAAATCCTCGACATTACCGACACCGGGGCTGTGGTGAAAGTGATGCTCGACTACCCACAATGGCTTGGGGTGGACTATTTAGCGATGACCAAAGTGAACGGCCAGTGGCGGATCGTCAGTAAATCCTGGAGTGGTACGGTCAAACCTGCCAAGTAACTAAACACAAACTTCGCCGGCCCAGCGCGTGGGCCGGCGTATGGGATTATTCAATCGCCAGTAGTTCGACGTCAAAAATCAGCACTGAACCTGGCGGGATTTTGCCGGCGCTGCGGCTGCCGTAACCAAGGTCGGCCGGGATAAAGAAGCGGAATTTGTCGCCGGTTTTCATCAGCTGCACACCTTCAGTCCAGCCTTTAATTACGCGGTTCAGCGGAAAGCTGATCGATTCGCCGCGTTCGACCGACGAGTCAAACACAGTGCCGTCGGTCAGCGTGCCGTGGTAATGCACGTTGACGGTGGAAACTTCAGTTGGGTGTTTAGTGCCGCTGCCGTGTTGCAGAATCTCATACTGCAGACCAGATGCGGTGGTTTTGACGCCGTCGCGGCTGGCGTTCTTCGCCAGGAACACGTCGCCCTGTTCGATATTTTGCGTCGCGATTTTCTGGTTATTGATGTTGTTGTAGAAGTAATACAGCACCGCCGCGGCGATAATTACAATCAGGGCTATTTTCATCACATTTCCTGTCTGTTTAGCAGACGATTGATAATAAGTTCAACAAGTTGGCGCTATCATAGGGGCAAATTCAACGCCGGTCAAAGCTTGTGGTAGCCAATCGCGGCGTCATCAGGATGTCGGATAGCCTGAGATGCAATTAACTCAGACCCGGCGCCGAGCTGCCGGGTCTGGGATCTGCTAAGGCTGGTTAAAATAGGTAAAGGGGACTTCTTCGTAGATTATCAGAGTAGGGCCATACAAATAGCTCATTGGGTCTTGTGGATCAAAACGGGAGCGCACAAGTTCTTCCAGATACAGTCTTTTACCAATCAACCCCTTGGTCGTCTTCAGTAAACGCCATTGACGTTGGTAACAGAACGCTTCGGTTAAACAAAACACGTTGCCCTCAGCGGTTATCACTGATCCGGTATTGTCTGAGGTGAGCAGCCAGCGATGCTTGTGTGTGAGCCTTGGACTGAAGGCCGGCAGTTTTGATTCATCAGCGCGAACGAAATAACCGGTATGGTCTGCACTGATTTGATAGCCCTGAGCATTGACTGTCCCGTCGGCCGCTTGTAAGCGTATTTTGTTGCCCGCCCAAGCCTGTGGTGATTTCAGTGGGTTCATCTCTTGCCAATAATGCTCTGGCGCATTGAGTATGAGCTTGTCAGTTTCCGCGGACAGGGTAATGGCAAAAGCCGAATGCATAGTGCCAAGCTGCACTGTACCGTCAGCGGCAAAATAACGTTGATAGACTTGCCAGATCTCACCCAGTTGGCGGATTTTTTTTAGTTGCATGGCGCTGTTGTCGGCAAAAATGATCTGCAGCGCGCCGTCTGCGTTGATTTGCCAGCGAAATGACTGGGATTGGTTGAGGCTGCGCCCAGTACCGTCAGGATTGAAACTGAGTCTGTCGTGGTAAAATTTCTGGAAATCTGTATAAGCCTTCGGTAAATAACGGGCTACAGACCAATCTGTATTCAGTTCTGCCGCGACGAAGGACTGAGGTTGCTCCGGTGTCTGCACTATACGGACGATACGGCTTTTCGTGACTTGCTGATCTGGCAGATTAAAATGCTGACCAAACACACTAAAAGGCTGCATCTGCTGCAGCACCGTGTCGGTCACACGAAATATATTGCCGTCTACTCCGGTTGCCAGCAGCTGCAGTGTACTTTTTTGATAAGTGAACGTGATCGGCAGGCTGGTGTAGTTCCAGCGCCGTAACTGTTCGGCCTGCTCTGTACTGAGTCCCATCAGGCCAGGTCGCACAGATTCAAAGCTGTCGTAGCGAAAATCTGGCCAGGTTAAAGTCAGGGGGCTTAGTTGTCGTTGCCACTGAAATGCCTTAGCGCGACCCAAATCCAGGTACTGACCACTTCCATTGTCAGCCAACTGATAACTCCGGCTACCTGACGTCGAAAATCCTTTAATCGCCGGTTCCACTTCGTATAACGGGCTTGTCAACTCCGGCCACTGGTCAGCAGATGGTGTCTGCTGTGGATCGGCCAACACTGCAGTTTCGGTAGCGGAGATCAAACCCGGTTTGTTGAGATTAAGGTCGTCCAGCACGCTGAGATAATCTTGCTGGTCAGTTAACACCTTGTACAGACTGCTGGCACCAGGCAATGTGATCTGACCTGCCATCAGCAGCGTCGCGACGGCGGCCTGTTCAGACATGTTTTCCACGACGGCAGCGGGTTCTGCGTCGCGAAGCTCAGCCAGACTGGCAGGTGATTTACCGTGGTTTGCTCCAACCAGCGCCGCATACCAAGCGGTTGAAAATGCATTGATCTGCACTGGTTCTGTTGCCTTGCGACTGGCAAGGTCTGGGATTAGCGCATAATAACTGAGATTGCCATGACCAGCTTTTATTGCTTGGAGCAGTGTGAGCAAATTCGTTTCATCGTCGTCGGTACTGACCGTCAGGTTAAACTCGCCATTGCTGCCGGCTTTTGTCACGACAGGTAAACTGCCCTTGTGTGCAACCACAGTCGCACCAGCCAGCGCAGGATCGGTCAGTCGCCCCGTCAGTTTAAATTCCAGCATGTTTTGTTCGATCGGTCTGCCGTAGATGTAACTGGCCGCATCACCGTCATCATCCGTCACCCGGACTGATATCGTGACAAACTGATTGGGATCAATGACCGCAGGGACAGTGAATTGGATAGTTGCAGTGTTAGCGCCGGTCATTTTTAAATCCGGCCCTCTGAGCTGTTTCCATTCATAGCTTTTGATTGTGCCATCAGAGTCAGTTGCTTCCACCGAGAAACTGCCAGATGTTTTTTCCCGATACGGTTTAAAGTTGACGCTGATTTGCGGCGGCAGATTGTTTTTAATGAAAACAGTGACTTGTTTAGAGATGGTTTGATTGTCAGCGCTGGTTAGACTGACTTGTAACACTGCTTTAGTGTCTTCTGAAACGGATGGTGTCGATATCTTCACTGTGGAGCTGTCTGTTGACAGCAGCTGTAGCTCTGGTCCGGATAGCTGCGTCCATTTGAAAGTGCCACTGCTGCCAGTGGCCGTCAGCGTTGTGTCGCGATGTTCTTTTATGGTGATATCGCTGTTAACGCTGAGTTGTGGCGCAATAGGTTGTGGCAGTGTTTCATTGGCGTCTGAGCCACAGCCATGCAGTAACAAAGTGCTGAAAAGCAGCGTAATCAATCCGGATTGGCGAAGTGTAGTCATAATCATTCCTTTGATAAGCAGAGATCCCAGCATAAAATATTTTAATCAACATTTTTATGCTACACATAAAACAAAATGTTTACAATTCTCTAGGCGCTTGCCGACCTCATGATTTTTCCGCAAGATGACCAAATTGCTTTATAAATCCCGGAACTGTGATGGCGAACCAATTACTTGACGCGTCTTTTGTACAGGATGAGTGCTTAACGGCGCCTCTACCACAAGACTGGCAGCATTTACCGGAAGAGGCGCTGGGTAAAAGGCGCTGGCTTTGGCTGGGGCTGACGCTGCTGCTGCTCGCGGTGTTGGGGCTGCTGATTATCCTGAGTGATGGCGAGCTGGCGTTGTATGCCATGTTGGGTTTGGTGTTATTGGCTGGTTTCCTGCTGCAGCTTTGGCTGCCGTTTCAGCTGACCCGGACACGCTTTCTGCTGCGCCGGCAGGATTTTTTGCTCGAATCCGGCGTCTGGTGGCATCAGGCGGTGATGATCCCGCTGACCCGGGTGCAGCATGTCACTGTCAGCCAGGGGCCGCTGCAAAAGCAGTTTAGTCTGGCCACGCTCAAGGTGTTTACCGCCGGTGGTTTACAAGCGGAAGCAGCGCTGTCGGATATTGACTATGAGTTGGCGCAGTCGCTGTGCCAGCAGCTCAGCCAGCTGATCCCGCAGGAGGAACGCGCGGATGCAGCCTGATTCAGCGCAGGAAACCAGCCCGTGGCAGCGGGTCTCCGCTTGGGCCCTGCTGCCGTTATTGGCCAAGTCGGCCTGGGAGTTTTTTGGCTTAATCCTCGGTGGGGCAGTGTTGTCGTCGCGCGACAAATACGCCGCTTATATGCCCTATGTGCTGGCCGTGTTGGCGTTGCTAGTGCTGGGCCGGGCCTTGATTGGCTGGCGGTTTAGCCGGTTTCGGGTGACCGCGCAAGGCATTGAGCTGGAGAAAGGCCTGCTACACAAAGAAAAGCTGCTATTGCCGCAAGCGCGGGTGCAGGAGCTACAGGTTAAGCAGCCAATTTATTTCCGGCCTTTGCGGTTATATGCCGCCAGTCTCGACAGCGCCGGCAGTAAAAAACAGGAATTCGCCCTGACTGGTTTGTCCGAAGCTCAGCTGACGTTGCTGCAGGGCCAGACAACCTCTGCGCCGGCCAGTGGTTCCACGCCGTTTTACCGGATTTGGCTGGCCACTTTATACAATGCTTATTTATGGCTGCCGCTGGCGGCCGTGTTCGGCATGAGTCAGCAGTTTAAAGATGCAAAGGCTGTCCAGTGGCTGTTCGACACCAGTCAGGTGCTGCTGCAGCAATACGATATTCAGCATAATCTGTTACTGCAGCTGTTCAGCGGCCTGATGGTACTGGCGCTGGTCGCGCTGGTGCTGGCACTGATGGCATTGATCTGGCTGTATCCGCAGCACCTGCAGCGTGATGGCCGCAAGTTGCAGCTGACGCAGGGTTCTGTACTGAAAAAGTCGCTACGCATCTCCGCTAAAAGAGTACAGCTGGTGCAGGTCAATCAGCCCTGGCTGGCCCGGCTGTTCGGGCACTATTCGCTGATGTTTCATGGTTTTGCCAGTAATCAGCAACAAAGCAAGTTTGTGCTGCTCGGGCAAACGGCGCCGGAGCTGGATGCGCAGCTGCAAGCGCAGCAGTTATTGCCATTGCCGGAAGTGCAAAGCGCGGATTTACAGAAGTTTGTGCCGGTGTATTTCCGCCGTCAGGCCTGGTGGAGTGGTCTTGGGTTGTTGGTCGTCATCGCACTCCTCTGGCAGTCCAATATCCCGCCATTGTGGTTCAAAGCATTGGTGTCGCTGGTGCTAAGCAGCTGGTGGCTGCTCGAACTCTGGCTGAATTACCGCTGGCATGGCTATCGGCTGCAAGACAATGTGCTGTATCTGTGGCAAGGCGGTTTCAGCCGGCGTTGGTACATGTTGCCGCTGACTCAGGTGCAGCAGGTGCGGCTACAACAAACAGCGTTTTTTCAGCGACACCAGATGGTCCGCCTGCAGCTGCAAACCGCCAATGGCAATCTGACTTTGGCCGCGATTCCCAATGCCGAAGCGCAGCAGCTGTACACACAGGTGCTGGCGCTGCAGTATCCGTAAAATGGAGATATGATCACTGTGGTTATCACAACCAAATTGGCCGGATTTTGGCAGGCTTTATGTTCAGTGGTGATAGGGGTAAAAATGCGATATCAGAATAAAATCAAAACTTTGTAAGGAGATAATTTTGTGCCATCTGGTAGCGTTCAGAGCTCTTTAAACGCTAATTCAAAGGTATCGAAATTTACATGCTTAAATCAATTAAACAGAAGGCTGCAGTCTTAATTTTAGCATTATTGTCCTTCTCAACATGTGCTGCAACTCCCAACGGCTACTTTCCTTTCTTTGAAAATTCTCAATATGAACTGGCATTAGATCACAATGGCAATGGCATCTTTCAGAGTAAAGCGAATTCTACTGCATTTATAAACCTTGCCATGCAAGGGAGCATCATTGCCTTGTACTTTACTGACGGTAGTCAGGTAGTCATTGATGCGGAAATGAAGACGATAACGACTGTTGATAAACCAGATCGAAACGGTGCGCGCAAGCGACTCACATACAGCGAAATCTCCTTTGGTCTCGCATGGCAAAACTGGCAAATAACTAATATTAACAAAAGCTTACTGGAGGAGTTTGTCAGGTTTTCTCATCTGATTGCAGGAAATAAAAACCTAATCCTCAGCTCAACTTTTCCTAACAGTATGAACCAAGCAATTGATTTAAATCCAACTGAGTATTTGGCAAACAAATCAATTTCTTCCAATACAACGGTTCCACAAGCATGCCAGGAAAAACAAGATAAAGCCGTAAATGGCTACTTGGGCAAAAAAAGCTACCTTGGCTGTGTAAGTAATGAGTTAATCGATACAGGTGTTTCCGGAATTATCATGATAGGTGCTTGCTATTGGACTGGTCCCGTCGGCTGTAATATAGCCAGAGCAGAATATGTAAATGAAGGACGCAAACTATTGAATCAGCATTTTGCGTGCGAAGCAGCGAAGACCTTGGCAGACCAGGAATTAATTCAATGCTTAGTCGATACGGATTCAAATGGCAATGGGGGGAATGGGGGGCGCGATATAGGCACAATTGCACCACGAGTGAATGCGCCAATACTGCACTGTGCGGAGTGGGTTACTTTGAAAAATACTACCTTGGGCGACATTGATTTTTGTGAACGTTGGGAATCACTCCCATAGTGAGTCAAAAGGCAAGGTCAAGAACCACTGATTCACGATCTCGACTTTTCCGCAGGTCTATTTGACTTAATGGGGTTACGCATGCATTTCTATCGCAATAAAGTACATCAGACACAACCACTGTCGATCGGATTGTTTCTGAGCGCTGTGGTACTCATCAGTTTGTCGCAGCTTAATCTGGGGTTAGGCCTGTGGCTGATGTTTATTTTAGCCGCCGTCACTTACTGTACTGTGCAGTGTGCCAAACGTTTTTCGGGCTTGACCAACGGCAATAAGATTTTGCTATTGCTGGTTGTTTTGGCTTTGGTGTGGAAGATTGTCCGCATGCAGGGCGCCATTGCTGTGCCCAGCGATCTGGCAACGGCTATCAACGCTGATCTTTATCTGTTGTGGCGCTATCTCTCGCCAATCTTTACGGCATTTTTATTGGTCATTATCTTTCTGTCACCAGAATCGCAATTGACTGCGATGCAAATCCGCGACAGACGAACACTCAATAAATTATGGTGGCAGCAAAGAGTCAGCAGATCGTCGAAAGTTGTGTTTTATACCACGATGTTATTGCTGACTTTGATGGCGGTATCGACTGTTGTTGATCAGGTGTCGGACAACGCCTGGTCCGGTTATTTAGACACAGATTTATGGATTTTCCTGCCAGATCTGCTGTTGCACCTGCTCGGTTTGCTGTTCTATGCCGAATTACTCGCCGGCAGTAGCTCAACGCGAAAAGCCGTCTCTGGCGCTGTTTAGCGGCAAAGCCAGCCCCTGAATCATCATCGCAACATGTATAGCGTCGCTGTGCTTGCACTGCTGGTTTCGGCAAGCCAAGCGCCGCTATACATTCGTTATCAAACTGAATACCCGCGTGTTAATTAAAACTCCTGCACTGTCGGGCGCAGCACAATTTCGTTGATATCGACATTGTCCGGTTGCTCGATGGCATAGGCCACGGCGCGGGCGACGGCGTCGGCAGGAATTTGATTCTGCTGGTAAAACGCCTTCACAAACTCAGCGCTGGCGCCATGGCTGCTGCCGTGTTTCAGTTCGGATTCGACCGCACCCGGTAAAATGGTTGTGGTGCGAATATGGCCGCCGACTTCATGGCGTAAGCCTTCACTGATCGCCCGTACCGCAAACTTAGTACCGCTGTACACGGTGCCGCCCGGGCTGAATACTTTGACGCCGGCCACCGACGAAATATTAATGAAATGGCCGCTTTGCTGGGCTTCAAACACAGGCAATGCAGCGGCGATACCGTACAACACGCCTTTGATATTGATGTCGATCATCCGGTCCCATTCGTCGGTGCGGCGCTCGCTCATCGGCGCAATCGCCATCAGCCCGGCATTATTGATGATGACATCCAAGCGGCCGTAGCTGTCGAGTGCCAGCTGCACAGCAGCCTGCAGATCTTCGGCTTTGGTGACATCCACCACCTGATACACAGCGTCGCCACCGGCGGCCTTAATCTCGCTGACCAGCTGCGCCAAACGGTCGGCCCGGCGCGCGACGACCACCAGTTTAGCGCCACGGCTGGCTAACAGCCGGGCGGTACTTTCGCCTAAACCACTGCTGGCACCGGTGATTAACACCACTTTCTGACTGATACCTTGATGTTGTTGCGTATTCATTTGTTTCTGCTCCGCGATAAGGGGGGTTCTGTTTAACGACAACAGCAGTTTAATCGGCACTAAGTTGGGTTAGAATGGAATAGTTAAGCTTTCAGAATTCCATAAACAGGAATAATCACGATGGCGCTGAATAAACTCGAATTGCTGCGGATCTTCTGCAGTGCGGCGGAACTGGGTAATTTTAAAGCCTGTGCTGTCAAGCTGGCGTTGTCGCCGCAAGCAGTGACGCGGGCGGTACAACAGCTGGAGCAACTGACCGGCGAAGTGCTGTTTCACCGCAATACCCGCCAGGTGCGTTTAACCCAATTTGGCAGTCAGCTTTATCAGGATGGCCGGCTGCAGCTGGCGCAACTGGATGCGTTATTCAGCCCGCGGCTGGCAACGCAGGATGCGCAAGGGTTGGTGCGGCTGGCTGCGCCTGCGGCATTGCGGCCGATTTTAAGTCCGTTATTGCTCGAGTTTGCCGCCTTGCATCCGCAGATCCGGCTGGACGTGCGTTTGTCGGATCAGCACAGCGATGTAGTCGATGAACAAATTGATTTAGGCATCCGCGCCGGCTTATTGCGCGACCAGAGTTTTGTCGCACTGCAGGTGTCCGAAGTGGCGCTGTATCTGGTGGCAAGCCCAGCCTATCTGGCGGCTCATGGCACACCTTCGGACCTTGCTGCGCTCAACAACCATCAGCAGGTCAGCTTGCTGGACGAGGGCACGGGCCGGCCCTGGGCCTGGTTTTTCCGCGACGGCGAGATCTATCAGCCGCGTCAGGTGCGGTTGCTGGTCAATGATGCGCAGCAGGAGCTCGCTGCCGTCGCCGCTGGCCTCGGTATTGGCCAAATCGCTGATTTTCTGGCGCAACCGCTGTTGGAACGAGGCGAGCTGGTGCGCCTGCTACCGGCACAGGAACCGACGCCATGGCCGCTCTCGTTATACCGGCCACAGCGCGGCCCGGTGCCGGCGCGCGTGCGGCTGTTATTTGATTTTCTTCGTGACAGGCTGCGTGGCTAACAGGCTTTGTTTACTCGCGAACGATCTCAATGTGCGGTGCATGCTGACGGATAAACTGTTCGACTTGCGGCAGTTCATCTAACGGGAATAACCATAACTCGCTGCCGTTCCACGCCAGTTGTAAAAACGCGGGTCCCTTTTTGCTCTGTTTTCCAAGCACCAGCTTTTGTACAGCGCCAGGGAAGCTGAAACCTGCGATACAGATTTGGCTGTCTTTGACGCTTAAATCGGCCAGCAGGCTGCGGGCCGTCAGCTGCGGTAACACCCGGGCCCGCAGGTAATTTCCTGCAGCGACCAGTAAGGTTAACAGGTAAAAAACAATCATCAGCGGTTGCTGGCGTTCCCATTGACTGAATAGGAACGCAGCTGCTAAGAACCCGACGAGCAGAATAAACAGGCATTTACCGCTGGCGCTCAGTGAATGCCAGCCGATCAGTACTGCGGCGGGGCCTGGCGATTTTGGCTGGCCCCGCTGGTCTTTTTCCTGAGAAAAAAAGAGATTCATTGCTTACAATCCTTATAATTTTTCAATAAGTTAGCATAATTGCAATGAATGTTGCCAGATGGCATTGCCACTGTCACAGCAAAAAGAAAAGCAGGTTTTAGGCCTGCTTTTTTAACGGGAAACGTCTGAAAGTATGACGTTAGATTTTGGTCAGCCAGCCGTGTTTGTCTTCGGCTTTGCCCCACTGAATATCATTCAGCGCCTGGCGCAGACGGGCTGTGGTTGGGCCTGGCTCGCCGCTACCGACTTTGTATTCAGTCCCGCGGTGGATCAGGGTGCCAACCGGTGCCAACACTGCGGCAGTGCCGGACAGCGCTGCTTCAGTGCCTGGTTTGGCGGCACGTTCCAGCAGTTCGTCCACTGTCAGATCGCGCTCAGATACTGTCATGCCCAAATCACGCGCCAGTGTCAGGATTGAGTCGCGCGTTACGCCGTGCAGGAATGATGCATCCAGCGCTTTGGTGATAATTTCATTGCCGTCGATTAACAGGAAGTTGGCCGCGCCGGTTTCCTGGACATCGCCATGCGGGCAGAACAACACCTGATCAGCCTGATGTTTTGCTTTGGCTTGCATCGTTGGTTGCAGCGCGCTGGCATAGTTACCACCGCTTTTGATCATGCCCATGTGCGGCGCGCAGCGGGCATTGTCTTCTAACAGCAGGCGCAGCGCACGGCTGCCACCAGCGAAATAGTCACCAACCGGTGATAACAATACATACAGCATTGACGTCAGCGTTGGTGTTGCAGCTTTGCCGATCGCAGGTTCGGTACCGATATGAGTTGGGCGGATATACATTGAACCTGGTGGCGTTGGTACGTCGGCAGCGAAGTGGCGCACAGCGTCAACAATCATCTGGCTTAACAGTGCTGGTTCGAATTTAGGTAAAGATAATAATTCCGAGCTTTGCAGCATGCGGGCGACGTTTTTATCCATGCGGAAAATGGCGATAGTGCCATCTTCGTGGCGGAATGCTTTTAAGCCTTCAAAACAAGTACTTGCATAGTGCAGCACATGCGCGCCCGGATGTAGACTGATGCTGTTTGCCGGGACAATGGCCGCAGGCCCCCAGGCATTTCCATCAAATTGGGCCATTGCCATTTCAGGCATAAATACACTACCGAATGCTGCCATTTGTTCTTTCCTGCTGATGACTGAGGGCCAGATTGACTGGCTGATTTAGCTTGAGTTATTGATTCACAGAGGGTTTCACACAACGCGTTTCGCACTGAGCTCGCAGATGGAACAACATCAGCTGGCAGAGCGACACACGGAAAAACGCCGTCGAAATCGTTGTACACTTTCGCCGCATTGTAACCAGCCTGCTCGAATTCGGCATCAACTATCTGCGAGTCTAAACATCCGGAAGTGTAAACAAAGGCTTATCGCACCGACTGGGCCAGCACCGCATCAACCCGCTGCATCAAACGGGCTGCTTCGGGATGTTGGCGCGATAACGCCAGATGCACCGGTAACTGCTCTAACGGGTCAAACACCAGCATCGGATTTGCCAGCGCCATCTCGCTGGCGTGATAACAGAGGAAATAATCGTAGCGGCCACTGAGTAATAACCGGAACGCATCAGGCTGATTGCTGATGTCGTAACGTTTCACGGCAAAAGCTGCCAGTTCTGGCCGTTGCTGCAGAAATGTGAAACGGGTTTCGCTCAGCGCCAGATAAGGGTAATGCTGCAACTGGTTCAGAGATGTCATACGCTTGGTCGCGCGCAGTCGTACGACCCCAAGTTCCACCGCATACACCGGCAACCGGCTGAGGTGAAACTGTTGGGTTTGCTGACCGGATGGTGCAACAACGGCAGTAAAGTCAATGTCGTTTTCTAATGCGTTTAAGCCACGTTGCAGCGAATAAAACTGGAATTCCGGCTGAAAACCGGCGGCCGTTAAGACCTTGCGAACCTGAATGATACCAAGTCCGTCCGCTTGCCTCTGCGGATTACTGAATTCATAGGGCGGCAGATCGGAATAAAAATAGGTCACTGGTTCAGCATGGCCGGGTCCGGCCAACAGCAGAACCAGGCTGGTTTGTAGCAATAACCACCGGATGCGGGATAACAACAGCAACATCAGTCGGACTCTGACAATCAAAAGGGTATGCAAATAACCTTAGACGATGGACGCGTCGGTGCGCTGTTTTTCACCATATCGCACGGATCCGGCGCAGCAACAACTGCATGCGCTGCAGTCACATTGCCTGACCGGCTATGGCGCTGCAGGTCAAGTATCAGCGCTTTGAGAATAAGGCCAGCGAATAATCCAGTAATTGCAGATCACCGACTTCGCCATGGCCTGGTACTACGACAAGTGCTTGCGGATATTGGGCTTTAAGCCGTTGCAGGCTGGCCGGCCAGGCGGCAACGTCGGCGTCGGCAATATTGCCAAGTCCTGGATAACGTGGTGCTTTCACAAAACAACCGCCGTGTAACAGCTGATACTGCGGTAGCCACAACACGATGTTGTCGGCCGTGTGGCCCGGGCCCGGATAAAACCATTGCACGGGGCCGTCCTGATAAACCTCGCCCGGCGCTAAATCAGTCACCACCTGCAGCGGTGCGATTTGCTCTTCTGCGCCAATAGCGCCGGTTTGTGTGGTGACCTGCAGTGGAATGCCCCGTTCTGTCAGCGCGACGACACCGCCGGTCCGGTCATCATGGGCGTGGGTTGCGATGGCTTTGCGCACCGGTTTTTTCAGTACCACATCAATCCAGTGCAATAAATCGCGTGTTGGGTAAAAGCCCCAGGCGGTATCCAGTAACCAGACACCGTCTGGCGTCTCGAGGATCAGACCATTGGCGGTAAACACTGCGCCGTTACTGAGCTTCTGTTCCGTGCGGTGTAGCCACAACCCAGCGGCCAGTTGCTGCACCTGCAGTTGCGGCGACAGCTGGCGGACCGGATAAGGCGACGGCAGTTTCAGTGTCGGAGCGGCATGCGCCAGATTGGTGCTCATCAGCATCAGTGTGACAAGTAGCAAAGCGCGTGTTTTCATCAGTTGTGCCCCGATTGTATCGTCTTTGGCTTCAATCATTGGATTATGCAGACTTTAGCCAATTTCTGTCACTGTCATCGTGATATTTGTCCCTATTTATGCGAATTTTATCAAATTTTTATCACTATAAAAGGTACGAGGCCGACTAGATTGTCAGTGCCTGAACTGATCTCAGGTTTCTTTTTCAAGGAGATTGATTATGGAACAACAATCATTGGTATGGTCGTTACCGGTACAAAACGTCAATGCCAGCCGCAGTACCATTCAGGGTTTGCAGGACTATAAAAACCGCTTCTGGGCTATTGGTCTGAATGGTGACACCTTACAGCCGGACGGCTTTCTGAAGTTCTTTAATGACCGCAGCCTGCCTTTTGCATATTTTGTGCGCAGTCAAGGCTTGTCTATCGGCACTGATGCTGCTTATGACAGCAATATCAGCACCTTACAGTCATACATCCAACAACAGATCAATGCAGAAGCCGATTTGGTCAATGCGATCATTGGTCAGCTGAAGGACTATCAGGCGCGGAATTGGGCGATTGGCTTAAATGGCGATACGCTGCAACCCGATGGTTTCGTCAGCTTCTTTGGTCAACGTCAGCTGCCATTTGATTTTTATGTCCGCAGCCAGGGCGTTTCATTGGGTGAACCGAGCGCCTACAATCATAACATCCTGACGTTGCAGCAATATTTGCAACAACTGCGCTAAGCGCACCGCTCTAGGGTGACACTGCAGCAACCAGTGTTACTGCAGAATGTGAAGCCGGGTTTGTAGTCCCGGCTTTTATTTTCAAGCGGCAAAACGGTCCTGATGCCGTTGCTGGTGTTTCAGATCCAGCCGCTGTAAAAAATCTATTTCATGGCGTCGCAGCATCAACACGGCCTGCTTACAACACAAAAGGCCCTGCCACAGGCAGGGCGCTTTTAGCGCTTACAGACTTAAACCATGCCGGTACAGTTTGGCCGCCATCTGCAACATTGCCTGTTGCCAGGCCTGGGATTTAGTCTCATCGGGTGCCAGCCAATACTGACCGTCGCCGTTGAGTAACAGGACAAAACCGGTTTCAGTCGCTTTGTTGTAATACATCATGCTGCTGGCGCCAACAAACAACCCATTGTGACCCACATAGTCGCCACTGCGTTGCCAGAACCAGCCCGGAAAATCCTGGCCTGGCGCATAGGGCTGGTCCCAGCCGAGCATTTGTTGACGACGGACTTTGCTCAGGCCTGGCAACGTCTGCGCCGGAGTTTCGCTGGCGATAGCTGCCAGATAAGTCGCCAGATCCCGCGCCGAACTGTGCAGCATACCGGCGTAATAATCGGAGGAGGCATAACGCGGCAGCGGCATCAGTTCACCTTCCGGTGTCGGTAGGTACAAAGTTGCAGCGTTGCGGAAATCTTGCTCTGGCCAAAAGGTATTGTGCAGTTGCAGCGGCGTCAGGATTTCGCGTGCTGACCACTGTGCAAACGGCTCGGCGGTCAGTTGTTCCAGCGCCACGCTGGCCAGTTCCGCACCGACGTTACTGTAGCTCTCCACACCGGCGGCAGCGAAGTTTGCGCTCTGATACCAAGTGCCGCCAGATTGCAGATAACTGGCCAGGAAGCGTTGATGTGAAGGTTCCGGCGTGCCGCACTGGTTGGTGTCACGTAATTGATCGAGCAAAGAAACCCCGTCGTCCGTGCTGTAGATGGCGCAAAACAAAGTACTGTCCTGATCGATGATGCCGGATTGATGCTGAGCCAACTGCAGCCAGTTTGGGTTTAAGCTCTGGCCATCTGGCCGTTGCAGCAAAAACGGCAACGCAGGCAATGGGTTGTTGACGGCAATATTCAGTTTGCCGATGGCAGTTCCGAGCAAGGTTTTACTGATTGAGGCGACCAGTGTTGGAGTATCGGCGGTCATGGCGGTGTTGGTCTCAATATTTGCCAGACCCTCGGCAAAGGTGGCAACCACTTGGCCTTTACGCACGACGGCTGCGGCAAGGCCAGGTTGGTTAAACTGCTGGCGGAACTGGCGCATCGCATTTTGCACTTCGCTCGCCGGCGCTGAATGTGCCGCCGGTGCCTGCAACAATTGTAGCGCCCGGTCTAAGGCTGAGACACTTTGTAGCGGCAGATCAAGGCTCAGATATGGATAGGCCGGTACATCGGGTAGTACACCCTGGACTTCCAGCAATTGTCCAGTCGGGTCCTGATAGCGCTCATTACTGAGCGTCAGCGTCCAGCCATTTGGCAGCTGATGCATCAGTGCGTCGGATAACGAACCGTGCGTTGGCTCACCGACAATAGTGGCCTGCGGCAGACTTTGTAGCGCCAGCGTCATCACTTCGCCGGCACTGACGGTGGAGCCCCCGGCCAGGACCTGTAACGGTTTCAGATAAGGTGTATTCGAGGCCGGCAGTTTGATTTGGTGCTGGCTACCGCTGCGCAAGCCTTTGCTGCCGATCAGTCTGGTTTCGGCGTTAAACTGGCTGGCAATCTTGAGCGCGACGGCATCAAAACCGCCCTGATTAAAGCGCAGGTCAAGCACCAGACCTTTGGTTTGTGCCAGCCAGGGTTGCAGCTCCTGCATTGCCGCTGCCGCTGTGTTGATATCGTCGTTGGCAAATTGCAGCCAGACGCTGGGCGCGGTTGATGTCGGGTCCGGCTGGCTCAGTGCCGACAGCTGGTTCAGCCGCAGATAACCGATCCCACCTGGCAACATGCCATATTGCAGAGTGGCGCTGGCCTTTGTCTGTTGTAAGCCCGGTGCCAGTAATAGCGCATCAGTCTGCTGTTGCAGCAACTGATGATACAAATCCAGCTGACTGAACAGGCTTTCGCTGTCGCCGGCAGCACCATCGGCTTCGACCTGCGCGAACAGGCCACGCTTTGCGTAGCCTTGAATCGCCGGCAGATCCGGACTGCTCAGTACCAGATGTGCATCGCCAAACCGGGCAATGATTTCCTGATAATACTGTTGCTGCTGTTCAGCGCTGGCATTGGCAAATTTCGGCTGATAGTCGCGGTATAACTGTTCCCAGTTGAGCTGACGCTCTGCCGTGAAGGCGTAATATTGTTGGATGTCCTGCCAGAAAAATTCGAAGTTTTTTGCGCTGTCCTGCTCGCCATTCATTGGCTGCTGACAACTGGCTGGCAGTTGCGTCAGACGCTGGAATTGTCCAAACAGGCCAGGGTCCTGCGCCAGGCTAAGGTCATTGCCATCCGCGCTTAACTGCAGCTGCGGTGTCAGCGCCTGAACCTCTGCAGCCGGATGTTCGGCCTGGCGCACACAACCAAATTTGTTCAGATTAAAAATTTGCAGCCGGTTTTTCTCCAGTTGCCAGACGGTGCCATAACCGGTTTTTTGCCAGATACCCTGCACAGTAGCTTTGTTTGGGTTGATTGCCGCTCTCACGTCATCATTGCAGCCGCTCAGGCTCAGCAGCAAACAACACGCGAGTGTGGATGGATACAGTTGCCGTCTTTTCATCAGAAGTCCTCCGGTTCAGATGGCAGCAGTGTAGGGAAGGTCCTGGCGGATAACTGTCGTGGCTTTGCTGCGGATCTGTCAGCCTTTGTAAGAAAAGAGCACAAAGAGTTAAAAGGTCTGATCAGTAAAAAATTGCCGGCTGGCTGTCGAATCGGTTGGGTGGCAACCGACCAGTTGCGTCACTTTAAGCAAACGCCAGGGAGCGAACCTATGTCACAGACCAACCCGACTTTGTCTCAACTACACAATCAGATCGACCAATGGTTGCAGGCAATAAAACGCAGCGATTTTGCGGCGATCTGCAGTCATTATACGGAAGATGTGCGGGCCTTTGATGCGGTCAAGCAGCTGCAGTTTCGCCAGGCCGACTATCTTGCTCACTGGCAACAATGCCTGGAGATGTGCCCGAATCATCTCGCTTTTGACTTGAAAGATATTCAGATCCGTCACAGTGCCGACCTGGCCATCATGTATGCGTTGTTATATTGCGCCGGGGTCAATGACAAAGGCGAAGTGCAGGGCTGCTGGATGCGCGTGACGCAGGGCTGGCAGCAACAACAGGGCCAATGGCGGATATTCCACGACCATTTTTCTGCACCTTTTGATATGGTAACTGGGGCCGCGTTGTTTGATCTGCAGCCTGACGCCGCCTGAGGAACATAGCGATGAAATATTTATGTCTGGTCTACAGCGACGAAAAACTGCTGCATTCACTGCCGGAAAGCCCAAAGGATCCTGAGTGTTTTGCTTATGCCGCTTCGGTACAGCAAAGTGGCCGCATGCTGGCGGCTGAGGCGCTGCAGCCAGTGGCCAGTGCCACCACAGTGCGGGTGCGTGCCGGTAAAACCTTGTTAACCGATGGCCCTTTTGCTGAAACCAAAGAACAGTTAGCTGGTTTTTATCTGGTTGAAGCGCGGGATTTAAACGAGGCCATCATGCTTGCGGCCGGTATTCCGGCGGCGCGGGTCGGCTCAGTGGAAGTGCGGCCGGTGCGTGAGCTGGATGTCTGAAGTGGCAGCGGTCGCCACAGGTGTGAGCTAATGACTACCGCAGTAACGCCGGCAGCCATTGCTGCATTGTATCAGCAGCATTCGCGCCGGGTGCTGGCGACTTTAATCCGCTTGCTTGGCGATTTCAGTCTGGCTGAAGACGGCTTACAGGAAGCATTTGCGGCGGCCTTGCAGCAATGGCCAGAGCAAGGGCTGCCGGACAATCCGCTGAGCTGGCTGGTTTCAGCAGGCCGCTTTAAAACCATCGATAAATTGCGCAGCCAACAACGTCAATATGCGACGGCAGCAGCCTGGTTACTGGAGCAAGGCGAAGACGCTGGCCTGGTGAATGAAACTGAGCGGCCGGACGAGCCGGCGCTGCTGCAAGATGATGAGCTGCGGCTAATTTTTATCTGTTGCCACCCGGCGTTATCGCCGGAAGCACGGCTCGCGCTGACGCTGCGCGAAGTGTGTGGCCTGACGACTGAACAGATCGCCCGCGCCTTTTTGCAAAGCCCGGTCACTATTGCGCAGCGCATCGTGCGGGCTAAACAAAAGATCCGTGACGCCGCCATTCCATATGAAGTGCCGCAAGCCGCTCAGTTGCCGGAGCGGCTCGATACCGTGCTCAAAGTTATTTATCTGCTGTTTAACGAAGGCTATAGCCAAAGCAGCGGTGACAAACTGCTGTGTGCGGAACTGTCGGCGCAGGCCATCCGGCTTGCCCGGCTGTTACAACAGCTATTGCCTGATGATAGTGAAATCAAAGCGCTGCTGGCGCTGTTGTTGCTGCAGGAAAGCCGGCGTGCGGCAAGACTGGATGCCGCCGGCGATCTGGTTGTGTTGGCGGAGCAAAACCGGGCGCTGTGGGACCCGCAGCTGATTGAGGAAGGTGTCCGGCTTACCGAACAGTCATTGTCAGGGCCTCGCTTTGGTCCTTATGCGCTGCAGGCGGCCATTGCGGCACTTCACGCCGAAAGCCCGGCCGCTGCAGAGACTGACTGGGCGCAAATCGTCGCGCTGTATGATGTGTTGCTGCGGCTGGAACCTGGCCCGGTAGTCGCATTAAACCGTGCAGTCGCCATTGGCCAACGCGACGGCGCGGCCGCCGCATTGCCGTTGTTGCAGGCGCTGGAACAACAAGGCTCGCTAAGTAGTTATCATCTGCTGGATGCGGCGCTGGCAGACTGTTACCGGCAACTGCAGCAGGGAGAGCTGGCCCGGCACTATTATCAGCAGGCGCTGGCGAAAACCAGTCAGGCCGCAGAGCAACGATTTTTGCAAAAAATGCTGAAAATGTTTAATTAACGTGAATGAATCACTTCATCATCGCGGGATTCCCTGTTACTTTATTGCCATTCACCGATGGGAAATGGAGTTATCCTGATGAAGTTAAAGAAATTATTGTCTTTTGTTTGCCCCGCCGTTTTTGTGTTGTCCGCAGGCATGGCGCAGGCCGCCACACCAGCGACCACAACACCTTTTCAGCCACTGATGACCAATTCTAAGGATTGTTTTTCCGGGCAGTTCAGCAGTTATGACGGTTTCGTCAGTATGTTAAAGCGCATGTATCCAAACAACCCGAATGTCGGTGCGATGATGCATAAGTCGATACCACGTGCCGTATTTGAGCAATTTCAGCAACAGCTGCACTGCGAATTATTTGTTTATGATGTTGGTGGAGTGAAAACTAAAGGGTATTTAGTCCTGCCAAAAGCGGCGCCAGCCAAATCACTGCCGGTGCTGGTGTATAACCGCGGTGGCAATGGCAAAACCGGTTCGTTGGTTTTTATGAATGTCATGAGCCAGCTGATGTCACTGGCGGCGCAAGGTTATGTGGTGTTCGCCAGTAACTACCGCGGTGAGCATAACCAGTTGAATTTACCGCCGGAACAAATCGGTAAAGACGAATTTGGTGGCGCCGAAGTGGCCGATGTGCTGGCATTTAAATCGCTGCTGACACAGGTGCCGGCGGCGAATCCTGAACATGTCGCTATGATGGGACACAGCCGGGGTGGTATGCAGACCTGGCTGGCTGCCAAGCAATGGCCGGAACTGGATGCACTGGTGATTGTTGCCGGCGTGACCGATTCAGAGGCCTTGTTGCAATTTCGCCCTGAGATGGAAAATGTATTCAAGGCGCGTATTCCGGATTATGCCAATAACAAAACTGCCGCTTTACAGCAACGCTCCGTTAGTTTTTTCCTGCCACAAATCCGCGCTGATTTGCCGGTGATGATCGTGCATGGTGATCAAGACAAGCAGGTTGATGTCAGCAATGCGCATAAGATTGCACAGCTGCTCAGCGCACGTAAACAACCGCACGAGCTGGTGATAGTGCCAGGCGGCGACCACAGTTTGCAAAAGCAAATGCCGGAATTGCGAGAGCAGATGGACCAGTTTATCCGCCAACAGCTGCGCTAAATCAAAACGTTCTCGGCTAGCAGATTTTCGAAGCTTTTATAATGGCTTAGCCTTAAGATGGTTTTTCATCATCATGCAAAAACAGAACGGAGTTGAGTATGCGTAAAGCGGGAATAAGCAGGGTCGGGATTGTCTGCAGTGTGATGCTGAGCCTCAGCGCTTGTAGTCAGACGCCGACGCCGGTTGCAGCGCAAGCTGCTGCAACAGTACAACCGGCAGCTGCCGTCGCTGTTCCTGTTGCTGAATTCGCTATTCACACTGGTGCACAACTGCCATGGCAGACTCTGCGTACTATCGACGGTCATGACGTGAAATTGGAGCCGGGCAAACGCCAGCTGCTGGTGTTTTTTGCCACCTGGTGCCATGACTCGCAGCGCGCGATGACCCAGCTGATGGCGTCAGATCTGGTGCGTCAGCAAGACCTGCAAATCATCGGTATTGGCCGGCAAGAACAAATTCCGGCGCTACAGAAGTTTAGCAGCGACTATAAGCTGAACTTTGCGTTAGTTGCCGATCCGGACCGTGCGCTTTATGCCAAAGTCGCCAGCAAAGGGATTCCGCAATTGGTAACGGTGGCAGCGGACGGCACCATCCAACAGGTGCTGCTCGGCGAAGTGCCGGATGCTATTGCGCAGCTGCACTGGTAAAGTCACGTCTGGCCTTTTCAGTTAATCGCTCAACATCCAGTCCGCCGCAGTGCGGGCATGGATGGCGGTGGTGTCAAATAATGGCACTGCCGCATCTTCAGGTTGAACTAACAAGCCAATCTCGGTGCATCCCAGAATCACACCTTCAGCGCCGGCTGCGACTAAGTCCGCAATAATGCGCTGATAAGCAAGACGTGAATTCGCGTTGATCTGGCCAAGACAAAGTTCTTCGTAAATCACCTGATGTACCAGATCGCGCCCGGCCTGATCCGGAATCAACACGTCGATACCTTGCTCCGCCAGACGTGCTTTGTAAAAGTCCTGTTCCATCGTAAAACGGGTGCCCAATAGACCGATGCGCCGCAGGCCCTGCTGGCGGATTTGTTGCGCGGTCGCATCGGCGATATGGATGAGCGGTAAAGGCGTGGCCGCGGTGATCGCCGCTGCAACTTTGTGCATGGTATTGGTACAGAGCACCAGACCTTCAGCGCCAGCACGATGTAATGCCTGTGCAGCTTCCGCCAGCATCCGTCCGGCCTGTGGCCAGTCGCCACTGCGTTGTAAGGCTTCAATTTGTTGAAAATCAACGCTGTACATTATTATCCGCGCGCTATGCAAACCGCCGAGTCGCTGGTTTACCTGTTGATTAATCAGCCGGTAATACGGCACTGTCGATTCCCAGCTCATGCCGCCAATCAGTCCGAGGGTTTTCATCTACACACCATGATTGAGTTGAATTGGCATTATTGGTATCACAGCAAATCCACCTTGTCACAGTGCAGCTTGTAACAAGTGGTGTGCGCAGCCCCGAACACCGCCGGCTTTACGATATACTGCCGCTATTTGGCTGGAAGGTGGATTAACCATGGCGCTGACAGAACTCATCATTGAAGACCTGATCCCAGGTTCCGGCAACACAGTGAAAAAAGGTGGCGCGCTGATCAAAGCGCATTATCGCGGGTATCTGGCGGACGGCACTGAGTTTGATTCGTCGTACCGGCATAGTGCGCCGTTTGAAACTGTGCTGAGTAAAAACCGCGTGATCCAGGGCTGGGTGCAGGGATTGATTGGCATGCAAGTCGGTGGCACCCGTAAATTACAGGTACCTGCCGCGCTGGCCTACGGCGAGCGGCAAATCGGTACTATGATCCCGCCCAATTCCGACCTGACTTTTGTCATCGAACTGCTCGAAGCGCTGAACCGGGACGACTAAACCGGCTGCGCCAGGGCTTATCGTTGCTGCTCAGTTTCGGCGGTGGTCGCGGTCGCTGCAGGTGAAGCTTCGGTAGGCTCTGCCACCGTTGCAGTTTCCGTGAGCAGCTCCTCGCCACGATAGCAATAATTCACCTGAGTACCGGCAATGTGGTCATGCAGACAACGCCGGTCTTTGCGAAAAATCAGCAGCGGGTCGAGCAGTCCGGTCAGCCACTGGCCAATCACCGGCACAAAAGACATTAAGATCACCGGCAGATAACGCCACAAAACAATATGCTGCAGGTTGGCTTTTTCTCCGTTTAACATCTCAATCCGCATGCCGAACTCGGCTTTGCCGATAGTCTGGCCATACTTATGTAGTAAGTAACCATGCAACGCCAGATATACCAGAATCGCGTTGGCTGAATTGGCCAGCATTAGTGCCGGCGTCGGATTCTGAAAGGCTTCTAAGCCCATGTACCAAAAGAACGGTGCCGAAGCCAACACCTGTAATACCAAATCAATCAGCCAGCCCAAAAAGCGATCTTTCCGACTGGCGGGCTGACCGGCGAGCCGCACATTCGCAGGCGTATCGACCGATGATACTGCAGCAGCGTGCGGTTGCGCAGTTTCTGCAACATCCTGCTGTTGATCTAAAGGTATAGTGGTTTCTTCCTTGTTCACGTTACAACTCCTGATCCCGTGTTTGCGCTGAATGTATCGGGCTTTGCACAAGCTGACAATCATTTCCTGTTACAGCGCGGCAGATGCAGTGTTGCGCTGCATACGGCATACTAAGCCGCTGATTCCAAGGACATTCAACATGACTGATTTAACTCAGGGCTCTGTACCCCGGCATTTAATCAATATGGCCACGCCGATGATGATCGGCATGCTGGTGCAGGGCTTGTATTTATTTGTCGATATGTATTTTGTTGCCAGTATCGGCCCTGCAGCTGTCGCGGCAGTCGGAGCCGGTTCAGCGCTGATGTTTCTGGTATTGGCGCTGACGCAGATGCTCAGTGTCGGCACTGTCAGTCTGATTGCGCGCGCCACCGGCGCCAGCGACCACAGTTATGCGAATCAGGTATTCCGTCAGTCGATGTTATTGGCGGGTTCACTGACCGCACTGACCCTGCTGGCAGGTGTTTTATTGCAGGATTTTTACCTGCAAACAGTCAGCACGGATCCAGCAGTGCGCCAAGCTGGCGCTGAGTTTTTACAATGGTATCTGCCAGGTCTGGCGCTGGCATTTGTCTCGACCGCGATAGGCTCAGCGCTGCGGGCTGTTGGCGTAGTGAAACCAGCGATGGTGGTCCAGCTGCTGACGGTATTGCTGAATTTAATTCTGGCGCCAGTGCTGATCTCCGGCTGGGGCACAGGCTGGGCGTTAGGTGTGGCCGGTGCAGGACTGGCCAGCACACTGTCGTCTTTCGTCGGCGTGGTGCTGTTGTGGCAATACTTCCGCCGCTGTCAGCATCAGGTATTGGATACCAGTGCCGGTTGGTCACTGCAATTGCCGGTATGGCGCCGCTTGCTGGCCATCGGTTTGCCGGCAGGTGGTGAATATGCACTGATGTTTTTATTCACCGCTTTTGTCTATTGGGTGATCCGTGATCTGGGCACTGATGTGCAGGCAGCCTTTGGTATTGGCATGCGGATCATTCAGGCGGTGTCATTGCCAGTGGTTGCTTTATCTTTTGCCATACCTGCAATCGCCGGGCAAAACCTCGGAGCCGGGTTGTTGGGGCGGGTGCACCAGACGATGCGGGCGGCGCTGCTGCTCAGTGTCGGTCTGATGTTATTGATTTTTCTGTTCAGTCAGCTGGAAGCTGAAACCCTGATGCGCTGGTTCACTCAGGACGCCGCAGTCGTGCTGGCCGGCGTCGTTTTTATCAAAATTATCTCGTGGAATTATCTGACCTCGGCCGTGGTGCTGACTTGCTCTGGCATGTTTCAGGCACTCGGTAATACCTGGCCGTCGTTGCTGAGCTCTGCTGTCAGGTTAGGGTTGTTTGTCGGGCCGGTGTTGTGGCTTAGCCAACAACCGGCGTTTACGCCAACTCAGGTTTGGTGGTGTTCTGCGCTCAGTGTGCTGGTGCAGGGGGTGCTCAGTTTTAGTTTGTTGCAATGGCAGTTGAAGAAGATGCATCAGACTGCAGTTTGATGCCTGCTGATTTCGCCTGACTGATTCAGGAAACAATCTGATTACCGGGCGAGACTCGTGGTGGACTGGCGGCTGTTCTACAATCGCCGCACTTTGATAAGCACAGGCAGAGATCTGATGTCGCCGGAACAATTGCTTAGTTTTACTGCCGTGGCGCTGGTTGCCACGTTGACGCCGGGCCCAGCGGTGTTGTTTACCATGCAAAATGCGCTGACGTCCGGCAGCAAACCCGCCTTTGCCGGCGCGCTTGGCAATGCCTGTGGTCTGCTGTTGGTATCGTTGCTGGCATTTGGCGGAGTGAGCCTGCTGTTGTTGCAGTCGGCGCTGGCATTCAGTGTGTTAAAAATCTGTGGTGCTGCTTATCTACTCTACCTAGCTTGGTTGCAATGGCAGCAGGCCAAAGCCACAACAGTGGCTGCTGCGCAACGGATGCCACAACCGGCCAATACCGGCTGGTTTGGCCGTGGTGTCGGAGTGGCACTGACCAATCCAAAAGCCTGGTTATTTATCAGTGCATTGTTTCCGCAATTTATCGATGTGACTGCACCCGCCGCCCCGCAGTTTGCTGCCTTATCGCTGATTTTTGTCAGTTGTTCGGTGCTGGCACATTCGCTGTGGCTCAGTCTGGTGCGCTGGGGAGTAGGCACCACACCAAAACCGCAAGTGCGGCGGCAGCTCGGGCAAGCGCAGGCGCTGTTGTTGGCATTGGTGGGGCTGAGTTTGTGCTGGACCCCTTTGCCTGTTTAATCAATTACATGTTTAGCCTTGGCCCCCGCACGGTATCCTGAAAAGTTGCGGGGGCTTTTTTATGCGCTGCCATCCATGGCGCTTACCTTTCAGGCCAACGCGATGCGTTGTTAAAAACCGCTCCCGGCGGTTTTTTATGCGCTGCCATCCATGGCGCTTACCTTTCAGGCCAACGCGATGCGTTGTTAAAAACCGCTCCCGGCGGTTTTTTATGCGCTGCCATCCATGGCGCTTACCTTTCAGGCCAACGCTGTGCGTTGTTAAAAACCGCTCCCGGCGGTTTTTTATGCGCTGCCATCCATGGCGCTTACCTTTCAGGCCAACGCTGTGCGTTGTTAAAAACCGCTCCCGGCGGTTTTTTATGCGCTGCCATCCATGGCGCTTACCTTTCAGGCCAACGCGATGCGTTGTTAAAAACCGCTCCCGGCGGTTTTTTATGCGCTGCCATCCATGGCGCTTACCTTTCAGGCCAACGCGATGCGTTGTTAAAAACCGCTCCCGGCGGTTTTTTATGCGCTGCCATCCATGGCGCTTACCTTTCAGGCCAACGCGATGCGTTGTTAAAAACCGCTCCCGGCGGTTTTTTATGCGCTGCCATCCATGGTACTCACCTTCCGGCCAACGCTGTGCGTTGTTAAAAACCGCTCCCGGCGGTTTGGTTATGTTCAGGAATGCAGATGGCTGCCATCCCAATCTGGGGGCGGCGGCTCGTGGTTAAAAACGCTGATGCGTTGCAGGTACAAGTTGATAAGAGGTGCCAGATCCAGTGACGGATAACTGTCCTGAGGCCGGCAAATCTGCGGGTGAAGATCCTGTAACAGCAGTTGCGCAGCGCTAAAATCCCGGTGGAAGTAAGCATCCAGTGCTTGTTGCAGCAACTGGCACTGACTGCGCTGTGCGGGTGCCAGATCTGGCTCGAGTGGCAGATAAATCCGGATCGGGATCCGTTTGCCTTTTACCCGGACTTTATCAACCAGCAGATAATCAAACTCAGGCGCTTCAGCCTTGGTAAATTCACTGACCAGCAGCGGTACGCCATAAAATTTGGTCAACCCTTCCAGGCGGGAACCCAGATTAACCGCATCACCGATCACGGTGTAACTGCGGCGAAAATCGGAACCCATATCACCGACATTCATTTCACCACTATTTATACCGATGCCAATCCGCGCCACAGGTTGGCCGGCGGCCTGAAAACTACGGTTCAGCGCTTCCAGTGCTTTTAGCATGGCAAAAGCCGCCGTCAGCGCTTTGCGGGCATGTGCCTGTTCGGCCAGTGGTGCCCCCCAAAATGCCATCACCATATCACCGACATATTTATCGATGGTGCCGTCATGCTGCTGAATAGCACGGGTCAGCGCGTTGAAGTATTGATTCAGCCAGAGTTTTAGCTGCTGCGCTGACATCTGCTCGGAAATCGTGGTAAAGCCGCGAATGTCACAAAACAGCACTGTTAACTGCTTTTTCTCCCCGGCCAGACTGACAGAGGCTGGATCGGCAAGCAGGCGCTGAATATGGGCCGGTGGCAGATACTGATCAAACACGGCATTGATTTGTTTGCGTCGTCTGGTCTCACTGACAAAGCCGTAACTGATGAAATAGACCGACAGCAAGCTGACTAACAGCAATGGCGACAACAACGGCAAGTCCAACATCTGCGTGCGCCATAACCACAGGTTCAGACTGATCGACAACAGCAGTAAGGACAATGTAGTCGCTGCGCTACCGAGTGGGCCCAGTTTTGGAAATAGCCAAAGGCACAACAGGCCGGCTAGCAGCAATTGCAGCAATGTTGCGCCGGCCCACCAGTCCGGCCGGTACGGCAAGGTTTGTGGCGCCATCAAACCATCAAATACTGTGGCGTGGATCTCAACACCGGGAAAGTTCAGTGCGGTCGGGGTCGCCTGCAGATCAGCCAGACCAGTCGCCGAAGTGCCGACAAACACCACCGCCTGATCAAAACGTTGATCTTTGATCCGACCTGCCAATACATCGGCGGCAGAAGTGTAGGGATAATGCCGGGCGCCGCCACGGTACGGGATGAGGATCCGGCCTTGTTGGTCGGTACGGACCAGGCTGCTGCCGATTTGCACGCCTTGTAAATAGGCCCCGCCATTGTGCTGCAGCCAGCGTGGCTGCACCTGATCCAGCAGGCTGTATACCCGGAATGCTTCGAGGGCCAATGACGGATACAACTGTTGATCCAACTGATGCAACAGAGCTACCCGGCGGACAAAACCGTCGGCGTCTTCTTCGGCATTGATAAAACCCTGACCGCGTACTGCAGCGGCCAAAGGCGCAATCGGTGCTGCGAAACCGCTAAATGGTTCAAACGCTGTCGCGCCGACAGGACGTTGCTGCGCAACGCTAAACATCGCCGGACTGAGCTGCCCGGTGCGAAGGTTGCCGTGGCGGTGCAGTAGGTTGGCCAGAACGACTTCGGTGGTACGCAAGGTGTTAGCAAAGCGCGCATCGGGGTCGAGTTGACTGGCATGTTCGAGCAGATCCTGGCGTTGTGCATCGGGCAAGGTGGTTTGCCGGGTCCAGCTTTGCAGCGCGAGCAGTGCAGCATTGGCTTGCGGCTCAGAAAACAGCACGTCATACACCACCAGTACCGCGCCGGCTTTGGCCAGGGCGTCGCTCAGCTTGACAAAATGCTGGCGATCCCAAGGCATCCGGCCGATTTCGTGCAGGCTGGCTTCATCAAGATCGACAATCTGAATGTTACTGACACTGCGCGGCCAGGGCGGCAGATACTGCACTTTGGCATCGTACAGCAGACCTTCAAGCCGCTGCAGACTGCGTGCAAGACCGGATGGTGCTGACCATTGCAACAGCAACACCCCGGCAAAGATAAATAGCGGAATGGATTGCCTGACCAGCCATCTGGTGAGCTGAAGTCTGGTCATCGCCTGCCTTTATTGCACATTAATCACCACTGTATTTTGGCTGATACCGCCAAAAGCGCCGCTCAGCTGATAAGTGAAACTATCCTGTCCGCTGAACCCGCCATTCGGTGTATAGCTGAAACTGCCGTCGGGTCGCAGGATCACACTACCATTGGCCGGGCCGCTCAGCAGTGCAACTGTCAGCGTTGGCACCACGCCCTGATTGGCGAATCCCAATTCATGAACTTCGCCATTGGTGGATGCGAGCCAAAGCCTTGCGCCATCAGCACTGATCGCCAACCCGCTGATGCTGCTAATTCCAGCCGGTAACTGCAACAATCGCAATAGCTTACCTGTGCGGTCAAATTCAGCCATGGCTGACTGAATACTGCTGACCAGTAGAATATTGCCGTTATTAGGGTTGATGTGCAGATCGCCGAAGCTGACGCCGTAAGAATGTTGTGCAGTGAGCAGATTAAAACTACTCAGTACCTGACCCGTGATCGGATCGATTTGCGCCACCACATTGCCGACGCCGGCCGCCGGCACATTGTCCTGCAACAACCATAAAGTGCGGCTCACCGGATTATAAGCACCGCCGACGACATGGCTGGCGCCAAACGAGGTATCAAGCCGAGCCAGCAGGGCACCTGTGGCCGGGTTGACCGCATAAATCTCAGTTGCATTGGTTTCACCATTAAAAATCAGCAGGCTGCCCTGCGGAATTTGGCTGTCTTTGAGCACAAAGGCTTGCGCTGTGATATCCAGATCGACGTCATTCGCGGGTTCGCCCTGCATGGGCAGGCTGCCCTGGCTCACACCCAGCCGGTCGATCAGTTGAACCGCAGCCGCAAAAGCCGGATATAGATATAAATCCTGCTGATACTCATTGATCGACAGTCCGACCAGCGAACCTAATCCAGGGTTCAGGCTGTGCCGGATCGCTAATTGATTGCCCTGACGCAACGCTTTAGCTTCGAGGTCGTTCGTCAGTACACCGGGCGCAGCGACGTTCAGGGTTTGCCCTGCGGTGGCAACATACTGATCCGCATTGGCTGTTGGCGGCACAGGTCCGGGATTGTCCAGCGCCGAACCCGGGATGGTAAATGACAATCGGTCCAGTGGCGCCTGGATTTGCGCACCAGCCACCCGGCCAACCTGGCCGATACTGCAGGGCAATCCAGCCGGTAAGCCGCTACAGCTGGCAGAAGCCTGAATAAAAGCACCAAAATTTAATGAATCGTTAAATGGTGTCGCAGGGTAAACGCCACTGAATTTGCCGCCGCTGTCTGGAAACAAGCTCAGCTCAAAACGCGCCTGGCCCGTCGCAATAAATTGCAGGCTGTTGCTGTTGGCACTGACCGATCTCGCCAGCACCGGAGTCGCCGCCACACCCGGATACGACATCACAAAGGTATAATTACCTTGCTGGCCCGGCACGTGGCCACTTTGGGCGGCTTCGACATAACGCCCCTGCATCGAACAGCGGGTATCGACCAGTTGAATACAGTCGCCGATGCGGTACAGGCCGGTACCAATCTGACTGCCGGCTGGATCTTCACCCTGACCGATATACAGGAACTCGCCGGTCATGTTAAGCGAATTGCCGGTGATATTCGTGATGGCCAGATTGACCTGCAATGAGACAGTAGCTTGCGCCGTCGCGCCTTTTCCGTCAGTGATCTGATAGGTAAAACTGTCAGTGCCGGTGAAATTCTGGTTCGGCACATAACTGAAACTGCCATTTGCTGCCAATGTCAGAGTGCCGGACTGCGGCGGTGTCAGTGGGGTGGTATTCACCGTCAGAGCGTCATTGTCCGGATCGGTGTCGTTACTCAGCACACCTTGTGCAGCAGACACCTGCAAGGTTTGATTACTGGTCGCGCTGTAACTGTCGGCCACAGCCACGGGGGGATTATTTGGTGCCGCTGTTACCACAATGCTGACTGTGGCCTGGGCGCTGCCACCTTTACCATCGCTCACCTGATAGACAAAATTGTCGGTGCCATTGAAGTTCTGATTCGGCACATAACGGAAACTGCCGTCAGTCGCCAAGGTCAGGGTGCCAGATTGTGGCGCTGTCAGTGGCGTAGGATTGGCGCGTAGTGCGTCATTGTCCGGATCCGTGTCATTGGCGAGTAGTCCCTTTGCTGCGTCAACTTGCAAAGCTACATTGGCAATAGTGCGGTAGTTGTCTGCGACGGCCTGCGGTGGCTGGTTTGGCGCTTGTGGTGTCGGGATCAGTATTTCGCCAGCGAGGATCGACTCACCACTACCTTTGATTGCTGTGACCAGCAAGTAATAAGCTTTAGCAGGGTTCAGGCCGGAGAACTTTTCTGCCGGGTCTTTGACAGCCAGTCGGGCCTGACCATCCGGCAATTGCCGGTAGTTACTGCGGTTGACACCGGAGACACTCGCCAGATAAAGGTTGTAGCGCAGAACCCCTGGTGCCGGATCCCAGCTGATATTCAGTGTGACACCATCAGCACTGCGTTGCGCTTTCAGATTGCTAACGCCCGGCGGCTGCCAGTTGACACTGACGCTGGCGACCGCGTTGCTGTTGCCGCCGCTATCAGTAACCCATAGTTGTAGTTGTAATAAGCCGGGACTTACGCCAAATGTAGCTGGATCGACATTGCCAAGCGTCACGCTGAAGTCATTGCCCGCGCAGGGGCGGACTGCCGAACAAAGTTCGAGCTGGTGCGGGTTTTGATTATTACGGATAAATACTCTGGCAAGACCGTCGGTGTCTTGCGCCTGTACCGATACCAGCAGCGCGCCGGCGATGGCACTGGCAGGCTTTGGCTGAATAAAGCGGCCACTGCTGTCGGCGGCTTGCGCAGAGGCCGCGAATAGCAAGGTACCCCAAAGTATCTGGCAGATCACACGATGGATGGTCAGCATAGTGCGTCTCCTCAGGGCTGTTCGGTCAGCACAAAACCGCCATCGAGCCGTATTGTTGGATTCTCGAGTTCATACAAACTCAGATTACCCAGCACGGCGCTGGCATTATTAATCAACAGGCCGCTGATACTGCCATCAGCCAGCTGATTGCCGTGACTGGCGGCATGAATACTGAGATCCAGTGACTGGCTGCCAAAAACGCCGCTGAACACCGCAAACCATTCGCCGCCTGCATCGGTAAAAGACAATTGGCCGGCCGGCACCCAGGCACTATCGAAATCAACTTGCATCGACATGCTGAGATCGGTCATAGGACCTGCGCTGCTGATGAAACTGTGACTGCTCAGGTGGTCGAAGCTCACAGTGCCACTGCGGCTGATGCTGTCCATTGGTTGCACGCCCCAGCCGGCGGTGACCTGCTCATTGTTATAAAAATCCCGGCCGCTGGCATCAGCTGCCAATATCCCGGAGCCAGACCACGGCTTGCTGTTATCAGCACGGTCAGGCGGCGATGCAAATTGACCTGCATATTCGGGTTCGCCGGCCAGTGTCAGAGTTTGTCCAACGGCGAATAATGCGGGGGCACGGATGAGAAATTCCACCGTCCCATCGGCTCGTACTATGGCAAACCGGAAGGGCTCAGTGGGTCCTAAAGAAAAACGCTGGTTTGCACCCGGTACCGTGACATTGATATCAATAATGCCGTCCCAGCCTGCCAGATACAGATCGCCCTGCTCCAGTCTGGCTTCATAATGTGTACCGCGTACGCCAATACTGGCCACCGGAGTATTCAGCTCGTACGATTGTCCGGTTTTAGGTAGGGTTCCGGTAATAGTGCGCAGGCCACCTTTTAGCAGCTCCATCGTCACGGTACTGCTGGCATTGCCCGGATCGACCTGATAATTGTTGATCGCTAATGTGGTGTCCGCCTGCATCGATAGTAGTGCACCATCGGTCATTCGTAACTGACTGCTGCTGTCAGTACCGGTACTGACCACGTCAATTGGATATACCGGCGACAGCCGTTGCAACGGCCTGATTTGCAAGTCAGCTTTGGCGTCGACCCGACCGCGGGCCATGATGGTTTTGCCGGCAGGTTCTGCTGTGGTCACCTGTTCTTCGGCGCGAGCAGTGCTGGTAACCCCCAGTAATGTAGTGATGAACAGAATCAAGATGGTGTTTTGGGCATATCCGCTGGACCTAGAACGCATAACGGACTCCTATGCCGCCGCGGCTGCGACGGTATTGGTAGATAGCTATATTACTGTCATTACGCAGATGGCTGATATTGGCCAGCAGGCGCCACTGCTTATTAAATGTGTAGCTCAGTTCCAGCTCTGCTTTGTAGTAACTGTCGTCGCGTAACTCTGCAAACAGAGGGTGCGGTTCGTCATAAGCGCCACTGAGATAATCCAGCGATAGATTGCTGAGCCATTGGTCGCTCAGCATTTGTTGCCAGCGATAACCTAATCCGAGATAGTCGCGACTGTTGAAGTCCGTGCGGCGCGTGTCACTGTTGTCCATGCCCCAGCGCAAGTGAAATTTATGCTCAGCATTGCCACTGCGAGTGGTGAGCCAGCTTTCGGCCAGCAGGTGTGTTTTATCCAGTGCGAGCAGGGTTGTATAGCTCTGCCGGGCATAGGTCAGATCGAGACCTAACTCAGTCGTCGCGCTGATCGGTCTGCTGATGGTCGTTTTGATTCCCTGATAATCCAGATAACTGTCACCGTCCAGTCGGATCGGCCGGTAAAACAGCTCTGCCAGCAGGCGGTAACCTTGCCAGCGGGTTTGATAGCCGGCGACTGCACTAGCGTAGGTTCGTGAAAACACATCGTCTTCACTATATGTACCATGTAGCAGGGCTGCTGACAGATAGAATGCAGAATGTTGGTCACGCGGCAGGATCCAGTTCAGCTGTGCCTGCAATTCGTTAAAGCTGCTGCTGTGTTCGCGGCTTTGCTCAAACAGTCGGACCTGACCGAGTAAAGGGATCAACACAAACTCGTCGTCGACACCACTATTAGGGTTAGAGTCATTACCGGCACTTATTTGTAGCCAATTTTGCCAATAGCCTTGTGACGGATCTTGCTGTGAATTGATTCGTTGCAGATAGTTACGCACCAGACGGCTCGCATCTTCCGGTAAGGCAGTTTTGTCTAGTTGCTGGAGCTCACGTTGTGCTGCGGGTAAATTGCCGAGTTCGAAATAGCTGACTGCCAGTGCGAGGCGGATGTCCAGTGATTGTGGATCGGATTGCAAAGCCCGCTCCAGTGCAAACACCGCCTGATGCAAATGACCGGTGCCGCGTGCAGCCAAAGCATATAGATAGTCGAACCGGGGTTCACCTTCCTGCGACGTTAACAGTTCAGTCGCCTGCAGCCAGGCGGCTCGATAATCCTGTTGCTTCAGTAACGCTTCCAGTTTAGCCAGCGATTCCGGTGCACTTGCCCGAGCCATCGCGGGAAGTAACATCAATAACGCGAACCAACAAACCACCCGGTGCTGCAGATGCGTGAGTGTCATTATGAGTGCTTTTGCAAAAAGCTGAGGGGTTCTCGAAGTCTAGACATTAACTTTCAGATGGGAAAACTAAGCGCGGATATTTTTCCGGCTGCCCAGAGATCCATAAAGATCCTGTCGGATCTGGCATTAATTGCTCAGGATCGTACAGTAAAACAGCAAAAAACGCGGTTTCGGTGAAAAAACCATCAAACGATCATCATTCTGTCAAAAAGATCTTGTGATCGATTCTGATCTCTCTATAATGCGCTCCATCGACAGCGACGACGGATTCGGAAACGAAGAAGTCAAACGCCAAAGATTCTGAAAGTGGTTGATTAACAACGACTTTCGCCGTTAAGTAAAACGGCAGCTCTTTAACAATTAGCAATCAATCATCTGTGTGGGCACTCGTTGAAGATGTATCGCATGATACGAATAAAATCTTCAGTTGAGTGACTATATAGTCAATTTATTTAGTC
>NZ_JBHLXP010000005.1:0-228336 GCF_042432165.1 Rheinheimera tilapiae
GCGTCTTTTTATCGACTATTTTTCACTTTTCAAACTCACCCGGCGTTCTGCGTTTCGCTTCACCCCGTCGGCATGGCGCGCATTATAGGTCGTTTTAAATCTCGCGCAAGCAGTTCACGCAGAAAAATAGAGAAAAACGAACCGTTCGCCGATTTTTCAGACGATCCGTTTATTCTTCATGCGATTAAGCCCCGTTAGCAGGCAATAAAGCAGCCTATATAGGAACGATTAACCGGTTATCGACTTTATCGCCCTGCCCAATCATTTCGTCATAGGCTGATTCATGTACTAAAAACGCTTCCTTTATAGTAGCGGACGACAGTTGCTGCTTTACCTGGCTCACGCTATAGAACGGTCGCGGTTTATTGTTCTCACCAATGATGTAGCCATTACGCCCATCAAAATCGACTTCCGCCAGATAAACACCCATTTCAAATGAGTGGACCGTTAACTTATCAATCACGACGTCCTGAAAGTTCAGGTGTTCTAACCGATGCGCCATACAGACCTCCTGTTAATCACCTAGATCTGTACGGCGCAGCTCTCTTTATAGATCTGTAGATATCAACCGTATCTTAGAAATCGTATTTCGCTGAGAACTGGATCCGGTTCAGGTCGCCATCTAAATCAGATTCGAGAACCCGCGTTGCATGACGAACTTCGACCCCGACCGATACTTTACTAGCCAGTTGATAAATCAGGTTAGCGCTATAGCTTGATGTGCTTTCAGTTTGCGCAAGACCGGTCAGATCAACCGGATTATCAATCTGCTGGGCGGAATAAAAGAAACTCGACCGTAACTTGTCATTCCATGAATGCTTGTAGGCCAGCGTGTAGCCGATACTGCTAATTGCTTCTAAAGCCCCTGCCCTCGTCAATACAGCATCATTACCGGTGTTTAGGCTGAGGTAACGGCCCAGTCCGTCGCCGTAGGTGACAGCGAAACGGATATCATCAGTTTTTGACACATTGATTTTGCCGCTAAACGATAATCCATACCCCTGCACGGAATCGTCAACCAAGCCTTGTTGCATCGAGAGCTGCCGGCTTAAAGCTGATACCGTTAACCCACCCCAGTCTGCGGTATGGTTATAACGCACTACCAGATCGGGTAAAGAATTGTCATCAGTCACGATGCGACTGCCGCCACCATTTGGGGTCACTGTCGTTTCAGGATTTTCTACCGCAAACTGCCAACCGCCCGTGGTGTAACGCACCTGCGCTTGGCGCACGAACACAGTCCCATCTGTGGTTCCGACAAAGTCCAGACTATCAGGCAGCGCATTGGTATCCATAAAGGTGGTCCAGGTCTGACCAAACAACCAGCCGTCGTAACTGAGGAATGCATGGCGGATCTCCGGCGCATAACCGTTGCTAACACGCTGATCCCCAGTTCCCGTCGTAGCCATCATGTCAAATTCAAAACGTCCGGTAACTTTTTTACCATTTTCCAGCATGGTCTCACTGCTGATAAAGAAGCGGGATTGCCGTGCATGCATGTCCCAGGTCGCTGACTCACCGGCACTACCGACGGGGGTCAGACTCGGGACATAAAACTCGCGCCCAATCCCTGTAGCGATTTGACCGTCTGAAGTATCAGTCCACAGCGCATCCAGTTTGAGATACCCGCCGATATTGATTTCGGTCGTATCACCGACTTTGAAACCTGCGACTGCGCTTTGGCTGTATGCCGCCATGCATAATGCAACAGCCATGGCTGTCCGCGTGATAGTAAGCCGGCTGGTGTGACCTTGTGTGGGCAGATTTTGTTGCATAGTTGTACTCCGCTACCTTGTCTGTTGATCTGTTGTGGTTTTAATGCCACTGCAAATCTGGTAGACGGACACAAATTGCTCAATTAGCCATTAGTCGTAAACGAGGGTACTTGTAGACTAATGTCTAATTTGCCCTGACGGGTAGTTTCGGTAGAACTGGATCATCAAAGAACATCAGGCGCAAAGCGCCACACGGGGAAGACGAACCATGACACATCAATCTGTATATCCGGTCCCGGCATCGGCCAAAGAGCGGACCTGGGCGGACAACGACACTTATCTGCAAATGTACCGGGCCTCGCTTGATAACCCAACGGCATTCTGGGCTGAGCACGGTAAACGTATTGATTGGTTCAAGCCTTTCACTGAAGTCAAAGATACCAGCTTTGCGCTCGGCGAAGTCCATGTGAACTGGTTCAGTGACGGTACCCTGAACGCCAGCTACAACTGTCTGGATCGTCATCTGCCGGAAAAGGCCAATCAAGTGGCCTATTACTGGGAGGGTGACGAACCCGGTGTACAAAAAGCGGTGACCTATCAGGAGCTGTACGACGAGGTCTGCCAGCTGGCGAACGGCATGCGTGCGCTTGGCGTGGGTAAAGGTGATCGCGTCACTGTATATCTGCCAATGATCCCACAGGCCGCGGTTGCGCTATTAGCTTGCGCCCGGATTGGCGCTATTCACTCTGTCGTTTTCGCTGGTTTTTCGCCGGATGCTTTAGGTAGCCGGATTGTTGATTGTGATTCGAAACTGGTCATTACCGCTGATCAGGCCTTACGCGGCGCGCGCATGACGGCGCTGAAAGATAATACCGATCAGGCCATCGCGCACTTAGGTAAAGCCAATCCGGTTAAACATGTCATCGTTGTGAAACACGTCGGCCAGAACATTGACGAACATCCGGGCCGCGACGTCTGGTATCACGAGTTACTGGCAGCGCAGCCGAAGCACTGCGAACCGGAAGCGATGAACGCTGAAGATCCGCTGTTTATCCTCTATACCTCAGGCTCCACCGGCAAACCAAAAGGTGTGTTACATACCACCGGCGGCTATATGGTTTGGGCATCGATGACCCACCAATATGTGTTTGATTACCATCCTGGGGACATATATTGGTGTGCCGCTGATGTCGGCTGGGTCACCGGCCACACTTATATAGTGTATGGTCCTCTGGCAAACGGCGCGACCAGCGTGATGTTTGAAGGGGTGCCAACCTATCCAAGCGTCAAACGGATTGCCCAAATTGTCGATAAGTATCAGGTCAATATTCTCTACACTGCGCCAACAGCTATTCGTGCACTGATGGCACATGGCACTGCGCCTGTGGACGGCAGCAGCCTGACGTCACTGAAAGTACTGGGTAGCGTGGGCGAACCAATCAATCCGGAAGCCTGGCATTGGTACCATGACAATGTCGGTAAAGGCCGCTGCCCGATCGTCGACACTTGGTGGCAAACTGAAACCGGTGGTGTATTGATCACACCTTTACCTGGTGCAACCGCATTAAAACCAGGTTCTGCGACTCGCCCATTTTTTGGTGTACAGCCGGCTATTGTCGATAACGAAGGTAATCTGCTTGAAGGTACCTGTGAAGGTAATCTGGTGCTGCTGGATAGCTGGCCAGGTCAGATGCGTTCTGTCTATGGTGACCATGAACGATTCGAACAAACGTATTTCTCGACATATAAAGGTATGTACTTCACTGGTGATGGTGCCAAGCGTGATGATGACGGCTATTACTGGCTGACAGGTCGCGTCGATGACGTATTAAACGTCTCAGGTCACCGTCTCGGAACGGCCGAAATCGAAAGTTGTCTGGTGGCGCATGAAGCTATTGCCGAAGCTGCTGTGGTGGGTTACCCGCATGACCTCAAAGGCCAGGGTATTTATGTGTTTATCGCCCCTCGCGTCGGTGTAGAGCCAAGCGATGAACTGACCAAAGCCGTGCGGGATTGGGTACGCAGGGAGATTTCACCGATTGCCTCGCCAGATCTGATCCAGTGGGCGCCGGGTCTGCCAAAAACCCGTTCGGGCAAGATTATGCGCCGTATTCTGCGAAAAATTGCCGCCAATGAACATGATTCACTGGGAGATATCTCAACGTTGGCAGATCCGTCCGTAGTCGAACACCTGATCAATAATCGCCTCAACAAATAGCATACAGGTAAGGCCATAATCTGTAAGGGATTATGGCCTCTGTTTACCATGGACAGACCTGCACAGACTGGTTAAGCTGGTACTGGATATTTATCTTCGCTGTCCGAGGGCACCTGATGACTAAATTAATTGTCGCTGACGACCACCCACTATTTCGCAATGCGCTAATCAACGCGATTGGTCATATCATCACGGTTGAAGCGACTATCGAAACCGATTGTTTTGATGCAACTGTACAGGCCTTAGAACAACATCCGGACGCCGATCTATTGTTATTGGACTTACACATGCCGGGGAACTGCGGTTTTCTTGGTTTAATCCAATTGCGCAAGACTTTTCCAACGATGCCAATTGTGGTGATCTCGGCCAGTGATGACCTTGATGTGATCCGCCGGGTGATGAACTTTGGTGCATCGGCTTATATCCCCAAATCCGCTCATCCGCTGGAAATTGGCAATGCACTAAATGCCGTACTGAACGGTGAGTTATGGTTACCGGAAAAATATCGGCATTTATTTAAAGCGGATCCGCAGCAGCATGATGATTCGGACTTGGCTTCCAGAGTCGCGCAACTGACCCAACAACAATATAAAGTGTTGTACTACCTGACCGAAGGCTGGCTGAATAAACAAATCGCCTATGATTTACACATTTCTGAAGCCACGGTCAAAGCGCATATGACGGCTATTTTCCGCAAACTAGGCGTTACCAACCGCACCCAAGTCGTGATTCAGGCGCAGCGCTTGCAACTGGAAACTCCGGCAGATCGTGATTTGTCCCGCCACCCCGGTTAAGACAAACCGGGGATAGCGCTGTGATCGACTTCGTCAATTTGTTCAGCAGCCAGAAATTCATGGGCAAACGTCAGATAAACCTTTTGTTCGACAAAAATGCGGAATAAATCTGCGTCAATGTGCTGTTCTTTTGCCATAAAGCCAAGGATCCGCAAAGACTCAGATAGCGTTTTCGCCTTTTTGTAAGGACGGTCAGAAGCTGTCAAGGCTTCAAAAATATCGGCAATCGCCATAATTCTGGCCTGCACCGACATTTGTTCTTTTTTTAGTCCGCGGGGGTAACCGGTCCCATCCATTTTTTCATGATGGCCACCGGCATATTCCGGCACATTGCGTAAATGTTTTGGGAAAGGTAACGATTCCAGCATTTCGATGGTGATATCAATGTGTCGATTAATGACGCGTCGTTCTTCCGGATTCAGCGTGCCACGCTCTATACATAAGTTGCTGACTTCCGCCGGTGTCAGCACCGACTGCTCCACACCTGCAATGACAATATGATACCGGGCAGCGATATCCCGTACCCGCTTTTGCAGTTCCCACGACATAAATTCGCCGCCGATATTGCTGTGTTGCAAAAATTTCAAATCAACCCGCAGTTGATCCAACATCTCTTCGCGGCTGGTTTGATCCAGCGACTGATCCAGTAATATGTCGCGTTTGGCAATTTCAAAACGGGTTTCCACTAAGGCGATGTTGTCATGTAGCCCATGTAACTTGGTGGCTTTGTCCATCACATATTCCGGCGTGGCGATTTTGCCGCAATCATGTAACCAGGCCGCCACCGATAACTCATGTACATCCGCTTCACTCATAACAAAATCAGCCAACGGGCCTTCGCGCGTTTCAGTACAAGCATGTGCCAACAGCATCGTGATCGCCGGCACTCTCCGGCAATGACCACCGGTATAAGGTGATTTTTCATCAATGGCTTTAGCCAGTAGCCTGCTGAGCGCGCCAAACAGTTCTTCCAGATCCAATACCAGTTGTTTATTGGTCAGCACCATCGCCGCCATCGACGACAGTGCAATCACCAATCGTTGGGTCTCGGCTGAAAATGCCTGCACCTGACCAGCACTATCGAGGCAGTTAACCAATTGCAGTACCCCGGTTACATCACCCTGATGATCAAGTAGTGGGACTGTTAGCATCGATTGCGTGCGATAGCCAAGCTGCTGGTCGAATTCACGGGCTTTTTGTTGATTGACCAGTGGGCTCAGATACACGTCATCAATGACGATCGGTTGTTTTTGCACGGCAGCCAGCGCCACGACAGCACTGTCATTCGGTTTTCCTGCGGTATATAACGGAATTGGTGCCAGTGCCGGACTCTGCCCTGAACTGCCGCCCTGGTGTAGGCCCAGACTGCGATTAAATAAAGTGGCGAACTCAAGACTGTTGTCACTAGTCAGGCGGTAGATAGTGCCCCCATCAGCCTGACTGATGTGTTGTGCGCTTTGCAGAATTTGTTCGAGCAGAACGGTACGGTCTGTTTGGCGGGCCAGAGCCAAGCCTATATTGACAAAGTGTTCTAACTGCTCAAGATTTTCCACTGACTTCGTCCTTGTACATGATTTTCAGCGATAGTTACCGCTGAGTATAGTCAGATAATATTTGTTCATTGCAAGCTAAGAACGACAAAATTCCACTTGTCGACGGCATCAGCGGTTCGCCCGCACTCCGCACCGGCAGACCGATCGCCACAACTGTAACAACTGTTGAACAGTGGCCTGTCACGGCGCATGCCAAACTCAGCTGGCCGGTGCGGTTTCTATCAAAGTTCCGGCACTAGAACCGGCACTCAGGATGATGATCGTTGGTTAAATTCGGTCATAAAAATTTGCCAGAACACCATAAACAGCGCTGCGACCAGTGGCCCCAACACAAATCCGTTAATCCCAAACAGACTGATGCCACCAATAGTGGAGAACAACACCACATAATCCGGCAGCTTAGTATCGCGTCCGACTAATAATGGCCGCAGCATGTTATCTGCCAGACCGATCACTGTAGCGCCATAAACCACCAACACGGTGGCCTGCTGCCATTGTCCGGTTGCATACAGATAAAGTGCGACCGGCAACCAGACCAACGCAGCTCCAATGGCTGGTAACAAACTTAAAAAAGTCATCATGACGCCCCAAAGCACTGGAGCCGGAATATCTAACAGATAAAAAATGATGCCGCCAAGGGTACCTTGCACCAGCGCCACGACCAGATTGCCTTTAACTGTGGCGCGGGTTACTTCGGCAAATTTAGCGAATAACAGATGTTCGCGTTCGTCGCCAAGTGGCAACGCCTCAACCAGCAAATGCAGCAATTTAGGGCCGTCACGCAACAGAAAAAATGCCAGATACAGCATCAATGCAATATTCAGAAACAGGCCGGCGGCATTCTGGCCTATTGCCAGCATTTCACTGGCCAGAACTTTGCTGGTGGTCATCGCAAAATCGCTTAATTTTTGCCGCAGGTTATCCGTATTGATGCCGAAATCATGCAGGGTTGAAACCACAGCCGGAAACGCTGATTTAACCGCATCAATCATTTTTGCCGGATCCACTTCACCGCTTTGCAAACGGTCGTAGAAACTGATGCCTTCCTGCACAAATGACGCACCGATAGCCAACAGCGGTAAGACCACCACCAGCACTGAACACAGCAGTGTCACTAACGCCATTCGGCCACGCCGGGCTGATACGTGCAGCAATAACCACTGTTGCAGCGGATAAAAAATCACACTGAGTGCACAGGCCCAAAATACTGCGCCCCATAATGGTTCCAGCACCCAGCCGAAGGCTAACGTCACAACAACCAACATCAGCAGAAAAAATCGGCTTTCCAGTTCGGCACGCATGCAAATCTCCTTGTTGTATCTCCCTGCGTCATTCAGGGCTGTGCAGTTTCAGTGAATTTAAAGCCGCACGCAAGGCCGCTGCTTTGATCGGTTTGGCTAAAAACACCATCCCGGCCGCCTTGGCCTGGGCCGGCAGTGTCGGATCGGGCGCTGCCGATACTAAAACACCACGCAGCTTCGGCCAACGTTGTTTTAATGCGATAAACAGCTGCAGCCCATCAGGCGGCTCGCCTAATTGATAATCAGCGATCAAGATATCTACCGGCTCGTTGCGCTGCAGCGCGGTTTGACCATTGTCTTCACAGGCAATAGAACCGAGTTGCCATTGCGTTAACAACACATTGAGCGCCGCAAGATTGCTATGGTCATCATCGACACAAAGGATTTGCAATCCGGCACTGATGAGCTCAGCAGTTGTCGCTGTGCTCTCGGTATTATTGGTCAACACTGTGGGTAAATGGCTGGCCAACAGCGGCACCGCCACTCGAAAACAACTACCGTGCCCCGGTACAGAATGAACCTCGAGCGGATGGCCAAGGCTTCTGGCCATGCGCTGCACCACGCCGAGGCCAAGACCGACACCTTGCTGGCCACGTGCGGTTGCCTGCACACGGAAAAAGTCGACAAAAATCTGTTGCTGGTCCATCTCCGATAAACCAGGCCCGGTATCCCAAATTTCGATCCAGACCTGCGCGCCCCGCCGGCGACAACCCATCAACACTTTGCCGCTTTGAGTATATTTAATCGCATTACTCAATATGTTCTGAATGATCCGCCGTAAATAAGTGGGATGACTACTCACCTGAAAATGACCTGGCCGGACATGCAACTGTAACTGTTTCTGCTGCGCCAACAGCTGACTTTCATCAGCCAGCTGCAGCAGCATCGCGCGCAAATCGACCGGTCCGACCGGAAACTCCAGTTTGCCTTCGTCCAACCTGGCGATATCCAGCAAGGTCGCCATCAGCTCTTCTGTTGCCTTTAATGAATTATCCAACTGCCCCAGCATTTGCCGGCCTTTATCATTCAACCCCTGATCAATCAGCGCGGCCGAAAACAATCGCGCTGCGTTGAGCGGCTGCAAAATGTCATGACTGGCCAGTGCCAAAAAGCGGGTTTTTGAGGCATTGGCAGCTTCAGCTTCCGCTTTTGCCTGCAGTAGCTGCAACTCAGTGGTGCGACGCAGATCAACCTCCGCCAGCAGATCCGCATTCATCTGGCTGATTTGCGCCGTGCGTTCTGACACCCGGATTTCCAAATGCTCCTTGGCGGCAGCCAGCGCCTGCACCGCTTTGACGTGCTCGGTGATATCGGTAAAGCTGGTAACAAAACCCCCACCAGGTATTGGATTACCGCGAATTTCGATGACGGAACCATCCGGCCGTACGCGCTGGAACACGTGGGCGGTGCCATTTTGCAAGTGACTGATCCGCTTAGCGACATGTTCATCGGCAGCACCTTCGCCGCACAAACCACGCTCTGCATTAAAACGCACAATATCGGCCACAGCACGGCCTACCCGGATCATGCCGGCCGGATATTCAAACATTTCCAGATATTTTTTGTTCCAGGCGACTAATTGCAGATCACGGTCCACCACACTGACGCCCTGACTGAGGTTTTCCAGCGTCGAGAACAGGATCTTGCGTGAAAACTGAATGGCTTCGCGCGTGTCATCAAACATCGTGACGACGTCTTCGAAAGCAAAAGATCGACCTTCCAACACCGCATTGACCATCGCTGCGGCACTGGACGAGCCAATCACCCCGGCGAGCTCACGTTCGACATGGCGTACTAACTGCGGTTGTAAAACATCGTCTGCGGAGGGTCTGTAGCCATTGCGCTGGGCAAATTCGTCCAGAGCTTCCTGCACCCGGTTGCTACCGACAAAACGCTCCAGCAACGTCAGCATATCGGCAGAGCGCAGCGCAGTTCGTTTTAAGGATTTGCCATCATCCGGCAGTGGCAGGTTAGGTTTGACAAAAGCCACGGCTTGTAGCCGGTCATTTAAATCGGCTTTGTGTAATAGTGATACCACGACATAGGCCAGCGTATTTAACCCTAGTGACCAATACACACCGTGACTGAGCGGGTCTAACTGAACACCGAATAATGCGGTGGGTCTGAGCCATTGCAGGCCAAAAGCCCCCTGCTGCAGCAATGGCTCTGCCAGTACACCGGCATTGACCAGCTGCGGCAGCATCAGGCAATAAAACCACAACACAAATCCGACCGACACGCCGGCATAAACGCCCCAGGCATGACCCCGCCGCCAGTACAAACCACCAAGCACTGCCGGCGCCAGCTGAATGATCAGCGCAAATGCCAAAAGACCGGTTTCTGCCAACTCGTAGCTGCGCGCAAACCAACGATAATAACCCCAGGATAAAGCCATCACGACGAGGATCATCAGCCGGCGTACACGCAGAATTAATCTGCTGTAGTCGCCGGTATGTGGCTGCATCTGCCGGCGTCTTAAAATGGCAGGCATCACCACGTCATTACTGATCATGGTGCCAAGCGCCAGCGTGGCAATTACAATCATCGAAGTTGCTGCCGAAAATCCACCGATAAACACGAACGCACTGAGGATATCCCAGCCTTGGCTCGCCGGAATCAACAACACAAAGCTGTCGGCATGCGCCAGTTGCGTCGGAAACAAATCCACACCGGCCATCGCGATGGGCACGACCACCAGCGTCACCAACACTAGATACAGCACAAACCAGCGTCTTGCCTGATGCAAATGTGCTGCAGAAGTATTTTCAACAAAAGTGACATGGAACTGGCGCGGCAATAAGAAAACAGCGCAGACAGCGAGTAAGGTTTTAGTAAAAAAACTCAGCACACTAAAGGCTTCAGCCGATTGTTGACTGGCGCTGTGTTGCTGAAACTGTTGTAGTAGCAGTGAGGGGGCCGGGATCAGCCAGTACAGTACTGCACCGGCTAACAACAGAAGTGCCGCCAGTTTAACCACGGATTCAAAAGCAATAGCCGCCATCACACCACGATTTTGCTCAGTCAGGTGCAGCTTGCGGGTGCCAAACAAAATCGCAAACAACGCCATCGTCGCCGCACTCCATAGGGCGGAATCCTGCCATACAGGCCCAGTGGTGTCAGCCGCACCGCCGACCAATACCTGATAGGAGCTGGTGACCGCTTTGAGCTGCAACGCGATGTAGGGCACTACCACCACCAAGCACAATAATGCAGTCAGTGCAGCAATCGCCTGCCGTTTGCCATAACGGGCGCTGATAAAGTCAGTGAGTGAGGTCACATTGTGTTTTTTGGCGACAAACAATAGCTTGAGCAGTAAGCGATGACCGAATAAATACAACAGCACAGGACCCAGATAAATCGGCAGATAGTCCCAACCAGAACTAACTGCAGACCCCACAGCACCATAATAAGTCCAGGATGTACAATAGACCGCCAAGGCCAGGCTGTAGATCGCCCCCCCATACTTTTGTAGTAATGAATCATGCCGCGACTGGTCAGCCCAATTAGCGATGGCAAATAGGCCGCCGATATACGCGACTGCCAGCATGATGATCCAGCCTGTTGCCACTGGACACTCCTCTTTTCATTTCAATTAGTTACAACCTGTACAGCCAGCAATCATCTGCCAGGCGTTGCTGCTCAGTCTTTGATAAATAGGCCAGACTGTCAATCACATCAGCAGGCAAAACCTGATAGGTGTCAACCACTTCGACTAAAGTCGGGCTAGGCGTTTTGCCAGCAGCGGCTATTGTGTAACCAGCGGCATTTGCCAGCTCACAACAGGTTATAACAATAAACAAAACACAACGAGGAGAGACTTTATGGCGTTTCACAGCTCTGAACAAGCCAGTGCCTATTGGCGTGAAAATGTCAGTCTGATGCTGAAACTGCTGGCGATCTGGTTTGCAGTTTCATTTGGTGCCGGCATTTTATTTGTCGATGCGCTGAACGCAATCCAGTTTTTCGGCTTCAAGCTCGGATTCTGGTTTGCCCAACAAGGTTCTATCTACGTTTTTGTGCTGCTGATTTTCGTCTACGTCGTGAAGATGAATCAGTTAGACCAGAAATACAACGTCCAAGAAGATTAAGGGGCGCGCCATGGATTTACAGACTCTCACTTATATTATTGTCGGCGCGACCTTCCTGCTGTACATAGGTATTGCAATCTGGGCACGGGCCGGCTCTACACACGAATTCTACGTCGCCGGTGGTGGCGTTTCGCCATTAGCCAACGGGATGGCGACTGCTGCCGACTGGATGTCTGCTGCATCCTTCATTTCGATGGCCGGTTTAATTTCCTTTATGGGTTACGACGGCTCTGTCTATCTGATGGGCTGGACCGGTGGTTATGTGCTGCTGGCGTTATGTCTGGCCCCCTACCTGCGCAAATTCGGCAAATTTACAGTGCCGGATTTTATCGGCGATCGGTATTACTCACAAACAGCGCGCACTGTCGCAGTGGTTTGCGCGATCCTGGTGTCGTTTGTTTATGTTGCAGGCCAAATGCGTGGTGTCGGCGTCGTGTTCAGCCGCTTCCTGGAAGTGGATATTGAAACCGGCGTTGTCGTTGGCATGGCGGTAGTGTTTTTCTACGCAGTTTTAGGCGGTATGAAAGGCATTACCTATACCCAGGTCGCGCAATATTGTGTGCTGATTTTTGCCTATCTGGTTCCTGCCGTGTTTATCTCTTTGATGATCACCGGCAATCCAATTCCACAACTCGGTTTTGGTGGCACAATTGAAGGTACAGATACCTACTTGCTGGATAAGTTAGACGGCCTGTCAAAAGAGCTCGGCTTTGCGATGTATACCGATGGTACTAAGTCGATGATCGATGTATTCGCCATCACTGCAGCCTTGATGGTCGGTACTGCCGGTTTACCTCATGTTATCGTGCGGTTCTTCACAGTGCCACGCGTGAAAGATGCGCGTATTTCAGCTGGCTGGGCATTAATCTTCATCATGATCCTGTACACCACAGCCCCATCAATCGGCGCTTTTGCCCGCTACAATTTGATCAACACCATCAATGGCGCTGATCAACAAGGCACCTTGGTCAGTGAAACACCACAGTGGATCAGCAACTGGGAAAAAACCGGTTTGATCAAGCATGAAGATAAAAATGGTGACGGCCGCATGTTTTATTCAGGCGATGAGCGCAATGAGATGACCATTGACCGCGACATCATGGTATTGGCCAATCCAGAAATTGCGAAGTTACCAAACTGGGTCATTGCATTGGTGGCGGCAGGCGCAATTGCGGCAGCCCTATCCACTGCAGCCGGCTTGTTGTTGGTGATTTCGACGTCGATTTCGCATGATTTACTGAAGCGAAATCTGATGCCAAACATTTCCGACAAAATGGAGTTGCGTTATGCACGGGGCGCTGCTGCAGTCGCGATTTTAGTAGCCGGCTATCTGGGGATCAATCCGCCAGGCTTTGTGGCCGAAGTTGTAGCCTTTGCTTTCGGTTTAGCGGCGGCCAGCTTCTTCCCGGCGATTATCCTTGGCATTTTCTATAAGAAAATGAACAAAGAAGGGGCGATCGCCGGTATGTTAGCGGGCATGGTGTTTACCATCGGCTATATCGTCTACTTCAAAGGTATCTTTATCACCCCGATGGCGGCCAATATTCCGGCCAACTGGCTCCTCGGTATTTCACCGGAAGGTATCGGTACCGTTGGTATGCTGGTCAATTTCATTGTGGCCTTTGTGGTGAGCAGATTCACCAAAGAAGTCCCAGTCGAAGTGCAGGAAATTGTTGAATCTATCCGGTTCCCGAAAGGTGCTGGTGCGGCATCCGCCCACTAAACTTTCACTAAGATAACCGGACACCGCAGTATCAGGTCAGCGTCACGGCGCTGACCTTTTTCATGCAGGAGCTTGTGATGCAAATTCAGGAAGTGGTGCAGTTTTTAACGCAAGTTCCCCCTTTTGCCGAATTGCCGGCGGCCGACCTCAGCGCGCTAAGCCAACAAATCAAGATCTATTATGCCGTGCAATCCGAACAGCTACCGTTCAGCCACCAGCTGATATTGGTGCGTACCGGCTTGTTTCTGATGCAACAACAACAGCAACTCTATCCACTGCAAAGCGGTGATTGCTGGGGTTATCGCCAGTTGTTAACGCAACAGGATGTCGCCGAACAACTGCATTGTCAGGAAGATGGGTTGGTTTACCTGATCCCGCAAGCGGTGTTTGAACAATATCAACATCAATTCAAAAACTTTGCGTTGTATTTTCAACGCTTGCTTGGCCGGGCACTGCACTTACATCAGCAAAGTGCTACCGACCATCAGCGTGTTGCTGATCTGTGTGCCCGACAGGTTTACAGCATTCAAGGTGATGCCACGATCCAGCAGGCGGCGATATTGATGACGCAGCAGCGCATATCGTCTGTTTTGGTCATGGCTGATAATCAGCTTTGCGGTATTCTGACCGACCGCGATCTACGCACTAAAGTGCTGGCCACCGGCCTGCCAGCGAATACCCCCGTCGAGCAGGTAATGACGCGAAATCCTTACCGCATTGCCGCCGACGCCTTTAGTTTTGAAGCCCTGCAGCTGATGAGCCAGCATAATATTCACCACCTACCGGTCGAACGAGCAGGTAGCGTCATCGGGGTGCTGACGACCAGCGACTTGGTGCGCAGTACGCAGGAACACCCACTGTTTTTAATCAGCCATATTCACCGCCAGCATGATAGCGCAGGGCTGAGTGCCTGCCAGGCATCCATCACACAACTGTGCAGGCAATTGGGACAACAACAACTGCCGTCCCGCGAAATCAGTCAGATCCTGACCACTTTGTATGACGCGCTGGCGCAGAGCTGGCTGAAGTTAGCGCTACAACAGCTGGGCCCTGCCCCATGTGCATTCAGCTGGTTGTGTTTTGGCTCGCAAGCACGACAAGACATGTTACTCAGTGCCGATCAGGACAATGCGCTGTTACTGGAAAAAGAACCGGTCGGTGATGTTGAACGCTACTTCAGTGCGCTGGCTAGCTTTGTCTGTGACGGTTTGGCCAGCTCTGGTCAGGTACTGTGCCCGGGATTGGTGATGGCGACCAATCCGAAACTACGGCTCAGTCTGTCAGGCTGGTCAAGCCGTTTTGCCGGCATGATCCAGACCCCCACACCACAGGCGTTGCTCGACAGCAGTATCTATTTTGATGCCCGTGTGGTCGCAGGCAGTCAGGCACTGTTTAACGCACTGCAGTCAGATATTCTGGCGATGAGTAACCAGCAGCTGTTTATCTGGCAACTGGCAAAAAATGCGCTGAGCCATCAACCGCCACTAGGCTTTTTTAAGCACTTTATCCTCGAGCAGGACGGCGCCAAACGCCGGGGATTGGACTTAAAAAAACGCGGCATTGCGCTGATTCATGATGTTGTCAGAGTCCATGCGCTGGCGCATGGCGTTTCTGCTGTGCAGACGCCGGCCCGACTCGACGCCTTGGTCACATTACAGGTGCTCAGCGCCAGCGAAGCGCGGGATTTAACCGCAGCATTTGAATTGTTACATCAGCTGCGCTGGCACCTGCAATATGCCGCACTGCAACAAGACGGATCAATGACAAATTTGCAGGACCCGGCCCAATTGAATGTGCTGCAACGTCATCAGCTCAAAGACGCCTTTGCGGTGATCAGTCAGCACCAGCAAATCGTGGCACAGCGCTATTGCCGGGAGCTATAAGAATGTTATTCAGTACCTGGTTACAGCGACTGAACGCGCTACGCCGCACTCCGGCATTTCCCGGACTACAGACGGTTTCAGGTCAACTGCTGGCGCGCCAGGCGCATTTTTTGGTGCTCGATCTGGAAACTAGTGGTCTTGACGCTAAACAGCATCATATTGTCAGTGCGGGATGGGTCTGCATCAATCAGTTGCAGCTTGATTTGTCTGACAGCTTTTACAGCACACTGCGACCTGCAACTGACGAGGCCAGAACCCTCGGTCAGAGTGCCGTGATCCACGGCTTGCATCAGGCCGATTTGGCTGGTGGCATCAGCGAAAGTGAATTTTTACGCGAGTTTTTACAAGCCGCTGCCGGTCGGGTGCTGGTCTGTCATCACAGTGCCATTGAAAGCCGTTTTTTGCAGCAGGCCTTCAAACGTCAATACCAACAAAGTCCGGCACTGCGATTCGCAGATACGCTGGCCCTTGAGCAACAACGCCTGCAGCGCCAGGGCCAGGTGGTAAAAAGCAGCGCTCTGAGTCTGAACCAATGTCTGTTGCGCCATGGCCTGCCACAGGTCCAAGCGCACAATGCGCTGGAGGATGCTTACGGCTGCGCGTTATTGCTACTTAGTCAAATCCGGGCTCGCGGCCATGACTTGACGATCAGAGCTTTGCTAAACCCTCATTCAGTCTGAGGCAGACGAATGATTCACGCATGGCGATAACCCAAGGGGGATGAACTGTGCAAAAAAAAACCGCCAGAAGGCGGTTATTTTTTAGCAGAAGCCAATTACTTGGCGCGGCTGCGGTACTCGTCAGTACGGGTGTCGATTTCGATTTTGTCGCCGATCTCAACGAAAGCTGGAACCTGAATTTCAAAACCAGTTTCCAGTTTTGCCAGCTTCATGACTTTACCTGAAGTGTCGCCACGGGCAGCAGGCTCAGTGTAAGTCACTTCACGAACTACGATGGTTGGCAGGTCAACAGAGATTGCACGTTCGCCGTAGAATACAACTGAACAAGCCATTTCTGGCATCAGATACTTCAGCGCATCTGTCATGTTGTCGGCTTCGATTTCGTATTGGTTGTATTCAGCATCCATGAACACGTACATTGGATCAGCGAAGTAAGAATAAGTTACTTCTTTAGTTTCCAGCAGAACTTGTTCAAATTTGTCGTCCGCGCGGTATACAGTTTCTGTACCCTGGCCAGACAGCAGACCTTTCAGCTTCATTTTTACAACAGCGGAGTTACGGCCTGATTTGTTGAATTCAGCTTTCTGAACAACCATCGGCTCGTTGTCGACCATAATGACCTGGCCGGCGCGTACTTCTTGAGCAGTCTTCATCATAATTGAAATATCTTCTTGTTAGGAAAAATTGCGCGACATTATAAGTCGGTTTTGTGCAAAACGCACGAGGTTGCTGGCAAGATCTTGCTGAGCCAGTAACTTATGCTGCCAGCGCAGCATAAGGCCCTGTATTTCATCGAAATTATCTACGAGTTGCGGCCAAAAAGCAGCAAAATTCTGCTCTTGTTCCCAGGCCAGATGCAGCTGGCGCCACCAAGCTGCCAGTGCAGGTGGCTCATCAGCCAGCATCAGCGTCAGAAATGCATGAAGTTTTTCCAGATGCGCCTGCTCTGCCTGACGATAGATCTGCCAGATAAATGGCCGACCGGCCCAATGGGCCCGGATCACAGAATCTTCACCCCGGACAAAATTCAGATCACAGAGCGCCAACAACAGATCGTAATCCGGTTGCGGCACAAATGGCAGGATCTGCAGTGTCAGACTGCCGCTCTGCAAGACTCCATGTTGTTGCAGGGCTGGGTAACAGACCCGCAGGTATTGAGCCAGCGCACCTTCAGCAACCAGTAGCCAGTTTGGCCGGTTGTCTGAAGCAAGCAGGTCCAGCCAGGGCTGGATACCAGCCTGGCTGTAGGCAAACACGGAGATCACCCGACAATCCGGCGCAGGTAATGTCAGACCGAGTTGACGCCACGCCACAGCTCTGGCGTCCGCATCTTGCTGCAGATAGCGGGCGGATGCAACCACGTTCGACTCACGTAGCAGTCCACCCACATCGCCAGTAAAACCGGGGAAAAAGAAGTATTTTTTTAAACGGACCCCAGCCTGAGGCGATGGCAGACCATGACAGCCACCGGCCCAGTCTTCGGCCGTCAGATACTCCAGATTCAGCCACAGCGCCTGTGGGTTTGCTTGCTCAAGTGCATTAAGAAATTCCGCTGGCACAGTGCAAGCGAGGGCTTCAATACACAGCTGGACAGTACAAAGTTCAGCAGCTTCCAGCAATGTCTGTGCTGGCAACGCCGTCTGCCAGTGCAGAATGTCCACATCGTTAATGCGCTGGCGTAACGCAGCAGGAGCAACTTGCGGACAAATCCGCGCAAAGCTCTGAAGGTCATCGACAAACAACCGCACCTGGCAGCCATGCTCTGCGACCAGCTGACGGGACAGCCGCCAGCAGATGCCAATATCACCGAAATTATCAATGACGGAGCAGAACATCACCACCGACAGGCCGTGCGCAGGCACCGCAGCAACAGATTCAGACAATATTAAACTCCGCGCAAATGATCAGATTAAGCCAGTACGGCGCGCAGTATAACACCGGCAAGTTTCAGGCTGAATGCCAGACACACCAGACACAGGACTAAGAACAACAGCAACATCAGCTGATACCAGCCAAACCGCAGCCAATACCATAACCGCGCCAACAGACCTGCCACCGGCTTTGCTGTCGGCACCTGCTGAAACATTTGTTTGGCCAGCAATAACAGCAGGCACCACAACAATAATAACAACGGCAATAACAGCCATTCACTGCGCTGCGGCAACAAAAAAAGTACGACACTGCCCAGCAATAACAACAGTGCGCAGATCTGTAAAAACTGCGGTGAAAACCAGTGGCTTGAGCGTTGTAACAACTGCTGATAGCGCCGCCAGAACCCGCGCATCAGAGCAACTCCTGCGAATACAAATCCGGCGGATACAACGCGGCAATACCGGCATCGCCGCGATAATCAGCCACCAACCAGATTTGTTCAAATGGCTGGGCTTGAGGAAGCTGCATCGACTGGCGATAGTGCTGCAATTGTTCAGCACGCCACAGCGGATTGGTATTGCGGATCACCAGCCAAACGCGCTGACTGTCATAACTTTTGCCGGCTTTTTGCCGGATCAATCGATCCAATGCTGCCAGCATCCGTTGCGGCGTAGGCACGTCTGCAAGCGCCGCCAGCGCGTCACGGGTCAGTGGGCTTAAGTCGCGGCCAAGCAGTTGCATAGCCTCGGCTTCGCTACCGTACAAATGCGCAATCTCGAGGTCCAGGCGTTGTTGTTCTAAATAGCAGGACACATCAGGTTTAGCCGGTTCGTTGTGCCAGATATGCCGCATCGAAACGCCATACCGGCGTTGATACAATCGCATAAACAACCGGGCGGCTTCATGTTCCAGCCGGATCTTCTCTGACAATTCCTGCATGCACCTGACCTAATGACGAAGAAACGAATCTGATTCTACTGCAGTTTTCCGCATGGCAGCTATATTAATCAACACTGCGATGTTTCGTGTTTCAGGGGGCTTTTGTGCCGGTAAAACCCTCATCACTTCGGCCTTTATCTTTAGTCAGACGCTTAACCAGACTGAATTTATTAATTCTGGCTGGCACGATTTTTAGCACAGTGCTGTTATTGGCAGCCGTCACCTGGCATTCCGCCCGGGAGCGCCATCTGGCTGAAGCTGCCGTCAATACCGAACAACTGGCGTTAAACCTGGCAGCCAGTCTGGTGTTTCTCGATAAAGCCGCCGCCGCAGCCGAACTGCAAACTTATGCGCAGCGACAGGATGTGCTGGATCTCGCAGTGTACCAACCTGACATGCAGCTATTCGCCAGCCAGCCAGAAAAAGTCAGTCGTTTGTGGTTACAAGCTGACAGCTATCAACAGCTGGATTGGCTGCAATTGCAAGTGCGGCGCCCTATCCGTTTTAAAGCAGAAACTGTTGGCAGTGTGGTGGTGACGGAAAGCTTGGCCGGCTTACAACAGGCATTGTTGTCACTGCTGCTATTGTTTGGCCTGATCGTGATCCTGGCCTTATTCGCGGCCAGCCGGGTACTGCATTTGGTACAGCGTAAAGCACTGGCGCCGGTGGTAGAGCTGGCAGAGCTGGCTGATTATGCGGCCCGAAAACAGGATTACAGTATCAGAGGCACAGTGCGGCGGCGCGACGAAGTCGGCCGTCTGACCGAGCGACTGAATGAACTGTTCAAACGGATTGAGATCTGGCAACAGGACCTGCAACAGCAATTACAGCAGCAACAACAGGCACGGCAGCAACTGGACAAACTGGCGCACTCCGATCACCTGACCGGACTCGCCAACCGCCTATATTTTGAAACTGAATTGCCGCGTGCGGTCGCCTATGCCGCCACAGAGCAACAAACGCTGGCGCTGCTATTTATCGATCTGGATAACTTTAAAACCGTCAATGACCGCTGGGGTCATGATGCGGGTGACGAAGTGCTGCAAATCGTCGCCAAGCGCATGCAATCGCAACTACGACAGACAGACCGGCTCTTTCGCTTAGGCGGCGACGAATTTGCCGTGCTGTTAACAGATATCGTACAACCAGAATGGGCCATGCAACTGGCAGAGCGGTTGATCCAAAGCGTGCGGGAGCCCATGTGGTTAAAAAATTCATTGATGCCGGTTGGAGCGACGGTCGGACTGGCATTTTGCCCACAAGACAGCACCGAAGCTGTGATGTTGTTACAGCAAGCGGATCAGGCGATGTATCAGGCCAAACGGGCCGGTAAAAACACTTGTCGGAGGTTTACCGATGGCGAGGATTAGCTGGTTAACTGCGACGAGCTTGGTGTTGCTGAGCTGGTCTGTGATAGCACAAACGACCAAAGCTCAAACGACCGAAACCGAAGCGCCTACACAAGAAGCGGTGCAAACATCTACGGCAAATAGCTCACCGGCTACGCCGAGTCTGGAACAACTGCTCAGCACGCCACTGAGTGACGTGCCGCAGCAAATCGAAGTTAGCACCGCCGCCCGTTATGCTCAGTCCAGTAACCAGAGCGTCAATGTCACTTATGTCGTCACCGCTGCCGATATCGAACTGTTTCAATGGCAAACGCTGGCACAGATTTTACAAAGCCTGCCCGGTATTTATATCAGCAGTGACAGTGCTTTTTTATATGTCGGCGTGCGTGGGTTAGGCCAACCAGGAGACTTTAATTCGCGTCTGCTGTTTATGCTCGATGGAGTCCGGATCAATGAAAACATTTACGACGCAGGTTTGTTGGGCAGCGACGCTATCATCGATGTAGAAAACATCGACCGGGTCGAGTTTGCGGCAGGTCCTGGCGCAGCAGTCTACGGTAACAATGCGTTTTTTGGCGTCGTGAATATTCTGACTAAAACGGCACAACAACTGCGCGGTGGTGCCCTGCGAATGACGATGCAGAACAATGGCAGTAACCGCTATTTCTTTAATACCGCCAGACGGCTGGAACAGGGCGCCGAATGGTGGTTTAGTGCCAGCCATCAGCAGCATCCGGAGCTGCCACTGGCGTTTGAGCCCCCCGCCGGCGATGCTGAGGCCTATCAAGCACTCAATCATGAACACCTGAGTCGTTTACGTGTTGGTTACCGACAACAAGGCCTGCGATTCCAAGCATTGTGGTCCGGACAAACCCGCTATAGCCCCTCTTCTCTGTTGACGCCGGCAGGCTGGCAAACCGTTGCAGTTGCCGATCAGAACGACAATTTTTTACTGTCACTGGCGCACCAACATACGATCGCAGAAGATCTCACCTTAAGTGGGCACCTGAACCAAAGTGGTAGCCGTTATCAGCGTAACATCCCCATTTACCACCCGGACTTTGCTCAAACCATATTGCACAACGATCAGCTGGGTCGCTGGTTCAGCGGTGATCTGCTGTTGCAATATCAGGGGCTGACCGCGCATGACCTGCTGTTTGGTCTGGAATTTCAGGATGATGTGCGCCAGCAAATTGAAGTATTGCTGGCAGCCAGCAACGAGTTATATCAGGGTTATTATGGCCACAACCAACGCAAGTCGATGTTTGTGCAGGACCAATGGCAACTGCTACCGCAGCACAGCCTGTTACTCGGTGTGCGCTACGATGATTCCCGTGTCAGTCCAGCACGCTGGAGCCCCAGAGTAGGCTGGATCTGGCAACTTAATGATGCGCAGAATCTGAAACTGCTGCATGGCAGCGCCTATCGGTCGGCAAATTTGTACGAATTTGCCACTAACTCCAGCTTTTTTGCACCGCAACCTGAAGTTGAAACTGTAACGTCAACCGAACTGACTTTCGAACAACAACTGTCCCGACAATTCAGTTATCGCCTGAGTTGGTATTATGCGGACATCGATGATCTGATTGCGTTGGAGCCGGCCGAGGCCGTGTTTACCAACAGCAATCACATGCATAACTATGGCACTGAGCTAACGTTGGACTGGCGGTTGCAAAGCGGTGCCATGTTCAGTGCCGCCTGGTCGTGGCAACGCGGTCAGAATGCGCTGGGTCAGCGCTTGCAAAACTCGCCACAGCATCTGGTCAAACTGCAGTTTCAGCAACCGATCAGTTGGTTAGATGCACAATTTAGCGCCACCGCTTTGGGTATGAGTCAGCGTTGGGTTGGCGACAGTCCGTTAGCCGCTTATGTTGTGATCGATTTGGGTCTTACCTGGCAACTAAGTACCGAGCATCTGCTGGCCATACAACTGCAGAATGCCGGCGACCGGATGATTTTTGACCGGCCCATTCAGAGTAATCCGCCGGCATTGCAACCAGGCCGGGTATTCTCCGTCACCTGGCGGTGGCAACTATGGTAAAGCTGAGGGCACTGTGGTTATGCGTCAGTCTGTTGGGCACTTCGGTCACACCGGTGCTGGCCACTGGATTTGCTGCTGATGAATTTAGTCTCAAAGCGACCTTTTTATACCGGTTTGGCCAATACACTCAGTGGCCCCCGCCACCGCGCAGTCCGATGCGTTTTTGTATTGTGCAGTATCCGCAACTGCTACAGGCACTGCAGGCGCTGCCGATCCAGGTTGACGCCAAAGCTATCGATGATGAACCTGCGTTGGCGCAATGTGATGTTCTGATGATCGGTTTGACCGAACGCCGTGCGCTGCAACAGTGGCAGAGATTGTTGGCCGGTCGCCAGCTATTGATTGTCACAGACAATGCCGAAGCCTACCGTCAGTTGGGCATGATCCAGTTATTGACGTCACCGGATGGCATTAGTTTTCAGGTCAACTTGCAACGTACCCAATCGCACCAGCTGAAACTTGGCTCCCAGCTGTTAAAGCTGGCGCAGCAGGTCGACTAAAGGCCAGTCAGGCTGCAACGGCTTGTAACCACAACTCATACACCACCGGCAGCACCGACAATAACAGCAACAATGCCATGCTGTAGTTGAACCACTGCCGATAATGTGGCTGATTCAGCACCCGACGCAGCATAGCGCCAAACGTCAACCAGGCGCCGACACAAGGAAAACTGACTAGCAAAAACGCAGCGGTGATCTGCAATACTTCCGATAAGACAGCGCCCCCCACTGTGGTGAAGGCGGCAATGGCGCCGGATGCCATCACCCAAGCTTTCGCATTAACCCATTGAAAAGCCGCCGCCTGCCAAAAATTCAGCGGTTTATTCTGCACCGTATCAATTTGACCGGCGCCACTGCCGGCGATCTTCCAGGCCAGCCATAATAGATAAACCACGCCAATAACCTTGATCACCGTATGTAACCACGGCAGCGTGGTAAAGATCAGACCAAAACCCAGACCAACCAGCAATACCATGGCTGGAAAGCCCAGGCAGATACCACACAGGTGCGCCAGACTGGCACGCACGCCATAGTTCACGCCAGACGACATCATCATAATATTGTTCGGACCCGGCGTGATGGTGCTCGACAAGGCAAAAAAGAACACAGCGAAAAATACGTCCATCAATACTCCCGATCAGTTTGAGTTTGGCAAGTACAGCAATCAGTCATGTCCAACGGCAGGGCTGGTTGCGGTGATGGCAGGACGGGTTGGCAGGTATGGATTTTGTATCTTTAAAACCCGACGTTGGTCAAGTCCTAATCCCTTTAACTTCGCGGCAAAATGCCGGTCAAACAAGCGCTGCAGACTACCATCCTGCTGCATCTGCCGGATGCCCTGCTCCAGCGCTGCGGCTAACAACGGATTTTGCTGACTGACAAAAAAATACTCAGCTGACGGATATTGGATTAGCCAGTGCGGTTCAATCATCAGGCCTTGTGACTGCCACTGCGCAATTTCATCACTGATCTCCAGCACACCGCGGGGCACGGCGTCTACACGTTGTTTCAGCAGCAACGGGAACAAATTAGCGTACTGCGACACACCCTGCACTTGCCAGCCGTGTTGACGTAATAATTTGGTGTCGATCCAATCGTGCACCTGAGCAAACTGCAATTCACGCCACTGTGCACCGGTGCGTAGCGCCGCAAAACGGGCCTGTTGCTGCTGATGGATCAGCAGCAGCCGGTAACCACCATAACCAAAATAGATGGGGATCCGCACCGGCAAATATTTTTGTTCACGCTCAACCGACGTCAAGGTCCAAACAACGTCGACCGCACCACCCGGCATTAACTCTTCCAGAGCGCGACTACGGGAAAACAAATGCCGGGAAGGCACCACTTTGAGATGGGGCGCGCTACGCTGCAGTGCTTCCGTCAGCAAGCTGATAGCGTAGTCGGAGCGGCGGTCTTGCTGATGCTGTGGTGGCGGATAACGCACCTGATCCTTGGGAGTAGCGGCAAATGCCGGCAGCACGCAGCAAAGCCAGTAGCAAAAACCCTGCAAACAGAGCTTCATCCGTGACACTTGCATTTACCTCCATGCCCTGCCGGTATGACCAAAAAAAACTGCAGGAGCAGTTTTTAACAATGCCACGCATTGGCCCAACGGGTGAGCGTCATGGATGGCAGCGAATAAAAAACTGCAGGAGCAGTTTTTAACAATGCCACGCATTGGCCCAACGGGTGAGCGCCATGGATGGCAGCGAATAAAAAACTGCAGGAGCAGTTTTTAACAATGCCACGCACTGGCCCAACGGGTGAGCGCCATGGATGGCAGCGAATACAAAACTGCAGGAGCAGTTTTTAACAATACCACGCATTGGCCCAACGGGTGAGCGCCATGGATGGCTGCGAATAAAAAACTGCAGGAGCAGTTTTTAACAATGCCACGCATTGGCCCAACGGGTGAGCGCCATGGATGGCTGCGAATAAAAAACTGCAGGAGCAGTTTTTAACAATGCCACGCATTGGCCCAACGGGTGAGCGCCATGGATGGCAGCGAATAAAAAAAACCAGCCCGCAGGCTGGTTTTTCTAATCAGGCTTCTGCAGCAAAGCTGTCCCGTAAGCCCACGGTGCGGTTAAACACCAGATGATCTGCGCTGGCATCGCGATTATCCAGGCAATAATACCCTTCGCGTTCAAACTGATAAGCCTGCTCCGCTTTGGCACTGGCCAGGCTTGGTTCAACATAACCCTGCTTCACTGTCAGCGATGCCGGGTGAATCACTTGAATAAAGTCATCTTCCGCTGACGGGTTAGCGACACTGAATAAACGGTCATAGACACGGAATTCAGCCGTCTTGGCTTGTGAAGCTTCGACCCAGTGGATCACGCCGCGCACTTTGCGACCGTCGGCCGGGTTTTTACCCAGCGTTTCCGGATCATAACTACAGACCAGCTCGAGAATATTGCCGTCGGCGTCTTTGATGACTTCATCGGCACGGATCACATAAGCACCGCGCAAACGTACTTCACCGCCGGTGACCATCCGCTTGTAATGCTTGTTGGCTTCTTCGCGGAAATCGGCACGGTCGATATACAGCACTTTGCCAAATGGCACTTTGCGGCTGCCCATCGCTTCGTCTTTTGGATGATTCGCCACATCCAGCCATTCCACATCCGCTGCGGTGAAATTGCTCAGCGTGACTTTGATCGGATCCAACACCGCCATGGCGCGTGGCGCGTGCGCATCCAGATCTTCACGGATACAGGCTTCCAGCGCACTCATTTCAATGACGTTATCTTGTTTGGTAATACCGATGCGTTTGGCGAATTCACGCAATGATGCTGGCGTATAACCACGACGGCGCAAGCCAGCAATGGTTGGCATCCGTGGGTCATCCCAGCCAGACACATGATTACCTTCAACTAATTGATGCAGCTTACGCTTACTCATCACCTGATATTCCAGGTTCAGCCGCGAGAACTCAATTTGCTGCGGGTGACATGGGATAGTGATGTTATCGAGGATCCAATCGTATAAACGGCGGTTATCCTGGAACTCCAGCGTACACAACGAATGGGTGATGCCTTCGAGCGCATCGGAAATACAGTGGGTGAAATCGTACATCGGGTAGATGCACCATTTGTCGCCGGTCTGATGGTGATGCGCAAACTTCACCCGGTAAATCACCGGATCGCGCATACAGATAAAAGACGACGACATGTCAATTTTGGCGCGCAATGAGCACTCACCTTCTTGAAAACCGCCCGCGCGCATTTTTTCAAACAGCGCTAAGTTTTCAGCCGGCGTGGTATCGCGGGTCGGGCTTGGCTTGCCTGGCTGCGTCAGACTGCCGCGGTATTCACGCATTTGTTCGGCATTTAAGAAACAGACGTACGCCAGACCTTTATTAATCAGTTCAACGGCATAACCATATAAGGCGTCAAAATAATCAGATGAATAACGCACATTGCCAGTCCACTGGAAACCCAGCCACTGCACGTCACGTTGGATTGAATTGACGAAATCGATGTTTTCTTTTTCCGGGTTGGTATCGTCAAATCGCAGATTGCAGGCGCCCTGGTAATCCTGTGCAATACCAAAATTCAGGCAAATGGATTTAGCGTGACCAATATGCAGATAACCATTTGGCTCCGGCGGGAAACGGGTCTGCACAGCAGTGTGCTTGCCGGATGCGAGGTCGGCATCAATGATTTGCCGGATAAAATTCGTGGGGCGTGTGTCGATGTCCGCCATATCAATCAGGTCCTTTTTCGGATAAATGCTGGGATAAATGCTCGATGCATAACGCCGCATTATAACACCGGCGTCAGCGCTGACCAGTAGCAGCGCGACAGTTGTCTGTGACCGAATTCATCAAGTGGGAACAACGCGCAGATCCAGTGCTCTGGCCAAGCCGTGATTGGGAACTTCAGACAGTTATTTGGTTTTATAAACCGGAGTTCGCATGCATCAGCCCTTGTTTCGCCGTCTCGCTGCGTTGTTATTGTGCAGTGCCTGCTTTTTACTGCCGCCAGCTCAGGCCGCGCACCCAGCGGCGCCGCTGGCTGAAATTGCCGTGGCGGCCGGCAGTTGGCAAGGCAAGCTGCTGTATAACGACTATGCCTCGCCCGGCAACATGGTCACCTTGCCCACGGCGCTGCATGTATCTTTGAGCCAGCCAGACACCCTGGTGCTGTATTTTATCTATGACGATGGTCCGGGCAAAATTGTCTATGGCTATGATCAGATGCAATTCGATCTGAAGGCAGGACTGGTCAATTGGCGCAGCGGTGACAATGCAACAGACACACAGCGCTATACAATCAGCGGGGTGCAGCGTAACTCAGCCGGCACGCAGTTCAGCCTTAGCCGGCAAGCGGACTCAATGTTAATCCAATATCAGCTGACGATATCCGCCAGCAGCATTGTCATGGAGAAAACGGAAGTCGCAGCTGCGTCGCCTGCGGTGTTCCGCCATCGCTATGAATTTTCCCGCCAGAAACCATAGTGCGCCGGCTTGTGGCTTTTGACCCATGGTAAAGAGGCTAAAAAAAGGACACCCACATATTCTAAAATGTGGGTGTCCTGAATAATTGCCCGTCACTCAAACCGCTTTGCAGAACCCGTTGCTCAATTGAACGGGTCCTACATTCATTGCCCGGATTGAGTCAGATGACGCTGTAAAAACTGATCCAGCGCCTGAAAGGTCTGTAACCGGTGTTGATTGGTGCTGAGGTAATGATCGCCTTGTTCTAATTCAATATATTCAACGTCTTTACCGGACTTTTTCAACAATGCGGCCATTTGCCTGCTGTGTTTCACTCGCACCGTTCGATCTTTTGTGCCATGAACCAACAACACTGGTACTTGAATATCCGTGACGAAATTGACTGGTGAGCGCAATTCCAGGTCAACGTCATCGTCGCCAAGTTGCTTTTGTACCACTTTATAATTAGTAAAAGACTTGCTGTCGCTGACCAGTTGCTGCAAATCGGTCACCGGGGCGAAACTTGCAACACAACGATACAATTCAGGCGTTTTGATCACGCCCATTAAAGCGGCATAACCACCATAACTGGCACCGACAATACAAATGCGCTTCGGATCACTGACCCCTTGCTTGATTAACCAGCGGGTGCCATCTTCGACATCATCTTGCATTTGCAGACCCCAATTTTTTAAGCCAGCCTGCATAAAATCAAAGCCATAGCCAGAAGACCCGCGGAAATTCATTTGCAGCACGGCATATCCCCGATTAGCAAAAAATTGCGTCCAATAGTCAAATCCACCATCGTCGAAGCTAATTGGGCCACCATGCGGAAAAACAATCGTTGGCAGATTTTTACCTGTACTGGCCTGAGGCAACGTCAGCCAGCCTTCAATCGCCAATCCGTCCCGCGCTTGGTAACTCACTTTGGTTTTTTCTGCCATTAAATCCGGTGGCAGTTGGCTGTAACGCTCCAGTAACGACGACATGTTTTTTTCTTTGCGATCCCAAAGCAAATACTGCCCAGGGTGCGAGTCACTGGAAGATAACACCAGCATAAGACTCTCATCTTGGCTGGAACTGATGATTTCGTTACTGTATTCGGGCAATGCAGTATCTAATGATCGTTGCAGTTTCACGTATTCTTCGTCAATGTAACGGCCACCCAGGCCAATTACTTTTTGCTTTGCCGCCGAGTATTGCATGCTGGCCGGGACATCATAATTCTCATCTGACATCACCAACTCGAGTTTTAATTGTGGATCATTCAGGTCCACTAGAAAAATAGCCCGCCGCCCCTGATGATAAGCCGAAACATAAAGCTGATTTGCCGCTTTGCCAAAACCAATAGGCCAAATCTCATCAGCCGACAAAGCTTCAAATTCCCACAATAGCCGATAGTCGTTGGTCGCAGCATCGCGCTCTTTAATTTGATAGGTGGTCCGCTGATGAAATATCGCAATACGCGGCTGATGTTGTCGATCCGCCACCCAATCGATAAGATTTTCCCGCCCCGTTACCAACAACTGGGTTAGTTCACCATCGAGGTTGATTTTCACCACAGCCGTCGAGAGTTTATCGGTTAAACCATCGACAGCCAGTAAAATATGCTTGGGGTCGTCTGGTAAGTCATCGACGATATTGGACTGAAATTGTGGTACCCGAACTAATTTACTCAAGAACTGCCTGGGAATGACGTTTTCTGATTTGCCGGAATGAATATCTATTTTTAACAACCGGGTTTCAATCACGGGCGTGCCATAACGGCTCGATGCATAGGCTCCGCGCATCAACAATTGATCATTGTTCGCCCAGCTTAATGACAAAATGTTTAAATCACGACTATCCGCTTTGACCAAAAAACGCGACTTACCGTCCGCCAGATTAAATAGTTTCACCAGAACCAGTTGCTCTTTGTCGGTGTTAAATCGTTGCACCATCGATAACAAAGTTCCATCAGGCGATAGTGTGATGTGGTCAATACTGGGAATACTGGCGAATGCCTCGACGGGTAACATAGCCGCAGACTGCTTTACTGCAGGCTCCTTGGCGACAGCTGCAAAAGTAAGAAAGCATAACAAGTGACAAAGTAGTTTAAATTTCATGACAGGTCCGTTAGTCAGCAGAGGATAGATGAGAGGAACAACACTAAAAATCACATTATTATGCAACATAATACACAATCAAAAAACAAAAACAGTTCGCAACGCCAAGTTGAGAGCGGTTTCAACAGCATTGCATTAAGCCTGCCGGATACCATCTGGCGCCATGCTAAGGCGTTTGAGGTTATAAAATAAAACCGGCCATACAGGCCGGTTTTTGCTAGACGAACTCAACACTCAAATCAGAACTGGTAGCGCACCACCAGCGAGACTACCCGCGATGCCTGCAGGCCTTGGGCAACATCCCAGTCCGGGTTGGCGGCAAAACTGCCGTCGGTTTTAGTGATTTGCGCAATTTCATTCACTCGCGTTGGCGTGTCTAAATTCAACAGATTGTACGCCGTGCCTTTCACTGTTAAGTCCCCGCCTGCGACTGTGGTCTGATAGGTCAACGACAAGTCCATTTCATACAACCAGTCGAGACGACCCGCGCTGCCACGCGGCGCCGGCGTGCCGTCCCAGTCATAAAAAGACGCTTGGTCATACCATTGGCTGGCACACCAGTCGGCCCACAACGACGGCGCTTTACAGGTGTCGACGCCGCCCGGATGGATACTGAAGCGGTTTTTCGGCGCGCCGGAAGTGGCGCGGGCGACTAAACCCAGGCTCCAGTCGTCGCTTAACTGATAAATCCCGCTGAATTTCAGCGCATGGCGGTGATCGTTCGGCAGGTTGCCATAGCCGTGGTCCATCAGATCGGCATAATCATAAGACGTGGTCCAGCCCGGGTCGGCCTGGCCGTTGTCGGTGCGCACCAAACCTTCGGTCATGCCCCAGCTGTGCGACCAGACGTACGAAGCAAACACCTGCAGCTCGTCCAGCGGTTTGCCTTCAAGAGTAAACTCAGCCGCCAGATAACGCCGTTTCGGATCCGGTAATTGCAGGTCGGCCGCGCTTAACTCCACGCGCTCTTTTTTGCCATCCTGATCAAAGTCATACAGGAAAGTCACGTCCTGACCTGGATTGATCAGCGTGTAGAAGTAACTTTCATTCGACTTATTTTGTACCTTATTTTGCTTCAGCCACTGTGCCACAACCGGGCCGAGGTCCGAATCTTCAATCGACTGTTTTAAATCGCGATATACCAAGCGGGCGCCGCCTTTGTAACGCTCGCCTAGCTGCTGTTCGATACCTAAAGTCCATTCATCGGAATACATCGGGCCCAGATCCTGTGCCGCAATACGTTCGACATCGACCGCGCCACTTTGCACGGTATTGGTCGCCACCAGCGCGCCAATGTCCGGCGAACCGTCCGCTTTTAGCAACGGGCTGCCGTTGGCGGCAAGCTGACCCGGTTTGTAGTAAAAATGCAGATCTTTTTGACCGCTGGCCTGTTTGATATTCATGTTGGCGGCGATCGGCTGGAAATAGCGGCCAGCCGTGGCAAACACTTTCTGAGTGCCATCACCCTGTGTGTCCCAAATCAGCTGCAGACGCGGTGCGATCTGACTGTCCAGTTTGGCGTAAGTCTGACCGGTGGTGGCGGTGTTTTCAAAATTACTGTGGCGGATGCCGGCGTTTAACACCAGAGTGTCGGTCATTTGCCAGCTGTCCTGCAGATAAAATGCTGCAGAATTCACTTCGGTCTCACCGCCGGTATCGCGCTGGCGTTTGCGGATATAAGTGCCTGCCGGCAGATTGATGCGCGAAATGGCGGTATAAGTGCGGTATTCCCACCAGCCACGCGCCTCACCGACGCCGTTCTGGTATTCCAGATAATCCACACTTAAGTTTTCACTGTCATAACCAAACTGTAGCGTGTGATCGGCCAGCTGCCAGGTGAAATCCAGCCGGATCTGGTCGCGCTGATAGGACTCGCCGGTCAGATTACTGGTGGTCCAGTCGCCGATGCGTTCGCCATTCAGATTGACATAATCCCATACGCCAGGCAGGTCATTGGTCGGCACCGTATCGCTATTATCCTCGACCCGGCCTACCGTGGCCGACACCGAGAAATCTTCCGTGAAAAAGCCTTGGTAACGCGCCGAATACATAGTACCGCCGCTGGTTGATAACGTCGTACCGGTGTGAGCGCCGACGCCACTGTCTTTGTTCCATTTGTAGTTCTGGTAAGTCAGATCTGCGCTGTTATCCAATGCGGTCAGTGTCAGCGAGTGATCTTCAGTGATATACCAGTCCAGATTGACAAACCAGCGGTTGTCGTCTTTGGTGTGATCGGTAAAAGCCGTGCCGGCCGAATTGGCATACTCTTCCTGATACCGCCGTGGATTAAACAACGCGTAAAAAAACGCTTTGTCTTCCAGCAATGGACCACTGAGCCAAACACTGGCTTCGCGGAACTGTTCTTCACTGTCGGCGTTGTTCAGCGCCATGCTGCCATTGGGGTTGTATACCGTGTCGTGCGCAGAAGCTAGTGCAGCCGGGTCATAACGCAGTTCAGCACCATAACGAAACTCGTTAGTCCCTGATTGTGATACCGCGTTGACCACCCCGCCGATAAAACGGTCGTACTCGGCAGAAATCCCGCCGGTTTTTACTTGCGTCTGCGAAATCGCTTCCCAGGGTAAATCGATAGAACCAATCCCGGTGCGCAGTGCGCTGATATTCATGCCGTTTAAGAAATAGCCGTTTTCGGCCGACGAGGCTCCGCCAAAGCTTGAGGCTTTAAACTGTGAACTGCGCGCCACACCGGGGGTTAACAATGCAATGTTTTCGAAACCAGTGTTGACTGGCATTAAGTCCAGCGTGGCCGCATCCAGCGTCAGACCTGCGGTCGAATCGCTGGTATCGATTTGGCGCATCATGGCGCCTTTGACTTCAATTCGTTCGATATCACCATCTTGCGGCAGCACCGGCGCGAACGTCTGCGCCTGACCCAGGCTGATATTCAGTTGCTGTAATTCGACCGGCGCCTGACCGGCGCGGTTTGCCAGTACCTGATAACGGCCTACCGGCAATGCGCGCAGGACATATTCACCTTTGGCGTTGGTCTGGGCTGAGCGAGTAAAGCCCTGCTCCAGATGTTTCACTGTGATAGTGACATTTTCCAGCTGCTGACCGGCGCTGGAACTGACCACGCCACGCAGCAAGCCTGAAGTATTGTCCTGCGCCATGACCGGGCTAGTGTTGAGTGCCAGACCAAGCGCGCTGGCCAGCATTGATAATCGTAAGGTATTGATTTGATGTTTAATTTTATGACTGTGCTTCACTGTCCAATCCTTATTTGAGGATATTATATATTGTATACCATTTCTGGCGACGCTATCCTAGATGAAAAATTCGCCAACTGTAAAGCCTCGTTTTTGCATTTTCGTCACAAAAGTGGCGCCGCATTGCTGCATAGCCGGCTGCGACAAGATCAGGGCTTGGCTTCGGCAACCTTGGCCTGAGCAACCTCGCTCTGAGAAAGCTCGCTCTGAGAAACCTGGGCCAGCCACTGCTTAAAACCGGCATCCAGTGACGTTCCCCAGCTTTTCACCAGCGCCTGATAACGCGGGTAGTCGCCGGCACGCCAGAATTGCAGTAGCTGGCTGGTTTTCGCGGGATGTTGTTCAATCAGGTAACGGCTGGCCAGATAACCCCAGCGATAGACGCGATCGCTGCCGCCGTTCTGTTCATAGCCGGTATTAAACAGCGCGCTGAGCTCAAACGCTGGGTTTGCCGCCAAGGCCAGTGCTTGCGGGTTGTCTGCACCATGCGCGATATACTCGGCCAGCCCCTCAGTCCACCACACCAGATAAGGCGTCAGAGGCGCTGGCTTCGGGCAATGTTCCGGTGCGGCGTGGGAGTCATGTAGGTTGGCGCAAAAATCGCCATAGAGGTTAAACCGGCCATCGAGGTAATGAATAAACTCATGTCGTAAGTTCCACACCTCACCGTTGTCGCGCTGATATGCGACAAATTCGGCCTGATTGCCGGGCCGGTCCGGCATGCCTTCCAGATACATGCCGCCATTGTCGGTCGGCATCGAAAAATGCACACCGGCATAGCGTTGATAGTCCGCTTTGGAGGCATAAATGTTGGCACGCAGGGTGGAGTTGCCATCATGTGCAACAGGCTTGTGCCCGGTCTGCAGCAACTGATGAAAGCGCTGTTCCAGTGCAGCCAGATCGATACAGATCTGCGTCAGCTGCGCGGGCTGCAGGTTGGCATGGCGCAGTTGCAAAGTATCACTGCAGCGATGCTGTTGCTGCAGCACCTCAGACACTGCCGGTGCCCCGGCGGAGGTCGCTGTTGCCGCGTCGGCCGGCAACGACAACGGCGCTGTACTCAGCGCAAGCCCGCCGAGCACAAATGTCAGCGCTTTAAATGACAGCTCTTTAAATGACTGCGCCGTAAAAGACAACGCCTTAAATGTTAGCGCCCTCAGGTTAAACGGCCGCTGCGGCGCCGTCCCAAGTTGCCGTGTCTGTGTTTTCGCTAAAAATAATCCCCGCATCACTTTCTCCTGTTCCGGTGGAAAATCCACCCAGTGGCTTTACATTGCAATCAGATATATTGTATACAATAGTCAAATGCTGAATTGCAATGCTAGGATGAAAGGCACGCGCTTATGCGAAATCCCCCTGTTGTTACCGGGCCCCAACGGTCAGCCGATCTGGTCCCACAACTAAGCCAGTGGGCGCCGGCCGCCTCGACTTTATGCATACAGACGTTGGATTGTCATACCGCCGGTGAGCCGCTACGCATCATCACGGCTGGTTTTCCAAAGCTTCACGGTGCGACTGTGCTGGCACAGCGGCAAGATTGTTTGCAGCAGCATGATGCATTGCGTCAGCTGCTGATGTTTGAGCCGCGCGGGCATGCCGATATGTACGGCTGCATCATCACGCCGGCGGAACGACCTGACAGCGCTTTTGGTGTGATCTTTATGCACAACGAGGGCTACAGCACTATGTGCGGCCACGCGATGATCGCGCTGGCGAAGGTGGCAGTGGAAAGTGGCGCGGTGGCGGTGACGTTGCCGGTGAGTAGTTTTTGCGTAGACGCCCCCTGTGGTCAGGTGCGGTTGTATGCCGAAGTGGTCGCGACCACAACGCCGGACGGTAGCGGCTTTCGGGTCAGAGATAGCTGGTTTGACAATGTGCCGTCTTTTGTAGACGGGCCGCGCCGTATGACTGAAGTGCCAGGGCTTGGCACTGTGTCTTATCAGCTGGCGTATGGCGGCGCGTATTACGCGTACGTCGAAGCCGCTGATATTGGTCTGTCACTGGCTGCAACCAATCACCGCGCCATCATTGCCGCCGGCCAGCAGATCAAGCAGCAGATCAACACCGAACTTCAAATCAGTCACCCCTTTGCCGCCGATTTGAGCTTTTTATACGGCGTGATCTTCACCGGACCGGCTGAACGCGCTGCAACAGGCGCTCAAGCAGCCACAGCAGCGGCCGATCTGCGCAATGTCTGTGTGTTTGCCGACGGTGAACTGGATCGCAGCCCGACCGGCAGCGGCGTCAGTGGCCTCGCGGCTATTTTGCACCAGCGCGGTCAGTTGCAACCCGGGCAGCTGCTGCGGGTTGAAAGTATTACCGGCGCAGTGTTTCAGCTTAGTGTGCTGCAGTCCTGCAGCTACGGGCCCCATCGGGCGGTGATCCCGCGCGTGCGCGGCCAGGCCTTTGTCACCGGCCGCCAGCAGTTTTTTTTAGACCCTCACGATCAATTTCCACAAGGATTTATTTTCCGATGAATACAGGGATCCCGATGCGCGCCGATCTGCAGGCGTCACCCGAATATGCCCGGCGTATGCGCCAGTTTCGTCAGACGATGCAACAGGCTGGTCAGGATGCTGCGTTGATTTTCGCACCACAACATCTGCGTTATTTGCTGAATTACGCCGGTGAAGCGGCGACGGCGCTGATCAGCAACGACCAGTGTTACCTCATCACCGACTATCGGTTTGAAGCGCAGGCGCGACAGGAAACAGTGCAGGCGCAGCCGCAATGTCAGGTGTTGTGCCGCGACCGTGACCGGCAAAGTCTCGGCGCTTTGCTCGGCCAGCTGCTGGCAGATCTGCACTGTAACAATCTGTGGTTTGAAGCCGACCAAATCACAGTCCAGCTGTGGCAACAACTGCTGGCCGATCTGCAATCGGGCGGCAATGGCCATCTGCTGCGCGCCACCGCTTGCCCGCCGGTACTCGCCGGCATGCGGATGATTAAAGATGATTATGAAGTCAGCCAAATTCAGCAGGCAGCTGCCATCGCAGACAGTGCATTGGCACAAGTACTCGGATTATTAAAACCGGGGATCCGCGAGCACGAATTTGCCACTGAGCTGGAATACCAGCTGAAAAAACGCGGCGCCGATGAGTTGTCGTTCGCCACTATTGTCGGTTTTGGTGCGCGCTCGGCCTTGCCCCATGCCTTGCCCGGTGACAAACGGCTGCAAAAAGGTGATTTGGTGCTGGTGGATTTTGGCGCTGCGGTGAATGGCTATCGCTCCGATATGACGCGCAGTTATGTCGCCGGTAAACCGGACGTGATGCAGCAAGCGCTGTATCAAACTGTGCGGCAGGCCCAACAAGCAGCGCTGGCGCGGCTCAAAGCCGGTGTGACCGCCAGCAGTCTGTTTCAGGTGTCAGACCAACTGCTGCAGCAATCCGAATTTGGCCGTTTCGCCGGACCAGGTCTTGGCCATGGCGTCGGTTTGCAGTTACACGAGCAACCCTTTTTGAGTCCGAACTGCCATACACCACTGCAAAGCGGCATGGTGGTTACGATAGAGCCGGGCTTATATCTGCCCAATTATGGCGGCGTGCGGCTGGAAGACGATGTGCTGGTGACCGAGCGTGGTTACTCTTTGCTGACGCAAGCACCAAGCCACTTCGAATTAGCACTCTGATTAGATAAAAAGGAACACCGATGCAGTTTATCAGTGCACAACAAGTCGATCAGGTGCTGGAGTTTCCATTACTGATCAACGCTTTACAACGTGGCTTTGCCAGTGAATTCTCGATGCCGGCGCGCCAGGTTTTTCCACTATCGACTGCTGGCAGCGACGCCTTTGCGCTGTTGCCGGCCTGGACCGCTGACCTGATCAGCGTCAAAGCTTTTTGTTATTTTCCAGACAATAGTGCAGTCGATCTACCGACTTTGCATTCCAGTATTCTATTGTACCGACGCCAGCACGGTACACCGCTAGCGATGGTCGAAGGCACGCGCGTGACCTGCTGGCGTACGGCTGCGGTTTCAGCGCTGGCGGCACGTTATCTGGCGCGCCACGACGCAACGACCTTGTTATTGCTCGGTACCGGCGCCCTCGCCTTACCGCTGATCCAGGCGCATTTGTCGGAACGGCCACTGCGCCGGTTGCTGTTGTGGGGCCGATCCCCCGCTAAAGTGGCGCTTCTGCAACAACAGGTGCAACAACGGTTTCCAGCAATAGAGATTGAAATCTGCACCGACATCAAAGCCGGTTGCCGCGAGGCCGACATTATTGTGGCTGCCACCGGCAGCGCGACGCCGCTACTGTTTGGCGCCGACATCCGCCCAGGTTGCCATGTCGACTTGCTCGGCAATCACAGCCCAGCGCAGCGGGAGTGTGACAGTGTTTTGCTGCAACGGGCGTCAGTTTATGTCGATGACCGGCGCAATGTGCTGAATGAAGCCGGCGAACTGTTAATCCCGATCAGCGAAGGCGTGTTTGCCGCCAGTGATATTCGCGCCGAACTGGCGGAACTGTGCCGTGCCAACCGCTTCGCGCGCCAATCCGATCAGGAAATAACTTTGTTTAAATCAGTCGGCACCGCGCTGGCCGATTTGCTTTGTGCCGCGCTGGTATTGCAGCAGCCGTATTTCAGTTAAGCGGCAGCGTCGCCACATCAGCCTGCCTCATCCGGAGTTTTCATGACCGAAGTCCACGCGAAGACCCGCACGGCCAAACCCTTTGGCCGCGCTTTTTATCTTGCCAACGGCATGGAGATTTTCGAACGGCTGGCCTGGTACGGTTTTTTCAGTCTGTCGTCGTTGTACCTGACCAGCCCGCGCAGCCAGGGCGGCTTGGGTTTTAGCGATCAGGAGCGCGGGTTTTTGCAGGGCATGATCCCGTTTTTACTGTATTTGTTGCCGGTGCTGACCGGTGCGCTGGCCGATCGTTATGGCTACCGCCGAATGTTTTTATTGTCGTTTTGCTTGATGGCGCCAGGCTATTTTTTGCTCGGGCAAGTGCAAAGTTTCTGGCCGTTTTTTTCAGTGTTTTTGCTGGTTGCCGTCGGCGCGGCTTGTTTTAAACCGGTGGTAGTCGGCACTGTAGGCCGCAGCAGTGACGACAGTAACCGCGGCCTGGCATTTGGCGTGTTTTATACCATGGTCAACATCGGTGGCTTTTTAGGCCCGCTGGTCGCGGGTTATTTACGCGCCATCAGCTGGGATTTAGTGTTTCTGATGTCGTCGTTCTGGATCCTGCTGAATTTTATTCCAGCCCTGCTGTGGTATCGCGAACCCCAGCCCGTCAGCACCCAGAATGCCGGCGCTGCGACAGCGGATCAGCGCAGCCTGCGCCAGGTGCTGCTCGATATGCAAAGTGTGCTCGGCAATGGCCGGCTTGCACTGTTGGTGCTGCCGCTGTTATTGCTTTTGATGTTCAGCCCGCGCTTGCCGCTAAGCCCAGCGCTATTGCTGACGACTGGCCTGAGCTGGCTGGTACTGAACCTGCTGTGGAGTGCCTGGCAACGTTTTCGGACGACAACCGCTGATACCTTGCCGGTCGCATGTCAGCCGCAGCCCTGGTATCGCCAGCCAATCCGACTCGGCCATCGGCCTTTCGTGGTTTATTTGCTGATCCTGACCGGCTTTTTTACCGCCTATATGCAGTTGTTTATCACCTTGCCGCTGTATCTGCGGGACTTTGTCGACACCGCCGATTTGGTCCGAAGCTTAAGCACGATAGCACCGAGCACACTGGATTATCTAGCCGCGGTGAATGTACCACAGCTCGCCACCGCCTTACCCTTGATGGCGCAGCAATATCTGGCAGATCCGACTCAGCTGCCAGACATCGCCCGTCAGCTCGCCCATCATAAAATCCAGCTGCCGCTGGCCGACCTTGCCACCGGTTTGCAGCAGCTCAGTCAGGCCGGTCACGATGCAATGCAGCTCGCACAGCAATGGGCGCAGGTTTACCGGCAGATTAATCCGGAATACATCGTTAATCTGGGCTTTCTCAGTATTGTGCTTTGCCAGATCGCCATCAGCCGGCTGATCCAGCGTTGGCCGGCGCTGCCGGTGCTGGTCGGCGGTACTGTGCTGCTCAGTCTGGGTTTATTGCTGTGTGGTCTGTCGGCGCAGGTGCGTATCGCTGGAGCCATGCTGGGTGGCGGCATGCTGGTGATCGCCGGTGTGTTGTTATTTTCGGTCGGTGAAATGGTGGCGTCGCCAAAAAGTCAGGAGTATGTCGCAGCAATAGCACCGCCTCGTCAGACCGCGATGTACATGGGTTATTATTTTGTCGCGATGGCATTGGGTAACTTATTCGCCGGCTTATTGTCGGGCTGGTCCTATAGCTATTTTGGCCAGACGCTGCAACAACCGCTGCTGATGTGGGCTTTGTATGCGCTGATTGCGGGCCTGACCGCCATCGCATTATTGTGGTTTCATTATTGGCTAGGTCGCGGTCCCATGCATGAGTCGATGGCAGCATCGGTCACTGCAGCCGACCCAACCTGAGTCTGCTGCCGCAGCAGCAAAAACTAAGGCGGCACCTGGCCGCCTTGGTTATTACTTCGAGACTATGAGCTTCGAGACTAGTTGTTTCGAGGCTAGTCGCTACGAGAGATCAGTACTTCGCTGCCTGCCCTTCTTTAGGCAACGACGCTTTGATAAAAGCCCGTAGGTCGTCGTTGGATGATTTTAAATCTTCGTAGCGCAGGTACATCATATGACCGCTACGATAGCCTTTAAAACTTAAGCGCGATTTCATTTTACCGCTCGGGTCCAACTGCCACATGCTGTACTTGGCATCAAAATAATTGGTTGCACCATCATAATAACCCGACTGGATCAGCACATGCAGATAGGGGTTTTGTGCCATCGCCTGACGCAGGTTTTCACCGGTCTGATCGCCCTCGCGGTTCCATGGGTGCACCGGGCCAAACATGTTGTATTTGACGTCAGTTTTGTAATTGAGGCTGGTACGCAGGTAATCATTGATCGCCGGCGTGAATGAATGTAACCAGGACGTCAGTTCGGCATTGTAATCAGGCTCAGCTCCGGCTTCTTTACGGTCGATGCCGAGGTAGCGCGAATCCAGCCGGCCCACGGTCTGGCCACGGTCACGCAGCAACTCTTTCCAGAAATAATCAGTTGGAATATCCAGATTATTCGCCAGCACCGCCTGCACTGACAATCCGGAGAACTTCGCCACTTGCTCTGCTACCTGCTGTCTGTCAGCCACTTCGACATAAGAGCCTTTCGCCAGATGCGGTAAATAGGTGTTCAGCGTAAATTGTTCAGATTGCGCGAGCACGTCCATCAGGTCCAATTGCTGCAGCTCCGCCGGCAACTTTTTGTGGTACCAGGCCGTCGCCGTGTAATACGGCAGGCGGTTCGCCACATCAACCGGGCCTTCGCGTTTGATGCCAAGCTCAGTCGGTGACACCAGGATCACGCCATTTAAATACATCCATTCTTTATTTTGCAGCGCGAGCGCTAAACCGGACACGCGAGTCGTGCCGTAGCTTTCACCGATCAGATACTTTGGCGACGGCCAGCGTTGATGCCGGCTGACAAAAGTTTCAATCCAGGACGACAGATAATTCACATCTTCATTGACGCCAAAAAACATTTTTTGCTGCGCATCACGCGACGGCATTTTGCCGTCTTTGCCCGGTAATACCCGTGAGTACGCAGTATTCACCGGGTTTACAAACACGATGTCGGCAGTATCCAGTACCGAATATGGATTGTCTTTGGTGCCGTATGGCTGCAGTGGATAGCCTTCACTGTCGACATTCAACGCGCGTGGACCTGTGTAGGCAATTTGCATCCAGACCGACGCCGAGCCCGGACCACCGTTAAACGAAATTAACAAAGGCCGCTTCGACTTGTCTTTGATATCCGAGCGTTCGTAATAGGTATAAAACAACGTCGCCGTTGGATTGCCCTCTTCGTCCCACACCGGCTGCGTGCCAGTCTCAGCGGTATAAGGGAAACTGACATTGTTCACTTCCGCCTGATGTTTGGTCACTACTACTTTGTCGATATCGATCTGGCGGTTATGGCTTTCGGGTGCGGCATCTGCTGCCTGTACCGGTAACAGCGGCATGCTCAGCAACAGGGCTGACAGCAAAAACACTTTATTTTTCATGTGAAGACTCTTGGTTAGATAAAGAAAAACAGCTGGTCCTGATTAAACTGCGGGAACGCCAAAGAAATATAGTCAGACTGAGACCAATAACCAAAATACAGGTTAAGTGCGGAACTATGCTGCAACAATGACGCGGTCTGGCCGATTTTCCGCTATGGTTTGTCTTAAGTATCCCGGATCTCCCAGGCTCAGGGAGAGTTCACGCGCCGCAACCGGAATGTTTTTGCGCAGTAAGCTGGCAGCAACAATGAATATCAGCCCACTGTCCCGACACTTTCGCGCCTTGATTTATCTCTGCCTGTGCTGGCCAATTGCAGCATGGTGCCAGCATCCGGCGCCATGGCAGGCACAACTCGGGCAAATTCAGCTGGAAAGCAAATCTGCGCCACGCCAGGCAAATGCAAAAATTGACCAGTGGCTACCAAAAGTACCCACCGACAATCTTGAACTACGAGAGCAGCTGATCAATACCAAAGCGTTTAATCTGTTGATCCTGTCGGAATATGCCGCGTCCGAACAGCTGCTGCAAGAATGGCAGCAGGAAGTGCAGGTGCAATACCCCGAACGCACTACCCGCGCGCTGGAGATCCGTGGTTACGCCGCGATGCGTCAGGGTGACCATGCCAGTGCCAGCAAACTATTCAAGCAGGCACTTGAGCAGGCCACCGACTATGCGCAATTTGAACGGCAAATCACCACGCGGATCTATACCGCGATGCAGGCCATGTACACGGGCCAGCACGACCCCGCATTGGCATTACTGCTGGCGGCAAAAGCGCTGAATGACAAACATCAGTTTGCTTATCTTCGCGTCAATATTATTAATAACCTCAGCACTTTATATATTGATATGGGCAAGTATGACCAGGCACTGCCACTGTTGCAGGCGGCATTAACTGATCCAGCGTTTTTACCCGCTGACCTGTTATATGTGAAGATGGGACTGGCACGTTGTTATCTGGCGCTCCGGCAATATACGCAGGCGCTGCCGTATGCGCGCGAAGCATTAATCGGCTATCAGCAACGGGCAGATCCCTATTATCTCAGTGCGGTGTATCTGATGCTGGCAAAAATTGCCTGGCAGCAACAACAACCTGCTGAAACACAGCAACAGCTGCAACATGCGCTGGCATTGGCAGAGAAACATCATTTAAATGAACAACTTTCTGACGGCTATTTATTGCAAAGTCAGTTGCAGCAACAAGCGGGTCAACCTGCGCAAGCGCTGAAGTCATTGCAGTTACATCTGCAGTATTACAAGGTTTATCACAATGAAGCAGCGCAGGATCAGGCCTTAGCACTGCGCAGTCAGATTGACAGCCTGCAGCACGAACAGGATATTTCCGACCTGAAACAACAGGTTGAATTAAATGCATTAAAAACCGCCCATCAAACCCGCATCAGTTGGATGATTACACTAGGCACCGGTACCCTGATCCTGCTGCTATTTATGCTGATGCGTCTGCAACGACGCAAACGCGCTGAAGCAGAGCGTTTTTCAGCCGAACTGGCCAGCTCTTACCAGCAACTACAACAAACCCAGCAGGAACTGGTCACATCAGAGAAAATGGCAGCCATTGCCGGCATGGTGGCCGGTCTGGCGCATGAGCTGAATACACCGCTTGGGATCCTGACCACTGCGGTCAGTCTGGCGCAGGAAAAAACTACCGAGTTCCAGGCCAAACTGCAACAAGGACTGACCCGGCAGGACTTACAGCAGTATCTGGCTACAAATACCGAAGTGACCACACTTGCGGCGAGCAATATCGAACGTTGTGCCGCGCTGGTGCAGAACTTTAAACAACTGGCGGTCGGACGCAGTGAAGTACTCAGTAATTTTAATTTGCAGATGCTAATCAATGACATCAGCATGCTGCTGGGCTCCAAACTGCAGCAACAGCAGATCCAGCTTCATTGTGCCGGCACCGATATCATGCTGCATGCGGACGTACAGCATTTCCAATTGCTGCTGATTGAATTACTCAATAACGCTTTACTCCATGCCTTTCGCGACAAAGCTGGCGGACGTATTGACCTTAGCATCCGCCGTTGTGCTACTCATTTTGAACTGCATTACCAGGATGACGGTATCGGCTTTCATCAGGGAGCACCGGATAAAGTGTTTGAGCCGTTTTTTACCACCAGCCGCAGCAGTGGCCACACCGGCCTTGGTCTCAATCTGGTGTACAACCTGGTAACTGTGGCGTTACAGGGGGAAATCAAAGCGCTGCCGGTGACCACCGGCTTTGCCCTGTGTTGCCGGCTGCCAAACCAATGGCTGGCTGAGGACCCGCGCTGACAACAACGTCAGTTGGTAAAAAACCTGTAGGTACCGGCAAGCGCAGCGTCGCCGTACACAACGCACACCTACACCATCTACTGTCCATGCAGCATCAATTGAAACAGTATCCATGGCAATTTATAGCAAAGCACTGGATCTGTTTGACACGCAAGGTCCGTTCAGACGACGTCTTGTAAAAAAAGTACGGCGACGCTTCGCTTGCACGTACCTACCAAACTCTGTTGGACATCAGATAAAAAACCCGTCACAAGGACGGGTTTTTTCAACACTGAAAACTAAGCAGTTATTACCAGCCAGTCAGTTCACGCAGTGCTTTACCAATGTCTGCCAGAGAACGGACGGTTTTAACACCAGCGTCTTCCAGAGCACGGAATTTGTCATCAGCAGTACCTTTACCACCAGAGATGATGGCGCCAGCGTGGCCCATGCGCTTACCAGCTGGTGCAGTTACACCGGCAATGTAAGACACAACAGGCTTGGTCACGTTTGCTTTGATATAGGCAGCCGCTTCTTCTTCAGCAGTACCACCGATCTCACCGATCATGATGATCGCTTCAGTCTGTGGATCTTCCTGGAATAATTTCAGGATGTCGATGAAGTTAGAACCTGGGATTGGGTCGCCACCGATACCAACACAAGTAGACTGACCGAAACCTTCGTCTGTGGTTTGTTTCACAGCTTCATAAGTCAGTGTACCTGAACGCGATACGATACCAACTTTACCTGGCTTGTGGATATGGCCTGGCATGATACCGATTTTGCATTCACCTGGCGTGATCACGCCCGGGCAGTTAGGGCCGATCATGCGAACGCCTTTACGATCAACGTATTCTTTAGCGAATAACATGTCGATCGTTGGGATACCTTCAGTGATACAAACGATCAGTTCCAGACCTGCATCAGCCGCTTCAATGATCGCGTCTTTACAGAAAGGAGCCGGAACGTAAATCACAGTAGCAGTAGCGCCAGTGGCAGCCACAGCTTCTTTTACTGTGTTGAACACTGGTAAACCAATGTGCGTCGTGCCGCCTTTACCTGGGCTTACACCACCAACCATTTTAGTGCCGTATTCCAGCGCCTGAGTTGAGTGGAAAGTACCTTGGCTACCGGTGAAACCCTGGCAGATGACCTTAGTGTCTTTGTTGATGATAATAGACATTATTTGCCCTCCGCGGCTTTCACTACAGCTTTAGCAGCTTCTGATAATGAAGTCGCAGCGATGATGTTCAGGCCAGAACTTTGCAGTTTCTGTGCGCCTAATTCAGCGTTGTTACCTTCTAAACGAACCACAACCGGTACGCTTACACCGACTTCTTCAACTGCACCGATGATGCCTTCGGCGATCATGTCGCAACGAACGATACCACCGAAGATGTTGACGAATACTGCTTTTACAGCAGAGTCAGACAGGATGATTTTGAATGCTTCGGTCACGCGCTCTTTCGTCGCACCACCGCCTACGTCCAGGAAGTTTGCTGGCTGGCCACCGCTTAATTTCACGATGTCCATAGTACCCATAGCTAAACCGGCACCGTTAACCATACAACCGATGTTACCTTCTAAAGCAACATAGTTCAGTTCCCACTGAGCAGCACGGGCTTCACGCTCGTCTTCTTGTGATGGGTCATGGAAAGCGCGCAGTTTTGGCTGGCGGTACAGTGCATTGCTGTCAGCAACCAGTTTGGCGTCTAAGCAGTGCAGGTTGCCGGCAGAAGTGATCACCAGTGGGTTCACTTCGATCATCGCAATATCCAGATCAACAAACATCTTGGCGAGGCCTAAGTAGATGTTAGTGAACTGTTTGATTTGCGTGGCATTTAAGCCCAGTTGGAACGCGATTTCACGCGCTTGGAACGGCTGAGCACCTACCAGCGGATCGATCGCCATCTTGATGATTTTTTCCGGGCTTTCTTCAGCGACTTTCTCGATGTCAACGCCACCTTCAGTCGACGCCATGAAAATAATGCGACGGCTTGAACGATCTACCACGGCACCTAAATACAGTTCTTTTTCAATATCTGTACAGGTTTCAACCAGGATCTTGCTAACAGGCTGACCTTTTTCGTCAGTTTGATACGTAACCAGGTTTTTGCCCAACCAATTTTGCGCAAAGGTACGGATCTCTTCTTTAGAAGTCACTAACTTCACACCGCCCGCTTTACCGCGACCACCAGCGTGAACCTGAGCTTTCACTACCCACTTGTTACCACCAATACGATCAGCTGCTTCTGCGGCGGCTTGTGGAGTTTCTTCCGCGTAGCCTTCAGATACAGGTAAACCGTATTCGCGAAACAGCTGTTTTGCCTGATACTCGTGCAAATTCATGGCTTATTTCCGTTTTTCTTTAGTTTGTGACCGGGACAACCGGCCTGACCCATTGAGCAAAGCCGTAGCGATACTCAGATGATTTGGAGACTCAGGTGTTAACCTTTGCCTCCGGTTTTTGTTATACCCTTCACCCTTGACTATGTGGAGATGTCGGCTGCTTTCATTCGCTGAGGCGCCAATCTCTTTCGGCTATCGCCTTCCCACATCGCCAATGGTTTTAGGTATTAGATGTCCAACAAAATACGCGTTGGATCTTCTAACAATTCTTTGATCGTTACCAGGAAGCCAACTGACTCTTTACCGTCGATGATGCGGTGATCATAAGACAGCGCCAGATACATCATTGGCAGAATTTCCATCTTGCCGTCGACAACCATCACGCGGTCCTGGATCTTGTGCATACCCAGAATGGCTGATTGCGGCGGGTTGATGATTGGTGTAGACATCAACGAACCAAATACGCCACCGTTAGTGATAGTGAAGTTACCGCCAGTCAGGTCGTCGATCGACAGCTTGCCGTCACGGCCTTTCAGTGCCAGAACTTTGATGGCTTTTTCAATTTCAGCCAGGTTCATCTTGTCACAGTCACGCAGCACTGGTGTTACCAGACCACGAGGTGTAGACACTGCAATGCTGACGTCAAAATAGTTGTGATAAACGATATCATCGCCATCAATCGCTGCGTTCACTTCAGGGAAACGTTTCAGCGCTTCAGTCACGGCTTTAACGTAGAAAGACATGAAACCTAAACGGATACCATGTTTCTTCTCGAACACGTCGGCATATTGCTTACGCAGGTCCATGATTGGTTTCATGTTGACTTCGTTAAACGTCGTCAGCATGGCTGTAGAGTTTTTCGCTTCCAGCAGACGGTTAGCGATGGTTTTGCGCAGGCGCGTCATCGGCACACGTTTCTGTGAACGGTCACCTGAAACCACTGGAGCGCTAGCTACTGGTGCAGCTGCAGCTTTTGCTGGTGCAGCAGGCGCGCCAGCCAGGAATTTTTCCACGTCTTCTTTAGTCACGCGGCCATTTTTACCAGAACCCTGGATTTTGGCAGCATCTAAGCCTTTTTCAGCGATCAGGCGACGGACAGACGGCGTCAGTACATCGTCAGTTGCTTCGGCAGCAGCCGGAGCTGCAGCTGCTGGGGCGGCGGCAGGTGCTGCAGCAGCAGTTGCGCCGGCATTCATCTGACCAATCACTTGCTCAGCCAGTACCGTAGCGCCTTCTGCGTGCAGAATTTCGCCCATTACGCCGTCAGCTTGCGCGACGACTTCTAATACTACTTTGTCAGTTTCAATATCAACCAGGACCTGGTCGCGGCTGACTGCTTCACCTGTTTTTACATGCCAGGTGGCGATTGTTGCATCTGCAACGGATTCTGGGAGTACCGGGACTTTAATTTCCACTTTGTCACCTTTTTACAGATTGGTTTATGTCTGTCTTATCTTGGAAAACCAAAGTCAGTGCAGACAACTGCACTGACCCGAAAAAATAAGCCCGAAGCAGATGCTCCGGGACTGTGTTTATGCCAGTGTTAACGCAGCGTTGATTAAAGCCTGCTGCTGTTTGTTATGCACTGACAGATAACCGACTGCCGGCGATGACGAAGCATCCCGTCCGGCATAAGTCAGTTTGGCACCAGTCGGGATCGCAGCCCAGAAGTTGTGCTGGCTGCAATACCAGGCGCCCTGATTCTGTGGTTCTTCCTGACACCAGACAAAATCTTTCACGTGCTGGTACTGCGCCAGCACGGCGGCCATTTCGTCCTGCGGGAACGGATACAACTGTTCCACCCGCACAATGGCAATCGATTTGATATCGCGTTTACGGCGCTCTTCCAGCAGGTCGTAATAAACCTTGCCGCTACAGAACACGACGCGGCTGACATCTGCCGGATTCAGCGCATCCACTTCACCGATGACGTTGTGGAACTGACCAGAGGCCAGCTCTTCCAGCGTCGAAGTAGCAAGCGGATGACGCAGTAAAGACTTCGGCGACATCACAATCAACGGACGACGCACTGGACGAACCATCTGACGGCGGATCATGGCGTAGACCTGTGCCGGCGTCGTTGGTACCACTACTTGCATATTGTGATCAGCACACAGCTGTAAGAAACGTTCCAGACGAGCTGAAGAGTGCTCCGGGCCCTGACCTTCATAACCGTGTGGCAACAGCAGCGTCAGACCACAGAGACGGCCCCACTTCTGTTCACCTGAACTTAAGAACTGGTCGATGACAACCTGAGCGCCGTTGGCGAAGTCACCAAACTGGCCTTCCCAAATCACTAATGCACGTGGCTCAGTGGTGGCGTAACCGTATTCAAATGCCAACACCGCTTCTTCTGACAGCGCAGAATCGTATACCTGGAATGGACCTTGATCAGCTCCGAGGTTTTCCAGCGGTGTGTACACAGATGCATCGTTCTGGTTGTGCAATACGGCATGACGGTGGAAGAAAGTACCACGGCCTGAATCCTGACCGACGATCCGAATGCGCGAGCCAGTACCGGCAATTGACGCATAAGCCAGAATTTCAGCAAAACCCCAGTCGATTTTTTTCTCGCCTTTGAGCATCAATGCACGGTCTTCATAGACCTTGCCGACCTGACGTTGCAATACATGCTCAGCCGGCACTTTGATCGCTTTTTCACCCCAGGCAATTAAATCGGCAACGGACATACTGGCGTCATAAGAGGTCGTCCACTCGTGGCCAAGATACGGTGTCCAGTCAACGGCAACTTCCGTCATCTGGCGCCATTCTTCCACCACGCATTCGCCTTTATCGAGCGCGTTGCGATAGCCATCGATCATGGCCTGCACTTCGTCAGCACTGAACTGACCAGCTTTGATCAGCTTGTCAGCGTACAGCTCACGCGGTGTCGGGTGTTTTTTGATTTTCTGGTACATCAGCGGCTGCGTCGCATTCGGCTCGTCCGCTTCGTTGTGACCATTACGACGGTAACAAACCAGGTCAATGACCACATCGCGTTTAAAGGTGTTGCGGTAATCTACGGCCAGCTGGGCAACAAACACCACTGCTTCCGGATCATCACCGTTGACGTGGAAAATCGGCGCCTGCACCATTTTGGCGATATCGGTACAGTATTCGGTAGAACGGGTATCTTCCGGGTTTGACGTGGTGAAACCGACCTGGTTGTTAATCACCAGACGAATTGTGCCACCGACTTTAAAGGCGCGGGTCTGAGAAATGTTAAACGTTTCAGCTACTACACCCTGACCAGCAAAGGCCGAGTCACCATGAATAGTAATAGGCAGCGCCTGAGAACCATCAGTACAACCACGACGATCCAGACGGGCGCGTACTGAGCCCATCACCACCGGATTCACGATCTCGAGGTGTGACGGGTTAAACGCCAGCGCCAAGTGTACGTTGCCGCCTTTGGTGACGAAATCAGATGAGAAACCCATATGGTATTTCACGTCACCAGCACCAACGACTTCATATTTACCGGCGAATTCGTCAAACAATTTGCCCGGGTTTTTACCCAGCACGTTGACTAATGTATTCAAACGACCACGGTGTGCCATACCAATGACGCAGTCTTTCGCGCCTTGCTCGCCGGCGCGATGGATCATCGCCTTCAGCATTGGCACCATCGCATCACCACCTTCCAGGCCAAAACGTTTTGCACCTGGGAATTTAGCGGATAGATAACGTTCCAGACCGTCCGCAGCGACCAGACCGTTCAGGATCTGTGCTTTGGTGGCTTTGTCATAATTCGGCGTAGAACGCACGCCTTCCAGCCGTTGCTGGATCCAGCGTTTTTCGTCAGTCGAGACGATGTGCATATATTCAGCGCCGACTGAACCACAATAGGTGGTTTCCAGTGCCTGCACTAAATCACCGAGTTTCATCTGTTCACTGCCGGCCACAAAAGAGCCAACATTAAACTCAGTGTCAAAATCTGCCTGGCTTAAATCATGGTAGGACAATTCGAGATCCCGAACCCGTGGACGTTTCCACAGTTCGAGCGGGTCAAGTTTGGCATGTTGATGACCGCGGAAACGATACGCGTTGATCAGCTGCAGGACTTTAACCTGACGGCTGTCACCGCTGCCTTGGACGGCAGCGACTTCGCGATGTTTGTTTTTGGCGAGTTCAGCAAACTGTTGACGGATATCAGAGTGACGGGATTCCAGATCAACGCCGTCGATTTTAGGTAACTTCGCGAAAAACTCACGCCATTCGTCACCAACGCTGGTCGGTTCAGCTAAGTAGGATTCATAGAGCTCATCTACGTAGGCCATGTTGCCACCGCCAAGATGAGAAGACTCTAACCACGCCTTCATTACACCTTCGTGCATTTACGTTCCCTTATCTCGAAGCACCTGGAAAAAGTAGCAAAAAAATAATCAGGTTACAGGCTTTATGACTATTTTTTCCTGGGCACAGCCAGTCGCCAAAGCGGGCTGTATTTTATACTCACAGAAACAGCCCGCAAGCGGGCTGTCCGTATATTTTCTGCTTTTCCGTCATTTTGCTGAAAAAATAATCCAAAGCGCCGGATAACAGACGGGCGCTTACAGCGCCCGGTTTAACAGCATAGACTTAATCTGACCAATCGCTTTGGTTGGATTCAGGCCTTTTGGACATACGTTGACACAGTTCATGATACCGTGGCAGCGGAACACGCTGAACGCATCGTCTAAATCGTTCAGACGTTGCTCAGTTGCCGTATCGCGGCTGTCCGCCAGGAAACGGTAAGCGTGCAACAGACCTGCCGGGCCGATGAACTTGTCAGGATTCCACCAGAATGATGGGCAAGACGTTGAACAACAGGCACACAGAATACACTCATACAGGCCATCCAGCTTCTCGCGCTGTTCCGGCGACTGCAGGTATTCACCAGCTGGTGGCAGACCGTCATTGATCAGGTAAGGTTTCACCTTCTCATATTGGGTATAGAACTGCGACATATCAACCACCAGGTCACGCACAACTGGCAAACCTGGTAATGGACGAACCACAATTTTACCGCCTTTGCCTTTGCCTAAAGCAGACAATGGTGTGATACAGGCCAGACCGTTTTTACCGTTCATGTTCAGACCGTCAGAACCACACACACCTTCACGGCAGCTGCGACGGAATGACAGACTTGGATCCTGCTCTTTTAATTTCAGCAGCGCATCCAACACCATCATGTCACGGCCTTCCGGATTATCGAGGGTGTAATCCTGCATCCGTGGCGCCTGATCAACATCAGGATTGTAACGATAGACAGAGAATTCTAACTTCTTCATTCTGCAGCCCTCTTAGTACGTACGTGCTTTAGGCGGGAAAGCGTCACGGAACTTAGGTTCCATGTTCACTTTGCGCTTAAACATTGATTCAGTATCAGGCGTGTAGACGCTGTGGCATAACCAGTTTTCGTCATCACGATCCGGGAAGTCGAAACGGGCGTGCGCGCCACGGCTTTCGGTACGGTAATTCGCCGCAACAGCTGTCGAGAACGCAGTTTCCATCAGGTTGTCCAGTTCCAGACATTCAATACGCATAGTATTGAAATCAGAGCTCTTGTCATCCAGACGCGCATACTTCAGACGCTCACGGATCACTTTAAGCTGTTCCAGACCTTCGGCCATGGCCGCGCCTTCACGGAATACCGAGAAGTTCAGCTGCATGCATTGTTGCAGGTCTTTTTTGATTTGGACTGGGTCTTCACCCTGGCCTGGCTTCGTCGCTTCCCAACGTTGGGTCCGATCTAAAGCAGCCTGCAGATCCGAGTCAGACGCTGCACGGTATTCTGTGCTGGCAGCCAGTGCTTCACCGAGGTGTAAACCAGTTGCACGGCCAAATACCACTAAGTCTAACAGTGAGTTACCACCTAAGCGGTTGGCACCGTGTACAGACACACAAGCGATTTCACCACAGGCGAATAAGCCTGGCACCACGACTTCAGAGCCGTCGGCTTTTGGATGAATAACCTGACCATGTACGTTGGTTGGAATACCACCCATCATATAGTGACAGGTTGGGATCACCGGAATTGGCTCTTTCACCGGATCAACGTGTGCGAATGTTTTCGACAGTTCACAGACGCCCGGTAAACGGCTTTCTAAAACTTCGGCACCTAAGTGGTCCAGTTTCAGCTTGATATGCGGGCCCCATGGACCATCACAACCACGACCTTCACGGATCTCAGTCATCATCGAACGGGCTACCACGTCACGACCAGCAAGGTCTTTGGCGTTTGGCGCGTAACGTTCCATGAAACGTTCACCGTTTTTGTTTAATAAGTAACCACCTTCACCGCGGCAACCTTCGGTCACCAACGTGCCGGCACCAGCGATGCCTGTCGGGTGGAACTGCCACATTTCCATATCCTGCAGCGGTACACCGGCGCGCAGCGCCATACCAACACCGTCACCGGTATTGATGTGCGCGTTGGTGGTAGAGGCGAAAATCCGGCCTGCACCGCCAGTCGCCAGTACTACAGCGCGCGATTTGAAGTAAACAATTTCACCGGTTTCAATTTCAATGGCGGTACAACCAACCACAGCGCCGTCCTGGTTTTTCACCAGATCCAGGGCGTACCATTCAGAGAACACTTGTGTTTTGTTTTTGACGTTTTGCTGGTACAGCAGGTGCAGTAAGGCATGACCGGTACGGTCCGCTGCGGCTGCAGTACGGGCGGCTTGCTCGCCACCAAAATTTTTCGACTGACCACCAAACGGGCGCTGATAAACACGGCCGTTCTCAAAGCGAGAGAATGGTAAACCCATGTTTTCCAGTTCAGTAATGGCTTCAGGGCCGGTTTTACACATATATTCGATAGCGTCCTGGTCACCGATATAGTCGGAACCTTTCACGGTATCAAACATGTGCCATTCCCAGTTGTCCGGGTGTGAGTTACCCAGAGCTACTGTAATACCGCCTTGCGCAGACACAGTGTGAGAACGGGTTGGGAATACTTTCGATAACAAGGCACAAGTCAGGCCTGATTCAGTGATTTGCAGTGCGGCACGCATACCTGCACCACCTGCGCCGATCACAACGGCATCAAATTCGCGAACTGGAATATTCAATTAAACACCCCACAGAACAAAGAGGCCAACAGCCACATAACCAAATGCCAGCGTCGTCAGGAAAAATTGCAGAATTGCACGCAGCGCAGCAGATTTGACGTAGTCAGTCAGGACCTGCCACAAACCGATTTTGGTGTGTACCGCGATACAGACCAGTGCCAGCAATGTGAACGCTTTAACTAACAGATTGGAAAATAACGCTTTCCAGTTGTCGTAAGTCACTTCAGGCGTGATCAGGAAAAAACCGAGAATAAACAACGTATATAACGTCAGGATAATCGCTGTTGCGCGCAGAGACACATAATCCTGCACACCGTCGCGTTTTAAAGATGCTTGATTCAGAACCATAACCAGACTCCAGCTAATACTGCAACAACCAGCCACAGGCCAATGGCCGCTTTGGCGCTGGCGTTACCAGACTCTAATTCTTCCCAGTGGCCCATATCCATAATCAGGTGACGGATACCGCCAATGATGTGGTAGGACAATACCGTCAGTGTGCCCCACGCGATGAATTTAGCGATGAACGATGTCATCACTTCTTTCACTGCGGCGAAGCCTTCAGGTGAAGATAACGAGGCGGCCCAGGCCCAGATCACGAACACTAAAGCGAAGAACATGGCAACGCCGGTGACACGATGCAGGATAGAGGCTTTTGCCGTAGGAGGCATGGATATAGTGGATAGATCGAGATTTACAGGTCTTTGCTTTTTCACAGTTTCTTGCCTATGAATGCCCTTTGCGGGCTTTGTTGTCATTATCGTTGCTGCATAAACAGTCAACACCCAACGGATATACAGGCCTTAGCACAAAGTGGTTCAGCCCTTTATTTATCTATCTATCGGTGAACTGATTTCGAACCCGCGACAGTATATATTTCACAACCTCGGATTACAATTTATGTTTATTTTTACTGAAGAAATTCTGCATTCGTTACAGTAACGATTCGCACAGTGAACACAATACGACTAGAGTCGAATACTTATTAACCGCAAGCGCATTAAAATTGACTTTGGTGCCCTGATTACGGGTAGAATAAGAATTCGCTACAGATTTAAACCAATAACAACACAGGAGAAATCCAATGGCCGATAAAAAAGCTGTCGTGCACATCGAAGGTCTGGCGCCATTTGAGTTGCCTATCTACGCCGGCACTGCGGGTACTGATGTGATCGACGTTCGTGCTTTGGGTCAACAAGGTTATTTCACATTTGACCCCGGTTTTATGTCGACTGGCTCTTGTGAATCAAAAATCACTTATATCGATGGCGACAATGGGGTGTTATTGCACCGCGGTTACCCGATTGAACAGTTGGCCGTTGAATCTGATTACCTCGAAACCTGTTATCTGTTACTCGAAGGCGAACTGCCTTCAGCCGAACAATACAAACAATTCCGCCATGTGATCACACGCCACACGATGGTGCATGAGAAACTGGCGTCGTTCTTCCAGGGTTTCCGGGTTGACGCACACCCAATGGCGATGCTGTGTGGTGTAGTCGGTGCGATGTCGTCGTTCTACCACTCAGACTTAAACGTCAACGACCCAGAGCAACGTAAACGCTCTGCGCACCGCCTGATTGCCAAGCTGCCGACTATTGCAGCCATGGCTTACAAATACACCATCGGTCAGCCATTCGTATACCCACGTAACGAACTGAGCTACGCCGAAAACTTCCTGCACATGATGTTCTCTGTGCCGGCAGAAGAATACAAAGTCAGTCCAATTGTCGCCAAAGCGATGGACCGTATTTTCATGCTGCATGCAGACCATGAACAAAACGCATCGACTTCAACAGTGCGTCTGGCAGGCTCTTCCGGTGCAAACCCTTATGCCTGTATCGCTGCTGGTATTGCCTCACTGTGGGGCCCGGCACATGGCGGCGCCAACGAAGCTTGTCTGGTGATGCTGCAGGAAATCGGCTCTGTTGCCCGTATTCCTGAATTTGTGGCCCGTGCCAAAGACAAAAACGACTCTTTCCGCCTGATGGGCTTTGGTCACCGCGTTTACAAAAACTTTGACCCTCGTGCCAAAGTCATGCGCGATACCTGCCACGAAGTGTTAAAAGAGCTGAACATTAAAGATCCTCTGCTGGATGTAGCGATGGAACTGGAGCGTATTGCGCTGTCAGACCCGTACTTCATCGAGAAGAAACTGTACCCGAACGTCGATTTCTACTCAGGCATCATCCTGAAAGCCATTGGTATTCCAACCAGCATGTTCACCGTGATTTTCGCGATGTCACGGACTGTTGGCTGGATCTCCCACTGGGACGAAATGCTGTCAGACAAAGGCCACAAGATTGGCCGTCCACGTCAGCTGTACACCGGTTACACCCAACGCGATTACGTCAGTAAATCAACGCGTAACTGAGTTTACTCAGCGGAAAAAAGCGCCTGATGGCGCTTTTTTTATTTGCACGAACCGCATCCGGGCTCACTTGGGTTGATAGCCTGGTCAAAACACGGCAAAATCGCGCGCTGCTAGTGCAGGTACTGGTGCTGGTGCTGTCGCAAGTTTCAATCTATAGGGTGCTTTCGGATGTTAACTGCTGCTGATTTTCGCGGACAATTCCCGTTTTTTACCGCGCATCCGGACTGGGTCTATCTGGATAATGCCGCCACCGCGCACAAACCACAGACAGTGATCGAACGTGAACTGGCGTTTTATCAGCATCAGAATAGCAATGTGCACCGCGCGGCACATGGCTTGGCCCACGAGGCCACCCGCGCTTTTGAACAGGCGCGCAGCACTGTGCACCAATTTCTCAATCCAGCCGCAGACAGTCAGCTGATTTGGACCGCCGGGACTACTGCAGGCTTCAACCAACTGGCATTTGGCCTGATGGGGACTCTGCTGCAACCCGGTGACCGTATCTTACTGACAGCCCTTGAACATCACGCCAATATAGTTCCCTGGCAATTCCATTGTGAGCGCTATGGTATCCAGATTGACGTGGTGCCACTTGATAGCGAAAACCGGCTTGACCTTGTGGCTTTTCACCAACTGCTTGAGCACAAACCCAAAGTGGTCAGCATCAGTCATGTCAGCAATGGCCTGGGCCATATACAGCCAATCCGGCAACTGGTCGCAGCAGCGAAAGCGGTCGGTGCACTGACGATTATCGATGGCGCGCAGGGCATTAGCGCCGGTCCGCTTGATTTGGCGGCGATTGATTGTGATTTCTACCTGTTTTCTGGCCATAAACTCTATGCCCCAACCGGTATTGGTGCTTTGTATGGCAAAACGGCCGCACTGCAGCTGTTGCGTCCACTGATGTACGGCGGCGAGATGATTAAACAGGTTAGTTTCACCGGTACTGTACTGAACGATTTACCCTACCGGTTAGAAGCAGGCACACCGAATATTGCCGGCGCTTTGGGGCTGGCTGCGGCCGTCGAATTTCTGCAACGCTTTGATCCGGAGGTATTGCAGCAGCACAAACAACAGCTGCTGCAGCGCTTACATCAGGGTTGTGCCCAGATCCCCGGCCTGCAACTACTATCGGGCCTCGAAGACAATGCCGGCATCGTCAGTCTGGTACTACCGGGCGAACATCCATCCGATTTGGCCACTTTGCTCGATCAGCAAAAAATCGCCGTACGCGCCGGAACCCATTGCGCGATGCCGCTTTATGCCGCGTTACAGCAACCCGGCGCAGTGCGCCTGTCTTTGGCGCCGTACAACAATATCGCTGAGGTTGATGCCGCAATCGCCGCACTGGCGCAAGCTGTGGAGTTATTTTAATGCAGCAGCAAATTGATTTTATCTCCGCTCAACAGGCTATTTTTGCCGAAGTCGCTCAACAGCGCGACTGGCAGCAAAAATACCGGCAGTTGATGCAACTGGGTAAAGCCCTGCCGCCGCTGGCGGATGCGCTTAAACGCGACGAATTGCTGGTAACAGGTTGTGAATCGGCCGCCTGGCTCTGTCATCAGCAGCAGGACGGCCAGCATTATTGGGGCTTTGACAGTGACGCACGCATTATCAAAGGCGTGATCACTGCCCTGCTGAGTCAGCTAAACGGCCTAAATGCAGATGAACTCAAAGCAATTGATATCCATGCGCTTTATCAGCAGCTCGGGCTGGCGCAAGGCTTGTCGCCGTCACGAAGTAACGGCGTAGCGGCGGTGCTGTTGCGGATCCAACAAGCGTTATAAATCGGCCGGCGTTTGACTAGCAGTCGCTTGCGCTTTGCTGTCAGCCTCGGCTTTATCAGCGAGTTTTTTCAGCACCCGGCCGGCGGCAACAAAAGCAAAAGTCCCGGTGACGACCGTCACGGCACCAAAACCACCACTGCAATCCAGCCGCATCGCGCCATCAGAGGCTTGTTTAGCCTGGCAGACAGTGCCGTCCGGCTTGGGATAACGTAGCTGCTCGGTGGAGTAAACCGCATCAATGCCAAACCGGCGCTTCGGTGTACGGCTGTAGTTGTAATCACGGCGCAAGTTATTGCGCACCTTAGCCAGCAGCGGGTCGTTGATGGTTTGACTTAAGTCGGTCAGTTGCACTTGCGTCGGATCGAGTTGTCCACCGGCACCGCCAATGGTGACCAGTGGAATTTTATTGCGTTTACAATGCGCGATCAGGCTGGTTTTGGCTTTGATTGAATCAATACAATCCACCACATAGCTAAATTCAGGCTTCATCAGCGTAAACAGATTGTCGGCGGCGACAAAATCTTCGACCTGATGCACCTGACAATCCGGATTGATATCGCGAATGCGTGCCGCCATCACTGCAACTTTGTCCTGCCCGACCGTGCTTTTCAGCGCATGAATTTGCCGATTGGTATTACTGATACAGACATCGTCCAAATCAATCAGCGTCAGTGTACCAATGCCGGAACGCGCCAACGCTTCTGCGACCCAGCTACCAACCCCGCCAATGCCGACGACACAAACATGCGCGTTGCCAAAAGCTTCTAAGGCTGCGGCACCATATAACCGGCCAATGCCGGCAAATCTTAATTGATAATCAGACATATTCAGCAATCGTTATCTTGTTCGATGCCGCTTAACGACGGCAGCATTTTTAGGAGCGGAAATGCCAGCGTCCAGGGCTGAGCCCAGGCCGTGGTAAGTTTTTGCTGCACGGCGCTACTGGTGAACCAGCCACCTTGCGTCGGTGGACAGACAAACTGATATTGCTCGCCCTGCCAGTCAAACGCCAATGCATAAGCATGCAAATAAACCCGATCTGCCGGCGCGCCCTGATACAGCGCATCGCCAGCGATCGCCGCACCCTGTGATTTCAGTGCCACGCGCAGCTGATGGGTTTTACCGCTATAAGGTTTTAATAAAATCAGCCGGGCGCCTTCAGGCAATTCAGTCGCGGGCCCGTCAAAACCAGCAGACAGAAAATAGGTTAGCGCCGGATTATGCAGCGTGCTCGTCAGTTTATAAGCACCACGTCGCGCCGGTTGCATGTCGCCTTTGACCCAGCCCTGTTTTTGCTTGGGTTTACTCAGCGACAACGCCAGATAAAATTTGCTGATTAAACGCGCGCTAAACATCTCGGTAAAACCCGCGGCGGCCTGCGGTGAGGTTGCCAATAACAACAAACCTGAGGTCACTTTATCCAAGCGGTGTACCGCATAGAGTTTTTGCCCGAGCGCAGCTTCAACCGCAACAACAAGGCCGGGTCCATCTTCAGAATGAAAACTGACCCCAGCGGCTTTATCCACTAAGACAAAATCTGCATGGCGAAACAACAAGCGAAAAGAAGCCTGCTCATCAATAACACCTGCCGGCATCAGATCGGTCATGCGCCCGCCGCAAGTGCAACGGCGCGGGCTTTTTCTAAATCCGCCGGCGTATCAACACCCAGTGCCGGTACTTCCAGTGCGGTATCGACATGAATGGCTTCACCTTGCCATAACACGCGCAGCTGTTCTAAGCATTCAATTTGTTCCAGTTCGGATACCGGCCAACTGACGTAATCGCGGATAAAACCAGCGCGATAAGCATAAATACCAATATGACGGCGATAGATCCGGGCAAATTCGGCCGTAAATGCGCCATCGCGGTCAAATGGCACCGTCGCACGACTGAAATACAGTGCATAACCAGCCTGGTCGCAGACCACTTTGACGACATTGGGATTAATGACATCGTCCTGATGCGCCAGTGGCACTGCTAATGTCGCCATCCGGGCTTTGTGCTGCCCCGCCAGATTCAACGCGACCTGCGCGATAATGGCCGGCGGAATAAACGGCTCGTCGCCCTGTACATTGACCACGACCTGTTCAGCAGTCAGTCCGAGACGCTCGACTACTTCGGCCAGCCGCTCAGTACCGGAATTATGTGCGGCAGATGTCATCACCACTTCGGCGCCAAAGGCTTGTGCCGCTGCTTCAACCCGCGAATCGTCTGTGGCGACTACCACCCGGCTGGCGCCGCTTAGCACTGCCTGCTCCCAGACGCGCTGGATCATGCTTTTACCGGCGATATCGGCCAGCGGTTTACCTGGCAAGCGGCTACTGGCGTAACGCGCCGGGATCACAACTACGAACGCCATTGTTCTGCCTCATCTGCGCTCAGTTCAGTCGATTCTGTCGCCAGCAACACCGGAATATCCTGTTTGACCGGATACGACAGCCGGTCAAAAGTACAGATCAGGCGCTGCTGCTCTTTATCCAGCTTTAGGCGGCCTTTACACAATGGACAGGCGATGATGTCCAGTAACGCAATATTAAATGCCATCAGAACTCCCTGCGACAGCCAACGGCTGCCGGATTATTTCAGCGCCTTCACACGCTCGATGATGAATGTTTCTACTTCGCTCGGCAGTACCGCCTGCACCGGTAAACTGTACCAACCCGATTTGGCAAATGACCGGCACTTCACCGCATCTTTTTCCGTCATCAGCAGCGGTGTCGGGATCTCTGCCAAATCACCTTCGGTAAATGGATGGTGATCAGCAAACCAGTGTGTACCGGCAATGCGATATCCCAACTGCTGTACGGTATGCAAAAACCGCTGTGGATTACCGATGCCGCTGACCAGCTGCACTGCGATTTCCGGCGCTAGGAGCGGGTTATTGGTAAGCAGAGGCTGTGGCGTCGAGGCCTGCAGCATAAAGCTACCATGGCTGTATTGCGCCAGCGGACTCTCTTTCAAGTCGCCATTACTGAGCACAACATCGGCCTTTACCAAACGCCAGCGTCCTTCACGCAACGGCCCGGCCGGCAATAACAAACCATTGCCAAGGCCACGGCTGGCGTCAATCAGCACAATTTCTAAATCACGTTTGAGCCCATAGTGCTGCAAACCATCATCACAAATGATGATGTCACAATCGGTATTCGCCAGCAGAAACTGCCCGCCCTGCACCCGATCGGGAAAAATCACCACCGGGCAACCGGAGCGCTGTGCCAACAACACTGGTTCGTCACCACTTTCAGACGGTGAATCATCAGGTTTTACCAGACGCGGCGCAGTTAACTTCACACCATAACCACGGCTGATAATGCCAGGACGCCAGCCGTTGGCTTGCAACATCTGACATAACCGGAGCGTCACCGGCGTTTTACCGGTACCACCGACACTGATATTGCCAACCACAATGACAGGCACCGGCAAACGATGACTGGCTTTTAAGCCGCAACGAAACGCCAGCCGCCGTATCCCACTCAGGCCCGCAAACAGCGCGCTGAGTGGCAATAACAGCCAGCTCCAGCCAAATTTTTGATACCAGCTGCGCTCCAGTGCGTTCACGCAGGATCGCCAAATTGCATTTTATACAAACTGGCGTAATAACCATTTTGTGCCAACAGGCTTTGGTGCGTGCCACATTCAACAATGCGGCCCTGATCCATTACCAGAATTAAATCGGCGTTTTCGATGGTTGATAAGCGATGCGCGATAACGATATTGGTGCGGTTTTTCAGCAGCTCATCCAACGCGCCCTGAATTTTGCGCTCCGATTCGGTATCCAGTGCGGACGTCGCTTCATCCAGCACCAACAGCGGCGACTGACGGAGTAATGCGCGGGCGATGGCGATGCGCTGGCGCTGGCCGCCGGATAAGGTCACGCCGTTTTCACCAATTTCGGTATCGAGGCCAAGCGGTAACTGGCTGGCGAACTCCAGCACATGGGCTTTTTCCGCCACCAACTCAAGTTGGGCGCGGCTTAATTCACCTTCAAAACCATAAGCGATGTTGTTGGCAATAGTGTCATTGAACAACACCACTTGCTGCGACACTACCGCAATTTGCTTGCGAAGACTGGCCAAAGTGCAGTCGCGAATATTGTGGCCATCGATCAATATTTCGCCGTCTTCCACTTCATAAAACCGCGGTAACAGACTGGAAATAGTGGTTTTGCCACTGCCGGAGCGGCCAACCAGCGCGACCGTCTGGCCTGCCTTTACGCTGAAATTGATATCCTGCAGCACCTGCTTGTCATGGCCCGGATAACGGAAATTCAGGCCCTTGACTTCAATATTGCCCTGCACACGGTTCAGTTCAGTGCTGCCGGTATCTTGTTCCGGCTGTTCATCCAGCACTTTAAACACTGCCGCAGCCGCTGCCATGCCTTTTTGGAAATCACTGTTCACTGTCGTCAGCTGTTTCAGTGGTTTTAACAGCAGCATCATCGACGTCAAAATGGCGGTGAATTTACCCGGTGTCAGCGTTTCCAGCATTTCCGGGAAGCTGGCCAGATAAATCACAAATGCCAGTGCACAAGAAGCAATCGTCTGGATCAGCGACACGCTGATCGCGCGGGTCGATTCGAGCTTGACGTCTAAATGCCGGTTGCGGTTATTGATGTCGCTAAAACGCTGATCTTCAATCGCCTGACCGCCAAAGGATAAAATCACTTTGTGACCATTCAGCATTTGCTCTGAACTGGAGGTAACATCACCCATCGCACCTTGCATCCGGTTACTGATCAGGCGAAAACGTTTGGATACCAGTGACACAATCACCGCAATCAATGGGGCGATCAGCAGGAAAATCGCCGATAACTGCCAGCTTTTGCTAAACATCACGATCAGCAGGCCAAGTACAAAGGCGCCCTCGTGGATCAGCACCACTAACGCTTTACTGGAGGCTTGTTTGATTTGTTCGGCGTCATAAGTAATTTTAGAAATCAGTTCGCCGGTGGAGTGTTTGTCGTGAAAACTGACCGGTAAACGCATCATCTGGCGAAACAGCTGCTGGCGTAAGTCTTTAACAATATGCGTCCCAGCCCAGCTCAGGCAGTAACTGGAGATAAAGTTAAACACACCGCGTATTGCAAACAGCAGTACCACGACAATAGGTGCCCAGAAGAAGTAGTTTTGATCTTTTTCGGTGATGCCGCGGTCGATAAAGGTTTCAAACTCGTTAATAAAATATACGTCGATCGCCGCGTAGCCGATCATGCCAAGAATGGCCAGGATAAAACCGCCACGATACGGTTTGGAGTAGCGCATCAGTCGCCGAAAGGTCGACACTGAGCCCTGTTGCTGAACTGTCAAAATTGCTTTCCTGTCAAAGACAAAACCCGTCTATTCTACTCGTTTGCGACAACAGTTTCAGCATCAGTGACGGAATTTTCCAGCCAGCGCGCGAAACGCCGCGGCCGAAACAGTTGATAACGCACTGTGGTGTCACTCAAATCGAGCCGGATATAGCCGCTGTCGGCGGTATTCAATAGCGGAATTTGCAATAGACTTAAGCGTGCACGAGTTTCTGGTGCCGGGTGACCAAACTGATTCTGATAACCACTGCTGACCAACGCCAGCTTCGGTTGTAATGCCTGCAAAAACCTCAGACTACTGGCTGTTTTACTGCCGTGATGGCCGAGCACCAGTACATCGACTGGGCCGGTGCTGGCTGCGAGTGCGTCCTCACGCGCGCCGATATCGCCAGGCAGTAATACGCGGTGATGACCCGTGTCCAGCAACAGCGCACAAGAATCTTCATTGGCCGGCTCCGGCCGGTAACTGCCGGCGCGGATCGCCTGCAAGCGCACGCCACGCCATTGCTTTGGCAGGTCAGTGCAATGAAAACGCGGCGCCAGCCGGCGAATATCACTGACCAGCTGCGCGCTGGGATAACGCGCCCGCAATGTTGGCCAGTCGCCGCTATGGTCGCTGTCGTCGTGGCTGATCAGCACATAGTCAAGCTGGCGGATGCCCTGATAACGCAAAAACGGCAACAGCACCTGGCGGGTCGCACTGACAGGACCGTAAGCCGGCCCTAAATCAATCACCAGTGCCGCGTCGCCTTGTTGCAGGACTGCCGCGCTACCCTGACCGACGTCCAGTATGTGTAACTGCAACGGGGCATCCGACACATCATGCGCAGTGTCGGATAGCAGTATCGGCAGCGAAATCGGCAACCATAAGGCCGCTGCCGCCAGCTGCCAACGACCTCGGCAACACCAGAACAATAACAGAGCGGGCAACAGCAACAACGCGTTTTGCCACGGCAGTGCCGGTAAACTCCACCAGCCATCCGCTTGCCCGGCCCAGTCTAACAGCCATAACAGCGGCCAATAAAGCGCATCGAGTAGCTGCCAGCACCAGGGCGCAACACTAAAGCCAAGACACATGATGCCAAACAACAGCAATAGCAGCGGGATACCAAGTATTGTCATCAGTGGCAATACCAGCAGATTGACCCAGAGCGCAAACGGCGCGATACCCTGAAATAGCAACAAACCAATAGGTAACAACAACAAACTGAAGCCACACTGGAAAAGCAAAAAACGCCTCAACAGTGCAGGAATACCGGGTTGTTGCGGATGCTGCCATTCCAATAATGCCAGCACGGCAAGCGCCGCCGCCGACAGCCAAAAGCTGAAACTGAGCAGTAAAAACGGCCACAGCAATAACAAGCAGGCACTGACCAGCCAACTGAATTGCCAGATTGACGCGCGATGCCACAACAAGCGCAGCAGCACCACGACAGATAGTGTCAGCACCGCCCGCAGCGTAGGCACGGCAAACCCGGCCAAAGCGGCATAAAACCAGGCCGCACCAAGCGCGAGGCTCCACAACGACAGGCTGCGCCACGGCTCTCGCAAGCCGAGCTGTGCCAGCAGCGGTTTGAACATTAAACACAACGCAAATAACAACGCGATGTGCATGCCAGAAATGGACAATAGATGCGCCAAGCCAGCGTGTTGCACGCCCTGCCACAGCTCTGCCGAAAACGGCCGCTCGCCGATGGTCAATGCCAGCCACAGCGGATACGCGGCATATTGCAGGCAGCAGTCGGCAAATTGATCGGCCAGTTGCTGACGCACAGAGGGGGTGTCTTGCAATAAACGGGCACCGGTTGCAGACGATACCGTCGCCACCGCCAAAACACCGTCGACCAGCGCATTGGCTTCACGCCATGGACTGCCGGGATTGGCAAGCCCCCGTACGGGTTTGATCAGCACCGGTAAACGCCAGTGCTGACCAGCTTTGATGGCGGGTAGTATTTCTCCGGCATTTGCGTACCAGCGCAGCTCCAGCCTGCCGCCGGCGCCAATTTGCTGTTTTTCTGCGCAGTCGTCACTCAACTGCAAGATAAAACGGCTACTTTCGACAAATTGGCGCGGCAGACTGACCACTTGTCCGCAAACTTCTGTGCTATGCTCGGCCACAATCTGCTGTACCGATTGCATCTGCCAGGCAAATTGCAATGACAGGCTCAACAGGTAAGCGAGCGCACCGCAATACAATGCCGTGTGCCGCCAGCACAAAAGTGCAGCACAGAATAAAATGGCCAGCGGGATCACCGGCGGTAATTGCTCCAGCCACAACGCCAACATTGCCGCGGCCAGCACACCAAAGCTAAAACGTTCCATGTTTCAATTTGGTTAATGAGTTGTAATGGCTAAGAACTTTATTAAAAAATACCTGCCAGATCCAGATCTGATCAGAAATCATAAATCGATGCAGATCTTCGGTAAATTTCTGCATGACGGTAATTTATGGCATCTGCACCGCCGCTCGGCGCGTGGGGCTTTTGCCGCAGGCCTGTTCGCGGCATTGATGCCGATGCCAGGCCAGACGGTACTTGCCGCCGCGCTTGCGATTATTTTCCGTTGTAATATCCCCATCGCAGTCGCGTTATGCTGGCTGACCAACCCTTTCACCATGGCACCAATTTTTTACATTTGCTACAACATTGGCACCTGGGTACTCGGCATGCCGCCGCTAAATGTCGAGTTTCACGCCACTTTTGAATGGCTGGTGGCGAGTATCGATTCGGTCGGCAAACCCTTTTTGGTTGGCAGTATTATTTTTGCCGCTTTTGTCTCAACAGCAGCTTGGTTTTTGATTGACTGGTGCTGGATCATTGCCGTGCGTCGTGCTTGGCGTAAACGTGCTGAACATCACAAAAAAGCTGACTGATGCCAACACCTCCCCGGCGTTTCTGGCAACTGCCCGATGCTCAAAGCCTGCAGCAACAAGCCTGGTTACAAAAATTTGGCCCCCGCCTGCATACTCCCGCCTTGTGGCGGCTACGTCGTCGCTCGCTGCAACGCGCTTGCCTAATCGGGATCTTTTGTGCCTGGCTACCGTTGCCCATCCAAATGCTTTTAGCCGGCGCTTTGGCAGTGCGATTTCAGGCACATTTGCCGCTGACGCTCGGTTTGGTCTGGCTGAACAACCCGCTAACGTTACCATTGTTGATTGTGGCTGGTTATCAGGCTGGTGTGGTGATCCTACAGCAGAGCGCGCAACCATTCGTGTTTGAAGCCAGCTGGCAGTGGTTTGCCAGTTCGCTGCAGCAGGTCGGATTACCGCTGTTATTGGGTTCTGTGGTATTGGGGATAGTCAGCGCACTGCTAAGCTGGCCGTTGTCGACGTGGATTTGGCGTTATCGCGTAAAGCGCCGTCGTGCCGCACAGCAGCTTGAACGGCGCGCACGCCACAACATCTAGTACGATCGGTTTAATACTGCCCCAGCACCTGAGCCGGCTCTACTTTTGCTGCGCGCCGCGCCGGGTAAATAGTTGCCAGCAAACTCAGTAACAAGGCCACTGTGACGGTTAACACCACATCCGGCCACTGAATTTGCGACGGCAGTGTGTCGATAAAATAAATGGTCGGATCTAACAGACTGCGGCCGAGTAAGCCGGACACCAGGCCAAACAAGTTCTCGATTTGCCAAGCCAGCAACAGCCCCACCGCCGCGCCCCACAGCGTACCTTTGATGCCGTTTAACCAGCCAAGCCAGACAAAAGCTTTTACCAATACGCCAGGCGCCGTGCCCATCGTTAGCATAATGGCGATATCGGCTTCTTTTTCCCGCACGGCCATGACCAGCGTCGCGACGATATTAAAACAGGCCACGCTAATCACCAGTGCCAGTACCAGATACAAAATACTGCGTACCATCTGGATATCCTGATACAGGTGGCCTTGCGTACGGAACCAATCCAGCATATAGACATAGTCGGTCGCCTGATTGCCCAGCTCCCGCGCCACATTGCCGGCCTGAAAAATATCCTGAATTTTAAAAGCAAAGCCCTGCACAGTAGCTGCCGGCATTTTCAGCCAGTCATTTAAAGCATCAAGTTGCACCCAGATCTGCTGATAGTCGAGCTGACCGCCGATCCCGACAATAGCGATGACTTCCAGCAGCACATTCTTCTGGCCGGCTAAATCGCCTTGTTCAGTCAGTTCGGGTAGCATCAGCTGGACCTGATCGCCGACTTTTACCCCAAGTTCCTGCGCCACGCCCTGGCCTAAAATGACCTGTTGCGCGGTAGGTTCGGTTAATGCACCGCTTTGAACAAAGCGGTCAAGCTGGCTGATGTTACTTTCATAAGCCAAATCGATGCCGCGCACCGCAATGGCTTTGACTTTGCCCTGTGCGCGCAATAGCCCATCGGTACGGATATAAGGCGCTGCGGCGACTACTCCGGGCTGCATGCTCAGTTGTTGCAACTTCGCCGGCCAGTTGGCAATAGGTTTATCCACCGCCTGCAGTTCAACGTGCGGGATCACGTTTAACAGTTTTTGCTCGAGTGCCTGCTCAAAGCCATTCATCACGGACAACGCCAGGATCAGAATGGCCACACCTAAACCGATGCCCCAAGTGGAGGATGCCGCAATAAAGCGGATAAAAGCGCTGCTGGAACGGGTGTGGCGATAACGCTGCGCCAGCTGCCAGGACAGGCTAGCCATGCAGCTCTCCTAACTTGCCGTCACGCATGTAAAGCTGGCGGTCGAGCTTGGCAGCAAGATCCGGATCATGTGTCACGACAATAAAACTGGTGCCTAAATCGCGGTTTAATTCGCGCATTAGCTGGTAAATGCTCTCGGCAGTTTGGTGGTCCAGATTACCGGTTGGTTCATCGGCCAGGATCAGCGAAGGTTCCCCCACCACAGCACGGGCAATGGCTACGCGCTGGCGTTCACCACCACTGAGTTCAGAGGGTCTATGCGTCAGACGATGCCCAAGCCCAACCCGCTCTAACATCATCCGGGCTTTTTTCAGCGCATCAGCTTGGGACATACCGCGGATCAACAGCGGCATCGCGACGTTTTCTTCAGCAGTAAAATCCATCAGCAAATGATGAAACTGATAGATAAACCCAAGCTGCTGATTACGTAGCTGGGATTTTTGTGTCGGGTTTAGCGCAGAAATTTTCTGACCGGCAAGGATGAGCTCCCCGCTGTCGGCCTGGTCCAGTGTACCAAGAATATGCAATAAGGTACTTTTACCAGAACCGGAACTGCCGACAATCGCCACCATCTGGCCGGCCGGTACCTGCAAATTGATATGATGCAAAACCGGTGTGACATGAGTGCCATCGCGGTAGCTTTTACAGATATTTTCACAGCGTAACATCATGATTTTGCCTGTTTTATATTATTCGTCGCGCAGCACTGCTGCCGGCTCTACCTGGACCGCACGCCAGGCCGGATAAATCACCGCCAAGGCAGTTAACAACACCGCTGACAGCATAATCAGCAGCACATCAGTCCACTGTAAAATCACCGGCAGCGCCATGCCCGGCACTAGCTGTAATCCGAGCAACGCCAGCAAGTCATTTAAACCCAGCGTCAGTAACACACCCGCTACCGCACCGGTGACGGCACCGGTGATACCATGGCTCATGCCCTGCGCGGCAAACACATAAAACAGCTGACGATTAGTCATGCCCTGAGTTTTTAGAATGGCGACTTCGCGTTGTTTTTCCGTCACCATCATCACCAGCGCGGAGACGATGTTAAAGGCGGCGACCGCTACAATCAGCAATAACATCAGCCACATCATGGCTTTTTCCATCGCTACCGCTGAAAACAGTTTGCCATGGCTTTGCCGCCAGTCGGTGACCTGACTGACACCTTCAAGCTGACCGATATCGCTTTGTAACTGTGGCGCTAAAAACGCATCGTTTAAGCCGATACGCCAGGCGGTTTCTTTGTTGCCGGTGAGTTTTTGCAAATCTTGCAGGCGGAGTAGCACCACGACTTTATCCACTTCAGAGCCGGTATCAAAAATGCCGGCCACGGTAAAGTTGCGCTGGCGTGGCATCCAACCGAGCGGCGTGTAGCTGCCGCCGGTCGGTAAAATAAGCCGGATTTGCTGGCCTAGTTGCACCCGCAGTTTGTCAGCGAGGCCACTACCGAGCACCACCTGATAGCGACTGGCGGCGAAGTCTTGCCAATCGCCCTGCTGCAACGACTGTTGTAAAAACTGCGGCAACACACTGACATCAACGCCCTGTAGCATGGCGCCAGTTAAATCTTTACTGGATTGAACCAGCGCTTCACTTTGCAAAAAAGGACTGATTTGTGCGATGGCCGGAAACTGTTGCTGCAGCCGCGCAGGCAATGTCACATCGCTACTATGGACAATTAAATGCGGGATCACACCCAGAATGCGCTTTTTCAGTTCACCTTCAAAACCATTCATCACCGAACTGACCACAGTCAATGCCAGTACACCGAGAAAAATCCCGGCCACTGAAAACAAGGTAATAAAAGACAGGAAGGCATTACCTTTACGGCTCTGGCTGTAACGTAACCCTATGAATATCGAAACCGGAACTTGCATCCTTTTCTCAGGACTTCAGCCATGCAAAGTGATAAAGTAGCGGAATCATAGAGATAAACGGGGGCGCTTACAAGCGCGGTGCAGCATGGAACCATCACAACTGAACCTGTTGAAAGACCAATACAACGATTATTTCATTATTGAACATGATATCCGCATCAACGTAAAACCCTTCAACGACGAAGAACCGGACGACCACGGTTTTGAGCGACTGATCCCGGAGCCTTTTTTGATGGCCGGCGAGCAGGTGATGCTGGAGCAGTCCGCGTTAAAGTCGCTAAATCGGCTTGGTGATTTGGCGGAAGAGCTCGCTGTTTATTTGCGCATTCAGGCGCGCAAAATTGACAGCATGATGCGTTATATCCTGCTGATGCAGGACGATCCGCAACATCGCTGCTTCAGCCACAGTTACGGCGGCTCTGCGCTGTGTTTTGACCATGAAACTGCTTTTGCTGAAGGTCAACTTCTGGAAGTCAAAATGTTTCTCGAACATAACGATGGCGCAGTATTCACCCTGGTCCGAGTCATTGGCGTAGAACCAGTCGGTGACAAATTCCGCATCCGCTCTACTTATACCAGATTACGTGATCAGGACCGAGAACTGATCGTTCGAGCCAGTCTGCACCAGCAATCACGCCAGTTAAAACGTAAAGCTGAACAGCGCATGAGCCAAGGGTCGTAATAGTGTTGTCAGGGTTTCGTTTACCGCCGGAATGGGCGCCACAGGATGCGGTGCTACTGACCTGGCCACACGCAGGCACCGATTGGGCCGATGACCTTGACGCTGTAGAACTGGTATTTGTTCAGCTCGCCGCTACTATTTTGCGTTATCAGGCGCTGGTCGTGCTGTGTCATGACGCACCGCTACGTGACCGCCTGAAAACGCTGTTTGCCAGCCAGACAGCAGCATTGCACCCGCTGTATTTTGCGTTAATCCCAAATAACGATAGCTGGGCGCGTGACCATGGCCCCATTACGGTGCTGGATAACACTGACGAACCGGTCTGGCTAAATTTCTGTTTTACCGGTTGGGGCGATAAATATAGCGCGACGCTCGATAATCAAATCAATGACCGCTTGTTCGGTGCGCCATTTATTGCGGTCAGAAAGATAGAACGGTTGGATCTGGTGCTTGAAGGCGGTGCCATTGACAGTGACGGCCGCGGCACTTTATTGGTGACTAAACGCTGTCTGCTGCACCCGAACCGCAACCCGGGCTTGAGCCAGAGCGAACTGACCGCACGGCTCAACGAATTGTTTGGCCTGCAGCAAATTATCTGGTTGGATCACGGCGCATTGGCCGGCGATGACACAGACGGTCATATCGATATGCTGGCACGTTTTACACCAAACGGCGCCATTGTGTATCAAGCCTGTGATGATAAGGCAGATCACCATTTTGCTGAGTTACAGTCGATGGCGCAGCAGTTAGCTCGGTGTTGCGATGCGCAAGGCCAACCTTATCCGTTGCTCGCCCTGCCCTGGCCATCCGCCAAGTTCAGCCCTGACGGCACTCGACTGCCGGCCAGTTACGCCAATTTTCTGATCATCAATGGCGCGGTACTCGTACCTCAATACGCAGACGAGGCGGACGCCCGCGCCCGTGCAGTGATCGGTCAGGCCTTTGCTGGCTACGACATCATCGGCATTCCTTGCCTGCCGCTTATCCGCCAGCGCGGTAGTTTGCATTGTGTCAGCATGCAACTGCCCCGTGGCGTTCTTCAGACTTTTGTCCAAGGGATCACGCATTAATGGCTTTGTTGACACTGCCTCAGATCAAACATGACACCGACCAGCTGGGCTGGGGCAATTTAGCCGGCGCCGCGCTGCCACTGGCCCTCAGTGAACTGGTGCGGACCGAACCGGCGTTATACCTGTTGATAGTACCAGATACGCCAACTGCACTGCGGTTAGAGCAGGAACTGGCGGTCTTTTTGGGTGACAGCGTGCCGCTGTATAGTTTCCCGGATTGGGAAACACTGCCTTATGACCAGTTCTCGCCGCATCAGGATATTATTTCACAGCGCCTGCGCACCTTGTATCAGCTGCCCGCTGTGACACATGGTCTGGTACTGGTGCCGGTCAGCACCTTAATGCTGCGATTAAGTGCGCCTGAGCATCTGCAACAACAAAGTTTGTTGCTTAAAAAAGGTCAGCGGCTGGATCTCGGCAGTCTGCGCCAGCAACTGGTGCAAGCCGGTTATCGTGCGGTTGAGCAGGTGATGCAGCACGGTGAGTTTTCGGTGCGCGGTTCTTTATTAGATCTGTATCCAATGGGCAGCCCGCTGCCGTACCGAATTGATTTTTTTGACGATGAAATCGACGGCCTGCGTACCTTTGACCCGGATAATCAGCGTACTGTGGCGCAGGTCAATCAAATAGAGTTGTTACCGGCGCACGAATTCCCGCTGGATAAAACTGCGATTGAACGGTTTCGCAGTCGTTACCGCGAACGTTTTCAGCAACGCAACGAAAAAGAATCGTTGTATCAGCAAGTCAGCAGCGGTGCTTTACCCGCCGGCATTGAATATTACCTGCCACTTTTTGCCGAAAGTACCGGTTCATTGTTTTCCTATCTGCCGGCCGCCACCCGTTTGCTGGCGCTAGGCGAGCTGGAAGCCAGCGCTCAGCGCTTCTGGCAGGACGTGCAGAACCGCTACCAGGACCGTGCTATTGACTTATTGCGGCCTATTTTGCCGCCGCAAGAATTGTATTTCACCGTCGATGAATTATTTGGCCTGCAGAAAAAATACAGCCGTATTCGCTTGTCGCGCGCTGAACTGCCGAACAAAGCCGGTGTACAAAATGCGCCTGCACTCGCCCTACCCGACTTAACCGTCAACCATCAGCTGGCGGAGCCACTAACGGCACTGCGGCAATATCTGACCGTGATTAAACAGCAGCAAGGCCGGGTGATCTTTCTGGTGGAATCGGAAGGACGCCGTGAAAGTTTGCTGCAATTACTGCATAAAAGCGGCATCCGCCTTAGTCAGTACAGCGATGTCCACACCGTGCTCAGCGCCGATGTCGATGTAGCTATTGCCGTCGGCGCGCTGGAACAAGGCGTGCAGCTTAACCTGCCATCACCGCTCGCGCTGATCAGTGAAAACGAGCTATTTGGCCTGAAAGTCAGCCAGCGCCGGCGGCGTAAACACAGCCAGCAGATCTCCAGCGAAACCATTATTCGCAGCCTGGCGGAATTATCGATTGGCCAGCCGATTGTGCATCTGCAACATGGCGTGGGGCGTTACCTTGGCTTGCAGGTGCTGGAAGCAGCCGGCATCGTCGCCGAGTTTGTCGCCATTGAATACGCCGGCGGCAGTAAGTTATATGTGCCGGTGTCGGCACTGCATTTACTCAGCCGCTATTCCGGCACAGAACCAGAACATGCGCCGCTGCATAAACTCGGCCATGACGCCTGGGACAAAGCGCGGCGTAAAGCGGCAGAAAAAGTGCGGGACGTCGCGGCAGAATTGCTTGATGTCTACGCTTTGCGCGCCAGTCAGAAAGGCTATGGTTTTAAAATTAATGCTGAATCCTATCAGCGCTTTGCCGACGGCTTTCCGTTTGAGGAAACTGCCGATCAGCTTGATGCGATTAATGCGGTACTGAGCGATATGCAAACGCCGCGGGCAATGGACCGGCTGGTCTGTGGTGATGTTGGTTTTGGTAAAACTGAAGTGGCCATGCGCGCTGCGTTTGTCGCAGTGGATGATGGCCATCAGGTAGCGATTCTGGTACCAACTACTTTGCTGGCGCAGCAACATTTTGAAAACTTCCGTGACCGCTTTGCCAACTGGCCGGTCCGGGTTGAAGTGTTGTCGCGGTTTATCAGCGCCAAAGAGCAAAAAGCCATTTTGGCCGATGCCGAGGCGGGCAAAGTTGATATCCTGATCGGTACGCACAAACTGCTGCAGGATGACATTAAATTCCGTGACCTTGGGCTTTTGATCGTCGACGAGGAGCATCGGTTTGGCGTACGGCAAAAAGAGAAAATCAAGGCGCTCAGAGCCAATATCGACATCCTGACCTTAACCGCGACGCCAATTCCGCGCACACTGAATATGTCACTGTCCGGCATGCGGGATTTATCCATTATCGCAACGCCACCGGCGCGCCGTCTCGCGGTCAAAACCTTCGTGCGGGAATACGAAACTGGTCTGGTACGTGAAGCAGTGCTGCGCGAAATTTTGCGTGGTGGCCAGGTGTATTTCCTACACAACGACGTTGCCAGTATCGAAAAAACTGCCACTGAATTACAAACGCTGGTGCCGGAAGCCATAGTGGGCATCGCGCACGGACAGATGCCGGAACGTGAGTTGGAACGGGTGATGGCGGATTTTTATCATCAGCGCTTTAACCTGCTGTTGTGTTCGACCATTATTGAAACCGGTATCGACGTGCCGACCGCGAATACCATTATCATCAACCGCGCCGATAATTTTGGTCTGGCCCAGCTGCACCAGTTGCGTGGCCGTGTCGGCCGTTCGCACCATCAGGCCTACGCCTATTTGCTGACGCCACCACCAAAACGCTTAACGGTTGACGCGCAAAAACGGCTGGAGGCTATCTCGAGTCTGGAAGATCTAGGTGCAGGTTTTGCTTTAGCCAGCCACGATTTAGAGATCCGCGGTGCCGGTGAATTGCTCGGCGATGATCAGAGCGGTCAAATCGAGTCGGTCGGCTTTACGCTGTATATGGAAATGCTGGAAGAGGCAGTACAGGCACTGAAAGACGGCCGTGAGCCGAGCCTAGATATGATGCTGAGCCAGCAAACCGAGCTGGATCTGAAAATTCCGGCGCTTCTGCCGGAGAAATTTATTCCCGATGTCAGCCTGCGCTTGTCGTTTTACAAACGCCTCGCCAGCAGCAAAGATGCGCAGGAACTCGATGAAATTCAGGTTGAACTGATAGACCGATTCGGCTTGCTACCGGATGCAGCTAAACATCTGGTCGCGCTGACACAGGCGCGCCAGGTTGCGCAGCACTTAGGCATTCGGCGCATTGAGATGAATACCAAAGGCGGTCTGGTCGAGTTCGCGGAACGGACCAAAGTCGCTCCAGCGTATATCATCAGGCTGATCCAGACCCAATCGCGCATTTATAAACTCGAAGGCGGCCAAAAACTGCGCTTCAATATTGAAAGCCCCGGCAGCAGTGAGCGGCTGGCCTTGTTAAAAACTATGCTGGCCGATTTTCAGGCCAACAGTCAGTGAAGTGGACCATGAACAGATTAATGTTACGCCGTATGATCACAGCGGTTTTATTATGCAGCATACCTGCAGTGCAGGCGCAAAGCGCTGACGATCCCTGGTTTGAAATTGAACTGATCGCCTTTGAGCGCGGCAGCCTGAACAGCACGCTGGAAAAATTCAACGACAGCGTCACGCCGATAGCCGTGCATCGCAGTCTGGATTTATTAAAACCGCTGTACCAGCCCGATATCCGGGCACTCTATAGTGCGTTACCAGTGTGCCAGCCAGATCAGCAGCTGCCGCTTGATGCAGAGTTACAGTTTGGCGCCTTTGTCGCACAGCCCTGGTTTGATGAGATCCAGCTGGCCGAACAGAGTTTGCGCCAGTTCAATCATGCTTTCCCGCCAGAGCCGCTGCTGCAATGGCCTTTGGCCTGTCGACAAGCACCACGCGTGCAGGAAGGCATCATTGCGCCACAGTTGCTGGCGGACAACAGCGATCAGTTAGTCGCCGGCCCGCAAGTGTTACCGGTGATCCCGGCTCTTGTCGCACCATTGCCACTCGCTCATCAAAACAGCCCTTATCTGACCGATGAATCGACTTTTTTACTGAAAGATCTGGCCTGGCAGCTCAGTCATCGCGCTGGCCATAAACTGTTGTTGCATACCGCCTGGCGCCAGCCGCTTGGCGTGAAACGCCGCAGTCAGAGCCTGCGTTTTTTCGCCGGCCAGCGTTTCAGCCCACAGTTTGATTATCAGGGGCAGGCAAAAAATCCAGCTGCGGAATTGCACGCTAATCAGGCTGATCTGCAAACTGCAATTGACCAAACCTATCAGCAACTCCAACAACAGCAACAATTGCAGCAGGATACCGCGAGCAAAACTGTGGTCGGCCTGCCGCAGCAAGTCTGGCAGTTGGATGGACTGATCCAGCCGTATAATGAGCGGATGTTGTTTGCTGATACTGAATTTAACCTGCGTCAGCTGGCGCCGGGTGCCGGTGGTGACAAACTGCAAACATTCTATGTCAAAGACAACGTGCGTTTATTGCTTGGTGAAATTCATTATCTTGACCATCCACGCTTTGGCCTGATATTACAGATCAGACGTTTCACCCCACCTGCCACGCCCCTCGCTGGCGAAGGAGTTAGCCCTTGAAAAAGTTAGTGATTTTAACCGGTGTTTTGTTGTTAGCCGGTTGCAGCAAATTGTCGATGGAAAACTACAATCAGCTTAAAGTCGGCATGAGTTATCAGGAAGTCACAGCGATTATTGGCGATGCCAGTAGCTGTGAAGAAGTGATAGGCACGCGCAGCTGCGTCTGGGGCGATGACAGTAAAAGCGTCAAAGCCGGATTTGTTGCAGACAAAGCCATTGCGTTCAGCCATAAAGGCCTGAACTGAGGTCAGATGTCGTTACCTGCCGCCACCGCACAGTCCCGTTTTGCATTGCGGGACTACCAGCAACAAGCAGTAACGGCCGTGATCCAGTATTTTCGGCGTCTGTCGGATCCAGCCGTGTTGGTGTTACCGACCGGCGCTGGTAAAAGTCTGGTCATCGCAGAGCTGGCCCGACTGGCGCGTGGCAGGGTGCTGGTGCTGACGCACGTCAAAGAGCTGGTTAGTCAGAATCAGCAAAAATACCAGAGCTATGGTTTGGATGGCGGTATCTATGCCGCCGGGCTTGGCCTGAAACAAACCTCCCAGCAGGTCATTTTTGCCTCGGTGCAATCGGTAGCGAGGAATCTGGCTGATTTCAGCGCGCAGTTCAGCTTATTAATCATCGACGAATGCCATCGGGTGCCACTGGCGGAAGACAGTAGCTATCGCAGTGTGATCAGCCACTTACAGCAACAAAACCCCGGCCTGAAAGTGCTGGGGCTGACGGCCACGCCGTACCGGCTCGGTCAGGGGTTTATCTACCAGTTTCATTATCAGGGTGCAGTGCGCGGTGACAGCGACTGCTTTTTTCGCTGGTGTATTTTTGAATTGTCGATCCGCCTGTTGTTGCAGCGCCAATATCTGACACCACCAAACCGGCTGGACTGCGCGGTACTCAGTTACGATTTCTCCGGCCTCAAACCTGCCAGCAACGGCCATTTCCGCGAGGCAGAGCTCAATCAAGTGATTAATCACTACAAAAGAGTCACGCCACAAATCATTCAGCAGGTACAGCAATACGCCGCCACACGAAAAGGCGTGATGATCTTTGCCGCCACCAGCCAACATGCCCGCGAAATTCTGGCGTTATTGCCGCCGGCGGAAAGCGCGTTAATTCTGTCCGCCACGCCTTCTTCGGAGCGCGCTGCGCTGCTGGAGCAATTTAAACAGCAGCAACTGAAATATCTGGTCAATGTCGCAGTACTGACTACCGGTTTTGATGCGCCGCATGTTGACCTGATTGCAATTTTGCGGCCGACTGAATCACTGAGTTTGTATCAGCAAATAGTCGGTCGGGGCCTGCGGTTATCTCCCGGCAAAACCGATTGTCTGGTGTTGGATTATGCCGGCAATCTCTATGATTTATTCAGCAATGATCCGGGCCCGCCACCGCCGGATAAAACGTCCGTTCAGGTGACAGTGCCCTGCCCATTGTGCCAATACCCAAATCAATTCTGGGGCAAACAAAATCCCGATGGGCTGGTATTAGAACATTATGGCCGGCAATGTCAGGGCATGCGGCTGGACACATCGCAACAACCGGTGCCCTGTGGGTTCCGGTTTAAAGCACGGTTTTGCCCGGAATGTGGCACGGAACATGACATCGCTGCGCGTCTATGCCGCAGTTGTGGTTTTGTACTGGTCGACCCGGATAAAAAGTTGCAGGACGCGCTGAAACTAAAAGATGCACTATTGCTGTATCCGACCCAGCTTGAGGCGCAAACCGAAACCGACAGCAACGGTAAAGCACGGCTACGCTTGCGTTATGTCGATGCTGAAGGCCAACAACTGCAGGAGTTTTTTAGTCTGCACAGCCGCAGCCAAATTCAGCGTCTGTGCAAGGTCGTGTTACCGCCGTTTATCGTGGACCGCCATGTCCCGTTTCAAGCCAATACAGTGTTACAACTGGAAGCCCAGCTACACCGCCTGATCGCACCCGCCGTGGTGATTGCGCAAAAAGACGGTCGATTCTGGAAAATACGTGACAAATTATTCGAAATTAACAAATCAGCCTAGTTTCTTCACATTATTATTTATATTCAAACACTTAGAATTAGCCATTTAAAATTCTATCACTGGCTTTACATTGAGATTCGCTTAGGCAAGAATAGAACCATTGGCCGCATAGGAAGCAACGACCGTGTATAAACTGTTTTATTCACCTGGCACTGCCAGTATGGTCATCCATCAGCTGTTAATTGAGCTAAAGCAGCCTTTTGAGCTGGTGTTAGTCGATTTTGCTGCCGGGCAACAAAAATCTGCCGAGTTTTTACAGTTAAACCCACAGGGCCGGGTCCCGGTATTGGTTGATGCAGAGGTAAGCATTTATGAATCTGCTGCCATTTTGTTGTATCTGACAGAAAAGCATCAAGCATTGACGCCGCCTCCAGGTACTAAAGCCCGTGCCTTGTTTTTACAGCAGATCGCCTTCCTGACCAATAACCTTGCCCCGCAATTTCGCTTTTGGTTTTATTCGCCAGATTTAGGTTTCGACGAATACCCACTGGCATTAAAACAACAACTGCAACAGAACATTACCAGTATTTGGCAACAACTTGACGATCAGTTAACCAGCAATGGCCCTTATTTGCTCGGTGACGAGTTTAGTGCCGCCGACCTGATGCTGACCATGTATATGCGCTGGTCGAGGAATATGCCGACGACTGCGCTAGCTTGGCCTGCACTGCAGCGTTTAGCTGATTTGGTTCGTTCAAGACCCAGCTGGCGACAGTTATATCAACAGGAAGGCCTCACTGAATGGGCAGGCTTCTAATAAACAGGGAACAGTAACACTAATGCAACTGGTTGATATCGATAAAAACACCTACCGCAGTCATCTCAATGTCGTCATTGTGTCCGCCGTTGCTGTTTTTTCTGCACTGGGAGTGGGGATTTCCGCAGCACTGGTGTATTGGTTTGGCGCTGCACAAGGCCAGAACTTTTACCTGAACTTATTAGGCGTCTGCGTTGGCGGCGCTATTGCAGCATGGTGTCTGCACCGCCTAAAACGGACGCGCTATTTCTATGAAGTCGCTTATGTTTGGGATTTGAAACAAGAACTTAATCTGATCAACCGCAAACTTACGGTGTTAAAGAAAGCGGTTGAACTGCAGGACCCGGATGCCATGCTGGTTATGCTCTACAATCTGCAGGGCTCTAAACAGCTGTGGCAATTAGATGATAATATTTTGAATTTACAAGAATTAGAGCTCGAATTAATTCAACTGGAACACAAGATCCGCGGCTGTGGCCTAACGCTCGATGCAAACCAGTATCAACGGACTTTATTAGAAAAATTTTAATTTCTATTGGATCCGACTTCTCGTTGATGACCTGACTAAGCAGATGATCTAGAAGTTGTTTTTAATCACACTATCGCATTTTATTTTTTAATTTTTTTTTATTTCCGGCTGTGAAAGCGCTCTGAGTTGGACAATAATCAACTTCATCGTGACTCACATCTTCTGTGTACATTAGAGACAAGGTTCTTATTTATGCCAGTTCAAAATGCCTTATTAACTATTCTGATTGAAAAAGTCCGCACCGATACACTGGTTTTACCCAGCTTGCCGGAAATTGCTCTGAAAATCCGCAAACTGGCGGAAGATCCAAACGTGAATCTGGCCAAAATGGCCGAAATGATTTCACATGATCCGGCGCTGTCTGCCCGTATCATGAAAATCGCCAACAGCGCTTTTGTTGGCCGCGGCGTACACGTCAATACGCTGCAACAGGCGACTACTCGTATCGGTTTAAGGTACATTAAAAACGTCGTCACTGCAATGGCAATGGAACAGTTGTTTGTCTCTAAAAGCCCGATGATCAAAAAGTACATGGACAATGTCTGGTCTGAGACGCTTGAACTGACCGCTTTTGCATTAGCCGCTATGCAGCAATACAACTCAAACTACAAATACACAGCGGTCAATTTCGATACGATGACACTGGCGGGTCTTGTGCATAACATTGGCGCATTGCCGGTATTGACCGAAGCTGAAAAACAGCTGGATGTGTTTGGCAATGAAGAGTTTTTGAAACAGGCGACTGCTTCTATCGCTGGACCTATCGGCTCTACTATCCTGCGGTCTTGGGGATTCCCGGACGAACTGATTGAAGTTGCTGAACACTGGGATCATCCGGATTATCAGCCGAAACACCCATCATATGTCGATTTCATCCGCATCGCGGCGATCAAACAAGGCCGTTATCATGCAGAAGGCGAAATCGCCGACCTGCTGACACCTTATGTTGAATTAGGCTTAATTCCATCAAATGAATTCTACCGCTCACCTGAGTTCGTAGCGTCATTTAACGAAATCAAACAGTTGTTTGTATAGAACTGAATAAACCCTGAGTGGATTTCAACAAATACTCTCAGGGTTTAGTTGCGTGCCTTTCGATTAAAAAAGCCAGTGTGAACGCTGGCTTTTTTTGATGACTCAGGCTGCCTGAAACAAAGCCTGATGCAGCTCTTTGACGACACCTGGCGCTTCATTGTCCTGCACCAGGAAACAGAGATTGTGCCGGCTAGCGCCGTGACAAATCAGCCGCATATTGATTTGCTCGAGGGCCTGGAACAAAGATCCTGTAATGCCCCGCGTGCTATGCAGGTGATTGCCAATCACCGCCACCAGACTCAGCCCCTGCTCGACTGTCACTTCCGAGAATTCACGCAGAGCCGCTAATGCTGGTTCAATCGCAGTACCAAAAGCACTGCCCGGCGCATCATCCAACGTCAGCGCCACGCTGATTTCAGAGGTTGTGACTAAATCCACTGAGATCTGGTGTTGGCTTAAAATGGCGAACACGCGGGTCAAAAAGCCGGCGGCATGCAACATCGCCGGGCTTTTAACCGTGATCAACGTTTGATTCTTGCGCAGTGCAATAGCGCGATAAGATGGGCGTGCATCGACCTGTTTTGAGATCCAGGTACCACCCGCTTCCGGTTCACGGCTAGAGCCGACAAACACCGGAATATTCTGCCGCATCGCCGGAATTAACGTTGCCGGGTGTAACACTTTGGCACCAAAAGTCGCCATTTCGGCGGCTTCATCGAAGCTAATTTCCGGGATACAACGAGCGTCCGGTGTCAGGCGTGGATCTGTGGTGAAAATACCTACTACATCAGTCCAAATCTGTACCACTTTGGCGCCGATGGCTTCGCCCAGAATCGCAGCGCTATAGTCTGAACCGCCGCGTCCAAGCGTGGTGGTCTGATTGGCACTGTCAGCGCCGATAAAGCCTTGTGTCACAATAATCTGGGAATTCAGTAAAGGGGCCAGATATTGCTGAGTCAGCGCAGTGATCTGATCAACCTGTGGTTCGCCTTTGCCAAAACGCGAATCAGTCCGCAACACCTGACGTACGTCAAAACTGCTGACCGCCGCGCCGCGCTCAGCAAGTACCTGCGCAAACAACACCGAACTTAACCGCTCACCAAAAGATTGTACCAGGTCTTTTTCACTGTCAGTAAAAGCCACAGTACGGCCAATCAGCGTTTTGAGCTCCAGCAGCAGCTGTTCAATAGCGGCGCCGACCGCAGCTTGCTGCTGCAGCTTTTCCAGCACCGCGTAAGTGATACGTTCGATACCGGTATAATGGGCAAAACGCCCTTCAATGATGTCTTCTTTAGTGATAGCGACTAACAGGTTGGTGACGCCAGAACTGGCACTGACGACAACTAACCGGATCGAAGGGTCAGCAAGGACAATATCCGCGCAGCGCGACATGGCGGCGAAATCTGCCACTGAGGTACCGCCAAATTTGGCGACGATAAATTGATTAGACAAGGTGTCTCTCCTTATGGACAAAATAAGAAGAGCATGGCATTTGCAGAGCAACAATCAGATACAACAAACCCCGGACGCAGCAGCGCGGTGTTGTTGTCTACTTGCAGACACAACAAAGGCCAGAAGCTCTCCACCGAAGTTTCAGGTGACAGTCGCAGGGATTCAGCCCTGACAACCGAAAAACATGTTGCTACTGCATGTTTTCCTCGGCGTTCATCCCCCTCCTTCAGTCTGCGGTGTATAGCCACCTACACTGAATTACCTGGTGAACGCTCCTCTTCTGGTCTATCAGAATGATTGACGCAGCTACCTTACCCTGACTTGCCGCAAAAGGCAACAGCCTTTTAGACGTCTGTAATAAAATTACAGAATTTACCAAAGCGACACAGCTCACTGTGCAAGTTTCGGCTGGAAAATAATGCCAAACAGCTACACCGTTTGTACAAGGCGCTCCAATTTAGTAATAAAAAAACGGCGCCGTAGCGCCGTCTTTTATCAGTGTCAGCGTTAACAAGCGAACTGTCCGATAACAAATACACCGGCATAACCGAGGCTGTAGCATAACAGCAGGTAGCCACCCATTTTCAGATAGCTGCCAAAAGTCAGTTCTTTTAACTTACTCATCGCGATGATACCGGCCGCAGAACCAATAATCAGTAACGAACCACCAACACCCACGGCGTAGGTCAATAGCAGCCATTCCGCAGTGCTCAGAGCCAGGTCTGCTTTTAACAGCGCGGCAGTCAAAGGTACGTTATCGATCAATGCAGAAGACAAGCCCATCAGATAGTTCGCTTGCACCGGCGGCATCACCGCATAGAGATTGGTGAAGTTCTGCAGGAAATTCACTTCTTTTAGTACGCCAACCAACAACAACACACCTAAGAAGAACAGTAACGTTTCAAATTCCACTTCACGCACGTAATTCAAAATACTTTGTGTGGCTTTTTTGCGGAACAAAAACTGTGCGCTGAGGAACATCAAGCCCAGGCCAAACAGGAACGTCAGCACCGGCGGGATCGAAAACAGAATGTTAAACACTAAAGTCGCGAAGATAGTTCCTACGAAAATACCGGCGATCACCGCATCCCGCTTTTCAAATGGTTTGGTATTTTTTTCTACAGTCAGCGCCTGATCCATACCGCGGGATAGCAAAATTGCCAATAACATCACAGCACCAAAAGCCGGCGGCACCAGCCACAGCAAGTTCGGGATCGTCACTTTATCCGCAAGGAAGAACATCAGTGTGGTGACGTCACCAGTGATCAGCGATACACCACCACTGTTCACCGCGAAGATAATCAACGCACCAAATTTGATTTTTTTCGCTGCTTCGAGCTTCACACCAGAGATCACCGCAATAGTCACCAAAGTGGCTGTGACGTTGTCAGCGAACGAGGAGAAAACAAAGGCAAAAGTTGCGACGATAAACATCAATTTGCGTTCGGTCAGTTCAGACGGCAGAATGCGCTGAACCAGCTGGGCGATAAAGCCTTTGCTATTTAAATAAGCGACAAAAGTCATAGTTGACATTAAAAATAACCACAACGTGGCGATTTCTAACAAATTGTGTTCCAGCTGATGCTGAACATGCTCACGCGAGGCATCACCGTCTGCAAAAATAAACAGTAAAATCCAGCACAGAGTACCGAAAAAAAGTGTCGTTTTTGCCTTGTTTACGTGGATAATATCCTCTATAACGATCAGCATAAAGGCAAGCGCAACCAAGCCCAGTAAAATACCCGTTAGCATAAATGACCACCCGCAATTATTAATAAATTATGAAATATTGTCGGGGCGGCATTCTAGCACCGCGGTTCGTCGCACTCTACTGGAAATTGGTCGTAGATCTTGTAATGAATCAAATAATCACCGGATGAAGCAACTCCCCTCATGTTATCAGCAAAAAAAATACTGAAATGCCTGGATGATGACTGGCCGGTACTCGAAGCGCTGGCCAATCGCAGTCAGCTCTACAGCTTTAGTTTTCAGGACGTGCAGGCGTTATTCACGCGCTATTTTCCGCAACTTTCGAGTGAGCAGGTATTTCGCGAAGCACAAAAGCTGCTGGCGCAGGACATCCTGATCCCGCAGGCCAAATCCAGCCAACTGGAACTGAACCGCTCGGTACTGGAGTTCATTCAGTTTCTGACGCAGGAACACAATCTCGGCACTGTCGGCGACATCCAAAGCCGGATTGACGAATTAGACCGGCTGCGGGCCCGCCTCGATGGCGCGGTTCGGCAAAAAGATGTGCATGAGATGCGCCGGTTTGTCCGGTTGATGGACGAACGGGTGCGTGAAGTGGTCAAACATTTCCGCAAAAACGAAAGTGCCATTTTACATCTGGTAGATAAAGCCAAGGCCGATGACAGCAATATGTCACTGGCGCGCCGTTACGCCGCGGTGATGGAAGCTTTTGATGAATATATCGAGCCGGTGCTGCAGATGATCGACATCAATGGCCCGTTCCAGCACAGTATTGAAACGCTGGAACATTGTCTGTCTGACTTAGTGCAGTTTATTGAAGACACCGGCTTTATGTCCGGTGACAAGGAGCCGCTGGTGCAGCTGCGCACGCGCCTGCTCGACATGAACCAGATTGGCCGTGAATCGCTGACCAGAAGTACTGATGTGTTAATGCCACTACGCGAAGAACTGCGCAAAAACACCTTGATTTCACGCAATGCCAGTCTGGTGCTGGCAACTTTGCGCAAACAGGGTTTTGAGCCAATCATGGAGCAACTTGCGGCAAAATTCAGCTCGGATCACCAGAAATTCAGCCTTGGTAGTGCCAACCAAATCACCAGCTATATGGCAGAACTGGTCGACTACCAGGACGACAACTACCAGTTGCCGGATGCAGTTGACAGTCAACCCGGTGCCAATATCCGCGTACCGGACCTGCAGGATGTACTGAAGTCAGCGCGCACGCAAAAATCCAATACCGACTTATCTAAATGGCTGGCGCATAGCTACCCACAACTGCCGGTCGACGAATTGTTATTTTTATATCAGGAACTTAGTCGCGCTCCGGCGTTAAAACTGGAACATCAGGACGACGTCAGTGAAATGGAAGTCAATGGCTTCCGGCTGCGTCTCCATCCTTTTGTCACCCGCCACAGCGACAGGACATAAATGATGCAGATAGATCTCGAAAAATTGCCAAATCTGGCAGACATCTCTAAACGCCTGACCACCGGTTATCACATCAGTGAGCAGGACTTTGCGCTCTGGACTGAGCTGGACGCCAACGAAGACGCCTACAGTGCCTTGTTTGCCGCGCTTGGCAATCAACTCAAACGCGACAGTCGTGGTTTTTTCTATTTTGATGTCGACGACGCGACCGTCAATATGGGCAAAATTTCGCGTTTGTTTGCACTGACGACTTACGCTTTGGTCGAGTTTTTTGCCGATCAGGGCCAGGACCCACTGCGAGCGCTGTTTGAAACCGAAATTAATCACGAGATTTTATCCAGCATTTTGCAGCAGCAATATCACCTGTTTGAACAACTGGAAATTTACTCCGCTACCGATTTAAAACGTGAAGTTGGCAACCGGATGCTGCGCTATGGTTTTGCCAAAACGCAGGGCGACAATTTTAAGTTGTTGCCACCGTTGTACCGGTATCTCGATGCGTTAGTTGCCGTCGATTCATTAGCCGAAGAAGAGGGTCACCAGCATGTCTGAGTTATATGGCTTAACCAAACTGGCCCTGTTAAACACCGCCGGCTATGCCAAATGTGTCATTCCACTGGACGACGCTGCATCGATTTGTGCGCCCAATAACACCGGTAAAAGTTCGGTGATTAATGCACTGCAGTTTCCGCTGATCAACGATTTACGTCTGACCGAATGGGACGGCCACGATCTGGACGAAACCCGTAAATTCTATTTCGGCACCGATCAGAGTTATATCCTGCTCGAAGCCAATCTGCCGGAAGGCCCGGTGGTGATTGGTGTGGCAGGCCTTGGCAAAATTGCCGGTTATCAGTTCCAGTATTTCTGTTATCGCGGCAAACTCGATCTGGCGCATTATGTCAGCGAAAACAGTATCATCCGTTACAACAAACTCGATCATCACCTGCGTAACTTAGGCTTTGAACCGCTGGAGTTAAAACCGTCAGAGCTGAACGCGATGCTGACCGGCGGCGCCACGCCGTATGACAGCAAAATCAATTTACGGATGATCCCACTGACCAACGTCAGTGACGCACCGGTGTATAAAGATATTTTCCGCCGGATTCTGAACCTGCACCGCCTGACGGCGCAGGACGTCAAACGCCTGTTATTGCCGGTTTTTGCCCGCCATTTAAGCGACCCGAAAGTCGATTTTTATACAGTTTGGCACAATGCCTTTGAAAAAGTGAACCGCGATCGGCGCGAGCTCAAAGCGCTGGAAAATCAACAGGAAGCGGTGGAAGCTTTAGAAAATTTGATCGACAACCGCGCGGTACTGAAAGGCCGCCTCGCCGCCTATGCGCCGAAACTGGATAAAGCGTTAATTGAATTTCAGAGTTACCTCGACGAACAACAGCAGGAACTCGGCTCTCAACTGGATGCGCTCAGTCAGGAAAAACATCAGCTGGAAGACAAACAGCGGCTGTATGTTGGCCAAATTAAAGAGTTATCCAGCAAGCAGCTGGGCCTCAAAAGCTGGTTTGACGAACATGATGCCTTGGCCCAGCGTTTTGGCCTGACCAACCTGCCGACACTGCAGTCCAATCTGGCCAATATCCGTGCCCAATACGAGAGCTTAAGTCACAGTCTGCAAGGCGCGGCAAACTTAAATCCGGCGACGCTGGCCCATCAACAGCAACAAACGCAGAAACAGCTGAAAAGTCTGAAACTGCAGCTGAAAAACCTGGAATACAACCTGTATTCCAGATTACGCGAAGATTTGTCACTCGGTGAAGTGCAGCAGCTGACTAAGTTACTGAACCCGGATGTGCTGTCGTTGTCGACCGCCAGCGGCGGTGATGTGGTGATTCACGACGATGACGCTTTTGCTGAGCAGCTCGGCCAAATTGCCGACGCTTTCAAAGGTGGCAAACTGCATCTCGCCGGCATCACCATCGACCTCAGTCATTTAGCAGCACCGGATATGGCCGGTAGCGAAGGTAAAATTCAACTCAAAGAGCAGATTGAAGCGCTGCAGCTGACACTGGCCACTTTAGAGCAACAAGCAGAAGTTGCGCAGGATTTCACGGGCAAAAGCCGCGAAAAAGAACGCTTGTACCAGGACATGCTGCAAGCAGAAGAGGACCTGAAACGTTTTGCCCGCTACAGCGAAATGGCGCAATTGCTCAACGAGCAGCAACTGTTGTCTGAACAGCTGACGCAGGAAGAAGAGATCGTGCACGAACAACTGGCGCAAGTGCAGCAAAAAGCCAGCAGTCTGTCAGACCGGCGCAATCTCATCACCAACAAGCAGGATCAGCTAAAACGTCAGCTGGAACGCATTGAACACGAGAAAAAAGACCGCATCGACTTCCAGCTCGATTTTTATTCTGGCCGGGTAACGCCCTATCCGATTGAAATCAATCTGGAATATGACAATCTGTCCGATGAGCTGCGTAGCTACAACAAACACTGTCAGGAGCTGAAGCTGCTGGAGATCAACATTAAAAATACCTACTTGTTTATTTTTAATGCTGGCATCAGTAAGTTTGAAGCGGAAACCGACGAAGAAAGCAAATATCAAAAACTGATCAGTGCCTTTCATCACCTCGACAAAGAGCGCGAAGCCATCGAGCGCCGCGCACGTGTCGCCCTGACCGAAGTTGCCAGTACTCTCAAAGGGTTACGCTCAGATTTGGAGCGGCTGCACCGCGAGCTGAACAGCTTTAACCGCGGCATCTGGCGCCACCAAATCTCGAATTTGCAGGATTTTAAAATCGAGATCGTTGACCGCAAAATCTTAGTCGGCCATATCGATACGATTTTGGCGACTTCGGATGCCTATCAACAAGGTGACACGCTCGACTTGTTAGCACCTGGCGTCACCAGCGCTGAGCGCGATATCAATTCAGCGAAGGATTATCTAATCCAGGCCGCCAGTGAAAAAGGCGGTCTGACGCTGTCAGACTTATTTGATATTCGTTTTAAAGTGGTCAATCGCGCCGGCGACGTGGAGTTTTTCGACAAAATTGATTCCGCCGGTTCTAACGGCACCCGCATCACGATTAAGTTATTGTGTGGCATGTTGTTTATCCGTCAGCTGCTGGCTGAACGCGAACGCGGCAAGTACCGTATCCCGATTTATATCGACGAAGCCGCTGATATCGATCCACACAACCAACAGGCGCTGATTGAAACGGCACTGAACTTTGGTTTTGTGCCGATTTTTGCCTCGGTCAAACCACAAACCAGCTGTCGTTACATTGTGCCAATCCGTACCGTGAAAAATGGCGCACAAAACTGGGTCGACGAAAAAGACTGGATCATCTGTGAACAACTGCCAAGTCAGGATACAGTCACAGCTGCAACTGAAGTATTGGACGAAAATCAGTCAGTTGATGCCTGATTGCAGCCAAGGGCCGGAACTTCCGGCCCTTGGTCGCAGCCCAATAGGCAATTCATACGCAACCCGCTACACTGAGCCGGTCGCCGACGACAGGGAGTTCGTATTCTGCCTTATCTCAAGTCTTTGAATTTATTACTACTATGCGTGCTTCTCGCGACGATGTTGTTCAGCGTCAAAGCGCAGGCTGCCAATCGCATTGAATTCACAGGCGTAACCCTCGAACGTCGTCAAAATATTGAGCTGTATTTATCAGCGATCAGTCCCGCCCAAATCAATAAGTCGGCACGATTTAAGAACCGCGTGGCACGTGAGATCAAACAAGCGCTGCGTGGCCTCGGTTATTACCAAGTGTTGATTGAATTTGAAGATAAATCCGACGGTAAAGACTATGTGCTACTGGCAAAAATTACTGCCGGTAAATATGTGTTTATTGAAGTGGCGGATTTGCAACTGAATGGCGAAGCCGTGCGCGATGCTGAATTCCTGGCGCTGCAAAAAGCCAAAGCGCCAAGAAAAGGCGAACGGATGCACCATGGCATCTATGAAGACTATAAAAAAGCCTTGCTCAGTCTGTCGCATCGCAAAGGTTATTTTGACGCAGAGTTCAGTCGCGCCGAACTGGAAGTCACGCCAGGCGATCGGCGCGGTAAAATGCATCTGCATTTTCAAAGTGGCCCGCGCTACCGCTTTGGCGAAATAAAATTCGTCGGCGGCCAGATCCGCGACGCCCGGCTACAAACTTTATTACCGTTTAAAAGCGGCGATTTCTATTCAGCAGAACGCCTGGCTAAACTCAGCCAAAACTTGGCCAATACGCTGTGGTTTGGCAGTGTGGATCTAATCGCTGATCCAGATAACCGTAAGGACGGCGCGTTGCCTTTGACCATTGAGCTGCAACCCGCAGTGAAAAATACGGTTGAAACCGGTATCGGTTATGCCACAGATGTTGGGGCTCGTATTAAGACCAGTTGGTTTAAGCCCTGGGTCAATGACCGCGGTCATAGTCTCAATGCTGATCTGGCGCTATCACAACGCGAGCAGTATCTGGAAACGAGTTATAAGTTTCCGCTACGCGATGTTGCCAATGACTATTACCAGTTATCTTTCGGCTATAAAAACAAAGACTTACTCGACACCGACAGTACCAGTTACAACCTGAAAGGTGAACGACACTGGTTACTCAGCAACCAATGGCAACGGACGTTGTCACTGCGCTGGCTGTATGAAGATTATGTGCAGGGTGCGCAACGCGACACATCCAATCTGGTGCTGCCAGGCTTTGCTTTTAGCCGTAACCGGGATACCGGCGGCAGTATGCCATTGGATGCCGACAATTATTTGCTGTCGGTCGAAGCCGCCAATACCAGCTGGGGCTCAGATACGGATTTTGTCCGGCTCTACGGTCGGGCTGGCTGGATTGGGTCGTTCAGTGAAGATCAACGTTGGCTGGTGCGGCTAGACGCTGGCGCGATCTTACAGGAACAAATTGCCAATATTCCGCCCTCTTTACGCTTTTTTGCCGGCGGTGATAGTAGCCTGCGTGGTTATGGTTATCAGACACTCGCGCCAGTTAATGACAAGCAGGAACTGATCGGTGGCATTCGTCTGGCTACGGTTAACCTCGAGTATCAACATCGGGTCAAAGGTGATTGGTGGCTGGCGCTGTTTACCGATTACGGCAGTGCCTGGAATGATCAGCCTGATTGGAAACAGAGTGTCGGCATTGGTGCGCGTTGGGCGTCCCCGGTCGGTCCTATCCGCCTCGACCTTGCCTACGGCCTGGATCATGAACCAAACGGGCGCTTCCGCATTCATTTCACGCTGGGGCCGGAATTATGAGTCAGTCAACGCCGCAGGTGCCTTTGTCCGCTGAGCCGAGCGCAGCGCCTATTCGCCGCACCAAGTCCGTCTGGCTCTGGCTGCGGCTTGTTGTATTAACCGCGCTGCTATTGTTGTCGTCTGTACTGGCGTTGTTTGGTAGCAACCCAGGCCTACAATTGCTGTGGCTGCTGCAGCCCCAACTGCTGCCTGCACTGCAGATGCAAGAAGTTAGCGGTGACTTGTGGCAAGGCGTGCGGATCAAACAATTGCAGTATCAGCAGCCGGATCTTCAGGTGGCAGTAGCCGAACTGGCGCTGAAAGTCGATTTAAGCTGCCTGTGGCAGCGCCAACTGTGTTTGCCGCTGGTGCAGGTCACGCAACTACAGGTCAGTCAGACGGTAGCAGAGTCAACGCTGCCAGAATCAGCACTGCCGACCAGTCCTGCAGAGTCTGCCGCAAATGGTCGGCAACTGCCATTCAGTGTCCGCATTGGCCGGTTAGAATTTATCGACAGCGCGGTGCAATTGCCGACCCAGCACATTCGGATTGGTCTTTTGCACACAGCACTGGATCTGACAGCGGAGCGGCTGACGCTGCAGAGCCTGACGCTGGCAAAAAGCAGGCTCAGTCTGCAGAAAGACACCAATAACAGCGCTGCAAACAACCCATTGCCGGCATTGTTGCAACTGCAACTACCCGTGGAACTGGCGCTGCCGCAGCTGCATGTGACCGATTTTACCTTAATGCAAGCCCAACAAACTCTGCTGCAACTGCAATCCCTACAAACTGATGTGCTGCTCACTGCCAATCAATGGCAGTTGCAGAATACGCAGCTGCAACTGCAACAGCCTGAGCTGCAAGCCAGCGGTGATGTGCTGCTAGAACGGTTGACGCAGCAACTGGCACTGCAGCTGCAACTGGAAGCAAGCCACGCGCAGCTGTCAGCACCGGTTAAGGTCAACATAGACGGGCGAGGTCCTCTGGCAACATGGCAATTGCAAGTAAACAGCACCAGCCCGTGGCCGCTGCAACTCGAACTGAAAACCGATCTGGTAAGCCCGGGATTGGCTTTTCAGGGTACCTTGCATGGCGACGATTTGCATTGGCCCTTACCAACGAAGGTCCAAACACCTATCACCGTGCCAGCGGATCCTCAAGCTGCCACCCCCATGGCGACAAAACCCACCATGCAGCCAGCAGATTTGACGTTACGTCAACTTGGTGTGCAGTTCAGTGGTGACCTCAACCAACAACAGCTGACATTGAATGTCGCCACTGAGTCGCCGGCCCTGCCCCAAGCCGAATGGACGTTGAGCGCTACTCAGCACCAAGGCGTGCTGGAACTCAGCGCCCTGCAATTGCGCACATTAAATGGACAAGCGGATCTCAGTGGTAAACTGCAGCTAAACACGCTGGAGCTGACGGCAGCGTTACAACTCAACGGTATCCAACCCGGCCTGTATTGGGCTGATTACCCCGGCGAATTGAGTGGCCAGGTTGAACTGGATGCTAATTTTGCCGCCAATCCTGCCCGCCAATGGCAGCTACATGCCAATACGCTGCATTTAAATGGCGAGCTGCGCGGTCAACCGCTATTGCTCGACGGTAAATTAACCCTACAACAACCCCGTAGCGGTCTGCTGCAACTGGAAACGCTGGGACTAAAACTGCAACACGGTCCGAACCTGTTACAGCTAAATGGCGCATTGGGCGAGCAATTGACGTTGGATGCGACCTTGCACATTGCCGATCTGGCACATTCGCTCGCACTGGCCGAAGGCGAAATTGACGCGAAGTTCCAACTGCGCGGTGACATGAAAAAACCTGATCTGCAGCTGAGCCTGAGCGCCCGAAAGCTCAGTTATCTGGACGATTATTCCCTGGCGGAATTCACTGTCAGTGCCAATTTACCGGCCATGGGAGAAAAAAGCAGTCAAATCAGTCTAAACGCCAAAAACGGTCAGGCGCCCGGTTGGCAATTACAACAGCTCGACTGGCAATCCGAAGGGACACAACAACAACATCAAACCCACCTGACGTTGGACAGTCATCAGCTCAAAGCGGTGCTCGCGATGCAAGCCGGCATCAAAGAACAACAGTGGCGTGCCAATGTTCAGGAGTTTCGACTGCAATCCGACATGGGTGATTGGCAGCTGCAAAAGGCTTGGCCGATCCGGTTGGATTTGGCTAAACAACAAGCAGAACTCGGCGCAGCCTGCTGGTTACAGGCCGACGCATCGATTTGCCTGAGTAAAACCAAGCTGCTCAGCAGCAAACAAGGCGAACTTGCGCTGCAACTGCAGCAACTTCCACTCAACAGCCTCGATCCGGTATTACCGCCAAATCTCAGCCTCGAAGGCAGCGCCAGTGGTCAACTGGCATTCAATTGGCTGAAAGGCCGGTTATCTGAGTTGAGCTGGCAACTGCAAAGCGCGACAGGCTTGCTTCGACACCAGCTCACCACGCCGCTAGATCTGCCCTGGCGTGAACTGAGTTTAACTGGTGGCCTGAAAAACTTTCAGTTAACCAGCAGTTTGCAGGCGATCTTAAGTAAAGACAGCGCCATTGCCGCGAACATTGAAATCAAAGCCTTAAACAGCGCAGCGCCAACTCTCAAAGCTAATTTACAGCTGGCGCCATTGTCGCTGACATTCCTGCAGCCGGTGTTTAATGAATACAGTAAATTTGATGGTCTGCTGAGCGCAAACCTACGTGCCGAAGGTGCACTGGGCAATCCGGCGATTTATGGCAGTCTGGCTATTGACGCGCTGCAACTGACTGGCCAACAAGCTCCACTGGAACTGACCAAAGCCAATCTGCTGGCCAGTTTCCGCGGCTTTGCCGCCAGTCTGAACAGTGACTGGCAGACACCGGAAGGCCGACTCAGTGTGACTGGCGATGCAAATTGGCTGACGCCGGACGCCTGGTTTAGTCAGGTCGACGTCAAAGGCGACAAATTGCAGTTGCAGCTGACGGATGCTGAGCTGACCGTCAGCCCGCAGCTGCGACTGACCGCGAGCCCACATTCAGGCCAAGTCAGCGGCACTATTGATATCCCAGCCGGAAATATTCGGTTTAATAGCCTGCCGGAAAATGCCACCAAAGTCAGCGCCGATGAAATCGTGATCTCGGCACAGCAACGCGCCGGCGAAAAATCAAACTGGATACTCAGCTCCGATATCCGGCTCAAAATTGGCGAGCAGGTCCGGCTGGCCGCTTTTGGACTGAAAACCCGCTTACAAGGTGATTTACGCGTCCGCCAGCAAGGCATGGTTCCAACGCTGCATGGACAGGTTCAGCTGAAGGACGGTAGTTTTCGCGCCTATGGTCAGGACTTAAAATTGCGTAAAGGCCGACTGACCTTTAATGGCCCGGCCAGCCAACCGTTGCTGGCCATTGAGGCAATCCGCAATCCGGAGAAAACTGAAGATAATGTCATTGCCGGCCTGCGGGTTAATGGTTTAGCGGACAACCCTCTGGTTGAAGTGTTTAGTGAACCCTCTAAACCACAGGCCAATGCGCTGGCTTATCTGCTGTTAGGGCGTGACATCGGCAGTAGTGCCGGTGACGGCGCTGTCACCACTGGCTTGATCGGCATCGGTATCGCCAATTCGGGGCAACTGGTTGGGGCGATTGGCGAAGCCTTTGGCATCTCAGATCTGAGTCTGGATACAGCCGGCAGCGGTGACAAATCCAAAGTGACTGTCAGCGGTTATTTATCCCCAAGACTGCAGGTCAAATATGGCGTCGGGATCTTCAGTCAGTTTGGCGAGTTCACATTGCGTTACCGGCTGATGCAACAGGTTTATGTCGAAGCCGTACAGGGCCTCGCGACCTCGGTTGATGTGTTATATAAAATGGAATTCGACTAGGGGCTAGTCTGCAGCAGCTAATGGTCCTGCTGCAGAGCTTGCTATGCCGGCTTGTGCAATAACAGGTGCTGGTAGCGCCCCAACGACGCATACGGCTCGGTGCGGCTGTAACGCAGTTCCACTTCCAGTAACTTATCAAACTCGCTTTCCTGCTCTGACCGGTCGCGCAGATAATCATGAAAACAGCGCACGCCGGTTTTACTGAGCTGAACAAAACCAGCATCCTGACACCATTGACTGACCGCGCGCGGATCGAGCGGATTTTGTGGGCTCAGACTGACTTTTTTCTTGTACGCCAGATCGCGCAACACATAGTTAAAATTACCATACACAATGTTCGAAAAACGTTTGGCATCAATGTTATAGAACATCAGACTCAGCACACCGCCCGGCTCCACCAGGTGCCATAACTGGTCAATCGCTTGTTGCGGATCTGCCAGCCATTCCAGCACTGCGTGACAGAGTACCACCGGTGCAGTGAATGTTTGCTCAGCCAGTTGTTGCAGTGACAAATGGCTGATCTGCAGGCTGAGTTGCTGTGCCGTCGCAGCTTGCTGCGCCAGTGCCAGCATTTCTGTGGATAGATCAGTTAACGTCACCTGGTGACCCTGCGCTGCCAACCACAACGCCAGCTGCCCTTGCCCGCCGCCCACATCCAACACCCGGGTGCTCGCCTGATTTAACGCAGGCAGTTCCAGCAAATCACGTTGTAACACCAATTGGCGTAAGCGGCCTTTGGTCGTGTTATAGATATTCTGCTGGAATTTGCCGGCAATGCTGTCAAAATTGCGGTCCGACTTGGTTTTTACTGTAGTTTTTCTGGTCATAAACTCATGGATCTGTTGATTAAATTGTTGCTGACGCCGGTAGTTCAGCTGCTGTTGTTACTGTTGCTAAGTATGTTGGCCGCCTGGCGAAACAGTCATCATCTGAAAAAACTGCTGTTACTGCAACTTGCATGCGGTCTGCTGCTGACCAGCAAACCTATTGCTGACTGGCTTGCCGCGCCGCTGGAACTGGCCTATCCGGCCTTTGCACAGCAACAGGTAAAGCATATTGCGGTGCTTGGCTGCAGTCACGCCAATGCCACGTTTTTACCGATCAGCAGCCAGCTGGACTCCTGCAGTAGCGCCCGATTACTTGAAGCCACGCAGATTTGGCGCCGGCAGCCCCAGGCGCTGATACATCTGAGCGGGTCGATCAAAGATCGACGCGAAGCCCATACTGAGGTGGCGCGGCGGTTTTTAGTCGCGCTGGGTGTCCCCGACCAACAAATCCGCCTACATCCTGATGCGACCGATACTGAAGGCGAGATCACATTGTTAATCAAGGCAATACCTGCGACTGAGCCGATGGCATTAGTGACCTCTGCGATGCATATGCCTCGCGCGATGCGTTGGTTTACCAGCGCAAACCGCCTGCCGGTTGCAGCGCCTGCCGACTATCACCTGCGTCGCAATCCTGAAGACCCGTTGCGCTGGCAAGCCTGGTTGCCAACCGTTAATGCGATGGAGACTTTTGGCTACGCATTTTATGAGTACGCTGGCTTGCTGGAACAACACATTCGTCTGCACCAGCTTAACCGCCAGTTCCAGAATTAAGCCGGATTATAAATATCGGCAAAAATCACTTCGATACCGGTCTCTGCTGCCAACCATTCGCCCAGCGCTTTGATGCCATAACGTTCCGTGGCGTGATGACCGGCGGCGATAAAATGAATACCCAGTTCGTTGGCACTATGAATGGTTTGCTCGGATACTTCGCCACTGATAAACAGTTGTGCGCCGGCAGCTGCCGCCTGATCGATATAACCCTGACCGCCACCGGTACACCAGGCGATTTGTGTAACGGCGCCGATACCGGCGTCATGGACAAACACCTGCCGACCCAGCTGCTGTTGCAGCAGCGCCACGATCTCAGTTAAGGCTTGAGGTTCAACCAGACTGGCCTGCCTGACCACCCCAACCGGCTCCACGCTGGCCAGAGCGCTGATCTCAGTCAAGCCCAGCAAAGCGCCAAGTCTGGCGTTATTGCCGAGCTCAGGATGAATATCCAGCGGCAAATGATAGGCCAGCAGGTTGATATCATGCTGTAACAACGTCTGCAGGCGACGTTTTTTCATTCCAGTGATTTCACTGCTTTCGCCTTTCCAGAAATAACCATGGTGTACCAGCACCGCATCAACCTGCTCGGCAACCGCCCGCTCCAGCAGCGCCTGTGACGCTGTCACCCCGGTCAGCACTTTGCGGATCTGCTGACGGCCTTCCACTTGCAGCCCGTTCGGGCAATAGTCGCGCACACGCGTGATCTCTAGTTTCTGGTTCAGCAACTGGACCAACTGGTCGCGGCTTAACGGACTATTTAACATCGGAACACTCCTGCGATTCTTGTGCGGCCAGCTTATTTTTCGCTTCGATCCACTGCGCCATAAATTTTGTACTGCGATGATGATGATACTTTAACATGCTACCCAGAAAAGCTTCAGAGCGGTGGCTGCTCAGTTGCTGCTGCACCGCTGCAATGCGCTGCCAGAGCTGCGGCTGCAGAAGTTCGGCAGAAAATTGCGCCAAACAGGACGGAGCTTTGTCCTGTGCTTGTTTCCACAGCTCTTGCTGCTGATACAAGGCGACGGCTGCGTCAAGCAGCGCGGTATCCTCGTCCGCTATCGCGCCAGGAAAATCAATGAAGCCTGGCTGCTGACTAATGCCTTCCGCACCAATTTCAGTCGTCACTACCGGCGTGCCATAACGCATCGCATCAATGATTTTACCTTTGAGGCCCGCGCCAAAACTCAGCGGCGCCAGACAGAGGCGATAATCGTGAAACGCCTCTGCAGCATGATCAGCCCAGCCTTTGATGAAAAAACCTTGTTTGGGTGCATGCAATTGGGTAGCTTTGGGCGGCGGATACGCGCCATAGATATGCAATTCAACGCCAGGCAAGCGGGCACGCAACGCTGGCCAAAGCTGTTTGAGGCGCAATACCGCCTGCCAGTTCGGTTCATGACGAAAATTGCCAATAAAACTGATGTGCCGGCGCGTAGCAAAAGTCACCGAGGTATCCACTGTGACGTCGTCCAGTAAAAACGGGCAATACAACAGCTGCGAGACCGGCACCTGATAAAACTCGGTTAACAATCGATGTTCTGCCATCGAAATGGTCAGCGTCAGGTCGCAGCGTAAGATCGCCGCCACTTCACGCATGGCCAGTTCTGAACGCAAATCTGCTGCCGTCACAGCCCTATTGGCGCTAAACGCCTGCTGGCGGGCAAAACGCAGGCAATGCAGGTCTTCACTATCGAGTAGTTTCAGTGCCTGCGGACAGACATCATCCACCCACCAGCCAAATTGTTCTTCCAGCATAAAGCGGTCAAATAACACCACCGCCGGTTGCCATTGCTGCAGCTGAGCGGCAAAACTCTGGCAATTCAGCGCCACGCTCGCTTCCTCAATACCCCAGTTGGATAAATCGAAACGGTGGGGTGATTTTTCCGCCGCACTGGCAAAAATAATGCGAAAACCCTGCTGACGATAAAGCTGTAACAAACTCAGCATTCGCCAGCCCGCCGCAGAGGAATTCGGTTCGGGCCAAACATAACCCAACACCAGTAATAATGGCATAACAACCCCCGAACACGGTTTATTGCCGCGCATTGTAGCGGTTTCTGCCAACGAGGCAATCGGCGTCGCTGTCGCCGGTTTCGTCAGATGTGGTAAGCTGAGCCGACCAGAAACAGTAAAGAGAATTAATTCTGTGGATTTAAGATACCAAGGCTATGACGAAACCCTGCATGCGCTAAGTCACGCCATCGGCGCTGTGTTAAGTGTCATTGGCCTCGGCCTGATGTTATGGCGCCTGCCCGCAGGTGAACCTGCAGCTTTATTTGCCGTGCTGGCATTTGGCCTCAGTCTGATTTTGTTATACAGCTGCTCAGCGTGTTACCACGCCAGCACAGATGCCAAACGCAAAGCGTTTTGGCGCAAGCTGGATCACAGCGCCATCTATCTATTAATTGCCGGCACCTATACCCCATTTACGCTAATCAGTCTGAAAGACAGTTGGGGCTTTTATCTGGTGCTGGTGGTATGGGGTATCGCCTGCCTGGGCGTCGCACTGGAATTTGTCGCCCATCTAAAGTTCAAACGTCTGAGTCTGATGCTGTATCTGCTGATGGGCTGGCTGGTGCTGATCGCTGCCGGGCCAATGCTGGACCATGTACCGGCCGGTGGTTTGTGGTGGTTATTGGCCGGCGGCTTATGTTATTCCGGCGGCGTAATTTTTTATTTGTGGCACCGTTTGCGCTACCACCACCTGATTTGGCACTGTTTTGTTGTAGCAGGCAGTATCTGCCATTTCTGGTCGGTTTATCGTTATGTACTATCGCCCCAATAAAGTATCTGGGGCGCAACAAACCGGCACAATTAAACCGCTGGTTCGGCGTATAGCCGGGCCAGCCGGATCCAGAACTGCGTACCGACATGTTCGGTGCTACTAAAACCAATTTGACCGCCATGACTTTCGATGATGCGTTTGCAAATCGTAAGACCGAGACCTGTGCCTTCTTTTGAACGGCTGTCGGATGCATCTGCCTGCGAAAATTTTTCAAAGATCCGCGGTTTAAACTGATCCGGGATCCCTTGGCCCTGATCGATCACTTCAACTAATACCATGTCATTCTGCTGCGACAACCGCAGGATCACCGTGCTGTCTGGCGGGGAAAACTTCACCGCATTGGAAAGCAGATTATCCAGCACCTGTCGTAAGCGCAACTGATCTGCCTGCACCATTACCGGTGGCTGCTGCAGCAATTGCGTTTCAACCTGCACCTGATACCGCAAGGCATAACTCTGGATCCCATGCACTGCGGTTTGACACAATTCAAACAGGTCGAGCGGCTTTAACTGCAGCACAAACTTACCGGCTTCAAATTTTTGCACATCCAGCAGGTCGTTAATCAGCTGCGATAAACGCTCACAATTCTGCTGCGCGGTATCGACCAGTTGTCGGTAAGCATCTGAGCCGAGGGGGACCACGCTCTGGGCAACCAAGCCTATTGCGCCGCGGATCGAGGTCAGCGGCGTACGTAATTCATGAGACACTGTGGAGATAAATTCATCTTTAAGCTTATCCAGTCGCTTGAGCTCTTTATTCGCCTTGGCGATCTCAGTCAGACTTTTTTCCAGCTGCCGGGTCCGTAGCGATAACGTCATCGAACTTTCTTCCAGTGCCCTGGTGCGCTCGGTTACTTTAGTTTCCAGAATGAGTTGTGCTTTGGCACGCTCCTGGACTGAGTTCTGCAGCAATTTATTGATCTGATGGATGTGACGTAAACGGTATTGATGGAATGTCAGGATCAACAACATCGTCAGGACAAAACCAAGTGCCTGCACTGAGCTGTGTTGCCACCAGCTTGGCAATACCTGAACCCGCACCTGCTCCGGTACCTGATTAAATAGACCATGGTTATTAGAGCCTTTGAGTTCCAGTTCGTAGTCACCGGCTGGCAAATTGGAGTAATAGGCACCGCGCCGGCCAGGTTGCAGGATCCAATCCTGATCAAAACCAGTCAGTTTATACATGTATTGATTGCGCGTCGGATCATGGAAATCAAGACTGGCGAATTCAAACTCAAGACTGGTGTCTGTCGGCTTTAGCACAATATCCGGCCAGCGGGCGGTGTTTGCCTGCATCGGCAGTGGTTTGTTATTGACCAAAATGCGCGATACGGCCACTTTAGGTTCAATCTGATTAATCCAAATCAACGCAGGTTCCATCAGCGTCAATCCTTCGATAGAGCCAATGTAAAAGCTGCCTTGCTGGTCATCAAAAAATGACTTGAACACTTGCTCTGTCGCCACCAGGCCATCCTGTCGGGTAAAGGTGATCAGGCGTTGACTGTCGCTGTGTTTCAGACTCAATCCTTTTGCCGACAATAGCCAAATATTCTGTTGCTGATCAGCGTAGGCACCGATGATGTTGCTGGTCGGTAAGCCACTGCGTTCATCGAGTAAATGCTGAGTGTCTGTTTGCGGATCGTACACAACCAGACCTTGCTGCGTACAAATCAGTAACGTTGCGGCCGGGCCATGCTCGAGGCATTGCACGTCCTGACTGGGTAATGTCAGTTTGTTCGCTGCGGCTTCACTGAAATGCTCGACCTGACCATTTTCATGCCGGATGCGGAACACACCGGAATAACGGGTACCGACCCAGGTATCGTCGCCACTGACCAGCATCGCTTGCACGGCATCGCCGGTTTTATGCCGGATCTCCGGCTGCAAATAGGTTGTTGAGGTATTTGCTGCCGGGTCCCAGTGAATAACCCCATCACCCCACAAACCAATCCAGAAACTACCATCAGCCTGAATACTTAAATCGCGGATATTGGCCGCCACCTGCGGATTCTGCCGGAATGGCTCAGTGACCAGAACAACCTGATCGGCGGCTTGATCCACGCGGTACAAACCAACATCGGTTGCTGCAAAAATTTGACCGGTCTGGTCCGGTCGGATCGCGTTAACCCGTCCGTCGGTCAGGAAGGGCTTTAAGGTGCCGGAACTACGGTCAAACCGATAAAGATTTTCGGCGCTGCCTAGCCAAATCGCGTCTTTATCCGCAAACACGGCGGTGACGGTAAACTGTAGTTGCGCGGCATCCAGCTGCGGTGCTAAATCATGCAGTGATGCGAATGCTGATTTGCTGTGACGGGTGTAATACAAACCGTTCTCACGTGAACCTAGCCATAACACACCAGTCCGGTCTAAAAATACCGAACGGATATTCACGGTGGGCAACAACGATTGTTGTTCACGGAATTTTAGAAATTGCTGTAATTGCGGATGAACCCGAAACAATCCGTTGTATGTTCCAAGCAGTAACATGCCATTTTGATCTGCGGAGATCACATTAATAATCGGCGCATTACGACCGGCAAAAAATGGGATCTTTTGGAAGGTTCGTTGCTTGGGTTCCAGTACAAATAATCCCTGACGAGTGCCGACCCATAACTTATCGCCGGCGCTATACAAGGCTCTGATTTCATTGTCACGGCCTGTGCCGTTCGGAAATGGCAACATCACTTCAGACAACCCGGTATCTTCCCGCCAGGCATGTAACCCAGCGGACGTGCCGATCCAAAGCGTATTGTCCTGGGTTTGGCTCAGACTCCAGATGCGGTTGTGCGCCAGCTGCCTGTCAGATAACTGCAAACGCTGCCATTGGCCGTCTGCGGTCATCCGGTTAATGCCGCGGGTACTACCCACCCACAGATTCTGCTGTTTATCTTCAAACAATACCTGAACCTGCATACTGGCCAGACTGTCCGGATCCGACGGGTCTGTAACAAAGCGGCGTAACTTACCGGTCTTGGCATCAATACGACTTAGGCCGTATCCCCAGGTACCAGCCCAAATATTGTGTTGATTATCAATCAGTAAACTACCGACATCCTGTGACCCCAACGTATTCAGTTCTTCCGGCGTCAGTACTTGAAATTCGGTAAACTGATAGCCGTCGTAGCGCAATAAGCCTGAATTGGTCGAGCTTAACCAGATAAAGCCTTCCACATCCTGTGCTACACCATAAATGGTGGCATTTGGCAGGCCGTCATCGACGCCAATTCGTTTAAACAACGCATCGGCGGCATGCGCCGGCATAACCAGCAACAGCAGCCAGAACCATAAAAACAGTCTCAGAGAAACCTCCGCTCACAGACGTCGGGACGTTCGTAGTCATTTGCTGACCACACCTAATGAGGCTAAATTAGCACAGCAGTCCCGACTTTACAGTCAGGCCGAAATAAATTTAGTCCCCGACTTTGACTTCCGGTTGCAATCCAATAGAATCGGCCCCACGTAGAGACCAAGCCTTATCTTGTTCAGATTTATCTCGGGGATATTCATGTCAAATCCAAAACACAGCCGCCTGCTCATTCTCGGTTCAGGACCGGCCGGATATACCGCAGCTGTTTATGCCGCCCGCGCCAACTTAAAACCGGTGTTACTGACGGGGATGCAGCAAGGCGGTCAGCTGACCACCACCACAGAAGTTGAGAACTGGCCTGGCGACCCACATGGTTTGACCGGACCAGCGCTGATGGAGCGGATGCGTGAACACGCTGAAACGTTCAACACTGAAATCGTCTTTGATCACATTCATACCGTGAACCTGCAACAACGCCCTTTCCTGCTGACCGGAGACAATGGTCAGTACAGTTGTGATGCACTGATCATCGCAACCGGTGCATCGGCCAAATACCTCGGACTTGAATCTGAAACTAAGTTCAGCGGTCGTGGCGTATCTGCCTGCGCAACCTGTGATGGCTTCTTTTTCCGTAAGCAAAAAGTGGCGGTCGTCGGCGGTGGCAACACCGCAGTGGAAGAAGCCCTGTATTTGTCGAATATCGCTGCAGAAGTACACCTGATCCATCGCCGGGATAGCTTTAAAGCGGAAAAAATTCTGATCGACCGTTTAAATGCCAAAGTTGCCAGCGGCAATATTGTGCTGCATACCCATCGTGAACTGGCAGAAGTGCTGGGCGATGACAATGGCGTCACCGGCGTCCGGCTGTCATCGACCAACGGTCATTCCGACGAGCAAGTCGAGCTGCAAGGCGTATTTATCGCCATTGGTCACAAACCAAATACCGATATCTTTGCCGGACAGCTTGAGATGAACGGTGGTTATCTGGCAGTCCAAAGCGGCCTGCATGGCAACGCGACACAAACCAGTATTCCTGGGGTATTCGCGGCGGGTGACGTCAGTGACCACATCTATCGCCAGGCCATCACGTCAGCCGGCACCGGCTGTATGGCTGCACTGGATGCAGAACGTTATCTCGACGCCTTAGCCAAGTAAAAACTGCGATGACGCTGTGGCTGCCAGAACTGGATGCAGACTCTCTCTGGTTCCCTGCTGCTGAGACAGCGCTAAGGGAACCAGACGGATTACTTGCCTTTGGTGGTGACTTATCAGTCGCGCGGCTGCAGCAAGCTTATCACCAAGGTATCTTTCCATGGTTCAGAGACGGTGACCCTTTGTTATGGTGGTCACCGGGCACCCGGGCTGTATTCCGGCCCGGAAGCCTGCACGCTGGCCGTAGCCTGCGTAAAGACTGGCAAAAACATCAATATCACTTCAGCTGTGATCAGGCTTTTCCTGCAGTGATTGCTGCATGTGCAGCACCGCGGGCCCGCCAGCGTGGCACCTGGATCTCGGACGACATCCAGCAAGCCTATATCGCGTTACATCACGCCGGCGTCGCGCATAGTCTGGAAGTCTGGCAACAAGACAGGTTAGTCGGTGGTTTGTACGGCGTGCAGGTCGGGGCGTTATTTTGTGGTGAATCGATGTTTAACCTGGTGCCTAATGCCGCCAAGCTGGCTCTGGTGCAGCTACAGCACTATTTGCAGTCATTTGGCCTCGGCTGGATTGATTGCCAGCTCCCCAACGCTTTTTTATTACAATGCGGCGCTTCAACACAGCCCAGGCATGAGTATTTGCAACTCCTGCAACAACAGGCTTCGCAGCCAATTCCCGCAAGTTTGTGGCAGACCGGCGCCATTCCGTCATTGATTCGTGCGCAATGAGTGATAAATTTTTACTAGGCGTCAGCCAGCCGCACCATTGCAGTTATCTACCGGAACAACAAGAACGTCTGCTATTCAGTCTGCCGGACCAACCATTGTCACCAGAAATATATCAATGGCTAACCGAGCATAACTTTCGTCGCAGTGGTGAACAGCTGTATCGGCCTTATTGTCTGAATTGTCAGGCTTGTCAGGCAGTCCGGCTTGATGTCAGTACTTTAAAACTGAACCGTAGCCAACGTCGGTTACAACAACAGGCAACTAAACTGAACTGGAGTTGGCGCTGGCAACAACAGCCGTTACTCTGTGATTATTTTCCGCTCTATCAAGCTTATATCAGCGCACGCCACTCCGAGGGCGTGATGTACCCGCCAGCCCCCGAGCACCTGCAACAATTGCTGAACTGTCACTGGTTACCGGTGAGTACGCTGGAACAATATGTTGATGGTGAACTGGTTGGCGTATTGGTACTGGATCATCTGCCGGAAGGCTTATCCGCCGTCTATAGTTTTTATCAGCCTGAACATGCATTGGCGCTTGGTATTCTGGCAGTATTAGCCGGCACCGAATTATGCCGTCAGCAACAGTTACCTTATTTGTATCTCGGTTACCTGGTCAGTGACTCCGATAAAATGCGTTATAAAAGCCAGTTTCGGCCACAACAGCGTCTTATTCAGGATGAATGGCAAACTTTTTGCTAAATCACTGCTTGTCGCTTTACTTATCGCCGGCTTTTCGGCACAATCTGCGCTGTTTTTTTCTGTTTAAATTAAAATCTGAAGGGGCTCGTACGCTGCATGGCGAAAGAAGACGTGATTGAAATGCAAGGCACCATCCTTGAAACCTTGCCAAATACCATGTTCCGGGTAGAACTCGAAAACGGTCACGTGGTCATCGCGCATATTTCTGGGAAAATGCGCAAAAACTACATCCGCATCCTGACAGGTGACAAAGTGACGGTTGAACTGACGCCTTATGACTTAACCAAGGGCCGGATCGTCTTCCGTCAACGTTGAGTACCAAACTGCTGTGAAGAACCAGCAAAATAAAACCCGGCATGGCCGGGTTTTGTTTTTTCAGCTTGGCGACTCGGTTAAATCAAACGACCGCTGCGTCTTCATGATAATCGAAGCTGAGTTCGTCACCGTGCAGATCAATCCGTACCTCACCACCATGGCTCAAACGGCCGAACAGGATCTCATTGGCTAACGGCTTTTTCAGCTGTTCCTGCACAACCCGTCCCATTGGCCGAGCGCCCATCGCTTGGTCGTAACCTTTGTCCGCCAGCCATTGCCGCGCGGTTGGACTGAGTTCCATTTGCACTTGTTTTTTGTCCAGTTGCACTTGGAGATCACAGACAAATTTGTCGACGATTTGCAAAATAATGTCACGGCTTAAATGCTGGAACCAGATGATGCCATCAAGCCGGTTACGGAATTCCGGGCTGAAAGTACGATTGATTTCGGCCAGCGCGTCGTGACTATGATCCTGCTGTTTAAAGCCGATAGTTTTGCGCACCGTTTCCTGCACACCGGCATTCGTCGTCATCACCAGCACCACGTTACGGAAGTCTATTTTCCGGCCGTTATTATCGGTCAGCGTACCGTGGTCCATCACTTGGAGCAGGATATTGTAAATATCACTGTGCGCTTTTTCGATCTCGTCCAGTAACACAACAGAATACGGATGTTTAGACACCGCATCAGTCAGCAAACCGCCCTGCTCAAACCCCACATAACCCGGCGGCGCACCGATTAAGCGGCTGACCGCATGACGTTCCATGTATTCGGACATATCAAAGCGCAGCAATTCGACGCCCATGATCCGCGCCAGCTGTTTGGTGACTTCAGTTTTGCCGACGCCGGTCGGTCCGGCAAACAAGAAACTACCGATCGGTTTTTCTTCATTGCCAAGACCAGAACGCGACAAGCGGATGGCGGAAGTTAGCACTTCAATCGGCGCATCCTGACCAAATACCACCAGCTTCAGATTCCGATCGAGGTTCGCCAGCACGTCTTTGTCTGACGCAGAAACAGATTTTTCCGGGATCCGCGCCATTTTCGCGATAATGTGCTCAATCTCTGGCACGTTAATCACTTTTTTCCGTTTCGAAGCCGGCAGCATACGTTGGCTGGCGCCTGCTTCATCAATGACATCAATGGCTTTATCCGGCAGATGCCGTTCATTAATATACTTCGCTGAAAGCTCTGCAGCGGCACGTAAGGCCTTTTGTGTGTAACGCACGCCGTGGTGCTGTTCGTAGCGCTCTTTCAATCCCTGTAGGATTTGTGTGGTGTCGTCGACACTCGGCTCTGTGATATCAATTTTCTGGAAGCGCCGCACAAGTGCAGTATCTTTTTCAAAGATACTTTTGAATTCCTGATAAGTCGTAGAACCGATACAACGCAGACGCCCGCTCGACAGTAACGGCTTAATCAGATTCGATGCATCCATCACACCGCCGCTGGCTGCGCCGGCGCCGATCACCGTATGGATTTCATCGATAAATAAAATGGCGTCTTTTTCGCGTTCAATTTCTTTTAATAACGACTTCAACCGCTTTTCAAAATCACCGCGGTATTTAGTGCCGGCTAATAGCGCGCCCATATCAAGGGAATAAATGGTCGCATTGGCGATGACTTCAGGAACCTGATTCTGAACGATACGAAATGCCAGGCCTTCCGCGATAGCAGTTTTACCGACACCGGCTTCACCAACCAACAGCGGGTTATTTTTCTTACGGCGACACAACACCTGAATGGTGCGTTCTAATTCCATATCGCGACCAACCAACGGGTCTATCTGGCCATTCTTAGCTAGTACATTCAGATTTGATGTGAAATTTTCCAGGTATTTATTGTCTTCAACGGCGACTTCCCCGTTTTCGTCTTGTTGTTGCTCGTCGGATTGTTCAAGTTTCTCCGATTTGATCACGCCGTGGGAGATAAAATTAACGATATCTAGGCGGCTGATATCGGTTTTTTTCAACAGATATACCGCCTGCGATTCCTGCTCACTAAAGATTGCCACCAGCACATTGGCGCCGGTTACTTCAGATTTACCAGACGATTGGACATGAAACACCGCGCGCTGCAATACGCGTTGAAAACCGAGGGTTGGTTGAGTATCACGCTCTAAGTCGCCATCAGGGATGAGCGGCGTGGTGGAGTCAATAAAATTGGCCAGTTCAAGGCGCAGACGTTCAATATTAGCGCCGCAGGACTTTAATGCATCACCGGCAGCAGGGTTATCAAGCAAAGCCAGCAGCAGGTGCTCGACGGTCATATATTCGTGGCGGCGTTCTCTGGCAAAGCGAAATGCCAGGTTCAGCGTTAACTCAAGATCTTTATTTAACATAAGACAACTCCCAATCCACCTGAGTTATAAAAAGCTGAGAGACTACAGTCAGGCACGCTCCATAGTACAAAGTAACGGATGTTCATGTTCTCTGGCATATTCGCTGACCTGCTGAACTTTGGTTTCGGCAATGCCTGCAGTAAACACGCCACAGACCGCTTTACCTTCGTAATGAACTTGCAACATCACTTCGCTGGCTTTTTCATATTGCATATTAAAAAACCGGGTCAGCACGTCGATGACAAAATCCATCGGGGTGTAATCATCATTGTGCAACACCACTTTATACATCGGCGGGGGTTCGACTTTCTGTCGTATCAGCTCCGCCAGCCCTTCGGAATGTCCGTCACCAAATTTAGTGTTGCTCATAGACTATAGTCACGCCTGTTGCTTCCATCAAAGGATGTTGTGTTGATTCTGCCGCATTTCAAGTGGTCTTACTTCCGTAAAAAACTTGACTAGTTGCGCAAATTATCTACAGTAATTTTTGGAGCATTGCGCACGGCAATAACTCCGAACCTAAGAATACAGATTTTAGCTAACGAAGAGAAGGAAGTAAGTAGTATGGCTACCGGTAAAGTAAAATGGTTCAACAATGCCAAAGGTTTTGGCTTTATCCGTGAAGAGGGTCGTGACGAAGACATTTTCGCCCACTACTCCACCATCAGCATGGATGGTTACCGGACACTGAAAGCTGGTCAAGACGTTACATTTGAACTGTCAGAGGGACCGAAAGGTCTGCATGCAGTGAATATTGCACTGCCAGAAGGTGAAAAACCTGAATAACCACTGAGGCGAACTGACGATGCAGGGCGTCAACCAGCTCAAGTGCGGCGACAGGCCAACTGCCTGTGAAAGCGGTCTGTGATACCCCCGATATCACGGCCGTTTTTGTTTTTTAGCCCCTCCTCCCGCTTTAATCCATCTTGAGATTATTTCTGGTGAGCCGCATAGCCAGTCAGTAGCAGTTCGTGCAATACCGTCCAGCAAATAAAGAAGGCACCCGAAGGTGCCCTCTGTATTTTACGACTGACCGACGGCTCAGACCGCGGCTAACGCGGCATTTAACAGCGCACTTGGCCGCAGTGCGGCACTGGCTTTAGCATCGTCCAGACGGTAATAGCCGCCGATATCCACTGCCTTGCCCTGCACTGTGTTCAGCTCAGCAACAATTGCAGCTTCCTGTTCGCTCAGTGTCTTCGCCAGTGGTGCAAAACGGGCCGCCAGTGCCGCATCTTTGCTCTGTGCGGCAACAGCCTGCGCCCAGTACAATGCCAGATAAAAATGGCTACCACGGTTATCCAGCTGACCCAACTTGCGGGTTGGTGATTTGTCGTTATCGAGGAACTTCGCCGTTGCCTGGTCCAGCGTTTCTGCCAGCACTTGGGCACGCGCGTTGCCCGACACCTGACTTAAATGTTCCAGCGATGCAGCCAGCGCCAGAAATTCACCCAATGAATCCCAACGTAAATGGTTCTCTTCGACAAACTGCTCAACATGTTTAGGTGCTGAACCACCAGCGCCAGTTTCGAACAGACCACCACCATTCATCAGTGGCACAATCGACAGCATTTTGGCGCTGGTGCCGAGCTCAAGAATTGGGAACAGGTCCGTCAGATAATCGCGCAGTACGTTACCAGTCACAGAAATCGTATCCAGACCTTGTTTGATCCGATCCAGACTAAAACGCGTGGCCGCTTCCGGTGACATGATCTGAATATTCAGACCACTGGTATCATGGTTTTTCAGGTAAGTTTCCACTTTCTGAATGATTTGCGCGTCATGGGCCCGATTAGCGTCTAACCAGAACACCGCTGGCGTATTGGACAGACGAGCACGGCTGACTGCGAGTTTCACCCAATCCTGTACCGGCGCATCTTTAGTCTGGCACATCCGCCAGATGTCGCCGGCTTCGACTACATGACTCATTAATACCGCACCGGCAGCATCGACGACCTGTACAGTACCGCTAGCTGGGATCTCAAAAGTTTTGTCGTGTGAGCCGTATTCTTCAGCTTTTTGCGCCATCAGGCCCACGTTCGGTACCGAACCCATAGTGCGCGGGTCAAAAGCACCGTTGGCGATACAGAAACTAATGGTTTCCTGATAAACGCCGGCATAGCAGCGGTCCGGGATCACGAATTTAGTGTCTTGTAACTTGCCGGCCGCGTTCCACATCTGACCTGAACTGCGGATAGCCGCTGGCATTGACGCATCGATAATGACGTCGCTTGGAACGTGCAGGTTGGTGATGCCTTTATCAGAATTCACCATCGCCACACCCGGCTGCGCGGCATAAGCTGCCTGCAGATCGGCTTCGACTTCAGCGCGCTGCGTCTCCGGCAATTGCTGGATCTTCGCCAGTAAATCGCCAAGGCCATTGTTCACGTCTACGCCTAAGTTGGCGAACAATGCTGCATGCTTATCAAACACTGATTTGAAGAACACAGTCACAACATGACCAAACATGATTGGGTCAGACACTTTCATCATCGTCGCTTTCAGATGCACTGAGAACAGCACGCCTTTGGCTTTGGCATCGGCGATTTCAACTGCGAGGAATTCGCGCAGAGCAGTCTTACTCATCACTGCGGCATCGATGATTTCGCCAGCAGACAAATTGGTTTTTTCTTTCAGCACTTTGACAGTGCCATCAGCTTGTACTAGCTGAATTTTTACCGGGCCAGCTGCTGATACAGTTACAGATTGTTCGCTGCCATAAAAATCGCCATGTGTCATGTGTGACACATGTGATTTGGAATCTTTTGACCAGGCGCCCATCGAATGTGGGTTTTTCCGGGCATATTGCTTCACTGACAGCGGCGCACGGCGGTCAGAGTTACCTTCCCGCAGCACTGGGTTCACTGCACTGCCTTTGACTTTGTCGTAACGCGCTTTTACGTCTTTTTCCAACGCAGTTTGTGGCTCTTCCGGATAATCCGGCAGCGCATAGCCTTTTGCCTGCAGCTCTTTAATTGCTGCTTTTAACTGAGGAACAGAGGCACTAATATTTGGCAGCTTAATAATGTTGGCTTCCGGTTTGGTTGCCAGCTCACCCAGTTCAGCCAGCGCATCGGCTTGTTGCTGTTCAGGTTTCAGGAATTCAGGAAACAACGCAATAATGCGACCGGATAATGAAATGTCACGGGTTTCCACCACAACATCTGCCGCTTTGGCAAAGGTCTGCACTATTGGCAGGAAAGAATAAGTCGCAAGCGCTGGCGCTTCATCGGTTTGGGTATAAATGATTTTAGAAATTTCAGTAGTCATATCAGGTCCTGGCTAGCTCTCGACAAGCACCGCTATTGCAGCAGCCACGCACATCCAGCGGTACGTTGCAGCGAAATACCGGTAAATTAAAAAACGGTCCAAACAAAACGGCCACAGTGTAGCAGCAAGCGACCAACAAGCAGAAGAGCCTGTACAGGCCCGGCCATCTTTGTGCGCTGTGAAATTTGCTATCAGGGACTGTCAGTGGCGCTTTAGTGTACGCTTTTCAAGCGCATGGAAAAACCTTTTGTGGACTGACCTGTGCTTAATCCGTATAACAAAGAAAATTCAACAGGGATCAACAAGTGCCAGATCGTTCATCGCTACATCTGACCGTTGCTGCGGTCGTCTGCCATCAACAGCGTTTTTTGCTGGTCGAAGAGCGCGACAAAATCACCGGTGCGCTGGTGCTGAATCAACCAGCTGGTCATGTCGAAGCTGGCGAAGACTTATTCAGTGCTGTGCAACGGGAATTGCAGGAAGAAACCGGCCTGATTTTAACTCCGACCGCCTGGCTCGGTATTTCACAGCTGCAAGCCGCCAACGGCCACTTCTATTACCGGGTGAATTTTGTGTTTGAACCGGTCACTTTACCTGAACACTATCAGCCGCAAGACGCCGATATTCTGGCATTGCATTGGCTGAACGCTGATGAACTGCAACAAGCTGCACTGCCGGTGCGTAGTAGTCTGGTCAGCCATGCGATCAGCGAATACCTGCAAGGTGTGCGACTGCCACTTGATGCATTACAGCCAATGGTCAGGATGGTCTGACCGACCTTTGCGCCGGCGCAGGCTGTGTTGGCGCACAAATGATGCTATAATCCGCGCCTCTTTTTTTCCACAAAGCGCAGGTTATGTCAGAAAACAGCAGCAAAAAAGTCATTGTCGGCATGTCCGGCGGCGTTGATTCCTCCGTCTCAGCCTACTTGTTAATCCAGCAGGGTTATCAGGTGGAAGGCCTGTTTATGAAGAACTGGGAAGAAGACGATAATGACGAATATTGTGCCGCTGCCGAAGACTTAAAAGATGCGCAGCAAGTCTGCGATACACTTGGTATCAAGCTGCACAAAGTCAATTTCGCCGCCGAGTACTGGGACAATGTGTTCGAGTATTTCCTCGCCGAATACAAAGCCGGCCGCACGCCAAACCCGGACATCATGTGCAACAAGGAAATTAAGTTTAAAGCTTTCCTTGAATTTGCCGCCGAAGCACTCGGCGCCGACTATATCGCCACCGGCCACTATGTGCAGCGCCGCGAAGTGGATGGTCACTGGCAACTGCTACGCGGCCTCGACACCAATAAAGACCAAAGTTATTTCCTCTACACCATCGGCGAACAACACGTCGCACAGACGTTGTTCCCGGTTGGTCATTTGGAAAAACCGGCGGTTCGCGCCATCGCCGAGCAGCAGGGCTTAATTACCCATAATAAAAAAGACTCGACCGGCATTTGTTTTATCGGCGAGCGCAAATTCAAAGATTTCCTGCAGAAATATCTGCCGGCACAACCGGGCGATATCATCACGGTTGATGGTGAAAAAATTGGCCGCCACGAAGGCCTGATGTATCACACGCTGGGCCAACGCAAAGGCCTTGGTATTGGTGGTACCAAAGATGGTGGTGAAGATCCGTGGTATGTCGTCAGCAAAGATCTGATTAACAACCAGCTGATTGTGGCGCAAGGCCATGACCATCCAAGCCTGTTGTCGCGTGGCCTGACCGCGACGCAATTGCATTGGGTTGACAGGCAAGGCCCGGCCGACACGCTGCGCTGCACCGTCAAAACCCGCTATCGCCAGCAGGATATCCCTTGCACACTACGCCGACTGAGCAATGATCACATTGAAGTCATGTTTGATGAGCCGCAAAAAGCAGTGACACCTGGCCAGTCAGCGGTATTTTATCTGAACGAAGTCTGCCTCGGTGGCGGCATCATTGATGAGGCATTACAGTGATGAATCAATCTGTTTCGACCCAAGTACTGGCGCTGTCGGCGTTATGTCTGGCTGTACGCGCCGTGCAGCAAATTGCCCGTGGTGAAGCGCTGGAACCCGGCGTATTGTCAACCTTATTACAAAGCGTCGCTGAACAAAATCCGGCGGACGCCATTGATATCTACGGTGGCAAACTGGCAAATCTGCAAGGTGGCTATCATATTTTGGCCGCTCAGCTGGGTGAGCAGCCGCGTAAAGATTTGGAACTGACCCGTTATGTGATGGCGGTGTTAGCGCTGGAACGTTTACTGAATAAATCGACCGATAGTCTCGGCGCTGTTGGCAAACGCATTGAACGGCTGCAACAACAGTTACAGCATTTCCAGGTCACTGATGACAATATTATCGCCAGCATTGCTGACATTTACGTCGAGCATTTGAGCCCGCTTGGCAACCGGATCCAAATCGCAGGTGTGCCGGAACAGCTCAAACAAAGCGCCGTGCAGCAGAAGATCCGTGCTTTGCTATTGTCTGCAGTCAGAGCCGCCGTATTGTGGCGGCAGTCGGGTGGCCGTCGCTATCATTTTCTGTTTCAGCGCAAGAATTTACTGCGCGAAACTCAGCAAGTTTTACAACAATTAGCTTAAGGGAGTCGTCATGGAACTCAACGCATTAACCGCCATTTCTCCGGTGGACGGGCGTTACGGCAGCCGCACTACAGAGCTGCGGGATATCTTCAGTGAATTTGGTCTGATTAAATTCCGCGTGACGGTAGAAGTCCGCTGGTTACAACAGATGGCGACCATCGCCGGCATCAATGAAGTCCCGGCGTTGTCCGAAAGCGCCAATGCGTTATTAAACTCGATTGTCGACAATTTCAGCATGGCCGATGCCGAGCGCGTCAAAGAAATCGAGCGCACAACCAACCATGACGTCAAAGCGGTCGAGTACCTGCTGAAAGAGAAAGTAGCAGGTAATACTGAGTTAGCCGCCATCAGCGAATTTATTCATTTCGCCTGTACTTCTGAAGATATCAATAACTTATCGCATGGTCTGATGTTAACGACCGCGCGGGATCAGGTACTGCTGCCGTTGATGGATCAGTTACTTGCGTCAATCAAAGCTTTGGCTGTGCAGTACAAAACCATTCCGATGATGGCGCGTACCCACGGTCAGCCGGCCTCTCCCACCACCCTTGGCAAGGAAATGGCAAACGTTTATATCCGTCTGCAACGCCAGCGTAATCAGGTTGCTGCGGTAGAAATGCTCGGTAAATTTAACGGCGCTGTCGGTAACTACAATGCACATTTGTCAGCGTATCCGTCGCTTGACTGGCATCAAATCTCTGAGCAGTTCGTTACCAGCCTGGGCCTGAGCTGGAACCCGTACACCACGCAAATTGAACCGCATGATTATATTGCTGAACTGTTTGATGCAGTCGCCCGCTTTAACACCATCCTGATCGATTTTGATCGGGACGTCTGGGGTTACATTGCGCTTGGCCACTTCAAGCAACGTACGATTGCTGGTGAAATCGGCTCTTCTACGATGCCACATAAAGTCAATCCGATTGATTTTGAAAACTCAGAAGGCAACCTCGGTGTCGCCAATGCGATTTTCCAGCATCTGGCCAGCAAGCTGCCGATTTCACGCTGGCAACGTGATCTGACCGACTCCACTGTCCTGCGTAATCTTGGCGTTGGTTTTGGATATACACTGATTGCTTACCATGCCACGCTCAAAGGCATCAGCAAACTGGAAGTCAACGAAGTCAATCTGTTGACCGAGCTGGATCAAAACTGGGAATTGCTGGCAGAGCCGGTCCAAACAGTGATGCGACGTTACGGCATCGAAAAACCATACGAAAAGCTGAAAGAGCTGACTCGCGGTAAACGGATTTCGCCGGAAGATCTGGCGCTGTTTATCGACAAGCTGGCACTGCCAGATGCAGCCAAGGCCGAGTTGAAACAAATGCGGCCGGACAATTATCTCGGCGCCGCCATCGCACTAGTTGACAGCCTGCAGTAACAACTTGAAGGGCGGTATTACCGCCCTTTTTTATCAGGAACGCTTATGTACAAGCTTCATTTAGGTCAGCTCAGCGCTGCCGAATTTATGGCCGAATACTGGCAGAAAAAGCCGGTGTTGTTAAAGGGTGGTTTTGCCAACTTCGTCGATCCACTAACGCCGGACGAACTGGCTGGCCTTGCCATCGAAGAAGAAATCGAATCCCGGATCGTGGCGCAAACCAGCCCGGGCCAGTGGCAGCTGGAAACAGGGCCGTTTCAGGATTACAGTCCGTTTGGCGAACAAGGCTGGACTTTGCTGGTGCAAGCGGTCGACCACTGGCACCCGGAAGCAGCGCAGCTGATTGAACCGTTCCGGTTTATTCCGAACTGGCGCATTGACGATTTGATGGTCAGCTACTCCACACCAGGCGGTGGTGTCGGTCCGCATTTGGACCAATATGATGTATTTATCATTCAGGGCCAGGGCAAGCGGCATTGGCGTGTCGGCATGCCGGACGCCAGTCTGCAGCCGATCTGTCCGCACCCGCGGCTGTTGCAGGTCACGCCTTTTGTCGATTGTATTGATGTGATCACCGAACCGGGTGACATTCTGTATATTCCGCCAGGTTGCCCGCATGATGGTATTTCAGTCGATGCCAGCTTAAGTTATTCCGTTGGCTTTCGCGCTCCGGCACAAAAAGACCTGTTAACCGGTCTTGCCGACTATCTGATTGAACAGGACCAAAGCGGTTCGCGCTATACCGATCCGCAGCGACTGCCACTGACGGATATTGGCCGCATCAGCGACAGCGATTTGGATCAGGTGCAGCAGTTGCTGTTGGGCTTAGTCAATAACCGGGCCTTGCTGGCCAGTTACTTCGGCAGTTATATCAGCCATGCCAAACATGAGCTGGATGCGACAGAACCTGAACCGCATTATGCCGTGGATGAAATTATCGAATATCTTGAAGAAGGTTCGGTACTGGCCCGCCTTGGTGGTTTGCGGATTTGTTACCATCAGGCTGGTTCTGCTGATGACATTCAATTGTTTATCAACGGGCTAACGATCACGCTGCCGGCCGCAGCGTTGCAGTTTGTCCAGTTATTAAGTGAACAGGTCCAGCTCGATGAAACTGCCTGCCAATGGATCGCGGCTGATCAAAACAGAGCCGGTTTATTGACTGAACTGATCAACCTCGGTTATTGGTATTTTGTTGAGTAACACATCGAGTCAGTACGCTGTGTTATCAATAACAAAACCCCCGGCTTAACCGGGGGTTTTTAGTTTAAGCTGGCTGACTATTCCAGAAATCATCCGCTTCAAACAGCTGATACAACTGCTCAGCACGGTTGATCAGCAGCTTGACGTAATCGGCGCCGGTCTGATCCCGAATGCCAGTGTCGATGAGTTGCTGCGCTTGCGCCTGCCAACGGAACGAAAAGGCCCGCAGCGCTTCACGCGGATTGGCTGCGCTGCCAAAAGCCATCACATCAGTCGGCAAATCGCCGCTGATCGCCCAATAGCTTTTCCGGTCAATACCATTAATTTTCCAGATCGCGACAAAAGGTGGCAAATAACGTGATTCCTGTACGGCGACAGAGTCCATCACCACACCTTGCTCTGCTAAAAATAAATTGGCTTTTTGGAACTGGGCGCGCACCCATTCGCTGACCTGCTGCTCGGTCATCGGTTCAGCAGCTTGTTGTTGCTTGTCCATACTACTTACCTGCAAAAAATCTGAACCCGCACTTTATGACAGCAGCTGCGATTTCGCAACTATCAACAAATATTGTCGACAATCCACTGGAATGACCAGACGATTTATCACAGATTTGATAGCACTGGCAGGCCCAAAGTGGTAAATTCCGCCGCGAAAAACCGGCCCTACCCCAGACTTTGTCTGGCATAAATCGGAGCATAAGAAAGTGGCAGTATTTAACCACCCTGAGTTCGACAACCATGAACAAGTCGTATTTTGCAGTGACCGTGAATCCGGTCTGCAGGCAATAATCGCTATCCACAGTACAGCATTAGGCCCAGCCTGCGGTGGTTGCCGTATGTGGGACTATGTATCAGATGAAGACGCCCTGATCGACGTGTTACGTTTATCTCGTGGCATGACCTATAAAAACGCCATGGCAGGTTTGCCACTTGGCGGCGGCAAAGCCGTCATCATCGGTGATGCGAAAACCATTAAATCTGAAGCGTTGTTCCGTAAGTTCGGGCAATACGTGCATTCACTGAGCGGCCGTTACATCAGCGCCGAGGACGTCAACATCACCACCGCTGATATTTCCATGGTCAATCAAGAGACACCTTATGTCGCTGGCCTCGAAGGGAAAAGCGGCAACCCGGGGCCTTTCACTGCCATCGGTACTTATCGTGGGATTAAAGCTGCGGCAAAACACAAATTCGGCTCCGATGATTTATCCGGCCGGACTGTTGCAGTTCAGGGTCTTGGCAGCGTTGGTTTTTATCTATGCGAGCATTTACACAAAGAAGGCGTGAAGCTGATTGTTAGTGACATCAATCCAGTCGCTGTAGACCGTGCAGTCAGTCAGTTTGGCGCCACAGCTGTGGGCCTCAATGACATTTATGCTGTCGAGTGTGATGTCTATGCGCCTTGCGCCTTAGGTGCCACCATCAACGACGACACGCTGCCTCAGTTTAAGTGCGCCATTATTGCTGGTTGCGCCAATAACCAGCTGAAAGAAGCACGTCACGGCGAGCTGCTGCGCCAAAAAGGCATTCTGTACGCACCGGATTATGTTATCAACGCCGGTGGCATTATCAATGTCTCGATGGAGATCCGGCCGGAAGGTTATGATGAAGCGCAGTCGACCAAGCAAGTGCTGGCGATTTATGACACCTTGCTGACCGTCTTTGCCCGTGCCGCCGAGACCGGTCAGCCGACTAACGTGGTAGCGGATCTGATGGCGCAGGAAATCATTGCCCGCGGCAAAAAATAACGTCTTGCGAGACCTTTACTTAATAAAAACCACCGCAGTGCGGTGGTTTTTTTATGTCCAGGGATGGACGGTACACCGACATCGCAGGAGCAATTGTCGGTTATGCGCTGCCGTCCATGGCGTTTCCTTTAAAGGCCAACGCCTCGCGTTGTTAAAAACCGCTCCTGGCGTTTTTTTATGCGCTGCCATCCATGGCGCTTCCCTATCGGGCCAACGCATTGCGTTGTTAAAAACCGCTCCTGGCGGTTTTTTATTTCGACCAGTCGGTAAAACGTTGGGTCAGTTTGTAGACATAAAAGCTGCTGATCTCGGCCGTCAGTTTGGCGAACAAATCAAAATTAGACAGATTCACCGTTAAAAAACAGGTCGCTCCACAATTCACCGGTTTAAACGTTGAACTCTGCGCCGCGTACACCTTCGCAGTAAAACCATATTGCATTGCCAGCTGATGCACCCGGTATGCATGGTAATCGCTGGTAACAAACCAGAGCGGGATCTGATGGTCCAGCCGGGTGTTCAGCGTATAAAACTCATGATAAGTGGTCGCGCCACCATGAAAACAATCCAGCCGCACCTCACGTTTTAGCATTGGTTGCAGATAGTCCAGATATGGCTGACAAAACAAAGTGGTGATATGGATTAGTGGAGCCTGATGCGAGGTTTGGTTCACCAGATCTGCCAGTTGGGTCAACCGCGCTTTGGCACAATCTGGCAATGTCTGCTCAGTGCCACCGCAGCCCGGCAACACAAAATTACCCGTAAAATCAGCTTGAAACTGCGTCGATGCGATGTCCGCGTTGTACCAATTCCTGACCTGATTGGCGACCCAGCCATTGCCAAAAGCATAAAACCAGATCAACAACAGCCATAAACCGGGCTTGCGGTACCGTACTGCGGCAACCACCAACCCCCAGAAAAACAGGTTATGTGGATACAAAAACGGCTCAATCAGGTCTTTCACCAGCAGCTCCCCTATCAAATTCAGTAGCTTAGTATGAAGTTCCCCCAGAGCAGAAACAAGCGCGTTTAACAGAGAAAAAAATGCCGGCAAGGGCTGGCATCGCATCATCTGCCAGCGTTAAGCTGTGATACCATAAACGAAAAATAGCAAACAATCGGAGTGACGCTATGTTAAAGACTGTTTCAGTCATCGGTTTGGGTTATATCGGTTTGCCAACAGCAGCGATGCTGGCATCACGCAAACTGCGGGTGATCGGCGTCGACGTGAACCAACACGCCGTCGACACCATCAATCAGGGTAAAATTCATATTATCGAACCGGATCTGGATCTGTTGGTCAACGCTGCAGTAACCGGTGGTTACCTGTCAGCCCAGACCAAAGCGGCACCGGCTGATGCCTTTATGATTGCAGTTCCAACACCATTTTTTGATGATTTGTCGCCAGACTTGTCTTATGTCGAAGCGGCAGCCAAATCGATTGCGCCTGTATTAGCAAAAGGCAATCTGGTGGTGCTTGAATCAACCAGCCCGGTTGGTACTACCGAACTGATGTGCAAATGGATTAAAGAAGTTCGGCCTGATCTGACGCTGCCTACCGATTCAAACAGCCCGGACATTCACGTGGCCTATTGTCCAGAGCGCGTGTTACCAGGCAAAGTGGTACAAGAGCTTATTTCTAATGACCGTATCGTCGGTGGCCTGACACCAGCCTGCTCTGAAATGGCTAAACAGCTGTATCGTACCTTTGTCGCTGGTGAACTACTGGAAACTGATGCACGCACCGCCGAGATGTCAAAACTGACAGAAAACTCGTTCCGCGACGTCAACATCGCATTTGCCAACGAACTGTCGCTGATCTGTGACAAGCTCAATATCAACGTTTGGGAATTGATCCGGATGGCAAATCGCCACCCGCGCGTGAATATTCTGACCCCAGGCGCCGGTGTTGGCGGCCATTGTATCGCTGTAGACCCATGGTTCATTGTGCACTCAGCACCGGAGCAGGCGCGTCTTATCCGTACTGCCCGTGAAGTCAACGACTTCAAGCCGGAATGGGTGCTGCAAAAAGTGATGACTACTGTGGCGAATCATCCGCTGAATAAGCCATCCGTCGCTTGTTTTGGTCTGGCATTTAAGCCGGATATCGATGACCTGCGCGAAAGTCCGGCGCTGCATATCGTCAACAAATTGGCTGACACCTACGAAGGCAAAGTGCTTGCCGTAGAGCCAAACGTTGAAAGCACCAACAAGTTAAACAGCAAAGCGCAGCTGGTTTCGCTGGAACAAGGTCTGGCAGCCGATATCATCGTGATCCTGGTGAAACACAAAGCCTTTGCCAACTGTGATTTCAGTGGTAAAACTGTGATTAACGTGGTTGGTCAGTAATCCTGACAGACTTGCCCCTTGGCAAGCTACGTAGCGATAAAAAGCCGGGAATTCCCGGCTTTTTTATTGATATGTTGTGCTCATTATCACTCTGCCGTTGGTGTCACTGCTTCATGCTGCTGTCGGTAATGACGAATACCGTAGCCACTGAGAACGACTAATGACAACACGGCCAACAGATTGGTCGCAAAGAATATCCAGGCGGCAAGTTCGGCACTCAGTTGCTGGTTAGCAACCAGATATGCCGCAGAGCCAATCAACGCCACCACCGTCACACTGACCGCCCGCCACTTGTTCAAGCCTAATGCCGTGATCCAAACTTCAAAATAAGTTTTCAGCAGCGTCAGCCACAAAGTCAGCAGCACCAAAGTACAAATCAACTGTGCCTGCGCCGACAGCGGCTCCGCCAGCAACCACGGATACAACCAGGGACAAGCCAGCAGTAACACTAAATACGGCAGACTTAACAATGGAAAACTAAACAGAAACACCCGCTTAAATAAGTGCAATTTATCCGCGAGTAATGGCTGATGGCTCAGTTTAGACAGCAGTACCTGCGAAAACACCACCGGTAATAGAGTAACCGGCATAAACAGCACAAAGGCCTTACGAAACTGTCCAAGTGCCAGCAAAGTACTAAACAGCGCCAAAAATACAAAAGGGATATTGGTCAGATAAATAGCAAAGACATCATGCCAGGCATAACTGAAGCGTTGACGCAGTTGCTGCCATAGACCTGGTCCGGTCACAACCGGCTGCGCCCGCCAGTTCTTGTACTCTGGCCACAGCGCCTTGGCTGCAGTCAGCAGTGGAAAAATGCTGATCAACAACACCATCGCAAGTACAGAGGCGGTGGCGGTAAACCAGCCAGCAAAAATAGCGCCGACCAATAACAATGTCAGTGCAACACTGACAAACTGACTACGCACTTCCAGTGCAAACTGCTGTGCGCCTTTGAGATAGCTGAAACACGCCTGATTCAGCGCCCAGCTCAAACCAATCAACAGACTGAGCAGATATAAATTCAACGCCAATTCCGCCGTAGTCCACCACAGCAACGCCGCACAACCCAGACTCAAAGCGGCAAAAACCAGCAGACTGATGTGCAGACTTTGCAGCAACTGACTGATATGGCGTTGTTGTGCAGCATGGTGGATTAAATAGAAGTTGGCACCAAAGGCAATCGCGGGAAAAAACAGATTGGCCAGCATATAGATGAAACTGAAGATGCCAAATTCCTGCTCCAGCAGGTGACGCGCCAGAGCCAGATTTAACAACCAGCGCGAGCCGAAGTTCAGCCCCTGCGCAACACTGTTGCTCATCAGTTTGCGGACAAAATCACTGCGCAGCATGTGCATGCTCCTCAGGTGACAACCGCTGATCTGTAGAAAGCCGCTGCTCTGCAGAAATCCACAGTGCCCAAGCGCCATTCAGCATACCCCAAGGGATCCACAGCATCCCGGACGTCAGCACATGCCCGGCCATCGACGCCACCACCAATAACAGCAGATTCAGCGCCAGCACACCGGCGGCAACAGATTGCGGTGCTTGACGCCAGCCTGTCAGTGCCAGCCGGATCACGCCGGCAAACCACAGCAAATACCAAGCAAGACCAGCCACACCGAACCAGATAAACAGGTCTGCCGGATCTATCTCCGCCAGCGGCTTGCTACTGTAAAGTGCCAGGCCTGCGTTGCCAACGCCGAGCAAATGCTGCCAGGTCGGAAAATACTGCTCAACAAACACCCAGTTATCCCGCACAAACAGATCGCGGTTTGACAGCACAATGCCAATCGCGCCCTGCTGTTGCAGCACCAGTTGCTGTTTTTCTGATAACGGCAGATGCGGCAGAATCGCTGGAAGTTGCCAGGCCAATAACAACGTCAGCACAGCTGCGCCAGCTAAAGCCAGCAAAATCAACCGCCGGTATGGCTGCCACAGTGAGCGGGCCTGTAAAAATGGGATCAGCAGCGCCAATAACAGCACACCGGCATTACCGGTTTTAGTCAATAATGTGCTGCTGCAAAACAAACTCAATGCCAAGACCATTGCAAACACTGCTTTTTGCCGTGGCCAATACCAGGCAAACAAATAAGCGCTGAACACCAGCAATAACGCCGATAACTCATTGGTTGCTTTAAAAAAACCTTTGGAACCGAGTTGCTGATCCGGAAAATAGTCACTGGGCAGATACGCTGATAGACCATAACCGAGCCGCCCCAACAGCAAGTTCATTACGATAATACTAAAGCCCAGCCACATCAGTTGATGCAGATTACGCTGTGCGAGACCGGCGTCACGCTGACACAACCCAAAGCAATACCAGGCTGCCAGTAATGGTGCCAATAACTTCAGCACCATACCGATATCGTAACTAAGTCCGGCGGCGTGACCGAAGCTGAAAAAACTAATCACAGGACCAATCAACAGTAACGCCATCATCATCGGTAATAACGTGATACGCCGACCGAGCGTCAAACTACAGCTCAGTAACATCAGCGCCATCAGCAATGATTTATACGCCGCCGACAATGGCAGGCCCTGGCCATATTGCTGCAGTAAGAAGCCGTTGAGCGCATCGACCAGCAGATAGGTTTTGACCAGCAGCAGGATCAATAAATCTAACCGGCGCAGCGTCGGCAACAATGCGGCAGGCTGTAGTAACGACGACGCCGTAACGGCTTGGGGGCTGCTCATTTTCGCAGCAATAATAACGCCAGCGTCAATGCCAGCAAAGTGCCAAATAATGCCGCGGCAAGACTGCTAAGCAGCAACGACGGGGCTTTTGCGGCTTTTTGCTGCAACGCAGCAACCGGCTTCAACGCCGGATAATAGCCCTGACGCCACAGATTCTGCGCGGCTAAGTTCTGATCCAATAGCCGGGTCAGTTCCGACCGTTCACCCACAGTAGCAGCGCTATCCAACGCTTGTTGTAACTGTTGTTGCTGTGTGTGCAGGCGCTGCAGCCGCTCTTGCTGATCCTGCCGTTCTGCCTGCTGGATCAGCTGTTCTAGCAGCGTGGCAGCAAGTTCAGGAGACTCGGCTTTCAGGCGAAAATACAATAAGTTACCGCGACGTTTATGTTCCTGAGAAAACGCTGCTTTCCATTGACTGGACAGTTTTGCTGCAGCAGTTGCGTCATTCGCACACCAGGCAGGTTGCTGCTGACACCAGGTTTTGTCCTGCCACAGGCCATTCCAGACCGTAGCACTATCAATCAATAGACTGAAACGGGCTAACTCATCGACTTCCAGCGCGCCGATAAACAGCTGCGTATTGGCAGCAACCTGCTGATAGTCAGCCGCGAGCAAGCTTACCCGAGTCTCCGTTAACGAGAAGTGCCCATCGACACTGGCCGGAAAACGGTGTTGTTTGACATATACAGCGCCAGCAAGTGCACAGGCCGCCGCAACGACCAGTAACCACCATTTCAACCGGCGGACGACCAGATACAACTGGCCGGTAAATTCAAGTTCGGTTGTCAGCATTATTTAGGTCCAAACAGGCCTTTGATGCCCTTTGACAGCAGCTGTTTACGTACTTTAATCAGCCATTGCATTTTGTGTTTCAGGTAATAACGCACTTTGGTTTCCACCAGGCCATAGCGCATCGAGCCAATCAACTCAGCCAGCGACAGCGGCTCCTGCTGCATCGTACGCCGATAAAATGCCTGATTATGCAGATTGCGTTCATTCATCAGTGGCCGGTGTTTTTCGACAAACTGTGCCTGCGCATTCAACCGTTTCGGTGACGTCGTAATGCGGCCTAATTCATGGCCGACATGCACAACATAAGTTGCCTCCGCCAGACGTAAAGCCGGACCATAAGCCGCCACCATCCGCAGCCACATATCATAGTCCTGAAATGCGGCCAGGGTTTCGTCAAAACCGCCCTGCGCCAGCATACGGCTGGTGCGAACCAGCGCTTGATTCGACAAACAGTGCGCGTCCAGCACTTCCGGCAGCCGGACAATTTTCTGTTCCGTGTACAGCGCTTTACGCACAGAGCCATAGTCCCAAAAATATCCGGTACAAACACAGGAATATTGGTCATCGTAGGCCGCCATCATGCCCGACAGGCGTGTTGGCAAAAATTCATCATCATCGTCGATACCAGTGACAAATTCACCGGCTGCTGCTTTGATCGCCATATTGCGTGCAGCACAGGCACCCTGACCTTTTTCCTGGCGAAACAGCCGGATCTGCGGGTGCTCGCCATACAATTCATTCAGCACCTGCCAGGTGTTATCCGGTGAACAGTCATCGACAATCAGCAGTTCAAAGTTGGGATAATCCTGTGCCAGCACCGAATTGACGGCACGTTGCATCATCTCGCTGCGATTATAGGTCGGCATATATACGCTTATCAGCGGCGCCACGGTTTGTGCGCGTTCAGGCGTTTCAGCTGTCAAAATATTGCTCTCGGTCAATGGGTTGGCAGGAGGCTGTCAGAATGATGATTCTATAACTTGCCCGTCAGATAAAGCCACAGATATTCCACCAGACTCCATTGCCGTTTGATTCGGCTCGGCTGGCTGAGCAAGCGGTATGCCCACTCCAGATTCAGTTTGCACCACAGCGCAGGGGCGCGTTTGACGTTGCCGGTGAACACGTCATAGGTGCCACCGACACCCATAAAGTAGGCATCGGGAATGATCTTTTTTGCCCGTTCAATCAGCAGCTCTTGCTTTGGAGATCCCATGGCAATGGTGATGATTTTGGCGCCACTCTGCTGAATTTGCTGCAACAGCGCCGCCTCGTCTTTAAAATAACCATCCTGCGCGCCAACCACTTGAACACCGGCAGCGGATAGCTTGTCACGGGTTTGCTGCAACACTTCAGGTTTAGCACCGACCAGAAACACCGGCACTTGCTTGGCGGCAGCGCGGTACATAATAGCTTCCCAGGTTTCGCAACCAGGCACCCGCTCCACTTTGCGCCCCAGCTTCTTTTGCATCGCTTTCACCACGCCCATACCATCGGCATAACGCAATTCGGCTTGATTTAACATGGTTTTCAGCGCGGCATCTTCGCGCGCTTTCATGACTTTTTCCGGATTAATCGCAATGGCGGAGCCTGCGAACACAGTGCCGTCATCATGCACAATAAACTCAACTAATTGCTGCATGCTGGCAAACGCCATCACATCCAGTCCCCCCACGTTCACCACTTCAGGTTGTAGCATGTCAGAACACTCTCAGTTGTCAGCAGGTACGGTCGTTAGCTGCTGATAAATTTCGGTTAATCGGGCTGCGACTTTGTCGAGCAAATAAGGCTTTGCACTGGTCTGACAAGCTTGTTGCAGCTGCTGATAATCTGCCGGCGGCAAACTTAACAATAACTGAATTTTTTCACCAAGCACCTGCAGTAACGTAGCTTCATCCTGCGTATCAATCAGATAGCCGTTGATGCCATGCTGGAGCTGCATCCGGGAGCCATCAGTGGTCGTTGCCACCACTGGGGTGCCACAAGCCATCGCCTCCGTCATCACCAGGCCAAAAGATTCATTGCGTGACAGGCTGATAAACAACTTACTACGCTGATAATAATCTTTAAGCTGCGCAGCGCCTTGTGCCGACACCAGAGTCAATTGCGGATATTGCAATGCGGCGGCACTGAGCTGCGCATGCCATGGGCCATGGCCGATAACGACGACTTTTTTGCCGCCAAGCGCCGGCAATAACGCAATCAGTCGGTCCATGCCTTTATTAAAATCCAGTGTGCCGACATACAACACATCGATGTCTTTTTCTGCCAACGGCAATGCTGGCACCTGACCATACAAGGCGTGAATGCCGGCCGGTAGCACTTCGGCGCGGATGTCCTGCCGGAAAAAACGCTGCTGCAGCTGTGCGCTGACAAAGATCCATTGGTCGACTCGCGCCGCCGCCGCTTTATACCACCGCGATTCCGGCTGATAGGCATAAATATCGGTGCCATGGCAGGTCACGACGATTTTCACCTTTGGATTGCGCAGCAGACGGTAAGTCAGTGCCAGCCAAATGGTCGGATAGAAAAAATGCACATGCAATACATCAAAACGCTGACGACTCAGCACATAGCGCCAGACAAACTGCAACCAAAAAATTGGATAGCGTAATAATCGCCACGGCATCCGTTCGCATTGCCACTCCATCTGAAAATAGGCTGGATTTAATGCGGCCAGTGCTTCGACTTGATTACGCACAAATACACCTTGAAAAGGTGCTGCCGGCTTAGGGCCCATATTAGTTAAAATTAACAGACGTTGTGACATCGGACCCCCAGGCATCAGGACATAGCCTGATCATACTGGCAAAACCTTGTTGGCAACAACCAGTCCACCGCAGTCAGGCCCGGCTTTTTCCCTAAATGCTGAAATAAAGCGCAGTTAAGCTGCTGATTTCACATGTGCCTGATAGTAAGCGTGAAGTTGTTCACCTATAATCGGCCGATAACAGAACTAGGGACTGTTGATGCTTGGTGGTTAAGTTTTGTTCGAGTTGGCGGCGTTTTGGGCGCGAAACGAGGCGCGTGGCATAGTTATTCTATGCGAGCAACGAGTGACAAAGCCCAAAGCGCCGCCAAACGAACCCGGAGGGCAGCGTTTGGCAGCTCTTTCTGCTGCGTTAGTGCTCGTTTGTGTTGAATAACACACTGGGTACCACGTACGGCGCTCGCACTGCCTTGCAGAAATAGCTGCCAAACTGCTGCAAAAACAAACACCAAACATCAACAGCCCCTAGAACAACACGACCCAAGCGGAATCTTCTATGCGTGAACATATGGTGTTATTTATCACCACATTTGTGTTAACCCTGCTCGCAATTTTTATCCTGATCCCAGTAGCAAATCGTATTGGGCTGGTCGACAAACCGCATGGCCGTAAACAACATGTCGGCGCTATACCGCTGATTGGTGGCATTTCGGTATTTACCGGTGTTGCGATCACCCTGAGTGTGTTCGGCCTGCCCGGCGATACGCATTGGTATTACCTGCTGTGCGGCGGCACTATTGTGATCCTCGGCGTTTTTGACGACTTCCTTGATTTAAGTGTAAAAATCCGTTTAGTGGCGCAGGTCATGATCGCGCTGGTGATGATGTACGGTCTGCAACTGTATGTCGGTAATCTCGGTGATTTGTTTGGGCTTGGCGCTGTTGGCCTCGGCTATGTTGGCATTCCTTTTACCGTGATTGCGGTGATTGCCGCAATTAACGCCTTTAACATGATCGACGGTATCGATGGGCTGGCGGGGATGCTGAGCGGAGTCAGCTTTGTTTCGCTGACATTGATGATGGGTATTGGCGGCCAGCTTGAACACGCCGTGTTGCCGATGGTGCTGGTATTTGCACTGATCCCCTATCTGATGTTTAACCTCGATTTAGTTGGTAAAGGCAAAGGCAAAATCTTTATGGGCGACGCCGGCAGCATGCTAATTGGCCTGTCGGTGATTTGGCTGCTGATTGTTGGTAGTCAGAGCGACAGTGCCAGTTTCCGTCCGGTCACCGCGCTGTGGGTCATCGCCGTACCGCTGATGGATATGGTGGCGATTATGATCCGCCGGATCCGCAAAGGGCAATCGCCGTTTATTGCTGACCGGGAACATTTGCACCATATTTTCTTGCGTTTAGGTCTTAATTCACGTCAGGCGCTGGTGGTGATCACCAGTCTGGCCGCGATGTTGGCTACTATCGGTGTGGTTGGTGAATACCTGATGGTGCCAGATCTGATTATGTTGTTGTTATTTTTGCTGATCTTCGCGTTGTATTCGATGTCGCTGCAATACATTTGGCGGATCACCCGTTTTGTGAAACGTTATAAAGCCAAACAACGTGCTAAAAAAAATTCGTAAAGTGTTAGCAGCACGCTCAGTTGTGCTGTTGATTGAACGCTTCTTTCGCCTAGGTGCTGGCGCTGTGGTCACTTTTATGGTGGCGCGGATGCTGGGCGACTCTGCGCTCGGCACCTATGGGCTGGTGATGGTCTGGGCTGCTTTCCTGGCGCCGCTGACCAACCTCGGTATGAACAATCTGGTGCAAAAAATGGCCAGTACCCAAAGCGACCCAGTCAAAGCGTTGCAATTTCTGCAAACAGCCGTGTGGCTACGTTTATTTGCCGGATTGATTTTTGGTCTGCTGATGATCGCCGGCTTTATGCTGTTTTATCCGCATTATTTCGCCGCGGGCCCGATAGAAATATCGGTGCTTTTTATCCTGCAAAGCTTTTTTTCGCTGATTTTATTTGAGTATCAGCAAAATTATCTTGGTCATTTTCGCGCAGTGGCGCTGGCAAAAATTGCCGTATCACTGCTGACCTTGGTAGTGAGGATTGTCGGTTTATATCATGGCGCCGGCATCAGCTTTTTATTGCTGATTGTTGGTATCGAGTTTTTGCTGACCGGCGCGGTGCAATATTACTGGTACCGTCGGTATACCCCGCCTGAAGCGCGTTTTCACTGGCAGTTTTTTGATTGGCCAGCCGGTAAAGCGATGCTACAACGCGCATCCTGGTTATGGGTGTCTGGCATCGTGTCAGTAGTGTATCTGAAAATTGATACGGTCATGATTGAAAGCATGTTGGGCGTTGCAGCGACAGGTCAGTACACTGCAGTGGCACGGATTTCAGAGCTGTGGTACGTGATCCCGGTGACATTAGCTGCTCGTTATTACCCGGATTTATTAAAGGCCTTTGAGCAAAGCTGGCCACAGTATCTGCTGATCTTGCGCCGGCGTGGTCTGCAGTTTTTTTCGCTGGCGCTGCTGATCTCTGTCGGCATGACGGCCAGTGCTTATTGGATCATGTTGTTTGCCTATGGCGAGAAATTCACCGGTTCGACCACAGTGCTGCAAATTCATGTCTGGGCGGGTTGTTTTGTTTTTGTCCGTGCGCTGATTAGCCAGCATTTAATTATCACCGGCAATGAACCGCTGAGCCTGCTCAGCCATGGTGTTGGCGCAGTATTAAACGTGGGCCTGAACTTTCTGCTGATCCCGCGTATGGGCATTGAAGGCGCCGCCTGGGCGACCTTAATCTCTTATGCTTACGCGTCATTTTTCTTTATCTTCTTCTCAAAGAAAACCCGCGCACATTTCTTTGAAATGCTGAAAACTAAAGCTGCCGCCGCACCATAAACCGGCTGCAAGTGTAGACAGCAAAAAGCCGCCAGAAATGGCGGCTTTTTCATCAGGTTGAACAGGTCACGACAGGTTATGCCGGCAATTCCCAGTTGACCCAGCCCTGCTGCCAGCTCAATAAAATCAGTCCACCAAACGCAATGCGATACCAGGCAAAGATCTCATAACTGTGATTCGCCACAAAACGTACCAAAGTACGGACAGCCAATAGCGCACTGATAAACGCCGTGACAAAACCAACTGCAAACATTGGTGCATCGGCCATTTGTAACATGTCACGGTGTTTATAGATATCGTAAAAAGTCGCGGCAAACATGGTGGGAACTGCGAGAAAAAACGAAAACTCGGCGGCAACTTTACGATCAAGGCCAATAAATAAACCACCAATAATGGTCGCGCCGGAACGTGAAGTGCCCGGGATCATCGACACCACCTGCGCACAACCGACTTTAAATGCATCCAACAGACTCATGTCGTCGACATCATGCACCCGCGCCTGATGAATGCGCCGCTCAGCCCACAGAATAATCAGGCCACCGACAATCAACATCACCGCGACTGACACCGGATTAAACAGATAATATTTAATCGTTTTAATAAACAACAAACCGATAATGGCGGCCGGTAAAAACGCCACCAACAGGTTTAATACAAAGCGTTGCGCTTTCGGGTCGTGGGTGATACCACAAGCAACACCAATAAAGCGCTGACGATATTCAAACACGATAGCCAGGATAGCGCCAAGCTGAATGGCAATCTCAAACACCCGGCCATCGTTATGAAAACCAATCAAATCGCCGACCACAATTAAATGGCCGGTGCTCGACACCGGCAGGAATTCGGTCAGACCTTCAACAATACCTAAGATAAAGGCCTGAATTAACAACCACCAATCCATGATCACTCCAAAAACAGCAGATAATGGCGGTTATTATCCGGACTTTTTCCTGCCCGTCCAATCACTTTGCGCTTTTTCTCTGGCGATTATCCTAATCCTGCTGCCAGCCAAATGGATCTTCGATGCTTAGCGCCGGCTCAGTAAACCAGCGTGGCCCGCTGGAGGTCATGTAGAAATGGTCTTCCAGCCGTACGCCAAATTCACCGGGGATACAAATCATCGGCTCGTTGGAAAAACACATGCCCTCGGCGAGCGGTGTCGCATTGCCACGCACCAGATATGGCCATTCATGGATATCCAGACCAATGCCATGGCCGGTGCGGTGCGGCAATCCAGGTAAACGATAATCCGGGCCCAGACCGGCGGCAGTTAACACCGCACGGGCGGCATCGTCGACAGCACCACAAGGAGTACCCGGCTTTGCTGCAGCAAATGCGGCAGCCTGCGCTTGTTTTTCTAATTGCCAGATCGCACGTTGGCGCGCGGTCGGTGCGCCAAACACATAACTGCGGGTAATGTCAGAGACATAATCCAGCAAGCGGCAGCCGGTATCGATCAGCACCATATCGCCATCCTGCAGTTGTTGTGGATCTTTGACGCCATGCGGATAAGCAGTCGCTTCGCCAAACAATACAATACAAAAATAGGAGCCGGTCGCGCCGACGCGCCGATGCGCTTCATCAATAAAAGCTTCGACCTCCAGCGTGCTGATACCCGGCCGCAGAATTTGCGCCACCGCCTGATGCACTACCAGCGTCATATCCATCGCCCGCTGCATAATGGCGAGTTCTGCCGCAGATTTTTGCCGCCGGCAGGCTGCCGTGATCAACGAACCATTAATAAACCGCTGCGCCGGCGCCAGTTGCTGCAAAGCATCGACAATAAAAAACGCCGTGCTTTCATCAAGCCCCACCCGCGCATCCGCCGGTACGCCGAGATTGTTAAGCGTATCAAGCAACAGCTGATATGGGCTTTCATCTTCTTCCCAGCCAACCACCTCGGCTTTGATTTGTTGATACTCACCGAGCGTGCCAATTTCAAACACCGGTGCGATGTATTTCAATACACCGTCAGCGGTCAGCACGGCGCCGACCAGCCGCTCACTGGCGTACCAGCGCGTGCCGGTAAAATACAGCAGACTGCTGCCGGCATTTAGGTAAATCGCCGCCACATCCTGCTGGCGCATCAGCGCGCAAGCTTTATCAATGCGCGCCTGATACTCAGTGACCGCGATTGGTGCGACACCGGCACGCATGTCCGACAACGACGCCAGCACAGTGGCCTGGTCGGCTCCGCCAATACGACGAACAGATATAGGGTGAACAGATGGCGACATACAAAATACTCCGCAGTGAATCAATGTAAGTTCTTTGCAGTATGCTCTGCTTGCAACATGAATTTAAATGATATGATTTCACCACATCATGTATTGGATTCATATCTATGCAGCCACTGCCGCCACTCAAAGCCTTGCAGGCGTTTGAAGCCACTGCCCGTTTACACAGCTTCAGCGCCGCTGGCGAGGAATTGTTTGTCAGCCAAAGTGCCATCTCACACCAGATCCGTCTGCTGGAACAACAGCTCGGCTGTTGCCTGATCAACCGCAAACAACAGCCGCTGCAGCTGACTGAACAAGGTGCAACGTTGTTTTCAGTGTTGCAGGAGAGTTTTTTCCGCATGCGCTCAGTGTGTCAGCATCTGGTGCAACAACCAGGACGACGGCTGGCGATCGCAGCCCAGACTTCGATAGCAGTGGAATTTCTGGCACCGCGGCTCAACGCATTTCGCCATGCTCACCCGCAGGTCGACACGCTATTACATATGGAATCCAATGCGGCCAGCCTTGATGTCAGTCAGTTTGATCTGATCCTCGGCACCTGGCCCTGCCCGTCCGGTTTTGCCACTGTGGCGCTAAGGCCCGAATGGTGGTTTCCGGTCTGCAGTCCGGCGCAGTACGCCAAACTGGATTTAACCGATCCGGCCTCGGTGTTTGGCGCGCTGCTGTATAGCTCAGAGCAAGGTCAGGACTGGCAATTGTGGCGCCAGCAGATGCAGTTAAATGCGCCGGCACAGCTGCAATTGCGCCAGGTCAGTCTGGCGTTATTGGCGACCAAAGCAGTCAGTAGCGGTGAAGGCATTGCGCTCAGCAACAGCTTTATTGCCGGTGATGCGGTGCGTGCCGGCACGCTCAAAGCATTGCTGCCGTGGCGCTATCAGTTGCCCTGGGGCCAGTATCAGCTGCATTACCGGCCAGGCGGCCAGCAACAGCAGCAGATCAATCAGTTTGTACAGTGGTTTTGCGCCGACATGCAGCAGAGCGACCTATTGGCAACGGCAGATCATCAAATTGTGCTAAACCAACCGTAAACCGCCTTGACGGACGATGCAGCGCGCGACCGCTTGATTAAACACAGTCCAATCGGTTAACAACAGACTAAACTCTGTGCGCGCCCGGGTGATCGCGGTATAAATCAGCTCCCTAGTTAATACCGGGCTATCGCTGGGCGGTAATAACAACACAGCATGGTTAAACTCTGAACCTTGTGATTTGTGAACCGTCAGGGCAAACGCGGTTTCCAGATTGGGTAAACGTCCTGGCAGGAACCAACGCACGCTGCTGTGATTCTTGTTGTCAGGCTGCAAAAACGCCACGCGCAGTTGTGGCTGCCCTTCCTGCTCTACCGCCAGGCAAATGCCAATATCACCATTCATCAACCCGGTACTGTAATCATTCTGCAGCACAATCACAGGCCGGCCATGGTACCAGCCGCTGTTTTTACCAATCAGCCGTAGCTGCGCCAACCGCTGTTCCAGCGCCAGATTAACGGTCTCAACGCCAGCCGGGCCCTGACGAAGCGCACACAGTAACTGCACCTGTGCAAACTGCCGATGTAACGCTTGCGCTTGTGCTTCCATCGTTGCAGTGGTCACGGGCTGCTGCAGCATCTGTAGATACGGCGCCAGCAATGTCACTATCCGCGCACTAACCTGCTGCGCCAGTTGATCCTGTGACAGCAACACTGCGTGCAAATCGGCGGGACCTGTGCCACAGGATTCGAGCAGCGAACCAGCCTTGCTATCCCCCAAATTGACCGCACGCGCCAACCGACCAATACCGCTGTGTTCGTTAAATCTGTGGCTTTTACGCAGCATCACCACATGTTGATCCAAAGCATCCGGCTGCGGGCTTAAAAATGCAGCCGGCAGCGGCTGTCCGGTCAGTTGTGCCAGCCAGTCTGCAGTGTGCTGACTATAACCACCGGCTTCCGCATGACGGCAAATCTCAGCCAGCACAGCGCCGGCTTCAACGGACGCCAGCTGGTCTTTGTCACCCAGTAAAATCAGCCGGCATTGGGGCGGCAAGGCGCGGACCAGTGCAGCAAATAAACTAACATCCAGCATCGACGCTTCGTCGACGATCACCACATCCACCGGTAACAACTGCCCGGCGTGGTAGCGAAATCCACTGCCGTCAGGCTTTGGAGCCAGTAACCGATGCACTGTTTGCGCCCGCGCTGGTAACTGCGGCAACAAATCAGCCAATTGCGGTAACATTTGCGCCAGCTGCAAACGCGACTGCGACAGCGACTCGGTCAGCCGCGCCGCGGCTTTACCCGTCGGCGCCGCCAGCACAATATGCAAACCGCTCGCTGACTGGCGCAGCAGCAATAACAATAGTTTCAGCACTGTGGTGGTTTTACCGGTACCAGGACCACCGGTGATCACAGCAAAATAACTACTGGCGGCCAGCGCACAGGCTTGCTGTTGCCAGTTAACTTCAGCACCTTCGGCCGGAAATAACAAACCCAGTAACTGTCTGAGGGCTTGCGGTTGTAGCTGCTGGCGCAGTTGTAAATCAGCCTGGCGACGGCCGTCGATAAAATCGGCAATGCTCTGCTCATCGGCGGCATAACGGCGCAAATACAGACGGTTGGCGCGCAGGACAAATGGCTGACTGGCCTGGCGAAGATCTGTACTGACCAGTGCCGGATAAGCCAGTAGCTCACTGGCTGCCTGCATTGGCGGATGCTGCCGACAAAAATCCTTCAGCTTGGCGGCATGCGAACTTTGCCGCAGAGCAACCGGTAATAGCTGTAGTGGCGCTTTGGCTGCTACAGCAAAATCGAGGCAAAGATGGCCTTGCGCTAACTGCGCGCTGGCCAGCATCAAATACAACAGTAATGGCTCAGGTACTGCTTCGGCCTGCGGTATTGCCCGCAATAAAGCAATATCCAGTGGACGTAACAATTTCGCTTGCTGCCATTCGCTCAGCTGGTCTTCAAATTCTCTGGAAAAGCGTAATAACATCAATGCGCTCCTGCTGATGAAATGGCGCCGGCCGACTGACTCAGCAAGAGACGCGCCGGGCCCGCATCGCCGCGAAACAGCTGGTCGAGCGCCAGAATAAATGCCGATGGCAATGACACGGCCAAAATCCCCTGCTGCGCCGGCTCGCTCTGACTGGCCGCACTGTGACTGACATCGGCAGCAGAGCCGCGTAAAAACCAGTACAGCGCCGGCCCGATATGCCGCTCTGTCTGATAACCAGGCAAACGGGCTGTCAAGAGTCGGTGCAGCGCCAGTCCATATAAAGCCGCCTGCAGATCGTAGCGGGCGTCCAGCATCATTTGCTGCAGATTTTCCGGCGTGTAACGGCCATCCTCGCGATAATTACTTTTAAAATCCGCAACATAATATCGCTCGCCATCAAACAGCGTCAGATCGATAAACCCTTTAAGCATGCCATTGAGCTGACGGGACTGCAGTTCAGCCCGTGCTGCGCCTGGCCAGATTTGCTCAGTCACCAGTTGATCGAGCAACTGAATATCGACGCGGGCAGCCGGAATTAAGAACTCGAGTTCAGCGATACAGGCGGGTAACTGCACCAGGTTGGCTTGCTGCAACACCGGCAATGGCAATTGCATCAGTTGCAGCAACCAATCCACAAGTTCAACCACTGCGCTGGCGGCATCGTCGCAAAACTTGGGCTGTTCTTTGTCACTGTTCAGCATCAGTCGCTGCCAGCGCCCATCACGATGCTGTTTTAATAACCCAGCCTGTGTCGCCGATTGTACCAACTGTGCCTCTAGCAAAGCGCGGTCTGCAACAACAGCCGCAAACCCTGTCGCAGCCGCCCATTCGAGCTGATTATGTAAAAAAGTACCGGGACCTGCGCCGCGGATAAAACGTTGGGCAAAACCCGGCGTGTCCGGCGGCAAAGATTCCATCGGGAGCTGTGGGTTATGTTGCAATAGTTCCTGCACTTTGGCGTTGCCGGACCGGCTCTGGTCAGCAAAAACACCCTGTTCCTGATAGTGACTCCCGGCGGCAATCGCACTGTAACTGCTGATTTGCCAAGACGGCCTTGGGCTGATGCCCTGCAACAAAAAGCCGCTATGGCTTTGAGGTTCGCCGTTTTGCCATTGATAACGTGCTGGCGCTGGCAAGTCGGCGGGTGCCAAACCAAAACATGGCGCTGCGGTCAACGGCTCTGTGAGCCACTGTACCTGTGGCGCCAGCGTACCATCTGCTGCCAGCAGGTACGCCAGTGCGCTGTGTTCCTTTAATGGCGCCAGTGTAACAACACAGCCGTGCCGGGCCCGTGTCAGCGCCACATACAGTTTGCGCAGGTCTTCACCGAGGCGTTCCCGTTCAGCCCGCTCAAAACTCTGTTCGTTAAATTGTTGTGCCAGTAACCGTGTGCCGTCGTCCTGATGCCAGACATAAGGCAGTTGCTTCGCATCCAGTTCTCGCGCCGCCAGTAAAAATGGCAGAAACACCAGAGGATATTCCAGCCCTTTGGATTTATGGATGGTGACGATTTTCAGCAAGGCGTCGTCAGACTCCAGCCGTAATTTCAGTGCATCGGCACCAAGCTCACCGTCGCCCTGCAGGTGATGCTGCAAGTAACGTAATAACGCCGCTTCGCCATCAAGCTGACGCGCGGCTTCTTGCAGTAATTCAGCCAGATGTAACAAGTCCGTCAGTTGGCGCTCCGCGTCAGGAGCAGTTGCCAGCTTTTGTACCAGCGAAAAATCCTGCAACAATCGGTGCACCAGCGCCAACACGCCCTGACTGCGCCAGATTTGTTGATAATCGACAAAACGCAGCTGCATGTTCTCCAGCGCCCAGTCGTCCTGCTGTAATGCCAGCAGATCGGTGTAGCTCCAGCTCATTGCCGGTGTAGCCAGCGCAGCCCGCAGTTTGCCTGCATGGCGCGGATCAGCACAGCTACTGAGCCATAACAACAATTGTGCCGCCAGCGGGCTGTCAAACACTGAGCCCTTGTCGGACAGATACACCGCGCGCACGCCCAGTTGGGCCAGCTCAGCACGTATCACATCGGCTTCCTGCTGATTGTTAACCAACACGGCGATATCGGCGGGCCGCAGCGGCTGTAAGTCAGCTTCCTGCAAAAAACCACAGCGGCCCTGCTGCGCAGCGTTCAGCAAGGTCACTATCTGCTGCGCACTATGGCGGGCACTTTGCGCCAGGTAAGCGGATTTACTCAGAGGTTTAGCGCTTTGGTCAAGCGCGACCCACTGCAACGCCGGTAAAGGTGCGCCATCCAGCACCAGCTGCTCAGGCCGGCCTTTGGCTGCCACCGGGCTAAATGACAGCAAGTCACCTTGTTGGCGAAACAAAAAAGCACCGAGCCCGCTGTCACGCTGCTCTGCCTGCAGAAACAGCTGATTGACCGCATCAACCATCGCGGTGGTGGACCGAAAGTTAGTCCCGAGCGAAAAATGCCGGCCTTGCGTCTGCTGTTTCGCCGTCAGGTAGGTGTAGATATCGGCGCCCCGAAAGCCATAGATCGCCTGCTTCGGATCACCAATCAGCAACAAACCACAATCTGATGGCGGCTGCTCTGGCTGATAAATACGGCTGAAAATACGCCATTGCAGCGGATCGGTGTCCTGAAATTCATCGATCAGCGCCAATGGAAACTGACTGCGTAGCATCGCCGAGAGCTGCGCGCCAGATCCGCCATGTAACGCCTGATCAAGCTGAACCAGTAAATCGTCAAAACCCAATTCGGCGCGTTGTTGTTTCAGTTGGTCAAACTGTTGCTGAACATGGCTAAGGGCGTGTAGACGTAAGTCAAAACTGGCATCCGGTAGGTCTGCCAGTGCTTGCGGCAGCGCGGCCATCGCTTCAAGCGCCGGATGCGAGGGCGCCGGCCCCTTCCAGGCGTCCGCCAGGCCGTCCGGTGTCAGCCGCTCGATACCCTTACCAATATCTGGGGTCAACTGCGCCGGGTCGTCACGCCAGGCGGCAATACCAGCGAGCCATTTAGCAACATAATCCGGCCTCAGCTTGGTATTGTAGGTTTGGCCGGCGGCCCGGCCGGCCTCGATTAGCCTTGCCAGTTCGTCCAACCACTGCTGCCATGGCGCTTTTAATGCAGCCAGTTTGGTGCGACGGGCCTCGATTTCTTGTTCGAGCAAAGTCGCCAGCGAATGTGGTGGCGGTGCAAAACTCTCCTGCCATAACGGCAACAACGCCTGCCACAACTGGCGGGGTGTGTCGAAACTTTGCTGGTATCGGACAAATAGCGGCAACTCGAGCGGATAAACTTCAGAGCGCCAGTAATCCATCACCACCTGCTGCTGCAGTTCCGCCAGATCGGTCACCAACGTCTGTTCAAACTGGCTGCCACAGGCAAAGGCGTGTTCGCTCAGCATCCGGTTGGCAAAACCATGGATAGTCGAGATAGCCGCTTCATCCATCCACTGCGCTGCCAGCTCTAACTGAGCCGCGCAAATGCCATATTGCTGTTTTGGGAAGGCATCCAGCAGCGCACGCAACACCGGATCGACCTGCTGAGGTGCGGTCTGCTGAAGATCTGCGTCCGGCTGATTGGCTTTATCGTGTTCTGATGCAAACACCAGCGCCGCTTCGCTCAGTCGTTGTTGAATACGCCCCCGCAGCTCTGCAGTGGCCGCTTCGGTGAAGGTTACCACCAGGATCTGGTCAGGCCGCAGTGGCACAGCGAGACCATGCCCCAGCACCAGACGCAGATATAACGCTGCAATGGTATAAGTTTTACCGGTGCCGGCACTGGCTTCAATCAACGAAGTACCGTGCAGGGGTAAGGTCATAAAATTCAGCGGCTGCATTTAGTTCGCTCCGGAATCAATAGATACTGCAGTTTGTTGCAATACCTCTAACAAAGGCCCGAGCAACTGTGTGGCCAGCAGTGGTGACAGCTCAGGCTGCCAGAAGGCGTCAAAACTGGCGAAAGCGCGGCGTAAGTAAGCGTTCTGGCCGAGCAATCCGGCACTGAATGCGCTCCCTTCGTATAGCAACTGCAGCTTTTGCAATTGTTTGTCGTCAACTTTGCTTTGTAATAGAACCGACGCCAGTGTTAAAGCAAACGGTAATGGCTGCTGTTGGCCTTGCAGATAGGCCCGTAACAACTGCTGCAGGATCAGCTGTGCATGCCCGACCGGCAGTGCCGGCAGGCAAAGATCACCATCCGGCGCAACGATAAACTGGCGGACCGGTTGACCGGCAGCCGCCGACAGTACTGCGGCCAGCCAGGGTTGCAATAGCGGCCGGCATTGCCACAGGCCATCACGTTGTAACGCTTCAGCTTGCAGATGTACTTGCCAAAGCACGCCATCTTTGTCCTGGCGTAGCTGCTTCAACCAGTCTTGTACCGGGCAGGCCAGCTGCGCGTCGTCGAGTTCCAGTACACCGGCAAAATAGACCTGTTGGAAGTCGCGGGGTAATGACTGACTTCGCGACAACACAGCAGCAAAACGCTGCAATTGTGCCGGCATTTGCTGCAATAACTCGTGCTTGATCAATTCACCCGCGGCACCGACCGGTAGCAAACCAGCTGCGACCGCTCGTTGCATTTGTTGCTCCAGTAGCTGCACTGAGCGGGATTGTCCCAGCGCCGGCTCAAGCCGGATACGCTGACTCAGCGCGCTATAGAGCTGCTGTTGCAATTGCCAGTGACTGAGACCGTCCAGTGCAAAGGCTTCGTCGTCCTGATGTGGCGCAGTCTGGGCATGGAAATAGACCTGCAAACGCTGCTGGAAAAAACAACGCACCGGGTCGCGTAAAAAATCGGCCAGTTGAGTCAGGTCCAACGGCTGGTCCGGCGCTTGCAAAGGCAAGACTTCCTGCGCTTGCGCTGCCGTCGCCGGCTGATAAAAACTGCGCCATTCCCGCTGCCAGGTTTGCAGCTCGCCAGATAGATAACGCTGACTATATGGCTTTAGCGGAAAATCTTCGGTCAGCAGGCCCAATAAATCATCGCCCGCTTCGGGAGCCAGCTGCCAGCCTTGCGCCAGATGTTGGCGCAATTGCGCCACCAGCACACTGGGCTCACGTTCGCTGTTGTCATGCACGCTGCGGCCAAGCCAGCTGATCCGCAGGCGCTGGCGGGCGGATAACACCGCTTCAAGGAACAAATAGCGGTCATCATCACGCCTGGAACGATCGCCAGGCCGATATTGCGCGGCCATCAAATCAAAATCCTGCCGCCGTTGGACGCGGGGGAAAGCGCCATCCTGCATACCGAGTAAATGCACCTGACGAAACGGGATCGCGCGCATCGGCAACAATGAAGCAAAATTGACCGCGCCGGACAAGAAACGCTGCTGCAGGCTGTTCCGTTCAAACTGCCCCAACCAAGCGTCTGCGACTAGTGGCAAAGCCAGCGTTGACTCCAGCCGGGCCTGCTTACAAGATTGTTGCCATTGCCCCAGCTCGTCGCGTAGTTGTTGCACTAACAGCAGGCTTTGTTCAGTTTCGGCGCGGAAAAAATCTTCGAGAAGTTGCAATAATTGCTGATACCAGTCCTTTGCCGTCTGCGCAGTGGCGCATTGCCGCCACCAATGATCCAGCTGCTGCAGCAGCAAGGCCAGCTGGCCGGCGCAATCGGCTTCCAAGCCCTGAACAGCACCAAGCGGTGCACCATTACTGTCCACAGTGTCAGAGCCGGTCGACTCAGCCTGATCGATGCCAACGTCATCGCCGAGTGCGTAGCCCAATAACATCCGTTGTAACGCATGAAATAAGCTGAACTGCTGATAGTCGTAACGAATGCCAATACTTTGCCGCTGCTCGCTGTGCAGCCCCCAGTGCGCACCCGCCTGCATCAGCCACTGACTGAGCTTGCTGATCCCCGCCGCATCGAGGTCAAACTTTGCCGCAAGTTCAGGCACTTGCAGTAAATCGATGATATCACTGACATAAAACCGCTGTTGGCGGATATTTAGCAAATACTGCAGTGCCTGCAACATCGGTTGCTGCACCGTGGCGGCCTGGTCGGCGATGGTAAAAGGGATACAGCGGTCATCATCGCGCCGGTAGCGGCCAAACACTGCGTGAATGGCGGCGGCATATTCGTTGATATCGGGGACCATGACCATAATGTCACTAAACTGCAACGTCGGATCCAGACTGAGCTGAGCCAGTAAATCGTCATGCAGCACTTCCAGTTCCCGCACTATGCTGTGGCAGCGGGCAAAGCACAGCGACTGTGCCTGCGTCCGATGAAGCTGCGGCCAATGTTGCCGGCTATGCGGCAGATCCCGCAGCTCCAGAATGTCCTGCTGTAACTGGCCAAGCAGATGGCTGCAATCATAGTCACTGAATAAGTCGATACGCTCGCCACGAAACAGCTGGCGGAACTGCTGCGTCTGATCAAACTGATCGAGCAGGCGAATGTAATCGCGGCCTTGTTTACCCCAGGCAGCTAATAGCGGGTGTCCGCTGGCATCCGGTTTTGGTTGCTGGCGGCTGTGCGCAGTCTGACCAGGCATCGAACGAAACAGATCTTTATCAGCAATAATGTCGGCCCAATAGTGCTGACAAGGGTTATGCACTGCTAGCAGGATCTGGGTATAGGGCGCAATGGCGGCCAGCGCCTCAAGGCTTTGTTGTGACATACTGCTGATACCAAATAACATGACCCGGCGCGGTAGCTGTGCCGGTCTGTTGGTTTGGTTAAATGTGGCAGCCGCACGGATACATTCCTGTTGCAATACAGCACGGCTGAAGCGGCGCTCTTCCAGTTCCATATCCGCCAGGATCGCGCGCCACAATGCCGCCTGCCAGCGATTGTCGTCAGACAGTGGCTGACGCTGGCCATGCGCATCTAACAGCACATCGTCTCCCTGTTGCCATAACAGCAGCCAATCAGCACGATATACCTGATATTGGTCAAATAGATCAGCCAGTTTCAGTGCGAGCTGGTCGACTTTACGCTGTTCACTGTCGTCAGCTAAATAATGTGCCAATGTTGAGAATTCAGCGTGTTGCAACAGTTCCGGCAATAACCGTAACAGCCGCCAGTGCAGCTGGTCTTTGTCAAAAGCACATTGTTCCGGGATTGCGAGGTCGGGTAGCAGCCAACGGTACAACTGCCAGACAAACCGGTGTGGCATCGCCAGCCGTAAACCACAGGCAATACCAAGGCCGCCGTTGCCATCCGCAGCAGGTTCTGCTGCCAGCGCCAGTTTCAGCCACTGCGCGATGCCGTTGCTTTGCACCAGAATAGTTTCAGCTTCAAACACATCCAGCGGGTATGCTGCCATCCATGCGGTACAAAGCGCGCGCAGTTGCTCGGGTAAATTGGCGTGTACCACCATAAAACCGGCGGTCAGGGCAGAAGATTTCTGTGTTAACACGGCTACATCCTTGCAGAATCAATAAATCAGGTGCTGACGACCTGGTTGCGGCCATTATCTTTGGCCCGGTATAGGGCGCTGTCGGCTCTGGAGATCACTTCACGTACCTGCTCATGGCGACCTGCCTGAGTCAGGCCAATACTGACAGTGACCTGATAGCCCGGAAAACGGGGAAATTTTAACGCGGCGACGGCCAAACGTAACCGCTCAGCCATCTCCAGTGCCTGTGCTTCCACCGTATCGGGCAGCACCAGCAAAAATTCTTCGCCGCCACTACGCCCGATAATATCCTGCTGGCGCAGTGTCGTCTGCAGGGTTCTGGCAACGGCAACCAACACTTCATCACCCGCTTCATGACCGAACTGATCGTTACATAGTTTAAAATGATCAATATCGGTAATCATCAAGCACCATGACTGTTGCAGCGGAGCGGCCTGCTGTTGGACCTGATCACAGCGTGCCAGCACAAAACGCCGGTTGCCCACTTGAGTCAGCTCGTCAGTCATGGCCAATTTATGCAGGCGTTTATTACGCTGGATCTGCGAGATTGCATACAACAATGCAATCAACGCCAACACCACAAATAAGGCAATAGCGATGTACTGCCAGCGCTGCGCAGCTTCCAGCACGGCCAGCTGTTGGCCGGTCAGCCGATTTTCGGCCTGCAACTGGGTGTTTTTCTGTGATTGCAGCTCGGAGTCAAACTGAAAGCGTAATAAGGCTTCGCGTTGTTGTTTAGCCTGTGAATTAAGCTTTTCCTGCAGTTGGCCAGCAACGTCTAACAACCGGTACGCATTTTGGTATTGGCCGGCTTTGGCTTCAGCCCGCGCCCAGGCCTGATTCAACATCAGCAAATAACGAGGATTTTGTTCGGATACCAACACTTGCTCCGCTTCAGCAAATTTGCGCAGACCTTGTTGTAGCTGGCCATATTCGCTGAGAGCTTCTGCCTGGTATAACTGATAAATGGCATGGTTAAACGGACGGAACGCCGGGTCTTTTTGCTTAAGTTTTTTGATCTCGTTGTCAATTTGACCGATGAGCTCAACGGATTCAGCGTATTTTTGTTCCAGATTACTGACCCACAGCAGATCAATCAGGGTTGCCACGGCGTAGTGTGGGTCACCGATATCCAGGTAAATCTGCCGAACCTGCTGCATCAGCGAGCGCGCCTGCGGCGTTTTGCCCATTTCGGCATAAATAAATGCTTTTTGTTGCAGTACAAACGCCTGACGATAGCTGTCATTCGGCGCTATATATTCACGCTCGCTGGTTTCCAGATATTCAATCGCTTGATCATATTCGGCCATGCGGCGAAAGGCGGCAGCGATATTTTCCAGCGACAAACCAATACCTTGACGGTTGTCAGCCTTTTGAAATAACTCAAAAGCTTTAAACAACCGTACCAGAGCTTCTGCGTGTTCACCACGGATCGAATGGGTATCAGCCTGTTGCGACAACACATTGGCCTGGGCCAGTGCATCTTCACTGCTGTTCGCCAGCGCCAAAGCTTGTGTTAAATCTTCCTGTTGGCGGGCGACTTCGCCAAGGTTAAGCAGATGTGCGGCGCGGCACTGATAAAAATAGCTCAGAGTCAGATGATCGCTGCTTAGCGCCGGATCACTGATAAAGCGGCCGGCAAACTGCACGCCGCCGGCCGGATCGGTCAAATAATCAATCTGACAGACTTCGCGCTGCAACCGGCGCAACCGCTTTTCATCGCCCGGGGGCAGTTGCTGTTTCAGTTGCTGTAAAAAATCCCGGGCGGCTTTGGCGTCATAAAACACCCGCTCGCCCTGCTCAAGTTGACGGATCAGTTCATCAAAAGTGACGACATCGGCTTGTGCATGCGGGCTGTAGCAGTTGAGCCACAGTGCGCAACAAAGCTGCATCAACAGATACTGAACAGTCCGCCGCATCAAACCTCCGTCGCCATTTAGACGCTGTGGTAGCCATCCGGATTTTGTTGTTGCCAGCGCCAGGCATCACGCACCATGTCTGCCAGCGAATGCTCTGCCCGCCAGCCTAATAATGCTGCCGCTTTCGTCGGATCCGCATAACACAATGCGACATCGCCTGATCGGCGCGGGCTCAGCTGATAAGGGACAGGAACCTGATTCTCCTGCACAAAAGCTTCGACCATCTGCAGCACACTGTAACCCTGACCGGTGCCGAGATTGACCGCTTCGATACCACTGTGTTGCTGCAGATACTTCAGCGCCTGCAAATGCCCACGGGCCAGATCCATCACATGAATATAATCCCGCACGCCGGTACCGTCGACGGTGTCGTAATCACTGCCAAACACCGATAAGTGTGGCCGTTTCCCTACCGCAACCTGGCTGATAAAAGGCATCAGGTTATTCGGCATGCCATTTGGGTCTTCACCAATCAGGCCACTGGGATGGGCGCCAACCGGATTAAAATAACGCAGCAGCGTGATACGCCAGCTAGGATCCGCCGCCGCCAGATCTTGCAGGATATACTCGACCATTAGCTTACTTTGGCCATAAGGATTGGTGGCAGATCGCGGTGAGGCTTCCGTAATAGGCACCTCTGCAGCCGCACCGTATACCGTAGCAGAGGAACTGAATACCAGTTGTTTCACGCCGGCATCGGCCATTACGCGACACAACGTCACAGTTCCAGCGACATTAAAGTCATAATATTTCAGCGGTAGCTGAGTAGATTCACCGACCGCTTTTAAGCCGGCGAAATGCACAACGGCACTGATTGGATATTCGGCAAATACCTGGCGTAAAGCCGCTTCGTCGCGGATGTCCGCATTGATGAGCGGAACTGCTTTACCGGTGATTTGTGCGACGCGCAACAAAGATTCGGCTGATGAGTTGCACAGATTATCCAGCGCGATCACATCAAAGCCAGCCTGCTGCAATACAATCGCGGTATGACTGCCGATATATCCGGCGCCGCCAGTTAATAAAATCAGTGACATACAATGTCCTTATGGCAGTACTTTCTTAAAAGGTTTGACGGTGCTGCGAGCGTATACGCCATGAAGAATAAACGGATCTGCGGCTGCCCAGTCCTGTGCCTCGGTGAGTGACATAAATTCAGCCACGACCAGAGAACCGCTGAAACCGGCAGGACCGGGATCTGCACTGTCGATTGCAGGCGTGGGGCCAGCCAGTAATAAACGTCCGGCTTCGGCTAATTGTTGTAACCGCGCCAGATGCGCCGGCCGATGTTCCAGCCGTAAGCTCAGGCTGTTAGCAATATCTTCAGAATAAATCATGTAGTACATGTCAGACTCACTTGCTGAAAAAGAAGGCGGGATTTGCTTGCGAAGATAACAGATAGCCAGTTGATTTTCCAACAACTTGCGCCGCGCTGCAGTAGCCAAAACCGGACAAGCCTACAGCGTCTGTAATGCAAAAACGCCCTGACGGGCGTTTTTTTAAAATGGTCATTGCAGCACGACAAAATCGGTCAGGCCGCTTGTCCCAGTGTTTGCTTGCGTTGGTTGTAAAAATCGACCATGCCCTGCATTTGCTCGTCGTCATACGGCACCAAGCTGCCAAGCACCAGCCGTTTTTCGCCAACGCCAATCACTTCGTCGCCGTCACAGAGTTCAAACGTCAATACCACCTGCGCGCGTTTGCCTTCCTGCTCTAAAGTGGACGTTGCCAAACGTAATGTCGGGCATTCAGTACCAAACCGGGTGAAGTTCAACGTCATGCTCTGGTAGATCACCAGCGGGCGTTGTGGATTAATCATCACGCCATGCTGCTGCATCAGTGGTTGTAAAATATGCGGAAAATTCTGTCCAGAAAAACGCACATAATCTCGAACCAGCTTTTCGATGAACTGGCAGTGTTGTTGCCTTTCACCGGACTGAGTCAATGACAAATAGACCTTTCCGTTCTGATCCTGGATTTGAACTTCATCGCCGAGTTCCACGCAGTGTAACTGCACATCGGCACTTACCATGCCTTCAAAGCGACAACTCAGCTGCGCTGCCAGACCAAAACGACTCAACAGGAAGGCGAACAACAAATCGCCTGGTACGCAGAACCTTTTACTGTCGGCGTCGTGGATAGGATTAAAATCTTCGGCAATTTCTTTAGCAAACCGACTGGCCTGAGTGGCGCTAAACGCAAACTGCTCACCCTGGCGACTAACAAAAGCATCCAGAAACATCTGACACTCGCTGAATCAAAAACAAGTCGGCCAGTCTAGCTGATTTCTGCGTTGCCGATGGTATAACCAGTCTGGATTAACAGCCAGATACTGTAGAGATCACAAAATACACTGTATATTTTATCAGTGCATGCTTGCTTTTCGTGCGATTGCTGATTACTGTATAGACATACACTGTACATAACATCAGCATTCGGAGTTCAAATGCGTCAGCTAGCCTTAACTACTTCAGTCAGCCGTTTGCCTCAATCAGCTTTGAACCGCCAGCAGGCAGGCTACTTTAGAGAAATTGCCGAAGATAACATCGCCAGTATCTGTCAAACCCTGGCTGCGTTGACCACATCTGGTGATGTCCAACAAGGCTGGATCCTGGTATTGGCGCCACAACATCACTTAAGTAAGCAACTACTGGAACAATGCCAGATCGATTGCCAGCGCCTGTTAGTGATTGGGCAGAAACAAGTACATCGTTATGACAACTTGATGCGCGATGCCCTGACCTGTTCAACCTGTAGTGCGGTTCTGAGTTTTCTGCCGGTGGATTGTGCTGAATTGGCTGACTATCAGTATCTGGCTAACAAGTACCAGACTCAGCTGATTAATCATTACAGCATTCAAACTTGCACATCGCATTAAAATACGAGGTTCAACGGACCACTATTTCGGTGCTGGCGGCCTTTCGTTACAATAGCGATTTTTCGGGATGAATTATGCCTTGTTATTGCGGACGGCCAGAAGAGTACCAACAATGCTGTGGTCCATTGCACCAAAGCATGCAACAGGCCACCACGCCAGAACAGCTGATGCGATCACGTTTTAGTGCTTATTTTTTAAAATTAGTCCCCTACATCGCCAATACCTATCATCACAGCCAACAATCAGACCTTGCTACGTTGGAAATCAGCGCCTTTGCTGAAACAGCCAGGTTTCTGTCGCTGCAGGTTGTCGCCACAGCAGGCCCGGAAGGATTTAATGGAGTACCGACAAAACAGGTCTTCTCAGCAGACAGCGCAAATATAGCGACCGGATACGTGCATTTTATCGCCCGGTTTTTAATTAAAGATCAGTTACATCAACTGGAAGAACAATCGCGTTTTGTCCAGGAGCAACAAGTATGGAGCTATCTGGATGGTGTGCTGCTACCGCATGCTGTGGTTAAAATCGGCCGTAATGACAGCTGCCCGTGCGGCAGTGGTAAAAAATTTAAAGCTTGTCAGTCACATTGGCTAAACGGTCAACTCAGTACCGGGCTTGCGCCGATATAGATCCTGCAGGGACTATTTTCTATCTGTTCGATAGCGCCAATACGAAGCACACCGAAGCGACCCGCCCAGCTTGTTCAAGCCGCCATTGGGTCTGCGTTCAGTTGTTCTAACACGTCGTATAACAGGGTTGTGTCTAGAGTCTGGATTGGGGCATCGCTGTGTTGCAAATGCCGTTGGCTGTGCAGCGACAGATTGTCGAGGATTTCGGCGCTGAGCTTTTTCGCGTCATGGCGGATCACCTGCGGCTGTGGCTGTAACAACAAACTAAGTCGTAATGCGGCAAAGCCACCTTGCTGCAATGCATGTCCTTGTTGACACATACGAGCAATGTCAGTGCTAAGCATGGCAGGATCGCGGAGCGCAGAGAGTTGAAGTTGTTGACGTAAGTCAGTCTGTTGTGGGGTTGCATTGCCATCAGGTAAACAGAAACCAGCTTGCTCTTCTGTGGCGGGAGATAACACCGATAACCATAACTGAAAGTCTGCCCGGCAGTGCTGCTGCAAAGCCTGGTTCAGTTCACTACCTAATTGCCATTCGTTAATTAACATAAAAAATCAGCTGGGGACCCGATGAATTGCTGACATTATCGGCAGTCAGCACAGGAACTTGAGATAATTGCTTTACAAGCAAATAAATTTTGATAAGATGCCGGCCACGTGGAGGGGTTCCCGAGTGGCCAAAGGGATCAGACTGTAAATCTGCCGGCACTGCCTTCGAAGGTTCGAATCCTTCCCCCTCCACCATCTTCGCCACATTGCTGGCTACCTCACATGAAATTCCAAATTCCAAACTCATTTAAGTACTGATGGCTGCGAAGTCATTACACATAGACATCGTTACTTTACTGACATCACTGTTGCCAACTTGCGCTCTGCTTAATTGTTTCCCACACTGAAACAATCCGCAGAATGTTGCAAGGACGCATGTCTTGACCGGAGCCACCCCGTCAATCCTGATCGTTGATGACCAGCGGCCATTTCAGTTAATGATGAAAGGGATCCTGCATAGTCTCGGCTATCGAACTATTGATTTTGCCCACCATGGTGAGCTGGCTTTACAGCGTTGCCAGCAACAGCGTTACCAAATCATCTTTATCGACTACAACCTCGGTACCGGCAAGAACGGCCGGCAGTTACTGGAAGATTTAAGGCAATTTGGATTGTTAGATGCTGACAGTATCTGCATGCTGGTTACCGGTGAAAACACCGTCCCTATGGTGATTAGCGCAGTAGAACTCGAGCCTGACGACTATCTGATGAAGCCGTTTTCACAAAATGTTTTACGCAGCCGATTACAACGGATCCAACAAAAAAAGCATTGTTTGTATGGCGTGTACCAAGCGATGATGATGCAGGATTGGCCCACAGTCGAAGTCCAGGCCCGGCATCTGCTAGAACAATATCCCCGCTACGCCCCTTATCTGCGCCGGATCCAGGTGCAAGCGATGTTACATACCGGTAAGTTCGACGCAGCCAAGACAGAGCTGGCGCCCATACTGAGTCAACGCCGGCCGCATTGGGCCTTATTACAACAAGCCCGACTCGAAATGGAATCGGGCCAGCACCAACGCTGCCAAGCCTTGTGTGAAGAAGCGCTGTCGACCAATAAATATCTGGTCGAAGCTTATGACCTGCAGAGTGAAAACCTGATGCGTGGCGGTGATCCCGACCAGGCGCGCCAGTTACTGAAAAAAGCGTTGGAGATCTCACCCTATCAGCTGCAGCGGTTACAGCAATTTTTTCAATTGAGCCTACGAACCGGCCGGCAGAATGATACGTTGCAGGCCGCGCGGCAAATGTACGAATTGACCCGCCGCGCTGGTAGTAATGATCCAAAACAATTGCTGAATTACGTACGTTGTTTACTCAACGCGGTGAGTGCAAGCACTGAAGCCAGCCAAAAAAACCGCCTGCAACAAGAATCATTATTGATCATGCACCGGGCGCGCCGAGATGAGCATTTGCTGCGAAAGATGGACTATGAGTGCTTTGAGCGCCTGTGTATGGCCAGGCTGGATGCCGCCGATGGCCGACATTTACAAGCCAGGCGTAGTTGTCAGGAGCTAGCGCTGCAACTGGGTGAAGAAGATCCGCTTTGCTGCGACCTGGCGATGTTGTGTAATCAGATCGGCGAATTTGAACTGGCCGAACAGCTTGAGCCAGCAGCCAGGCTGGATGCAGATCCCATCGCTCTGAGCCTTTGGTATCAGCAACAGCAGCAGGTCGAACCGCAGCGACTTGCCTTTAGACAATTCAGCCGACAAGGGCTGCGCTGTTATGAAGAAGCCGATTTTGCCGGCGCCGCAAAATACTATGAACAAGCCCTTCTGTGGGCGCCGCACAATAGTTCAACGCAACTCAATCTGTTGCAATCTGTGTTGCAATGCATCAGTCAGGACATGCCAATTGTCAGTGTCACGCCGGCTGAAATTATCCGGCGCATCCAGCTGCAACCGTTGGTTGGTGCCCAGCAAGAACGCCTGCAGATGTTACAGCGTCAATATGGCGATTTAACTGCAAGCGGCAAATTAGCCGGCTAGACTACAGACTTTTTGCTGTCTCTAACTCCGCTAATAACTCGGTCAATAAAGTACTAGCCCCCAAACGCATTCCTGCCGGATTCGCCAGCTGCCCAGTGATATCTTCATACATTTGTAGCAATTCCAGTGCTTGGGGAACGGTCCGAACACCACCTGACGCTTTAAAACCGACCGGACGGCCAGCGCTGGCGATCGCAGTCAGTATGATGCGCGCAGCTTCCAACGTCACGCCTACCGGGACTTTCCCTGTGGATGTTTTAACAAAATCTGCACCGCCTTCAATCGTCAACTCTGTAGCTTTACAAATTTGCTGTGCGGTTCCGAGCGCACCAGATTCGATAATAACTTTAAGACAGACAGTGCCACAGGCTAGACGGACAGCACTGAGGAAGTGTTTCACCGCAGCATAATCGCCGGCTAATAAAGCCTTGTATGGCAGCACAGCATCGATCTCAGTCGCGCCCAGTACAATGGCCTCTTTGATCTGTTGAACGACCTGCTCAACGGGCAGATCGCCACCGGGGAAATTCACCACAGTCGCGACCGGTACCGACATCTGTTGTTGCTGCAAATGTGCCAAAGTCTGGCTAATAAATTGCGGATATACACAAAATGCCGCAGGACTCGCTTCAGGCATTACAACTTGTGTCAGCCACTGCGCCATGTCAGTGTCAGAATCGTTGTCGCTCAGACGGGTTAAATCCAATAGCCGCAGCAGCTGCTGTAAACGTAGAGAACTGGTCATGGTTAAAATTCCTGTTGCCGGTGCATGTGGGCACTCTTGGGCTTATTTTTATTAAGATGATTGAGTAGATTGCAGAACCTGCTGGCGGATTAAAACAGAAAGCCGCAGCGTTGCAAAGACAGTGCGGGCAGACTATGCCACTGCGTTTAGCTGTGGTCTGCGGTCAGTGTTAACTGCATCTGATGATGTTTCAGATAAGCTTTGGCATCGCGCCATGCCGGATAATACTGCGCGACCAGTTGCCAGAAGGCTGGCGAGTGGTTCATTTGTCGCAGATGCGCCAGTTCATGGACCACCACGTAATCCGACACCCAGGCCGGCGCGAGTAGGAGTCGCCAGTTCAGACAAATAGTCCCGTCGCTGTGGCAACTGCCCCAGCGGGTTTGCCAACCTTTGATCATTAAACGCTGATACGACAACCCCATCAGCGCACTCCAGTGCGCCAGCCGCTCAGCGAAATATTGCCTTGCTTCCTGTTGATACCAATCTTCCAGTAATGACAATACTTGCTTCGGTCGATTTGCCGGTTTGATCCGACGCGATAACTGCACCCAAAGCGTCTGACCTTCCAGAGTCACTCCTGTCACAACATCGTCGACCACCCGCAGCCGTATTGGTAAATCGCGCAGTACCAGTTGATCGCCCATTACCGGGTAACCCTGTTGTGGCCGCTGCTGCCGAAGCTGCAGATGCGTGTTGATCCAGTCGGCTTTGCGTTGAATAAACTGATCAATCTGTAACTTATCCAGATACAGTGGCGATAATACAATCAGACCTTGGGGCCCAACCTGCAACGCCAGTGTGCGACGCCGGCTGGAGCGTTTCAGCTGATAAGAAATAGTACTGAACTGACAGACTTCGTTCACTGCCTGCTCCGGTTAGATAAAAAAGCCGCCGCAGCATACCGAAAGCGTCGCCGTCGCTGCAAGGGGGCTTTAGACAGCCCCGCTTTTCCGATGTTATGATGCAGACCTGACATCATCGCAGCGTATATATGGACACGGCATTCAATATGAAAATCATTTCATTTAATATCAATGGGCTACGTGCACGGCCACATCAACTGCAAACACTGGTCGCCGCACATCAACCCGACTTTATCGGGCTGCAGGAAATCAAAGTACACGATGACGAGTTTCCACTGGAAGACGTCAAAACTCTCGGATACCACATCTATCATTTTGGTCAGAAAGGTCATTATGGTGTCGCTATTCTGAGTAAGATGCCGGCCGATCAGATGTTATATGGCTTTCCCGGTGATGCAGAAGATGCACAGCGGCGCATGCTGATTGGTCACTGGACGCTGGCCGATGGTAAGCGGTTCACCTTACTCAATGGCTATTTTCCACAAGGCGAGAGTCGCGACCATCCCGTGAAGTTTCCGGCTAAACAACGCTTTTATGCCGATTTGCTGCAATATCTGCAAACTTATCACCAACCGGGTGATTATGTTGCCGTGATTGGCGATATCAACATTTCACCATTGGATCTTGATATCGGCATTGGCGAGCCGAACCGAAAACGCTGGTTAAAAGATGGGAAATGTTCGTTCCTGCCGGAAGAGCGCGACATGCTACAAACCATCAAAGACTGGGGCCTCATTGACACTTTCCGCCAGCTACACCCGGAACGTACTGAGCGCTATAGCTGGTTTGATTATCGTTCCAAAGGCTTTGACGACAACCGTGGTCTGCGGATTGATGTCGTTATGGCCACAGCGCCACTCGCAGCGCTGTGTCAGGCCTCCGATGTCGATTATGACATCCGGGCGATGGAGCGCCCGTCCGATCACGCGCCTGTCTGGGCAGAGTTTGACCTGACATAAGCTGATGAGCTGGTTTATTGGTATTCTGGCATTGCTGTACTATCTGGTATCAGATCGGAAGGTTCTGCCATTGCTGCGCCAGCCATTGATCCAGGCGCTGTTCGTCGGCGCAGTGCTGGTGTTATCAGTATTGTGGCAGCTCAAAGCACAGTTACCTAACTTACCTGCTTTGCATTTTCTCGGCATTACTACTGTCACGCTGGTTTTGGGCTTACGCCTGACGTTATTGGTGATCCCGTTGGCACTGCTACTGCCGCAAATCGCGGCCTACATGGCCGGTCAGCCCGGGCTGGTCGTTGAAATAGAAATCTTACACTGGACAGCCCTTTGCCTGGTCGCACTACAAAGCTACTGCTGCTATCTGCTGGTGAGCAGGCTATTGCCGGCACATCTGTTTGTGTCGATATTTGTCAGTAGTTTTTTAAATAGTCTGCTCGGTGCACTGTGCTTTGTGGCCTGTCTGGCGGTGGGGTATTTTGCTGTACTTGGGCTCGGAACTGACACACAGCCAAGCGAGTTTTTGCTGGTGATGCCGTTGCTGGCAATGCCGGAAGCATTATTGAACGGCATGGCAATGACTTTGTTGCTGGTATACCGGCCGCATTGGGTGGCGGCCTTCCGGCAGGAGTGAGAGCTCTGACGCCGTCAGAGCCAATGCCGGAAAAATGCTTTATCGAGCTGGCGGAATGCCGATTGCAAAACGGTAGCCAAGTCAGCATAACTGGGTTTGCCGGTGGCCGCCTGTGGCACCTGCACACCCGCTTGTTGCATCTGGCTGCGGATATCCTGATACCAATGACTGATTGCTGGTGGCAATACGGTCTGGGCGCGCAGCCCGAGCCAGTAATAACCTTGTAAAGGCAACGCCAGCAAAAACAAACCACAAGACAGCGCCGACCACAGATAGCTACTGCCAAAATACTGTAACTGCACGCACACCGACAGCACGGCCAGCGGCGGCATCCACATCTTCAATAGCAGGGTCAGGCGGATCATCCGGTTCTCCGGAAATAAGCCATTTAACTCCTGCAACAGGGGCCAGGTGTTGCTGTAATGCACACCCATTTGCAACGTACTGCGGACATCTGTGCGCATCGCAGGACTCCGGAAATAAAGCATCTGAAGCAACACTAGCATAAATGGGGACTGCCAGCCTATGCTCTGGCGAAAAAAGCCTGATCCCGCGGCAGACACTGACTGCACAGTTGAAAGAAAATCGCGCATAAATAGCGACATTGAATGAAAACATACATTTTCAGGCCTTTGATTGCATTCATCACAGTGTCATCAAATAACAAATTTTGTGCCATTCAGTATTCTTGTTATATTTCATGCAGATAACAAAGATAAACAGAACAACCCACAAAGTTATCCACAGAATCTGTGGACAACCTGACTGTAATCAAATCGCCGGATCCAGCGCTTTCATTTGTAAAATGACATGATAAAACCAGCATTTCAGCGAAAAATCACTGTTAAACCGCTATTTTCACTCATTACCGAGTAACAGCTCTCGATAACAAATCTAGCGGCGAGTTTTTTTCATTTGAGCCTGCAGCAGGGCGAAGGACTTTGGTACTATCAGGGCATCGGATCCTAGGATTGATATTCATGACATCGGCATTTAGCAAACTGACATTGCATACTGACCAGCCTCCGGCGCGCGGGTTTGAGATCCGCAGTCCGGTCAGTGGCCAGGTTAGTGCGCCAGATGACAACGCTGGTTCAGTATACCGCTCTGGGTTATTGCCGGATGCTGTCCAGATCCAGCTGCAAGGCCAGCAACTGGTTGCACCATTCGCCGGAGCCGTCAGCCGGCTGGATATGGGCGGCAGCCGGATTATTCTGCACCATCCACAAGGTTTAAAACTGGAGATCTGCTTTCCCGATGCCTGTCAGCAACAGACCATGGGCTTTCACTGGCTGGTGGCAGATCGCAGTAAAATACAGGCCGGTCAGCCGCTACTTCAGTTTGATCCGTCGCGCTTGCAGCGCTGGAGTAGTCCGCTGACCTGTCTGGTTTCTATTGTAGAACACCCTAAAATCCAACGTTTGCACAGCAGAACCGGTTTTGTTGCGGCCGGACAAGACCCGTTATTCTGGCTTGAACTGAAAAGTGCACCAGCCAATTAGTTTGTTAATTTTCAGGAGTTTTTCACTGTGATGTCCGTTGTTCACCATGACATTAAAATTTATGGCATTAAAAATTGCGACACGATGAAAAAAGCACGTAGCTATCTAGCAGAGCAACAGATCGCAGCCCATTTTCACGATTACCGCACTGATGGCGTACCTACTACCGAGCTGCAACAAGCTATCGCGTTGCTCGGCTGGGAAAAACTGATTAACCAGCGCGGTACCACCTGGCGGGGCTTAACCGAAGCCGACAAACAAATCAGCGATGCCGCGGCAGCGCTGGCGCTGATGCAACGCCATCCTGCGGTGATCAAACGCCCGTTGTTGCAACGCGGCGATCAATTTCTGGTTGGTTTTGATGCCAGCCAATATCAGCAATTCTGCCTCTGAGATCTGTTATGTCTGAAAAATCTGCCGTACTTCACCTGACTGAAGAACTGATCCGCCGCCCTTCTGTCACGCCGCTGGATGAGGGTTGCCAGCAGTTAATGGCTGATCGCCTGAGTGCGCTCGGTTTTGATATCGAATCGATGTTTTTCGAAGATACGTTAAACCTGTGGGCGCGTCGCGGCCAAGGTAAACCACTGTTTTGTTTTGCCGGCCATACCGATGTAGTGCCTACCGGACCATTAGAGCAATGGGACAGCCCGCCATTTGAACCGGAAATTCGCGATGGTCTGTTATATGGCCGCGGCACTGCCGATATGAAAGGCAGTCTGGCGGCAATGATTGTGGCGACCGAACGCTTTCTGGCCAAAAAACCACAGCTAACCGGTGACATCGCCTTTTTAATCACCAGCGACGAAGAAGGCCCTTTTATCAATGGCACCAAAAGAGTCATTGAAACATTAGAGGCCCGGCAGGAAAAAATCAGCTGGTGTCTGGTGGGTGAACCTTCCAGTACCCACCAAGTTGGCGATGTGATTAAAAACGGCCGGCGCGGCAGTCTGACAGGCTACCTGAAAGTCAAAGGTGTACAGGGACACGTGGCCTACCCACATTTAGTCGATAACCCAATCCACAAAGCAGCCCCTGCGCTGGCGGCGCTGAGCACTGAAGTGTGGGACCATGGCAATGCCTTTTTTCCGGCGACCAGCTTTCAAATCTCGAATATTCATGCCGGAACCGGTGCAACCAACGTAGTCCCCGGTGAGCTCAGCCTGACCTTTAACTTCCGCTACAGTACAGAAGTCACCGCTGAACAACTGCAGCAACGGGTACTGGCTTTGTTGGACCAGCATCAGCTGAACTACGACATCGACTGGGTACTCAATGGCTTACCGTTTTTAACCGACCGCGGTCCGCTGGTTGAGGCGGCAGCAAAAGCTGTGCGTCAGGTACAGGGTTTCGAAACATCCCTCGAAACCACCGGGGGTACGTCGGATGGCCGCTTTATCGCCCCGACCGGCGCGCAGGTGGTTGAACTTGGCCCCTGCAATGGCACTATTCATAAAATCAACGAACATGTGCGGGTGGCAGATCTCGACCTCCTGACCGACATGTACGAGGCCATCCTGTGGCATCTGCTGACCTAACCGCGCTGCAACTGACCGGTATCGACGCGCCGCCTTTGTTAGAAGTGGAGCCGGGCCGGTTGTTGCAACCTGTTGTCGCAGCTGCCTACCAGGCGATGCAACAAGCGGCAGCGGCTGCGGGTATCGAGCTACGCATCGCCTCCGGCTGGCGTGATTTTTCGCGCCAGCAGGCGATTGTCAAAGCGAAATTAAACGGTGAACGTCCGGTGTACGATGCAGCGCAGCAGCCGGTGACACTTGCCGGACTTTCGCCTGCCGCACAAATTGAAGCCGTCATGTTATATTCTGCCTTACCAGGTGCCAGTCGCCACCATTGGGGCACGGATCTGGATGTGTGGGATCAGGCGGCGGTGCCAGCTGATTATGTGTTGCAGTTGACGCCAGCCGAGTATGCTGCTGGTGGCCCCTTTGCAGCTTTATCCGAATGGCTCAGTCAGCACGCAGGACAATTCGGTTTTTTTCGTCCCTACCGCACTTTTCGTGGCGGCGTGGCAGTAGAACCCTGGCATTTGAGTTATCGGCCGCTGGCCAGCGTGTACTTGCACCAACTCAGCTTGCCGATACTGCAGGCGGCCATTTTACGTAGCGAATTACCGGCGCGTGAGGCGATCTGTGCCCTGCTGCCAACGCTATTCCAACGTTATATCTGCAATATTGATGGAGAAGAAGATGTCTGATTTATGGCTGATGATCGCGCTGGTTGTAGCGCTGTTAGTGGGCAATTTATGGCTGCTCAAACGCAATAGCAAACAACCTTTACCCCGCAAAAGCACAGTAAGTCGCCCAGTTCAATCGGCGCAAACTGCTGCAGCAGTGCAAACCAGCCCTGTTATTGCAACAACACAAGAGAAATCCAACAGTGATGTGCCGGCGGCGAAACCCGCCAGCGATGTTCCCGGACATTCAGCCGCTGACAATGCCGGCGGTGCAGATTAAGCACTGCTTCAACATCTCAACAGCGCTGAAGCAGTGGCGCTGTTATTCGCCTTTTTTGTCGAAACTGGAATAACCGCGGATAAACTTCTGCAACTGGTCGCGCAGGTTTGGTGGCGTGCCTTTGATGATCAGGACATCGCGTTCCGCATCATACTGCACACGCTCACCAAGTAGCTTTTGTTCAAAGCTCAGGCTAAGTCCGGCGCCGGCGCCTGAAAACTTCACCAGTGTCTTTAGCTCTTTGACATCAACCGGAAACTCTTCGGCTACGGCAATATCCTGTTCCTGGCAATAACGGATAAAAGCGTTGTCATCAGAGCTATCGACGGTAGCGGATAATTCATCCAGCCGCACATCCTGACCTTGTTTGGCCCGCTCTTCACAATATTGATAGACTTGCTTACGTACATCGTGTTTTTCGCCGGCGTCATAATCCGATGCACTTAAATATTCTTCCACTGACGCCAACACCACTTTGCTGCTGGCCTTGGGGTCGACGCCTTCAGCGGCACCGAGAAAATCGAGGAAAAAATCCGCCACTTTGCGTCCGGCGCGGCCACGGATAAACGAGATGTATTTACCCTGCTCCGGCGAACTGGCAAGTTCGGTTAAATCAATCCGCGCAGCCAGCTGCATCCGGGCAATATCCAGATGCTTACTACTAGCGAGCTGTAAATCGGACGTCAGACTGAAATGTTCTTTACTGCCGAGCAAGGCAACAAACAAATATTCGTTTGCCAGATAACGGTAATGACACAACATCAGATAACCGGTTTCCGGGATCTGGTGCTTGGTCAATTCCACGACTAACGCTGCCGTGGCGTGTTCAGCCAGACTCAGGAATGGCTTTTCGCCGTGTTGCCATTGCCCAAGCGGTTCCAACATTTGTTCAACTTTGTCACTGCTGAAACTGGCATAACCTTTCGCCGGTTTGCCGTTATAGGCTAAATGCAGTTGTTCCAATAACAACGCGACATGAGGGGTGATACTCAATAACTCTTGACGGAAATGCGCGGTCAGCTGCGCTGACTCATTGGCTTCAATGAAATTAATCGCCAGAGCGTGGACATCAACAGACATAAATTTTCCTGTTTAACCGAATTCTGTTACCATTCTACCTGTTTTGCAGATTTCAATTCAGAGTAATTCATGCCGATCCAGTCCAAGTACAGCAACGCCCAAATTGAAAATGTCGTCAACCTTTTACTGGAAACTTTGCGGCAGCAACAGGCCAATACCGAACTGAGCCTGATGTGCCTCGGCAATACCATCAGTCACATCATCCACACCCATGTGCCGAAAGACCGGCAGCAAGAAGTCGCGAAGTCTTTCGCACAGGTGCTGGTCGATTCAGTGGCCGGAAAGTCGCACTGATCTTATGGTACTTGAGCAGGACCTTTCACTGGTAAATAAAGTGAACCGGCTTTTGCGCTGGGGTCATTGGTTTACCTTTTTTAATGTCTTGCTGGCGTTGCCGGTCACCTTAAGTTTTTTTCTGGCCGACCCGCTGCCGCCTGATACTATCGGTTGGATTTATCTGGCGCTAAATTGGCTGGGCCACACCGCTTTTATCTGTTTGTTGTTTTTTATCGTGACCATTTTCCCGGTCAGCCTGTTATTTCCGTCCCAACGCCACGTACGTGGCGTCGCTGCATTGCTGGCCAGTATTGGCCTGGTCGTGCTGATTTTTGACGCTTATGTCTATCACAGTCTGGGTTATCACGCTGGCAGTGCCTCCTTCGACCAAACCGTCGATTTGTTGCGCCAGCAAGTAGTCACTAATCTGCGCAATTTTGTTTTAATCACCGCCTCTGTTGGTTTGTTGTTGTTAGCGCTTGAACTGGTCCTGAGTAATTTTTGCTGGAAAAAAATTGAGCGGCTCAAACGCTCCGGGATCGGCGCCCCAGCTTTGTTAACGTTGCTCGGCAGCTTTGTCTGCAGCCACTTCTTACATATCTGGGGTGATGCGATGGAAGTGACCAGCATCACAAGACAAGACAATACCCTGCCGCTGAGTTATCCGGCGACTGCACGAACCGTACTGAACCGCTATCAAATCATCAGCAGACAAAATAACGAACAGCAGCCGCAAAGCTGGCTGCAACAGGCACTGGCAACACCTCAACCGGTGCAACTGTCCTGCAGTGCCGCACCACAAGCTGCACCTATCGATGTCTGGCTAGTGAATAAAATTGATGATGAACTGTTGCAACTGCTGCAGTTACAAAATTTCAAGACGTTACCCCAACACCTGGCGCCTCGTGATCAGGCGCTTGGACTGAGTAACTTATTACACGGTCAGCTCGCCCCGGCGCTGCCGAGCACGGCACCATCCTGGTGGAACAATCTGCCTGCTGGCTTTCTGCAAATCGATGCCGACGCCAGCTGGAGCACACAGCTGCCCTGGCTCGCCAGCCAAAGCACAACAACGGCCGCCGTGCGCATTCATCTGCAACAAGATCCGGCACTGCTGCTGGCACAGTTAAAACAGCGTCCGGCAGCTCAACAACTGATGGTGATTGAAATTGCTGCACAAGGCGATCGTTTTGCATTGGGGCCAGCTCAGGTCTGGTATCACTGGCCGGAACTGCGCCAGCAACGTTTTAGTCAGGTCAGTCAGCATCTCGATTTGATGCCGACATTGCTCGCTTACGCCGGTTGTTTTAATCAACATCCGTGGATTGGCGAAAACTGGTTAGCAGCCAGCCAAAACGCCAAACTGAATGTGATCGGTAATGAACTCTATGCATTTCGTAAAGACAAAATGCTGCTGGTCAAAGAAGATGGCCAATACAGCGTCTGGTCGGCCGGTACTTTTGTCGCACTGGAGCAAAAACCGGATTTACCGTTACTGACCGATGCTTTGAACCGACTAACTATTACTACAACAGTGCGCTGAGATCCTCATCGCTTTTTTCGAACCATACAGTCTTTTTTATTCGTTTCACATTGATGGTGCCGCCTCATATGCTGGTGTGAATTTCAGCCAGGCCACGAAGCCAGGAGCACATCATGTTAAAAACCTTCAGCTTCACCCTGATGCATTTCACAATCGCGTTTACGGTCGCCTATCTGCTCACCGGAGACATTATGGTCGGTGGTCTGGTCGCTATGGTCGAACCGGCCGTCAACACTGTCGGTTATATTATTCACGAGAAAATCTGGACCCGGTTACAACAGGCAGAAAAACCACAGTTTCTGCGTGCATAAGTCGCGGGGCGGGCAAAAAAACGTTACACTGGCGCCCCGTTTTTTCTCTGGTGTGATCCATGGCACTCAAAGCCACCATCTACAAAACCGAGCTCGCGATTGCCGATATGACGCGGCATTATTATCAGACGCACAGTCTGACCCTAGCGCAACATCCATCTGAAACCCTTGAACGGATGATGCTGCGACTGGTCGCGTTTACCCTTTGTGCACATGAGCGACTGATCTTCGGCAAGGGTATCTCTGAAGATGCTGAGCCCGATCTGTGGCAACACGACTACGGCGGCAACATCGAACTGTGGATAGAACTGGGTCTACCGGAAGACAAATTACTACGCCGTGCCGCGCATCGCGCACATCAGGGCATGGTATTGGCGTATGGCGGCACTGTGGTCGATAAATGGTGGAAAGACGCGCAGAAAACTGCCCGGGAACTGCCGAACCTGACCGTCGTCGCTATTGATGCGGCCGAATCGCAAGCGCTGACTAACTTGTGCCAACGCACGATGCAACTACAATGTACCATTCAGGAAGGCCAGCTCTGGTTCGCTGACTCAACTCATTCTGTGGTGCTCAATCCACGCCTGCTGCAGCAGAGCAATCCACCACTGTTTCAACTGGAGTCCTAATGTTTCTTGGAAAAATAAACCGCCTGGTGATTAAACGTCGCGTCGAATTTGGTGTGTATCTGGATGGCAAAGAATGGGGTGACATTCTACTGCCTAAACGCTATGTGCCACTGACCGCAGATATTGGCAGCAGCGTCGACGTCTTTTTATACCTCGATTCAGAAGACCAACTGATCGCTACAACAGAAAAAGCCTTGATCAAAGTCGGTGAAGTGGCGCAAATGCGCGTAGTTGCGGTGAATAAAGTCGGCGCTTTCTTAAACTGGGGTTTGAAAAAAGACTTGTTAGTGCCTTTTGCTGAGCAGACGGTGCCGATGCAACAAGATTTCAGCTATCTGGTGTATTGTTTTGTTGATAAAAGTAACCGCATTGTCGCATCGAGCAAACTCGACAAATTTATCGGTAAAACCACACCAGTACTCAATAGTGGCGATGAGGTATCGATTGTTGTTGCCGAACCTACCGACCTGGGTTTTAAAGTCGTGGTGAACAACGAGCACTGGGGTTTATTATATAAAGATCAGGTGTTTAAACAGCTGCGCCGTGGGTATCAATGCAAGGCCTATGTCAACAAACTACGCAGCGACGGCAAAATCGACCTGTTGCTCGATAAACCTGGTTATGGCAAAACTTTGGATTTGACCGGACAAATTCTGCAAAAGCTGGAAGCGAATGAAGGCGTGCTGATGCTGTCAGATAAAAGCTCACCGGAAGCCATTTCTGCATTGTTTGGCGTCAGTAAAAAAGTCTATAAACAAGCCATTGGCGCCTTGTTTAAGGCCGGCAAGATTGAGATCAGCGAGACACAAATCAAGCTGAAATAACACCTGCCGACAGTCCCGCTGCTTTGCAGCGGGATCAGTCAGATCAGCGTAACCACTCCACCGCCTGCCGCGCCGGCAGCGCAGCAGCAAACCAATAGCCCTGACCGCTGTCACAACCCAGATCCGCCAGAATTTTACGTTGCAGGCTGTTTTCAATGCCTTCGGCAATCACTGATAACTTCAGCGTCTTTGCCAGCGCGATGATGGTGTTCACCACGGCATTTTCCTGAATACGTGGCCGGATCCCGGCAATAAAACTACGATCTATTTTCAGCACATCTAGCTGGAATTCGTGCAAATAACTGAGGCTGGAATAACCGGTACCAAAGTCGTCGAGGAAGACCCGCAGCCCGGCGGCGCGTAGCTGCGCTATGGTAGTTTTTGCCTGCTCAATTTTGTCGATCAAGGCCCGCTCGGTGATTTCGATCGCCAGATAATGTGCCGGAACCTGACTTTCTGCCAGCAGCTGCAGCACAGCATCAGCAAAATCAGCACGGGAAAAACTGCGGCCGGAAATATTCACGCTGACATAAAACGGTGTCGCGTAGTTTTGCCACCAGACATTAATTTGCGCAACTGCCTGGCGCACCACATACAGGTCTATCGCGCCGAGCAAGCCTAATTCTTCCGCCAGTGGGATAAAATCGTTCGGCGGCACAAAACCGCGCACCGGATGCTGCCAGCGGATCAAAGCTTCGAACCCCACTGTACTATCACTGGCCAGGTCAACCACCGGCTGATAATGCAGTTCGAATTGTTGTTGCTCCAGCGCCGTCTGGATCTCCATCTCCAGTTGATAGTGCTGCACAGCACGCTGGTCCATCTCGTCGGAGAAAAAGCGGTAGACGCCGCGGCCGTCCTGTTTGGCCTGATACATCGCAATGTCAGCGCGGCGGATCAGCTCGTCGGTGTCATCGATATTGGTGTGAATATTGGCCAGCGCCACGCCAATACTGACTGACGTCTGCAGTTTATGTTGTTTCAGCAGTACCGACTGACTCAGCTGGTGCCCAATGCGTTGCATCACTTCTGCCACGTCGGTTTCGGTATGCACATCATCGAGCAATATGGCAAATTCGTCGCCACCAAGGCGTGCCAGCGTATCGTGCTGACGCAGACACTTTTTCAGCAGCTGCGCCACTGCCACCAGAAACTCATCGCCGACCTGGTGGCCAAGCGTATCGTTGACCATTTTAAACCGATCCAAATCCAGATAAGCCACAGCAACCACATGATCCGGATAGCGCCGGCGACGTTTGAACCCCTGCCGCACCCGGTCCAGAAATAACAACCGGTTTGGCAGGTTCGTCAGAGCGTCGTGTAAAGCCTGATGCAACAGCCGTTGCTGGACAAAGACGCGTTCCAGCGCGCTACAGATATGCTGGCTGACAAACAGCAGCAAATCGAGATCGGTTTGCTGGTAATTACGTTGCACATCATAACTCTGCACAACCACAACGCCCTGCACGTTGTCTTCCGACTTAAACGGTACCCCTAACCAATATTCCGGCTGCTCGCCATAAGTTTTCAGCACTTGCTGCTGGTCTAATTGCACCAGCATGGCTTTATCGGCCAATAGTGGTTTATCAGTGCGGAACACATAGCCGGTCAGACTGTGATTAAGAATCTCTTTTGGATAGAACTGGTCAGGACTGATATGTTCGCGCGAGTCGGCAAAATAAGGAAAATGTAAAACTTCCTGCTCGGTATCGAACAAGGCAATAAAGAAGTTTTCGGCATAAATCAGCGAATTCACATTGTGATGCAGTTGCTGATAAAACTGTGCTGGGTGTTCGCCGTCATAGTGTAAAGACGCAATATTAAATAATACTTTTTGCAATCGGCTGGCATATTCGAGCTGTGCGACCGACTGTTGGATCCGGTTCAGCCCCTGCAGTTGCTCAAGTTTGCGACCCAGTACTTCAGCCACTTGTTCCAGTAGCGGGCTGGCGCCGGCAAAAAAACTGTGCTGCGGATGTTCGCAGTCGAGTACGGCCAGTAACTGGCCTTCCGACAGCACCGGCACGGCCAACTCACAAGAATAGCGATTTTGACCAGGCAGATAACGAGCATCTGTTGTTGTATCGGCCACATAGACCGTCTGCATTTGCCGCGCACATGCAGCTACCAGACTATCACTTTGTTGGATTTTTATATTTGGCACTGCTTTGTCGCAAGCCCGCAAGCCGCAGGCCGCGACGCGTTGCAATGAGGAACCATCGGCGGATAGCAGAAATAAACTACAATCGCTAAATGCCAGCGCTTGGCTGACCTGTTCAACCACACGCTGGTACACCACAGTATCAGCAGTCACTGTATGAAGTTCCAATGCCAGCCGGTTCAACGCCTGTAGCGCTTTCACTTCACGGCGTAACTGGCTGACCTCAGACTGATCGGCCTGTTCTGCTAATAACGCTGCATTATCTTGGAGCTGATGACGAGCAGGATCCATGCAAGCTGTTTTCCGTTAACTTTTTGAAAGTTATCGCAGTTATAGCACAGAGGTCGATTTTAAGTAAATTGCAAAGCCGTGATCTGAGCAGGTCAGACCGCGGCTTTAAAACCGGGTTTACTCAGCACTAAATGCACCGTACTGGTCGCCCGCTCCAAAAATCCACCTTCGCAATAACACAAATAAAACTGCCACATGCGGATAAACCGGGCGTCGTAACCCAGTGCCAGCACTTGATCTTTTTGCTGCTCAAAACGCTGATGCCAGTCCGCAAGGGTCCTCGCGTAATCCAGACCAATATCGCTTAAATGGCGGATCACCAAATCTGTCCCCTGACAAACAGCACTTGCCATTTTGGTCACCGACGGCAAAAAACCACCGGGAAAAATAAATTTCTGAATAAAATCAACTTCTTTACTGTAGTGTTCAAAGCGTTGGTCAGCGATAGTGATCGCCTGCAACACCATCAACCCCTCTGGTTTTAGCAAGCTGCTGCATTTGGCAAAATAAGAATCGAGATACTCTTTGCCTACCGCTTCTATCATTTCTACCGATACTAATTTGTCGTACTGGCCCGTTAACAACCGATAATCCTCAAACAACAACGTGATCTTGTCGCCAAGGCCCGCAGCGGCGATGCGCTCTGCGGCATAGTCATGCTGTTCACGTGAAATGGTGGTTGTGGTGACTTTACAGCCGTAATGCGTCGCTGCAAAAATTGCCAAACTGCCCCAGCCAGTACCGATTTCCAGCAAATGATCACCGGGTTGCAGCTGCAGCTTGTCACATAACAGACGTAATTTATGTTGTTGCGCCTGCTCGAGCGTGCTGTCTGCGTCTGGATAGACTGCACTGGAGTACATCATGCTGTCATCGAGAAATAAGCGGTACAGCGAGTTGCCCAAGTCATAGTGCGCGGCGATGTTTTTACGCGACTGCCCTAAGGTATTGCGGTTCTTCCAGTCGAGCAATTTCAGCGCTGGTTTGCTTAAACGCGCCCAGGCGCTTTCCAGCGAATCAAGCAAGGCCATATTGCGGGCAAAAATCCGTACCAGAGCTGTCAGTTGATCGGTATGCCACCACCCATCCATATAAGCTTCGCCAGCCCCCACTGAGCCGCCAAACACCAGTCGCTGGTAAAACCGCGGATCCCGCACTTCAAGCCGGACCCGCAGATCGGCGTGTGCATCGCCGAGGATTAATTCATCTTTGTGGTCGATCAGTTCAATACAACCGTGTTGTAAACCCGCCAGATATCCCTGTACCAGACGACGACAAATCCTGTCGAGTAAACCCGCTTCGGCAACAGTGCCAGATTGACTCAGCGCTAACGTCATACCGATTGATCCTTTGGCTTTTGATGTGAATAAAATGGTAGGCCTTTACACAATAGTATCAGTGCCTGCCAATAAATGCGTATGACAACCTGTACGTTTTGCCATGGCTGACGGATCAGCATATTTCGGATGTTGTCCGCATCCAACGGCTCACGTATCAGCCGGAACCAGGCGGAAAACACCTTATTTCCTTGTCGGCTGTTCTGCAACAACAGGTTAAATTGCGCTTCCGGCGCATCTATCCGCCAGTGATATTGCATATCCAGCGGATTAAACGGCGAGACATGGAAATTTTTGGCGTGACTAAACTCAGTCACACCAGTTTGGCTCAGGGGCACCAGATAATGATGACGCTGATTCCACGGCGTATTACTGACTTCGGCCAGCAAATAACGCGGTTGTCCCTGCTGATACAGATAATACTGCGTTAACGGGCTGAAGTAGACCCCCCAGTTCGCCAATGGCGTCAATAAAAACACTTGGTCAATCAAGCTGATATCAGCACCCAATTGGGCGGCACGAGCCAATGCAGCTTCGGCTAAATCGTCGATACTGGCCACTGCTGCACAGCCTTTGAAATAGTCCCGGCGGCGCAATGAAAAAGCGCCAAAGGACTCGCGGCGGATCTGCAACGGCAATTCAGCGAGTGCACGCAAGTCCAGCCAAAAATATTGGATATCGTAATGCAGCCCATGCGGTTTCGGTTGAAGCCGCTGATGGCCCACCTGTCCGCGATAGATCGCATGAGTCGACATCAAAACTTAACCCCAAGCAGAGCGGCAACGTCCACAGCACTACGCACACCGTCTTCGTGGAAACCGTTGTACCAATAGGCGCCACAGAAATAACTGCGATTCTGGCCGTTGATTTCCGCGCGTCGCGCCTGCGATTGCATAGTACTGTTGTTGTAAACCGGATGAGCATAAGTAAACCGGCGCAAAATGTGTTCCGGCGCTATTTTGCCTGAAGCATTCAGGCTAACGACAAAAGTATGGTCGCTACTAATCCCCTGAAGCATATTCATGTTGTAGCTGAGAGTCGCTTGTTTAGCGGCGTCTGCGCCAAGTAAATAATTCCAAGCGGCCCACGCGGCTTTGCGCTTCGGCAACAGACGGATGTCAGTATGCAGCACGACATCGTTATCCTGATAGGCGATCCCGCCTAAAACCTGTTGCTCCGCAGGCGTTGCATCGGCCAGCATTTTCAACGCCTGATCGCTGTGACAGGCGAATACCACCTGATCAAAATGTTCCGTGCTGCCGTCGGCCAATGCAATTTCGACCGAATCGTCAAACCGCCGGACTTGCGCTACCGGGCTATTGAGCCGGATCCCATCATTGCCACATTTGCCCAGCATCGCTTTGACATACTGGCGCGAGCCGCCTTTAATCACGGCCCATTGTGGCCGGTCGTTGATGTTAAGCAGACCATGATTGTTGCAAAATTGCAGAAAAAACCGCAGCGGGAACTCTGGCATCGCGGTTAGACCTGCTGACCAAATTGCAGCACCCATCGGCAGCAAATACTTGTCGCGCATGTCAGCGCCAAGTTGATGCTTTTGCAAAAACGCATCGATGGGCAAATCTAAATCGGCGCTATTCTCCGCCACAGCCTGCTTGGCAATTTTATTGAAGCGCACGATGTCGCCCAGCATGCGCCAAAACGATGGACGCAATAAATTGCGCTTTTGCGCAAACAAGCTCCACAGGTTATTGCCGTTATATTCAAAGTCGGCAGCGCGGTCCGTTACAGCAAAGCTCATCGTGGTATGTTGGAATGGCACTTCCAGCTCAGCGATAAAGCGGTTAAATAGTGGATAGGTCCAGTTGTTAAACACGATAAAGCCGGTATCGACCGCATACTCACGGCCGCCAACAGTGACATCTACAGTGGCAGTGTGACCGCCTAAATACGCACCCGCTTCAAACAACGTTACCTGATGCTGTCGTCTGAGCAGATACCAACTCATCATGCCGGCGATACCACCGCCAATAACCGCTATACGCATGTACATTCCTTGAAAAAAACCTGGGAAAGAAAAAGAAGCGTCAGGCCTCTGCCATCCGGCTGCGGACTTTGCCAGTCAGCCAACCAATCACGGGTAAATGTTGATAAACCATTTGAGTGAGATCGTAATAGTCGCGGTGGCGCACAATCTTACCCTCTGAGTTGTAGGTCAGCTCAGTAGTGCCATCCACCACGATCAGCTCGCCAGCTCCTATCGCAGAGTGACGAAAACGCATTTGCCAGCTGACAAAGCCCCAGTGCGGTCCGACACCGTGCGCGCCCATATCAAACTCGCATTGCTGTAGATTCTGGTACGCATGGGAAAAGTACTGCTCAAGCGCCACAAGCCCGGAGATCTGATGCACAGGGTCAATAAACTCGACATTGTCAGCATACAAATCCCGTAAGGTCGCGAGATTGGAAAAATTCAGCTGATTGTAAAATTCAACAAAAAGCGCCAGCCGTTGAAAGGCTTCGGGCTGAGGCTCCATAACATTTGATGATTCAGTTTGCATTACTCATAGTCCGTCAGAAGATTGTAGAGCACCGTATAGTTTAAAAAAGCGGCAGCAGCGCTAAGCCTATGGTGCTCTTATGCCAGCCGGACGGGTTCATCAGAAACATCTGCTGATTCGCCCCGCGCAGCTTTGAACATACTCAAAGTACGCAGCCGTGCCTTCGCATGATCAACAACCGGGCGGAAATACTGTACTGACATCGGCAACGGGTGTGGCCAATGCAGCTGTTTCCCTGTTAAACCGGCAAGTTCAGGTAAATATTTTTTCAGGAAAATCCCTTTTGGATCGAATTTTTCGCTTTGCGTAACCGGATTGAAGATGCGGAAATAAGGCGCTGCATCGGTCCCTGTTGAGGCCGCCCATTGCCAGCCACCGTTATTGGCGGCGAACTCGCCATCAATTAGCTTCGACATAAAATACCGCTCGCCCCAACGCCAGTCGATTTGTAGATCTTTTACCAAAAAACTGGCCGTGATCATCCGCAAGCGGTTGTGCATCCAACCGGTTTGATTTAACTGCCGCATCGCGGCATCGACAATCGGATAGCCAGTACGGCCTTCGCACCAGGCGGCAAACCAGGCTTCATTATTACCCCAGACAATAGCTTCCGTATCATGCTGAAAAGCCCGGTGTTTAATCAGTTGCGGATAGGCCACCAGAATGTGTTTATAAAACTCGCGCCAGATAAGCTCGGATAGCCAAACCGCGGCGCCAGTGCCCTCTTGCCAGAGTGCACTATCGGCCTCTGTTTGCAGCCGGGCAACCGCCTGCTGCGCCGATACCACGCCAATCGCAAAGTAAGGAGAGAGAGAGGATGTGCCATCAATCGCCGGGAAATCGCGCGCTTGTTGATAATCCTGCACGCGTTCGCGACAAAAGCTTCGGAGTAGCTCCAGCACTTGCTGCTCAGCCACAGGCCAAGCGGCAGAACTGTCATCTCCGACAAGCATTGGTGTAAAGCCCGTGACGTCAAGCGCAATGGTCTTTTGTACTAAAGGCTTGCTGAGCACCCGCACACCTTTGTGCTGCAGCTGCGCCAGCCAGGTTTTCTTAAATGGGGTAAAAACTTTATAAATGTCGCCGGTTTTACTGCGTACTGAACCGGGCGGCATCACACATTGACTGTCAAACCAGAAGCAAGGGACGCCCATCGCCCCAAGGGCATGCGTCACAGCCAAATCCCTGTGCTGTTCTCGCAGCTCGTATTCGGTTTGGGCATAGAGCCCCACAGCGCCTTGTTGAGCGAGTTGTCGCAGGATCGCCGTGCAATCACTGTAACAATCGGCTTCAATCGCAAGCAACGGGATCCCCACAACAGCCAACTCTTGTTGCAACGCCACAACGCGACGACGGATCAGGTCCTGCTTGATCGGCGCCATATCATGCTGTTGCCAGGTCTGTGGCGTAGAAATAAACACCGCCACCACCGGCAGCCCGGTTTGCGCCGCAGCATGCAGCGCGGCATTGTCATAATGGCGCAGGTCGTTACGTAACCAAACCAGCTGAAACGTACTCATATCCGAACGCCCAACTCTGTCGGAAACGGCTGCAAATAGCGCTGACAAGCAACATAGTCATCCGGATGTAAACGCAGATGGTGTTTGAGCAACGTCAAAGGCGCCAGCAATGGAATGTGTCCAACTCGATATTGATGAATAAGTTGCAACAATTCAGCTTTGGCTTCGGCACTCAACACTTTTTTGAAAAAGCCCTGCAGATGCATCAATACATTGGCGTGATTTTTCCGCGTAGTCGGTTGCGACAATGCCTGTTGCATCGAAATGAGGTAGCGGTTAGCCAACTCTTCCGGTGCAAATAACTTTCCTTGTGCCACCAGCCGGCCCAGTTCGCGGTAAGCGACCGGATGGTGCGCCAGTAAAACGAACTTGTACTGACTGTGATACTTCACCAACTTGCCGATGCTAAAGCCGTCAGCCATCATCTGTTGCCAATGGGACAGTGCATAAATCCGCGTGACAAAACTTTCTCGGATCCCGGCGTCGAGTAAACGGCCATCCTCTTCTACCGGCAACCAGGGATATTGCTGCATCAATTCACGGGTAAACAGGCCCACCGCCACTTTACCCAATTGGGCGCCTTTCTCGTCTACCAGCCGGACTCTTTCCATGCCACAACTTGGTGACTTGGCACAGACGATATAACCAGAAAAATCAGCCATCTGCGGCAACCGTTCGGCGCAGAGCAGCTGCATTGCATCGGTATGGTCAATACTGCTGTCTTTGTTGTTTACCAAGCGGATTTGTTCGCTGGCATTTTTCATTAACCGGATCGCTGGGCGCGGTACGCCCATACCGAGTGCCTGTTCAGGGCAAAAAGGCACAAAATCGGCAAAAGGTAATAGTGTAGAGGTACAAAATTCGGATTGTTTGTGGCCACCGTCATAACGGACTTTCTGACCAAGTACACAGGCACTGATGCCAATTTTTAATTTCATTGCAGCATTAAACAGGTTGGATTGAGGGTTCATTACAGTCCTGAAATATTTTTGGATCAGCAAAAAGAAAAAAAGTCAGATGCACGGTGACGCCTGTGCTGACATCCGTTTGAGAAATCAACTGTCCTAACGGTTCTAGATGACGTTAGCCAGATATAAAAAAAAGAGCGCTCTGGCATAGCCATTGCGCTCTTTTTTCTGCGATAACACCAGTTATTTTTTGGCGGTGCCGACTTCAACCCGGCTTTTAAGCTTCTGCCCGGGACGGAAGGTCACCACACAACGGGCAGAGATTGGAATATCTTCACCGGTTTTTGGATTACGACCTGGCCGCTGATTTTTCACCCGTAGGTCAAAGTTACCAAAGCCTGACAGTTTGACCTGATCGCCGGTTTCAAGGGCGAGACGGATCTCTTCAAAAAATGATTCTACTATCATTTTGGCGTCGCGTTTGCTGATGCCAAACTTAGTAAATAAACGTTCTGCTAAATCGGCTTTGGTAAGCGCCATTCTCAATCCCTCAACGTTGCGTTGAACTCATCTCCAAGTGCCTGCACCACGGAAGCCACCACTTGTTGGATGTCTTTATCTTCCAGGGTCCGCGTCTTGTCCTGCAGGGTCAAAGCGATAGCCAAAGACTTCATTCCGTCTGCCACACCCTGACCTGTGTACACGTCAAACAACTTTAGGTCAACTAGTTGATTTCCGCCAACTTTTCTTATAGTAGCAAGGATATCTGAAAAACGCACATCAGATTTTACTACAATTGCCAAATCACGGCGGTTTGCCGGGTATTTTGAGATTTCCTGAGCAGAAACAATGTGCTTGTCGCCAAAGGCGGCCAGCTCTAATTCGAACAGGAAAGCTTTGCCCTTAATACCCAGTTTGCGTTCGGCTTCCGGATGCAGTGCACCTAGTAAACCAACCTGCTGACCATTGCGCAGCAATGCTGCAGTTTGACCCGGATGTAAGGCACTGTGTTCACCTTTGCCAAAGCTGAATTCATCAGTGGCTGAAGTTTTGCTGAGCAGGGCTTCGACATCCCCTTTCACATCATAGAAATCAACGGCACGTTCCTGCATCGTCCAGTGTTCGTTGCCATAAGAGCCAACGATGATACCGCCAATGACCGGCACTTGACGTACACCGCCTTCTGCGGCCGCATCAGGGATAAACTTCAGACCGTATTCAAACAGACGGATGCGGTTTTGCTGGCGGTTTTGGTTATATTGCACGGCTTGCAACAAACCTGGCCACAGATTCAGCCGCATCGCCGACATGTCGGCAGAAATTGGGTTCGGCAGCACCAGCGCATCGACGCCTGGGAACAGCACTTGTTGTACTTTCGGGTCAACAAACGAATAGGTGATCGCTTCCTGATAACCGCGGTCGACCAGTAAATCACGTAAGCTATGTACTGAAATGTCCGCTTCACGGTGATCACGCATTGCCAGTGATGCCACAGGCGCCACATTTGGAATGCTGTTATAACCATAAACCCGCGCCACTTCTTCAATCAGATCTTCGCTGATAGAAATATCAAAGCGGTAGGTTGGGACTGTCACTTGCCAGCTGTCTGCCTGCTCAGATACGGCAAAGCCTAAACGACTGAAAATTTCAGTCACTGTCGCCGTGTCGATATGAATCCCGAGGATGCGGTCCAGTTTGTGCCGGGTCAGATTGATTTGCGCAGCTACTGGCAAGTGCTCGTCTGACTTGGCTTCGACCACAGGACCGGCTTCGCCGCCGACGATGTCGAGCAACAATGCGGTCGCCCGTTCCATGGCTTTGCGTTGCAATTCCGGGTCGACACCCCGTTCATAACGATGTGATGCGTCGGTGTGCAGACCATATTGGCGTGCGCGACCGGCCATTTCCGTCGGTGCGAAGAATGCACTTTCGAGGAAAATGTCACGGCTGTCTTTGGTCACACCACTGTTGAGACCGCCAAAAATACCGGCCATCGCCAGTGCTTTGTGCTCATCAGCGATCACCAACGTTTGTGGATTCAGTGTCACTTCACTTGCATCGAGCAGCACCAGTTTTTCGCCTGGCTGTGCCAGACGCACCACAATGCCGCCGTCGATTTTTGCCAAATCAAACGCATGCATCGGATGACCCAGTTCCACCAACACATAGTTGGTCACGTCAACCACCGGATCGATAGAGCGGATGCCGCTGCGACGTAACTTTTCCACCATCCACAACGGCGTCAACGCGCCGACGTTGATGTTACGAATAACGCGACCTAAATAACGCGGACAGGCTTTTGGCGCCTGCAGCGTGATAGTGCGCTGCTCGTCGATTGCAGGAGTGACAGCAGACACTTCCGGCTGACACACATCCAGCTTGTTCAACACGCCTACTTCGCGGGCAAGGCCGAGCATACCGAGGCAGTCTGCCCGGTTTGGCGTTAAGTCGACTTCGATAGCGTTATCGTCTAACTGCAGGTATTCACGGATATTTTTGCCAAGCGGCGCGTCAGCCGGCAGTTCAATAATGCCCTCTGAGCTTTCTGCCATACCGAGTTCGGATAACGAACACAGCATGCCGTTAGACGGCTGGCCGCGTAACTTAGCCGCTTTTATTTTAAAATCCCCCGGCAGCACTGCGCCGACAGTCGCCACAGCAACTTTTAAGCCCTGACGGCAGTTGGCAGCACCACAGACGATATCCAGCAGCTCACCGCTACCGATATCCACTTTGGTGACTTGTAATTTATCCGCTTCCGGATGGCGGCCACACTCAACCACATGACCAACAACCACACCGCTGAAAACACCTGCGATGGCATCAATACCGTCTACTTCGAGGCCGGCCATTGAAATCTGTTCGGCCAGTTCCTGCGTTGATAACGCCGGATTGACCCATTCCCGTAACCAGGATTCACTGAATTTCATTGTTTCGCTCCGGCTTATTTAAATTGTTTTAAGAAACGCAGATCATTTTCGAAGAATGAACGCAGATCGGTGACGCCGTAGCGCAGCATGGTCAGACGCTCAACGCCCATGCCAAAGGCAAAACCGCTGTACACTTCAGGGTCAATGCCAACGGAACGTAATACGTTCGGGTGCACCATGCCGCAGCCTAATACTTCGAGCCATTTACCGTTTTTGCCCATCACGTCGACTTCAGCCGAAGGTTCAGTGAAAGGGAAAAATGATGGACGGAAGCGGATCTGCAAATCTTCCTCAAAATAGTTGTTCAGGAAGTCGTGCAAAATGCCTTTGAGTTCAGTAAAGCTGACATTTTTATCGACCATCAGGCCTTCGACCTGGTGGAACATTGGCGTGTGCGTCATATCGTAGTCGTTGCGATAGACCCGACCTGGTGAAATGATTCGCAGTGGCGGCTGTTCAGTTTCCATGGTGCGAATTTGCACGCCAGAGGTCTGCGTCCGCAGCATCAGCTTCGGATTAAAGTAGAAAGTGTCATGATCAGCACGGGCCGGGTGATGCTCAGGAATATTCAGCGCATCAAAGTTATGGAAATCATCTTCGATTTCCGGACCATGTTTGACTTCAAAGCCCAGTTCGCCGAAAAACGTTTCAATGCGGCGAATGGTGCGGGTGACCGGATGTAAACCGCCCTGCTCGATACTGCGGCCGGGTAAGGTCACATCGATTTGTTCAGAGGCCAGTTTTTGCGCCAGCACTGCGGCTTGCATGCCGTCGCGACGCGCGTTTAATGCGTCCTGTACTTGCTGTTTCAGCTCGTTAATTTGTGCGCCGGCCACTTTACGGGCCTCGGCATCCATCGCCCCTAAGGATTTTAACAGCTCAGTGATGCTGCCCTTTTTGCCGAAATACTCGACCCGGACGTCTTCCAGCGCATTGACGTCAGCCGCAGCGGCTACAGCCTGCAATGCGCTGTCTAAGATGGCAGATAGGTTCATGATTTTCCTCAGACCAGCTTGTTTGCTAAAACCGGTGATTTTACAACAATTTCGCCGTGTTTGGGCGCGCTGTCAGCAGGAAAATTTTAGCAAAATAGCGGAAAACGCTGTGGATCAGAGGTCTGTCACGGGGAAAGTACTGCTCAGCACATCTTTAACAAAAGGAATGGTCAGGCGGCGTTGATGCACCATCGAAGCTTTATCCAGAATATCCAGCGTGCTGACCAGCGCGCGGATATCGCGTTGCTGCCGGTTTAACAGATAACGCGCCACTTCGTCTGGCAGATCCAGCCCCCGCACCCGCGCTTTTTGCTGTAGTAATTTTTGCTTGTCATCATCGCTCAGCAGCCGCAGCTGGAAGACTGTGCAGGCCTGTAAACGCGACACCAGATCCGGCAGCGTAAAACCGAGCGCGGTTGGTTGGTCGTCGGCGACGATTATCAATTTTTTACCATGTTCCGCCAGCCGGTTGTACAAATCAAACAAAGCGACCTGCCAGTGTGAATCGCCGGCGACTGCGCCGATATTATCGAGGCAAACCAAATCCAGCTGCTCCAGATTATCCAGCATGCGCGGGCTGTATTGCGCAAACTCGTCGAGCGCGAGCAGCTGACTGGTCAGGCCGAGTTCCTGCGCCTGCACACAGGCGGCGTAAAGGAGATGCGACTTACCGCTGCCAGACGCTCCAAACACAAACACCGGCGGCTGTAGCGACAATGCGGCTGTTTGCGGAAGCAGATACTGTTGAATAAATGCCACCGCCGGACTACTGTCCGCACCGTAAAAACTGTGCAGAGTTTCATCGTCCGGCAATGTGACGGCCAGCGTAAACTGGGTTGGCTGCATCTGTGCCTGCATTATTGACGGCGGAACAGGTAACGCGTGCTGATCTGCAGGGCCGCGGTGACTGAACTTTGGCCACTTTGCATCGTTTCGGCAGGCAACACTGGCGTTGTGGCAGAGACATCGGTCACGGTGGTGGCTGCGGTATTGTCACTTACCGCTACAGAAGGATCACCGAGAGCAGCCTCCATCGCCGCTTCCGCATCACTTAATGCCGGCTCCGCAACAGAGCCTGGAACGGAAGCCTGATCAACTATGGTACCTGGTGCAGCGGCGTCCGGCTGCGGCGTGAGTTCTCGCACCAGACTGAGCGCCCGATAAAATTCCTCGTTGCTGGCTGACAATTGCAATTTCAACACGGCCTGCCCGGCACTGTATTGCACCAGGCTATGTTCACGTACGGTCAGCATCGCATCGAACAGCTGACGCAACCGGGCAAGATCAGTCAGACTCGCAACACCATCAAACGTCAGTTGCAGACTGTTACTGTCGGAACTGGCACCGGGAGCTACAATACGCACGGCATAGCGGGTGGCCTGCGCTTTAGCCAATGCACTGCAAAACTGCTGAGCCAGCGCCATTGCATCAGCATTGATTAACTCGTTACTTTGCACTGCCCCATCTTGAAGTTGCTGCCAAGTCAGGCGGAACTGGACCAGGCCGCTGGCATCTGTCAGTTGATCAAACAACAGGTTATACACTTCAGTGGCCTGATACCTTGCTGATGCTTGTTGTAACAACGCCCAGTCGCCCCCCCAACTCGCGGCTTCATTCACCAGAGTGGTATCGGCTTCGTCAAATAATGGGAACTGGACACTCAAACCAAACAAAGCTGCCTGGCTCTGCAGCGCTTTACGTAATGGATGATCCGGACTTAATACAAACTGTGGCGTTTCCACCGGACGTTCAGTCAACCATAACAACACATCGGGCCGACGTGGCCCCCAGACGGGGATTTGTTGACTCTGTAACAGTCGGGTGATTTTTTGCCCGTCCAGCGTCACTAACAACTGACTTTGGCCATCCTGCTGTACCTGTTGAAACTGTACGACAAACTGGCCGCTGTTCTTCAATGCATCATTCAGCGCCGGCAAACTTTGGACGTCGGTGCTGCCGGTCAGTTTTAACAATACCGCCTGTAACGCCTGACGTTGCCACATTGCCTGACTTTGATTGGCTGGCACTGTGGCCTGATACAGATCGGTTAATTCCGCAGCTGGCGTGGTAAACGTCACAACAATCACTGACAACAAGCCAGTAACTTTCCGGAATAAACGCCAGTCAGGCATGGTAAATCCTCTCCAGTGTCGGGCCAGAGTAGCCCGTTACTGCTGTATTTTATCTGATGCTTCCGGGATCACAATGCGCTGTTTACTGTGACCCGATATCAATACCGTTGATAACAAAGCACAAGGCGCAAAGTCAGAAACTTTGCGCCTTGTCTGTCTTTTTTCGACAACCGGTCAGAGCTCCAGTTTGCCCTGACGAATAGCCGCAGCAAAAACTTCGTAGACAGCATCTAACGTGGCCTGATCCAGAACCTTGCCGTCTTTGTCTTTGATTTTAATCGCCGTGCCTTTGTCGGTTTTACTCAGCGACAGCTGATACTCACCGGCAGTTAATGGTAACTCAGGCAAATCTTCATCACCCCAGATACTGTCCCAGAAGCCCTGTTCGGCTTTGATGTATTTCAGGTAATACACATAATCAGTCTGGTTCAGATCGGTAACTTCCAGCCCGACTTTTTCCAGCAACAGCTCAAGCTGTGACCAAGTGACGTCAATCGGTTGCGTCGTCAGCATCACAGGTTCTTGCTTGTCATTGACAGCCCGAGTCAGCATTACATCCGGCAATTTAGCTTTGGCTTCACGAATAGCAGCAAGCTCAACAGTCGCAATGTGATCGATAATGCGGTTTAAGAAATGCACTTCTTCGCGGCGCTGGCTGATTGGTGTCAGTTTTTGCGTTTCGTCAGTGTATTTGTGTTCCAGCAGTTTGACTTGTACCGCAATAGTACGGCCATGGCTGCGTGGTTCCAGTACCACATTGAATTTACTTTGTTGTGTCAGCTCCTGACCTTTCCACAACCACCAACCGGTTTCCTGATAAGAACTGACCCAGTCGGTCTGCCATTGCAGTTGCTGCGGATGCGTGGCATCAATGGTGTTCTTGCTGAAGAAGCTAGTGATATTGTTCTGTAAGTAAGGCATCAAGTCGCCGGTAAACTCTGTACGTTCAAACCAGACACGGGCTTCTTTTTCTTCTTCTTCAACCCGGGCATTGGTCGCCACGGCGAGCACCTGCATTGGCGCGCGTAAATCCATTTGCTCAGGGCTGACACCGGCGGCAACTTTAGCCGGCAAATCATATTGCCCTGGTTTTTTCGGCGCTTTTAAACCAGCCGGGATATTTAATTCTGCAATACGCTGTTCATTGACAGCAGTTTTTTCGGCAGCAGGCCACAACGAACAGCCGGACAACAACAAAGTGGCTGCTACTGCGCCGGGGATCCAATAATGCACCTAAGCACTCCTATGTAAGGATAAAGTCAAAAATTCAGTTACAGATTCAGGTTGGCTGCATGCAGCGCTTGTTCGATTACGCTCTGATGAATTGGTTCCAGCTGAGTCAGTGGTAAGCGGGCAAAATCTGAAGAAATCAGCCCTAACCGCAACAACGCCCATTTCGACGGGATTGGGTTACTTTCGATAAAAAGGTCGCGATGTAACGGCTGTAAAGTCTTATCCAGCGCCTGAGCTGCCGCTGTGTTGCCGGCCCGCGCTGCTTTGATCATCTGTGCCATCGCTTTAGGCGCGATATTGGTGGTAACCGAAATCACACCATGACCGCCTTGCAACAGAAAATCACAAGCACTGGCATCATCACCGCTAAGCAGCGCAAAATCAGCGCCGACCAGAGCCTGCAGCTCTTTTAACCGAGTCAGGCTACCGGTTGCTTCTTTGATGCCGGTAATGTTTGGCACTTTCGACAATTCTGCCACAGTAGCCGGCAGTAAATCGACGCCGGTACGGCCAGGAACGTTATACAACAACACAGGCTTTTCTGTGGCGCCGGCGACCGCTTTAAAGTGCGCCAGCATGCCTTGTTGTGTCGGTTTGTTGTAATAAGGCGTCACGGTCAGAAAACCATCAATCGGTAGCGCCGACAACACTTTAGTTTTCTCAACTGCTTCAGCAGTACTGTTAGAACCATTTCCGGCGATAATCTGGATCCGGCCTTGTACATGCACCAACACATACTGCAATACGTCAATTTGCTCTGCAAAAGGAATGGTCGCGGCCTCACCGGTCGTCCCCATAATAATCAGGCCGTCGGTACCGTTTTCCAGCTGATAATCCAGCAGTCGCTTTAGGCTCGGGTAATCTACCTGACCATCTTTGAGCATTGGGGTTATAAGGGCGACGTGACTACCACTGAACATTTTAACTGCAGCTCCATAAAAATCAGGCTGCTCATATTAATGACGGCAGTGCCTGAACACAAGCGCACGTTCCTTCCCTGATGAAATTTCAAAGGATTATGTTACACTCCGGCCCTCATTGAATTTGGATTTATACGCGCTCATGCCCCAACAACTGGTCGTCACTGCCATTGGCACAGACCGTACAGGTATCGTCAGTCAGCTGGCCCGTCTGGTCAGTGACTGCAACTGCAACATCGTCGACAGCCGGATGGCGATTTTTGGTAACGAGTTCACGTTTATCATGTTGTTATCAGGTGATGCTGCTGCGATCAGCAAAATCGAATATCTGCTGCCAAGTTCCGCTTTTGAGCTTGATCTGCTGACGATGTCCAAACGTACGTCGTCCTGCACTTTGCCCACGCTATCAGCACCTTATATTGTTGAATATACCGGCGTGGACCGAGTCGGCACGCTGGGTGCGATCTCCAGCCTGCTGGCGGAACATCAGGTATACATCGGAGCCCTACGCTCGGAAACGCTACAGCCGGATCCGCAGCAACCGGCACAAACGCATACTGTGATGACTGTGCAATTACCACAAGGTCTCGACAGCGACAAAATCAAACGTCTGCTGCAGGCCAAATTTAATCAGATGCAGTTGCAGGGCAGCTTCGAACCACAAAGCTAAGTCCTGCCACCGCGACCGTTGCCGCAATGGAGAGAACATGCAAACTTTAACTGCTGGTCAGCAAGCCCCCGACTTTACCCTGCAAGATCAACATGGTGATTCTATTGAGCTAAAAGCGCTGCTCGCCAGTCATCGGGTGTTGTTGTACTTTTATCCAAAAGCAATGACGCCAGGCTGCACAGTACAAGCCTGTAGTCTGCGGGATGTCAAAGCCGAGCTTGCCGCTAAAAATGTGGTGGCTGTTGGCGTTAGTACCGATCCGGTCAAAAGTCTGGCCAAATTTACCGAACGTGACGCACTGAATTTCACACTATTATCCGACCCTGACCACCAGCTAGCCGACGCTTTTGGCGTTTGGGGTGAGAAGAAATTTATGGGGAAAGTCTATGACGGGATCCATCGCATCAGCTTTTTGATTGAGCAGAACGGCCAGATCAGCCAGGTGTTTGACGCGTTCAAAACCAGCAACCATCATGATGTCGTTCTCAAAGCGTTATAAGGTCGCTGTCAGCGGCCGTTTTTATCCGGCGGCAGTTGCCGCCTGCAGCGGAGCATAGATTATGAAGCTTTATTTTGCCCCGGCCGCCTGTTCGCTGGCCTCGCATATCGCGCTGGAAGAAGCGGGTTTAAAACATGAAATCATCCGCGTAGACCTGCGCAGTAAAACGCTGCCGGATGGCAGTGATTATCGCCTGATTTGCCCGCAGGGTTATGTGCCGGCGCTGCAACTTAAAAATGGTGAGCTGCTCAGTGAAGGCCCGGCGTTGTTGCAGTATATTGCCGATCAGGCGCCGGCAGCCAATCTCGCCCCTGCCAATGGTAGTTTTAGCCGCTATCGCTTGCAGTCGTTGCTAAATTTTATTGCGACTGAACTGCACAAAAACTTCACGCCACTGTTTGACCCGACTGCTGCGGACGTGACAAAAGACGCCACTCGCGCGCGCTTGACTATACGTCTGGCGCAAGCGGAACAACTGCTCAACGCGCAAAACTTTCTGCTCGGCGATTATTTCACCGTAGCTGATGCCTATTTGTTTACGGTGCTGGGCTGGGCGCGGATGGTCAACGTCGATTTAATGCCCTACCCGTTGCTGCAACAATTCCAGCAGCGTGTGCAAAGCCGCCCGGCAGTGCAACGTGCAATGCTGGCGGAAGGATTAAAGGTTTAAGGAGTATTTCATGCGTAAAACTGTTCTGGCTTTAACCTTATGCAGCGCTGCTGTCATGGCTGATCCGGCGTTTATCGCCACTCAGCATGGCAATCTGAAAATCGACACTGTAGCCACAGATCTGGCGCATCCATGGGGCATCAGCGTATTGCCGGATGGCCAACTGCTGGTCACTGAACGCGACGGACGGCTGCGGTATATCGATAAAAGCGGCAAGGTCAGCGCCCCAATCAGCGGTTTACCTGAGATTGTCGTTGCAGGGCAAGGCGGTTTACTGGATGTATTACTCGATAAAGACTTCGCCAGCAATCAACTGATTTACCTAAGCTACGCGGAACCAGGTGCCGACAACACCAACAGCACCGCAGTGGCCAAAGCCCGGCTGGATGGTCAGTCATTAAAAGATTTCAAAGTTATCTTCAGCCAGACACCAAAATTTGACAGCAAATATCACTTTGGCGGTCGTCTGGTGCAACAAGCCGATGGCAACCTGTTTGTCACCACCGGTGATCGCGGCAGTCAGCGCGAAGCAGTGCAGAACTTAACGACCTTAATAGGCAAAGTTGCACATATCACTCCGGACGGAAACGCTGCGCCTGGTAATCCATTTGCGCAGGATAAAACTGCGCAACCGTTAATTTGGTCCTATGGCCATCGCAATATTCAGGGCGCCACGCTGGATAAAACCGGCCGGCTCTGGACCCATGAACATGGGCCGCAGGGCGGCGATGAAATCAATATCACCGTAGCTGGTAAAAACTATGGCTGGCCAATTATCACTTACGGTGAAGAGTACGGCGGTGGCGTGATCGGCGTGACGAAAAAACCGGGGCTGGAACAACCGCTGCATTATTGGGTGCCGTCGATCGCACCAAGCGGCATGCTGTTTTATCAGGGCGCGATGTTCAGCAAATGGCAACATAACCTGTTGGTCGGCTCGCTGAAATTCGGTCAGCTGGTGCGTCTGGAAATAAAAGATGACAAAGTGGTACATGAAGAGCGTATCCGGATCGGTGCCCGCATCCGCGATGTAGAAGTGGCGCCGGATGGCGCTATTTATCTGCTGACCGATGAAGACAAAGGCGCTGTGCTGCGCCTGACTTCGGCCGGCTAAGCTCAGTGCTGCTGTGGTTACCGCTGAGCGGCGCTGTATTGGCAGGTCCTGTCGCAGATCCGCTGGAACATCTGACCATCAGCGCCACAGCGCTGCCCGTGAGCTGGCTGGCAACCCCGGCGGCTGTTAGTTTCCGCCAGTTTGATGAGGTTATACCCGCTCAAGATGCGCTGAAACTGCTGCAAGGCATGGCAGGTGTACAAGCCGACCTGCGCAGTAATCTGGCTCAGGACAGCCGGCTCAGTATTCGCGGTTTCGGCAGCCGCAGCAGTTTTGGCGTCCGTGGCGTGCGGATGTTGCTGGACGGTATCCCGCTGACCACTCCGGATGGTCAGACGCAGCCCGGAGCATTATTTGCCGCCGATCTCGCCAGTGTCGAAGTGTTAAAAGGCCCTTTTGCAGCCTTGTACGGTAATGCCGCCGGTGGTGTTATTGCCTGGCAAAGCAAGCCGGCAGAGCCTGGCCTGCTGGCGATATCACACCAACAAAGTGCAGATCACAGGCAGCAAAGTCTGCGCGCTGATGGCGCTTTCGGTACTGTGATGCTGCAGCAACTGGATCATCAGGGCACCCGTCCACACAACCGTGCCAGCCGGCAACAGGCCTTGTGGAAACAACAGTTTCAGCTGACAGACTCTGTGAAGCTCAATGCCCGGATCGACTTTAGCCGCGACCCGCGTCTGGATGACCCGGGCGCACTGACGCTGAGCGAGTGGCAGCAAAACCCAAACCAGACCTCCGCCCTCGCCTCGCGTTTCGACAGCCATAAAACCACATTGCAACGCCAGGCTGGTATCAGTCTGCAAAGCAGCCACTGGCAGCTCAGCAGTTATCTGACTTCACGCCAGATCACGCAGTTCCTGACCCAAACCGGTGAAGCCATCACCAGTTCCGGCGGTGTCGTAGATTTGTCACGCGACATGTTCGGCCTGCAATGGCAACAACAAGATCGCTGGCAAGATCTGTCGTGGCAGTGGTCGCTCAGCCATGAACAAAGCCGCGACGACCGGCTTGGTTATGTGAATCAGTTTGGCCGGCAAGGCGCGCTGCGTCGGGATGATGTCAGCACCAGCCGCAGTCAGGATGTTGCGCTGCGTCTGAGTTATGACGCCAGCGACGCGCTGACGTTGCATGGTGGCGCCCGATTAGCCTGGTTGCGCTTTGAAAGCATGGACCGCTTTATCGTGCCCGGCAATCCCGATGACAGTGGTGCAAAACAGGATCAGGGCCGTGCTCATGCGCTGGGGTTTCGTTATGCGTTGAATGAACACTGGGCCTGGCATGCTGCCACTGGCCGTGGTTTTGAGAGCCCGACGCTGACAGAAATGGCTTATCAGCGTGGCCAAAGCGGCCTCAATCTGGCGCTGCAAAGCGCCCAGAATCGGCAGTGGGACACTGGCTTAAAATGGCAACAATACTCCACTGCCGGACTAAGTCAGGCGCAACTTGACCTGTTTTATCTGACCAGCGAGCGCGAACTGGTCGTCGACAGCAGCAGTGGCGGCCGGACTGTGTTTAAGAATGCCGCCGGCACCCGGCGTCAGGGCGCTGAGTTCAGCCTGCAACAACACCTAGGTCAGTCCTGGCAACTGGCCTACAGCCTGACCTGGCTCGATGCGACATACAGCAATGCCGCCGCGGGTCAGCAGTTACCTGGTGTCGCGGCGCAACAGCAACAGCTGCAACTGAGTTTTGAACCTGGCAGTGGCTGGTATGCTGCGCTGCGCTATCGCCGGCTCAGCCGTGTGGCGGCTGACGATCTGAATCAGCAATTTGCGCCAGCCTATGGCCTGCTTGATGTCGACACTGGTTGGCAGGGGCAACATGGTGTGCTGGACTGGCGTCTGCATCTGAGTGCAGAAAACCTGACCGATCAGCGCTATATCGGCGCCGTTGTCGTCAATCAGGCGTCAGGGCGCAGCCTGGAACCCGGGGTGCCGCGACAACTGAGCGCTGGAATGCAAGTCAGATTTCAGGTATTCTGACGCCTTTGAAATTCAGGAATTCTCCGCAAGGAACACGACACTGTCAGCGGCCCCTATTGAAGTCAGGTGTGTATGCCAACTGTGTTGATTAAATTGCTGTCTGTTGCATTGTTTCTGCTCGCTTGGCCCCTGCAGGCTGCGCCACCGCTTCGCGCTGATATGCCGGTGTTGAAACTGGCGATGTATCATAGCCCTCCTTATTATTTCACCGAAGATGTTGCGGAACCGCACGGCTTGTCACTGGATTTGTTAAGACCTGCGGCCCGCCAGCTTGGTCTGCGTATCGAAATAGTGGTTTGTCCGTTTCCGCGCTGTCTGAAAATGGCTGAAACCGGCGAAGTCGATATCGTTGCCGGCTTGCTGCATTCGCCCCAGCGTGAGCAATTCCTGCATTTTATCCAGCCAGCCATGATGAACTTTGTCTCGTCGTTTGTGTTTTACAGCCGGCACAATCAGCGCCGGGAGATCCACAAAGTCGAAGATCTGCAGGGCTCCACAGTCACGGTGATGCGTGATGCGGTGTATTTCAACGAATTTGATCAGGCAACAAACTTTGAAAAAATTGCCGTGAACACTGAAGCAATTTCATTAGACATGGTCCACAAAGGTCGGGCGGATTATGCCATCACGGTCGAGCAAACCGCCGAGGGTTCATTTTCCGCTGCGGGTCTGAAAATAACTGACCTGAAACGCCAGCCTTACCACGTCAATCAGAATATTCGCGGCTATCTGGCATTTTCTCGTCAGTCGCCAAATTTCCAGCTGGCACCGAAATTGGAACAATTGTTGGAACAGCAATATCGCGCCGGTATGTTTCATTTGTTGTGGCAAAAATATCATTTACCGGCTATCCGGGCGCAGGTCCAAAGGTATGAAAAAGAACCTTTAACAGCGACGCCAGTGGAATAGCAAACACAACGCCCCAAAAACCAAAAAGCCCGCCAAACACCAGCACCGCTAACATGATATAAAACGGATTCATGTCGACGACGCGGCCGAACAACATCGGCACCAGCAGATATGCATCCAGCACCTGTAACATCAGATAGATCAGCAGCAACCAGCCAGTGGTGCTGCTCAAGCCCCATAAACCGATACTGACTAACACGACTGGCACTGTCACCACTGCTATACCCAGATATGGAATAAACACCGACAGCCCAACCAGAATTGCCAGTAGTAACGCATAGGGCAGCGCAAAAGCACTGAATAACAAGAAACAGGCCAGCGCAAGCAGCACCAACTCCAGCAACTTGCCCTGAATGTAGCCAAGCAGCTGATGATCAAGTTCCTGCCAGGCCGGCCGCAGTAAGTGACCGGTCCCCGGTAACCAACGCTGGATGCCATGCACCAGACTGTCTTTATCTTTGAGCAGGAAAAACACCATCATCGGTAATAACACCAGATAAACCAGCGCATAAAACACCCCGGCAACGCCATCCAAAGACGATGCCAACAGCGTATTGAGAAAAATCAGACTTTGGCTTTCCAGTCGCTGCAACACAAGTGTCAGCTGACGCTCGCTGAACCAGTTGTTTTGTGCTGACCACAATTGCTCCAGATAGAGCCGTCCGGTTGCGGCTAGATCAGGCAAAGCACTGAGAAACGCCTGTCCTTGCACCCAGACCAGCGGCAACAAGGTCGCCAGCAGCCACCAAAGCAATGCTCCGACCGCCAACATCACGATACAAACGGCATGCGACCGCTTGACTCCCGCCGCTTGCAGCCATTGCACCGGTCGCTCCAGCAGATATGCCCCGACCAACGCCAATAATGCGGGGAGCAACACATCACCTGCGGCATATAAACCAGCGGCAACCAACAGCAGACTAAGCAGTAATAAACGCTCTGGCGTCAGACTACGGGCATACCAGGTTTGCTCTATCGGTTCTGTCATGATGCACTCCACAAGATCATCGGGTGATGTCCACTGTAAATCCCCAGCTACTGTTGTTTGTTGATCAACGTGGCACTGTTTATCACTGCACTGCATGACCATCGCGCCACATTGTACAATTGCCGGCCAAACGACTGGAAAAGTCAGCTGGAAGGGACAACAGCCAAAGAAGTTGTGATACATTTTAACTCTATGACAAAACAGCGGCTTTTGCTGGTCCGGACTGTCCCGGCGCCGGAATAAAGCCTGACGCTGCAGCTATCAGCACCGGGCCAGGAGGAATAACCCATGTCTCAAGGTGGCAACAGACATAAGTTACCGGCAAATCCGTCGTTAAAAGACATTAACTGGTACAAAAAACAAATAAACTGGGGCGAACTGCCGCCGTTTTACCATATGGTGTCGCAATCGCTGGGCGAATCTGAGGGGATGCTGACCCACGGTTTTGATACCGCGGTGAAAAAAATCATTGATAAACGCAATTGGAATCTGTCGCTACTTGGCGGTTACATGGACGACAACAATGAGATCCACTGTGACAACAAACCGCGTATTGCGTTGTATCAGGTTTTTTCTGAACGTGGTTTTGAACTTCACGCTATCCCCTATGCCAAAGACCAAGAGATTGACCAGTATGTCAAAGGCAACAGGCTAATGGAGTTCAATCTGTGGGACCCGCTTTCGATGCGATTGTTATTGCGGGTCAACCAATTACACAAATTCATCGGATATTACTTTGAGCATGGCGACGATGCAGACTTTGCCTTAATTTTGCATGCACACAAGACCGTACACAAAGTCATTCAGTTCATGCAGCAATATACCAACGTCACAAAAGTCGAAGGGATGACCATCAAGGCATTCTTTGAGGCGCAGGAAAAACGCCTGGGCCAGGCTGATGCCGACGCATTACAGCTGCAAGGATTGAGATCCGGGATCCAAGGTGAGCACAAGAAGTAGATGACGTATCTCCTGAAAATTGCGTTTTGTTCGGTGCTGGCACTGCCATTGAGTGCAGCGGCAGTCAATTCTACCACCCTGCCCGATCTGGGCGTGAATGCCTTCTCCAGCTTGTCACCGGAAAAAGAAAAGCTGATTGGCGATATGATGCTGAAGCAAACTAGGGCCCAGCTGCCAATGGTCAGCGATCCGTTATTAGACGAATATCTGCATACGCTGGGTCAGGCATTAGTGGCCAAAGCTGAAGGCGTTCGGTTTCCATTCACTTTTTCCTGGGTCAACAGCCCGGAGATCAATGCTTTTGCCATGCTTGGCGGCAACATAGTGTCAAATACCGGCACGCTTGCGGTCGCAGACAGTGAAAGTGAATTCGCCTCGGTCATGTCGCACGAAATTGTCCACGTCACGCAGCGCCATATCGCGCGGGCAGTGGAGGCTAAATCACAAAATGCGCCGCTGACGATGGCATCGTTATTAGGCTCAATCCTACTGACCATCGCCAATCCGGAAGCCGGCATGGCCGGCTTAATGGCCACTCAAGGCATCGCGGCACAAACAGCGATCAACTTTACCCGCAGCAATGAACAAGAAGCAGATCGCATTGGCATTCAGCTATTAGCCAAAGGCGGTTATGACCCCTACGCAATGCCTGAGTTCTTCAACAAACTCAGTGAAAAAACCCGTTTTAGTAATACCCAGCTGGCCTTTTTATACACTCACCCGTTGTCACAGGCGCGGATCAGCGATTCCCGGGTACGGGCAGAGCAATTTGAGCGCAAATTTGTGCCGGACAGCAGCGATTTTGCGCTGGCTAAGGCACGGATCTGGGCGCGCTATCAGTTAAAAGGCAAAGAAGCGCTGGCATATTTTCAGAAAAAAGTCGCCACGCCCGGCGGTAATACCAAAGCAAACCAATATGGTCTGGCGTTGACACTGTTCGACAACGGTGACGTCAAAGCTGCAGAACAGATCCTGCTGAAGCTGCGCGCGCATGACGACAAAAATCTGTTTTACATTGATGCCATGACTGACGTCTATATACAGACCAAACAAACGGATAAAGCGTTGCAGATGCTGGAACAGGAATATCTGCTGCGGCCAAACAATCAGGTCATCACGTTAAACTACGCGAACGCCGCGATGGCGGCCAAATCCGAACGGCTGGCGCTGCATCTGCTGAAAAACCTGCTGTACTTTAAGCCCGATACCTATTTGGCATATGAAATGTTGATTGATGCCTACAAATCACTGAACGATATGGCAAAGTACTTTGAAGCGCGCGCAGATCTGTATTATCAGCTGGCGATTTACCCTAAAGCCATCGACGATATTAACGAATCGCTGAACCGGCTGGCTGAAACCGACAAACTGGAAAGCCGCCGGTTAGAAGCCAAGAAAAAACAGTGGCAGGCTGAATTCGCCCGCCTGAAGCAACTGAACTGAGTATTGCATGCTGAAGATTTACCATAACAACCGCTGTTCAAAGAGTCGCGAAGCATTGGCTTTGCTGACTGCGCAGGGTCTGTCGTTTGAAGTTGTTTATTATCTGGAGACGCCGCCGGATCACAGTCAGCTGACGCAGTTATTGCAAAAGCTTGGTTATCAGCCCCGCCAGCTGCTACGGGACAAAGAAGCCGAATATCTGGCGCTTGGGCTGGATAATCCGGCGCTGACCGACGACGAGCTGATCCATGCGATGGTGCAAACGCCCAAACTGATTGAACGTCCCATTATCGAATGGGCCGATAAAGCCGTCGTGGCGCGGCCTCTGCAAAAATTACAGGACCTGCTCTGATGCCGGCTCAGGTGTTGATCCTGTACCATTCGCGCCATGGTTCAGTGCAGTTGCTGGCCGAAAAAATTGCCATCGGTGTGCAAAGTGCCGGCGCTGAAGCACTGCTGCGCACGGTCGCAGCTATCACGCCAAATCCAGTACATTCGCCAGCGCATCCTGTGGTCAGCAAAGCGGAGCTGATCCAAGCCAATGCGATCGCCATTGGCAGCCCGGTGCGCTTTGGGCAGATGAGTGTTGAAATGAAATACTTCTGGGAACAAACCACAGATCTGTGGCTGCAAGGCGCACTCATTGATAAACCAGCCGGGGTCTTTACTGCGTCTTCATCGATGCACGGTGGGCAAGAAGCCAATCTACTTGGCATGATGCTGCCTTTACTACACCACGGCATGGTCCTGCTCGGCCAACCTTATGATGCGCCCGCGCTGCATCAAACCCAGAGCGGCGGTACGCCGTATGGCCCGACCCATGTCAGTACTCATGCCGGCAGTCAACAGCAGGGGCCGCAATTGAGCAACCATGAATCCATATTATGTCTTGAATTTGGCAAACGCCTGGCGCGTTTTGCCGGGAAACTACAATGAACGTGTTATTTGAACAACAATCACCACTCGCCCCATCAACCCGCCGGCTACTACGAATTGGCCAAGCGGGATATCTGGCCCTATTTCTTCTGATCCCGCTGTGGGTGTTATGGTTGGCGCCGCCGGAAATGGGCAGCGCCCGGGTATTGCTGGCTTTGTTATGGGGGCCGTTATGGTTACCACTCAAAGGGATCTGGCAAGGCAAAGCCTATACCTTTGCCTGGGCTAATTTTATCGTGATGATTTATTTTGTGCATGGACTGACTCACCTGTGGGTCAGTCAGGGCATGGCATTTTATCTGGCTCTGGCCGAAGTCTTTTTTGCCTGTCTGATGTTTTATGGCTGTACCTATTACGCCAGAGATCGCGGCAAAGAACTTGGGCTGAAGATACCAAAATTAAAAGATGATCCGATTGGCCAATAAATCCCGTCACTGACAGTGTTTCCGCGCAGGCTGATGATTCAGCCTGCAGGGTTTTAAGACACCGGCACGCCTTTATATTTTTGTACTAATTTCTCGATAGTTCCCAGAGCTTTGAGCCGGCTGAATGCCTGCAAAATAGCCTGCCGACGCGATGATTGCTGACTTACAGCACAAAATACGCCCGGTGGTTCACTCCACAACGGTTCTGCCACAAAGTCGACATCAAACTGGTGCTGTGCGACCAGATAAAAAAAACTTAAATCGACAGTCATCACTGCATCTAAACGCTGTTGCGCCAGCCGTTGCAGATTACTTTGCAACGAATGCGCGTCATCACGGACAATGAGGCGTTCAACAAAAGCCTGTTGCAATTCAGGATAAACAAAACCAAAAGTGGTCCCAACGCGTTTGTAATACAAATCTGCCAGTCGTCGAATAGGCGCACTGTCCGATCGACGAATAATCAACTGCCGGCTGAAAAACAGCGTGTCGGTCCAGTCAAAGCGTTTTGGTTCACTCACCCAGTCCGGATTTAAAAAACAGCCAACTTCCGCCTGACCACTGCTGAGCCATGGTTCCAGCCGGGCGCGCGGAATATCCAGATAGATCACCTGGCTGCGCAACTCTAACGCTACCAAATCGAGGATATCCTTTGCTAACCCACCGGATAATTGCCCGCTGCCGGAAAACATGGCAAAAGGCACAGCATTGGTATCACTGACCGCAGCTTTTAACGGCGGCGATAACACGTTCAGAGATTTAATGCCCTCCGCCTGCGCAGCCCCTGTTACTACCAGTCCAGATAAAACGAAGCCGCAAAATAGCGCCGACCATCTGGCCGAACGCTTACAAAAATCAGGCATGACGGACGCAACCTATTCAGATGCTGGTTGATTTACCATAACAAAAAATCAGTAAAGTTTCAGCAGGCACAAACAAATCCAGCCTCAGTCCCACGTCGTATCCTCCAACATGAATAATCAGAGACGGTCACCCATGTCAGAAGCTATTGCATTATTTCCGCTCAGTCAGATTGTGTTACCACAAGGAAGGATGCAGTTGCGGGTATTTGAACCCCGTTACCAGCGGCTGGTGCGAGAAGCACAGCAGCGTCCGTTTGCCAGTGCTTTGTTAAACCCTTATGTCCATCAACAACACCCGTCGCGGATTTTTCCGGTGGTGACACTGGTTCAGATCATTGATTTTTGCCAGCTGGATGATGGCTTGTTGGGCATTACCATCGAAGGCACTCAACGGCTGCGGATCTGCAAACGCTGGCAGGAAGCCGACCAGCTGCACGTTGCTGAGACCGAACCGCTGGCAGACTGGCCGTCCCAACCACTGACAGCTTTGCAGCAACCTCTGGTGGCTGCGCTGCAGCAGATTTATCAGCAAAACCCCGAACTGGCAGCGTTATATCCGACGCCAAAATGGCAGGATGGCTGCTGGCAGGCGCAACGTTGGCTCGAAGTTCTGACGATGCCCGCGCAACTAAAATCCCAGCTGCTGGAAGCCAATAGCGCGGCTCCTGCGCTGGACACGCTGTGTCAGTGGCTGTCAGAAGAACAAAACGCCGCTAGCTGACGCAGCTGGCATCGAATCATGCCATCAGTTGATGCCAAGATATTTATGTACTTGCACACTGAGCCGCCAGTTATGTTGTTTACACATATCAATTGCCAGCGCGGTCGCTTTGGCCTTCTGACTGATTGGTTGCAGATAAATTAGTTTGCCGCTGCAATCCACCAGCGCCAGCAATGCCTGTAACTCTTCAATATGTTTTTCCATCGCTACCGGGTGTTTGATTTCATTGGCGCGCTGCAGGCAACTGGTCAGGACCGGATAACCACCTTTCATATTCACTTTCGGTGAGACAGTGACCCAGGTCGAAGCCGGCGCCAGAATTTCAAAGGTACCGCTGGTTTCAATCTGGGTACTATAGCCATGAGCATGCAACAGCTCACACAACGGATTTAAATCATAAATACAAGGCTCGCCGCCGGTGATCACGACATGGCGGGCGCGATATCCACGTCCATTAAACAACGCCAGCAAATCGTCAGCACTGGCACTGGCCCAATGGTCAGATTCGGCCTTTTTAGTGCTGGTATCGCTCAGCGCGATTAATAAAGCCGGTTCAATGTCCCAGGTATGTTTAGTGTCACACCAGGCGCAACCAACAGGGCAGCCCTGTAAGCGGACAAAAATCGCCGGAGTGCCGGTATAGCTGCCTTCACCCTGGATAGTTTCGAAGATCTCGTTGACTTTATACACGGCGAATTGATTTCCTTTAGCATCGGGCCGAATTGCAGTACAATGCGCGCCCCAAAAATTGTTGGCCATTATAACGGGAGCTTTCCAGATGCCGCAAAAAGTTGTTGTGATTTATTCCGGTGGTATGGATTCTTTTACCGTGTTACACAAAGCCATCAATGACGGTCACGAAGTGTACGCGCTGTCGTTTAACTATGGCCAGCGCCATGTGCGGGAACTGGAATGTGCCAAGGCCGTCTGTGCCGAGCTGGGCATTAATCACAAAGTGGTCGATATTTCCGCGATTAATCAATTGATTGGCGGCTCGTCGCTGACCTCAGATATCGAAGTCCCGGAAGGCCATTATGCCGCTGACAATATGAAGTCGACCGTCGTGCCTAACCGCAATATGATCTTGATTTCACTAGCAGTTGGCTACGCTGTTTCCTTGGATGCGCAAGCGGTGTATTACGGCGCTCACTCCGGTGATCACTTTATTTATCCGGATTGCCGGCCGGAATTTGTGCAGAAAATGCATGATGTCTGTCAAATCGCTAACTATGAGCCTATTGCGATTATCAGTCCGTACCTACAACAAACCAAAATTGAAATTCTGCGCGATGGTCTGGCGATGGGGCTGGATTACAGCAAAACCTGGACCTGTTATAACGGCCGGGCTAAAGCCTGTGGCAAATGTGGCTCTTGCGCTGAACGGCTTGAAGCTTTCACGTTAAATCAGGCAACAGACCCACTGCCCTACGAAGCTTAAACCGGCGCATGACATTTTAATAAGGTATACAGCGCCTGCATGGCGCTGTGACTATCGCCGCGCCGGCTTGCCAGATACATTGTTCTCTTCAGGCCCTGCGCGCCAAGCGGCCGCGTGACAATCAAGCCCTGACTCAAAAACGGCTCTGCCAGCCAGACTGGCAGCACTGCAATACCCTCGCCAGCCGCGACCAGCTGCAGCATCTGGCTCGCTTGCGCCACTGATTTGCGTTCGCCACTGAAATCGTGTTTTTTCAGAAAATAACGGAACAAATCCTGTCGTTCCGGTGGAATTGGGTAACTTAACAACAGGGCCTCGCGTAAATCCTCCGGTGCCAACCAACTTTTTGCTGCCAATGGGTGCTCTGGTGCCAGATAAGCCAGTAGCTCCAGTTCAAACAGCGGCTGATAACAGACCTGCTGCGTCAGGCGCTCGTCCGTCGTCAGCACCAAATCCAGATCGCCAGCCAACATCGCTTCAATCGCATGATGTTCAATCTCAGTATCCAGGTTCAGTGCCACTTGTGGCCATTGTTGGCGAAAGGCTTTGACCGCTGGCAGCAACCAATGAAAACAGGCATGACATTCCACCGTCAGCCGCAACTGTGCCGGCAGCTCTGGTTGCTGTTTAAGCTGAGTTTGCACCGCATCGATTTTAGGTAGTACTTCATCGGCTAACTGCAGCAACAACTGCCCTTGCCAGCTAAACTGCACCGGCTGCGACTTCCTGACAAACAATGGCTGGCCAAGCTGTTGTTCAATCTCTTTGAGCTGATGCGACAACGCCGACTGCGTGACAAATAAACGGCCGGCAGCGCCCTGCATCGAGCCCGTCTGCGCCACTGCGCGAATGGTTTTTAACAGCTTTAAATCGATTTGCATGAGTTTTACTCAGGTAGCCCGCGATGGGAATTTAATGGCCTCGGCGCACTGTAATCACTTTAAATAGACATATCAACATCTAGACGTCCGTTTAATTAAAAATCTATGCAGCTAAATGGACGGCTGGAAAATTTCGGGATGAATTCAGGCTGCGCTGCTATCGTCAGTGGTGCAAATACAAAAGGACAGCCGGGGCTGTCCTTTTGTACATATAGAGCTGTGCTGATTTTATGACAATTAACGCACCGGCAACTCAAATTTGGCAAACATCCGGTCAATTTCTTCCTGATTGCGCAGTAAATTAGCACGTTCCACCACATCTTTCGTCAGGTGCGGGGCGAAGCGCTCAATGAAATCGTACATGTAGGTGCGCAGGAAAGTGCCTTTTCTGAAACCAATTTTGGTAGTGGACGCGGCAAACAAATGGCTTGCATCAATCGCCACTAAATCTGTATCCAGGTCTTTATCCATTGCCATTGATGCAATGACCCCAACGCCGAGGCCAAGCCGGACATAAGTTTTAATTACGTCAGCGTCGGTTGCGGTGAAAACAATCTTCGGCTCCAGACCTTTTTCGCCAAAAGCGCGGTCCAGTTCTGAGCGGCCAGTGAAGCCAAACACATAAGTAACAATTTGATATTGCGCTACATCTTCAATTTCAATTTTGCGTTGTAAGGTGGCAAGTGGATGATCGCTGCGCACAATGACACTGCGGTTCCAGTGATAACATGGCAGCATCACCAAATCACTGAACAAATGCATCGCTTCAGTTGCAATAGCAAAATCAGCTTCACCGCGTGACGCAGCTTCAGAAATTTGTTGGGGTGTGCCCTGATGCATATGCAAAGACACTTTAGGAAACTTTTTAATAAAACCGCCAATGACGCCGGGCAGCGCATAACGGGCTTGGGTGTGCGTAGTAGCGATATTCAGTTTGCCCTGGTCCGGTAGCGTATGCTCTTTCGCCACCGCTTTAATACTTTCTACTTTGGCGAGAATTTGCTGGGCAATTTCAATTACATCACGCCCGGCTGGCGTAACATGCGTCAGATGTTTTCCGCTGCGGCCAAACACCTGAATGCCTAACTCATCTTCCAGCATCCGGACTTGTTTACTGATACCGGGTTGCGACGTATAAAGGCTTTCTGCTGTCGCAGAGACATTCAAATTGTGATTTAGCACTTCGACAATGTAACGTAACTGTTGTAATTTCATGGGTCATGCTTTCCATGGTTGACGGCCACTGCCAGCAATAAAACGCGGTTAATTATTCCAACGGTTCATTGTTTTTTGTTTATGTATAACGAATAGTAGCTAAAAAACTCGCCAGACTGTAGTACTTTTTCCTTAAACCCAGCAGAACTTTGCAGGAGCAGACTGTGGAACATCCTGATATCGATTTCGCCACTGTATTGGCATCTGGTGTACATGATATGAAGAATTCTTTGTGCATGTTGATCCAATCAATGGACCTGTTACAGCAGGAACTGGCAGAAAAATCTGAGTCGGCCAGCCAGGAACTGGCCCGAATTCATTACGAAGCGACCCGGCTCAACACCAACCTGTTGCAGCTGTTATCGTTATATCGCATCGAAAAAGACCAATTGCCGCTGCATATGGACGAGTATAATCTCGATGATCTCTGTGATGAAATTCTGATTAAAAACGGCCTGTACAGCACGCAACGGAATATTGATGTGATCACTGATTGCCCCGGGAAGCTCAGCTGGTTTTTTGATAATGATTTAATCAGCAACTTGGTCAATGATATGTTTGTCAACGCACTGCGCTATTCCAACACCAAACTGCTGCTGCGGGCATTTGAACAGGAGCAGCAACTGTTTGTGGAAATTCACGATGATGGTGAAGGTTATCCGGCAGATATGCTGGACAATAGCGAAGAAGGCATTCATAACCTTAATCTTGCAGCTGGCCGTACCGGCCTTGGCTTGTTTTTTGCTCATATGATAGCGCGGGCGCACCGGAATCAAGGCCGTACCGGGCGGATCGAACTGAGTAACGGCGGAGAATTCGGTGGTGCGGTATTCCGATTGATCCTGCCCTAATCAATTGCAAACATTGGTATTTTGCAGCATTTCTGTTTAAGATGCAGAGGCAAGACCAATCCTGAGGTGCAGATGGCTTTTACCGTAATTGTGGTGCTTTTCATCGGCTTGTTGGTGATTTCTGTCGTTGCCAGTGCAATGCAGCAACACAAGGAGCGCCTCGCCACGTTAAAACGCGCCGAATTCACCAAACTACGTGGCATGTTGGAAGACACTGAAGAGATCCTGTTGAATGCCGCCAATGTGCCGCTGACACCGGGCATAGTACAGATGTTATTGACCCGTATTGCTTACACCCTCAAAGCGATGGTTGAACTTGAAACCAATTCCCGTGATTTAAAAAGCCGCCTGGCGGATACTGAAAAAAGACTCGCAGAACTCAGTAAAGAAAGCCCAGGCGCCGCAGAAAATATCAGTCTGCCTGACAATGACAAACAAATTATCAGCATGATCCAGGGCATTAAAAAGCTCAGAACGATTCTGCGTGCTGAGCATGCCCGTGGCAATATCGATACCCAACTGGTGATCCAGGAAGATCGACGGCTGGAGAACCTGCAGTTGCGGATTAATGTCGAAAGCCAAATCAAACGCGGCAACCAGGCACGAGCCAACCAACTGCTGGGTTCTGCCCGTCAATGTTACGAAAAAGCGCTGGTAACACTTAGCAATGCCAGTCATGTTGATGAATATGTGCAGTCGCGTCGTGCTGAAATGGCGACTATCCTGCAAGAAATTGCCGAAGAGCTGAAAGAAGGTAACCTGCGTGACCGGCAGAAAAAAGCCGAGCAGGAGAACAACGATCTGGATGTGTTGTTTGCGCCAAAACGCAAATGGTAATTTATTGACGGTGCACGAAGCAGATTAAGAACCTGCCAAAAATTCGAAGCAATAAAAAAGCCCGCACTGCGGGCTTTTTTAGTTGAACGCAATCAGCCGTCAGCTTTGCCTTCCACCCATTTACCATTTTTATACCACGCCATCCAGCCCGTTGCTTTGCCGTCTTTCTCTGACATGACATATTGCTGCTTGGTCTTGCGACTCCAGCGCACAACAGTGGCATTTCCGGCCGGATCTTGCGCTGGCGCTTCTGCAAGATAATGAAATTTCGGCATCATCCGTTCTTTAAAGCGTTGCAACTCGCCAACCAATGGCGCGCGGGTCTCCCGACTTTTCGGGAACGTCGACGCAGCTAGGAACAAACCAGCAGCACCGTCACGCAGCACAAAATAAGCGTCTGATTTTTCACAGCGCAGTTCCGGCAAATGCACCGGATCTTCTTTTGGTGGCGCCGCTTCGCCGTTGCGCAACAACTTACGGGTGTTTTTACAATCACTGTTAGTACAGCCAAAGTACTTGCCGAAGCGACCGGATTTTAACTGCATGTCCGAGCCGCATTTCTCACATTCGATCAGTGGACCGTCATAACCTTTGATTTTAAAAGCGCCGCTTTCAACCAGATAACCATCACAACCCGGATTGTTCCCGCAAACGTAGAGTTTGCGATTTTCATCCAGCAAATACGGATCCATTGCTGTGCCGCACTTCGCGCAGCGTTTTTTATGCCGCAGCACTTCGGTTTCCAACTCATCATCATCCGCCACCAACACCGCTTCATCACCCGGTGTCAGGTTCATCGTCGTGGTACAACGTTCTTTCGGCGGCAGATTGTAACCGGAGCAACCGAGAAACACGCCGGTGCTGGCAGTACGGATACCCATTTTCCGGCCACAGGTTGGACAATCGATGTCCGTCAGCACAAACTGATTGGTACGCATGCCACCGTCAGTGCTCTCGCCTTCGGCGACTTTCAGTCGTTTGGAAAAATCGGCGTAAAAATTGTCCAGCACCTTACGCCAGGCCGCTTCACCGTTGGCGATATCGTCGAGCTTCAGCTCCATGTTGGCGGTGAAGTCATAATTCATCAGATCACTGAAATTTTCGACCAGCCGGTCTGTGACAATTTCACCCATTTTTTCGGCGTAAAAGCGTTTATTGTCGACTTTGACATACCCACGTTCCTGAATCGTCGACGTGATCGCAGCATAAGTCGAAGGGCGGCCAATACCACGTTTTTCCAGCTCTTTAACCAAACTGGCTTCGCTATATCGCGCCGGCGGCTTGGTGAAATGTTGCGCGGGCAGCAATTGCTCCAACGACAAAACCTCACCGACTTTCAGATCCGGCAATTCATTTTCTTCTTCGTCTTTGCGCTTTTGTGCCGGTTGTACCCGGGTCCAACCATCAAAGCGTAATACCCGACCTTTGGCTCGCAGTTCAAATTCACCCGCTTGCACTGTGATATTCGTGACGTCATAGAGCGCCGGTGGCATCTGACAAGCGACAAACTGCCGCCAGATTAATTCGTAGAGTTTCTTCGCGTCCACTTCCATATCGGTCAACGCAGAAGCCTGCACTGTCACTTCAGATGGACGGATCGCTTCGTGCGCTTCTTGCGCATTGGCTTTACTGCCGTAACTCAAAGGCTCGGCTGGTAAATAGTTTTTGCCAAACTGCTCTACGATAAAATCACGCACTGCGCCAACAGCGTCCGCCGACAGATTGGTCGAATCGGTACGCATATAAGTGATGTAACCGGCTTCGTATAAGCGCTGCGCCAGCATCATCGTCTTCTTCACGCCATAACCTAAGCGCGTGCTGGCCGCCTGCTGCAGCGTCGAAGTGATAAAAGGCGCTTGTGGTTTTGAGCTGGACGGTTTGTCTTCGCGATCTGTCACCTGATAAGCGGCTTTTTGTAACAAAGACACAGCTGCATCAGTTTGTTGCTGATTCACCGGACGGAACGCTTTGCCAGCCTGACGGGCCACTTCTAAGCGCAACTGCGCTTGTCTTGGATTGCGCACATCGGCGTCTACAGTCCAATATTCTTCCGGCACAAAGGCTTTGATTTCGCGTTCGCGTTCGACCACCAGCCGCACCGCTACGGATTGCACCCGACCGGCGGACAAGCCACGGGCGACTTTTTTCCACAGCAGCGGGGACACCATAAAACCGACCACGCGGTCCAAAAAGCGCCGCGCTTGCTGCGCATCAACCCGATCCTGATTGACGATACCAGGTTCGGTGAACGCATTTTTTATCGCATTTTTTGTGATTTCGTTGAAGACTACCCGTTTGAACTTGCCCGCTTCGCCGCCAATGATGCTCTGCAAATGCCAAGCAATAGCTTCTCCTTCGCGGTCTAAGTCCGTTGCCAGGTAAACGGTGTCGGCTTTTTCCGCCAACATTTTTAATTCTTTCACGACTTTTTCTTTGCCGGCGAGGATCTCGTACCGGGCTTTCCAGCCGTTTTGCGGGTCAATACCCATCCGATCCACTAAGGCCTGATACTCTTTTTCTGCCTTACTCAGCTGACTGTCAGATGTTTTGGTTTTATCTTTGCTGCTGCTCGAAGGAAGATCGCGGATATGCCCCACGCTACTTTTTACAATAAAATCAGAACCTAAGTACTTATTGATCGTTTTAGCTTTTGCCGGTGATTCGACTATAACCAGTGATTTCGCCATTGTTTGTCCGGGATCCCTAAACCTGTGTCGTTATTCTACACGCCTTTTTAACGTATATCCGTATTCTGAAGTTGTGACAAGTACATAAACTCATTATTATGCTGGAAGGCCCGATTCTACGGGCTTTCTGCTGCTTTAAGCAGCAGACTCATAAATGAAGCAAACCTAAAACGGCCGCAAAAATAATAAAAACAGTGCCCCTTCCAACTGAAGGAATAAAGCAAAAATGAAGTACTTTGAAGCAAACTTTGATGGCCTTGTCGGGCCAACACACAATTACGCCGGCTTGTCTGTCGGTAACGTCGCCTCGCTGAATAACGCGAAAAACACCTCCAATCCGAAGCAAGCCGCCAAACAAGGTCTTGCCAAGATGAAGGCGTTAGCGGACCTCGGCATGGTACAGGGCGTGCTTGCACCGCAGGAACGACCAGACGTATATACGTTACGCCGGCTCGGTTTTGCCGGTACCGACGCTGAAGTCATTGCCAAGGCGGCAAAACAAGCGCCGGCTGTGCTACGAGCGGTCTGTTCTGCGTCTAGCATGTGGACAGCAAATGCTGCCACTATCTCCCCAAGCAAAGACACCGCCGATGGCCGCGTGCATTTTACGCCGGCTAACCTGACCAACAAGTTCCACCGCTCACTGGAGCCGGAAACCACGGGTCGGATTTTGCAAGCAATGTTCAGTGACAGCAAACATTTTGCCCATCACACGCACCTGCCGGATAACGACCATTTTGGTGACGAAGGCGCGGCAAACCATACCCGGCTTTGTAGCGGCTATGGCGAACAAGGCGTCGAATTGTTTGTGTTTGGGCGTTACGCTTTTGACTACAACAAACCGGCACCACGCAATTTCCCGGCTCGCCATACCTTCGAGGCTTGTGAAGCAGTCGCTCGGCTACACGGCCTGTCGGACGACAAAGTCGTGTATATCCAGCAAAGTCCGGAAGTCATTGATCAGGGCGTGTTCCACAACGACGTGATCGCGGTGGGCAACCAGAACGTGCTGTTTTATCATCAGCAAGCTTTTGTTGACAGCGACACCAAATTGGCTGAAGTGCAACGCAAGTTCGGCGATAAAACCGCGCTGCATCTGATTGAAGTGCTGGATCATGAAGTGTCTGTGCAGGAAGCCATTCAGACCTATTTGTTTAATACGCAGGTCATTACATTACCGTCTGGTGAGATGGCGATTATTGCACCAACTGAATGTCGTGACCATCCGCGGGTTTCTGCGTACTTAGCGGAATTAACCGGCCGGGGTACGCCGATCAAGTACGTGCATTATTACGACGTGAAACAGAGTATGCGTAACGGTGGTGGTCCTGCCTGTCTGCGCTTACGGGTCGCTTTAAGCGAAGCCGAGCGTCAAGCGGTTAACCCAAATGTGCTGTTGACGGATGCATTGTTTAACCGGTTGAATCAATGGGTCGATACACACTATCGGGATCAGATCAGCGAAGCTGAACTGGCAGATCCATTACTACTGGTCGAGTCGCGCACTGCGCTGGATGAGTTAACCAAAATCCTCAATCTAGGGTCGGTGTACCGCTTCCAGCAATAAGCGGCTATCGCGAAAGCTGAGTATAAAAAAGCCACCATAAGGTGGCTTTTTTTATTCACCCGTCAAAACGACGGGCGTGTTTGTCAGTTAATTGCGCAGATAGCAGTGGTGGTAAAATCAACTTCATCTGCTTCAGCATCCACGCCAAACGGGCTATTCCATGGTGGATCTGACTCATCTGTAGTGTCTTCAGTGCTATAAGCCAATGAAACCGAACGGGCACTCACGTTCTCAGTCCCGGCGGCAGAACCGGAGACGACGATGTCCACTTCAACAAAAGGTGCCATTTCTTTGGCGTAAGTTAACGTGAAATAGGCAATGCCGTCTGCGCCAGCAGTAATCGCTTTCTCCACCGCAACTACGTTACCTGGCGTCAGTTCTTTATTGCCATTTTCATCTTCGCCGGCATCCAAGATACCATTGCGGTTTTTGTCTTCTGACAAGCAGGTCAAATCGTCCGGTTCATTTGAGAAACGTGCGTCCCAATACTTAAAGGCTGCGTTTACCGGCCGCTTAAACCATGCGCCTTTATTGTAACGCTTAGGCAGCACAGAGACGGTAAGACCCTGATTTGGCACCGGATTGCCTGTAGAGTCAGTGACTAAGACCGCATATTTCCATTTATACAAAATTTTATCGGTTGATTCGTCAATGCCGTTGCCGGTGGCAAAGCGGAAAAACAATGTCCTGTTACCGACTGCAATGGGCGTAGTACCGGTAATCGCATCGTTATCTGCAATGGTAGCTTTAATCTTCAGACCTTTTGGTCCTTGTGGTGCACCACTGCCTGGCGTCGTCACATCTGCAGTAAATTCAGTGGTCGCAATGCCCTGCGAGTTCGTGCGCGCAGTGGCGGGATTGAGCTGCCCACCAAACGAATCAACCAGACTAAATGCAACATCTTTATTTTTTACCGGATTATTGTTGACGTCGCGAACAATGGCCTGCACCAGTGCTTTGTCTCCTGGCGCCAGTTGCGCTGGGATAGCCTGCACTTCCAATGGACGTGCCGGGTCCGGATTTGTCGCAATGAACTCAACAATTTTTTGTGTTTGCAGAGCCAAACCAGTACCGCGGGTATTCGCAGAAATGCTGGCAAGACCAGCAAACGCCGACCGCATCGAAATTTGCGCTTCCCCAGCAGCATTCGTCTGCACAGTGGCAACCACTTTGTTATCCGCAAGGCCTGCCGCATCTGCTGCGATAACCCCACGGGTTGTGGTAAAGCCGACTTCCTGTCCCGACATCGGCGAACCACTGCGTGTCCACTTAACTCCTGCCGTGGCCACAGTGTTTAACGCGATTTCTGGGATTGCAGCTTCATTGGCCGGGTTCACATAAGCAAAAGAATCTGCATTCACTACGATGCGCACAGATTTAACCACGCCGAGTGCCGAAACAGTGACGGTATCGCTGCCACTGTTCACTGCGGTATAACGCACGGTAGCGCGTCCTGTTGCCGCATCGGTTCGCGGCGTGGTGTTGCTGAAACTATTTTTTAATTCTGATGATAGTGACAACACAGTATCGCGGATTGGCTTCGCAGATGAATCCAACACAGTAAAGGTCAAGTCAATACTGCTTCCCAGCACCACAGCAGGCGCAGAAGCAATTTCAATATCAGTCCCCACTACTTTTAACGTCAGATAAGACTTTGCACCTGATGCCCCTGCCGAGGCACTGAGCAGGACTTCACGTAAAGAGGGATTTGATTTGGTCGTCAATACTGCTTTTGCCACACCGGCACTGTCAGTCGTGGCCGACTGCACTTCAATCTCTGCGTCAAAGCCGGATTCAACAGCAAACTTCACGACCACGTTTTTCAGCAGATTCTTGTCTTTGTCACGGACTATGGCGGTTAGGTCAACTTTATCCACTGCGCCGCTGCCAATCTGTAGTTTATCCGATTGCAATAACAGGCTACTGACCGGATCTGTTGTGACAGTACCGCCATCGCCTGCCGAGTCAAACGACCTATTTGCACTGACTGTCGCATTACCATTTAACACTGCAGTTAATGTACCGGCGCCGCTTGCTGTTCCTACTTCCAATCCGATCTCCGCGATACCGGCGCTGTTGGTTTGTGCCGTCCCCGCTGTGTTACTGAACCGCGCCAAATCACTAAGATTCATCGAAAAATTTACTTGCTTGCCGCTGACGTTTAGACCAAGTTTCGATTTAAGCACCGCTCTGACTTTCGCGGGTTTATCTTTACTGACCAATGTCACTTCTTTACCTGAGTTGTCAACCAAACTCATCGTCATCGTTAAGACGTCGGCGGCCGGATTATCGCCGGCAGAATTAAACGCTTTGGTGATTTTAGTATTGTCCGGCAGGCTGGCAGAGACAGTCGCGGCACCCGATTTAGTTCCGACTATCAAACCAATTTTGGCGACACCACTGCTATTGGTCACGGCCGAAGCGGTACCATTATTAAATGTGGCGACGGTACTGTCTGATATTTCAAAAGTAATGAGTTGTCCGCTGATGGTTCCACCGTTGGTCGAGGCCAAGGTATATTCAACGGTAAGTGGCGTGTTATTCGATAAGGTGTTGCTTTCTGCACCCGCAGCATCCAACAAACGGAGCGCAGCGGCAAACTTCGGAGTTTCCGGTGTACCTCCGGTTCCCAGAGTTCCACCTCCACCACAAGCGACTACAACACTCATCAGAAACGCAACGAGAAGTTGCCGGATGTTTCGCATGAAAACTCTCCCTAGCTGGCTATTTTCATTAGATTTTATTTCTTTTCTAGCTTAGCCGATTCATCCACGTCACAGCGAGAATTTACTCGGGTCAAACCACAAATTTTTCTTTTAGTTCAGAAACTGCTAGATTACGCCGTCCTTAACCCTGTTATAACCCATGTGCCCAGATGACTACAAACACAAAATACAATCTGACCACGCGAATCCTGCTCGCGATGGCTCTCGGTATCCTCGTCGGTACGCTGTTTAAATTCCTGCTGGATGGTCAAGCAGAACGGATCGTTGATCTTGGCGCTTTCAGCTTTGGGATCAAAGCTTTATTTATTGATGGCTTTTTTCACGTCGGTGGCCAGATCTTTATCGCCAGCTTAAAAATGCTAGTGGTGCCGCTGGTTTTGGTCTCACTGATTTGTGGGACGAGCTCACTCAAAGATATCAAAACCCTCGGACGTATCGGCAGTAAATCCATGAGCCTGTATATCCTGACCACTGCTCTTGCTATCGCTATTGCTGTGTTTTTCGCCACCATGGTGAAGCCTGGCGAAGGCGTCGATATGAAGCTCAGTAGCACATTTAATCCGGGTGAAGCACCTGGAATCGCTCAGGTATTCATTAACATGTTCCCGAGTAACCCAATCGATGCGATGGCCAAAGGTGAAATGCTGCAAATCATTGTGTTTGCAGTGTTATTCGGAATTGCGCTAGCGCTATCCGGTGACGCCGGTGAACGTCTGCGACTGATGTTTGAAGATATCAACACAGCGATGATGAAATTAGTCGGTATCGTGATGCACTTTTCGCCTTACGGCGTGTTTTTCCTGATGGCAAAACAGTTCACTATTCTCGACCTTGGCGATATGGCCAATTTAGCCAAGTATTTTGCTTTAGTTATTTTTGTCTTACTGTTCCATGGGTTTATCGTCTATGGCGCCTTTCTAACATTTGCAGCGCGTCTGAATCCACTGGTGTTCTTCAGCAAAATGAAAGAAACAGCTCTGTTCGCTTTTAGTACGTCCAGCAGTAATGCCACCATTGCCAGCAATATGACAACTACTACACAAAAACTAGGCGTTGATAACAAAGTAGCCTCTTTTACTATCCCGCTGGGTGCGACCATCAACATGGACGGCACTGCTATTATGCAGGGCGTGGCGACCGTCTTTATCGCTCAGGTATATGGGATTGATCTGACTTTCAACGATTATCTGCTGGTTGTGCTTACTGCGACTCTCGCCTCTATCGGCACGGCGGGTGTACCCGGTGTTGGTCTCGTGATGCTGGCCATGGTCCTACAGCAAGTCAATCTGCCGGTTGAAGGTATCGCACTGATTATTGGTGTAGACCGTCTGTTGGATATGACGCGAACCGCAGTCAATATTACCGGTGATGCGATGGTGTCCTGCCTGGTCGGCAAAAGCGAAAACTGTTTTGATGAGACGGTTTATAACGATCCAAAAGCAGGGCAAACGGCCTGATTGCCATCTTAGATACATAAAAGCCGGCTTCTGCCGGCTTTTTTAATTCCACTGAATACGCCAGCTGGTCTCAATGAGCGTACTGGTGTCAAACCTGCGGCGGGCAAAGCCCTGCCCCGTCAGGTCTCGCTGCTGTAACTGGCTGATCGTCGCGAAATCAAATAGTTCTTTGATTTCAGCAGCTGTGACGCTAAATGGCGGCCCCTGCTTCTCTCCTGCCGGATACTCCAGACTCAGCAACAGCATGTCCGCCTCTGGCATCAACTTTCTGAGATGGCGGACATAACTTTGCCGCATTGGAGCAGGCAAAGCTATTAATGCGGCCCGATCATAGATACGTTGACAAGATGCAACATGCGCTTGAGCCAATGCAAAATAATCCCCCTGGTACAGACAAATATTGGCAGCCTGAGATCTGACAAAGCCTGCGTCTTGGCTCGAGTCCATGACAAGTCCGTTTTCCCGAAAAAAATCGGTACAGGCCAATTCAGACAGCTCCACGCCAGTCACTGCTGCATGCTGTGCCAGAAAAAGCAGGTCCGGCGACTTGCCGCATAACGGCACAAATACCGGCCGATGATCGAGCCAGTCGGCCGGCGCCTGACTCAATAACGGATGGACCGCATCAAGTTGCCAGCCCAATTGGTCCTGCTGCCAGCAACGTAACCAGAATGCCGGGTCCATCTCAACGCCACAATGTCAGTTGCTGTAGCTGCTGTACCGTGCTTTTTAGCGCTGTCGCTGCAGCCAGTCCCAATTTCTCCGCGATGGACTTGCGGATCCGATACTGCACTTTGTACACCTGACGTTCGCTCAATTGCGTCAGCAGGTAATCATCGCTGGTCGTCAGTTCATCAACCAGTTTCAGCTCAAGCGCCTGATAACCAAACCAATGTTCACCTGTAGCAACTTCATCGATCTCCAACTGTTGTCGATGACGTTTGACAAAATCTTTGAACAGCACATGAGTTTCCTCGAGTTCCTGCTGAAACTTTTGCCGGCCTTTGTCGGTGTTTTCACCGAACACTGTAACTGTCCGCTTAAATTCGCCGGCCGTGAATTGCTCAAAATCAATGTGGTTCTTTTTCAGTAACTTATTGAAGTTTGGCAGTTGAGCAATGACGCCAATCGAGCCAACAATTGCAAAAGGTGCCGCGACAATTTTGTCTGCAATACACGCCATCATATAACCACCACTGGCGGCGACTTTATCAACCGCAACAGTCAGCGGGATATTTTTCTGCCGCAGACGCTGTAACTGAGAAGCTCCCAGTCCATAGCCATGGACGACGCCGCCGCCCGACTCCAGCCGAACCAGCACGGCATCGTCTGCTTGTGCAACAGCCAGCACGGCTGTCACTTCTTCCCGTAACGCGTCCACTTCATGAGCATCCATACTGCCGGTAAAATCTATGACAAACAGCTTCGCCTGCGGTGTGGCCGCTTTATTGGCCGCTTTCTGCCAAATCTTAAACGCTTTTTTATCCAGTAGTTGCTGCTGCAAATCCGCTTTTAGCGCCTGATAGTCAGCTGATAAATCATCAAAACACAATTCACCCTTGCTGGCTTTGGGTTTGACTGTCGCAATAACAATCATCAGGATCACTGCGCCAATCGCCAGTACCAGCGTCAGCGTTTTCGCCAAAAACATGCCGTATTCGAATAGAAATTCCACTTGTTATCCTTTGTCGTTAACCTGTTGTCATTCTAGCGCGACATTCCGTCTGCCGGATAGCCTCGGAGCAGAGAGGCTTGTCCGCACTAACACCAAATTTAGGCTGAAAAAAAACCCGGCAGTACCGGGTTTTTGTATCAACTCTGCGTTTATTGTGCTTTTAACACTGACGCATTGGTCACCTGAATGCCGGTGCCACGACTTAAGAAAAACGATGCGGTTTGCCGCTGCATTTCTGCTGTTGCCGCTGCACTGGCCGTCGGGCTCAGAATTGACGCATGATCACCTTCAGTGAAGCGTGCAATTGCCGCGCGTTCGATCACATAAGAACCAGCCTTGGCTGGCAAGGCAACAGCACCTAACAAGCGGGCCAGAGGTTCTGTTCCACCTAACGGCATATTAACAGCCTGGTTTGGAATGACCTGATCAGACTTGTTGGTAGAGCCGTTTCCGACCACTTCCAGAATATGCACTGGTGTTTTGCCTGCTACGTGCATCGCAGCGTAGTTATTTGGATCGCCGGCATCAGTAATCGTCTGGGCGGCAAACACAAATTGGCTAAAGGTGGCGCTGATAGCAGTTAAAGCGGCAACTTGACCTTTTGCGGTCAAATCCGCCAGATAACCATCAACAAAACGGGCAGCACAGCCGGCATAGGTCGCAGCTTCCACACAAACTTTCTGTGCATCAACAAACGCCTTGAATCCTGGCGACAACGCCGCAGACCCCAGCATAACACTGGATTTGATGGTATTGCCGAACTCAGGTGATTCCAGCAGGAAATTCGCCACGGCACCACCAGGCATTGCTAAGGTACTGGCTCTTACTTTATAAAGCGCATCTGCCTGTGCTACGCCGGTTGTTGCATTCGCTAATGCGACCATACTGGCACCGGTAATAGCACCTAACGAGTGCCCCATAAACTGCACATCTTGGGTATTCAGCAGGCCGGTCGTGTTGTTGAAGTTCAGGCCTAAACGCAGACCTAACATATCAGCGATACTCTGGCGCAGGTTATCCCTGGTGACCAGCATATCTGCCAGATTCATATAGACAGTTGCATTGCCAGATTCCTGACAATAGGCGCCAGACGCAGTCACGTCTTTTTTGCCATCGCCATTGACATCAAATCCACGGCTACCATGCAGTGGGTGGTCAATTGCAACAGTGGCAAAACCTTGTGACGACAAGGCCCCTGTTATAGCCAGCATACTTTCTTTACAGCCGGTAATACCGTGTTGCAGGATCACTACAGGCCAGCCAGTGGCAGGTTTTTTCAGACCATAGGCTTCATTTGGCACCGTCATCTGCACTTGCAGAGTCTGCACTGAGTTTGGTTTTGGTATGACGTTGAACTTGGTCAGGTGACGTTGTTTGTCGACGCCAAAATCACGCAGTGCGCCGCCGCTGGCGCCCTTACAGACCGCATCATTTTGCATTTGTGCAGGCGTCGTGATGCCGGCCTCAAGTGCTGTCTTCTGAGCATCTGTCAGCGCAGCGATCATCGCGCCACTGTCGCAACGGCCAGTCCAGCGCGTGCTTAAAGCAGCAGTAGGAGCCGCTGCTGTCGACACCCCAAGGTAATATGGCAAGCTGATAGTGCCCGCATAATATTGCGCTAACTTGAAGGCAAAACGTGGGTCAGCCGGATTGTCAGGAATGGTGGCGCCAGGGAATAACAGATCAGACACCAGTTTACCGGTGTTCTGCACAACAACTTTAGGTGGGTTATTGCCATTCAGTGGGCTTGGTAACATCAGTTGTTTGACTGTCGCCAGTACGTTCGCTGTGGATTGCGTCGTGATCGCTGCCGTGTAAATAATGCTGTTTTTAGCAATAGACTGTGTTGACACTGCATTTTCAAAGCTGTTGATTACGCCCTGCAACGCACGCTGCGCTTCAGAACCGAGTGGCATCGTCGCCAGATCCTGTTTCACCAGCTCATAGGTGGTCGATGGCGCAACACTGCGGCCTTCGGAGTCTTTCAGATTATTAGTCAGCACCAGGATGTAAGTCGTTGCCGCTTTGAGCGGCTTCAGCGGGATAACTGCCACACTGTTTCCTACAGCTCTGGTCACAAAGTCCTGACCAAAGGTCAGTTGTCCTACTGATTTACAAGCGACGCCACGTGGTACAGCGCGGCAAGCTGTGTCTGGTGAGGCTGGGTCGCCCATTAGCACTTCGACCACGCGCACGCTGTCTGGCCGTGAGGCACTGGCCGCATCCAGGCTGACGCCACCAGCAAATGCCAGCTCAACGGTAAACGGATTTTGTGTCGACCATCCGTCTAATGCACCTAATGCAGTTTGTGGATCGGTGTAGTTTGGTGTGGCGACCGCCTCACCGGGCATCACTAAGGTGCCGTCTGTGGTCCCTTGGAACAACAAGTCATTCGGCACAGATACTTTACCGGCTGTTGGATCAAACACGACGCGGCTCAACGGTACCAGTACCTGATCATTATTTGCCGTATCTTGTTTGATATCATTCAGTGAGTCACCACCACAGCCGGTCAGCCCAAGCGCGCTGGTCACCGCCAGGCTAATCAGAAGCTTCTTCATATGTTCTCCCCGTGTCCTGATTTTTTATTATATTTCCGCAACTTAGCTCAGCTGCAGATTAAAATTCCTTTGTGTAGACTGGTAACAGCTACGACCAGTTAAACTTAACCCAATCAGAAAAAATTCGCTAGGTCTAATCTGCAGTTCTCTGAAGAAAGGTGCAAAAAGCGCGACAACGCTGTATTCTGCGCGCGATTTCAGCAGCTGAAGAGGTTGTTTTTCATGCATAATTTCATCGCAAAGCCAGATGAACTGGCCGGTAAAACCATTTTAGTCACCGGTGCCGGTGACGGTATCGGCCGCCAGGCGGCTATCAGTTTTGCCGCCGCAGGCGCGACGGTGATACTGCTGGGTAAAACCACTAAAAAACTCGAAGCAGTTTATGACGAGATAGTCGCTGCCGGAGCGCCGGAGCCGGCGATTGTCCCACTGGACTTAAATGGTGCGACTAAACAACATTACACTGACATGGCCAATACGATTAAAGCAGAATTTGGCAAATTGGATGGTGTGTTGCACAACGCAGGCATGTTGGGCGTGCTGACTCCGTTTACTCATATAGATTTGGAGACCTGGCAGAAAATCATGCAAGTGAATCTGACCAGCGCGATGCTGATGACGCAGGCCCTGCTACCAGTCATGGCATTAGCACCCAAGTCGTCGTTGATCTTTACGTCGTCAGGCGTCGGTCGTAAAGCCCGGGCCTATTGGGGAGCATATTCCGTATCTAAATTTGCAACAGAAGGCATGATGCAATTAATTGCGGACGAATACGAAAATTCCAGCATCCGCACTAACTGCATAAACCCAGGCGCAACACGGACTAAGATGCGCAATGCTGCGTACCCGGGTGAAGACCAGCGTCAGTTAAAAACTCCCGCCGACATCATGCCGCTGTATTTGTATCTGATGTCTGACCAAAGCTGCGATATCAATGGCCAGACATTGGACGCACAAACAAAATAAGTCGGTTCGGGTTGATTTGAGAATAAAAAAGGAGCCACAGGCTCCTTTTTTTATTCTCAAATTTTATCTTGTCAAATTAACGTTTGACCAGGATCTCTTCATTGTGAACGGCTGCCCATTCATTCCAGACATCGACTTTGGCATTAAAATTAACCAGTGCTTGGCTGGTCGCGTCGGCCAGTAATGCGTCGATTTGTTTGACATATTTCTTTTCAACTTTTGAAAATGGTACGACATCAATGCCTTTATCGTTCAAGGCTTTTTTCATCGTATGCGTTTTCAACAACTGCAGCTGACCATTTTCAACATAAAAGAACTGGCTTTCTTTGTTGATTGTTTTAAATTTAGGTTTTACTGGGCGTTTTGAATCATCTTGCTGCGGCTCTTCGTCATGACTGATAACGACAGTGCCTTCTGCATTTAATTTATAACCTAATTGTTCCAGTGTAAAACCTTGCGCACGGGCAAACTCACGTACTTTGTCCAGAACTTCGGATTCTTTCTGACGCTCATCAAGTACCGATTTCAATACATCAATTACTTCCTGTAACTTTACTACAGACAATTCTTTTGCTGCTTTTTTTAACTCACGTTTATCAAGTAATAATGACATAAAGAGAACCTTCTATGTTGGCGATATAATAAGTGCGAATATCATAGAGTTATTATAAAGAAAAAGAAATGGCAGAATTGCAGGAAAATCTGTCATTTCGGCGCAGCCAGCTGGTCGGTGCTGGTTTTCAACGACAAATCGGGTATCTTAAGCAGAATTTTATGGCCGGGGATGCTAATGCAATCGTTAAAACATCTGTTTGAGAATAACAAGGCATGGGCCGACCGTATCGAACTGGAAGCGCCGGGCTTTTTTAAGAAGCTCTCAGCGCAACAAGCACCTGAATATCTGTGGATTGGCTGTTCAGACAGCAGGGTACCGGCCAACGATATCGTTGGATTATTGCCAGGCGAGTTGTTTGTGCATCGCAATGTGGCGAATCTGGTGTTACATGCGGATATCAACTGTCTGTCAGTGCTGCAATATGCGATTGATATTCTGAAAGTGAAACATATTATCGTCTGCGGCCATTATGGTTGTGGTGGTATTAATGCGGCGATGAACAAACAACGCATCGGGCTGGTCGATAACTGGTTGCGTAATATTAAAGATGTCTACGCCATGCACCGCGATGAAATCGAAGCACTGGAAACCGAAGCCGAGCGGCAAAACCGGATGTGCGAACTCAATGTCATCGAGCAGGTGCGTAATGTGTGTCACACCAGCGTGGTGCAGGAAGCCTGGGAACGCGGTCAGGAGCTTACAGTGCATGGCTGGGTTTACAGCCTGCGTAACGGTCGGATTAAAGATCTGCGGGTCAGTCACTCCAGCGCCAATCAGATCGATAATATTTATGCATTAGACCTGACCGATGACTACCTCAGTGAGAAATAACGCTATTTGAACTCTACTTTTGCGTCCGGCGCCTCGGTATAGATGGCGCTGTGGCCTGCAACCCATTTGCCATGTTGCAAATACTCAGCACTAACTTTTAGCTGTCCTGCAACAACTGATGACGACGATCGCACAGCAGTGATGCCATAGGTATTATTTTCAACCTGCTCTTGCGCCGCTAACACCCCGGTTTTTGCGTCAAACTGCATAGTTCCATGCGTATAAAAACCTGCGGTAGTGAAATAAAAGTAACGTAACTGCTTCAGTTTCTTATCAAAAAAAACTGTAGTCTCGCCACCATATTCGCCTTGGTTCACCGAATGGCTGATTTTGACTGCAGTACCGTTTAACGCCCGCTCCCAGTGGCTGATGTCTATTTTTTCCGGCTTGCCAGGCTCTGACAACAAGCCACGCCAGGTTTTACCTATATATGGCCGCAACGGTTCCAGTTCGGCACTGAGGTTCTCTGGCGCAGCCTGTGCGCTACCTAGTAAACCAAGCAGCAAACAACAGGCAGAAAAAATGTAGGTTCTAGGTATCAAGTTGTTGCTCCTGATAAAAATCTAACATTTGTTGTTCTACTGTTTGCGAGAACTGCTTCATCTGAATGGCATATTGTTCTAGGAATTTATCTTCCGGTGTTTCCGGTTGCCATACCGGCACTTTGGCCGTATTGCCCTGCTCATCCAGCGCCACAAAAGTAATAATGCAATGATTGGTTTCGGCCAGTTCACCGCTTTTACTGTCACCCGAGCGCACCTGCACAAAAATATGCATGCTGGTACTGCCGGTATGCACGACTTTGGCTTCGAGCTCCACCAAATGCCCGACCAGAATCGGCCGGCGAAAGCGAATGGTGCCAACTGACACGGTGACACAATATAGCCCGCTCCAGCGCGCTGCGCAGGCATAGGCCGCCTGATCCAGCCATTTCATCACCATACCGCCATGAACTTTGCCACCAAAGTTGACATGCGTTGGTTCTGCCAGAAAACGGAATTCTACACTTCTGGGTTGCATAAACTCTCCTGCGCGCGCGTTTAATCAAAGTATGACGGTTTTGTTGCCGTGTACAAATACCCGATCTTCCACTACTAGTTCCAAAGCTTTAGTCAGCACATTTTTTTCTACATCCCGCCCAGCTTTCGCCATATCTTTTGCGCTGTAGGTATGATCAACATTCGACACCATTTGTTTAATGATCGGGCCTTCATCCAGACTATCTGTGACGAAATGCGCAGTTGCTCCAATAATTTTCACGCCACGATTAAACGCTTGGCGATAGGGATGAGCGCCAATAAAAGCTGGTAAAAAACTGTGATGTATATTGATAATACGCTGCGGATAGCGAGCAACAAAGTCAGGGCTCAACACCCGCATAAACTTTGCCAGTACCAGATAATCGGGCTGATACTGCGCAACCTGAGTCAATATTAATTGTTCGTGTTCCACCCGGCTCACACCCTGATGGTCAATAAAATGATAAGGCAGCTCAAACTTTTCCGTCAGTGCCTGCAAATTCGGATGATTACCAATCACCGCTGCGATATCCAGCTCAAGGGAGCCATCAAACACTTTCATCAGAATATCACCAAGACAATGCGCTTCCTTGGTGACGAGGATCACGACCCGCTTTTTTGCTGTACCGACTAACTGCCGTTCGCTGCCTCGCGGCAAAGCGCGATCTAAATCTAGTAATAAAGTATGGTCATTAAAAATACCTTCCAGCTGGGTTCGCATATAAAAACGACCAGAATCCGGATCGACATACTCAGTATTGCGGGTAATGTTTAATTGATGCTTGTAACAAATATTGGTAATTTGCGCGATCAGTCCTTTCGAATCCGGGCATTCGATTAATAACGTTTTTTGTTCCATTGCTGACAACTCTTCACTTCAGATCAAACCTACAGGTTACCGACCTGTAAATTGTTATATAAGGAAATCCACTCTAGACACCCAGACCTCCAAGAGCAAGCAATTCCGTGTGGTCAGGTGTCAAGTCTTGTTGTTTCAGCCATAGCGCCGGATAATGCCCAGTAATATCAAACTTGCGACAGATTTGTGCATGACAGCTTCTATGTTTCAATTACCGGCGCTGGGTTTTATTCAGTCGCCTTACAAGCAAAAATTCGCAATCCCACGCCAGCCTGGGCTTATTGCGGAAGCTCAGGGCGAACTGGTGCTGCACCCGCCCTATGCGGATGATGCCATTGTGCGGGGCATCGAAGCTTTCTCGCATTTGTGGCTGGTATTTATCTTTCATGAGACCGCAGATAAAGGCTGGTCACCGTTAGTGCGACCACCACGGCTCGGTGGTAACAACAAAAAAGGTGTATTTGCCACTCGCGCCACTTTCAGACCTAATCCGATTGGATTATCCGTAGTAAAACTTGAAGGTGTCAGCCGGCGTGGAGAACTGCTGGTGTTGCATCTGTCCGGTATTGATCTGCTCGACGGCACACCCGTAATAGATATCAAACCTTATCTGCCTTATGCAGATGCGCTGCCGGATGCGCGGGGTGGATTTGCCGATGCCGCACCGGAGACGGATATGACGGTCAGTTTCAGTACCGAAGCTGCCGCATTTTGCCAAAGCCAGCGGCAATATCCGACGCTGCAGCTGTTTATCGAGAAAGTGTTAAAACAAGACCCGCGTCCACCATACAAAAAACAGCGTGACGAACTGCAAAGTTATGGTATGACTCTGTATCACTACAACATCAAATGGACAGTCGATGGCAACCACAATCACGTTACCGCTATTTTCGCGCTTGCTACTGAGTCCACTGCTGCTGACACCAGCGCTGGCACAGACGTTGCCACCACTACCGGAACCGGTCAGTAACAATGTGGTCCTCGCCACTACGATCCGCGACAAGACCTACATCGCCAGTTTCAGTGGTCTTGGCAATGGCAAAACTGCCGCGGATGCGCACAACAAAGGGTGGCTGTTACAAGCCGGCGATAGCAGCTGGCAAAAACTCCCCAATGTGCCATCAAGCCTTGGACACAGCAATCGGCTGGCAATGACGGCCACGGTACTTGAGCAGAATTTTTATCTGTTTGGCGGTTATTCTGTAGCGAAAGACGGTACTGAAGTCACACAATCCGACAGCTATCGTTTTAGTGCGATCAGTAAGAATTACACCAAACTGCCGGACATGCCGGTCGCGGTGGATGACAGCGTCGCGCTGACTTATCAAAACCGTTACATTTATCTGGTCAGTGGCTGGCACAATGACGGGAACGTCAATTTGGTGCAGCTGTTTGATAACTTCACGCAGAAATGGAGCCAGGCCACCCCATTTCCGGGCACACCGGTGTTTGGTCATGCCGGCACTGTCGATGGCAACAAGCTGTTGATTTGTGATGGCGTCACAACCGCGTTAAACCCTGACGGCAAACGCAGTTATGTCGCTACAGCAGCCTGTTATCAGGGCGAAATTGACAGCAGTAATGCACGGAAAATCAGCTGGAAAGCCATTTCGCACCCAACCGGTGTTGCCCGTTACCGTCAGGCAGCACTACCCGTTACTGTAGAGGGCGAGCGCTATCTGGCATTTATTGGCGGTACCACCAACCCATACAATTTTACCGGCATCGGCTACAACGGCACACCGTCTGAACCGGATGCAGCAGTCTGGTTATATCAACCTAAAACGCAACAGTGGCGTAAAGGCAAAGTCAGCACGCCAGTGATGGACCTGCGAAATCTGCTGGAACTGAACGGCGAGATCTATAGCCTTGGCGGCATGACCAAAGGGCAACAAGTCCAATCAGACTTCATAAAACAACAAATCACCCTTCTGCCGGATTAAACCCCTTGTTAGAATAGGGCCAAATTATTTGTATTTCAGAGTGAACACAGCAATGCGCACCAGTCAGTACCTGTTATCCACCTTAAAAGAAACACCGGCCGATGCCGAAATTATCAGCCACCAATTGATGCTGCGCGCCGGCATGATCCGCCGCGAGGCATCTGGCATGTACACCTGGCTGCCAAACGGTATCCGCGTGCTGCGCAAAGTCGAGGCGATTGTCCGCGATGAAATGAATAAAGCTGGCGCTATCGAAGTCTTGATGCCGATGGTGCAACCTGCCGAACTGTGGCAGGAATCCGGTCGCTGGGAAAAAATGGATGCAGAACTGCTGCGTTTTAAAGACCGCCACCAGCGCGACTTCGTGCTAGGCCCGACACATGAAGAAGTGATCACCGATCTGGTGCGTAAAGAAGTCAGCAGTTACAAACAGCTGCCGTTGAATTTGTACCAAATTCAGACCAAATTCCGTGACGAACGCCGGCCACGTTTTGGTGTGATGCGTGCACGTGAATTCTTGATGAAAGACGCTTACTCGTTCCACCTGAGTCAGGAATGTCTGGAAAAAACCTATCAGGCGATGTATCAGGCCTATAGCAACATTTTTACCCGCTTAGGCCTTGGCTTCCGTCCAGTGCTGGCGGATACCGGCGCCATCGGCGGCGCAGTATCACACGAATTCCACGTACTGGCCTCTTCTGGTGAAGATGCCATCGTGTTCTCCGATGCCAGCGATTACGCTGCCAATATCGAAAAAGCTGAAGCGCTGGCGCCAACGACGCCACGCCCGGCAGCAACAGCGCCAGTCACTGAAATCGCGACGCCAAACGCTGGCACTATCGCCGAGGTCGCAGCTTTATTGGCCGTCGACGCCAGCCAAATCATCAAGACGTTACTGGTATACGGTGAGCGGACTGATGACAAAGGCCCGCAACCGCTGGTGGCGCTGTTATTACGTGGCGATCATGACTTAAACGAAATCAAGGCAGAGAAACTGGCCGGCGTACAAAGCCCGCTGACTTTTGCCACTGAAGCCGACATCAAAGCGGTGACCGGCGCATCCGCTGGCTCGCTCGGTCCGGTAGGTTTATCGATTCGCATCGTCGCTGATCGCAGTGCTGCGGTTGTTGCTAACTTCGTCTGTGGTGCCAATAAAGACGGTTATCACCTGAGCGGTGTGAACTTTGACCGCGATATTGCACAATACGAAGTGGCCGATCTGCGTAACGTCGTTGAAGGCGACCCAAGCCCATGTGGTCAAGGCCAGCTGGTGATCAAACGCGGTATTGAAGTCGGTCACATCTTCCAGCTCGGTGACCGCTATGCCGCGGCGATGAAAGCCGGTGTGCTGAATGAAGAAGGCAAACATCAGATCATGACCATGGGTTGTTATGGTGTTGGTGTGTCACGCATTGTGGCGGCGGCTATTGAGCAAAATCACGACCAGCACGGCATTATCTGGCCAGCGGCAATTGCGCCGTTCCAGGTCGCGTTGGTGCCGATGAACATGCACAAATCTGTGCGTATTCAAGACACTGCCGAAGCGCTGTATAAAGCACTGACCGCAGCGGGCGTTGAAGTGTTGTTCGATGACCGCAAAGAACGCCCAGGTGTGATGTTCGCTGACATGGAACTGTTGGGCGTGCCACACCACATCGTCATTGGTGAGCGCAATCTGGATGAGCGTTTGGTTGAATACAAAAACCGTCGTAGTGGTGACAAATCGCTGCTAGCGATTGACGATGTAGTCGCTGAGATCCTGGCCAAGCTGGTCTGATCCCGGGCGCATCTAAATTGAGGCCGGCATTGCCGGCCTCAGTTGTTTAAAGCCAATCTGATCCTGTCATCAGGCCGTATAACCGCTAAATTGATGTCAAAAAGGTATGTTATGTTCTGGAATAGTCGTGCTTTACCTGAACTGCAGCAACTGAACTTTCGTGATCGGATGGCCGTGTTACGCCGAGCCGCCGACCAATTGCCTACCCCACAGAAGCTGATCCTCAATGTCTGGAAGCTTTGTGTGTTGATCCCGCCGTTTCTACTGATTGCCAGAGCTGAGACAGTGCTTCATGCGGCGGGTTTGGCGTTTGGTCTGGTGCTGATTTATCCGCTGCTGACCCGTCCTGTGACTTTTGCCTTAGTTCGGCCCTTGTTAACGCAGGCTCGACGGCAGCTGCAGCTATAACGTCGGAAATCAAGCAAAATAAAAGGGCCATCAGGCCCTTTTATTTTGTCTCAATGCAACTGCGTTATTTAACGCCATGCATCAGTTTGTTAATCAGCGGCGAAATCAGCAATAGCACAATACCTGCGCCTAACAGCAGGTAGAAGCTGAAGCTAAAACCGGCCAACGCCGATTCAACCGTCATGCCGGTTTCACCGGAGATTTCGCCGGCTAGCAGGCCCGACAGGTTATTACCGGTCGCAATGGATAAAAACCAAGCGCCCATCGCTAAACCGACATAACGCACCGGCGCGAGTTTGGTGACCATCGACAAACCAATCGGTGATAAACACAACTCACCAATTGACTGCAGTACATAACACAGCACCAGCGGCCACATCGGGATCAGACCATTGCCATCGACTAATTGAGTTAAGGCGTACATCAGCACTAAAAAGCCTAGTGCATTGCCTAATAAACCCAGACCAAACTTAAACGGAATCGTTGGTTCCATTTTGCGTTTGCTGGTGAAATACCAAATCGCACTGATAATAGGTGCGAAAATAATAATGGCCATCGAGTTGACGGACTGGAACCAGCCCGTTGGGAAGATGAAGCTGGCATCGCCAAATACATCGCGATTGACCAGGTTTTGTGCCAGGAAATTAAACGAGCTGCCAGCTTGTTCGAAGAACATCCAGAACGTGACGTTAAAACCAAACAGCAACAACAAGGCACAGACCCGATGCATTTGCACAGTACCGGTTTGTTTACCTTCTGCCAGCAACATCAGCGCGACAATGATAAATAATACACCTAACACCCACGCCAATGTTTGCGCGCCCATGCCGGCCATTAAGAAATAAACTACAGGTACTGCAGCAATAACACCTAAAACTACATAAGCCAGTTTCTTAGCATCAGGCTTATCTTCAGGCTTATCTTCCGGTACCACGCCAATGCCTTTTAACTGGGCACGGCCAATGTAGAACCAGACAGTACTTAACAGCATGCCAACGCCAGCAGCGCCAAATACCGCTTTGTAGTTTTGATGCTGTGGCGTGCCAAAAATTTCACTGGCGAGCCAGCCGGTGATCAACGGCGACAACATACCGCCTAAGTTAATCCCCATGTAAAAAATGGTAAAACCACGGTCACGGCGATCGTCGCCCTGCTCGTATAACTTACCCACTAATGTCGAAATATTCGGCTTAAATAAACCGTTACCAACCACAATCACGGCCAGACCCAGCAGGAACAATTCCAAGCTTGGGATCATGATCATAAAGAGGCCAATCGACATCACGACAGCGCCAAGCAAAATCGAGCGCTGATAACCAATCACGCGGTCTGCGACATATCCGCCGAAAATCGCCGTGGCATACACCAGTGCCAGATAAGCGCCGTAATAACGGCTGGCATCGGCCTCACCGGCAGCGTTGCCCTCATAAAACTGTGCCACGATGTACAGCGTTAAAGCCCAGCGAATGCCATAAAACGCAAAGCGTTCCCAGAATTCTGCCATGAATAACATCCACAGCGGTTTGGGGTGGCCCCACAGAGTATCGAATTGTCTGGCAGCTACATTATTCATGGGCAGCTCCGGCGGATTTGACAGCACAGCAGCGCATGCTGTGGCTGAGTCACAGGGGATTGGGTCATGGTGGTATCCTGTTTCTAATAGTTATAAAACGCGGGTGTTTCTGTTTTTTTGATTTTTGCCAGCCGTTTATACCGCAGCTGTACAGAAATAGGAAGCCGGGCTGCACTGGTCAGCCCGGCCAAAGCGGTAAACCGCTATTCGATGAACTGCTCTAACGCTTCTTCATCGACTTCCGCCTGCGGCGGATTGCCATCATATTGCTTGTAATCTTGACGCTGGAAATAGGCATCGCGCACAAACAGATACGGATCAAGCGAGTCGTCCAGCAGCTTTTCCTGTGACATCAACTGCTCCCGGGAATCCAGAGCACCAATGACAAAACGGCCGATTGATAACGGCGTATTTAATAAAGCCAGCGGGAAATACAGGTTGTCGACAACACGACCGGTGGTATCCCGCACCGTTGAAGGCCCCATACCAGGCAACATCACATAAGGACCATGCCCTACGCCCCAGACGCCCAGCGTCTGACTGAAATCTTCGTTTTGCAGCGGCAATTCAAAATGAGAGGCCACATCAAAGAAACCCAACACCCCTACGGTACTATTGACGAGAAAACGACCCGCGGAAATCGCTGAGCTTTTTGGTTTGCCTTGCAGCACGGCGTTAATAAAACTGGCTGGCTCATCGAGGTTTTGCACCATATTGGCCAGTCCTGACCGTACCGGTTTTGGTGTGACGGTCATATATCCAACCGTCGCCGGGCGCAGCAAATAGGGGTCAAGATATTCGTAATTCAGCGTCCAGGTCTTGCGGTTCAATGACTCAATCGGATCACGTGGGTCGTTGTGTGCAGCGGTCTGCGGTTCTGGCTTGCTGGCACAACCAGCCAATAGCAGCGTCAGCAGCAGCGCTGTAGTTTTGATGAAATGCATTCTGCGTCCTGTTGCAATTAAAATAGCGCGGGATTATACCCTGCAGCTCAGTCGCGGATCACTGCAAAAGCCGGTTTTTCCGCGAACATGCCGTATTTTTATTCAGCTTTCGCTGGTTAAAAACTCAATTCAACCTGTTGTGCCGCATCCGACAACGTCAATTCCGCCGATTTTAACTGCAGATCGGTTGGGTCTGGTGTGGCTGAACCGCTGCGACTGATGCGGGCCCCCACTGTGACGCTGTTGACGGCAGATAAGTTCCAGTCCGGCTGCATGCTATGACTGTTATCGAGCTGAATTTGCATTGTGCCGGCTTGCAGTGTCAGTTTTTGCACCGCAACTGGCAATGGCATGCCCTGGGTCGCACGAGCAAATACAAACAAGGTGGCCCCGGCATTGGCATCGGCCACCGCTTGCGGGATTGTCAGCGTGATATTTAGCACTGGTCCTGCCTGTGCGGCCGATTTTTGCTGCGGTTCTAACTGTTTGAGCTGCTGTTGCACCTGTGCGTAACGCGGGTCATCCTTGGGGAGTTGTGCCAGCAGTACTTCCCAGGCGGCGCGGGCTTCTTTTTTATCGCCGCGCTGCTGCGCAATCAACGCCAGCATCGACAGAGCATCGATATTGCCAGCATCTTTACTGAGAACCGCGCCTAAGCTTTTTGCCGCTTTTTTCACGCTCTCTTCGGAACCTTCGACCATCAGCGCCTGCGCGTAACTGACCAGCAGATTGACACGCTCCGGCGTCAGGCTTAAAGCTTTTTCAAAAGCTTCAATGGATTCCGGAATTTGGCCTTGGCTAAACCAGATCCGGCCGAGCACAAACCAGGCCACGGCGTCATCGCCACTCGTTGCCAGTTTAGTGCGAAGTGCCAGTGCAAACTGCCGCAGCTCTTCCTCTGACAACGGTTCGCCTTTGCCGAGTAAGGCCCGTTCGCCAAACGCCGGTAGATTATCCTGTGCTTGCTGCCAGTTAACGAGTTCACGGTATTGTCCGGTCGATGCATACAACACCGCCGTCAGCAATGTCAGCAACAGCAGTGCCAATAAGCCGCTACGCGCCGAGTGGCCTTGCAGTAACTGCGCATCCGGTAACGGCGCCAGAAACTGATTTTTTAATTCCGCCGCCGCCACGGCAAAATCACTGTCTGATAACTCGCCGAGATCACGCGCATCACTGAGCAGCGCCAATTTTTCCGCAAATAGCGTTTTTCGGTCCAATTGCTGACCGGCTTTCATCCGTCGTGGCCAACATAACAACACAGTGGCCAGTAATAACAATGCCGCGGCGGTCAGAGCTAAATTCATCAACATCAGGTATTACTCCTTCGACTTCGCACTGGCGGCATCAATCATCGCCTGTAATTCAGCATCCAGCTCGGTACTTTCCGTGGCCGGAGCCTCAGCAGTTTGACTGGATTTACTGCGACGAAATACGGTGAATGCCAGCGATAACACAGCCAAAATCGGTAATAACCAGAGCCAAATAGTGCTCAGCTGAAATGGCGGCTGGTAATGCACAAAATCACCATAACGCTGCTTCATAAAGTCGATGACTTCATCATGCGTTTGGCCCTGGCGCACCAGTTCTAAAGTTTTATTGCGCATATCTACCGCGACGACAGCGTTTGAATCGGCAATATTTTGATTCTGACACTTTGGACAACGCAGTTCTGCCGTCAACTGGCGATACAGCTGTTGCTGCTCTGCCGATTCAAACTGCACTAAGTCTTCGGTCGCAGTGGCTGGCAATGCCAGCGCGGTCAGTAACATCCAACAGTTAAGGCGCATCAGTACCTCCCTGCAGCAGTTTCTGATACAACTGCTGGATCTTTGGCCAGTTTTGCGGATTGATGTCGCCAACATGGTGGTGACGGATCACCCCATTGCGGTCAATTAAAAAAGTCTCAGGTGCACCGGTTACGCCCAAATCGAAGATCAACGAACGTTTTTCATCAACGATGTTAAACAGGTACGGGTCGCCCTGTTCAGCCAGCTTGTCCTGTACATCCACCCGTAACTTGTCGATATCAAACGTATCGCCAAAAGCTGCATCCACTGGCTGGACATAATAAAGCCCGACGATGCGTACGCCCTGCTGGCGTAACTCGGTTAAAAAGCCAAGCTCAGCATTACAGGTCGGGCACCAAAGGCCCCACACATTCAGTAATGTCACCTCGCCTTTGAGATCTGCGGCAGTCACGATACGTGCTGGTTGCTGCAGATCCGGCAATTTAAAGGCCGGCAGCGGCTTTTCAATCAGCGCCGATCCATGATCACGTGGATCTGAAAACAAACCACTCAACAAAAACAACGATAGCGCTAAAAAGGCGGCTAAAGGCACGTAAAACAGGGCTTTACGCATGAGCATCTGCTCCAGTTTCTGCAACGGCAACCTTGGCTTTGCGGCGATAACGCTTATCTGATAAGGACACCAAACCGCCCAGCGCCATTAAAATCGCACCAAGCCAAATCCAGCGTACATAAGGTTTGACATACACACGCAACGCCCAAGATGGGCCTGACAATTCCTCACCCAATGCCACATATAAATCACGGCTTAATCGTGCATCAACTGCAGCCTCAGTCATCACTGAGCGCGTCACCGGATAAAAGCGTTTTTCCGCGTGTAAATGCGTCAGCTTTTCGCCGTGCGCAAACACCTCAAGCTCTGCGGCCTGACCACCATAGTTCGGCCCATTCAGTGCATACACATCACTTAATAAAAAGGTGTAACCGTTCAGCTCAACGCTATCGCCAATTTTCATCCGGACATCTTTTTCCACGCTGAAAGTTTTGGTCATCGCGATCCCGACTACCAACATGGCAAAACCCAGGTGACCAAGCACCATACCCCAGTGACTGGCTTGCAGCTTAAACAGTCCCGGCACGCCACCTAACTGCACGGCTTTTTGTTGGATCTCACCAACAGTTGACACTGTCACCCAAGCGCCCAAAATCAAACCGAGCAGCGCTAAATTTGCTGACGGCGTTTGGTACAAACTCAGCACGCCAACCGCTAACACTAACGCCGCCACCAGCACCATCGACAGCGGCTGCAGCAGCGGTTGCCATTGCTGTTGTTTCCAGCGCACCCAAGGCCCTAAGCCAAGCAGTAAGGCAAATGGGATCGCCAGGTATTGGAAGATTGAATTAAAGAACGGTTCGCCAATCGAGATTGAGCCCAGACCCAACTCTTTATGAAACAGTGGGTACAATGTGCCCAAAAACACCACTAATGTTGCGGTCAACAAAAAGATATTGTTGCCCCATAACAACACTTCCCGCGAGAACAACTGATAACGCGCTTGTGAGCGCACTGCATGCATCCGCACGCCATACAGCAGCAGAGAGCCACCCACCACCACTAACAAGAAGAACAACAGGAACAAGCCACGGCTTGGATCTGTGGCAAAAGCGTGAACGGACACCAGCACACCGGAACGGACTAAAAACGCGCCCAATAAACTTAACGAAAAAGCCGCAATCGCCAGTAATACTGTCCAGGATTTAAAGGTGCCGCGTTTTTCAGTCACCGCCAGCGAATGGATCAAAGCCGTCCCAACTAACCAAGGCATCAGCGACGCGTTTTCCACCGGATCCCAGAACCACCAGCCACCCCAGCCGAGTTCTAAATAAGCCCACCAACTGCCCAGCATTATACCCAGCGTTAAAAACAACCAAGCCGCCAAGGTCCAAGGCCGCGCCCAACGCGCCCAGTTCGAATCAAACCGACCACCAAGCAAAGCGGCAATGGCAAAGGCAAAAGACACCGCAAAACCAACATATCCCATGTACAACAACGGCGGGTGGATGATCATGCCAAAATCTTGCAGCAGCGGATTCAGATCGCGGCCATCCACCGGGAAAAACGGTAAGGTGCGTTCAAATGGGTTCGACATGAACAGCACAAAGCCGTAAAAGCCGACATTGATAATGCCGAGAACGCCCAGGATCCGGCCTTGCAGAATTAACGGTAAGCTATTGGATAACAGCGCAACTGCGGCAGTCCAGCCTGACAGCATCAGCACCCACAACAACATCGACCCTTCGTGTGAGCCCCAGACCGCCGTCATGCGGTAATACCACGGCAGCATGCTGTTGGAATTACTGGCGACATTTAATACGGTAAAATCGTTGCTCCAAAACGAATAACACAGGGCGCCAAAAGCGACACTGGTCAACAGAAACAACAAGATTGCTAACGGACGGGCCAGCAGTACTGGCCCCGCAGCGCCTTTATAGCTGCCATACAATGGGAAGATGGCCAGCACCAGAGCAATAGCTAAAGCAAAACAAAGTGCGAGATGTCCAAGTTCAGCGATCATTGTGACGTCCCTGCAGGATAAGTTTGTTTTGGCGGGACATGCTTAATGCCTTTCATTGCCTCAGCCACTTCTGGCGGCATGTAGTTTTCATCATGTTTGGCCAGCACTTCGGTGGCCTCAATGGTGGTCGCATCGAGCAAAGTGCCTTGCGCCACAATACCCTGCCCCTCGCGGAATAAATCCGGCAAAATGCCGTCGTAGTGCACAGTGACAATAGGACCTGTGTCCACTAAATCAAAGCTGACTTTAAGACTGTGCTCATCGCGGCGCACTGAACCTTTGACGACCATACCACCGATGCGCAGACGTTGCCCGACTACCGGTTTGTTTTTGTCTTCACCGAGACCATCGACCAGTTGTGACGGTGTATAGAACAAATCCACGTTTTCGTTCAGCGCATACAACATGGCGCCAACGCCACCGCTCAGTAACACCAGAATACCGCTGACCGCAATCAGCCGCTGTTTACGACGTGGATTCATACCTGCTCCCGGTCTTGCTGCTGCCGCACCCGCGCTTCGCGTGCAGAGCGACTAGCCTGTTGTTGGATAAACTGCTGTTGCTGGCGTTTGCTGTACCAGCCTAGTGCCACTATCGCGGCCAGACTAAACCCAAAAGATAACCAGACAAAAAAGCCATAACCGCCCATCGCCAGAAAATCACTGAAAGAAGTGAAGTTAAACTCAGGCATGTTGCTGTTCCTCGACATATTGCCGCACCCAGGGGCGGTGCGCTTCATGTTGTAAAATAGCGGTGCGCAGCCGCAGGCAAGTTAAAGCCCCGAACAACAGCGCAAATCCCAGAATGCAGATTAATAACGGCCATAACATCGACGGGTCCATCGACGGCTTGGCAAATTTAGTAATAGTGGCGCCTTGATGCAGCGTATTCCACCACTCGACGGAATAGTGAATGATCGGCAGATTGACCACTCCGACGACTGCCAGCACCGAGGCGGCTTTATCACCGGTCTGACGGTCGGCAAAAGCGTTTTGCAACGCCATGACGCCAAGAAACAGGAATAACAAGATCAATTCAGAAGTCAGACGTGCATCCCACACCCACCAGGTGCCCCACATCGGTTTGCCCCAGGCCGCGCCGGTAAATAACGCAATCAGGGTATAGACGGCTCCAATCGGCGCCATAGCACCGATAGCCCATTGCGCGGTTTTCACCTGCCAAACCAAAGCGATGAAAGCAGCAATCGCCATCCAGGCGTAGACGCCCATCGACCAGATTGCCGCCGGCACATGCACGTGGATGATCCGGTACGAGTCACCTTGCTGATAATCCGCCGGCGTAAAGCCAAGGCCCCAAATGGTACCAAGCAGTAAAACGACGATGGCCAACGGCATCAGGCCGCGTTGCCACCACAGCAAGGTGGCGAACAGCACCTGTGGTTTTGCATATGGATCAAGCCACTTAAACATATCACCCCACGTTCAGTTTTAATGCTTTTTGCACCGCGATAGGCACCAGCGCCAGTGCAACGCACAACATCGCAGCCAGTACGGCCAGTTGCGCCTGATAGTTCAGACCAAAACCGGCTTGTTCAACGGCCGCGCTGGCGAAAATCAGTAACGGAATATACAGAGGCAGAATAACCAGCGCCAATAAAATCCCGCCTTTGTCGGCAGACAGCGTCAGTGCAGCGCCGAGTGCGGACAATAAGCTCAAAAGCGGCGTGCCGAGCAGTAAAGTCAGCACCACCGCCCACAAGGCTTCTGCCGATAAACCAAGAAATAATGCCAATAGCGGCGAAACGAGGATCAGCGGCAGCCCGCTGCTAATCCAGCCCGCAGCGATTTTACCCAGACTATAACCAAGCAGTGGAGCACGTGCTGCCACCAGTTGCTCCAGTACGCCGTCGCGGTAGTCCTGACGAAACTGCCGTTCGGCGCCCAGCAATACCGATAACAAAGCGGCGATCCAAATCACGCCGGGGGCAATTTCACGTAATAAGTTCGGTTTGGCACCAACGCCAAGCGGGAATAAAGTCAAAATAATAATGAAAAACAACAGAGGGTTGACCCAGTCGGCTTTTTGCCGGGCCAGCAATTTTAATTCACGTTTTAACGTAGCCTGAAACACCGCAACATGACTCATTACCAGCGATACTCCAGCAAGAATTCACGCACGGTATGTCCTGGGATTTGCACCGGCTGATGTGAGGTCAGCAACACTGCCCCACCCTGACTGCAATGTGCGGCAATACGAGCAGTTAATGCCGCGATAGCACTCTGATCCAGCGCGGTGAAAGGTTCATCTAAAATCCAAATCTGAGCGGATGTCAGCCAGAGTCTGGCGAGCGACACTCGCCGCTGTTGTCCGGCAGACAATTGCTGACAAGGAATATCTTCCAGACCAGCCAGGCCCAAGGTGGCCAGCAAGGCCCAGTCATCGGCGTTTTTCAGCGCAAAACAAGCGCGCCAGAACACAAGATTTTCCAGCGCCGTCAACTGTGGCTGCACACCGGCTAAATGACCGATAAAACACAGATTGTCGGCATAATCATCAGCACTTTGCGCGAGCGGCCGCTGCTGATAACAAATTTCACCATCTTCGGGTTCACTCAGGCCAGAAAGAATTCGCAATAAAGAGCTTTTCCCGGCGCCATTTTTGCCAGCAATTTGCAACACTTCACCGGCGTGCAATTGCAGATCGAGCTGCTCAAACAGCACTCGGTCCTGACGGACACAGCTTAACTGGCGGGCGGACAATAGCATCTGCAAAAACGACCTGTTGGCATAGAAAAAAACGCGGGCATATTAGCATATTGGCGTTAGAATACGAATGCGCGTTCACCATCCGGACAGGCTAAGCGCCTGAAATATGAACCAGATCAATATTGATAGTCTGCTGCAAATCGGCAGTGGTGCAAAAATTGAACAAAGCCTGAAGCTGGACCCGTCGCAGCTGTATCAGGCACTGCTGCAAATTGGCCGGGATCAGGACGCCCGGCTGACTGTGCAAACGCCGCAAGGGCCTCTGCAAATCCCGCTGCCGCAAAATACTGCGCAACAAATTCTGCAAACCGCACAACAATTAATTGCTGCTGCAACGCCGCAAATACAGACAACAGCGCCACAAACTCAGGTCGCAACGCCAGCAAATACGCTGGCGCAGACTGCTGGCACTAGCCAAACCCAGACACAAAATCAACTGGCGCAAGCCGCGGTAGCACCACAATCAAGCGGCATAATAACAAGCGCCCAGGAAGTAAAACTGTTTGTGCAACTGCAGCCTATCGGCGTTGACCAGCTGCAGTTGACCGTGCGCCATGCTGGCAAAACATTCACCGTCCCGCTACAGGCCAGCCAGCTGTTGCAACTGTTGCAACAACCGGCACCAGGCCCACAACAGCACTTCAGCGTGCAGGCACAACAACTAGCCGCCAACAGTGACGCCAACAAGTTGCAGTGGCCGGTACAACTCAGTCGCCAGGGGCAACAGTTATTCATCCAGCTGCCACAAGGCCAGCCGGTCGCAGTGGACTTAGATCTATTGCCACAAGCGAAACAGTGGCCAGAACAACGTATCGTACCGGCACGACTGGAGCTGCAGCAACAGCAGGGTCAGCTGAAATTACAATTGCAGCTGACCGCCCCCGGCAAACCGAGCGACACCTCCCTGCCGGTCACGGCGCCAGTGGGCAAATCAGCCTCGCCTGCCGTCGCTATTGGAAGCGACAATGCAGCCCCAGCTGCCATCGCGCTGAAACCAGCGCTGCAACAACAGTTGGTGCCATTATTAGCCCGGCAGACCTGGCCGGAACAGTTAGGTAGCGATATGAAGCATTGGTTGGCAAACGCGCGGGTCGCGGCGCCGGCAGCCAATGGGCAAAGCTGGCTATGGCAACTGAAACATCCGGGCCAACAACAATTACAACTAGAACTGACGCCGCAGGTTGAGCCACGGCAACTGAAACTGTCGGTCAGTGACATCAGCCGGCCATTCAGTTTTTTACCCGTTAACGCAACGCATGTAGCGGCTAGCCCCCTGAAAACTGACAGCCGTGATTTGTGGCGGCAGTGGCTACCGCTAAGTCAAGCCAGTCCTGATTTATTGGCCGATAGCCCGATTCTGCCAGCTGCGGTGCGGCAAGTGTTGCAAGAACTTCGCACCCAGCATCCGGATGCAGCCAAGCTGCAAACGCAGCAGCAGTTGACGCAACAAATCAACGCAGCCTTACAATTCAATCCGCTGCAAACTCCGGCCCAACCAAACAGTGCCGCCGGTGGGCTTGCTATCGCCATTCAGTTACTGCTGGGACGGTTGGGTGCACAACTGCCGGCGGAACGCCAAAATCTGCCACAAAAAGACAAACTGCAACAGTTGATCGGTCTGCTTGACCGCAGTCAGAGTGCACAGTTGCTGCGGCAGTTGTCCGGTCACAGCAGTCAGCTGCAAAGCGCCCAAATTGCTAATCTTGAACAGCAAACCACACCGGCACAAACACAAAGGCCGGAACAGCTCTTGATCCAGCTGCCGCTGCTGCAACAAGGGGAAAGTCGTTTTACGGAACTGGCGATCAGTGAACGCGAAGCGGATGGCAGCGACAGACACAGCAAACAACGCTGCTGGCAGCTAACGATGAAGTTTGATTTAGCTCAGCAGGGAGAGATGCTGGTGCAGGTCAGGCTGATTGGCAAAGAAGTCAGTCTACAGTTTTACGCCGACAATGAAAAAACGGTGCAGGATACCGGGCAATTTCTGCCGTTATTTAAAGACCGCCTGACGATGCAAGGTTTACAGGTAGCCGAAGCCGGCTGCCAGCTCGGCAAAATCCCCGAGCATTTGTATCAACGTGGCACCAGTTTATTGCAGGTTCGGGTATGAGTGACAAACCGCAAAGCGCCGTCGCGCTGCATTATGACGGCAAAAATGCGCCGAAAATCATCGCTAAAGGCCATGGCGACCTCGCTGCTGATATCATTGCATTGGCGCGCGAACATGGCGTGTTGATCCACGAAGACGAGCAGTTGAATCAGCTACTGCAACGGATGGAACTCGGTGATCAGATCCCACCGGAGTTGTACGTCCTCATCGCGGAACTGATTGCCTTCTCTTATGTGTTGCAGGGCAAATTCCCGGACAACTGGGTCAACATTCATCAAAAAATCGATTTTAAAAGCTGAAGTAACATGCGCCTTCAGCGATAAGTTCCCGGTTCCAGCTCCTGATATTCCCATGCTTCCAGCTGCTGCGAAATGGCCAGCGCTTCGGCCTGTTGCTGATACTGCAAGGCCAAACCGGGCTGCTGCAGAGCGGCATATGCGTCAGCCATTTGCTTGTGCCAGTCATGGTAGCCCTGTTGCGGCACCTGTTGCAGCAACTGCAGCGCAAGTTTCGCCTGTTGTTTTTTCAGCAGCACTTTTGCCAGTTGTACCCGCAATTCCCCACTACTGCCGGGCAGTTTTTGCTCCGTTTTCTGTAACAATTGTTCGGCCTGCGGCCATTGGTTACTAAGCCAAAGATATTTGGCGATAGTGTAAGCCTGCAACCAGTCGTACTGATATCCGGCCCAGTGCTGGCGCCTGGCGGCAAAATAATCCAACACTTCGCCATAAGTTGAATATTTTAACAACGGTGCCACATCGACAAAATGGCCGGCAAAATCCCAGTGTAATGCCGCAGTCAGCGCTGGCAGCGCCATGCTGTAATGGCTTTCTGCCGGAAAATGCTGAAATTGCCACACAAGTGTCGCAGGCGCTTGCAGTTTCAGCTCGGCGCGCAGTTCCTGCACGCCCATGCCAGCTTCATTGGCCAGACTGATAAACAAACGGGACGCCGGCAATTTTGCCAGAGCGGCGCGATGAAAGCGGGTTATGATCGATTGATTATCCAGCCAGACACTCGGGCTTAGCGCATAAAACGCTGAGTAAGTGCCCTCATCTTGTAATAGAGCTTGCAGGCTCAATAATCCCCCCAGCGAATAACCTAATAGGGCTTGTTTGCCACTGGTCCGATACTGTGCATTGATCACAGGGTGTAGTTCAGTGCGCAGATACTGCAACATCGCCGCAGCGCCACCGGAACCAGGCAAATCTGCTGTAGCCCAGCTGGTTTTATGCTGGTAGTCACTACTGCCGTTAGTGGCGACGCCAACGACAATCAGTGGCGCTATTCGGCCAGCCCGCGCCAGTTGCCGCACAGTGGCCGCGACATGCTCAAACTGAAAGTCTGCATCGATCAGATACAACACGCTGTAACGTCGTGCCGAGCTTTTATAACGTTCCGGCAAGCTCACCTGATACCTGCGTTGTTGTTGCAGAACCATAGAGAAGTGACTGTGCTGGCTGTCGGCCAGTGATGCTGCCACAGCAGGCTGCAGCGTCAAAATCCCGCTCAGCCCGAAGCAAAAGACCAGACACCAGCGCAACAGCCGGGCTCCATTGATCACCTGATCACGCTTATTACGCATCGTTTACGTTCCTGTGACATTGTACTTGCAGATATACAGCACATCATGCCATAGCAAAAAAATAAATTGAGTGAAAAATGCGTAGCTTAGCTAGCTCAGGCACTGGTCGGATC
>NZ_JBHLXP010000005.1:228479-484989 GCF_042432165.1 Rheinheimera tilapiae
AGGGCGGTGTATCTGTCGGACTTACATGACCAAAGTAAACACTTCGCGGTCAGCTTTGATGATTTGCAGGATGAACCACAGATCCATCAGAGCTCTGATATTTATTATTGACTCGGCTGCTTCAGACGAAAAACGCAGCCGAAGCTGCGTTTTTTGATTGTCGCAAAACAGTGGTCAGATCCGCGTCCGGCTTTTGCCTTTAAACGGAGTTTTACCTGGCTTTTTCTCATCCGTTTTCGGCTTTTCAGCACGCGGTTTTGCCGCAGGCTTTTCGCCTTTTTCCACCAACTTCTGATTCACCTGATACTTCCGCACCGCGCGTTTAATTGACGCCATGCGACGACGACGCTCATCACGATCTTCGGCTTTGGCCAGCGATTCAGTTTCCAGTGACAGATGCACCAGTTTGCGCAGGTAATTTACATCTTCAAGGCCCATTTCGGTATAACCACCAGCCGGTAAATGCTTCGGCAGCAGCAGATCACCATAACGGATCCGGATCAAACGGTTCACCACAGTACCCTGGGATTCCCACATCCGCCGAACTTCGCGGTTGCGGCCTTCGGTCAGCACCACGTTAAACCAACGGTTGACCCCTTCGCCACCCATCGCTTTGATTTTTTTGAAGTTGGCTTTGCCGTCTTCCAGTTCAACGCCAATTCGCAGGCGCTGGATAATAGCGTCATTAACTTCGCCAAATACCCGCACTGAGTATTCGCGCTCTACTTCAAATTTCGGGTGCATCAAGCGGTTGGCCAGCTCACCGTCAGTGGTGAACAGTAATAAGCCTGAGGTATTGATATCGAGCCGGCCGATCGCAATCCAGCGCGCGCCGCGGATATTAGGCAGACGGTCAAACACAGTTGGACGACCATCCGGGTCGGTACGGGTACAAATTTCGCCTTCTGGCTTGTGGTAAGCCACCACGCGGCAGACTTGTTCTTCTTCGGTGGCGATTTTGACCGGATGACCATCGACGCGGACCAGTTGATTGGCATTGATCCGATCCCCAAGATGCGCCACTTTGCCATCCACTGTGACGCGGCCGGCGCTGATCACAGTTTCCATTTCGCGGCGTGATCCGACACCACTGCGTGCCAGGACTTTCTGTAGTTTTTCACTCATGTTTGCGACTCCTCAGTCATCGCGACTGTGTGTTCAGAGATTGAATTAAATAAAGGTCCCAATGGAACCAGTTCAGGTAATGGCGGTAGCTGATCGAGCCGTTTCACGCCAAAATAATCGAGAAATTCTTTAGTAGTGGCATATAAACCCGGCCGCCCCGGCACTTCTTTATGTCCGACGACTTTGACCCAACCGCGGTCGAGCAAGGTCCGCATGATCTGGCTACTGACCGACACCCCACGCACCGCTTCAATTTCGCCGCGCGTAATCGGCTGACGGTAGGCAATCAATGCCAGCGTTTCCAGCACCGCTCTGGAATAGCGCGGTGAACGCTCCGGCCACAGTCTCGCCAGATAAGGACTCCACTCGGACTTGGTCTGGAACTGCCAGCCACTGGCCGTTTCTACCAGGCCAATACCACGGCCCTGATAATCCTGCTCCAGCCTGGTTAGCGCTGCCTGCAGCCGTTTTTTGCTAAGCTGAAAATCAGCCAACACGGTTTCCAGCAATTCAGTCTGGCTCAGCGGTTTCTCGCTGGCAAATAAACAGGCTTCTAACAGCTGAACCAGCTGATCATCCTGAATTTTTGTTGCCATCGGTGCCCCTCTTCTGCCGTGCGTCGCCCGTCGCCTGTTCCAGCGCCGAAAAACGGCCGCGCATTATGCCAATTTCAGGTGGATCTGACCATAAGATTCAACCTGGGTCAGTGTGATCAATTTCTCTTTGACCAACTCCAGTACCGCCAAAAAGGTCACGACGACGCCCTGCCGGCCTTCCTGCAACGCAAAACACTGGCCAAACGCCAGTACCGGCTGTTGACGCAGCAATTCGAGAATGCGGCTCATCCGTTCCCGCGTTGATAATTGTTCTTTTTGGATCTGGTGATGCTGAAAATCTTTAGTGCGTTTGAACACGTCTTGTAATGCCAGCACCAGCTCGGCCAGACTGACGTCCGGCTCGATGACAAAAGGCGCAAAATTATCAGCCAGCGCGGCATGGGTAGGGAAAAAATCCCGTTCTTGCCGTGGTACTGCGTCGAGCTGCGTGGCCGCCAGTTTAAACTGTTCGTATTCCTGCAGCCGGCGCACTAATTCTGCGCGCGGGTCCAGCTCTTCAGTCTGCTCAGCTTCGCGTTTAGGCAGGAGCAGCCGGGACTTTATTTCCGCCAACATCGCCGCCATCACCAGATACTCAGCGGCCAGTTCGAAATTCAGCTCCTGCATCAAGTTGATATATTCCATGTACTGCAGCGTGATTTCATTGACCGGCAAATCGACAATATCGAACTTGTGACGGCGGATCAGATAAAGCAAAAAATCCAGCGGGCCTTCAAAAGCTTCCAGTAACACTTCCAGCGCGTCCGGCGGAATAAATAAGTCTTCCGGCCGCTCCAGCACCGCTTCGCCGCGCACAAACGCCAACGGCAGCACTTGTTGTACCGTCAACGGACTGAGTGATTCTGCTTCGGTTGATGTTGTTGCGGGCATCGACGGCGCTGTTATAAAAACGGCTGCACGGCACCGGCGCCTTCACGCACCACTACCGGGTTGTCATCAGACAAATCGATCACCGTGGTTGGATTACCGGCCAGAACGCCACCATGCAGAATCAGATCGACCTGACGTTCAAGTTGATCGCGCATTTCTTCCGGATCGGATTCGGCAAACTCGCGTCCCGGTAAAATCAACGAGCTGGACATCAAAGGTTCACCAAGCTCGGCCAATAACGCCAGTGCGATTTTATGATCAGGAATGCGCAGACCAACGGTTTTTTTCTTCTCGTTCAGCAAGCGCCGTGGCACTTCTTTAGTTCCGCGCAGAATGAAGGTATAAGCGCCCGGCGTGTTGTTTTTAATCAGCCGAAACGCGGTATTTTCAACTTTGGCGTAGATAGATAATTCGCTGAGGTCGCGGCACATAATGGTGAAGTGGTGTTCACCGCTGATATGACGGATTTGCAGAATACGTTCCAGCGCGATTTTATCACCGAGCTGACAGCCAAGCGCATAACCGCTGTCGGTTGGATAAATCACCACACCACCCTGTTTGATGATGTGGACGGCTTGTTTCATCAGCCGGCTTTGCGGTGTTTCCGGATGAACGTAGAAAAACTGGCTCATGCCTGAATCCTTATTGCCTGCGGCAAATCTTGAAAATGAATGGAGATCAGCAGCTTAAATCGAAACTGCAACCATTTACTACAGCTTAGCTGCAAAGCGCCGGCTTGTCAGAGCTTTCGAGATGTACAGCTTCAGCTGCAAGTTCTGGTTGCGCTTCCGGCTGTGGTTCTGGTTGCGCCTCTAATTGCGGAAAAAGCGCCGGAAATTGTTGCCAGACGGTGCGGATATCGTCGGTCAGATACAAACCACGGCCCAGATCGCTCCAGTCGGTCGGCTGATGGAAATCCGATCCTTGTGAAGCGACCAGACCAAATTGCTGGCACAGAGTCCAGACGTCGCGCTTTTGTACCGGTGTCAGCTGGCAACTTGCCACTTCGGCAGCATCACCGCCCGCAGCAGCAAATTCCCGCATCAGCTTGGTCAGCCATTTGCCATTAAGGTTATAACGCAGCGGATGCGCCAGCACGGCGATGCCGCCGGCGTCATGGATCCATTGCACGGCTTCAGGCAACGTGACCCAATTATTTGGTACATAACCGGCTTTGCCACGCGCCAGATAGTGTTTAAATACGCCTGCCATCGAGGTCGCTTTACCAATGGTCATCAAATGACGGGCAAAATGAGTGCGCGTCACGGCGCCGCCATTCGCCAGAGCCATCACTGCGTCGAAGCAATCCGGAACATTGTGTTTGGTCAGACGCCGCGCCATTTCGCGGGCGCGTTCCAGCCGGCGCTCTTGCTGACTGACCAGCCGTTGTTGCAGGCTTTCATTGCTCGGATCTATCGCAAGACCAACGATATGGATCTCAAATTCATACCAGCTGGTTGAGATCTCCACGCCATCCACCAGCCGGATCGGTAATTCGCCATCAGCAATAGCGGCGCGGGCAGGCGCCAGGCCTAATAAGGTGTCGTGGTCGGTGATCGCCAGTACATCGACTTTGCGCTCAATTGCTCTTGCCAATAAATCGGCAGGACTGAGCATACCGTCGGAATAAAAAGTGTGACTGTGCAGATCAAATTTCATGAAAGACTCAATTGACGTGAAGAGCGCGCCGGAACACGGGCGCTGACGCGTCAATTGTGCCACAGAAGCGCTGCTGCGGCTATCGGCACCGCCCGCCTAACCCAGCCATCACCTCAGGCGCAATGCTGGCAACGCAAGGCAAACGGCAGTAGTTTCAGCCGCGCCGGCGCAATAGCTGCACCACATTGCTCACATAAACCGTAGTCACCACGCTGCTGCCGCTCCAACGCCAGATGCAGTTGCAACAGCTCGCGTTGTAATTGCTGTTCCAGCTGTTGCAGCACTTCATCATTTTCGCGTTGCTGCGCTTGTTCGGCGCTATCTGCATCATGACCTTGACGTAAGTCACGCTGCACGGCACTTAAACGTTGTTGTAGTTGTTGTTGCAAATCCAATAACTGTTGGCGTTGTTCGGACATGGGGGTGCTCCCTGACGTTGCGCTGTGAACTAGCTCTGTAAAGATGCATTTAATCTATCCGCTCAGCCAATCTGCGTGTTGATCCAGCGCAACAGCATGCCGGGTAAAGACAATAATTTCAGACATCCAGACGCCTTTACGGTTTTATTTTCCGATTTCGCCGATTTTTGCTTGACGCCATCCCTGCATTTGCGGTTTTATGTGGGCCTGACCGATATCCGGTCGCAGTATTCGAGGAATAGACAATGGCCGTTCCACACACTCTCAGCGCAACTCAGCTGATCACTTGGTGGTGGCATACTCCTTAACGGGCGTGTGTTGGCGGTGTATTCCGAAAAACCAAAGGCCCGTTCTCACAACGGGCCTTTGTCATATCTGGCGAAACAAATTTTTAAGCGTGGAGTTACTAATGAGCACAACAGCACTGATTTCCTGGCGATGGTGGCAATTTTCAAAGGGCAATTGTGGCCCGGCTTTGGACTATTGTCGTTTTAATTAAGGTCAGCTGACCGCCCGCACTGGCAACGCAGCTCAGCGGGTATACAGGAACTTCCGGATGATTTTCAGTCATATCACACAGACACCGGGCGAAGTCGCATCTATTGCTACCGCCATCCCCTACCAGAGCGACGCGCTCGGCTGCTATCAGCAGTTAAGCCGGCTCAGCCCCTACAGTTTATTGCTCGAATCGGCCGAAATTGACAGCAAAGACAATCTGAAAACGCTGTTACTGCTGGACGCGGCGCTGCGCATTGAATGCCAGGACTTAACCGTTCAGGTCGACGCCGTTTCTGACAATGGCCTGCCGCTGCTGGATTTTCTAGCCGCTAAATTAGACTCCATCGCCCGCGTGAGCCGCAGCCCACGCCAGCTCAGCGTGCAATTTAGCCGGCCAGACCCACTGTGCGATGAAGCCAGCCGCTTATTGGCTCCTACACCGTTATCGGTGCTGCGCTCGCTGCAGCAAGGCTTGTGCAGCCACAGCGACGAACCTTTCGCGGTATTTTTAGGTGGCGTCATCGGCTACGACTATGTCGCCAGCGCAGAGCTGCTGCCAGACGTGCCGGTTGGCAACAACGCCTGCCCGGATTTTGTGTTTTATCTGGCTGAAACGCTGCTGGTGCTGGACCACCAACGTCAGCAAGCTCGCCTGGTCGGCAATGTATTTTGTGGTGAACAGGCGATGCAAAGCTGTTTTGGCATCGGTAAACGGTTGGAGCAACTGAACCGCGCTTTACAGGGCGCCTGTGTGTTTGACCCGGCACTGGAAAGCCGTTCAGCTGTAAGCCCGGCCGATTTACAAGTCGATATCAGTGATGCGGCATTTACCGCGCAGGTGGAACAACTCAAACACAATATCGTCGCTGGCGACGTGTTTCAGGTGGTACCAAGCCGCTGTTTTTCACTGCCCTGCCCGTCACCGCTGGCCGCTTATGCCCGGTTGAAGCAACAAAACCCCAGCCCTTATATGTTTTACCTGCAGGATCCGGCGTTTGTGTTGTTCGGTGCCTCACCAGAATCGGCACTGAAATTCGATGCCGCCAATCGGCAGGTAGAAATCTACCCAATCGCCGGCACCCGCAAACGTGGTTTTAATGCCCAAGGCCAGTTAGATCGTGACCTCGACAGCCGGATCGAACTGGAACTCAGACAAGACGAAAAAGAAAAAGCCGAACACCTGATGCTGGTGGACTTAGCCCGTAACGACGTGGCGCGTATCAGCGTGCCGGGCAGCCGTTATGTTAAAGAGCTGCTTAAAGTCGACCGCTATTCTTATGTGATGCATTTAGTCTCCCGCGTCGTCGGCACGTTAAAAACTGAATTAGATGCGCTTCATGCCTATCAGGCCTGTATGAACATGGGCACGTTGGTTGGCGCCCCAAAAGTGCGGGCGGCTGAACTGATCCGCCAGGTCGAAGGCAAAAAACGCGGCAGCTACGGCGGTGCGGTCGGTTATTTATCCGGCAACGGCGATTTTGACAGCTGCATCGTGATCCGCAGTGCTTATGTGCAAAACGGCACCGCTTATGTACAGGCCGGCGCTGGCGTCGTATTCGACAGCGTGGCGCAGGCTGAAACCGAAGAAACCCGCAGCAAAGCGCAGGCGGTATTAAGTGCCATTCTGGCGGCGCATGCCATCGACAGTGTGGCAGCAACAAGCACTGGAGGTGCCGTATGAGCCTGGTGTATTTGCTGGATAACAAAGATTCATTTACCTACAACCTGGTCGACGAACTGGCGCAGCTGGGCTGTCGCCTGAAGCTGTACCGCAACACAGTGCCGGCCGCTTATATCTTCGAAAAAATGTGTTTGGAAACCGAACCTGTGGTGCTGTTGTTGTCCCCTGGCCCCGGCGCCCCTAAAGATGCCGGCTCGATGCCGGAGCTTATCCGCCGCTGTGCCGGCCGTTTTCCGATGCTCGGTATCTGCCTCGGCCATCAGGCGTTAGTAGAACATTATGGCGGCGTGGTCGGCCGTGCCGGTGAAACCGTGCATGGCAAAACCTCACTGATTGAGCTGGCCGACCATCCGCTCTTTGCCGGCCTGCCGCGGCCTTTTGCTGTGGCGCGTTATCACTCGTTGATGGCAATCGAAGTACCAGCCTCTTTACAGGTGATTGCCAACTACCAGCATATTCCGATGGCGGTGCTACATGCAGAGCATAAAGCACTGGGTTATCAGTTCCATCCGGAATCGATTCTGACCACTCAGGGTAAACCGCTGTTGGCGCAGAGCCTGGCGTATCTGACGCAAACGGAGGCCGCGCTATGACTGCAATACTGAACCAAGATCTGACACCGCGCGAACTGGAGATTGCGACAGTCAGCCAGCTGTTGAACCGTGAGTCGTTAAGCGAAGCGCAAAGCGAAACGTTTTTTGCCGCCGTGGCGCGCGGCGAGATTGACCCTATTGTGCTGGCAGCTGTGTTAACAGCGCTGAAACTCAACGGTGAAACCGCGGCAGAAATCGCCGGCGCCGCCAAAGCGTTTCGCGCTGCCGCCACGCCATTACCAGCGACAGACCTTGCCGTCATCGATTGCTGCGGCACCGGCGGTGATGGCAGCAATACCATCAATATTTCTACCACTGCAGCCATTGTCGCTGCAGCGATGGGGCTTAAAGTTGCCAAACATGGCAACCGCAGTGTGTCGTCGCAAAGTGGCTCTGCCGACTTGCTGGAACAGCTCGGCATTGCCATTCAGATGAGCCCGCAGCAAGCCGCGCAGACACTGGCAACAGCAGGCGTCAGTTTTTTATTTGCGCCGGTCTATCACAGCGGCATCCGCCATGCGATGACGGTCCGAAGTGCCTTAAAAAGCCGGACTTTGTTTAATTTGCTTGGGCCTTTATTGAACCCAGCAGCGCCGAAATTTCAGCTGCTGGGTGTCTATGACAAAGCGTTATGCCCGGTGTTGGCGCAGGCGCTGCTGCAACTGGGCGTTGAACGCGCCTGGGTGGTGCATGGCGAAGGCTGTGATGAAATTGCGCTGCATGGCGTCACCGATGTCTGTGAAGTCCGCGACGGCCAATTGCATCAGTTCCGCTTAACCGCCGCCGATTTTGGTCTCTCGCCGGTGCCGCTGGAAGCACTGCGAGGCGGCAAACCGGCCGAAAACGCCGACGCTACCCGCAATATTCTGGCGGGTAAAGCACCGCAAGCACATCGGGATGCCATCGCGGCCAATGTCGCCGCCATGCTGAAGATCTGTGGCCAGGGCGAAGATTTGGCCGCCAATACCCAAGCCGTACTTGACCTGCTCGCGACCGATCAGGCGATGACCACCTTACAGCAGTTCCGGGAGGCCAGTCATGGCAACTAATCCGACCCCAATCACCAATTCAGTAACAGCTTCGGCAACGGCTTCCACAGCCAAGCCGAACATTTTGCAAACCATCATTGCGCATAAAACGCTGGAAGTGGCTGAAGACAAAATCGCGCTGCCGCTCGATAGTTTTATCGCCAATGTAGTACCGACCAACCGCAACTTCCTTAAAGCGCTGACTGCGCCGGGTGCGCGTTTTATTCTGGAATGCAAAAAGGCTTCGCCATCCAAGGGGCTGATCCGCGCCAATTTTGATTTAAAAGAAATCGCCGGCGTCTATGGCAAATATGCCGACTGTATTTCAGTGCTGACCGACAAAAAGTTCTTTCAAGGCAGTTATGACTATCTGCGCACGATGCGTGATCTGGTCGACCAGCCGTTGCTGCACAAAGATTTTATCATCGACGAGTATCAGATTTACCGCGGCCGCGCCTGTGGCGCAGATGCGGTGCTGCTGATGTTGTCGGTGCTGGACGATACGCAGTATCAACAACTGGCGGCGCTGGCGCACAAGCTGAACATGACCGTGCTGACCGAAGTCAGTAACGAAGACGAAACGCTGCGCGCTGTTGCGCTCAAAGCTGAACTGATTGGCATTAATAACCGTAACTTACGCACACTGGAAACGGATTTAAATACCAGTTTCCGGCTAGCGCGGCTGGTGCCGCCATCGACCCCGCTGGTCAGCGAATCCGGCATTTATTTTAACCATCAAGTGCGCCAGCTGGGTAAAGTGGCGACGGCCTTTTTAGTCGGCAGTTCGCTAATGGCCGAACCGGACTTAGACCGGGCTGTGCATGCACTGACCCGCGGTGAACACAAAGTCTGTGGCCTGACGACGCCAGAACAGGCACAACAGGTCGCCGCGGCTGGCGCTTTGTACGGCGGGCTGATTTTTTATCCGCCGTCCCCGCGATTTGTCACGCAGCAACAGGCTAAAGCAATCCGCGACAGCGCAGCTTTGAGGTTTGTCGGTGTTTTTGTTAACGAAGCGCCGGCCCAGGTGGCCTTGGTTGCCCGTGAACTGCAGCTAGCCGCAGTACAGCTGCACGGCGATGAAGATGAAAGTTATATCGCCGGTTTAAAAACCTTATTGCCCAAAGGCTGTGAGATTTGGAAAGCCTATCGGGTGAAAGACACTCTGCCGCAATTTAGCCACAGCGCAGACAGGATTTTGCTGGATGCTTACCAGCCGGGGATCCCGGGCGGCACCGGTTTGTCGTTTGACTGGAACCTGCTTGGCGAGCGTATTTTACATAAACCAGTGATGCTGGCCGGTGGTCTTAATCCCGACAACGTCCAGCATGCCTTAAGAACGGCCGCCAGCGGTCTTGATATGAATTCCGGTTTGGAATCGGCGCCTGGCGTCAAAGATCCGGCCAAAATTCTCACAGCATTTCAACGTATCAGAGCTTTCAGTTTCGGAGAAACCCAGTTATGACAGCACCCAAGCTTAATCCTTATTTCGGTGACTACGGTGGCATGTTTGTGCCTGAGTTGCTGGTTCCGGCCCTGCTGCAACTCGAGCAGGCTTTTATTGACGCGCAGCAGGATCCGGCTTTTCTCGCCGAGTTCCAGCAGCTGCTGAACGAATACGCCGGCCGGCCGACGCCACTGACGCTGACCCGCAATATTTCGCCAAATCCGCTGGTGAAAATCTATTTAAAACGTGAAGACTTGCTGCACGGCGGCGCGCACAAAACCAATCAGGTGCTGGGGCAAGCATTACTCGCCAAACGCATGGGCAAAAAAGACATTATTGCGGAAACCGGCGCCGGTCAGCATGGTGTTGCCACGGCCTTAGCCTGTGCCCTGCTCGGCCTTAATTGCAAAATTTACATGGGTGCCAAAGACATTGAGCGCCAGCAACCGAACGTGTTCCGGATGAAACTGATGGGCGCGACGGTTATTCCAGTGACCGCTGGTTCCGGTACGTTAAAAGATGCGGTCAATGAAGCGATGCGTGACTGGTCCGCCAGCTATGCCACCAGCCATTATCTGCTCGGCACTGCGGCCGGCCCGCATCCGTTCCCGACTATCGTGCGCGAATTCCAGAAAATGATTGGCGAAGAAGCCAAACAACAAATTCTGCAGGCTGAAGGCAAACTGCCGGACGCGGTGCTGGCTTGTGTCGGCGGCGGTTCGAATGCCATCGGTATGTTCGCTGATTTTATTCCGGAAACTGGTGTGCGGCTGATTGGTGTTGAACCGGGCGGTATGGGCATCAATACCCATCAGCACGGTGCGGCGCTGTCGACCGGCAGTTTCGGTATTTTGCACGGTGCCTTCACCGCCATTATGCAAACGGCGGATGGCCAGATTGAAGAGTCCTATTCAATTTCCGCCGGTCTCGATTATCCGGCGGTCGGCCCGCAGCATACTTATTTATCGTCGATTGGCCGCGCCGAATATGTCGCCATCAACGATGACGAGGCGTTAGAAGCCTTCCAGTTGCTGGCAAAATCTGAAGGCATTATTCCGGCGCTGGAAAGCTCACATGCGTTAGCGCACGCGCTAAAAATGGCCAAAGCTGCGACCGAACCTATGGTGCTGCTGGTGAACTTATCCGGCCGCGGCGACAAAGATTTAGGCCATGTCATGTCGGTGCTGGCCGCACAGCAGCAAACCAAGAATGAAGCGAATACAGGGAGTGCCCACTGATGCAACGTTACGACCAAATGTTCAGCCGCTTAACAGCGGCCAATCAGGGCGCTTTTGTGCCATTTGTCACCTTGGGTGATCCGACTGCTGAGTTGTCATTTGACATCATCAAAACGCTGATTGATAACGGCGCCGATGCGTTAGAGCTCGGCATTCCGTTTTCCGACCCTATCGCGGACGGCCCGACCATTCAGGGTGCCAATATCCGTGCTTTAGCCGCCGGTGTAACGCCAGCTGATGCCTTTGCCATTATCGCTAAAGTGCGCGCCTATGCACCGGACCTGCCGATTGGTTTGTTGCTGTATTCGAACTTAGTGATGGCGCGCGGCATCAGCCATTTCTATCAGCAAGCCAAAGCGGCCGGCGTCGACTCGGTGCTGATCGCCGATGTGCCTTTAATTGAAAGCCTGCGCTTTCGTCAGGCGGCGCTGGCAGAAGACATCGCACCGATTTTTATCGCAACGCCCAACGCCACTGACGAGACCTTACAGGAACTGGCCAGCTATGGCCGCGGTTACACCTACCTGTTATCGCGCGCCGGCGTCACCGGCACCGAAACGGTGGCCGCAATGCCAGCCGATGCGATGCTGAGCAAGCTGAAAAGTTATGGCGCAGCACCGGCCCTGCTCGGCTTTGGTATTTCCAAACCAGAACATGTTAAAGCCGCGCTCGATTCAGGTGCAGCCGGCGCGATTTCCGGTTCGGCTATTGTCCAGCTGATTGAAAAAAATCTGGCGGCACCGGCGACGTTGCTGCAGGAACTGGGCGATTTTGTCCGCGGCATGAAAGCGGCAACGCAGCACTAAGCAGCGTTTCATTTGAGCAAAAGGCCTGAAATTTCAGGCCTTTTTTACCTTTGCCGCGCTGTTTTGATCAAAAGCGAGCGCACCGCAGCTGCTGCTGCCAAGGCCGTTGCACAAGCCGAAATGCAAAGCTTGTAGCTGTCATGTCACTGAGCCAATATTCGGCGCCGTAAAGCATTCAGAGCAAAACCAACCTAAAACATCAATAGATCAGGACCAAGCTTATTTGGCGTAGGCTGATAGGCTCGCTTACGCTGAGCGCACGCGCGGAAAACTGCAGCGCAGTTGACGTCGCTGCGGCCGCAGGCCGCAAAGTGCCGCGATTTGTTAGCTGTTATGCATACCATTTTGTTTCACTTTGTTCAGGATAAAGCCATAAATCATCGAGCTAATTACAATCACATATATAGCAAGCAAAAAAAAGCCAACTGCCTCTAACGCATCAGGTTTGCACTCGTTTTTTAATATTGAGCAATAAAAAAAATCAACGACAAATGGAGACGCCACTCCAAGCACAAAAATTAGTAAAAAACTCAACCATACCCTTAATTTTAGTGAAATCACGATTGATAGAACAATAAGAACTGGTAATCCAATAACTAGGATTGTTGTCATAAGATTCGTCCTTGTCGGTTCTGACAGCTAACGCTTTGCTAATTGACTGCCGCAGCACAGCGTAAGCAGTCCAGTGGAGGCCACGCTGTTTGTGGCCGGAACGAAATTAAGCAACTTGTTAGAAATGTTAACCTATCTTGGTAAGGCATTTGACAGCTGCTGCTGAGTAATTTTTATTTTTCCTACAGTTTCACTGAATAGTGATAAAAGTTTTTCCGTACTTGGTAATGTAGGGTCTGTAAACAGTGAAACCAGAGCAGGTTCTGTTGAACCTAATGGTTGATAATGAACTTTGCCTTGTTTTGGTATCAGATCGCTATGGGCAAGAACTTTATCCCGAAGCTCCATCACAACTTTATGAAGATAAAAATTTTCTTTTGATAATTCAGGAGGCGTCAATTTATACCTGTATTTCACGCTGCCAAACGCTGAAGTATATGCTTTTGCATATTCAATAATAGCTAACCTTGTTGCGGCATCCTGCAAAGTCGTACTTATCATATCAACATGACCATCCAGCTCCTCTAGAATCTTAATAGCTCTCTCAAAGCAGCTCAAACAATTAACAAGATGAAAGTACTCTTCTTCCCTTTCTGTTAACGGTTGATAATTCTGTCGCGGTGGCTGAAAAATCAAAGAACCTCCAAAATTTCTAACGCCTCATTAAGAGGCTAAATATAGTGGGCTATAATTGAGCGGAGCGAGAGCCCGCTGTATTTAGTCCAGCTTGAATGACTTGTTATGTATTCCACTGATAATACCGTTGGCTAGCCCATTGAGATATTCTTTAGCAATGCCTGCTATGAATGAATGTGCTTCTGATAACTCCATACTTGGAGTTTTGTTTTCTTTAACAGCTTGTTTAAACCCATGCCTAGAATCCAGGCCTGACAAGGTATAGTTGTTAGCCGTATTCGTAAAAGCTGTTCTTAATTTCTTATCTACTGAAATTTCTATACCTGTTTTTTTTGATAGAGTCTCTAATGTCTCAAGAGTTTTATAATAATTGATAAAACTTCCTTCAACTGCGAAATATTTCAATATCAAATAAGCATCTTCACGCTCAGCGGCCAAGTTCATCATAAAGAAACGAACATCTGATTTTTTTACTTTTTCAAATTCCTGATTATATAGATAGTCTGAAATATTTGGTTTCCCTAATAAGGCTAAGATATTTCTTTTTTGGGGTTTTCCAACTCTAACACCATGATGCAATAAGTCGGCTAACTCCAGTTTCCGAACATTTTCAGATAATATTGACGAAACTCCATTGTATAAGCTTGCTAGCTCATACCCTATTTGCCACACAACTTCAGGATCGTCCTCGTCATCAAAATATACAGATGAAAGGCGGAAGTCATCATTCATGCAATCATGGTAGTGATCAATCCCACCATAAATATCAAAGTACAAATTCTTGCGTCCCTCAGAGTAGCCTCTAAAATATCGAGAATCTCCGTCTAAATAGAATTCCCACTTTACTGCTTCGGTCAAAATTCGCTCCTGATACATAACGCTGAGCGCACGCGCAGCAACTGCATCGCAGTTGACGACGCTGCGGCCGAAGGCCGCAAGTGCCGCGATTTGTTAGCCGAAAGCCCGGATAAGGGCAACGCAAAAACTCTAAGAACGCCGCACGTGCAAATTTAAAACTTACCCCACAAGCAGCTGACTTTTGCAGCTTGCTGCCACAAAGCGCTGAGCGGAGCCTGTAAATAATTGGTGAACACCAAACTACCAGAAGGGAAACGAAGAACACAATTTCCGTTTGCACTTTACCCAAGCAACGCACTGCCCGAACAAAGCCACCTTCCTGGTGTTGGCTGCACAACCAGCCAAAAACTTTAAAACCGATTAACGGCTAACTATGCGCGCACGCGCGCGAACCATGGTGAGCGTCGCTGCGGCCGCAGGCCGCAAAGTGCCGCGCTTTGTTAACTGTACTTACCAAAATTGCCACCATGGCTTTTTTACGCCATTGTGAGTTACTTTTAAATATTGTGGCTCGCTTTGACCTCCGTCTTTAGAGACTGCGACTATTTTAAGGGTTATGTCTATAGGCTCCTGCTCGGTAGTACGGCCATCATTCCATATAAAAAAGTATTCATCCGTTCCAGTGTGGCCGCTCTCTAAAATCATCGGTTCAGGATAAAAAAGTTGGTCTTCAAATTGGCCTTCTTCAATGGAAAATATAAAGCCAGTGTCTTTCTCGGCAGAGGTTGTAACTAAAGTAAGTACTCCTGCATCAGCACAGGAACCGGCACTACCGTTCTCTCCACGTGAAATTGACTTCACTGAGAACGATGGTGTTTTGGGAATGGTATTGCCTTCATTGGTGTGTTCAAAATCAATAAACGGTCTGTCAAACGAACAAGCAAACGCGTTCCCATAAAATAAAACCGCTGAAATAGTTACAAAAAACTTCATGGAGTTTCCTAGTACAGTTAACTATAAGCGCACGCGCGCGAAACGCAGTGAGCGTCGCTGCGGCCGAAGGCCGCAAAGTGCCGCGCATTGTTAGCTAACATGTTGAGTTTTCCTATCTTTATAAAAAGCACGATATATCAGCGCAATACAAATCACCGCAAAGACATTTATCCCAAAACCCCAATCTACTTTTGCGAGAGGATCGTTGAATGCGCCATCCATAAAAATGCGTCTCCAGTAGAAATTGATTCCGGCTGAAAACTCAAACTTTTGTTCTCCAATATAAAAGCTCAGCAATTGCGGGATATAAAAAAGCAAAAATTCGAAGCCTGTAAATTTCATTTTTTTGATGTACTTATAAATTATAAATGCACCAATTATCGAGAAATAAAAATTGCTGTATGGAGCTACTAGACCAGAGCTTAGATCCACAAAAATGAAAATAAAATTCCCTAAAAATAACAGAGCAGTAAGAACAAACAGAGAAAGGCCAAACTTGTTCAAAATATATTCCTTGTGCATAGCTAACAATTTCATCAAAAGGAAAAAGCACGCTTTTAAGCAGGGGTAACCCTTTTGAGTTTTTTAACATCCTGCAACGCTACCGTAAAAATTCATCAATCTCAAGCTCTTGGCTACTTAGGCGTTGTGATGAAAAAAACAAAGCGCGGATAAACCCGTTAAGTTATTTGATAACACATGTTTTACATTTGAAGTGTTATGTTGCCTCAACCGCTAGGACGTTTTTAACCTCTTGCTGAACTTTTACCAGCCATCTGTTCGATTGGTGGTTACGGTTGGGGCTTTGCGATTGCTGATTTTTCCTCAGATGGCGAATCAATAATCTCGACCTTGCCGTCTTTGCCCTGTTGGCGTTTACGCAGCATTTTCAGCTGATGAAAATACAATTCCGCCACAAAACATCGGTTGTCAGCCTGGATTTTTTTTGCTTATACTGCGCGCACTTGTCGGAGTGCCCACTGGGCTGAGACCGCGAAAGCGGATACCGTTGAACCTGATCAGGTTAGAACCTGCGAAGGGAAACAAGGGGATCACTGCCACCCTGCTGCCACAGATCCATTCAGTGTCAAACCTTTGAGAGAAGGTGTTGCTGGATGCGAACTTGCAGCGGAAACTGCAGTTGTCTGTGCTGTTGGAAAGCTTTAATACCAGCCTTTACCGTCTGCTATCGATTAAATTCGAGCTAAGCCGGTCATTGCCGGTGGCGTTCCTGTAGCACTGGCTATTTATCAAATGTGTACCGCAGCGGGTGCTTTTTGCGCCTGCGTTGCTGCACGCGTTTGCCCCACTCCGGACAAGCAACTCAACTTTATTGGAGCTTGCTATGTCTGACTGTACTACCACCCCAAAAATTAATGCTGCACCAGCCAGCCGTCGTGATAAACGCGAAGCGGCGCGCCGGTATATTGTCGATTTTAAAACCGCCGCCCATACCGGTTCACGCCGGATTTACCTGCAAAGTGCTGATGGCACTGTCGCAGTGCCCTGCCGTGAAGTGTCGTTACACCCTTCGCCGGATGGCAGTAACAATGCACCGGTGCCGATCTATGACTGCAGCGGGCCTTATGGCGATGCCGATTATCAGGCCGATGTCAGCCGAGGTTTGCCACCACTGCGAGCGGATTGGATTGCTGCACGCCAGGATACGACCTTTTGCAGCACGCCGCTGTCGGCCTTAGCGGTGGAGCTGGACGCGCAACAAGGTCAGTTTCAGCATCAGGTCCGTCAGGCGCTACCAGGTTGTCGCCCGACGCAGCTGGCCTATGCCCGGGCCGGCATCATCACAGCGGAAATGCAGTTTGTTGCGCTTAGGGAAAATATGGCGCGCGCTGCGCAGCAACAAGCCGCCAGCGATTTACAACCCCAGCACACCGGGGAAGGTTTTGGTGCCGGCATTCCGGCGCAAATTGACGCTGAATTTGTCCGTGCGGAAATCGCCGCCGGCCGCGCCATTTTGCCAGCCAATATCAATCACCCCGAAGCCGAGCCAATGATTATCGGCCGCAATTTTCTGGTCAAAGTGAACGCCAATATCGGTAATTCGGCAGTCAGTTCCAGCATCGAAGAAGAGGTGGAAAAGCTGCTGTGGTCGGTGCGCTGGGGCGCCGATACCGTGATGGATTTATCCACCGGCCGGCATATCCACCAGACCCGCGAATGGATTTTGCGCAATTCACCGGTGCCCATCGGCACAGTGCCGATTTATCAGGCGCTGGAAAAAGTGCGCGGTGATGTAGAAAAACTGAGCTGGGAGCTATATCGCGACACGCTGATTGAGCAGGCAGAGCAAGGCGTGGATTACTTCACTATTCATGCTGGCGTGCTGAAAGATTTTATTCCGCTGACCGCCCGGCGCATCACCGGCATCGTGTCGCGCGGCGGCGCTATTTTGGCGCAGTGGTGTCAGCTGCACGACCGCGAAAATTTCCTGTACCAGCATTTTGCCGAAATTTGCCAGATCTGTGCGCAGTACGACGTGTCGCTCAGCCTTGGTGATGGCCTGCGACCGGGCTGTGTTGCCGACGCCAATGACGCCGCGCAGTTTGCCGAGCTGCGCACTTTAGGTGAACTGACCAAAATTGCCTGGGCTTATGATGTGCAGGTAATGATTGAAGGCCCGGGCCATGTGCCGCTGCAACTGGTGCAGGCCAATATGACGGAGCAGCTGGCGCATTGTCACGGCGCGCCGTTTTACACGCTGGGACCGCTGATCACCGACATTTCACCGGGTTATGACCATATCGCCTCCGGCATTGGCGCGGCGCTGATCGGCTGGTTTGGCTGCGCCATGCTGTGTTATGTCACGCCAAAAGAGCATTTGGGCCTGCCGGATAAAGAAGATGTAAAACAAGGGCTTATCGCATACAAAATTGCCGCCCACGCCGCCGATTTAGCCAAAGGACATCCCGGCGCGCAGCTGCGCGACAACGCCTTGTCCAAAGCCCGCTACGAATTCCGCTGGCTCGACCAATTTCATTTATCGCTCGATCCCGACACCGCCAAAGCCTACTACCAGGCGGCGCTGCCAGAAGGCGCCGACACCGAGTTTTGTGCCATGTGCGGGCCGAAATTTTGTTCGATGAAACTGAATCAAAGTGTCAAAGCCAGTACCTTGTCGGCACCACCGGCGGAGCGCGCAAATGAACCTGCCTGAACCCGGTCTGATTTGGCTGATTGGTGGCTCGGATTGCAGCGCGTTGGCCGGTATCCAGGCTGACCTTGCCACAGCGCAGGATTTAGACGTGCCGGCCGTGACAGTGCTGACGGCCGTCACCGCGCAACATAACGGCGCCGTACTGGCGATCAATCCAGTGACTCCTGCTGTGCTGCAGTCCCAGCTTGATGCGCTGACAGCAACTGGCCAGCCGTTGCCAGTCGCGATAAAACTGGGTCTGGTGCCGGATCTCGCCACGCTGGAGCTGCTGATTGACTGGCTCGGCCGGTTTAAGCATCAACATCCGCACATTTGGATCATCGTGGATCCGGTGCAAGTGGCCAGCAGTGGTGATGTATTGCAGCGCCTGAGTCCCTCAACTTTTGCCCCCTTGCTGGCCCTGACTGACGTGCTGACGCCCAATGGACCGGAACTGCGGGCACTGGCCGGTTTAGCGGCGGACGCTGATGCAGAACTTGCAGTCCAACTGCTGTTGGCCCAAGGAGTGAAAGCCATCTGGTGTAAAGATGGTCACGGTAGCGGCGTGATGCTACGTGAAAGTCTGTATCTGCATCCGGCGGCCACTCAGGCCTTTAAACTCTGGCCGGCACAGGCGCAGAACAACACTTTGTCGGCCGGTGCGCCGCAAAGCGCGTTGCAACTGGAAAAACCACGCCAAACCGGTAGTTGGCGCGGTACCGGCTGTAGTTTTGCCACCGCACTGGCCTGTGCTTTGGCGCAGCCGATGTTATTGCCCGATGCATTAGTGCTGGCAAGCCTGTATATGCAGCAATGCCTGCAGCGCCCGGCGACCAAGCCGTATCTGCTTGGCAGAGCCGGCTGGCCGCTGGCCTTGCAACCACAAGACCAAATCACGTTGCGTGGGCCGCTGGCCGGCGTTACGAGCATGTCGACGACAGGCTTTGCATCGCTGCAACAGGCGCCCGGCATTTACCCGGTGGTCAGCAGCTTTAGTCAGCTGTTTGATGTCGCCGCTGCGGGTCTGCGCACTGTGCAGCTGCGGCTGAAAACCGGTAGCGAGGAACAGCTCCGACAGAGCCTGCGCGCTGCCATCGCATTTGGTCAGGAACATCAGCTACAACTGTTTATCAATGACCACTGGCAACTGGCGCTGGAACTCGGCGCTTACGGCGTGCATCTGGGCCAGGAAGACTTACAAAGCGCCGACCTTCCGGCTATCCAGCGTGCTGGCCTGCGCCTTGGTATTTCCACACACGGTTATCTGGAGCTGCTGCAGGCGCTGCAAATACGTCCGTCTTACATTGCGCTTGGCCATCTGTTTGCCACGCCCACCAAAGATATGCCGTCGATACCACAAGGTCTGCGGCTCGTTGGCCTGCAACAGCAGCTCTGTCAGCAGCAACAGATCCCGGCGGTGGCGATTGGCGGCATCAACGCGTCACACCTGCAGGCACTGCGCGTCATGGGTCTGTCCGGTGTCGCGATGGTGCGCGCAGTTGTAGCTAGTGACGATATCCGCGCCACTTGCCAGCAACTGTTGGCCCTATGGCAGCAGCCAATGCTGCGGGAGGAGCGCCATGCCTACTGAGACCAAACACGCTAAAACGCAGCGCTCTGATATACAGCATGCGAAGGCCACACTGTCCGACGCTGAATTTATCCGTTATAGCCGCAGCCTGATGCTGGGGGATGACGGCGACAAACGGCAACTACGGCTGAAAAATGCCCGCGTATTGCTGTTGGGTTTAGGTGGTCTGGGCTGTCCGGTCGCCACCACGCTGGTTGGCGCTGGCATTGGCCAGTTGATACTAGTCGACGGCGATAAAGTCGAGTTATCCAACCTGCCGCGCCAGAGCCTGTATCAAACGACCGACATCGGCAAGCCAAAAGCCGAAGTCGCCGCCGTCAGGTTGCATCTGCATAACCCGCATCCGCGGCTGACCGTGCTGGCCTGTCGGCCGGACGATCAGCAATTGCGCCAGGCTATTACCGCTTGTGATGTGCTGGTCGATTGCAGCGACAACTTGCCGACCCGGCTGCAGCTAAATCGGCTGGCGCGTGAAGCCGGTAAGCCACTGTTTGCCGGCGCGGTGAGTGGACATTCCGCGCAGTTGTATCTGCTCAGTCCGGCGACGGCCTGCTACCAGTGCCTGGTCGACCCCGACTGGCAAGCACTGCAAAACTGCCGAACGCTGGGGGTTGATCCGGCGCTGGTGGCGCTGACCGCCCAGCAGCTGGCGTTGTTACTGCTGCGCTTTTTACAGGCCGAACCTGTGCCGTATGCCGACGTCGCACAGCACGATACCGGGCTGCCGTTTGGTCACTATGCCCGGTACCAGCAATGGAGCCAGGGCCAGAGTACAGTCAGCGGTTTTCACTGGTACGCGCTACAGACCAATCCACTTTGCGACTGCTGCGCCCACGCCACAGCCGCCAACCACTTTACTGCGACAGGAGTCTGAACATGCTTTATGTCAACCAACAGCCACACACGCAGGTAGCCAACACAGTGGCCGAACTGGCCGAAACGCTGGCGCTACCCGCGCAAGGCATCGCGCTGGTGCTGAACCAACAACTACTGCCACGCACGGTCTGGGCACAAACGCCATTACCAGACAGCACAGATCACCATATCGAAATTTTTCATTTAGTAGCCGGGGGTTAACATGCTGACGATTGCCGGTACCACTTTTCAATCGCACCTGCTGCTTGGCAGTGGCAAATTTCACAGCGCGTTACAGATGCAGCAAGCTGTGATCGCCAGTGGTACTGAACTGGTGACGCTGGCACTCAAACGCCTGCAGCCGGGACAGCCGCAAGATGATATCTACAGCCCGCTCAAAGCCCTTGGCGTGCAGCTACTGCCAAACACTTCAGGCGCGCGCACGGCAGAAGAAGCGGTGCAGGCTGCCTTGCTGGCTCGCGAAGCGGTCGGCACAAACTGGCTGAAACTGGAAATCCACCCGGAACCGAAGTATTTATTGCCAGATCCGCGTGAAACCCTCAAAGCCGCCGAACAGCTCTGTGCGCTGGGTTTTGTCGTGTTGCCCTACTGCAGCGCCGATCCGCTGCATTGTAAGCAACTCGAGCAAGCCGGCTGTGCCGCGGTGATGCCGCTGGCGGCGCCGATTGGTTCCAATCAGGGCCTGCAAAACCGCGCCATGCTGGAAATTATTATTGAGCAGGCCAATGTGCCGGTGATTATTGATGCCGGCATTGGCGCGCCGTCGGACGCGACGCTTGCGCTCGAGCTGGGCGCCAGCGCCGTGCTGGTCAATACTGCTATTGCTTCGAGCCGCGATCCGGTGCGCATGGCACAGGCTTTTCGGCTCGCCGTCGAGGCAGGTGTCTGCAGTCAACAAGCCGGTCTGGGCCGCAAGCAACTGCTGGCAGATCCCAGCAGTCCGTTGCAAGCCAGTTTTGCCCAAGTGCTGGCGGGGTTAAGCTGATGCTGCAACGCCCCATTTTCCGCATTGATCAAGCGCAGTTTGACCGGCTGCAGCGCCAGAGTTGTGCGCCGGATCGCCAAGCAGTGTTGCAGGCGCTGAGTAGCGCCAAGCCCGATTTCACCGATCTGCAGGCGCTGTTAAGCCCGGCCGCGGCCGAATTTTTACCGCAGATGCTGGCACGGGCCACGCAGCTGAAGCGTCAGCGCAGCGGTTTGACGCTGTCGTTATTTGCGCCGCTGTATCTGTCGAACCTATGCAGCAACGAATGCAGTTATTGTGGTTTCTCCAGAAGCGTTGCGGTGAAACGGCGTATTTTAACCGTCGACGAAGCACTACAGGAAACAGCCGCCATTCAAGCGCTGGGGATCTCACAGCTATTGCTGGTCACCGGCGAACACGAGCGCAAAGCCGGGGTCGACTATTTATTGGCGATGACCCAGGCGCTGCGTCCGCAGGTGGCGAAACTGATGCTGGAATCGCAGCCGCTTGCCGTCAGAGACTATCAGCAGCTGCGCGTCGCCGGGATCGATGCGGTGATGCTGTATCAGGAAACTTACGACCCGCAAAGCTATGCCCGCCATCATACTTTTGGCGCCAAAGCCGACATGGCCTACCGGCTGGATGCACCGGCAAGAGTGGCGGCCGCCGGCATTGCTCAGCTCGGCATGGGCGTGTTACTTGGCCTCGCTGACTGGCGCACTGATGTGCTGCTATTGGCGCAACATCTGCGTTTTTTACAGCAGCATTGGTATCAGCTGGCCTTTACAGTGGCGCTGCCACGGCTAAAACCCTGCGCCGGCCAAAGCACGCAACAAAGTGGCGTATCCGATCGCGATTATCTGCAACTGCTGTGTGCGCTGAAAATCTTTGCGCCGGAACTCAGTCTCAGCGTCTCTACGCGCGACAGCCCGCAACTGCGCGATTTACTGCTGACCAGCATCGCCTGCTCGGCCAGTGCCGGCAGTAAAACCCAGCCTGGCGGTTATACCGTGGCGCCGCAAAGTCTGGCCCAGTTCAGTATCGACGATGAGCGTAGCCCGGCCGAGATCGCCGCGATGCTCAGACGCAGTGGCATTCAACCGGTGTGGCAGGACTGGCATCCGTTGTTGGGCCGCAGCAGCGTCTGACTAGTCATTGATCGCAGCAAAACAACAGCCCTAGGGAACTTGTTGGCGTTGCTGCTGGTCAATGGCCGGTGTTTTGGGTATAAGAACCCATATAGTCCAAACGTCGGGGGAGACATGCCGCAGTTGTTGAAAAAATGCCGTACCGCCTTGAGTCTCTGCGCCCTCCTGCTGCCGGTGGTTACCGTGCACGCCGCGCCAGAAAAAACCGTGTTGACCGACGAGGTCTTGGCGCATCATGCCGCCGTGGTGCATCCGCTCAATTGCACCATCACCGCGCCACAAAGCTTTCGGATCTCCAGTCATGCCACCGCTGAACTGCTGCAGATGTTGCCGGTCGGCAGTTCAGTGAAAAAAGGCCAGCAGGTTGCCAAGCAAGATGACGCCTATCTGCAGCGCCAGATCAACATTATCAAAACCGATATCGAATCGGCGCGAGTGGCGAAAAACTTCGCCAGCGAAGAATTCCACCGGATGAACCGGCTGAGTAAATCCGGCCTCACGGCCGCTACCGAAATCAACAACCTGAAGTTTCAACTCGACAGTTCAGAACTGAAGATCCAGCGGCTGGAGCAGGAACTGCAACTGGCGCAGATGAAACAAAAACGCTTGAGCCATTTTGCGCCTTTTGACGCACAGGTGATGAGTGTCAGCTCTGAGCCGGGCTCGCAGCTGGTTGAAGGCCAGCCGATCATGCAGCTGTTGTCGACGCAAAATAAACAGCTGGAATGTCTGCTGCCAGTGATCAGCTACAGCAGCAACGCTGAATTAAAACGCCATCAGTTTATCTTGCAAGGCAAAGCGTTAAGTTTGCGCGAAGTCAGCCAGCAATTGGATGCCAAGGCCGAACATCTGACCTTATATTTTGACCATCCGGCGTCAGATCGCAGTAATTTATTGGTCGGCCAGATCCAGCAAATTGATATGCAGGTACAGTCGGAAACCATCACCAAAGTACCCAATGAAGCGATTGACTTAGAAGGCGAAGTGTTTCGCACCTGGAAAATAGGCAAAGACGACAAGGCCGAACGGGTCACACTGAAAATTCTGTCGACGCTGGACACTCATTACATCGTGGAATCGGCGCTACGGCCCGGTGACAAAGTGGTGATCCGCGGCCAGCATGGCTTGCAAAATGGCCAGGCCGTCAAAGCAGACAGCAAGCCGGAAGCAGGCCGCAATGTGCCGAGTTATGAATAATGCCTCTGGCCAAAGTGCTGACAAACAACGTCACTGACCGCGTCCAGCCTGCCCCCAGCGGCTTTTGGCTGTATCAAAGCGCCGGTTGGAGCTTGTTTGCCTTATTGCAATTATTAATGCTGGGCAGTGACGAACCGCTTAGCCTGCACACCCTATTTCCGGCAATGTTATTGTTAGTGCTGGCGCTCAGCGTTAGTTTGGTTTTACGCAGGCTGTATCAGCGCTGGCGGCAACAACAGCATTCACAGGGTGCAACACTTGGGCTGCTGGTTGGCGCTGCGCTGCTGTGCGCTTTAGTGGTCGACTGGCTGCATTATTGGCTGTTGTGGCCCTTGGCACAGCTGCCGCTGCTGTGGCAGGGCCAGGTATTTGTCTGGTTTGATGCGCAGCCTATGGGGTCGAAACTACCGTTGTTGCTGCTGTTGTATCTGGTCTGGAGCATGTTGTACCTGACCTTAAGCCGTCAGCAGGATGTCCGCCATGGCGAACAACAGCGTCAGCAGTTAGAACTGCATATGACGGAGGCGCGGCTGAGCAGCTTATTAGCGCAGCTAAGCCCGCATTTTATGTTTAACTGCATCAACAATATTCGTGCGCTGATTTTGGAAGACAGCCACAGTGCGCGCCAAATGCTGACCCATTTTGCCGATTTACTGCGTTATCAAATTCAGGCGCAGTCCGACGCGTTGGTGCCACTGCGGGAGGAGTTACTGGTGCTGGATGATTATCTGGCCTTGCTACGCATTCAGTTTGAACAGCGGCTGCAATGGCAGGCAGACGTCGCGCCCGACTGTCAGGCTCGGCCGGTACCGCGTCTCGCGCTGCAGTTGCTGGTGGAAAATGCCGTCAAACATGGTATTGGCCGCCGCCAGGCCGGCGGTTGTATTGAACTGAAAGTCGAACGGCTGGAGTCGAAGCAGTGGCTGCTGCAGGTCAGTAATCCTGGTCTATTGACCGCGCATATCGCACCGCAAGGGCTGCAAGCCCCAGATCCTGGCAATACCGGCACCGGTTTAGTCAATTTGCGCCAACGGCTGGCCCTGCTGTACGGCAACGAGGCCAGTCTGCAGCTCGTCCAGGATGGCGACTGGGTGCGCGCACGGTTAATCCTGCCGTGGCAGGCTGGAAGCACAGCTGCCGGAGCCGCAGTGCAGACATCAACTCAGGAGTAACGCTGAATGCGGGTAGTGATTGTCGAAGATTCAAGATTGGCGCGGCTTGAATTAAAAGAACTGCTGCGGGCCCACCCGGCACTGACCTTGGTCGGCGAGGCGGCGAATGTACCGGACGCGAAGGTGCTGATCGAGCAACAACAGCCGGACCTGGTGCTGCTCGATATCGATCTGGCCGGCGACAGCGCCTTTGATTTGTTAGCGCAGCTGGTGTTTATTCCACGCATTATCTTTACCACTGCTTTTGCCGAACATGCGTTGGCGGCCTTTGATTATCCGACTGTGGATTATCTGTTAAAACCGGTCAGCAGTGCGCGCCTGGCGCAGGCAATCGCCAAACTGCCAACCCTCAACACACCAGATGACCACCCGCCAGAACCAGCCTCGGACGCAGCCGCCAACGGGCCTTTGCTTGATTTAGACGCAACTTTTTTTGTCAAAGACGGTGAACGCTGTTTTTTGTTGCGTTTGGGTGATGTGCAGTTATTTGAAGCCATTGGCAATTACAGCAAAGTTTGGGCGGGAACGCAGGCACCTATGGTGTACCGGTCTTTAGGCAATATTGAACAACGCTTGCAACCGGGTTTGTTTTTCCGCGCCAACCGGCACCAGCTGGTCAACCTTAAAGCTATCAGTGCGATTGAACCCTGGCTCAATGGCGGGCTGTTGTTAAAGCTGCACTCTGGTCAATCGATCGAAGTGTCGCGCCGGCAAAGTGCCCTGCTGCGCCAGCAGCTGAGCCTGTAAAGCGCCAGCGGCTGAGCCTATATTGGGCCTGCGGCTGAGCGTGCACAGCGCCTGCGAAGCATCACGCCAACGAGCTCTGTATCCCTGAAATAAAAAAACCGCAGCATCGATTCGCGACACTGCGGCTTTTTGCTATTTATCAGGATTTCGGCACGACTTTTTTACCATCCTGCTGCGGAAATCCGCGCATCATCAGCTGCAATTCAGTGCCGGCCGGATTAAAGGTCAGGTAGGTAAAGTCCCCTTGCAGATAAAACTTCCCTTCCGCTGTTGGGATTAACGTCATCTGCGGCATGTCCGGCGCCTGATACACCAGTTCATTACCCTGCTGGCGAATGTGATGCACAGATCCATCCGCCAGCTGATAGCTGCCCGCCAACACTTTCAGCCGCGTTGGATTCAACGCAATCGCTTTGGGTTCAAACGGTTTGCCGATGGCAATCGCTGCCAGCTTCACGGCCAGACTGTAAGTGTCGGCTTCGGCACTGTTCGCCAGTACAGTGACGTAGACCTGCTCAGATGGAATGCGGATGATGTATGAAGAAAATCCTTCGATACCACCACTGTGTTCCTGACTCGGTACGTCCTGTAAATCGGCCATCATCCAGCCATAACCATAAGGCTGTGGTGTACCGTCCAGCGCTTTATGCCGGACAAATGATTGCTGTAACAGCGGCTGCTTCACCAGTTTGTCGGTATAGAGCGCCTGGTCCCACAGGTTCAGGTCGTCGACGGTGCTGTATAAGGCACCAGCGCCTTGCGGCCGCGTCATGCTGATGGTGCGGGCATTTACCAGTCCTTCCGGTCCTTGTTCATAACCGCTGGCGCGTTTTAGCAGGATTTTACTGGCGCTATCATAGCCACTGTGTGCCATGCCGAGCGGCGTGAATACATGCTGCTGCAGATAGTCGGCATAACTCTGTTCACTCACAGCTTCAATAATGGCCGTCAACAACACATAGTTTGAGTTGGAGTAGCGGAATTGGGTGCCGGGTTTAAACTCCAGTGGCAAGGTTGAAAACAGCGCCACCATCTCCGCCAGCGTGGCATCTTTGGGCTTGTTTTCGCGAAATTCCGGTAGCCGGCTTAAATTTTTCAACCCTGCGGTATGAGTCAGTAGCTGCTGCACCGTTAAATCACGGCCGACAGCCGGATAGTCTTTTAAGATGCTGCCAACGGTATCGGTCAGCTTCAGTTTACCAGCCTGCACCAGTTGCAGTACCGCCACGGCGGTGAACTGTTTAGTTTGTGAAGCGATGCGGAATTTCATATCGGCTTGCATCGGTACACCGAGTTCCAGGTTCGCCATGCCATAACCACCACGGCTCAAGACTTCATTGCCCTTGCGCACCAGTACGGCAAAACCGGGCTGATCAGCTTGCTGGGTTTGTTGCAGCAGTTGCTGCATTTTGTCCTGCATCTCAGTATTCGTCATGCCAAATACCGGGCACAGATTCAGCGCCAGGCTGGCTAACAGCGTTTTCACAATAATTTTTGGACCTGTGTTCATCATGGATTCCTCAGTAGTGACAACAAATGGACTGAGGGCAGATTAAGGCGAGTCAGCGATCCCTGCGCCAGATTTATGTTGAGCGGTATTTTTGCGATGTGAGTGGTCGTGGGGGCCACCATCTGGCAACTATGGAGCGCCGCCAAATCACTGGCGCTCAGTAACCCGACGCAAGCGGTGAAAAACGCCGACAGCCATGAGTATTTTGCCGAGAACACCCCGGCACAGAACTGACGCTGCACCGACAAGCTCTGGGTACCACGTACCTGCATTGTCGGCGTACCGTACATCCATGAACATCGCCGAAAAAGCTCTGGGTACCACGTACCTGCATTTTCGGCATACCGTACATCCTGTACATCGCCGAAAAAGCTCTGGGTACCACGTACCTGCATTTTCGGCATACCGTACATCCTGCACATCGCCGAAAAAGCTCTGGGTACCACGTACCTGCATTTTCGGCATACCGTACATCCTGTACATAAAAAAGCCCTGTCAAGACAGGGCTTTAGCTATCAACAACTACAGATTTAACGCTCTATCAATACCGGATATTTCAGGTAAGTCTGGTCATAAAACGGTGAGCGTTGATAAAACCAGTGCAGCCGCGCCTGACCATCTTTAGCCAGCTTCGGATCAGCTTTCACTGCCGCGGCAAAATCGGTGGCCAGCGTTTTATTGGTCTTCAGTTCCTGTTCAATCCACGGCAACATCGCATAGGTTTCAAAGTACTCGGTCCGTTCAAACATACCGTGGAAAAAACCCCAGCTGAACAATGAATCCGGCCCTTCCGGCTGCAGCAACGCCACCGCCAATGCACCTAATGGCTGATCTGTACTGACCCGCACCGAGCCTGCCGGCAACGCAAATTCACTCCAGCTTGGCGTGAACGTGGCTTTGACGCCGACCCGCCCTTCAAATGAGCGGCTGGCCAGCTCGTGACTACTGGCACTGAGTTGCTGCAACTCCAATTTGCCAGATTTTTCCAAGCGGCTGAATTGAATGCCATGGTGCTGCAGACGCGTGATCACGTCCTGATACTGTGGTGGGATCCAATAGGCTTTGGGCACTTCCACTTCAACCGCTGGCACTTTCTCCCAAAACACCGGCAAAGCTTCGTACTCTTTCGGCTGACCTGTCCATTTCACATAAGGCCCGTTGATAATATCGCTGTGGGCGATTTCATAACTGATGCCTTTAAACGGGATCAGATCCGGCTGTTCGGCCGCTTTAAATGCCAATACCTGACGCTGTGGCCGGGCATTTTCATCGGCCTTTTTCGCCAGTTGCAGCGCTTTGCCCTGTTGCGCTAACAGCTGCAGACTGTGCTCCAGCAGCACATAAGTGCCCAGCACGCGCTGGCGATATGGTTTTAAACTGTGATTCTCTACCAAAATAGTCGGCAGATGACGGACATCGCCATAGCCGGTGGAAAAACGTGGGGTCGAGGTCGAGCCCTGTAGTCCTTTGGCAAAATCCATTGGATCTAAAGCAAACACCAGCGGCCCCGGAATATGGCCCGCCGCACTGAGCGCCTGATCTAACGCTGGCCGGTAGACTGAAGCCAGCCAACTGGCACCATTCGGGCTCTGGCTGGCAAATGGCTCATTGAAGCCATAAGTGATGTCGTACTGATAATCTTCGCCGTCAGTGACATGCACATCCATATACAGATCCGGCTGGTAACTGTTGATGGCTTTGAGTACCGCCTGCATTTCCAGACTGTCGGCTTTGGCATAATCGCGGTTCAGGTTCAGGTTTTGTGCCGTACTGCGCCACCCCTGCTCGACCGGTCCCCGCTGGTTCATCCGGTTAAACTTGCCTTTGCGCTCATGCGCATCGACGGACAGGATCGGAATAAACAAAAAATCGACCTGCGCCAGCAGAGATTGCTTATCGCCATGCACAATGTCGCGCAACAGCATCAGACCCGCGTCTTTGCCGTCAATTTCACCACTGTGGATCCCGGCCTGCACCAGCAAAGTCGGCCGGCCGCTTTTTCCTTTATCCTTGCCAATCAGTTCTGGCTGCATGCTGGCCTTGATTAACCAGATATCACGGCCTTGCGGACTTTTGCCAATGGATTCCATCCGCAGCAATGCACTGCTAGCTACCAGTTTTTGCAGATAACTGACGGTGGCGGCGTAATCCGGCGTTTCGGTTAAATTACTCAATTCCGCTGGTGTGACCCAAGGGTGTTTTGGCTGGATCAGGCTTTCAGTACTGCCTTGCCAGGGCAGCAGCGGAGGTAAAATATCAGCTGCCAGCGCACCGGCCGACAGCAGCATCAGAGGTAAAATCACACGAATAGTCATCGAAAATCCCGTCAGAACACAGCAGCTGATAGGCTTGTCGGAGCTGCTGAAAAAAAGAGGGTCAACATAACAGAGACAGGCCAGCTACTGTCAAGCGCTGTTGCGGGCAACAGACAGTTGCTGCGCTGACTTGCAGGAACATCGCACTCCTTGGCCCAACGTCACGGGATTGCGGTGTGACTCAGGGTAAGCATTTCATTTGGTCAGTTCCGGTGCAAATGACAAAAAAAGCCCCGCGATGCGGGGCTAAATCAGCTTGGAACTATGTAACACAAATCAGAAGCGGTAGCTGGCGCCTACTGCGAACTGGTTTTCATCGTCAGCGCCAACATCAACCCGGCTAAGGGCTCCACGCAGTGCCAGTTGTGGCGTAACAAAATATTCAGAACGCAGTTCAACGCTGTCACCAAACACATTTTGCAGCGTTTGCATGTCATTCCGCACCGCTAAACCAACAGACCAGTATGGACGGATGTAATAATCTGCTGCGACGGCGTGACCATTGCCTTCTTCGAAATCAGCGAAACTAGCCGTCAACACCACGTGATCGCCATTCATCACCGGCACAATCGCTTTAGTACTCACACCATAGTCGGTGCTGCTACCTTCGTTATCCGGGTTACTGTGATAAACATCCAGTGCCACCAGCCAGTTTTGCTGCACAAAGAAACCCAGCTTGCCAGTAGCGCCGAAGCTGTTATCACCGTTTAAGAAGTTCACATCTAATGCGGCGTAGAAATCATGGCTGTTGCTCATGTATTCGCCGCCGATGCCCCATGAATTCAGTGAGTCATCTTGATTGGTGCCGTCGGTTTCAATGCGGTTATACGTCAGATTGGCACTGCTGCTACGGCTTAAGAAGGCCGCTTCACGCCATGGCTGGTTGTCACCGTTTTGCAGTGGCGACAGGAAATATTGCTGGCGTATTTGCATGCCGTTGACGTCGGCTGGACCCAGATCTGCACTGTTGTAATCAGCATCAGTCTGGAACTGGAAACTTTGCGCATGGGCGCCGACTGCGATGGTTGAGGCTAAAACGGAAACAACAAAAGGAATAACACGAGCTTTCATAAAATGCCCTCCGGCAGTTAAACAAGTCGGGGGCACTTTATGATTTTGAAACTTAATTGAATCTGAACACGAAAATGAACCGAAATATGATTCCCGTTCATTTATATAAATTTATTCCAATAAATTTAGCAACTTAAAAATATTTCCGCATTTTTATTTCAGACGAAAATGCGTATTTCAAACATTTTGTTACAAAGATAACTGTTTAAATCTCCAACAATGCTGCTTTTAACGCATGAACCTGATCGCGTAGCGTAGCGGCTTGCTCAAACTCCAGATTTTTCGCGTGTTGCAGCATTTGCGCTTCCAATTTTTTAATTTCTGCCTGCACCTGATACGGCGTCTTACCTTTAATCAGTTTTGCATGCTCTGCCACTTTCGGCAGTTCAACATCATCCTGACCTAAGTCCATCACATCACCGACTTTTTTGCGGATCTGTGTTGGCGTGATGCCATTGGCTTCGTTAAAAGCCACTTGTTTGGCGCGGCGCCGATCGGTTTCATCCATCGCCCGTTGCATCGAGCCGGTGACACGGTCTGCATACAAAATCGCTTTGCCATTGACGTTACGCGCCGCCCGGCCAATGGTTTGGATCAGCGATCGTTCCGAGCGTAAAAAGCCTTCTTTATCTGCGTCCAGAATGGCCACTAACGACACTTCCGGGATATCCAGACCTTCGCGCAGTAAGTTAATGCCGACCAATACATCAAACACGCCAAGGCGCAAATCGCGGATGATCTCGACCCGCTCCACCGTATCCACATCCGAGTGCAGATAACGCACTTTGACATTGTGACCGGCGAGATAATCGGTCAGATCTTCTGCCATCTTTTTCGTCAGCGTCGTGACCAGCACGCGCTCGTTCAGACCGGCACAGCGCATCACTTCAGACAATAAATCATCGACCTGAGTACCGACCGGGCGGATCTCAATGATCGGATCAATCAGGCCCGTTGGCCGCACCACCTGCTCGGCGATATCAGTGCCGGATTTTTCCAGCTCATAAGCGGCCGGTGTCGCCGATACATAAATGCGCTGTGGCGCGATGGCTTCAAATTCTTCGAACTTCAGCGGTCTGTTGTCCAGCGCCGACGGCAGACGGAAACCATAATTGACCAGATTTTCTTTGCGGGAGCGGTCGCCGCGAAACATGGCGCCAATTTGCGAGATGGTGACGTGTGATTCGTCGATAAACATCAGGCCGTCATCCGGGAAATAATCCAGCAAAGTCGGTGGCGGTTCACCTTCGGCCCGGCCGGACAAATAACGCGAGTAGTTTTCAATCCCGGAGCAATAGCCAAGCTCGACCATCATTTCCAAATCAAACAAGGTGCGCTGACCAATGCGCTGCTCTTCAATCAGTTTGTTTTCCGCCAGTAGCTGCGCACGTCGTGCCGCCAGCTCGACTTTGATTCTGTCTACGGCTTCGAGGATCTTCTCGCGCGGCGTAACATAGTGCGTTTTTGGATAGATGGTGTAGCGAGCGACTACGCGGTCAACGGCGCCGGTCAGCGGATCAAACAAACTGATGCGTTCAATCTCTTCATCAAACAACTCAAGCCGCACCGCAAGCTCGTCGGATTCGGCGGGATAAATATCAATGACATCGCCCCGTACCCGGTACGTCGCGCGTTCAAACGCCATATCGTTGCGCTGATATTGCAGCTCGGCGAGGCGACGCAGAATAAAGCGCTGGTCCACCACATCACCAACGCGCAGATGCAGCAGCATTTTCATGTAGGACTCAGGATCGCCGAGGCCGTAGATCGCCGACACTGACGCGATGATCACGACGTCGCGTCGCTCCATCAGCGCTTTAGTTGCCGACAGCCGCATTTGCTCAATATGTTCGTTAATTGAGGCATCTTTTTCGATAAAGGTATCGCTGGCCGGCACATAAGCTTCCGGCTGATAGTAGTCGTAATAAGAGACAAAATATTCGACGGAATTGTGCGGGAAAAACTCTTTCATCTCGCCATACAGTTGCGCCGCCAGTGTTTTGTTATGCGCCATGATTAAGGTTGGACGGTCGACCTGCGCAATAATATTGGCCATGGTAAAAGTTTTACCGGACCCGGTGACCCCCAATAAGGTCTGATGTGCCAGGCCCGACTCTAAGCCATCGACCAGTTTAGCGATCGCCGTTGGCTGGTCGCCGGCCGGCTGATAGGGCGAATGTAACTCAAACTGCTTTGCCATCAACGGCCTCTTTTTGTTGCAAACCGTTCAGACTACGCTGGAACCACAAATAAGCGATCAGCGCGATAAACACATTGGCACTAAGCGCACCACCATAAACGCCAAGCACACCAAACAATTTGCCACCTAACCAGGCGATGGGTACATAAAACACAAATAGCCGTACGACACTGAGCGCCAGCGCACGCATTGGTAAATGCAGAGCATTTAATGACGAATTAGTCAGGATCACCACGCCCTGCAAACCATAACCGAGCGGCAGAATCCAGATAAACCAGCAGATCAACCGCTCGACTGCCGGCTCAGTGGAAAACAGATGCGCAATAAAGGGCGCGGTCAACGCCAACAGCAGATACACCGCGAACTGCCATTTCAGTACAAAGCGGATACAGAGCTGATAACCGGCTTCGACACGACCAAGTTGACAACCGCCCAAATTCTGGCTGACAAAAGGCGGCAAAGTCATCGACAAGGCCAGCACCACCAGACAAGCAATGCTTTCAATCCGGGCGCCAACACCAAACGCCGCAACGGCATGCGCACCATAACTGGCCATCACCGCAGTTAGGATTGCCATCGCCAACGGCGTCAGCATATTGGCGCCAGCTGCCGGCAAGCCAATTTGCAGAATACGCCGGCTGATGCGGATAAACTCAGCCGGGCTTTGATGGCCGCCGTCGACCAGCTTGCGCCGCACCACAATCAAATACAGGATCAGGCTAAAACTGACCGCCCAGGAGATCACACTAGCAATAGATGCACCTTCCACACCCATTGCCGGAATGGGTCCCCAACCAAAAATCAAAATCGGGTCCAGTATGGCGTTGATGACACCGGAACTTGCCATCATCAGACTAGGGGTTTTGGTATCGCCGGCGGCGCGCAGTACCGCGTTGCCAATCATTGGCGTGATTAATAACACTGAACCGGCAAACCACCAGCTCATATAGTCGTGAATAAAAGGCAGCGTGTCGTCGGTCGCGCCCATCAGACGGAATAAAGGTTCCATGCCGAGATAACCCAACAGAGACAATATCGCGACCAGATACGCCGATAACCACAACGCCGCCAGTCCATCCGCGCGCGCCATCGCACTGTCACCACTGCCATGGGCTTTGGCGATTAATGCTGATGTACCGATGCTCAAACCAATCGCCAGACTGATCACAGTAAAAGTGACCGGGAAAGTAAAACTGACCGCCGCCAGCTCATGGGTCCCCAACATACTGATAAAGAAAGTGTCGACCAGGTTAAAAGACATTAGCGTGATCATGCCAAACAACATCGGGATGGTCATCCGGGTCAGGATCTGGCGGATATCGCCTTGGGTCATATCGATTTTGGCACTTTGCACTGCGGACATAAAAACCTGCGGGACAACAGAAAGTAGCCATTGTAGAGAAAAGCCGGCGGCGGCTCTATCTACATCAGAAAAAAACTGTGTAACTCGGTGTGTTGCCGGCAATTCCGCCGCTTTGCGCCTAAAAATAGTTCACAAGCCGACACATTGCTGAAATATACAGCTGCTTGTGGATTATTCAGCATTCAGCCAACTGCAGACTATTTGCATCCTATTGTTTTTATTGAACTTAATTTTTTTCGCATTTAATCTTGATCTGGCTGCAAGCCGCATTTTCATTGGTCTTACACAGGGGCAACACGGCTCATGCACAGAGTTATCCACAGATTCTGTGAGTAAGATCGGCCAACCCGCGCCACTCCTGCGTTTGCCGTAACAGGCGATTTGACTCTATGCACTATTGCACGAGAAAAGCTGCATAGCGGTAACAGAACGCTGTCAATTTCACCGGTTTGGCTAAAGATCCAGCGCTTGAATCACATCACCCGAAAAGCGCAGGCGAAAGTGTTGACAGCCTGTTTAGGTGGCATTAGTATTGCGCCCCGTTGCAGACACAGTTCCTCAGTAGCTCAGCCGGTTAGAGCGGCGGACTGTTAATCCGTAGGTCGTTGGTTCGAGTCCAACCTGGGGAGCCACTGTAGTCTACAACACGTTATTTCAGTTCCTCAGTAGCTCAGCCGGTTAGAGCGGCGGACTGTTAATCCGTAGGTCGTTGGTTCGAGTCCAACCTGGGGAGCCAACTGAAATAACATCACATAACCGCGTACATTTCCTCAGTAGCTCAGCCGGTTAGAGCGGCGGACTGTTAATCCGTAGGTCGTTGGTTCGAGTCCAACCTGGGGAGCCATAACGCCAAATAGCACTTGCTGTTTTGCGTCTCAAAATATGCTGAACACAGCAAACACAATCGCCTTTTACCCATTGCCATCAAGTATTGCTTCAACATCAGCAACATCACTTGGCATGTTACCTCCCCCATCGTCTTGTCTATTGCATGGTTAAATCTACGGTCACATGGCTGAAACTGCGGCCTTCAGTTTATTTTCCCGCAATTTTTTGTTTTAATTAGCTTTATCCGTATCAACGCAGCCAGACTTCTGGTCTGATGGCGTATTCAGCCAACAAAGAAAAATAATGATGAAAAATCTCCGGGTCTTTTGGTTTATCCAGCTTTGTGGCGCCTTAGTGCTGCTGTTGGTGTCGATGATCACTTTACTGCAATCGGCACAGCGCAATACCGACAACATCACCCTGTTGCATCAGCAAGTGATTAAGCAGCTCAGCAATCAGTTTTCCGGTGATGACTATAAGATGCTGGTGCAGCAAATCCGCAATAGCCTGAACCCGCAACAACTGCAAATTAAAACCGCCGATGGCAAAATCGTGCACGAACACAATACCGCGACGGCTGTTTCTTCAGGGGCGGAGCAAATCCTGAGAGTGTTCGGTTTTTCCCGCGAAAACAATCAACTACAAAGCACTGATGGCCAGTTAACCATCAGTTTTAAAGCCAATCTGGATGATGTGGACGCCCAGTTCGTCACGCAATTTTGGCTGGCGTTACTGCTGCCATTGTTGTTGGTAATTGTACCTTTATTAATAGTGCCGGTTCGCCAGCAAGCTCAACAGAAAACGCTGTCCCGCCAAATCGCCAACGCTTTAGATCAAATTGTCAGCAGCGACAACAAGCTGCAGCCCGACATCCACTTACCGGATACGTTTGAACAAACTCGGCTGACGTTATTAAAAGTGGCTGATTTTCACCATAAACGGCAAGCTGACCTGCTCAAGTCTGCCCAGCAGATGACGGAAGATGCCGCCAAAGATACAGTGACGGGTTTACCGAACCGGAACCGCTTTGTACAGTTTTATGAAGAAACCCTGCGCGACACTAAACATGTCGATTTTGGTATTTTTGCTATCACCCGTTGTACTGAACTGCAAAATATCAACCAGAGTCGTGGCTACCACGAAGGCGACAAGTATGTGATCCAAGTCAGCGATCTGATCCAGCGTGCAGTTGCCGGTTATCGCGATTTTAAAATCTTCCGGCTGAACAGTTCGGATTTTGGCATTATTCTGCCGCGCATCACGGCCAAAGAAGCTGAGAACTTTGGTTCACAACTGCAAAGCCGGCTCAGCGAATATCAAAAATTGGCTGAACTGGATTCCGTCGCGTATACCGGCATGGTCAATTACGCCAGCGGCAAAGTACTTGGCGAGTTGCTGGCGATTGCCGATACCGCGATTAGTCTGGCGCAAACCCGCCAGAGCAATGGCTGGCATCTGGTTAAAGATGACGGCTCGGTCGATCAGACTGCCTTGGGTTTTGGCAACCAGAACTGGCGCCATGTCATTGAAGATGTACTGGAAAACAATAAAATCCATTTATTGGTACAACTGATCCAGCCGGCATCCCGTAGTGCTAAAACCTATTCTGAAGTGCTGGTGCGTTTTTACAGCGAAGAAGATCAGTTGTTGCCCACGGCGTCGTTTTTGGCGATGGCAGAAAAGCTGGATAAGATCATCGAAGTGGACCGGCTGATTGTCGAAACCGCGCTCAGCACCATTAAGAATAAAAACCTGCAAGATCAGTATTTTGGCTTGAATTTGTCGTCGCGCTGTATTCACGATGACCACTTCTTAATCTGGTTAGAACGGCGGCTATTAAAAGATGCGGCGATCGCCAGCAGATTGGTGTTTGAAGTCAGCGAATATGGCATGCAGCAGAATCTGAAAACCAGTAAACGTTTTATCGACATGCTGCACCGCAATGGCGCAAGGCTAACGGTAGAAAAATTTGGTACTGGCATGACGTCATTTAAGTTTTTCCGCGATATCAAACCCGACTTTATCAAAATGGACGGCAGTTATACCCGACACATTGATGACGACAAAAACAATCAGTATTTCATCCGCTTAATGGTGGATTTGGCGCATCGCATCGGTGTCGGTGTATTTGCTGAAAGTGTCGAAACGCAAGAAGAAAAACAAATGCTGGAATCGCTGTTTATCGACGGAACCCAAGGGTATTACATCGGTAAACCACAACCTATCTAAGCGACGGCGCGTAAACAGCAAAAACCACAAAACGGTCGCGGTTGTTTGCGCCGTCACAACAACGCATAATAGCGCCCCCTGTAGCATCTGGGGCGGAAACAGGCCTGTCACTGACAGGCCTTTGCGCATGACAAACTGCATCTGCAGCGCAGTGAGACAGCAATATGACTGAATTTTTCTTACTTCTGATCAGCACCATCCTGGTGAATAACTTTGTATTGGTGAAATTTCTTGGCCTCTGCCCCTTTATGGGGGTGTCGAATAAACTCGATTCGGCACTGGGCATGTGTCTGGCGACCACCTTTGTACTGACGCTGGCGTCATTGTGCAGTTATCTGGTCGATCACTATGTGTTGCTGCCGTTAGACCTGGCGTATTTACGCACGCTGACGTTTATCCTGGTGATCGCCGTCGTGGTGCAATTCACGGAAATGGTGGTGCACAAAACCAGTCCGGCCCTGTATCGCGTATTAGGGATCTTCCTGCCTTTGATCACGACCAATTGTGCCGTACTGGGGGTTGCGCTGCTGAACGTTAAAGCCAATAACAGCCTGTTTCAGTCGGTAGTATATGGTTTTGGCGCATCCGTTGGTTTTAGCCTGGTGCTGGTGTTGTTTGCCGCCATGCGTGAACGACTGGCGGCCGCCGATGTGCCGCTGCCGTTTCGTGGTGCCTCCATTGGTCTGGTAACGGCAGGCCTGATGTCTTTAGCCTTTATGGGCTTTACCGGACTGGTGAAATCCTGATATGTCGATGTTAACTGCCCTGCTGGCGCTTGGTGCGCTGGCGCTGATCTTCGGCGCTATTCTTGGTTATGCCGCGCTGCGTTTTAAAGTCGAAGCCGATCCACTGGTCGATCAAATCGACGATATCCTGCCACAAACTCAATGTGGCCAATGTGGCTATCCCGGCTGCCGGCCTTATGCCGAAGCCATCGCCAACGGCGATGCAATCAACAAATGCCCGCCTGGTGGCGACGCTGCAATCAAAAAACTGGCTGATTTATTGGGTGTTACGGCGCCCGCTTTGGACAGTGCGCAAACGCCTGCGGTGAAGCGCGTCGCTTTTATCCGCGAAGACGAATGTATCGGCTGCACCAAATGTATTCAAGCCTGTCCGGTCGACGCCATTGTCGGTGCGTCCAAACAGATGCATACCGTGATTAGCAATGAATGTACCGGCTGCGACTTGTGTGTCGAGCCCTGCCCGGTCAACTGTATCGATATGGTGCCACTGCCGGTGACTGTTGAGCGCTGGAAGTGGGACTTGCAAGCCATCCCGGTCACTATCGTGGAGAGCAATTAAGTGCCGTCGTTGTTTCAACAAATTAAAGCCGGTCAGCTATGGGACTTTCATGGCGGCATTCACCCGCCGGCGCGAAAAAAACTAACCAGTCAGGCGCCGATTGGCCAGATGGCGCTGCCTGAGCGGCTATATATCCCATTGCGCCAACACATCGGCGTGGCTGGAAAGTTACTGGTGAAAGCCGGTGATCTGGTACTCAAAGGCCAGCCTTTGACCGCTGCCGACAATGCGATGGCTATTCCGGTACATGCGCCAACGTCGGGTCAGGTACTGGCGATTGAAAACTATCCGTCAGCACACCCTTCGGCGCTGCCAGAACCTTGTCTGGTGTTGCAACCGGATGGCCTCGAGCAATGGCGGCCGCGCCACGCGCTGGATTACCTCCACACTGAGCGCCCGATGTTACTGGCCCGTATTCAACAGGCCGGCATCGCTGGCATGGGCGGCGCCGGTTTCCCGACCCATATCAAATCCGGCGCCAGTACCGGCGTGGATTACCTGATTGTCAACGCGGTGGAGTGCGAGCCTTACATTACCGCCGACGATGTGCTGATGCAGCACCATGCGGCAACTATTGTGCGCGGCATTGAGATCCTGTGTAAGTTACTGAATCCAAAAGCGGTACTGATTGGTATCGAAGATGACAAACCACAGGCTATTGCCGCGATGCAGCGCGCCTGTCAGGGCAAAGATGACTATTTGCTGCGTGTGGTACCGGCGAAATACCCATCTGGTGGTGAAAAACAACTGATTAAGCTGTTGACCAGTAAAGAAGTGCCGAATGGCCGCCGGCCGCTCGATATCGGCATCGTGATGCAAAACGTCGGTACTGTGTTTGCCATCGCGCAAGCGATAGAAGAAGACATCCCGCTGATCAGCCGGATCGTCACAGTGGTCGGCCAGACGCTGCAACATAGCCAGAATATCCGTGCCTTGATCGGTACACCGGTCGGCGCCTTGCTGGACGCCTGTGGTTTCGCCGCAGAACCGCAACAACGGGTCATTATGGGCGGCCCGATGATGGGATTTACCCTGCCCACGCTGCAAATCCCGCTGGTAAAAACCACCAACTGTATTATTGCGCCCACCAAACATGAACTGCCGGCCGCGGGCACTGAAATGGACTGCATCCGCTGTGGTGCCTGCGCTGAAGTGTGTCCGGCAGTATTGCTGCCGCAGCAGTTGGTCTGGTACGCCAAAGCCAAAGATTATGAACAGCTCAAATCACACCATTTGGCCGATTGTATTGAATGTGGTGCCTGTTCTTATGTCTGCCCCAGTGAAATTCCGTTGGTACAGTATTATCGGGTCGCCAAAGCGGAGATCCGTGAGCTGGCACGGGAGGAACTAAAAGCCGAACAAGCCAAAGCACGGTTTGAAGCGCGTAATGAGCGGCTGGAGCGGGATAAACAACAGCGTGCCGAGCGTAATCAGGCATTGGCCGCCCAGCGTCAGGCCATGCTGGCTGAGCAGCAAAAACAACAAATTGCTGCTGCGCAGCAACGCGTCGACACTGCTGCGCCGCAAGAACTGAGCAAAGAACAAATTATCGCGGAGCGGGAACGTAAAAAAGCTGAAGCACGCGCCTATCAGGCCGCCAAAGCCCAACCGGCAGACGAAAAAACAACCAGCGCAGGTACAGCGCCGGACAGCACTCCAGATCCGCGCGCAGCAGCCGTAGCTGCAGCCATTGCCCGTGCCAAAGCGAAAAAATCCGCAGATGCCGAGCCACCTGCGGCACCGGACAGTCCATTGCCGGATAGCGCTGAAGTCACTGCGACCGACGACCCACGCAAAGCAGCCGTTGCTGCAGCCATTGCCCGCGCCAAAGCGAAAAAACTGGCCGAAGCCGAGCCGGCAGCGCAGCCTGAAGACACACCAATCACGGCTGAGCCCGCAGCTGAAGATCCACGCAAAGCTGCCGTAGCAGCAGCCATTGCCCGCGCCAAAGCGAAAAAACTGGCCGAAGCCGAGCCGGCAGCACAGCCTGAAGACACACCAATCACGGCTGAGCCCGCAGCTGAAGATCCGCGTAAAGCCGCCGTTGCTGCCGCCATCGCCCGTGCGAAAGCGAAAAAGCTGGCCGAGGCCGCACCGGCAGCACTACATGAAGACACACCAATCACGGCTGAGCCCGCAGCAGAAGATCCGCGTAAAGCCGCCGTGGCAGCAGCCATCGCCCGCGCCAAAGCGAAAAAGCTGGCCGAGACTGCAGCAGCTGAGCCTGGCGGCGCAATGATTTCAGCCGACGAGCCAACCGAATCGCCAACCGAATCGCAGAGCGTCGCCGCCAGCAACGCTGAAGCAGCGCCAGCCGTCTCGGCAGAAGATGCCAAAAAAGCCGCAATTGCCGCAGCGATCGCGCGGGCCAAAGCACGTCAACAATCAAAACCGACAGATCCGGAGCAGCCGTCATGAGTTTTCGTATCGCGACCTCACCGCATCAGCACTCACTGGCGCAAACGCCGGCGCTGATGCGTACCGTGGCGCTTGCCTGTCTGCCGGGGATCGCAGCCCAACTGTACTTTTTTGGTTATGCCGTGCTGATCCAGATCGCCCTAGCGATTGTTACTGCCTGGGCCAGCGAAGCACTCATGCTGAAAATACGCAACAAGCCAGTACTGCTGCGCTTAAAAGACCATAGCGCGCTGGTCACAGGTTTGCTGCTTGCTCTCGCCATTCCCGCTGCCGCGCCCTGGTGGATCATTGTGCTCGGTACGGCCTTTGCGATTATTGTCGTGAAACAGCTGTATGGCGGGCTCGGACATAATCTGTTTAACCCGGCGATGGCCGCTTATGTATTGCTGCTGATCTCCTATCCACAGCAGATGACCAGCTGGTTGCCGCCTACAACCTTGCAACACCATGCGATGACGGGCGCAGATCCGGTTTGTCTGGTATTTAGCGGATTCAGCTGCCAGGGCTTTTCGGTGTCACAGCTCAAAGCAGATGTGGACGGCCGCACTATGGCTACAGCACTGGACACCTTGCGCAATGATTTGACTGCCGGTAAAACCGTCAGTGAATCAATGCAACAACCGGTGTTTGATGGCTATTCCGGTCTCGGCTGGAGTTGGATCAACTTCGGTTTTTTAGTTGGCGGCTTATTTCTGCTGCAACGCCGGGTGATCCAATGGCGCATCCCGGTGGCAGTGCTCAGCAGCTTAGTGTTGTGCTCCAGCATTGCCTGGTTGTCCGACAGCGATCGCTTTGCCACGCCGCTATTCCAGTTATTCAGCGGCGGCACTATGCTGGCGGCTTTTTTCATTGCCACAGATCCGGTGTCAGCCTCTACCACCGCGAAAGGCCGGCTGATTTATGGCGCATTAATCGGGCTGCTGGTGTTTGTGATCCGAACTTTTGGCGGTTATCCCGATGGCTGGGCTTTTGCAGTGATGCTGGCCAATCTGTCGGTACCGCTGATTGACGCTTATACCAAACCACGCACGTACGGCCACAGGTCGGGGAATTAACTCATGCTGAAGTTTGTCAGTAAAAACGCCTTGTTACTGAGTATTGCTGCGATTGGCTGTGTGGCCGTGATCGCCGGTGTGAATCAACTCACCGCATCGCGCATCGCAGAGCAGACGCAAGCAGAAAAGCTAAAAGTGCTGCGTGAAGTGTTGCCGGCGGACCATCAGGACGATGCGCTGCTGGCTAATTGCCTTGAAGTCAGTGCCGTAGATGCATTTGGTGTGACGCCAACCAAACTTTACCGCACCTTTGTCAATGCTCAGCCCGTCTATGTCAGCGAGACCGTAGCGCCTGACGGTTATAGTGGCAATATCAGTTTACTCGCCGCGATCAGCGCTGACGGCACAGTGTTGGGGGTCAGGACTGTCGCACACAAAGAAACACCAGGACTTGGCGATAAAATTGAAGTCAAACGCCACCCATGGATCCTGAGCTTTGCCGGTCAACAAGTGGAATCGGCAGATGACAAACGCTGGGCGGTGAAAAAAGATGGCGGCGAATTTGATCAGTTTACCGGTGCGACCATCACTCCGCGAGCAGTGGTTGGAGCGGTAAAACGCGCAGCACTCTATATCAAAGCGCATCCGGACCTGGCGACTATGGCCACCGGCTGCAGCGCAGAATGAGGTGAATATGCAACAATATCAGGAAATTATCCGTAACGGCTTGTGGCAAAACAATCCGGGCCTGGTGCAGTTGCTGGGCTTGTGTCCACTGCTGGCCACCAGCTCATCGCTGACAAATGCCTTGGGTCTTGGCTTTGCCACTATGCTGGTGCTGGCCGCCACCAACGGTGTGATCAGCCTGTTCCGCCAGCATATTCCAAACGAAATTCGCATCCCGGTGTTTGTCATGATCATTGCGTCCGTTGTGACCGCCATCGAACTGCTGATGCATGCTTATACCTTTGCTTTGTATCAATCGCTCGGGATTTTTATTCCTTTAATTGTGACCAACTGTATCGTCATTGGCCGGGCTGAAGCTTTTGCCTCGAAAAATGCCGTGTTGCCATCGATATTTGATGGCCTAATGATGGGTACCGGGTTTTGTGCTGTGTTAGCCACTCTAGGGGCTATTCGCGAAATTCTCGGCCAGGGCACTTTGTTTGATGGCGCCGATTTATTATTTGGCCCTTGGGCCACTGTACTGAAGATTGAGCTGTATCAGGCGGACAGCCATTTCCTGCTGGCCATTTTACCGCCAGGTGCCTTCTTAGTACTGGGAGGCCTGATCGCCGCGAAAAATGCCATCGAAGCGCGGCGTAAAGCACGTCAGCAGCACAAAGGCAGCATCCAGCGGGCGCGTGTCACCCATGTCAGTACGAATTAAATCGCGATGAATAAAGATAAACGGATCGCCATTTTAAGCCGGTTGCGCGAAGCCAACCCAACGCCCACCACTGAACTGGAGTTCAGCAGTCCATTTGAACTGCTGATTGCTGTGTTGTTGTCGGCACAGGCCACCGATGTCAGCGTCAATAAGGCCACCAAAGGCCTGTTTGCCGCAGCCCCTACTCCATCTGCCATGCTGGCGCTGGGTGTCGACGGTGTGAAGCAGCATATTAAAACAATCGGCCTGTTTAATACCAAAGCCGAAAACGTGATCAAAACCTGCCAAATTCTGCAGGACCAGCACGGCGGTCAAGTGCCGGAAAACCGCGAAGCGCTGGAAGCCCTGCCGGGCGTTGGCCGCAAAACCGCCAACGTAGTCCTCAATACCGCCTTTGGCTGGCCGACCATCGCCGTGGACACGCACATTTTCCGCGTCAGCAACCGGATGAAATTTGCGCCGGGCAAAAACGTCGATGAAGTTGAACAGAAATTACTGAAAGTGGTGCCGGCCGAATTTAAGATCGACGTGCATCATTGGCTGATCCTACATGGCCGCTATACCTGTGTCGCGCGCAAACCGAAATGTGGCTCTTGTATTATTGAAGATCTGTGTGAATTTAAAGAAAAAACCGAATAGGAACATTCCATGCGTATTCTGCACACTATGTTAAGGGTCGGTGACCTACAGCGTTCTATCAGCTTTTACACTGAAGTACTTGGCATGTCCTTGCTGCGCACGTCAGACAATCCGGAATACCAGTACACGCTGGCGTTTGTTGGCTATGGCGATGAAGCCAGTGGCGCCGTGCTGGAGCTCACCTACAACTATGGCGTCACCAGCTACGACAACGGCAATGCCTTTGGCCATATTGCGCTGGAAGTGGACAACGTCTATAGCGCCTGTGATTTAATCCGCGCCCGCGGCGGTGTGATCAGCCGCGAACCAGGCCCGGTCAAAGGCGGCACCACTGAGATTGCTTTTGTGCGCGATCCAGACAACTATGCGATTGAGCTTATTCAGAAAAAAACCAGCTATCAGCAGCTGTAATTTCTCCATATCAGCCATAAAAAAAGGCGACCAGTGGTCGCCTTTTCTGTCTCAAAGACCTGATTACTCGACGTCAATCCAGACTTTGTCGTTTAGCGACATGGCCAGATTGTTGTCGTAATAAGCCGCTTCATTGATAAAAGTCGGATACACCACTTCAGTGCCGTCGTAGTCGATCTCAGAACCATCAAACAAAGCGAACAGTGGCGCGCCCGGCTCAATTGGCTGATAGTCGCGGTCCTGAATATTCTTGTGCACCATGCCCAGGCGCTCGCCGTTTGCAGACAACGGCAATTTGATTGAATGCAGATAACGGAAGGCTTCAACGCGTTTTGGCAGTTCAGGTAAGGCATTGGTATTGTACAGCTCGATAAAGTCCAGAATGTGCTGGGTCATCTCATGCATTTGTTCCAGCACGTCCTGCCGTAAGACTGACTGCGGCTGCGGCCCGACTTCGACGATCACGCCAAAAGTACCCACTGTGCAGAGCAGCGCATGATCTTCGGCAGCAAAATGATCTTCATCCCGCGAAATCACCGCATCTGGCATTTTCAGTTTGACGTATCCGGCCAGCAAGTTATAGATCCGTCCGGGTTGGGTCAGGATCAGGCAAGCGCCCATATTGCTGGTGGTGTTGTGCAGGTCAATGACAAAGTCAGTTTTAGCCGCGCCTTTTGGCCCAAGCTCAGCGTTAATCACTTTGGCCCGGCTTTGTTCGTAGTTGCTTAACAAAGGATTGGCCAGATCCGCAGTTTTAAACTGACGGTTTAAGTCACTTTGTACATAACGTTTATTAGCTGCATGTGCTTCTGGATTGGCAAACAAAGTACGGCAACTGAAGCTACTGCGAGTCATCAGTTCCGGCTGCTGGCGATAGCGTTTTTCCAGATAAATGCCGGAGAATTCATTGCCATGGGTGCCGCCGACGATAGCAACAGTGCGGATGGGGAAATGGGCTGTATTCATGATGACCTCAAGGCTGTGGCAAAACGACGCGGTATTATGCCCGTTTTTAGCACGATGAGGCAGAGAAAATGCGGTTATATCAATACAAATGCAGTTTTACTGCATATAAAACCAAAAACCGGCTCAGGCGGCCGGTCTTTGCATAATCACCTGACAAGGGATATGTAAGGCTGAATGTTGTTGCTGCAGACTTTTTTGCAGCACGTCCTGGGCAGTTTGCACGCACTTACCGCACTGACTGCCAACGCCCAGGCATTGTTTCATTTCACGCATTGAGGTCATACCCTCAGCAACGTGCGCCCGGATCGTTTTGTCGGTTACGGCTTTACAAACACAAACGTACATATGAGCTCCGGCACAAGGTGTCGGCGCTCATTGTAATAGTATTGCGAATTGTTATCAATAGCGTAAAGGCAGATTAGTGTTCGTTTTCTTCTTGCGTGGCTTCGAGCAGCGTCTCAGACAGTTCGGTTGGCTCCACCACAATGCCCGGTTCGTCCGCATGTGGGAATACCGCAACCATCAGCTCATCACCATCCAGACCTGACGTCCATTTGTCCAGCCAAGTGGCGATATCAACAGCCTGTGCCTGACAATTTGCCCAATCGCCTTCAATCCACAGGTTGGCGATTTCAGCATGTGGCCATACCGGAATACAACGTTCGTCTTCCGCTGTAACCAGCACAAACCCTTCTTCGTCGGTCAGGATCCAGATCTGTTCCAGATCGGCGACTGCATTAATAAAATACTCGTAACGCTGTTCGGCATCGAGTTTAGTGATTTTTTGAATATCGTCCGGGGTCAGTGCGTATTCCATGCTGAATTACCTTTTATGTTTTTAGATACCACATGATGACGCAAAGCCGCGTTTGCAGCCAGTGCTTTGTCATGCAGCCGCTGTTACTGCTCTGATTTTAACCGCACCGGTGCGCCGAGATAGCAGATATCCAGCTTGCCGTTGCCTTTATATTGATAAAACTCGTCAGCCCGCTCCCGCCGCCGCTGCAGCATTTGCTGAAAATCAGCGCTGTTGGTCAGTTGCTGCTGCAACGCTAACTGTTTTGAAGCGGGCAGCTCTGTGCCTAAACGGGCACTCAGAATCGCCCCCCGACGTTGTTGGGCGCTGAGGATCCCGCCACTGGCTTTCTCACCGCGCGGCAGCAGATTTAGCTTTTCGGCGCCCCAAACCACCCGGGCAAATACGTTCATATTCTGATCAAGATGTCGTGGAGCCTGACCCTGCATGATGGCAAAATCTGTGGTGGCGCTGGCAGGGTTAGCGTCACGCGCCATATTGACCAGATTCGGGCAATGGATCAACCATTCGCGACCTTTAGCCCGGCCGACTGCAAAGCCCTGATTAAAACCGGTTTCTTCGGCAAGCAGATCGCCGCTTTGCACTGGCGTATATGGGTCGGCGCTACGCACCGGCCAACTGAATTCAGCTGGCAAAGCCGGATAGCTTTTTTTCAGTTGCTGTGGGTGCGATTCACCTTCCGGTAAGCCCGCCTGCAACACAAACTGATCAATCACTCGATAAAATGGCAGGCCATCATAAAAGCGCTGTTGGACTAACTGGCGAAACCGCGCACTGGTCAAAGGCGTAAAAGCATCGGCAAGTTGCAGCACCACAGTCCCCTCCCGGCCAGCCGCATCGCTGACTTGCAGATACACCAGCTGCTGCTGCGAAATGTCCTGCCAGGGGCTGGTGTCAGCCTGCACCAGCTGTGATATGCCGAGCAGCAAAGCGCTACTCCACAGTTTTAGCAATCGCGATGACGTTGATGCCATTAAACAAATCCTTTTAATAACGTATCCGCAGCCAACAGCAACACACCATAACGCGCACCTTTAGCAATAAACACCAGCAGAATAAATTGCAAAATCGGGTAACGCAGAATGCCGGCCACGACGGTCAGCGGATCGCCGACCACGGGCAACCAGCTGAGTAAAATCGCATAAGGGCCAAATTTAAAACTCCACTGCTGCGCACGCTGAATTTGTTCCGGGGATGCCGGAAACCAGCGCTTATGCTGAAAACGCCCTACCTGGGATCCCAGCCACCAATTCAGCACAGAGCCGGCGCAATTCGCACAGGTGGCCACCAGCCAAAGCAGCCATAGGTCGTAGCCTTGGTACCACAAGGCGGCCAGCACCACTTCTGAACTGCCGGGTAACAAACTTGCAGACGTAAAAGCGCTGAGCGCCAACAATGCATAACCAGATAAATCCCACATCGTTACCAGTATCCTATTACCACATCACTACAACCAGCCGCAGCCAGAACGCCCACAATACTACGCAGCTGAGCAAAAACAGGTTAAAGCGCATCCGCACCTGATTGCTGGTCACGTGCACCAGACTGTGCAAAGTACGCAACGCGACATAAACACCTGCCAGCAACACAAACACCAAATCCGCCTGTCCCTGTTGTAGAACTGCCAGCACGCCGGCAAAAAACAACACCGGCATCTGTAACAAGTTGTCGAAGTTGCGACTGGCGGTAATGACTTTTTCATTGGCGCCAGCTAAATCCATGGTGCGAAAGGCACTTAAATGAATTTCGCGGTTTCGCGCCGCAGCAAAACGACGCCGGCCCATCAACAGCATGATACCGCTGGTTAGTAACACCTGCAGAAACATAATTAATACCAGATACTTATCCATAGACCCTCTCCTGTTGTTGCCATTAGCCTAATCCATTCGGCACGACGACACCATACGGCTGCGTTAAATCGTCATCTGGTTGCCATCAGTCTGCAATCCAACACTGACATCTTGGGTCCAACCACCGGCTTTGGGTATACTGGCGTTTTTCCGACGCGGAGTCTGCCTGATGGCGCAGCTGTATTTTTATTATTCGGCGATGAATGCCGGCAAATCGACGGCCCTATTGCAAAGTGCTTACAACTACCAGGAACGTGGTATGCAGGCGGCCATTTTCACGGCGGCGTTTGATGACCGCTTTGGCCTTGGCAAAGTCAGTTCACGCATTGGCTTGTCAATGGACGCCTTGTTGTTCGACGAGGAACTGGATTTTGTTGAACGCTGCCAGCAACTTCGCGAAACGTTGGGCCGGCTCGATTGTGTGTTGATCGATGAGGCGCAGTTTCTGAGCAAAGCGCAGGTTCGCCAGCTGACCGATGTCGTCGACCAGCTGGATATTCCGGTGCTGGCGTTTGGTCTTCGCACCGACTTTATCGGTGAAACCTTTGCCGGTAGTCAGGCACTACTGGCCTGGGCTGACAAGTTAATTGAATTAAAAACCATCTGTCATTGTGGCCGTAAGGCCAACTTCGTCGTACGGCTTGACGCTGACGGCAATGCGGCACGCGCTGGTTCGCAGGTCGAGATCGGCGGCAATGATCGATATGTCTCAATGTGCCGGCTGCATTTTAAGGAGCTGGTCTGGTAACAAGGAACAGGCATGCGGCTGTTATATGGCGTACAGGCGACAGGCAACGGTCACATCAGCAGAGCACGGGCGATGCAACAGGCGTTGGCTCCACTCGATATTCAGGTCGATTTCTTATTTAGTGGCAGGCCAGTCGGTCAGTTATTTGACATGGCCGCCTTTGGTAACTTTCAATGGCGACAAGGGCTGAGCTTTGTCAGTAAAGCCGGCAAGATAAGCCATTGGCATACTTGGCAACAAGCTAACCTTCGCCAGTTGTGGCGAGACATTCATCAGCTAGAAACTCGCCGTTATGATGTGGTGCTGACAGATTTCGAGCCAGTCACGGCCTGGGCAGCCCGCCGCCAAGGTACGCCGGTGATTGCGCTCGGTCATCAGTATGCACTGAACCCACCAACGCCACTGTGTGGTATGGACTGGTTTCAACGCAGCTTGCTCGCTTATTTTGCGCCAGCCCGACACAGTATAGGCCTGCACTGGCATCACTTTGGTGACCAGCCACAGCAAAACCGGCTGATTTTACCCCCGATCGTTGACCTGCCAGCCCATAACAATGGTGTAGTCGACGCGGACACTGTACTAGTCTACCTGCCGTTTGAAGACCCGGACGATGTTGTTAAATGGCTGGCGCCGTTACAGCAGTATAAGTTCTGTATCTATGGCGCTGGTTTACCAGCGCACTCACTGCCACATCTGCAATTCTGTCCGCCTTCGGTTCATGCGTTTAAACAAGATTTAATCCGTTCCGCAGCGGTGATCAGCAATGCTGGTTTTGAGCTGATCAGCGAAGCGCTGCAACTGGGTAAGCGGATCATGGTAAAACCATTACTTGGACAACCGGAGCAGCGCAGCAATGCCCTGGCATTGCAGCAGCTTGGTCTGGCCTCTGCACAGAATCAGCTCAGCAGCCAATGTATCGTTAAGTTTCTGACCGAGTTTCAGCCAGCACAATCAGTTCGCTATCCTGATGTGGCAGCGGCGATCGCACATTGGCTGGTTAAAGGTGATTGGTATGACCATTCTGCCCTACAACAGTTGTGGCAGAAGGTTCTATTTCAACCAAGAGATGTCCGCGCAGATTTACCAGACACGGTAGACGCCACAAACACTATAGGTGTCACCTAAATCTGTGTCTTCGCAAGTAAGATTGAACGACAGGCATCCGGCCAGTACCGCTGGGCAACAACCACAGAATTTAACTCAATCTTGCCATCGCGACCGGTAACTCGGTCAGTTCAGCAGTCTTGAGCGGAAACTTATCTACTGGTTGCAGCACAGGTTGTAAGTCAACCAGATCACAGACGGCACTGCTATGACTAAACCCTGTTGGCGCTTCAGTGATCAGTTGCACAATACGCTCGACCGCAAAATGGTCGCAATGATGTTCCAGCTGGCGCAATAATTCCGCCATGTCCTTCCAATTCAACGATACCTCATTGGCGGCCATAATGCGCGGATGTGCGGTCTGACGTACATTTTCGCCAATGAGCAATTCTTCATATAATTTCTCACCAGGCCGCAGGCCCGAGAAACAAATTTCGATATCGCCATCCGGGTGTTGCGCGTCTTTTACTTCGAGCCCCATTAGGTGCACCATGCGACGCGCCAGATCAGCGATACGCACCGGTTCGCCCATATCAAGTACAAACACATCCCCGCCTTTGCCCATGGCGCCGGCCTGGATCACCAGCTGTGCGGCTTCGGGGATCGTCATGAAATAGCGAATAATTTCCGGGTGCGTCACGGTAATTGGCCCACCATTACGGATTTGTTCACGAAACAGTGGGACAACTGAACCAGAAGAGCCCAACACATTGCCAAAACGCACCATGCAAAAGCGCGTGCGGTTTTGTCTGATCGCCAGCCCTTGTAACACCAACTCAGCCAGGCGTTTTGAAGCCCCCATAATATTGGTTGGACGTACCGCCTTGTCGGTGGAAATCAACACAAAGGTTTCCACTCCGGCTGCCACCGCCGCTTCAGCGGCCCGCCACGTGCCAAACACATTATTAAACACACCTTCGACCACGTTATATTCAACCAGTGGTACGTGCTTGTATGCAGCTGCGTGATACACCGTCTGTACGCCGAACTTCGCCATCACGGCCTGCACACGTGCTTGTTTTTGCACGTTGCCAAGCACCGGCTTTAACTCAACATCGAGTTTTTCGTCCTGTACCAGAGCCCGCAGTTCCTGTTCGATGCTGTACAGGGCAAACTCTGACAGTTCAAACAATACCAATGCCTTTGGTTCATATTGCACAATCTGACGGCACAATTCAGAACCGATAGACCCGCCGGCACCGGTGACCATCACCACTTTATCTTTGATATTTGCGTGCATCAGTTTGAGTTTGGGCTCAACCGGATCACGCCCTAACAGATCTTCAATTCTGACGTCCTGCAGCTCATCAATCCGCATCGAACCGTCAACAATATCGCTCATGCCGGGTACTGTCTGCACCGGAATTGGCATATTCCCTAAGCTTTCAAGCACTTCACGCCGACGGGCGCGGCTTGCCGACGGCAGTGCCAATAAGATACGACTGATATTTTTTGACTTAATAATGGCGGAGATTTGGCCAGGGCTACCAACATGGATCCCCAGAATAGTGGAACGTTGCAACGTGATGTCATCATCAACAAATGCAACCGGATGGAACTGCTCACCGTTCAGTAAAGCCTGTGCTAACTGACGCCCCGACGACCCGGCGCCATAGATTAATACGCGCTCTTTATGGCCGTTATGGCGCTGAAACAACACCATCCGTGCCACTAGACGCAAACCGCCGGCAGTGACTAACGCCATGATAGCGTATACAAAAATCAGATTGCCTTTATCGCTGATACTGGCCAGCTGAAATAACATCGCCAGCAACAAGGCATTGCTGATAATGCCCGCAAGCACAGCACCAAGCGCATGTTGACCAATATAGCGAACAACTGCGCGATACAAACCCAGTTTAGTAAAAGCGATAATAGTGGCCGGAACGGACAATAAGAAAATAGGCAAGGTCTGACCCAAACTGCTAACAGGGTCGGCCTGAGTTGCAAACAGAGCGACTAGCATTGAGCCGCTGAGAAATACCAAATCTGCCATGACGGAGATAAAGCGTTTAGCGTATCTGGGTAAGGACAACAACCACTCCAGCATCAGCAAAGCTCCTTTTTATTCTTATGGTTCCGAATACAGCTCATCAGAATCGGTATGAAAACACCCGCTATTATAGCGGAACGTAGTACAGAATTACTATCGATGTCTGTGCGGTATCATGCGCGCTTTATTTGAACCTTACCTGAATCGATCGCTTGCTGAATTTTTGTGAACACCAGCTGCCATAGATCGTCAGAGTGAATTTTCCAAAACGCGGCACGTTGCTGCAGTACCTGAAGATTCTCTTCAGTCATCACTCTGGCGAACAAAGCGCTTAGCTCTGTTTCTGACGTTTCTGGCTTGATCAAAGCATCTTGTTGCTCGTACTCCGCGAATAACATTTCATACTTATGGCTCCAACTAGTTCCTATACATGGAACACCAGACGACAAAGCGCTGACACAGCCATGAAAGCGTGAACAGACTACTAATGTTGCCGCCGCGATCCAACCTTTAACTTCGGCAGGATGAGCCGGACTCACAAGTTGTAGACCATCCACTGCAGCAAGCAATTGGTGACACAAAGCTGCGTCCGCTTCTCCTTCGTGATTCAGCACAATCGGTATGATACCGAGCTGCCGCATCAAGGTAGCGCTGGTGATCAATTGATGTACATAGTGTTCGCGCCAGGCGCTATTGCGATTGCGCGGACCCAACATCGCGGAGTTTGGGATGATCAGGCCGTAACGCTGTGGTTGTTGTAAGCTAGCCGATACCTCAGGCAAGCGTGGCGCGACTAAATTGGTAAAATCAGCAAACTGCTGAATATCAGCATCCGGCGCACTATCTTTCAGGTATTGAAAGCTTTGTTCATCACGCGCACAGACCAGCAAGGCTTGTGGTAAACCCTGCGCCAATGCCTGCTTATCAGCCGGTTTACTGAAAGGTCCAAATGCCTGTGGCAACAAAATATAACCAGCCTTGTGACGTTTCAGACGTCGAATCTCGGCACCAAGCAAACGGACATTCCGCCCACCCCATTGATCTCCATATGCGAAACCTGAGGCGTCGATGACTAGATCTATATCGGATTCGAAGACGAACCCGAACCAATGCCGCAAAAAGTGCTTTAACTTCGAAGGGATAAAGTAGCTCAACACATTCAAGTCAACTCCGCGAAAGCGGAACGACACTTTCTGAAATGCCCCGATGGAAGCACGCGATAAAAAAGGCGAGTTTTTATTTGGCGCCAAACAGATCTTCGCCTCTGGATAATGGCTTCTGACCTGTTCAAGGCATGCCACAAGCATTAAATAAGCGCCTTTATTTACAAATTGAACACCCCGGACTTCAATCAGCATCTTTGTCCTCGATTTGAGTCGACCTAAACGGTACCAGAAGCTGGGCGACAGATTTTTTTGCTGAAAACGGAACGCCTCCAGTGGGATCCGGATAGCCAACAGCAATCAACATTACAGGTCTTTGCCACGGTTTCAAATGCAAAAAAGCATCCATTTTGCGTTCGAGAGCCTCGACATCCGGCCAATTAATCGGGCAACTCGCAAGGCCTAAAGTATCAAGTGACAACATCAGCTGCATACTGGCCAGTGCGCCGTCAATGTAAATGACATGGCGGTCACGCTCAGCTGGATAAGCACTTAAGTCACCCAACACGACCAGCAACGTTGGGATCTGAGCTGCGAATCCTGTAGTTCCCATGGCGAAGCCTGCAGCTGTGGCAGCGTCATCACCGCTGAGCTGGATAAATTTAAAGGGTTGACGATTACAAGCAGATGGAGCAAGTGCAGCGGCCTGAGCCGCCTGTTCTAACAACAGTTGTGGAACTGGATCTGCTAAAAACCAACGGACCGAACGACGCCGCTGACAAAGCAGGAAAAAATCTTGGTAATTGATACTAGGCTTAGGAAGATCAGCATAGAGATATGGCACCGCAGTATGATTCTCGACGGGTTGCGGATTTTGTTTAAAGACCAACGCAAACATGCTTCGCGCTTTGGTAATGTCTCCACGATCTTCTACAGTGTCAAAATATTGCGCTAGAACCTGCAAAGCCCACTCCCGCTCAGCCACTTCTAGAGTAAGAATATTTGTCTGCAAAGCAGTAACTGTCTCATAAATATAATCTTCAGCAAACACCGCTCGACGTGGCCGCATAATAAGCCCCTTCTCAAGACGATGAATATTGCGACGTAGTAGTGCACTGGAGCCGGACGCTGCGGTTAAGGCACGGGCATACTCGGTTCTGCCAGCAAGCACTGAGTGCTGTTCACGACGGAAGGATGCGTTAATGCACAGGTAATAAACGCTGCTGAGCCAGCCAAAACCGGAAAATAGCCTGGCAAAGTTCATTTGGCACGAGTCCAGTAGGGATTTTATACGAAGCTTTTGTCGGGCTGTTAACCTCGACAGTAGAAAAGATCTAAACATAATGACTTTATTTGGCTATGGACATGGCGAGGTTAACATAAGTTGTCCGATTTCAATCTGAATTATCCGCCGGACTACAATGTATCAGGCTTAGCATCAGGCTCAAATACCTCCGACAAGGCGCACTGTGACGAATTACGGGCAAAAAAAACCCAACTCAAAAAAGGTTGGGCATTAAAATGAAATTGAATTCAGTCCAAGTTAAGTGTATCGCAACTTCACGCAAAAAGCTGCAGTTTATTTAGCTCCGACCATATATTTTTTTACATCAGACTGCCAGAGTCTTATGCTAAAACAACGAATTACAAAATTATAACCGCCAACATAAATGACCACAGCTAAAACGGGCCAAAAGCCCGGGATTGGCTGGTGGGATCACTGCAACCATCCCGCCTTTTAAAAAGCAAAAAAAAACGGGCTAAAGCCCGTTTTTTATCAGTCAACTAAAATTACTTAGTTTGAACTTTAGAATCGTTGTTCACGATTGCACGCTCGCCACCGTTCTGAGAATCGGTGTAAGCAGAGTAAACCAGTACATCAGCAGCTGGAACGTTAGTTGTTACAGTTACAGAGAACTTGTTTACTAATTTAAGGTCTTTACCTTTAGCAACCAGAGCGTCTTTGATTTTGCCAGAGACGTTTACAATTGTGCCTGGAGCTGAAGAACCAGCGTTCAGAGCTGAAGCGATAGAAACACCAGCTTCGTCAACGATGTCTAACAGAACTTCACCTGTACGTGAACCTGAGTTAGAAACTGTAACAACAGTACCGAAGCGGCCGTCTTGCAGCACTAAGTATGGAACTTTAACTACTGAACCATCGATAGTCCATGCACCAACATCAGCATCTGCTGCGATGTTGAAAGAACTGTCTGTTGTAGAAGCAGTTACAGTGGCCAGGAACTTACCTGGGTTGATAGCTGAAGCAGAAGATGCCTTAGCTGGAGTTGTAACTGCTGGAGGAGTCACTGTCAGAGTAACTGCAGTATCCAGAGTACCAACCGCAGTTTGCGTAACTGTCAGTTTGTTATCAGCAGACAACGTGTAAGTGAAAGTGTCGTCAGTTGCAGTAGCTGCAACGATAGTAGCAATTTCAGCTGAGTTTACTGAACCATTAGCGTTACCACCGAAATCAGCTTTGTCCGCATCACGTACGAAACCGAAATCACCAGCAACAACATGAGTAACTTTAGCTGTAGTACCAGCAGCAACAGTTAACGCTTTTAAGTCTGAGCTGTTGTTAGTCAGAGTAAGAACTGCAGACTCAACGCCAGCAGTAACATCTGAGTTAGCTACGAATTCTTTACGAGCTTTTGCAGTTGCAACAGTTGCCTTGAACGGCGTAGTAGCTTCTACTGACAGCTGTGGACGAACCTTAACCAAATCAAAAGATGCTTTGTCATACTCACCGATAACTGTGTTCAGTGCTTGAACTTTAGAGCTAACAGTCACTTTAGAGCCTGAAGTTACAGAACCAACTTTCAGCTTAGCGCCTTGCAGTTGGAAATGTTGTGCTGTACCAGCAACAACTGGAACACCGCCAGTTTTAACGCGGAAACGGATTGTATCTTCACCTTGATAGTCGAAGAAATCGTAGCCGCCAGTCTGAGTGCCTTGAGCAACCAGAGATGGAGTAGCAGTGGTATCGAACTTAGCGCCAGCAATAGTAATAACCAGAACGTCTTGTTCTACGTTAGTTACTGAGTTTTTCAGCAGGATTGCAACGTCTGTCTGAGCCGTCAGTGTACCGACCTTAACTAAACCTTCCAGTGAACCATTTAAAGAGGTAGCTGTAGATGTACCCAGTTCAGTGTCGATGTTACGGATGCTTGCTGCGTTTGCGGTACCGATGAAGGCCAGCGCTGCAGTTGCAATCAACGTCTTTGTGAAAACAGTTTTCATTAGAACATTCTCCAATTTCATGAAATTGAAACAATCAGGCGTCTTGCCTTAGTTTCTTGTTTTAGTAAGAAGTTGGGTCGACCCAATTTCTTACTAGCATTCTATTACCGCGGTTTCGTTTGTCAACGCAAAAATTTCAGATTTTTTGGCATAAGTCCTTTTATGCGCTTAAAAATTAGTCGTGCAGTTTCAGATATTTCAGACCATTGTCCAGTTTAAGGCGGATTTGCTGCCATTGCTCGGGCTGGTCAATCACTTTAGGGGTGATCAGTAAAATTAATTCGGTTTTACGGGTACTGTCTTTTTCACCCTGAAACAGATTGCCCAACAGCGGTAAATCACCGAGTAGCGGTACCTTGGTGTTCACCCGATTTTTGCTTTCAGACATCATTCCCGCCAGCATCACAGTCTGACCGCTTTGTGCTAGAACCTCGGTCGTTACCGCGCGGGCTGAGATAATCGGGCTGCCGGCCAATGTAGAGCCCTCTTCTGTGTTCGAGATACTCTGATTGATTTGCAGGACAACCAGACCTTGCGCATTAATCGTGGGTGTTACAGATAGCTCCACCCCCGTTTTACGGTATTCCACACTTTGGCTTTCGGTTTCAGTGCCTGGGTTAATCGTTGTAGCGCTCACCACCGGCACATCGGTGCCCACTGACATCGTTGCAGTCACCCCATCACGCACCACAATACTTGGACTGGAGAGGACATTCACGTTGGAATTGGACTGCTTTAGCTGCACCAGCAGCGATTCCGCACCGTCAATGTATGATAACCCCAGTCCTCCAAACTTACTGACGCCAAAAGCATCCTTGGTTCCGGTGCTGAACTTGCCATTTTTAATCGCGAATTCAACCCCCATCGCAAGGTCGTCCGTTAAGGTGACCTCCGCGATTGTCGCTTCCAACAGGATTTGTTTTGGCATCACATCCAGTCGCCGAATCATTGGCAATAAAGTTTGGTACTGGATACCCGAGGTGTAAAAAATAATCGTATTGGACCGGTCGTCAACCGTCATGGTCATAGCATCAGTGCGCACAGAGACCGCACTTCCGGTCGTTGCGTTATTCTGATTCTGCTGTTGTGGCTGATTATTTTGCTGCTGTCGCTGCTGATTATTGCCAAAAGCACTGGCAGTATCCCTATTTTGATTGCCCTGCCGGTTTGCTGCTGGTGCCGCCGAGCCACCAATTAATGCACTAATAGAGTTACCTAGATCCGCCGCCCGGGCAAAACGTGGATGAAACACATAATACCTTTTCTCAGCACCTTCACTTGGCTGGTCCAACTGTGACGCCCAATAGTTCACCCGGTCGAGATACAGCTGGTCACTACCAAATACCGCAACAGCACCAATTTGTTCAAGCGGTACCAACACCAGGTTGGTCTTACCGTTATCACCGGCATCGACCGGGATCCCCTCCGCTTTTAACAGCTTCGAAATTTTCCCAATGAACTGTTCGGGGTTGGTATAAGTCAGACGAAGGATGCCGACATGTTGGCTCCGACTCGGTGGTAAGTCTAACAACGAAATTAAATCGAGTGCACGCAAAATTTCCGAACGTTCACCGGTGATAAACAACACATTTTTTTCAAAATCAGGCACTACTCTGGCATTAATCAAATCGTTAAGCGTTCGCTCCAGACTGATGTTAATACCATATTTGATCGGCACGATTTGCATCACAGGGCCTACCACCTGTGGCACATCGGCAGGCCGGCGACCGATGCCAATCGTTTGCCCACCTTTGCCCTCGACTTTTTTCGGCCCAATAAAATAAATCCCATCCTGAGTGGTAATAGACATCTCTTTTGAGTCAAGGATTTGCGCCGACAACTGATACAGTTCACGACTAGAGACACTGCGTTGCAGGTTTAAAGTCACCGGAAGTTCACTGGTACTGATCTCTTCAGCCATGACGTAGTTCAGTTTCAACAATTCACCAAATACCGAGTGAATGAATTCAGGCAAAGGCATATTGTCTGCAGCAAAGTTCAGCGCATCTGATTGGCTTAAAGCCGCAGCGGCTGAATCTGCCGGAAGTCTCGCACCGGTCCCTTGAGACAGCGGCGTTAATGACTGAAAGCCCTTGGCTCTGTTACTGGTGCGCTGAGGGTCCACGTCATCAGAAACCGTTGATTTATAGGCCTCGCCGTTGGCGATCCGCGCGGCTTCGACGTCAAAGACGCGTTCCGGGCTTGCACAAGCATTTAATAATCCTGTCGCAACAAGCAGCGGCAACAAACGGGAGGGAATTTCTTTATTCATAGGTCGTTTCATAGCTTTTTTCATAGTACACCTGATGCTCAGTCCTGACGCGATCCAGGCTTGAATAATTGAATGGTGGTGGTTTCACCGGCAAATTCGATGGAGATCTGATGAGACTCGATGTTACTGATGGTCAATTCATCGATCTGCTCACCTTGCTTCACGCGCAATAATTCGGCTTTACTTTGCTCGGATCGTACCACACGGACAGCGGCCACAAATCCCCGCTCCTGATAAATGGCGAGCAATTTTAATTTCACATCGCCAAACTGACGAGTCTGGTTGTCTTTACTTTGTCTGGCTTCTACAGGTTCCACAGCAGAAAGCGGTTGCTGCAAGGTCGCCGCCAACTCGTCAAATTGAATTTGTTGATACGGTGGAGTCATGACTGTCAGAGCAAGTGGCGCTCTGACCAGATCGCGATTGGTTGCGTCCGACCAAATCATCAATCTGCTGCAAAAATCGGCAACGCACACTAAGGTAACTATTAGTGCCGGCCACAAAAACTCTTTACGGGACAAAAATGCTAGTTTTTTTATCATGGTGCTACCCGATAATCCAAGTCGACAACCAGTTGCAATTCTATCTCGCTGGATGCTCTGAGCGCTTCTGACCAGCCCGCACGTAACTCACGGATCTGAATACCCGGAAAACCTTGTTCCAATTGTGCGTGTACCTTTAATAGATTCGGGTACGTTCCTTTTAGACGTAAGTTTATCCGTCCACGCTGCAGATCAAAGACACTTAAAGAGCGGTCACTGTTCCATTCAAACAACAACAGCTGGACCTGCGCGCTTTCTAATTCCTGCTGTAATTGCTGCTGAAAACTGATTTTATACTCAGCAGCTGCCGGAACAACTGCCAAACCTTGCATCAATTCATCTGCCACAGAGTCAGCTTGGGCAGCCTGCGATATCACCTGTTCCTTCGCCGTTAACAAAGCTTCTGACCGATCTAAACGCTTTGCTAAAGTCTGTAGCCTGACGAACTGTTCATCTTGCCATTCCAACCAGGGCACGACAACAAACCGCAAAGCTAACAAAAAAGCCAGTAACCAGATTAGATTTTTATTTTGCATCAGAATCAGCCCCCTGCACTTCGGCTCGCTGATTTAACTGAAGTCGAATTACAAAAGATTCCTTATCACCTTCACGCAAAACTGGGGCTGAAAACTCACTAAAAACCACCAGAGGATTCGCTTGCACTAAGGCCAGCAAAGCGGTCGCTCTGCTGGTTTTGCCACGAAGAACCAGAAATTGCTCTTCACTGTTCACACTGTTTAATTCTAAGGTTGGATCCTGATCGTTCATAGTGGACAGCAACAACCATAAATGCGCCGTAAACTGTTTTTCCTGCTTCATGGCCTGATATTGATTAAAATCCTCGACTTGTTTCTCATAGCGGCTTTGTCTGTCCAATAACGAATTGACTTCACTGCCAAGTTCAGCAATGGCTTGTTCATGCTGACTGACCGACAACTGCAGATACAATGACGCAGCACCAAAATAAACAACCAGCGCAGTGATAGCTCCAAAACCCGCTAACTTCAGTTGCGTTGCACTCCAGCGAGCGCGGGGTAACTTCCAGAACAGATGAAGGGTGGATGAGAAGGCCGAGCGTTTGAAACCTGAATATAACGCTGAAGGTAATTGGTCAGCAGCAATATCCCGGATCGGTGTCTCACTTGGCAACCCTTGAGAAAGTTTAAATGTGTCGGCATTTTGCAATACCGGATTGAGCCGTTGCGACAAAGGCAAATCAGAAGATGTTGCGAGAAAGAACGGCAGTTCTGTCTTCACATGATAAATAGCTGGGGTCGATGAGCCGAGCCAAAGCAAAAGTGATTCAGGCAGAACCATAACTGCCGATGCCAATGTCTCAGCGATATCTTTTGAAAAAACATAAGTACAAACTCGACGCTGATTGCCATCTGCTGCACTAATGACATGCTTCACCAGTGTTTTGTCGGCGTATTCCTGCCCTAAGACCGCATGAAGCTCTTTCAAAGAGGTTATCGGGTAGGACTTTACAAATTCCTGATAACGATGACGCGCAACGATAACAATTGGTAAGCCACCTTGCTGTTTAGGTTCTTCACGGAGAACTAGAGTCCCATTGCTAAAAACAAACCTATGTAAGGTGTTGGACAAGTAGCCGACTTTATGCTGAAACAGCCAATTTAGTGCAGCGACTGCGGGCTTTAAGTCGTTTTGATTCAACAAGGTCATTGAGAAGTTTCCACCAGCGGCGTTTGGTGCCGCAACTCAAATAATTCGACAGGTACTGGCTGAACAGGGGCGATACGGACCGTTATTTCACGCGAGAGCTTAACATCGGAGTCATGGGCTGTGAAGCGTATTCTAAACACTGGCCCTACACCAAAACGACTGAACTCATCGATAACTCGGCCCATGACTCGTTCCATACCACTACTGGATAATTGCAATTGATCTCTTTGTCTGACTAATTCTTCAAATTGCGTAGCCGGATATTGCAGTCGCCATAGAGCGTCGGGTTGTTGATTAACATTAATACCACGTGTGAAAAATGAAGTCAGAGGTATCAATTGATTATAAAGTTCAGGTGTCATTCCTTGAATTAACTGCAGTTCTTCGATGAACTGAATGCCTGAATTGCGGACCTGAATCGTTGGGGGATAGCTATCCTGTTCCGCGCCTTGATCCGACGGTCTGTTATCAGGATCTTGCCAGTCTTTTAACACTGCGACTAATGCATCTGCGGCAGCTTTGTTATTCAGTAATTGCTCTAATACTTTGCGGTCGATGGCTGAAATGTTCATCAGCCCCGACGTATCCTGCACATTTACAGACACTGTGCCGAGTTGAAAATCTCTGCCATGAAAATTCCACGCGATACCTTTGCTGGCTGACAACTCAGGTAGTTTCTGCCACTCTTCAGTCAACAATTGAAACATCACTTCAGATTCTGCTGAGCGGAGCTGAAGTGAGGCGTCGGCGTATGCTTCAGCCGCCTGCGCCATTTTCAAATGTTCCCGAACCTGAAAATTCATCGACAGCATAACTACAGACAAAACTGCACTCAAAATAAGTACCTGAATAAGTGCAATGCCTTTGGGCGCCATCCGATTCATATACTTTCATCCGGATCTGTGCGTTTTAAACCAAGCGCAGTTCGGTTTGGCAGTTGCAACAGAAACTCATTATTGCCCATTTCAATTTTGATTATGTCGGGTTGAAAACCACGAACAATGCCATCGTATTCAGTGAACCAACGCTGGGCAGCTTGCTCGCCGGGGTTCGTGAATTCTGACGACGAATTCATCTTGGTATCAAGGCTTTCCCAACCAAAATAACTAAAGTTAATGGCGTCTGTCGTTTCTAAAATGGTCTGACGAAAACTAAAATTCAGTGGCTGATCAGCGTAATTCAGCACCATACCCCGCATGCTTGCTTCCTCGTAGACCAAACGTTGTCCACCATCTTCCTTGTTTTCACGAAAAACCCGAATGACCGCGGGATAACCCGTACTAAAAATAGGGGACGACGTGATTGCGGTAAAGCCCTCTTCTCGCCCCAAGAAATAGAAACCCCAACGATTCATTTCAGTAGCGCTTTTTCGCACGGACAGCGGAATAACAGCCTGACAAGCATTCACAAAAAGCGACACATGCCTGAACTCAGAAAATGTTTGTTCGATTTTCGATAAATCTTTTGTCCAGACCCGGGTATATAACTGATAGGCCGTCCCCGCCATCACCAGGACTGTGAGCATAATTGAAACTGCAAGTAGTAACTCAACTAATGTAAAACCACGATGGCGCGGAAGCATTACCAGACCACCTCAGTGTAGCTTTTCTCGATAGTGAGTCCCTGCGAAGTCAACTGTAGTTGTACCTGATATAATTTGAATCGTTTCGGAGTTACTTCAAACTGACCGGTATCAGGGTTCATTTGACGTGGCGCAGCTTTGTGTGCAATTACTTCAGCCTGCCATTGATAACTCAAATCACCGAACTGCCCTGTCCCAGTGGCCACAGAGTCATCTGAAGATTGCTTTAATTTCGTCTGGATCTGCGGCGTAACAAGATTTATGTAGCTTAATAAATGGATACGTCTTTCGGCTTTGGCACTGCTTGCGCGATAAGTTTTGACAGCCAATGCTGACAAACTCAACACGGTAAACATAATGGTTGCAGCAACCAACACTTCAAGCAGAGTGAATCCTCGCGGCTTAGATAACCTCACTTATCACCCTGTCCAGTTACGGCAATCTCTAAATTGCGTCGACCAGCAACAACGCTCACACTCTCTGAATCCGTATACCCGTGAGGATTAAAAACTAACTGCTGTTTTGGAAAAAACAGGTGATTGTATTCAATTCGCTCATCACGGCCAGCAATCTGACGATTCAAAGTTTTACCGTCGAAATACAACACCACGCGCTGATTTTGTAAAAATGCGACCTTGCCACTGTTATTGATGTACTGTCTTGCTTCAATGTACTCCGCTGATGCATCAGCCCTTTCTACCTGATGTTGTAACATCGGGCCGACCAAAGTCAGTACCAAACCCATTAAGCCAAGCACGATAAGTATTTCAACTAGAGTGAACCCTGAGGCGCGAGTCATCAGAATCCTACATCCGTTACCGACGTAATACTCATCATCATCACCACCACCACACCGCCGACGATTCCGCCCATCACAATGATTAGGAGAGGTTCCAGTAATGCGGTTATGCGCGTCACCCAGGATGAAAATTCTCGCTGACTGCGTTGCGCGATTTCTGCGAAAATACGTGCTAATTGACCACTTTCTTCACCTACTTTTAATAGGGAAACCAAAAATTGTGGAAAAAGTCGGGTTTGACGCAGAACCTGACTAAGTTGCTCGCCTCTCTTCACTTTACCCAATGCAATATTGATCTCCTGCCGGATGTGCGGATGGCGTATATTGCCACATGACAATTCCAAAGCCCGATCCAGAGCTACACCAGCATTGAGCATCATGGCAAGGCCACTGTTGAAACGTATCCGCTCGACCAAAATAGTGGCAGAGCGCAGTACAGGTAAATTCAATCGTAAATAATTTCCGGCATTTTGCATCATAGGTTGTTTACGCAGCGACCAACCAGCTACACCGGCGCAACTGACACCACCTGCCAGCCACCACTGATATTGCGCCAACCAATCAGATAAACCCAATAACATCGCTGTATAGACTGGCAAATCCTGTTGGCCGGCAAAAAGGCTTTTCATATTGGGAACAACATAATTAAAAATAAAGCCGATAGAAACTAAGCAAACAACAAGTATAACCATTGGGTAAGTGAGCGCTTGAGAGACCTTTTGCTGTAAATCCCGACGAAATGCGAGGTCTTTACTAAGCTCGCGAAAAACGGTAGGTAGTTTGCCGGTCGCTTCACCTATTGCTATCAGGTTGATATAGAGTGGGTCAAATACATCTGGAAAGGCTTGCAGTGCTTGCGACAACTGCTGGCCTCCACGCAATGAGTTGCCAATTTTATCCAGCATCACCGCAAGTTGTGGTTTTTTACTTGAACTTTTTAGTAGTTCAATCCCTCGATCAATCTTTAAACCCGCATCCAACAATACAGACAATTCGGATGTAAGAAACTCGATATCCGCCAGCGAAACATGACCCTGACCTATTCCAAAAGACTTATCTGCAGGTTTTACTTCTTTCAGAGACGAAATCATTACCCCTTGACGGAGCAGCTGCGCCCGAGCGTCCTCAAGACTGGATGCGTCGAGTTCCCCGGAAACAGTAGCACCAGAACTATCAAATCCGCGATAACTATACATCGCCATCAGCCAGCAACCCTTAACACTTCTTCAATAGTGGTCTGACCCAGAATAACCTTTAAAAGACCATCCTGTAGTAAATCTCTGCCGCCCCGGGCCTGGTTCAACTGTTTTGCTTCAGACAGGAAATTTTCGTTTTTTGGTAGCTGTCGAATCGCTTCATCACAACGCAGATACTCAATGATCGCAATTCGCCCCCGATAACCGGTGCCATTGCAATGGTCACAGCCTTTTGCATTTTTTAGCTGTAAACGACTGCCGTTAAAGCGGTCAGCGATGCCTTGTAATTCATATCGTTGCCGTATTTCATTTTGCATTCCCTCAGCCATCGGCTCTGCACAATGTAAACACAAATGACGGACCAGACGTTGGGCCACGATTGACACTAGAGCAGCATTGAGCAAAAACTCTTCAACACCCAAATCCAAGAGCCGGGTATAGGCACTGGCTGCGTCATTAGTATGCACTGTAGAGAAAACTAAGTGCCCGGTCAGTGCAGACTGCATTGCAATCCGGGCGGTTTCCTTATCCCTGATTTCCCCTAACATGATGATGTCTGGATCCTGACGGACAATACTACGAAGACCTGCCGCAAAATCGAAACCGATATCAGATTGCACCTGAACCTGATTAATCCCCGGCAGCTGATACTCTACTGGATCTTCCAGGGTAATAATTTTGACGCCTGGCTGATTCAGGCGATGTAAAAATGTATAGAGACTGGTTGTCTTACCAGAGCCAGTTGGGCCCGTTAGTAAAATGACTCCGGAAGTCGTCTGAATATCTTGCAGAATCTGCTGTTGCACATCTTCAGAAATGCCAAGCGCAGCCATATCGTACTGAATTGCATCTTTACGCAGAAAGCGCATGACGACGCTTTCTCCGTCGTTTAGTGGTAATGCAGAGACACGGATATCAAGATCAGAACCAGCAACGCGCATTTCTATTTTGCCATCCTGCGGACGACGACGTTCCGCAATGTCCATCTCGCTCAAGATCTTTAATCGTGTGACTAGCGGCAGCACCAAACGCTGTGGGATAGATTCAACTTCCTGCAGCACCCCGTCAATTCTGAATCGAATTCTTGCTCCAAGCGCTGATGGCTCAACATGCATATCAGAAGCACGCATACGAATCGCACGATTCACCAATGCATTTAATAAATTAACAGTAGGAGCCTCAGATGCCAGTTCGCGCAGGCGAGCCTCTTCAACGGAAGTTAAACCAGAAACGCCTTCCGGCACAGATAGCTGTTCAACTTTCAACTTCAGCTGGTTGAAATGCTCAGTTGAACAAACGACAACAGTAAAGTCGTTCTTCAAATCTGATAGGATTTCGAGCGCATCTTTAGCAAGAGGGTTGGTTGTCGCAAACACAACATGTTCGTCAGACACACTAAACGGTACCCAACCGCAAACTAGCAGCGCATTGAGCTGAAATTGCTCTCCCCATTCCGGTGACGGCAGCCAATCCGAAACATCCTGCTCCTGCAGAACCGGCAAGCCGAGAACGCGTGAATATACTGCAGGTAGCATTTCGGAGGAAAGACTCCCCATACTCACCAGAATGCCTTCAAGTGTGCCATGATATTTTGCTTGAAAGGATCTGGCTTTATCCAGATCTGCCGTTGAAACGTTGAAGTCCCGGCTCAATACAGATTCTAAGAGTGACATCAGAGCACTAAATCCGCATCGTCCCCTTCACCACCCGACTTACCATCTTTTCCGTAAGACCGTAGATCGAACGCTTTGCCGTCAGAGCCTGGAGCCGAATAAACGTATGGATTGCCCCACGGATCTAATGGGACTTCTTTAGGCAAATATGGGCCATCCCAGTTCTTCGCGGTACCTTTAATTAACTCATCGAGACTGGCGGGGTGTTTACCTACATCAAGACGGTAAGTATCGAGCGCAGTTTCAAGCAACTTCAATTGCGTCTCTGCTGTTTTAACTTTGGATGAATCCACTTTTGAAAACATCTTGGGTGCGACCAACGAAGCCAGTAACCCAAGGATCACCAACACAATCAACAACTCAATTAATGTAAAACCCAAACCTCGTTTCAATTTCATTCAATGCACCTCAAATGTTCAAGTTCAAAGACCACAAGGGTCTGAAAAGATTCAAATATCGTAACCAATTTTTCGCAGCAGATACACCTTCAATGCCACCATCAGCTGACTACGCGGTGCCGCTTTGAGGATTTGCAGTAAACTTGGATTTTCTGTGTACAGTAAGCGATAAAACAGCTGACTGGCCCGTTGCTGTTCATTCATCAGATGCTGATGTTTGTTGTACAAATACTCGTAGCCTAATTTACGGCGCACGTGGCTGGAGATCCGCTGCGAGCCGTGGTCCTGGTGCACGATATAACTGATTTCTGCGCTGCGATAACCTGAGCCAAATTTTTCAACTAACCGGATCCAGGTGTCGTAATCCTGACAAGAAGGCAAATTGATATCGAAACCGCCAATAGCCCGCATCGCCTCTGTGGTGGTCATCACCTGATTACCAATCACGTTTGCATACAGAAGGTCATCCAGTGCAATGTCTTTTTCACCGCGACTACTGGTCAGCATCTGCCCACTCGCAGCTTTGATCAGATAACCTGAACTGACAAATGAGGCCCGCGGGTGTTGCTGATAGGCATTCAGCAGTTGCTGCAAGCGCTGCGGCATGAATTCATCGTCATCATCCAGACCAGTCAGATATTTTCCGGTTGCATGACTAATCGCCAGATTGCGTGCCGCGCAAGCACCCTGTGGCACGTCCAGTTGCATCACTTTAATTCTCGGGTCTAAATCTGCTATTGCTGCAATCTGACCACGAATCGATTGATCGGATGCATCGTCAACAACAATGATCTCAAAATCTGCAAAGCTCTGCGCCAGGCAACTTTGAATAGCCCGCAGCAGCAGCTCTAAGCGATTACGGGTCGGAATATACACGGTCACTAATGGCATGAAAAACCCTGACTTGCTTTGTCGACTGCAGCAATCACTGCAAGACCAAAGGAAGTAACAAATAAGAACAATTGCCTCAGACTGCTGGCTTATCATACAAGCGCGCAGCAGTACGGCTTTATTTTTTTAACCCCTGACGGAGATTTACATTTGGTTATAATGCAAAACCTGCATTTATATCATAATCCGCTAACTCTTGTCCCGTCCGGCGCCATAATAGTGCGCGACATAAATCAGTGGGATATAAGCTAAAGTCAGCGCAACTGCACCATCTACCGCATATTTGACGACCAACCAACTCCACGGCAACAACCAAAATAAGTTAATCAGTAAAACCATGTAACTTACTTTCCAATGTTTGCCAAAAATCTGGGCGCTATGTTGATAGGCGTGACTGCGATGCGCCTGATAAAAAGGCTTTTTCCGATATAATCGGACTATCAAAGTATAAGTCGCATCGACGATAAAAACGCCTAACATAATCAGCCAGCACCAAAGCAAATCTGCATTCTGCCAGCTACTGAGCAGCGCAAAACAGGCCAAGATAAAACCGATAAATCCACTGCCGGCATCGCCCATAAAGATACGAGCTGGCGGGTGATTCCATAGCAAAAATCCTGCAACTGCTGCAGCCATATAAAAATGCAGGTCGACCAACCACTGCTGCGCGTTTACTTCGATGGCGAGAAAAGCAACACACAAGCAAGCTGACAACGCTTCAAAACCCGCAATGCCGTCGATACCATCCATAAAATTGTATAAATTAAGCAACCAGATAACCGCGATAGTCGCCAAAACCCAACCAATCAAGCCAAAATCGATCACTTTGCCAAAGAGTTCCAGTGGCGGCAGGCCATTCGACACCCATACCACTGCTATTGCAGAGACACCATGCACTAACAAGCGCCAGCGTGCATTGACATGGCCATGGTCATCAAGAAAACCAATGAGTGCGACTAGGATCCCGGCACCAAGCAAGCCACTTCCCAGTAGCAACGGGACTTGCGAATAAAAACACAGGGCGGCCAGTGCAAGACTAAAACTGATAACCACAGCCAACCCGCCGCCCCTTGGCGTCGGTACCGAATGTGAACTGCGGGCGTTTGGCAGGTCCATGACATTTTTGTGCAATGCGTACCGGCGCAACACACCTGTCAGAATCAAACTTAACAAGAAAATAAATAGAAAATTCATCTCGGTACTAGATCTCACTTTGAGAATTATTTAGATAACTCAGCGACAACCGCTTGGCTAATCACGGCCTGAGGTTTAAAAGGCGGCTGCCATTGCAACAATGCCATGGTGGGCGAAATATCAATCCGAAGATCACCACAGAGTCGGTCAATCGCTGCTTTTTTACCAAACATTCTGCCGAGACCGTGCAGCAATGCCGGAGGGAATGGGATCAACCAGGCCTTTTTTCCGCCTGCCGTCGCAATCATCGCCATCAAATCTGCAGTGGATAAATCATGATTATCACTCGCCAGAAAAACCTGATTTGCAGCCGCAGGGTGTTCGATACAACGCTCAATCAGGCTGATTAGATTGGGCAATGCTAACAAGCTACGACTATTGTTGACGGCTTTGAATGGCAGCGGAATTTGTTTTTGCATCAATCGGATCAGCTGTTGAAAATTCGCTTTGACACCTTCACCATAAATAAGCGGCGGACGGATGATGACGACCTCCATCTCAGTTTCTCTACTTATCTGTAGCAACCCCTGCTCCGCTTCATATTTTGATTGTGCGTAAGGATCTGCAGGGTTCGGCGTCTGGTCAGAGCGAAAGGGCACCCCGGCTAAGTTGGCTTCCCCCATGACTTTGATCGAACTCAAAAATATAAAACGGCGGACTCCTGCTGTAGCTGCCTGTCGCGCCAGATTTAATGTCACCTGCGTATTCATTAACCTGAATTCAGCCAGCGGGTCTGCCGCGTTATCCTGCATCATATGGACTCGCGCGGCCGTGTGGATCACGACGTCTTTACTGTGTAAAACCGCCGATAAATCGGTACTAGCAGATAATTCTGTCTGCACATGCTGCGCCTGCTGGAATCCGCTTTGACGCCGGCTCAGCGTTGTCAGATTTATATGACCACTCCGCAACAGATGTTCGCACAATGCGGAGCCAACAAATCCGTGAGCGCCTGTAACCACCACAGAAAGCTGCTTAGCCATGACTATCTGCTCCGGCGATCAGTTGCTGATAAAGACTCATATAGGTCTGACCAATTTGTGCCTCGCCAAATCGCTGTTCTGCCAATTCACGTCCGGCACGGCCAAACTGAAGCCGCATTTGCGGATTATCAATGAGCTGTCCTATCGCTGTAGCCAGTGCCTGTGCATCCTTTACCGGCACCAACAAACCAGTGACATCCGGTATAATGACATGACGGCACCCCGCCACGTCCGAGGTCACGACCGGTCGGCCACATGCCGCTGCTTCAATCAACACTTTGGGCAAACCTTCTCTGTACGAAGGCAATACGATCACATGACACTGTCGAAACAGCGCTGCCATATCATCGCAAAAGCCAACAACCTGAACGCTGCCTTGCTGTTTAATCACAGCTAACTCTTCGCTACTCAGTGATGCCGGATTATCGGGATCTATATCGCCTGCAAGTACAAACTCAACATTAGGCACATCCTTGAGTTGCTGCGCCGCAAGCAGAAACTCTTGCACTCCTTTATCACGCAGTAACCGGGCAGCGAAGATGACTCGCACTTTGCCGACAGGCTCCGGGACAACATGAAAATGCTCTAAATCCACCCCGGCGCCATGAACAACAACAGTACGTTGGGGTTTGACAATCCCGGACTGGCAAAACGAATCCCTGTCTGAGTCATTTTCAAATAACACCCGAATGTTACGATGGCCAAATACGTAGGTATAAAGCGCAGAAATGACTCTCTTCAGACCTAAAGTATTTCCTTGCTGATTAATAAACACATATCCCAAACCCGTGACCGCTGACAGGACCGCTCTTACCCCGGTCAGGCGTGCTGCGATACCGCCATAAATCACTGGTTTGATTGTGATCAGGTGGACTAAATCCGGTTTTACCTGTCGAAACAACCGAATCACGGCCCACAAACTTTTAAGTTCCCGCCAAACATTAGTTCCGCTGCGGCTCATCGGGATCTCATGATGGATCAGTCCGGCGGCATGGATCTTTGCCACGTCAGGTCCCGCCATCGTTGCAACATGCACCTGATAGCCAGCAGCTTTAGCCGTTACCGCAATACCCAGCCAGTGAGACAGAAAAAATTTCGGGATATTGACGACGATTAACACTTTCTTCATTTAAAACCCTGATACATCCCGATAAATAGCCAAATAACCCGCACTGACTGCTGAAATTGAGAAACGTTCGATCACGCGTTGGCGCCCTGCCTCGCCGCGGTTATGCAGCTGAGCAGTATCCATTTCACTGTGACGCAGGATAGCATCAGCCATCGCATCAATATCTTCCGGGCTGACAAAAGTAACACAATCGCCACCCAGTTCTGCGCAATCTCCGACCTGAGTAGCAACGCAAGGCAAGCCGGCTAACATGGCTTCCCCCAATGCCACCGGAAATGCTTCACTGCGTGAAGGCATACAAAACATATCGAATTCAGTCAGCAGCACCGGTATGTCATCTCTCTCGCCAAGCAACAGCACACGGTCACGAATCCCAGCTTGTTCCAACAAATCGATTAATTCGCTATTAAATTGATCACAGCCGCGCCCTGCGAAGACAAATCTGACGGCTTTATGCTGCAGACACTTGGCTGCGGCAGCTACCAGTAAATCCTGGCCTTTGTCTGGATGAAACCGACCAACACAGCCCACCACAAACTCGTCACGCTGCACACCCAACTGCTGCAGAATTGGTCTGAGTTGTCCTATGGCACGCACGGGCGTGTCGATATTAAACCCGTTAGGGAGCACCAACATTTTTTCCGCGCAATAACCGTAGCTGAGATGATTTTGCCGCGCCGCCTCTGCAACACAAATAATACGAGCCGGAATAGAGTGTGAAAGCCAAGCGCAGCATTGCATCACCCACTTGGTCAAAGGGCGCCCAATAGGCACCTTTGTGCAGTGAATGCCCCAGATAACATGTCGGTTTCCGGAAAAATATGCAGCCAGACCGCCTAACAAATCTGCGTGATACATCCATGTTTGCACCACATCCGGACGGATAATACGCAATAAACGAATCAATCGATAAAGCGCGACAGGAAAAGCCCATTTGCCCTGCATGTTCAGTGCATAAACCTGAAATCCGAGCTGTTGTAACTGTGCGCCAATTTTACCGAGCCCCAGCAACGAAATCACAACGATGTTTGCACGGTTGTCCGCTTGTATCTCAAGCATCCGCTTTAACATCATTTCAGCGCCACCGATATCCAGATCAGTGCTGATATGACAAGTGACAGGCCCAGACTGTGCGGATTTAAGTAGCGAATTCAATGGAACCGTCCAGCGGAATTTTGGCCGGATTGGTCCTGTAACCATTGCTGAAATATCAAAATATTCCACAACTGAAAATGCCAGTCCGCCACGTTTTGCTGATGTTGTTGCCACATTTTTTCGACCAGGCCTGCATTCAGATAGCCTTGCTGCTGCAATATTTCACCATCCAATAGCGATGCAGCCCAAGTCTTTAAAGGGCCTCGCAGCCAGGCGGCCAGCGGCACACCAAAGCCTTTCTTTGGACGTTCAATCAATGACCGCGGCACATATTGATCAAGGATCCGCCGCAAACACCATTTTGTTTGACCTTCTCTGAATTTCCATTCCAAAGGCAACTGCTGTGCAAATCTGACAATTCGATGATCCAGCAACGGGATCCGGCTCTCCAATGATACCGCCATCGATGCCCGGTCTACTTTTGTCAGGATATCATCGGGCAGGTAGGTCTTTGCATCGACAGTCATTAACGAATCGGTCGTGGCCGACAATGCAGCAAATTCGGAAAACTGCGAACCAACACCTTTCGTCTGAAGCACTAAATTATGTGGAAAGGTGATATGTGACAGCATGTTAGCGTAGTAGTGCACAAAAGAACTGCTCTGACATGCCTGCGCCAGTTTTGCCAACCGATGGCCAGGATTGGCTCCTTCAGGTTTAATACCAACAGCATGGCAGATCTGGTTGATCTGGAATGGCGATAGCAACTGACAACTGTGGGCCAGTAATGAACGACCTAAGCCCGGTAACTGTTGGATACGCTGCCAACTGTTTAAACAATGCTGATAACGACTGTAACCCGCAAAGAGTTCATCACCCGCATCGCCGGATAATGCAACTGTGACTTGTTGCCGGGCCAACGCGCTAACCAGATAGGTCGGGATTTGCGAGGAGTCGGCGAATGGCTCGTCGTAAATGTGCGCCAGTTTAGGCACGACACTCAGGGTATCTGCATCGGACACATACAATTCAGTATGCTCAGTGCCTAGGTGAGCCGAAACCTGAGCTGCATAAGGCGCTTCGTCAAATGACTGTTCGGAAAAGCCGATGGTAAAAGTTTTCACCGCGCTACTGCTCTGTGCCTGCATCACCGCCACGATTAATGATGAGTCCACTCCCCCAGACAAAAAAGCACCGACCGGCACATCCGACATCATCTGATCTTGTACTGACTGCTGAATGAGCTGATGCAAGTGACCGATAATCTTCTGCTCCGTCCCTTGCTCAGTCACACGATTATATTCCGCTGGATCCTGTTGTTGCTGCAGCTCCCAGTACGGAGCAGAGACTGCATCTGCTTGAAGACCAGTCTTCAGACACAAAAAATGGCCGGCTTCGAGCTTCTTGATCCCCTGATAAATAGAATGCGGGGCCGGCACATAGCTATATTGCATAAACAACGCTAATGCCTCTCGATCAATACTGCCATTAAACGACGGATGACAACGTAATGCTTTTAGCTCAGAACCAAACAGAAAAACGCCATTGTTCCAGCCATAGTAGAGTGGCTTTTCCCCGAGGCGATCACGGACCAGTGTCAATTCCCCAGCTTCTGCATCCCAAACCGCGATACTAAACATCCCAACGAGTCGATGGATTGTCGGCAACACTCCCCAATAGTCGAAACAGGCTAACAAAGTTTCGGTATCAGAATGACCGCGCCAATTCACGACCACTCCAGTGGTAGCAAGCTCGGCCCGTAACAGTTGATGGTTATAAATTTCACCATTAAATGCGATGACATAGCGTTGACTTACGGACGTCATCGGCTGATGTCCTGCCGGTGACAGATCTACAATTGCCAGCCGGCGGTGTGAAAAACCAACCTGGTGCAACGCATCAAACCAGATGCCGTGATCATCCGGCCCACGATGGACTATGGTTTGGCCCATCTGCAGCAAACTTTCGTGGGCACCGGGTTCTGTTTGGTTTCCTCCGAGAAAACCAGCAAATCCACACATAAAAAACTCTACTCCACCTTAACCGAGCCTTTTGGCACAATCCGAGATCAAAACACTTAGTTGCGGCTGTTAAATAACACCGTCTGAAAAAGTCGTTCCCATTTTTCTACAATCGCATCGAGACCATATTTCTGGTGCACCACTTCAGCCGCCAACTGCCCCATTGCCTGTCGATATGGAGGTGTTGCCATAAACTTTTCCAACGCAACAATCAGTTCTGCTTGATTGTTTAACGGCACTAACGCGGCGATCCGCCCTTGCTCAGTGATCTCAGCCGGGCCACTTGGGCAGTCGTAGACAACTGAAGGTAACCCCAGACCTAAAGCTTCGAGCAGCGCATTCGGGAAGCCTTCAAAGCGTGAGGTCATTACGAAAATATCAGCATTTGCCATCTCAACCCATGGCTGCCGGGTATCGCCATGCATTAAAATCCGCGAACGATACGCATTATTTTCAATCAACGCTTCCAATGCGACTCTTTGCGGTCCGTCGCCAAAAATACTCAAATCCCATTCAGGGTAGCGACCTGCAAGCTCGGTAAAAGCGCGAACTAAATGCTCAGTTTGTTTACCTTCAGTTAAACGCCCCAGGCTGATGATTGTTGAGCGGGAACCGGCAGCTTTCTTTTGTAGCTGCGGCAGCGGAAAAGGCAATGGATTTGGCATCACACTGACCTGATCAACATGATTAAACAGCCGGTTGACTTTCGCAGCCACAGCTTCTGTCTGTACTGTCAATAACGCTGCATATTGATACAAATGACGGCACATAAACCGCCAAATCCATGATTGAGGATAGTGTTCCGGATCTGTTCTTTCACTGACAATCACCGGTAACTTCAAGCCAATAGTCGCCAAGATCGCCATAACATTGGCGCTGGGTAAAAAAGACACCACGATATCAGGTTGCTGCTTTGCTAATATTTGCCGCAATTTATAAAGCCTGGGCAATGATCTTCGGCTACGCCCGAACAAGCCTGACTGCGGGTCAGCTAAGTATGAAAGCTGGACTGCAGGGTCCAGTTTAAAATAACTTGGTTCAGTGCCTGAGTATGTGGCGATCAATGAAACATGATGGCCACGTTGGGCCCAGGCATTACACAAAGTGGTTGCCACGCGCTCTGCGCCACCGAACTGCAGTGAGCTGACCAAAAACGTGATCTTCATTTATCTTACCCAATAAATCCATTGCACAATTGAAAACGCCAGAAAAATAAGGATAACCAAGGGTCTCTCTACAGTCCCAAATCGAAACAACGCGACAAATATGAAGGGAAGCGCAGCGGATAGGAATCGCAGTCCATACACCGAAAATGCCGTACAGAAAACAAATACTGACAAAAATGTGACTGCAATCGCATTCGAGTAATCTCGGAAAAACTCACGCCTTTGAAAATAGGCCATACCGAGCAAAAACACCCAGATCGACGCATATGACCATGTCGATGCATCAACGTCGTAGTTTACCCGCCGGTCACCAAAAAACTCAAGTATCCAGACACGTAATGGCCCTACGGCGATAGCAACGATCGCTCCGGTTATGACCAATAAGGTACAAGAGACGATATTCTGAAAATTATATTTCTCAGACCACTTAATCACAAAATGGACAACAAACACGATAAAACAGAATAAAAATGAAGCGGTATGAATAAAAAAAGCGGCGCAGACGAAAATGAGTGCCAATGTCCTGATCCGAGTATTAAATGCTAATAGCAACAACACCATCGCCGCCGCCATTCGCAACTGAGAACAGGCCAGATCGATAAAAATAGGGTTGATAATCAGGGGAACCGCCGCTAATCCCACGCGAACAGCGACAAAATAGCTATATGACAACGCGATAAGGAACGTAACTCCGCCGAAAATCTCGTCCAGAGACAGCCCTACGGATACATTTAACCAACGAACGCCTTTGTTCCAAAGTTGTTCATTAAAAAGGAAAAAGAAAAATGTCTCTTTATTAAACTCGATATCGTAATCGGGCTTTCCTTGGAAAATAAAATAATAAACATGCCGATCTTCGAATTGATTACCAAAAACCGATTCCCAATTGACCGTGATGAAAAAAATGGCAAACAGCAACGAGACCATTAAAGCCATAATTTTATTTTCAAAGCTATTGTATTTCACGTCGGACATTACAGTTAATCTATTCCAATTCAGATTCGTCAAAGCTTGATAACACAAACAAAAATAATACACCCATCAAGCAATGACATTTAAAACATCTATGCAGTCGTATGATAATCAAATCTGATGTGCAGTCACCTTCAAAAAGCAGTCAATTCACCACCTTCGATCAGTTTTTTACAGGCTTAAACACATCGCATGCAAATCTATAAACGATACCCCTAGCGTTTGAGAAAAATACGCCAAAAAGCAGTGAACAAAAGAACATGCCTGTCACAAACAGTATTATCTGAATTCTCGAAAATCCACTCACGTCAATGAAGAACCACATCACGAAAACGACAAAACAGCATGTTATAGGCCATAAAATATCAGCGAAAACTGATTTAATGAAAAATCTCTTGCCAAACTTACTGTACAAATGTGGCTGTGCCACTATAAAAAACAAAATATTTAATGTGAGCCAACTATAGATGATGCCATCTGCCGAAAACCATTCACCAGCAACATATAAAACCGGTAGATAGATGACCAACGCGACTGCTGATAACTTCATACGGGCGTCGAAATCACCTGTTGCAAAGCAAATGCTATAAGACAGGTAATTCAACGCAAAAAACAAAGAGCCAAACAGATACAGTGGCGCAAATTGGCCAGCCTGAGCAGAGATGGCAGGATCCCCGGTCCAGGCCCAGAGCAATTCCTGACTCCATAATACGCCCACAGTACAGCAAGCACCGAGGACTAACGAGACGAATAACGAACCGGTACGAAACAGTTGAATAGCGGAATCTTGCTGCTGCTCTGCCAGTAATCGTGCCATACGCGGACCAATTGCATAAATAAGCGGAGCTGACAATAACACTAGTACCGATGCGGCAGTCACGACGATGCTGTACGCTGCAAATTCACTGAGTGAAGAAACTCCCAGTACAAAGAATTTATCCGCTTGCGTCAGCACTGCCCAAATAAAAGCGGTTGCACCAATTGCTGCTGAGCTTCTTAACGCAATACCGACAGTATTGAATCCGATGCCCTGAAATCGTTCACCAGGTAAATAATCAACATGACGTGCCACTTTAAAAAACAAAAACACCAGTTCCAGTAAATTCGCAAAGAGCTGAAAAAGGAAGTACGCCACGATGCCGCCCTGAATAAACCATAGAAACGGCAGGACAGCAACAACACGGATCGTTGAGAATAAAATGTTAAACCAGGATACCCATTCTATTTTTTCAGCACCGAATAAAATGGCGCGATAAAAAGTCTGCAACCAACGCAAAGCGACAATAATGACCATGAGGACAATAGCCTGTATCGCGACTTGCGGGTCGACCGATTCGATATCTAACCAAGAGTTCATGATCCATGAGCTGCCGCTTATGCCGCTGAGCAGTAATAACGCCGCGATACTGCAGAATATCACTTCAACACTGTTTAGCGAGGCTAAATAATCCTTTCTTGATTCTTTGCCAGCCATATACAAGGTGGTGTTTCGCGAAACCGTGGCTGACACGCCAATATCTAATACTGTAATGATGGTCTGGAGTTGCAGAAAAAATGCGATCAGTCCATATGCCGTCTGACCAAGCAGCGTGAGATACAGTGGAATCGTCAATACAGCCAATGCGGCCATATACACCTGACTGCCCGTATTAAGAACAATTTTCTTTAATGTCGACAAGTGATGTTCCCTGAGCGTCAAAACCAGCTGGCGACCGACCGTATCTAAGCATCAACAAAGACGACTCGCCACAAATAACATGATGGCTGTCAGCCGTTCGCCCGCACGACATCACGATCAAACACGCAATAAATTACGAAGCATCGAGTGCTATTGTCGGCAGCGAGCCCGAGCTGTGATGACCAACGCAGCGGACATTTGACGCTTATAAATTTAGCCTGCTGAAGAAAACATCGTCAGGCTGCAATTACGGGCCCGAATCTACACTATCCTGCCGGCGTACCAAGTGTTGCCGTATTGGCTGATAGCTGACTCAAAAGCGGATATGATCCAATCAGCTCCGCTTTTGGCATCAGTATCTTAACGATACGAAATCACAACCGCAGATCTGACTGCTCCCGTGGCAGTACGTACTTCAAGTCATACAACACATGCAGAGGTTTTCCTAAAGCGCGGATCCCCTCGGCACCTAAGGCTCTAAATTGCTTATGAGCAACTGCCAATACAATCGCATCGTAATAACCTGCGACCGGAGTCTGTACAGGCGTCAGGCCATATTCGTGTTGTGCTTCTGCGTGATCAATCCACGGATCAAACACGTCTGCCTGCATGCCGTATTCTTTCAGTTCGGCCAGAATATCCACCACTTTTGTATTGCGAATATCTGGACAATTTTCTTTAAAAGTCAGGCCCAATACCAAGACTTTGGCCCCTGACACCGGCATCTGCTGCTTAATCATCTGCTTCACCAGCTGCGACACGACATACTTGCCCATACCGTCATTGATACGACGACCAGCCAGAATGACTTCAGGATGATAACCAAGGGCCTGCGCTTTGTGAGTCAGATAATACGGATCTACACCAATGCAGTGGCCACCAACCAAACCTGGCCGGAACGGCAGAAAATTCCATTTCGTCCCCGCGGCTAATAAGACTTCTTCTGTGTCTATGCCCATCCGGTTGAAGATCACTGCGAGTTCATTTATCAACGCGATATTCAAGTCACGTTGCGTGTTTTCGATGACTTTAGCCGCTTCGGCGACTTTAATGCCAGAGGCCAAATAGGTACCCGCGGTAATAATGCTGGCGTACACCGCGTCGACAAACTTAGCAATTTCAGCAGTCGAGCCAGATGTCACTTTGCGGATATTGGTTACCCGATGCTCTTTATCACCCGGGTTGATCCGTTCCGGGCTGTAACCGGCAAAAAAATCTTGATTGAATTTCAGGCCTGAGATGCGCTCGATGACAGGAATACAGTCTTCCTCAGTCGCGCCAGGATAGACAGTCGATTCATAAACAACGATATCGCCAGCTTTGATTACTTTCCCTAACGTCTCTGACGCTTTAATCAGTGGTGTCAGGTCCGGTTGGCGGTGTTGGTCGATCGGCGTTGGCACTGTCACAATGTAAAAGTTCGCGGCGCGTAAAGCTTCAATATCTGCGCTATAGGTCAGTTGACTGGCTTCACTCAGCTCTTGCGGTGATACTTCCAATGTATGATCTTCGCCACTTTGTAATTCAGCGATCCGCGCTTTGTTGATATCGAAGCCTAGCGTGGGATATTTTTTGCCAAATTCAACTGCCAGTGGCAAACCAACATAACCAAGACCGATAATAGCGATTTTGACTTGTGCTAACTGATGCATTGCAATTCCTTCTTCATAGCTGCTTTTGCTGCTTTTTCAAACAACGCAGGTATGCAATCATTGATAAAAATAGCATGACCCCAAACATTGATAACAACACCACTGCTGAACGTCTGGGTTTAAACTTTTCTTCAGGCAAAAAAGCAGGATCGACCACTTTGAGTGCGTACTCCTCTCTGATGTTTGCCAACATCAAAGTTTTAGTCTGGTCTTCAATCAGTTGAACCAACGCACTCCGTAACTCAGTAATTTGTGTTTGAGCTAATTGTTCATTCAAATAACGCAAACTATTTTCTGATTCCTGAATATCTCTGGTTCTAATCTCAGCGTTAACGGCTTTCACCAAATCCTGTACCCATTGCTGCGCAAGCTTCGGTGACAGGTATTCAAGGCTGATTTTAACTATGCCGGTCGTTTTATCTTTGTTCAATTCAATCAATTCGGACAGAACTTCTGCGGCTTCAGTAAGACTAGGTTCGGGTTTTCGCGGTGGTGGAACATCACGTAACCAAGTTTTGGTCGCGGCATCATAGATATCCTCATCCAACACCAATTGATCAGTCGTCATATTCCAGTTTTTTGTTGCCATCAAAGGTAAGACCAATTGATTTTTTTGGATAAACGCAGCCAAAAACGCCTTAGACTTTAACAGCTCAATCGCCAGATCAGTTTTATCGATAGCACCAGCTGCAGATAAATTTACGCCGGCCAACGACGCAAGCCCACCCAACTGACTACCCAATCCACCTAAACCAGCTTTTTTCTCCGTCGCAGGCGCTAATACAGACGTGGTCCGATAGATATTAGGCATTTGTAGCGCAAACCAGGATGACACGGCAGCTGTCAGGATAAGTATGCAGGCAACAGATTTTTTATACTGCCACAGCTGCGCAAATATCTCTGAAAACCCGAGCGGAGACGCCGGAGCGTCAACCGTTGCATTATCTTTCACTACCACTATGACGCCTTTAATTCGTTGTATTGTTGATTGCTGCCAGAGCAACAATGCTTTGAGAAATAATTGTTGTAACTTTTGACCACAATGACAATCGAGTTGTGTAATCCGTATCTAACGGCACAACAATAGTGTCACCTGCCTGTAAGGCATTGTCAGAAACGGCGAACCAAGATGATTGATTCGGTACAAATACCGAACCATCTGCTCTAATGACATATACGCGTTCATCGTCAGCACGTTTTCTGAAACCGCCGGCCAGCTGTAGATAGTCATCAACCGTCATGCCGTTTTTAAACCTGTGACTAGATGCGTGCTGTACCTCTCCGACTACAGCAACAGTGGTTTGATGATATGGCACATAGAGCTCGTCACCTTCTTCGACTAACAAATCAAAATCGGGATTCGCTCGTAACACTTGATCTACGTCGATAACCAATCGGCCAATAGGTTTAGCTTTCTCAATTTCCGCAATCATCATAATGGCGTCTTCAGGTTTTGTTTGCATGCCATCAGATTCCGCGCTTAAGTTCTTTGCGGCAATATCAGAGCGCAATTGCTGCATTAACTTACTGAGCTGCATACTTTCCTGCTCGCGAATTTGTTTACGCGTAAATACAGTACCTTGCGGGAAAGCATCCTTGGTTAGTCCACCGGCTCGCGCCAGCACTTGCGACAACTTTTCGCCACGCTGAATACTGTATTTTCCCGGGAACTTGACTTGCCCGGTTAGAGTGACAGACTTCTCCGTCCCCCAATCTGGCACAGCAAAAACCATCAAGCGATCGCGGCTTTTTAATGGCATTGCAGTTGTGCCCTGCAATACATCAACAAGATTCACGGCATGATGCTGGATCGTCATACCTGACTGATTTTCGCTCTGACTGACTGAACGGGTTAATTCTGCGCGTTCAAGATAAGCATTGTCGGTTAAGCCTCCGGCTGCAATCAACAGGCCCGCGACGCCTGCATTTTCAGTGAGCGGATACTCACCGGGAAGTTTTACCTCGCCATCCACAGAAACAATTTTGCTGGCTGCGTTAAACCGGGCCTGCTGCCGCAATTTCTCCAATAATGGATACAGCAATTCTGTTCTGGTCAGATGGCCTGACAGCTTTAACAACTCTGGATCTGAATAAACATTATTCAAAAATTCAGTGATCTGTGCTTTTAAATACGCTTTGTGCTGAAAATTCTGCGGAAGCTTAGGCTCTTCCGGTTTGACGCCTGGTCTTGGTTCTTCCACGTCATTTTTTTCAGTCAGCGCAGCAAATGCTTGTGTGGTGATAGCTGAAACATCAACTACAAAAGGTTTGGGTTGTTTGTCGTCAAGCAATGGCTCAGTTTTGGCAAATAACTTCTCTTCCGGATATTGGTCCAGTAATTTTGTATAAAGAAATTTATCTAGTTCAGAGCGCTGAAATGACAGATCACCATGGTGGAAAACCAACACAAGGTCTCTGGCACGTAGCTCAAGATTGTCGCTACTTTCAGGCGAGTTAATCGCTTTGCCTAAGTTAAATTGCAACACACTTAACTGGCCTGCGGCAGAATTTTCACGCACTACCAAAGCAAATTCTAAATCGACAGTCAAATGCAAATCGGACCATAACGAGGTCAGTAGATCATTCACCCGAATACCAGGTGCCCACGCAAATTGGCCTGGACGAACGACTGCACCAGCAACCGTCACCATGTGTTTCACCCGCTTGGACGTCTGACCTATCCGAATGACATCGCCATTACGCGCCAAAGCCTTGCCTTCTGCAGCCTTTGTTAAATCGACATTGAGCAGTTCGCGGATATTCTCATCATTAAATCGCTCTACTACAACCTTACGGGGGAAAGCGCCAGCCTTACTGCCACCAGCCATTTTCACCACGTCAGCAACGGTCTCGTCAGCCAGTACTTCGTAAATAGCGGGTCTTTGTACTTCGCCACTGATCTCTACTGCAGATTTAATTGGCGAAATAAAAACGACGTCGCCATGCTTGAGGAAAACGTCTCTACTGGCATCACCATGCATCAATAATTTGTACAAATCGAAATTCGCAACTTCAACACCGGCACGCTTTACCTTGATTTCGCGAAGCGACCCGATGTCACTGACACCACCGGCCACAAATAGAGCTTGCGTCAGCGTCGACAGGGCTGAAACCGTGTAACTACCCGGAAATTTAGCCTCCCCCACAATCATGACGTTAATGGTGCGGAGTTTACCCATACTCACCGCTACTTCAACGCCCAAATTTTGTTCTTTAATCCGTGCTGCGATTAATTCCTTCGCTTTGACAAAACTCAAACCAGCGACATTAAAAGGAGAAAAACCAGGGATCGATAATGTGCCATCACGGGCAACTTTCACTTTCTCTTCAGCACTTTGTTTACCAAACAACTGAATCAACAGTTCGTCGTCAGCACCAAGCGAATAACTATCAGGTACCGGAACATTACCGATAGGGGCAAAGGTACTGATGGTCGGATCAAACATGTTCATACCAAAACGAATAGGCTTTTTATCCTGTTCGTTCAGTTCTTTCTTTTTAATCTCTTCAAGTTGCTCAGGTGTTTTCAACGGCTCCAGTTGGACCTGGCTGTCTTTTTCACTGGTATCCACTGCATCTGCAGAGGGAGACTGATTCAGTTTGTCTAAATCAAAACCATATTGGCGGGCGATGCGCTGTTGTTCAGATTTCGGCAGTTTCTTTAATTGCTCCAGCATTGCTGGTGAAGGTGTAACAGCTAAAGCACTGATACTAAACACAATAACAGCAAAAAAAAGACATAACCTAGAAACAAACCTTTTCACTCAATTACTCCACTATGTGCCATTTGCTGGTTGCCACTATCAGACCAACGAAAAGCTTAACTATGATCTCTACCAACAGCACGATCGCTATCCGTACTTAAAGAACTTCGCTTATTGCGCTAAATACCAAGGCATCGCAACGTCCAGCCCTTGCCAGATAGTATGGCTCGGTTCAAATCCAAGAATTGTTTTAGCTTTAGATACATCAGCTTGTGAGTGCCTGACGTCACCAGCACGGAATCCCTGATAAACCGGAGCCAATTGATAAGAAGAGCCATTATTAGCCAATGTGTCGCGGATTGCATTGAACAAATCGTTTAAAGTTGTGCGATCACCTACAGCAACATTAAATACTTCTGCTTTTTCCAGCGCAGTTGTAGCCGCTAAAATATTCGCTTGTACCGCATTGGCCACAAAACAAAAATCCCGACTGGTTTCGCCGTCACCATTGATAAGCACCGGCTGCCCACTAATCATTGCCGCAGTCCATTTTGGGATCACCGCCGCATAGGCGCCATTTGGGTCCTGACGCGGCCCAAACACATTGAAGTAACGTAAGCCTATTGCATTAAAACCGTAGCAACGTGAAAAGACATCTGCATACAGTTCATTAACATACTTAGTTACCGCATAAGGTGACAACGGATTGCCGATGTTAGCTTCTACTTTTGGTAAAGCAGGATGATCACCATAAGTTGAACTTGACGCTGCATAAACAAACCCAGTCACTGAAGCTTGGCGTGCTGCCTGCAACATATTCAGAAAGCCACTGATATTGGTCGCGTTAGTGCTCACAGGGTCGTTTATCGAGCGCGGTACTGAACCCAAAGCGGCCTGATGCAACACATAATCTACGCCCTGAACGGCCTGCTCACAGCTGGAGTAATCCCGAATATCCGCCTCAATGAAACGAAAGTTCTGCCACTGTTCTGCAGTAACGAGGTTTTTAACCTCATCCAAATTACGTTGATGGCCGGTAGCAAAGTTATCAAGACCAACGACTTTCTGATTTAGTTTTAACAACTGTTCAAGTAAGTTTGACCCTATAAATCCAGCACACCCTGTCACAAGCCATGTCGCGGGGCTTGCAAGCAAGCTCTGTTTCCGCTGTTCAAATACAGTAGTCATACTTTTCCTGAGATTAGTTTTTATCGGCAAAATGACGCTTGATGCTTTCCACGATACGACCACACGCCAAGCCGTCACCATAAGGATTGTGCGCAAAACTCATACTGTCGTAATAGGCCTGATCGGTCATCAGTTTGTGAACCTCTGACACAATCACCTGCTGGTCAGTTCCAACCAATTTGACTGTTCCGGCTGCCACGGCTTCTGGGCGCTCAGTCGTATCACGCATCACCAGCACTGGTTTGCCCAACGATGGAGCTTCTTCCTGGATGCCACCAGAGTCTGTCAATACCAGATAACTGCGGCTCATCAGATACACAAAAGGCAGATAATCCTGCGGCGCGATCAGGTGTACATTCGGGCTGTTGCTAAGTAAACGGTAGACAGGTTCGCGCACATTTGGATTCAGATGCACCGGATACACGACATCACAATCCGGAAATTGTTCAGCAATAGCTTTGAGCGCAGCGCAGATGTTTTCGAATCCCGCGCCAAAACTTTCACGGCGATGGCCTGTCACCAGGATCAGGCGACGACCATCCTGGCCATATGGGAAATCACTAGCGAACTGCTGACTTAAAGCCTGGTCAGCATCAATTTTGGCGACAACCTGATGCAATGCATCAATCACTGTGTTACCAGTCACTTCGATATTGTCGGCAGCAGTATTTTCACGCAACAAGTTATCGCGTGAGGTTGCAGTTGGTGCAAAATGCAACGTGGTGATGGCGCCGGTTAACCGGCGATTAGCCTCTTCCGGCCATGGGCTGTAGATATTCCCGGTACGTAAACCGGCTTCAACGTGGCCCACTGCTATTTTTTCATAATAACAAGCTAAAGCTGCCGCAAATGTCGTACTGGTATCACCATGCACCAGCACGATGTCGGGCTGGAAATCCCGTAATACCGGTTTGATATTCAACAGGATGCTAGTCGCAACGTCATACAAATCCTGGCCTGCTTTCATAATAGCCAGATCGTATTCTGGTACTATATGAAAAAGCTTAAGTACCTGATCGAGCATTTCCCTGTGTTGCCCTGTCACGCAGACACGGCTATCAATCGATTGATCTTGCTTTAACAAATTGACAAGTGGGGCCATTTTGATGGCTTCAGGACGGGTACCAAAGACACTCAGGACTTTAATCATCTGCGAATTCCATTGCGATCATTATAAAAACGGCGTTTAGCTTAACAAAACTGTGACGAAACGCATAGTGCGGCTTGGTAGTCATCGCAATTTGAAGGGGCATTTAAAGCAGGCGGACAAGCTGATTGTCAGGGGAAACAACCGTTTGTCGTTAATTTTTATGTAAGTTGTACAATAATTCGGCTTCGGCACGCGGCAATTCACATTCCCGCATGACTTCTTCTAATGGCGCACCAAGCTGAACCATTTTCATTGCCCGGCTATAGAGCTTGGATTCAGGGTCAAACATGTCAATTTTTTGTTGCTGCTCAGCGAGTTGCAACTGTGAATCCACGATTTCATCGACTTGTTGATTCAATGCCCTTTGTTGCTGTTCGACTTTAAGCACACGCTGACCGATTCCAATCAGCCCAGATCTGATCTCTTCTAATTCAGCCGACAACAGTTGAAGTTGTTCTTGTGCTAAAGCGAACTGCTGGCTCAACGCGACCTGCTCTTCGTTTTGTCTTTTATGCTGCCACAGCACAAAAACAACCAGCAGCACTGAGGCTGCCGGCACTGTTAACAACACTAGGAGTTCAAACGATAAAGTCACAGGGTGCCCATCAGATACTGGTGATCTCTTCCCACTCTTCATCAGTGAGCAGTTTGTTCAAATCGACCAGAATCAACAGTTCGCCGTCCCGGTTCGAAACGCCCTGAATAAACTTGGCGCTTTCGTCGGTACCCACATTCGGCGCTGTATCGATCTCAGAAGCTCGCAGGTAAACAACCTCAGCCACACTGTCGACCATAATACCGATCACCTGTTTGTCAGCTTCGATAATCACAATTCGGCTGTTTTCAGTGACATCGCTCGGTGGCAAGCCAAAACGGGCCCGCGTATCAATAACGGTAACGACATTACCACGCAGGTTAATAATACCAAGAACGTACATTGGAGCGCCCGGCACTGGCGCGATATCGGTATAACGCAGAACTTCCTGTACTTGCATTACATTAATACCGTAAGTTTCTTCCTGTAACTTAAACGTGACCCATTGCAGTACCTGATCAGTGGTCTCTTTGCCTTTGCCGGACTGTGCCAGTAAATTACTCATTTAACGCTCCTTTACCTGATTCATTCTCAGCGACCTGATTCATTTTCAGTGACCTGATTCATTCTCAGCGTTTAGTCAGAACTTGCTGCACCTTTTGCCAACAGGGCAATCATGGCTTCAACATCTAACAACGCACACATATGTTGTTTAATTAATCCGGCGAGCCAAGGCCGTTTGCCTTCAGATGAACGCCACTTCACATCATCCTGCTCAAGGGAAATGGTGTTCACCAGTTTTTCGCAGGCAAGACCCCAAGAACTCTTTCCAAGCATAATAACATATTGATAGTTTAGCTTTTCTGCCAGTGCATGATCATATTTTTCTGGCATAACCCACATAGCAGTGTTCACGACATTAATCTTTTGATCACGATAGAGCATCACACCCTTATACCAGTCAGGTTTGCCCGGCAGGGTATTTAGCGTTCCAATCTGGTGGATCCCACCGAGTTCCTTTAATGGCAGAGCTACTTTTAATCCAGCTACTTCGAAAAACAGCGCCTGAAACTTGCCACTCCGATAATCCTTCGGTGTCACTACAGGTTTCGCTGGAGGCGGCACAGCGACCTGACGCACAGGCTGTACAATTGCAGGCGCTACTGGCTCCGCAACTTTTGCGACAACAGTTTCTTTAACCGGAGTAGGTTTACTGATCGGCGGTGTAACCACTTCGACCTGAGGTTTGACCTCGGCCAACAGTTTATTTAACTGTTGCTTCTGCACAGCCGCGGTTACTGGTGGCGGCTCCTGTTCTTCAGTCAGCAAAGCATTCAGATAGCTGCGCATCACCTTGCGGCTGGCGAACAGATCACTCATGCGCAGACTCCTGATTTAGCTGTAACAGGTAAGTCAACAGTGTGTTGTAAGCAAATACCCCACGCGATTTCGGTGCATATACCGGTGGTGGTGTTTGGGCCAAGCTGGCATCCCGCATTTTAGTGTCAATCGGGATCACCGCAGACCACACCAAATCACCATATTTAGATTTTAATTCCTTGTACGCTTCGAGCGACGCTTTTGTCCTCTTATCATACATAGTCGGTACTATCGTAAACGCATAACCAGGTTGATTTGGCGACTGCATCAACTGCATTGTGGCAAGCATGCGGTCCAAACCTTTGAGAGCCAAGAACTCTGTCTGCACGGGGATCAAAATCCGATCACAGGCTGCCATCGCATTAACCATCAGAACACCGATCACCGGCGGACAATCGATTAACACATAATCATATTCGTCTTCGACCTTTGCCAGTGCTTTTTTCAGGATCAACCCCATGCCACCTTTATCCCCAAGCGAACGGTCCAAAGTGGCAAGCGCCATAGACGAAGGCAGGATGTCCAGATTGTTTACCCCGCTGGGACACAGCGACTGCATGATCTCTTCTTTAGAGATACTCTTTCCACGGATAAAAATATCGTAAACACTGTTCTCCAATTCTTCGGCATCAATACCGAAGTAATAGGTCAGCGATGCATGCGGATCGGTATCAATTAATAACACTCGGAAACCGCGTTCAGCGAGTAATGCGCCTAGTGTCACAGTCGAGGTGGTTTTGCCAACCCCGCCTTTTTGATTCGCAATGGTCCAGACTACCAATTCAATTATCCCGTTTTTGTTGCGCCGGCGGCGGACTGTCTGCCGCTGACGTAATTTTAATACCACCATGCGGCAAACGGATTACTTTGATTGTTCCGTCTGCAGAGATCTCTGCGGGTTCCATCTGAGATTGCGCTGGGGACGGCAATCCTTCAGGATTCTCCGCGGCCTGCTGCAAAGCACTGACATCTACCGAAGCATCCGACGAACTACTGCCAGAGCCTTTAGCTGACAATTTCGACACTGCAATCACGACTTTACGGTTCTCAATACGGCCTTCGGTCGTTGCATTGTCAGCAAATGGAGCATACTGACCGTAACCTTCCGCAGCCATCCGATCTGGTTTGACGCCAAGAGCCTGTAAACGGCGCAACACAGCCATCGCCCGAGCCATTGACAGCTCCCAGTTAGAATCAAAAATTTCGTTATGAATAGCCTCATTGTCAGTATAGCCACGTACTCTGATCACATTATTGGTCTGATTCAGCACTGTGACGATCTCTTTCAGCACGATATCAGCGGAAGCTATTGGTGAACCACTGCCGCTTGGAAATAACAGTCCGCTGTTTAGCTGGATAGTTAACCAATCTTCATCTGATTCCACTTTAGCAACGCCTTTTTCAATGAGGTTTGCCAAAGACTGTGTGAGTTGTTCTTGTAATGAGACCAGCGGGTTACCAAACTGAGGTTTCTCCAGTACGGGCTGTTCTTTGGCATCCGCGACAATTTCAGGGCCGCTGGCAGATTCCAGCGAAGTACCGAACTGTTGATAATCGCTTTTCGGCTGGTTATCGGTCAGTACCGCGTCTCCGGTGACACCAGTTTGCTTATCCACTGGTTTTTCAAACACCTGCGATAGTGTCTCTGAAATGGTCTTGTATTGCTCTTCTTTATGAATAGCGATCGAATACAGCACTACAAACAACGCAAACATTAACGTGACGTAATCGGCGTATGACACCAACCAGCGATCCAGCGGTTCTTGTTCGTTGTCCTGATGGCGGACCCGATTCCTGTACATTTCAGCTCACCCGGTATGCTGCAAGCTTACGCTCAATCACCCGCGGATTTTCGCCGTTAGCAATCGACACCACACCTTCCACAATTAACTCCTGGTACAGACAGCGTTGTATCACTACCGCTTTTAACTTGTTCGCGATCGGAATAAAAATCAGGTTAGCAAATCCGACACCGTAGATAGTCGCGACAAAAGCAGTCGCAATCCCGCTACCAAGGAGTTCAGGGTTATTGATATTCTGCATGGCTTGGATCAGGCCAAGGACAGCACCGATAATGCCAATAGTCGGGCTGTAGCCGCCCATCGATTCATATATTCTAGCACTGCGTAGTAATCGTTCCCGTTCCAACGTCAGTTCAGTATCCAGAGCATCCTGAATGATTGACGGTTCGATACCATCCACCAACAGATTCAGCGCATTGTGTAAAAATGGATCTGATTCCTGCAGCGCTTCCGCTTCCAATGATAAGAAACCGTTGGTGCGGGCTGCAGTGCCCCAGTTAATCAGTCGCTCGACAGTTGCATTTAATGGTACATACTGAGCCTTAAACACCCAGGCCAGCATCTTGATACCTATAGTAAACTGCGGCAATGGCGTCTGAAACAGTACAGCTCCCAGCGTACCGCCAATGACGATGACCAACGCCGGTAAATCAAACAGTGTACTCAGCGTGCCGCCATGTAACGTAAAACCGCTAGCAATCGCAAACAATCCAAGCGTCAGGCCTAATAGTGCCAGTCTATCCATGACCAACTTCCGAAATCAGCTTCGACGCAACATCAGCCAGACCCACTTCAACATCTGTCAGTCCCGCAGCAGTGACTGCCTGCGGCATACCATATACGACGCTACTGGCTTCATCCTGAGCCCAGATCCGTGAACCGAATTGTTTCAGCAAACGAGAACCATCCCTGCCGTCTGATCCCATCCCAGTTAAAACCACCGCTAAGACCTTGTCTTGAAAAACTTTTGCGGTACTGCCAAAAGTAATATCTACACTGGGCTTAAATGTGATCCGCGGAGAATCGTCTTCTTTGATACGTATTTTACAATGTGTCTCAGAGCCTTCTAACAGCATTTGTTTACCGCCGGGTGCGAGATAAGCCACGCCGGGGCGCAAGACGTCTCCATCTGCAGCTTCTTTGACTTCAATTTTTGCCAATGTGTTTAGGCGTGCAGCAAAAGCGCCGGTAAAAGCAGCCGGCATATGTTGTACTAACAAAATTGGCAGAGGAAAATTCGCAGGCAAGGCCGTTATGATGGTTTGTAGCGCTACCGGTCCACCTGTTGAGGTACCTATCGCCACAATCTTGTATTGTTTGCCGGTAGGCTTGAAAGGCCGATCAAGACTTTCAGACGAGTCTAGTCGATCAACTGTTCGGAGCAATTCGGCTCGACTTGCTGGCGTCCGGGCGATCGGGGCTGCTACCGGTCGGCTGATTGGCGCCGGCGGGGTTACCGCTGGCGTTGCCGGTTTCACCGACAAACGCCGTTTAGCAACAGCTTTTATTCTCTGACGCAGCAAATCAATGGCATCAGCCTTGTCCCGTGCGATATCTTCAAACTTCTTGGGGAGAAAGTCCGTTGCTCCGGCCTCAAGCGCATCCAACGTGGCTTTAGCGCCGTTGTGCGTCAATGATGAAAACATCAGAATTGGAATTCTCTGTGTTTTCAAAATTTCGCGCACAGCCTGGATGCCATCCATCACGGGCATTTCAACATCCATCGTGATCACATCAGGCTTTAATTCCAAAGCTTTTTCAACCGCTTCACGGCCGTTATTTGCGGTGCCAGCGACGACCATCTCCGGATCAGCCGCAATAATTTCAGTCAGACGACGACGAAAAAAGCTTGAATCATCAACCACTAATACTCTGATTGCCATAGAGTTGGCTCCTATGACACTAAGTTATTAAAACGGTCAAATTTGATTTTGGATTTTTTCGCATAGTGCTTTAACAGATTAGGCACATCAAGTATCAGCGCGATACTACCATCCGATGTGATGGTAGCTCCGGCCATGCCTGGAGTCCCCTGTAATAATGCGTCCAACGGTTTGATCACGACCTCTTCCTGTCCGACCAAAGAATCTACAACAAAACCAACTTGTTGCGTACCAATCTGCACGATCACGACATGACCTTGTTCTCGGCGCAATTTTTTATCGGAGCCACGAACCAGCCAGTGTTGTAAATAAAACAGAGGAATTGCTTTGTTCCGAACCACTATCGTTAATTGGCCGTCAACGATATTGGTTTTCGACAGGTCCAAATGAAAGATTTCATTGACTGTAGCCAAAGGCAAAGCAAATGGCTGCTTACCAACGACGACCATCAACGTCGGCAGGATCGCCAGCGTCAGTGGGACTTTAATCTCCAGCAGTGTGCCTTGACCCAGCTTTGAATGGATATGCACGGTACCATTGAGCTGGTTAATTTTGGTTTTCACCACATCCATGCCCACGCCGCGGCCTGAGATGTCAGATATCTGTTCTTTAGTGGAAAAACCAGGCGCGAAAATCAGGTTAAACGCTTCAGTATCTGACATACGGGCAGCTGCATCAGGATCCAGCACTCCACGTTTGATCGCGATAGATTTCAGCTTTTCAGGGTCCATCCCTGCGCCGTCATCCTGAATGGTCAGTAAAATGTGATCGCCTGCCTGTTGAGCCGCTAGTTTTACCAGACCATTCCTAGGTTTACCAGATTTGACCCGAACATCAGGCATTTCAATACCATGGTCCACAGAATTGCGTACTAAGTGCACCAGTGGGTCGGCCAACGCTTCGACCAGGTTTTTATCTAAATCGGTCTCTTCGCCTTCCAGCTCAAGATTGATTTCTTTTTGCAGTGAGCGCGCAAGGTCTCGAACTACGCGTGGAAAACGACCGAATACTTTTTTTATCGGTTGCATCCGAGTTTTCATCACGGCGCCTTGCAAATCGGCGGTGACAACATCAAGATTTGAAATGGCTTTGCTCATTTCCTCATTCTGCGCAACGCTTGACAGACTCACCAGTCGGTTACGCACTAACACCAGCTCGCCGACCATATTCATGATTTGGTCAAGCCGCTTGGTATCGACCCGCACTGTTGTGTCGGCCTGAGCTGCGCCTTTGCTGTCGCCATCACCGCTATCTTTTTCTTTTGCTACGATAGGTGCAGGTGCTGGCGCTGGAGCAGGTGCTGGAGCAGGTCTTGCAGCTTCAGCTTTTACCGGTTCGGCTTTCGCAGGTGTTGCCGAAGCAGCAGGTTGTGCAGCCTGAGGTTTAACTGCAGGTTTTGCTTCAGCAGCAACACCCACCGGGGCTTTGCCTTTGCCGTGCAATTCATCTAGCAACGATTCAAACTCATCATCACTGATATCATCGCCGGCTTTTGCGGCCGCTTTTGCAGGTGTTGGCGCCGCCGCAGGTTTGGCCGGAGCAGTAACAGGTGCTGCAGGGTCGGTCTGCCCGGGGATAAATGAACCCTTGCCGTGTAACTGGTCAAGGATCGCTTCAAATTCATCATCGGTTATGTCTGTATTCGACGACGTTGCGGCAGCTATGACTGGAGCAGCCACCGGTGCTGCGTCGCGCCCAGGAGCGCCACCGCCATGCAGCTCATCGAGCAGTCGTTCAAACTCATCATCATTAATATCATCGACTGAGCCTGAGACAGCTACAGGTTCTGCATCTGTTTCAAACGAAACCGCAGCATCAAAGGATTCGATGCTCATTTCCGGTTCTGCTACCGGGGCCGCATGATGTTCATCCGCGCCTTCAGGCTCGCTGAGGCGATGCAATGCTTCCAGCAATTGCGGCGTTGCAGGCTCCAGTGGCTGGCGTGCCTGCACATTGGCAAACATCTCATTGATCGCATCAAGTGCCTGCAAAATCACATCCATCAATTCGGAAGTGACGCGACGCTTACCTGTGCGTAAAATATCGAAAACGTTTTCTGCACCATGACAGGCATCAACAAGCTCTGTCAGGGACAAGAAACCAGCGCCGCCTTTAACCGTATGAAATCCACGAAATATTGCGTTAAGCAAAGCAGAATCGTCGGGGTTGTTTTCTAGTTCGACCAACTGTTCTGCCAATGCTTCCAGGATCTCGCCGGCTTCGACTAGGAAATCCTGTAAAATATCCTCATCTAAATCAAAGCCCATGCCACCTTACCTCTCTCAGAACCCTAAACTCGATAATAAATCGTCAACATCATCCTGTCCCTGCACTACATCATTCCGGCTGCCGGCATCAATAATCGGCCCTTCGGCTTCATGCCCGGCTTTGGGCTTGCGTACTACAGCAGGTCTGGCGTCAGCAGCGACAGTGACATGTCCAAATGCAGTTAATAATCCGATCAAGCTGTCTTCTACTTCTCGAACCAGTTCTATCACGCGGCGCAGGATCTGCCCGGTTAAGTCCTGAAATCCCTGTGCCATCAGCACTTCGGTCATTGACCCTTGCAATGCGTTAACATTGGTTGTGGATTCATGTAGAAAACTATTTAAACTATGGCATAAGGCTTTGAATTCACCAAGTTTTAGGTTCCTGGTCATCAATTTTTGCCATTCAGGAAGGATTGCATTCAAACTAGTACTCAGCTTGTCCGCAATCGGTAAACAAGTTTCAACTGCGTCCATAGTTTGATTTGCCGCCTGCTCAGTCATGTCGATGACATGCGATAACCGGCGTTTGGCATCAGGAATATCCTCTTCCAGCAAATTACTGATGGAGGGGTCGACCTGAAAGCTTTTGAGAGAATCATGCAGTTGCCGAGTCAGTTTCCCTACTTCGGCGAAGAGCTCAGACGAACCTGGCACCGCAAGTCCCTGAACCAGCTCGTTGGCGGCATCCTGCTCGCCCATCTCCAGCAACTGCACAAGCTCGCGCGCCTGTTGCAGGGTGATTATAGGTGCCGTATATGCAGACATAGCGCCACTCCTGTGTCAGATACGGCTTAACCTAAGCGCTCAAATACTTTTGATAACTTCTCTTGTAATGTTGCTGCAGTAAATGGCTTAACGATATAACCGTTCACTCCGGCCTGAGCAGCAGCAATAATCTGCTCCTTTTTGGCTTCAGCAGTGACCATCAGAACCGGGATATGCTTCAGTCTTGCATCTGCGCGGATAGCCCGCAACAAATCAATCCCTTGCATTCCTGGCATGTTCCAGTCGGTGACGACAAAATCAAAATCACCATTTTGCAGCATAGGCAGAGCCGTGCTGCCATCATCTGCTTCCTGTACGTTCGTGAAGCCTAAATCACGTAACAGGTTTTTAATGATGCGTCTCATAGTAGAAAAATCGTCTACCACGAGAATTTTCATATTTTTATCCAAAATCCCCTCCGACGAGATACCCCAGTGGTTATTCTCAAAATTTACAACCAGTCTTGCATCCGCGACCGCAACCGCAGCAATGCCTGACTATGAATTTGACTCACCCGAGATTCGCTGACGCTCAGTACTTCGCCAATCTCTTTTAAATTGAGTTCATCATTATAATAGAGTGACAATACTATTGCCTCGCGCTCCGGTAAGCTACTGATATTTTTTACCAATGCTTGCTGGAACGAATCGCTGGCCTGTTCTTCAAACAGCTGATCACCCTGCTTATCATTTGCAGTGACCAGCGCATCTTCGCTAATCCCTAAGTCTTCCATACCAACGATACGGCCATTACTCGCGTCACTGAGCATGTGATGATATTCATCTAAAGTTATATCAAGTTTTTCAGCAACTTCAACATCTTTTACGTCTCGACCCAATGTTGCTTCGAGTTCGGCGATTGTTTCAGCAATTAAACGGGAGTTACGATGGACAGACCTTGGGGTCCAATCACCGCGGCGGATCTCATCAAGCATAGATCCGCGGATCCTGATCCCTGCAAAGGTCTCAAAACTGGCACCTTTGGTATTGTCAAAATTTTTTGCCGCTTCAATCAGACCAATCATGCCAGATTGAATTAAATCATCGACCTGTACACTAGCAGGTAAACGCGCCAATAAGTGGTATGCAATTCGTTTAACCAGTGGCGCATGTTTCTCTACCAGCAACTGTAGCTGATTATTTCCGCCATATGCTGCTAAACGACTATTCACATCATCCCCCGCCGTTCCGATTGCGGCTGAACCAACTGCTCAAGAAAAAACTCCAGATGCCCCGAAGCGCTGGGTGGAACCGGCCACTGCACGGCGCGGGTCGCAAGCGTCTTCACCGCCAGCGAGGCCGGTGTTTTTGGAAATGCATCAACAAAAGCGCGTTGTTTTCGAGCCGCTTTACGCACGTTCTCGTCAAAAGGAATAGTCGCGACCAGTTCAAGCGTGACATCCAAAAAACGATCTGTTACCCGACTTAACTTGGCAAACAATTCCTGCCCTTCGCGCAGACTACGAACCATATTAGCGACAATTTTAAAACGTTGCACTGCATGTTCCCGACTCAGGATCTTCATCAGTGCATACGCGTCGGTAATGGATGACGGTTCGTCACAGACTACAACAAGAACATCCTGGGAGGCGCGTGAAAAGCTCAATACCATGTCAGAAATACCGGCTGCAGTATCGACCAGTAGTACATCAAAAGGGGTACGTAATTCGCTGAAAGCCCTGATCAGACCTGCGTGTTCGGCCGGGCTCAGTTCCGTCATTGATTGTGTGCCAGAAGTCGCTGGCACGATTTTGATGCCAAATGGACCTTCTATCAGAATATCGTCGAGTTCGACTTCGCCGGCCAACACGTGGAACAAATTTTTCTCGACACGCAGACCTAGCATCACGTCACAATTGGCGAGGCCGAGATCGGCGTCTAGCACTAAAACCTTTTTACCCATTTGGGCCATAGCCATAGCCAGATTCAGCGTAACGTTGGTTTTACCAACACCGCCTTTCCCACCAGTCACTGCTATTACTTTTACCATCTGCTTTTTCATTCTTCTCAGGCCGCTGGCTTGATCAAACATTAATTCATGATTATGCATAGGTTCCATCCGCCCGGGCTGCTACATCCTGATACCACTGATGGCCTGCATTGCTATGCGCCAGTCGGAGTTGTTCAGCCTGCGTTACCATCAATTTGGCCTGAGCAGCTTCAATGTCTTCAGGAACCCGTTGACCATTGGTCAAATAACTGACTGGTAAAGCATTTTGAATTGCGATATTGATAATTTCACCCAAGCTTAAGCATTCATCAAGTTTTGTGAAAATACAACCCGACAATGAAATTCGTTTAAAGTGTTCCACGGTCTCTTGCATTACACGGGCTTGCGAGGTCGCAGACAATACCAGATAACTTCTTATTTTGACACGCGAATTATGCATCAGCGCTGAGAGTTTTTCTGCCAGACGAACGTCGCGCTGGCTCATACCTGCTGTATCGATCAGGATTAGTTTACGTTGCTGCAACTGCGTTAACAGTAAGGCTAATTCTTCGTGATCTTTAGCTTGTTTTACCGGACAACCAATGATACGACCAAAAGTGGCCAGCTGTTCAAATGCGCCGATACGAAAAGTATCGGTTGTAATCAAAGCGACCTGTTCCGGGCCATGCAGACGGGCAAATTGCGCTGCGAGTTTGGCGACAGTCGTGGTTTTTCCGACGCCGGTCGGGCCAACTAAAGCCACAACACCGCCGCGACGCATCAGGTCGTCATTGGTCGTGGTCAGCTGACCGGCCAGTAACTCCAGAGCACATTCCCAGGCATCGCCATCAGCGATATCTTCTGGCATAAAGCAGGCAAGTTGATCAGCCATTGCTTCTGACAAACCTAATTCGCAGAGTTTATCGATCACCAAGGCCCGGACCGGTTCGCGTCGTGCCAGGTCCTGCCACATCAGCCCAGACACCTGATGCTGCAGTAACTGCTTCATCGAGCCCATTTCCTGGCGCATGCTGTCAAATTGCTGCTGCATCAATTGCATCTGTTGCTGTTGTAGCTTGTTGAAATCCGCCAGCGCTGCAGTCGCGACTGGCGCAGTGGCAGTATTCTGACGCTCTTGCGGCGCAGCCGGACGATTTTTGTTCAACAGTGGCGATTGCAAAACTTCAGCGCCGACTTTTGTAGTCAATTTTTTGTCGTTTGTAACGGCCGGCTCGGCATGGGCTTTTTGTTGTTTGATCATCTGCCGGGCGAGCAGCGCGCGCAACGAATCTGCCGGCGCCTCTTGTTCTGGTTCATCATCGTCCACACGAATATTGAGCTGACTGCCAGTCGTAGCAACAGCGGGCTTTTGCAGTTCTTCAGCCACAGGAGCCTTGCCGGGCTTGGCTTCCGGGTCTACCGCCGCAACCAGCTCAATGCCTCCGGCTACTTTTTTATTCGATAGAATAATCGCGTCTGGCCCCAGAAATTCCTTCACTTCCGCCAATGCTGTGCGCATATCTTTTGCAACAAAGCGCTTTATTTTCATCGTTTAACTCCTAACCCGCCTGGCCAACCACGCTGACGATCCGTACTTGTTTGTCGTCGGGAATTTCCTGGTAGGATAAAACCCGTAATCCTGGAATGGTGTACTTCACGAATCGTGCCATCACACTGCGTAAAATGCCGGAAGTCAGCAAGACCGCAGGTTCGCCAGCCAATTCTTGTTGTTGTGACGCTTCGCGCAGCGATTGCTGGATCCGCTCTGCCAGACCTGGTTCAATGCCAGCGCCATCGCTCCCTGCAGCCTGCATCGACTGATGCAGCATTTGTTCAAGCTCAGGGGCAAAAGTCATGACCGGAATTTCTGCAGCACCGGCGGCGACTTCCTGCACGATGAGACGGCGGAGTGAAATGCGGCAGGACGCTGTCAGAACATCAATATCCTGGCTGCGGGCACCGGTATCCACCAAGGTTTGTGCGATAGTCCGCATATCACGGATCGGCACACCTTCGTGCAACAGATTCTGCAGCACTTTGACCACAGAACGCAGTGGCAGCGTATCCGGCACCAATGCCTCGGCCAGTTTTGGCGACGTCTTCGCCAGCATGTCCAGCAGATTTTGCACTTCTTCATGGCCAAGCAGACTCGCAGCATTATTAGTCAGTATTTGGCTTAAATGTGTCGCGACCACAGTGGCGGCATCAACTACGGTGTAACCTAAAGTCTGGGCGTGTTCACGCTGATTACGTGGGATCCACACGGCATCCAGGCCAAACGCCGGGTCTTTGGTAGCAATCCCTTTCAGATTACCAAACACCTGGCCTGGATTAATTGCCAGTTCGTTATCATGCCGCAGTTCTGACTGACCGGTGTTAACCCCCATCAGGGTAACGCGGTAAGTATTGGGTTCCAGATCCAGGTTGTCACGGATATGAACAGCCGGAATAAGGAATCCCAGCTCTTGCGATAGTTTCTTCCGCACCCCTTTGATCCGGGCCAGTAATTCGCCGCCCTGTGCTTTGTCCACGAGCGGAATTAAGCGATACCCCACTTCCAAGCCAATTACATCGACAGGCTGCACATCATCCCAACTAATTTCCTTTTGTGGTGCCAGATCAGAAGATGGAACCAGTTCGGAACGGGCCTGTCCCGCAGCTATGGCTGGCACACTTGATTTTTTGTGCACGAAATAGGCTGTGCCACCTAATAAAGCGGCCAAACTTAAAAAGGCTAAATGCGGCATACCCGGTACTATGCCCATGATGGTGAGCAAAACTGCAGCGATTGTCAGCACTTTCAAGTTGCCTAGTTGGCCACTCATTTGTTCGCCGAGATCTGCTTCTTTGTTTTGGCGGGTTACAATGATTGCGGTGCCGATCGACAGCAGTAAGCCAGGGATTTGCGCGACTAAACCATCACCAATTGTCAGCAGCGTATATACCTCCATCGCTTCACCAAAAGGCAAATCATGCTGCAATGTACCGATAAAAATTCCGCCGATGAGGCCGACAAACAAAATGATCAAACCGGCTACGGCATCCCCTTTTACAAACTTGGTGGCACCGTCCATTGAGCCATAGAAATCAGCTTCTGCCGTGACTTCTTCGCGGCGTTTACGCGCTTGGTCCTGGTCAATAAAGCCTGAATTCAAGTCGGCATCAATCGCCATTTGCTTACCAGGCATCGCATCAAGGGTAAAGCGTGCAGTAACCTCTGCGATGCGGCCCGCACCTTTGGTCACGACGACAAAGTTGATAATAATCAAAATGGTAAACACCGCGATACCGACGGCATAATTCCCGCCAATAACCACGTGACCGAAAGCTTCGATCACCGCGCCCGCCGCGTCTGGGCCAGTATGCCCTTCTAACAGCACAACCCTGGTACTAGCTACGTTTAACGCCAGCCGCAAAATTGTCGCGACTAATAACACGGACGGAAAAATAGCAAAATCCAGCGGTTTGTTGACATAAATCGTCACCAATAACACGACCAATGCGAGCGCTATATTAAAAGAGAACAGGATATCCAGCAGAATAGGCGGCATCGGCAACACAATCATCGCCAGGGCGGCAAGGATCAGTAAAGGGGTACCGATCCCCTTCAGATGTTGCAGGTGGGACCGGTCAAACCGTGTCAGGACATTGGCTAACTGCATGGGAGTTCCGTCGGAAAATTGACATACTCCCTGCTAAGGCAAAAACCGTTCCATGATGGAACAACGCAGCCGACTCAAGCCTGATTAGTGACGGAAACCTTCCGGAATTGGTAGATCTTTCGCCAATGCTTTTGGTTTTTGGCCTTTGCCGCGCCGATACACTTTCAACTGAAAGACATAGGCTAACACCTGTGCCACCGCAGAAAAAAGTTGCTCCGGAATGGGGTGATCCAATTCAGTGGTGTGATAGACAGAACGCGCCAGTGCCGGCGAGCGGATGATAGGGACTTTATTCGCTTCAGCGATCTGGCGGATATATAACGCCATCTGATCAACCCCTTTTGCTACAACGACGGGGGCGCGTTGCTTGCCATGTTCGTATTTAAGCGCCACTGCATAATGAGTTGGGTTCGTCACAACCACATCAGCGGTGGGTACAGCCTGCATCATCCGACGACGGGACATCTGGATCTGCAGACCGCGGATCCGACCTTTGATTTCAGGGTTACCTTCAGAGTTTTTATATTCGTCTTTGACTTCTTGTTTAGTCATTTTCATCTGCTGAATGTGCCGCCACTTTTGATAAGGTGCATCGATAGCAGCAATCAATAAGGTACTGGCGCACAAGCCAAAAAACATCCAGCATAATAAATAGACGGAGGCGGCAATATCATCCGGACTGGTCATTAGCGACAACGCCATGATGTCATCAAAAAACAGCTTCAATAGCAAATATGCTGAGCCGGACACCACAGCCACTTTTAAAACACCTTTGACCAGCTCAATCAATGAGTTGACGCTGAACATCCGTTTGATTCCGGCTAAAGGACTGAGCTTATCCGGTCGGAAACTGGCACCATACCAAGTAAAATTGAAACCACCCAGCAACGTATTACCAACAAAACCGGCGATCAGGATCACCAGGCACAATTTCAGAAATGCCGGCGTGACTGCCGCTATGGCAGCGTAAGACGCCGCTGACATCATCGTCGGGTCTTGCACATCTTTTTGATTCAGGCTCAATAGCCGCCGGCATACCTGTAATGTCGCTTCGGCAAGCTCTGTACCGTAAATCAGAATACCAAGGCTGCTACCCAGCAGAACCAGCGCGGTGCCCAGATCCTGAGATCGGGCGATATTACCTTTTTCCGCCGCCTCACTGAGCTTTTTACTCGTGGGGTCTTCGGTCTTTTCCATATCGCTGTCGGCAGCCATGGCATTCCTCCGTCAGCAGCCAATGAGCTTGCACGTCACTTCAATGCCGTGCTGCCATTGCAGATTAAAATGAAACATAAAGGTGTTCATCGTCAGCCACAGGATTAACAGACCTGCGATCATCGTGACCGGAAAACCAATAGAGAAAATATTCAGCTGCGGCGCGGCACGGGTCATCACACCAAAGGCCAGGTTGACTAACAGCATCGCCGTGACCGGTGCCAGCGTGATTGCCAGTGAGGTGGCAAAAATCCAGCCGCCGAATTCGGCGATGGTCAGATAGTTGTCAACGTCCCACCACTCCCCGTTAATCGGCAGCGATTCGAAACTAAATACAATCATCTGAAACATGATCAGATGACCGTCATAGACCCAGAACATCAATGTCGCCAGGATCAGGTAAAACTGACCGATGGTCGGGATGCTAATACCACTGGCCGGGTCCACTAACGACGAAAAACCTAAACCCGTCTGTGTCGCCAAGATTTGACCAGCCTGTACGAATGTATTGATGAAAATCATCGAGATAAAGCCCATTGCCGTGCCAATCAGCAATTGCTGCATCACTTGTATCACGGTAAAGGCCGACATCAGATTGGTATCTTTAACTGGCGGTATCACCGGCATGATCACCAGCGTAAACATCACCGCTAAGCCAATCTTAATCCGGTTCGGCACTGTTTTGGCGCCAATACCGGTCATCAGCGCAAACATCGCACCGATGCGACACAGTGGCAGCAGAAAATCTGCAATGCCCTGTAGCAGCACTGATAGCGGAAATTCCATCTCAGCTGACCAAGGTCGGGATGGATAAAAACAAGGCGGTGATATAGTCCATCAGCGTCTGTGTGATCCAATGCCCGCCGTAAATCAGTGCCAGCAAAGTCACAATCAGCCGTGGCAGAAAACTCAGGGTTTGTTCGTTGATCGACGTTGCAGCTTGAAATATCGATACTGCAAGGCCGACAACCAGCGAAGGCATAATGATGATACTGACCAGCAGGATCACCAGATAAAGGGCGTCATTGAGGATGTCAACGTACGTTTCTGGGGTCATCTCAGACTCCTATCCCATAACTGTTGGCAAGTGTACCCATGACCAGCAGCCAGCCATCCACTAATACAAACATCATCAGTTTAAACGGCAGCGAAATGATCATTGGCGACAGCATCATCATCCCCATCGCCATCAGCACTGACGCCACAACCAGGTCGATAATCAGGAATGGGATAAAAATCATAAAGCCAATCTGAAACGCGGTTTTGAGTTCTGACGTGACAAAGGCCGGGATCACGATGGTAATAGGGTAATCCTGATTGTTTTCGACCTTCGGATGTCCGGCGATTTCAGCGAAGGTTTCCAAATCTTTGATACGGGTCTGATGCAGCATAAATGCCTTCATTGGCTTAATCGCCGCATCAAGCGCCTGTACCGACGTGATATCTTCTTTCAGATAAGGTTGGATCGCCTGCTCGTTCACTTGTTTAAAAGTTGGCGCCATGATGAAAAACGTCAGGAATAACGTGATACCAACTAACACCTGATTCGACGGACTCGACATCAGGCCCATCGCCTGACGCAGAATTGCCAGAACAATTATAATGCGGGTGAAGCTGGTCATCATAATCAATGCGGCTGGCAGAAAGCTCAGTGCCGTCATCATCGCCAGAACTTGCAAAGTGACGCTGTATTCCTGACTACCATCAGGATTGGTGGTGATTTGCAATGCCGACAACCCTGAGTTGTCAGCAAAAACTGCCGGACTGACCAGCACCAGCAGCAAAATAAGGATTCGGAACATAACAGCAGATTACTTTTTCAGAAACGACTGTAACTGCGTATGAAAGTCTGATGCCAACTTTTCTTCTGGCAGGGAATTTTCCAGTTCGAACAGGAAGTTGACGCTGTGTGGTGTGACACCGATCACGCGTTGTTTTCCTTGAATTTCAATCACTAAGAGTCGTTCTTTCTGTCCGACCGGCAAGGTGGCAATCACTTTAAAATGTTTTGAGCCGGGCATCTTCAGTTGCAGTTTTTTATACAAAAATGCCAGCAACACAATGGCTGCAACCACCAGCGCCAAAGAAATGACAATCTGACCAAGCCCCGGCAAACTGGCAGTTTGCTTCAGCGGCGCAGCAGTCTTGTCAGCCTGTTCCGCCACCTGTGCCCAAGCGCTCTGAGCGCTCAGCACGCCAGCTAAGCCCAGAAACCATTGTCTAGACCTGCCATGCCGGAAAAGCTGCTGTGAACGCATGCTAACGCAGCTTCTTAATACGTTCGATTTGGCTGATCACGTCGGTCAACCGGATACCGAACTTATCATTGACGACAACCACTTCACCGTGGGCGATCAGAGTCCCGTTCACCAGCACATCCAGCGGTTCGCCGGCTACGCGTTCCAATTCAACTACGGAGCCTTGGTTCAGCTGTAACAGATTACGGATACTGATTTTGGCGCGACCGACTTCCATCGAAATAGTGACCGGAATGTCGAGGATCGTTTCCAGTTTGCGCCGCTCGTCACCGGAGATCGGCGAGTTCTCTTCGTGCAACTCGTCCAGTTCTGCTGTTTCAACAATGTCACCGGAGCCTTCAGCTTCGGCCAATGCGGCAGCCCATTCGTCCATGGTATCTTTATCGTCAGCCATTACCATTTTTCCTCTGTGCGTTCATTCAAGACCAAATCTGCTTCCAGTTCACTGATATCGGCGTCGCTGTCGAGGCGGCGACCACCCTTGGTAAAGACATGCAGCTCAGACTTCACTGATTCTGGTCGTTTGATTTTTTCTACAATTTTTAATGCCACATTGTCGCGGGATTTACCCATTTTGGCGCGATAAGTCGGCAAGTCTTCAATCAATACCGTAATGGTTTCCGGGATCTCGACCGGGATGATGTCACCGGCTTTGAGATTCATCACTTGTTCCAGCGACAATTCCACATCCATCATTTTGGTGGTTAGATTGACTTTCACATCCATGATTTCGTCGCGCAGCGCTTTACTCCAGCGTAAGTCAGTATCTTCTTTGTCACTTTGCACACCGGCATCCAGCAGTTCGCGGATGGGCTCCAGCATCGAATATGGCAATGCAACATGGAAGTCACCTCCACCACCATCCAGCTCTATATGGAATGAACTGATCACCACGACTTCAGTGGGACTGACAATGTTGGCCATCGCCGGGTTTACTTCGCTGTCGAGATACTCAAACGACACATCCATCACGGGTGCCCAGGCTTCTTTGTAATCTTCAAAGATTAACTTCAGCAGCATCTGGATGATCCGGCGTTCCGTCGGGGTGAATTCGCGGCCTTCAATTTTTGCGTGATAACGTCCATCGCCGCCAAAGAAGTTGTCAACGAGGATAAAAACCAGCCGCGCTTCCATCGTGATGAGACCAGTGCCTTTTAATGGCCGGAACCGCACCATGTTCAAGCTGGTTGGTACAAACAGGGTATGGACGTATTCACCGAACTTAATCATCTGTACGCCGTTGATGGAGACTTCGGCAGTACGGCGCATCATGTTAAAAAGGCTGATACGCATATGGCGGGCAAAACGTTCGTTGACCATCTCCAGCGTCGGCATCCGGCCGCGGACAATCCTATCCTGCGAAGAAAAGTCGTATTCCATGGCCGAGCGTCTGCCGCCCGGTCCGGAACTGTCCTCTATCTCTTCTTCTTCAACGTCATCGACACCATGCAATAGCGCATCAATTTCGTCCTGGGATAATAAATCTGTCAATCTGTCGCCCTCCGGTCAACACCGGCCTTACTGCATTACAAACCCGGTAAACAGGATCTCTTCTACCACAGGAGAACCTGCCACGCCTTTCAGCGCTTCCTGTACATCTTTTAACGCTGCCGCTTTAATCGTTTCTTTGCCGGCGGCCGTCACTAACTCGTCGGCATTGGCTTTACTGAAAGTCCGCAGCATCGTGCTTTCTATCAGTGGAATATGTTGTTTTGCCGTTTCTTCGTTCTGAGTGCCGCGCACCAACAGCTGTGCTTTGATTTGCACCAGACGATCGCGATTGGCTCCCGCGACATTAAAGACAAAAGGTCGTGGCATCCCGACATATAAGGCAGAACCAACTTCAGGCCCACCCGCTGCGGCTGCGGCACCGTCAGCTGCAGGTGCAGCGCCCTCTGCGGCCGGAGCACCTTCAGCTGGTGCGCCTTCAGCTGCTGGCGGCGGATCCCCGCCCATCATCATAAAAGCGGCACCACCACCACCGAGCAACACTACAGCTGCTGCCGCAATGATGATCATTTTTTTCTTTTTGCTGCCGCCATCACCAATTTCGAGCTCTTTTTCCGCTGCCATTGCTGTACTCCGTACCTGTTGTTTTCGTTATTATTTACTTCGTTACGGAACAAAGGCAATCAACATCGTCAGATCAGGCTGTTTTGACTGCATCTGGCCGGCATTTATGCATAAAAATCAACCATTCGGTCCGAAACCTTCATTTGTACCGTCTGGACTGCTGCAAGTTCAGACTCTGCACCGGCGTGATTGCCGTGGCGACCTGAATGTTGCTCCTGTTGCGAACGGGACTGGCGTTGTTCCACTTGTCCTTCACTCAACGCAATGCCTTGTTGTTCAAGTAACTCCCTGAGTTTCGGCATTTGTTGTTCTAATGCTTCTTTGGCAGCGCCTTGCTGCACGACAAACTGTACGCTGAGCTGATCCTGCTGCAAGTTCAGTTTAATCTGCATGGACCCCAACTCTTCTGGATGTAACTGAACTTCCGCAGTCTGCAATTTATGCTGAATTTGCACCATGACCCGATCTTTGATTTGTTGTGCGGCTGCGGGCTCGGTTAAAGCCAAAGGTGGCTGCAAGGCTGCGGATTCAGCTGGACGTGCTGACAGCAAAGTCGTATTGCCTGGTGTTATCGCTGCACTTGATGTAATGGCCTGGCCGGCAGTGCCCGCGACCGGAGTGGTTTCTGTGACCTGCTGTAATTGCTGGGCGAATACCGGCGTAGCCGAGGCCACAGGTCCGGATAAATTCAGCGCGGACATATCAATATTTGCTTTGGCCTGACCTTGGCCTGGTTGCTGCTCAGCGCCAGACTGGGGCTGTTGCTGTTGCTGTTGCTGTTGCTGCTGCGTTTGGTTTACTGCACGCAAATGCACGGCAAAAGCATTGGCGGCCGGCGCTTTGTCGCTGCCGGTGGTCTGTGTTCCGGTTGGCCGATTCGCGGTCACAGTACCGGCTTGTATTGCTGTCATAGCGATGGACTGTTGGCCAGCAATCTGGCGTTCCGTCTCTTGTTGCATCGCCACTTGCTCGGAAGCGGATACTGCAGGCTCCGCTGCGGTTTTTGCCGCCTGTTTATCACTACCACTCGCGGTTATTTTCTGCATGGCAGCGATAGCCGGTATGTCGGTTTGTTCAGTCTGCGCTTCAGTCACCTGCACCTCATTTTGCCCGTTAACCGTCACTGGCCCGACTTTTTGCAGTTCTGTGTTTTTCGCTGTGGTCCCGCTAGTGCTTACAGGTGTGCGAGACTCGGGATCTGTTTGCCCAGACGCGCCTGTCGCAGTCGTTACTGGCGCTGGTAAAGTTGCTGCGGCATTGGTTGTCTTGGTTACAGGCTCATCTGCAACAGGCTGCAGCAGTTGTCCGTCAGTACGTACATCCGCGCTTTCTGTCTCTTTAACAGTGCCATGCACTGGGGCAACATCAGCCGAAGCCGAGGGATCTGCCGCTACAGTCTGTGTTTTCACTGGCACTGATCCCGCGTCAGTCTTCGCAGCTCCGCTCAGCAATCCGGTTGATGTTGTGACCTTAGATTCAGATTCGGAATTGAATTTGGAGTTGGATTCAGTCTTGGATCCGAATTTCGCCAGGTCGGCCGAAGTCAAAAGTAGTGGCTGAGCCTTCTCTGCCTGGCAGTCCTGTGTGGCGCTTAGAGCAGCAAGATCTGCCGGTAGCGGTTCGAGTTTGGGGTCAATGGCAACTGCAGCACTTTCCGTCACTGCTGATTCGGCAGCACTGCGGCTATTGGTTTTATTCGCCTGCAGCACCGGGCTGTAACTGTTTGCTTTTTCAATGATATCCAGCCACGGTTTATCACCAGCAAGGGGGTCAATCGACTCGTCATCAGCAGATTCGGCCCCTGCTAGCCCCGCTAATGGGTCTTCCTGCCAAACTCTGCCGTCTTTGTCCGTCAACGTTTCAGCATCAGCGGCAATCTGCTGCCGCGCGGCAATCTGTTCTAGCAATGCCGGATCTGTTGCTTTCCCGTCCTCTGGTAGCATCAAAGGTGCCAGCTCGCGTTCACTCAACTCATCGGCTAATTTCAGGCTAAACTCCTGATCTGACATATCTTCTGTGATAACAGCAGAGCTTGATGCACTGTCCGTGACCGGACTGCCTAATGTCAGATTGATACTGAGATTCATGTTCACGCCTCCGTCCGTTGCGAAATTCTGCGCCCGGACTTTCTACTGCGGCAATGCCGCGAGCTAGTCAAAGTCAATGTTCTGCTTCAGCTATACAAAATTCGCGCCACCGAGGTCAGATTCAGACGCCAGTTTGTTGAAGACGGCGGAAAAACTGCTGCGTGGCAATTTCATCGAGCAGCTTCTGTTCCAGTTTGTTCTGCCGTTGCTGGCTGGCAGCCAGTTCTTTATCAATCAGTAATTCGATGGCCTTGCGCTTTTTCTGCATGGTCAACCATGCGGTCCGTCGCATATCCACGACCCGCTGCGCCTGTTGAATTTGTAGGTTCTGCTGTTCCAGCGCCTGATCCAGTTTAGTAATAAAGTTCAGGTACTGATTGAATTGCCGGCTTTGCACGCCCTCAGCACCGCGTTGCTGGGTCTGACGGATATAATCTGTACGGTAGTCAGCCAGGCCTTGGTAGCGTTCATTGCAGGTCTGCAAAAATTGCTGAGCCTGAGTAAAATTAGCCAACAACTTTTCTTCTTTATCTTTTTGCACTTGTACTAAAAGTTGCAGTTGTTTCAACGCCATACTTAAAAGCTCCGGTTGGCAGGTAACAAGGTATTGAGACCCGACAGGCACTCGTCATAAGGCACGACATCGGTCATACCCTGTTGCAAGAATCGGTTTATTTTTGGCATCAGTGTGATGGCCTGATCTAACATCGGATCTGAGCCTTTGACATAAGCGCCAATTGAAATAAGGTCTTTGCTCTGGCTGAAACTGGCATACAGCTGCTTCACCGCTCGCGCCAGTTTCTGATGCTCCATGCTGGTGACTGCCGGCATTACCCGACTAATGGAGCGTTCGATATCAATCGCCGGGAAGTGACCACTGTCCGCCAGCTGACGGGACAGGACGATGTGGCCGTCGAGAATGGCCCGTGCCGCATCGGCGATCGGATCCTGCAGGTCATCGCCTTCGGATAACACGGTATAAAACGCTGTGATTGAGCCCTGCCCTTCACCGCCGTTACCAGCCCGTTCCACCAGCGCCGGTAATTTGGCGAATACCGATGGCGGATAACCTTTGGTCGCCGGTGGCTCACCAACCGCCAGCGCGATCTCACGCTGTGCCTGCGCGTAGCGGGTAATGGAATCCAGCAACAATAGGACGTCTAGTCCCTGGTCACGGAAATACTCGGCAATTTGCACCGCAGTTTCACAGCCTTTTAGGCGCATCAATGGCGATACATCTGCCGGTGCTGCTACGACAACAGAACGTTGCCGGCCTGCTTCGCCGAGGATCTCGTCTATAAATTCTTTGACCTCACGACCCCGTTCACCGACCAGCCCGACCACAATCACATCAGCAGCAGTGCCGCGCGTCATCATGCCAAGCAACACGGATTTACCGACACCTGAGCCGGCAAATAAGCCCATCCGCTGGCCTTTGCCGACGGTGATAATGCTGTTGATCGCGCGCACGCCAACATCCAGCGGTTGTTTGACCGGCCGACGATTTAACGGGTTAATCGGATTTTTCTTCTGTTTGGCAAATTCAGTCGAACGAACCGGGCCTTTGCCATCTAGCGGATTGCCAGCGCCATCAATCACACGGCCCAGCAAGGCCATCGTCAGTGGGACGCCAAGGTAATCATTCAACGGCGTAACCCGAGCCCCTGGAATGACACCGGTGATATCGTCTTTTGGCATCAGGAAAATGCGATCCTGAGCAAAGCCCACTACTTCGGCCAACAATTCACCGTCAAAAGTATCCACACTGCAGGTTTGACCTATCGCCGCAGATAAGCCGGTGGCTTCCAGAGTCAGCCCAACAACCCGCACCAGACGCCCGGCAACCACTGGACGATTCGGCCGAATAAACTGTTGCTGTTGCTGCAGGCGGTCAGCTAATGCGCTGCGCCTTGTTTCAACTGTCATGCTTTTGACACTGCCGCTTTACAAATCCGAATAATCAGCAGATTGCAGGAAGTGTTCCAAGCTGAGTTGCAGGCGTTGTTTTAAACTGCGTTCAACTGAAGAATCGCCGGCGTCGATGCGAATATCGCCAGGCTCCAATGCAGGTTCGGCTCTAAGTTGCCATTGCCGCTCGACTAAATCTTCAGCGCTGTAATGCTGCTGGATCACAGCCAGATCCTGCGGATGAAGCCGGATCTGAATTTGGTTTGCTTTGAGTGGTAAAGCGTCAATCGCCTGACGCAGTGTTTGTAAAATCACTTGCGGGTTGGTTTTGATTTCTACAGCAACCACCGCCTGAGCCATGGCAATGGTCAAATTCAACAATGTGTGTTCAACACGTTGATCGATTTGCAGCAAAGGTTGCTGCAGTTGTTCTATGAGCAGCTGCAACTGTGCCAGCTGCTCGCGGATCAGGCCTTCTCCCTCAGCCAAGCCGATTTTGCGTCCCTCAGCCTGCCCTTGTTGCAAACCATCCTGATAACCTTGCTCCCGCCCTTCGGCGTACCCCTGACTGAAGCCTTCTTCCTTGCCCTGCCCGAGGCCTTCGTCAAATGCAGCCTGACGGATTTGTTCAATATCATCGGCAGTCAGCGGTTTGATTTCTTCCTCTTCCACTGACCGGGCCAGCAACCGGGTTCCTGGCTGAGGTGGCGTTTTATATAACGCATTTGTTTTACTGGTTTTTTTCTGAGGTCCAGCCTGAAAATCCGGCGCAGGCCAATTGCGTAGCAGCTCCAGCACTTCCGCATCCGGCTCAAAAGGCCGGTGCTTAATAAAATCGTTCAGGCTCATTTGCTACTCCAAAAGCCGCACCGCTTGGTCGGGCATCAATTACAGGAAGTCTTCGCCGCCGCCGCCGCCCAGCATAATCTCGCCAGCATCGGCCAGACGCCGTGCAGTGGACAGAATTTCTTTCTGCGCTGTTTCGACTTCGCTGACCCGCACCGGCCCCATTGCTTCGAGGTCGTCGGCCAGCATTTCTGCCGCCCGTTTTGACATATTTTTCAGGATCTTCTCTTTCAGATTGTCGTCGGCCCCTTTGAGCGCCTTCATCAATACATCCTGCTGCACTTCGCGCAGGATGGCCTGAATCGCGCGGTCGTCGACTTCGAGTAAGTTCTCGAACACAAACATCAGATCCTGAATTTGTTGTGCCATTTCTTCGTCGTGTTCGCGGATAGAATCCATCAGCTGACCTTCGACGTTGGTATCCAGGTAGTTCATGATGTCGGCCGCTGCTTTGAGACCGCCCATCTTCGCCGCCTGAGCACCGGCCTGACCGGCAAACTGTTTCTCCATAATCTCGTTTAATTCCTGCAATGCCGCTGGCTGAACTTCTTCCAGGTTGGCAATCCGCATTGTTAAGTCGAGGCGCACTTTTTCCGGGAACTGCGACAGGATCTCAGCCGATTGTTCCGGTTCAAGGTAGGACAATACAATCGTCTGGATCTGCGGGTGTTCGTTACGGATGATGTTGGCCACCTGCTTCGAATCCATCCATTTCAGTGAATCCAGACCTTTGGCGCCACCGCCCAGAATGATTTGATCAATCAGATTCGAGGCTTTTTCTTCACCCAGAGCCGCTGTTAAGGCGCGGCGGATGAAATCCTCGCTCTGGAAGCCGATGGTGCTGAAGTTCTGGATCTGTTCGATAAACAGCCGGTGCACCGCCGAAATTTTGGCCTGGTTCAGATCCTCAATCGACGCCATCGCCATACCGACTTTCTGAACCTGCTTTGGTTCCAGATGTTTCAGGATCTGCGCCGCATCTTCTTCCGACAAGCTCAGCAGCAGGATGGCGGCTTTTTCTACGCCATCGAGCTTACCAACATCAAAAGCCGGTTTTTGCGTTGTTTCTACATTACTCATCTTCAGCCAACCAGTTTTTCACGACCAGAGAGGAAAGTTCAGGCTCATTGGCAACCAGCGCCCGCACCGCTTTTAACAGATCTTCGTCACCATGCAGATCTGGCAGCATTAAGGTGCCATCTGCAGCGAAACCAACAGATTTCGCATCGAATTCTTTACTTAACAGGTCGATGGTATCATCGCCCAGATCAACACCGCGTGACAGCGACATTTCGTCATAGCTTTCAGAAGTATCTTCAGGGTAGATCAGTTTCTTCAGCATTGGCCGGACGATAAAGATGATCAGCACGATAATCACGAGTACCGCGGCAACCAGTCTTGCCAGACGCATAAACCATTCTTGCTCGTATATTGGCAATTCAGCCGCGGCGACTATCTCTTCGCGGGTAAAAGGTACCGACACAACTTCGATGGTGTCGCCACGTTGCACATCAAAGCCAACACCGCCCTGCAATAACCGCCGAATATTCTGCATTTCGGCCTGACTGCGTGGCTCTGGTTTGGCTGGTGCATCGGCCGCGGCTGCACCCATTTTATAATCGACCGCAACGGACACGCTGATGCGGCGGATCACACCACTTTGTTGCGTGCTGTGGCTGATGGTCGTGTCCAGTTCATAATTGCGCGTGACTTCTTTGCTGTTACGACCAGGCACGACCGGTGCTTCGCCGTCGTTGGCTTTTTCCGGAATATTCGAATCCAGTGGCGGTTGATTCGATAACGCCCCGGGGATCCCCATCGCGCCGCCGCCCACACTGTTTTCTTCTGAAGTCATTTCACTGCGTACGGCAGGTAAATCTGGGTTGTAACGTTTCTGCGTCTGTTCAGTGGCAGTGAAATCCATTTGCAGATCGACCTGCGCCGTATAATTGTCCATGCCGAGCACAGGGATCAGGATGGAGTCAATTTTCTGACGATATTCATCTTCACGTTTTAGCTCAATTTCGTATTCCCGGCGTGAACGCGCGGATGCAGCATCCTGTGATCCACTGTTTAACAAGCGGCCATTTTGGTCTGTCACTGTAACTTTGGACGGCTCCAACCCCTGTACCGCCGAAGCGACCAGATCAACAATGGCGTCGACTTCGCTGTCCTTAATCGCCTTGCCACCTTTAGCGGTGATCATCACCGTGGCCGATGGTTGCTTTTCCACCCGGGCAAAAATGTTTTCTTTTGGAATAGCCAATAACACCCGCGCACGGGCAATGCTCTGAAACTCTTCAATGGTGCGGGCCAGCTGTTGTTCACGGCTGTGTTTGAGCCGCTCCATTTCCAGACGTTGACTAACACCAAAACCACTGTCCTGCATCAGAATTTCGTCGCCGCTGTTGGCGTCTTTTTCCAGTCCGGCCCGGTTGAGTCCCAGTTTGACATCCTGGTATTTATCGCCGCGAACCAGAATGGTGTTGCCTTCCAGTTTGTATTCGATTTTTTGCGCATCAAGATGATCGAGGTGGGTGATGAGTTCGCTGGTTTCAAAAGTGCCCAGCGGACGCATATCCGGTTCGCGTGCCCACATAATGATCAGGATCGCAATCGCGATACAGATCGTTAATGCAATGATCAAGGCGATCTGCCGGACTATGTCCATACCGCCCATAGAACCAATAAAACCAGATTTCTGTTCGACAGGGGTGCCCGAGTCAACCGGCTGGTTAAAGTCACTACTGCTTAAGGTTAATTCTGTTGATTCAGCCATTTAGATTGCTCCCATCACACCGGCATCGCCATGACTTCTTTATAGGCTTCCACTAGTTTGTTGCGGACCTGTACCGTAGCTTCAAACGCAATGGAGGCTTTTTGTCCGGCAATCATCGCCTGAGCCAATGACACTTTTGGATCGCCCAGTTCAACAGCTGTCGCCAATTCACTGCTGTTCTTCTGCAGACCATTCACAGTGTTCAGAGCCTGTTTGAATAGCTGAGAGAAGTCACTCTGGCTGGTATTTTCAACCTGAGCCGGCCCAGTTTGCACGTCACCGGACAGACTGCGGGCCTGCCGGGCAAAAGCCTGCATTTCCTGGTAAAGCCCTGCGCCTTTAATATCCATGATGATCTCGCCTGTGAAGCTATTGATATAGGCTGATTAAGCACAAGTTGTGCCAAGATATTATTGTTTATATTCATCAACTTAGATGGAAATCGAAAGAGTCAAAAAAACGACACCGAATAAGATTTCGTGATATGCGGGCGCGATGGCAGGTCTGAGGGATGCTTGCGAAGCGGCTGTTCAGTTGGTGAAGCGGGTAAGCAACAGCCGGCCACAGCAGTGCAGTGGCCGGCTGATTCATCAGCGATCCTGGTCAATAAAGCCCGTCAGAAAGGCAATGCAATACCTGACTCTCGCATCCTGGCCAGTTTGTAACGCAGGGTTCTGGCACTGATGCCCAGTTTTTCCGCCACTTCTTTGCGGCGATTGGCACAGGCCCGCATGGTTTCCAGAATGATCCGGTGCTCCTGCTCATAGACGCCGGATTTAAACACGCTGAGTTCAGGATCGATACTGACTGCAACAGGCTCTGGCCGGTTCAGACTCAGCGGGCTGTTTTCCAGCATAATATCTTCGTCGCTGATCAGATTGTCGTTGTGCACAATCAACGCCCGTTGGATCACGTTATCCAGTTCACGCACATTACCCGGCCATTCATGCGTTAACAACTTGCGTTTGGCACCGGCTGATAACTCTGGCGTCGCAATCCCCTGCTGTTGGCAATGCCGCTCCATCAGATGGGCTGTCAACGGCAGAATATCCTCTGGACGCTCCCACAGGGCCGGCCAGGTCAGTGGAAACACATTGAGCCGGTAGAACAGGTCTTCGCGAAATTGACCTTGTGCCACAGCCTGACGCAGGTCGCGGTTGCTGGTGGCAATCACCCGAACATCCAGCTTAATAGTTTTACGGCTACCCAGCCTTTCAACTTCGCGCTCCTGCAGCACCCGCAATAATTTTGCTTGCAGGTTCAGGTCCATTTCGCTGATCTCATCAAGCAAAATGGTGCCCTGTTGTGCCTGCTCGAATTTACCCGGACAAGCTGAAATGGCGCCGGTGAACGCGCCTTTTTCGTAACCAAACAACGTCGATTCCAGCATATTTTCTGGAATTGCCGCGCAGTTAATCGCCACAAATGGCCCGTCGTGACGCGCCGACTGCAGATGGATGTACCGTGCCAGCACTTCTTTGCCTGAACCACTGGGACCAAGCACCATCACATTGGCGTCGGCCCGGGCGACTTTTGCCGCCAGTTTGACCAGCTGCTGGCTGCAAGGTGCAGCAACAATCGGCTCAAACGGTAATACTTCTTCCGGACTGACATAGCGGCCAACCATATTGATCAGTACTTCCGGCGAAAAAGGCTTAGCCAGATAATCCACCGCACCTAAGCGGATCGCGGTCACCGCGTCGTTCACTGTGGCGTAGGCTGTCATCATCAATACCGGCAGCTGTGGATAATTCAGTTTGACCGATTTGAGCAATTCCAGACCGGAGATAGCCCCCATCTGTACATCACTGACAACCAAGCGGATTTTATGCTGTTTTAATTGCTGTAATGCCTGTTCGGCATTCGCTGCCAGCACCACATCATATTGGGCCAGCGTTAGCGTATCGGCCAGAGCTTCCTGCAAACCGGCGTCATCTTCTACAACCAGAATTTTAGGCTTCTGCATTGCAAGGCTCCTCGATTGGTAACGCACTGCGAAACACAGTGCCTGGATCTGCCAGACAAACTGGCAGGGTCAATTCAAAACGGGCGCCACCGTTGCGACCGTTCAGACAACGGGCAATACCGTTGTGTGAATTCGCTACCGCCTGCACTACGGCAAGGCCAAGACCAGTGCCGTTGCTGCGGGTAGTAAAAAATGGTTCGAAAATTTGCTGCTGCAGGTGCTCTGGCACGCCAGGGCCTTCATCTTCAACGGCCAGCACCACTTTGCGCTGATCTTTGCTGGCAATGGCAGACAACTGAATGCGGGCTCCAGGTCCGGCATGTTCCAGCGCGTTATGCACCAGATTGCTGAGGGCGCCAGCCAATGCGCTATGGTTGCCAAGCACAGTGACATCGGGATCAGGTAGTTCGACGACCACAGTCCCCTGCTGTTGCAGGACTAGCGGTTCAACGGCGGCAAAGACCTCGCTGAGCAGTTGCTGCATCGACAAAGGTACCGCCTGCTGTTCACGCCCAGCGCGGGCAAATAGCAGTAGATCATTCACCTGCTGTTCTAAATCGGTCAGCCGGTTCAGCAGTTTTTGCGTAAATTGCTCGCGCGCTGCCGGACTTAATTTTTGATTGGCCAGATTGCGGGCATACAACAAAGCACCGGACAGCGGCGTGCGGATCTGATGCGCCAATGACGCCATCATCTTACCGAGCGAAGACAGGCGCTGCAGATGTGATAACCGGCTTTGCAACTGACGGGTTTCGGTCAGGTCAGTCAACACGATGAGTTGACCAGTTAAAGGTTCCAACGGGCTAATCGCCAGCTGCACACGCCGGCCATCATGTAACGACACTTCGAGACCATCATCATTGCGTGGCCGGAAACTGCGGTTAATCACATCCAGCCAGCGCTGCCCATGCAATGGCTCGCCGAGCATAGCGACAGCAACCGGATTTGCCTGCATCACATAGCCGCGCTGATCTAACACGACAATGCCGTTTGGCAACACCTGCAGTAAATGCTGTAAGCGCTGCAATTCCAGGCGCTCCGGATCAGAAATCGCCACAGGGACTACAGTCGCTGTCACACCTTGCAATAAGGCCAGATGAGGTACCGCAGACGCTGATGCCGGTAATGGACCTTTTTTCAGCGCAGCGTGTGGAGACGTGAGCATAATTTCACCGTCAGGGTTTTGAACACAACCCTTTCCAAGCAGAAATCATGCCACTAAATTTTATGTTGAAATTCAATATCTTAGATTATATTTGCCTGCCAAATTTTTGGCAGTCAGTCGTTTTGACCGTTGTCGGCTTCATCGCGCATCAGATTATACTTACGCATTTTTTCTACCAACGTAGTCCGGCGCAAGCATAAAATATCCGCAGCACGGGCAACAATAAAGTCGTGGCGTTCCAGTGCCTGATTGATCAGACTCACTTCCAGATCTGCCAAAAATTGTTTCAGGTCCATGCCATCATCCGGTAACAGATCGAGTTGCCCGGACGTCAGCGACGTGAAAGCAATCTCTTCATTACTCTCCTCGTCGTCACTGCCAAACTGAAACAGTTCATTGATTGCATCACGCTCCAGCAACGCTTCCGGATAATGCGGAATATAAGCTTCTACATCAATATGGCGATATTTTTGCGGCAGATCGGCAACATCAACCACTTGGTTCGGGAACATAATCGTCAAGCGTTCGACCAAATTTCCCAATTCGCGGACATTGCCCGGCCAGGCATGTAATTTCAGACTTTCAATGGCCCGTTCAGTAAATTTAACGCCGGCTTGTCCTTGAGTTTCCAGTCTTTGCAATAGTTCCGTCACCAATAAAGGCAAATCGTCAGCACGTTCTTTTAACGCCGGCGTGTCAATTGGAAATACATTCAGCCGGTAATACAAATCTTCCCGGAACCGACCGTCTTCAATCATGCCTTCAAGCTGGCGGTGAGTTGCCGCGATAATACGCACATCCGCGCGGATCGGCTGACTGCCGCCGACACGTTCATAGGTACGCTCTTGTAACACCCGCAGCAGTTTGACCTGCATTGGCAACGGCATGTCACCAATTTCGTCGAGGAAAATAGTCCCGCCCTGCGCCAGTTCAAACCGGCCCTTGCGAGTAGAAATGGCGCCGGTAAAAGCACCTTTTTCATGACCAAACAACTCGCTTTCGAGCAGTTCAGCCGGAATAGCGCCGCAATTAATCGGTACAAATGGGCCGTCACAGCGATGCGACAGTACATGAATGTTCCGCGCCACCACTTCTTTGCCGGTACCGGACTCGCCAAGGATCAGCACGTTAGCATCGGTCTTGGCCACTTGCTGGATCAGAAAACGCACTTGCTGCATCACCGGGCTCGTCCCCACCATCCCGACAAAACGGTGTTGCAAATCATGCTGACGCTGACCAGGCAACAGACGGTGATATTCCTGACAATCACGCAGTTGCTGAGTTAACGAGGCATAAGCAAATGGTTCAGTCAGCAAACCCACCGCATTGGCGTATTTCAACAGGGGTTTTAATGTCTCGCCGAGCAATAGAAACGCGCAGGCCGGATATTGCTGCAGGATCGGTTCGTGTTGTTGTGAGGTAAGTGCACCCAGCAATACCACGGCTTTTGGATCCGCGCCAAGTTCGGCATGGAGCTGCGCTTCGCTCAGTACCGCGTGCGGCTCGTGAATGAAATTCAGGATCACACTCAGGCGCTGCGCCCGGCTATCCTGTTGATCCAAAATAAATAAACGTGGGTTCATGAAGTCTGAGTGCCAGCTTTTTTTTTATTGTTGCAAAGGCTTGGCGCCCTTGCAAGCAACAAACGCTGGTTTTTTGACAGTGGCGTCAAAAAAACAGCGTTTTCGCATTAACTCAGCAGTTGCAACGCTTGTTCGGACTGGATCCGTCCTTGCGCCGCGACCGCGATACTAGCCTGTTCGCGGATTTGTCCCTGTACGCGTTCGGTGCTGGCTTTGGCATAATCTAAATCGGCAATGCGGCTGATGGCGGCTTGTTCATTAACATTCTGGTTGGCCAGATTGCGGGCCGATGCGGTCATTGCGTTAGATGTAGCACCAATTTCTGTGCGTTGGTTGTCAATTTGCTGACTACTGGATTTCACTACATCCAAAGCATTCGCCACACCATCTGCGCTTTGTAAATCGATGGCAAAAACCCCACCATCTTCCAGTTGTTTCGCCAGGTCGGTCGTTGGCAAACTGAACTGACTTTTTTCGCCACCAAGCGCAATACTGCCGTTGCTGGCAAATAATTTAGTACCGGCAAATTCGGTATTGGCTATTTGGTCTTTGATCCCGGCGCTGATGGCATCGACCTGCTTTTGCAGTGCGGCTTTGTCGTCTGCCGACAGGATGCCGCTGCCGGCTTGCGTAGCCAGGCGGCCAATTTCATTCAGACCGTCAGTGACACCTTGCAGCGACTGATCAGCCAGATTGGCCATCGACAAGCCATCATACAGATTCTGTTCGGTCTGGCGGGTACCACTATTTTGCGCGCTGAGACGGTTGGCGATTTGCAAACCAGCGGCATCATCCGCTGCGGAGTTGATCCGCTTCGCGGATGCCAGCTGCTTCAGCTTGTCGTCATTGCTACGCTGCAAGCGGTCTGAGAGCAAATCAATCACAGATGTCTGGCCATTGATATTCATAGAGTACCCCGCTCCGGTCGATGTATTTTGATTCTACGCCTTGTTGTTCCGAACAGGCAAAGTATGGCTGAGGTTATTTTTTGACGGGTGGCAGGTTCTGTGAACAAGCCACTGCTAACACCTTTAATCACAAGCATTTTTTAATACTGGAATAAATTATGCTATGGTTCTGTCTACTAGTGATGTAGCGTGATCCATCCGCTGCAAGGGGGACAATATGTTTAACGGCAAAAATATTTTCATTACCGGAGGCACTGGGTCCTTTGGTCATAAATACACTGAGACGCTGCTACAGCGTTACAAGCCGAATAAAATTATTATTTTCTCCCGCGACGAGCTAAAACAATACGAAATGCAGCAGCGTTTTAACGCGCCTTGTATGCGTTACATGATAGGTGACGTGCGCGATCAGGACCGACTGATCCGCGCTATGCGCGGGGTGGATTATGTGATCCATGCCGCTGCGTTAAAGCAGGTTCCCGCCGCAGAATACAATCCGATGGAATGCATCAAAACCAACATCAATGGCGCTGAACATGTGATCAATGCCGCTATTGAGAACAACGTTGAAAAAGTCATTGCCCTTTCGACTGACAAAGCGGCCAATCCGGTCAACCTGTACGGCGCAACCAAACTGGCATCCGACAAACTATTTATCGCTGCAAACAACATTTCCGGCGGCAGCAAACCACGGTTTTCTGTTGTGCGATACGGCAATGTCGTTGGGTCACGGGGTTCTGTGGTGCCATTTTTTGAAAAATTACGCGATAGTGGTTCGGACCATATCCCAATCACGCACCCGGAAATGACACGATTCTGGATCAGCTTGCAGCAAGGTGTTGATTTTGTTTTGAAAAACTTTGAACGCATGCTTGGTGGTGAGATATTCGTGCCCAAAATTCCGTCGATTCGGGTGGTTGATTTGGCCAAAGCAATAGCACCGGATTTACCGTTTAAAGATGTCGGCATCCGCCCGGGTGAAAAACTGCATGAAATGATGTGTCCCGGTGATATGTCTTATAACACCTACGAATATGATGACCACTTTGTGATCGCACCGTCGATTCTGTTCTCCAACCGGAGTAACGATTTCACAATCAATGCGTTAAAAGAACGGGGTCGCAAAGTGGAACCGGGGACTGAGTATGTTTCTGATAAAAATCCCTGGTTTTTAACAGTGGACGAGATCCGCCAATTTAATCAGGATGCAATGGAATGATCCCTTATGGGCGTCAGCAAATTGACGCTGCCGATATTGCTGCAGTCATTGATACTCTGCAATCAGACTTTCTGACACAGGGACCTAAAGTTCCTGCTTTTGAGCAAGCAGTTGCCCGCCAGTGTCAGGCCCGCTTTGCGGTTGCAATGAATAGTGCAACCTCTGCGCTACATCTGGCATGTTTAGCATTACAAGTAGGCCCGGGCGACCGGGTTTGGACCAGCCCAATCAGCTTTGTAGCCTCAGCCAACTGCGCCGTGTACTGCGGTGCTGATGTTGATTTTGTTGACGTGGATGCCAGCACCGGCTTAATGGATCCTGCCCAACTCGCAATAAAATTAGAGCAGGCCGCAACGACAAACACCTTACCTAAAGTGTTGATCCCGGTACATCTGGCTGGACACAGCTGTGATATGCAGCGAATTGCCGCGCTATGCCAGCCCTACAATATTCGCATCATCGAAGATGCTTCCCACGCCATTGGTGGTTACTACCAGCACCGCCCGGTTGGCTGCTGTCAGTACAGTGATATCACGGTCTTTAGCTTCCATCCGGTAAAAATCATCACCTCAGCCGAAGGTGGCATGGCGCTTTGCAATGATCCGGCACTGGATAACCAGTTGCGGCTACTCAGAAGTCACGGTATCACCCGCGACGCTGCAGACATGACCGAAGCATCACATGGCCCTTGGTATTATCAGCAAATTGGCCTTGGGTTTAATTATCGCATCACCGATTTACAAGCTGCGCTTGGGCTCAGTCAGCTCGACCGGCTTCAGCAATTTGTCCATCAGCGCATCAAAGCCACAGAGCTGTACCAGCAGCTGTTACAGGATCTGCCTGTCGAATTACCAGCTCCGGCTGTCGATGGTGTATCCGCCTGGCATCTGTATATAGTGCGCATGCACCAGCCGGCAAAACGGCTGCAGGTATTTGAATCGCTACGTGCCGCCGGTATTGGCGTGAATGTGCATTACATTCCAATCCATACCCAGCCGTATTATCAAAAACTCGGTTTTGACTGGGGACAGTTTCCAGACGCCGAACAGTTTTATAGCCAGATCATTAGTTTACCGTTATTCGCAGGCATTACGCCTGCACAGCAACAACAAGTGGCCGACGCGCTGCGTCTGGCCTGCAGTGAGCTCTGAAAAATGAAAACCGCTATTATTCCTGCCCGTGGCGGTAGCAAACGGATCCCCCGGAAAAATATCCGCCTGTTTAACGGCAAGCCTATGTTGGCCTGGTCGGTTGAAGCCGCCTTGCAAAGCGGTGTATTTGACCGTGTCATAGTCTCCACCGACGATGACGAAATAGCCGACGTGGCTCGTCAGGCCGGTGCCGAAGTACCGTTCCTACGCCCAAAGACCTTGGCTGATGATTTCACTGGCACAGGACCTGTGATCACCCATGCGATTCAATGGTTACGTGAACAACAACAGCCGCCGTCTCTGGTCGGTTGTATCTATGCCACAGCGCCCTTGTTGTTGCCATCTGACCTGCAACAAGCCGCTGCAGCACTTGTGGCAAATCCAGCACTGAAATTTGTGTTCTCCGGCTGCCGGTTTAGCTTCCCCATCCAGCGTGCTTTATACCGCAATGCGCAGGGCCAGATTGAGCCAGTGCAACCAGAGTCGATCCCCAAACGTTCGCAGGATTTGCCGGAAACCTTTCACGATGCCGGCCAGTTTTATCTGGGTCAGGCCGACGACTGGTGTAACGGTTTAGCGATGTTCGCGCCGCACAGTTTTTTGCAGGAACTGCCGCAACACCGGGTGCAAGACATTGATACTGAAGCGGACTGGTTACGTGCCGAACTGCTGCAGACTCTTTTGACGCAGACACCGCGGAGCCGTTGATGCAGGTGCTGTTTCGCACAGACGCGTCTGTAGCCATTAGCTCAGGACATCTGATGCGATGTCTGACGCTGGCACGTGCGCTCAGGCAAGCCGGTCATCAGGTGTATTTTGCCTGTCGGCAACATCCGGGACATCTGCTGCCATTATTGGCTGAGCAAGGCTTTACCACCTTTGTCTTACCGCTACTCACCAATCCACCACAGCATGGTTATCAGGCCTGGCTAGGTTGCACTGAAGCGGAAGATGCGTCAGCGCTCATTACCAGTCTTGATTCAACACAGAATACCGGAATATTCGACTGGCTGATTGTCGACCACTATGGCCTTGGCGCCATGTTTTGTAAGGCGATGCGGCCAAGATGCCGTGCAATACTGCAAATTGATGATCTGGCCAACCGGCAATATGACTGCGATGTGATGCTTGACCAGAATTTAGTGCCTGACTTCACCAGCCGTTATCAGTCTTTGTTACCCGAACATTGCCAACCATTGCTGGGGCCCCGCTTTGCTCTGCTCAGACCCGAATTTGCCGGCTTTGACCCGCTACAACGACAATTCCATACAGCATTTAATTCCCATTCTCCTGCACGGGTGCTGGTGTTTTTTGGTGGTAGCGACGAGCAAAATTTTACTACTCTGGCAATTAATGCTTTGCAGCAACTTCAGGAATCGCATTGGCTGGCCGATATCGTGATCGGTCAGGCCAACCCGCACCGTCTGTTGTTGCAGCAACTTTGTGCACAGGACCGGCGTCTGACCCTGCTTGTACAGACGCCAGGGATGGCAGGGCTGATGGCAGCTGCGGATTTGATGATTGGCGCCGGCGGCGCGACACACTGGGAACGGGCTTGCCTGGGGCTACCCGCCATTGTCGTCGCGCTGGCGGACAATCAACAGGCAACCACTCATTATCTGGCAAGCCTTGGCGCTTGTATTGATTTGGGTCCTGCGGACCAGCTCAGCGCCGGACAACTGACGCTGGCCATAGCGACGTTGCTAAACGATGCGCCGCTGCGAGCGCGGATGTCGGCAGCAGCGCAGCAACTGGTGCCTGCAGGCGGTGGCGTGCCCCATCTGCTGCAGTTGTTGCAGCAATCAACAGCAACAAACACGACCTGAGTTTTCATCTAACTGGAGCAGCGTAAATGGCAGCAGTCCCCACCATTGAACTGGGTTCTTATCAAATAGGTGCTAATCATGCGCCTTTTATCATTGCCGAATTGTCGGGTAACCATGATCAGTCGCTGGATAAAGCACTGGCGATGGTTGACGCCGCCGCAGCCGCCGGCGCTCATGCGATCAAATTGCAAACTTACACTGCAGATACGATGACGCTCGATATCGACAGCGGTGATTTTTTTATTGATAACCCGGATAGCCTCTGGTTCGGCCAAAGTCTCTATAAACTTTATGAGATTGCGAACACACCGTGGGACTGGCATGCACCGATTTTTGCCCGCGCTAAAGCGTTGGGTATGGTGGCGTTCAGTACGCCATTTGACCTGACTGCCGTCGATTTCCTCGAAACCCTCGATGTGCCCTGCTACAAAATTGCTTCCTTTGAAAACACCGATCACGCGCTGCTCGCCGCAGTGGCCCGCACCGGCAAGCCAGTGATTATGTCGACCGGCATGGCCAGTCAAAGTGAACTGGCCGAAGCGGTGGAGGTGCTCAAAGCGAACGGCTGTCAGGCGCTGATTCTGCTTAAATGCACCAGCAACTATCCGGCAGAACCGGTGGATGCCAACCTGCGCACTATCCCACATTTAGCGGAGCTGTTTCAGTGCCAGGCGGGATTATCAGACCACTGCACTGGCATTGGTGTAGCCGTCGCGGCCGTCGCCTTGGGGGCCACAGTGATTGAAAAACACTTTGTGTTAGATCGCAGCGAAGGCGGCGTAGATGCGGAATTCTCGCTGGAGCCGGCTGAATTGAAAATGCTGGTTGATGAAACCCGCCGCGCTCATCTTGCCCTCGGTGGCGTGCATTATGGCGTCACGGCTAAAGAAGTAGCTTCGCGCCGCCATCGCCGTTCTTTATATATCGCACAAGACCTCAAAGCCGGTGATGTGCTGAATGCAGAAAATGTCCGCGCTATCCGCCCTGGGCTTGGTCTCGCTCCCAAATACCTGCCACTGCTGCTTGGCAAAACCGTGAAGCAGGATGTAGCGCGTGGCACCGCGCTGAGTTGGGATTTATTGGCATGAATGCGGTATCGCCAGCAAATATTCGCGCTTATGGTGTTGATCTGACGCCCGTGCAGGCCACTGATTTACCACAATTGCGCACCTGGCGTAACAGCCCGGATATAGCCGCGCAAATGCTGGACCAACGCCAAATCAGCCCTGAGGCGCAACAGCAGTGGTTTACCCGCATCAGTGCCGATGTATCACAGCAACATTTTGTCATCCGCTATAAGGATCAACCGGTCGGCGCCTGTAATCTGAAACAACCAGAGGGTAAAGCTGTAACTGGCAGCACAGTATTGGAGAGTGGTTTTTATCTGGCCGATCCACGCTTTCGTGGTTCCATGCTGGCATTTTTCCCGGCACTTGCGCTCAATCAGTATTGCTTTCAGACGCTTGGCTGTACGACACTGCTGGCACATGTCAAACTGGACAACCAAGCTGCGCTGCGCTTTAACCAGCAACTCGGCTATCAAACGACACAACAGCTCAGCCAGCCAACCCCGGAAGGACCAGTATTAATGCAACAAATGCAGCTGGATTTGGCAGGATTTACTCAGGCGGCCAGTCGTTTTGCCCGCTTTGCTGGTTAGTCGAAATCAGCTCACCGAACGGAGTTTCAGATGCAACATCAAGAATTACAGCAAACGAACGTGCAAAAACTGCAACAAGCCTTCGCTACTGCGTTGGTGGTTGACCTGTCCCTGATCACCGACGATCTGGCCTACAATAGTATCCCGCAGTGGGATAGCACGGCCCATATGCTGCTGATCGCTGAACTGGAAAACAGTTTTAATCTGCTGCTGGATACCGACGACATTATCGACATGAGCTCGGTGGCCAAAGCACGGGAGATTTTAGCTAAACATGGCGTGGCCTTTGGATGACCAGCTCCGCACCAAGACCGATCAGTCTGATCACCGGCGCCAGTCGCGGGATTGGTGCGGCCTGTGTACAGCAGCTGCAACAAGCTGGTCATCAGTTAATTCTGGTCGCGCGCGACACCACAGCTTTACAGACTTTGGCAATGCCGGACGATCTGGTGATCAGCGCTGATCTGACGGATGAGAGCCAGATCCTCGCGTGTTTTCGTCAGGTACAACAACACTTCGGCCGGCTGGATCATCTGGTTAATGCAGCAGGCATGATGCAGGACAGCGCCTTGGCATTGACGAAATCCGCCAATCTGGCCGCGCATTTTCAGCTCAATGTTACCGCCACCTTCCTGTGCTGCCAGCTGGCAAGTCGGTTGATGTTGCGGCAAAAATGCGGAAATATTGTAACTTTCGGGTCCAAAGTTGGCGAAAATGGCAGTAGCGGTCAGGCTGCTTATTGTGCCAGCAAGGCCGCCGTATCGGGTATGAGTAAAGCCTTAGCAAAAGAACTGGGACCGCAGGGCATTCGCGTCAACGTGGTTGCTCCTGGCTTTATCGATACGACTTTAACTGCTCATTACAACGCAGAGCAACGGGCACAGCTGACCAGCCAGACGGCCTTACGCCGGCTCGGCACAGCTGCCGATGTTGCCGCGGTGGTCGGCTTTTTATGCTCAGATGCAGCCGGTTATATCACAGGTCAGGTGCTGGCTGTGGATGGCGGACTAGTGTTATGAACCTGCATTTTGCGAAAAATCTGCAACGTTTTGGCGAACAAACTGCGTTGCTTTTGCCGGACGGTACCGCCATCAGTTATCTAAAACTGGCACAGCTGGCCGATCATTTTGCTCAGCGCTTTGTTCAGTTTGATGTCTGGCCGCAACAGGTCTGCGCTTTATTATGTCGCAATAATCTGACGACCGTGGTGGCCTATCTGTGTTGTCTGCGCCATCAGCGACCGTTGGTGTTGTTAGATGCAAACCTGCCGCAAAGCCAACTCGACCCGCTGATCCGCCAACTAGAGATCGCCGTGTTAATCGATGACCTTGGCACGATGCGCCGCGTCAGTGCCAGCGCTTTTCGAGCCAGGCCAGATCTGGCACTGCTACTTAGCACCTCCGGTAGTACCGGCGATCCAAAATCGGTGATGTTGTCGCTGGATAATCTGCACAGTAATGCATTGGCTATCTCGCGGTATTTGCCGCTGCAGATGTCCGACGTTGCCATCACTGCACTGCCACTGCATTATTCCTATGGTCTGTCGGTACTGAATAGTCACCTGCTTTGCGGCGCAACAGTGCTGCTGACCGACTACTCCGTCATGAACAAAGAATTTTGGCAACTGATGCGCGACTTTGCTGTCAATAGCCTTGCTGGCGTACCATTTAGCTATAAGATGCTGAAAACACTGCGATTTGAACGTTTGCCACTGCCGGCGTTGCGCTACATGACCCAGGCCGGCGGACCGCTCAGTGACGACTTGCGCCAATACGTGCAATTGCTGGCAGAGCAAAAACAAATCCCGGTGTACCTGATGTATGGCCAGACCGAAGCCACGGCACGCATCGCTTGGCTTAGGCCGGAATATTTAGCTGATCACGCCGATTGCATCGGTGAGCCGATCCCTGGCGGCGCCCTGCTGCTGCGTGATGTCGAGAGCAGGACGGAGATCACCGAAGCAAATCTTGAGGGTGAGCTGGTTTATCAAGGGCCAAATGTGATGCTTGGCTATGCACAAAATTCAGCTGATCTACGTTCCAATGACAAAATGGCAGAACTAGCCACTGGCGACCTGGCTATCCTGCGACCAAATGGCTTGTTTCAAATTACTGGCCGGTTGAAACGGATGTTGAAAATTCAGGGGAAACGTTGGCAACTGGATCAGCTGGAAACATTATTACAGCGCGAACGATGGTCGACCGTTTGCACCGGACGAGATGATTTGCTGGTAGTGGCTGTTATTGATGCCAATGCCGAATCCACAGCGGCCGCTGCAGTCAGCGATTACCTGCATACCACACTGTTATTACATCCCAGCCTGTTTAAAGTATTGCTGGTACGGGATGTACCCTACACCAATAATGGCAAAGTGCATTATCACGCGCTATTGCGCATCGCCACCGGCGAGACGCTCACTGAAGGCCCGGGCGGGAGTACCCATTGATGCAAGCGCCATGGCAGCCATTAACTGATGAACCACCGTACGGTTTGACCGCACAGCAAAAAACGCCTCGATTGCTGGCAGAACTAATTGCACTGAACGGCCATCATCAAACTCACTGCGCCTTGTACCAAAGGCTACAACAAGCCTTGCCGCTCTGCCAGCAACAGCCGGGAAGTCTGGCTGAATTGCCTTATCTGTCAGTGCGGCTGTTCAAACAGTTTACCTTGCAGTCTGTGCCGGACAATCAGGTATTTAAAACGCTGTATTCGAGCGGTACCACAGGGCAGCCGTCGCGGATAGTGCTGGATAAAGACGCGGCGGCGCTGCAATCCAAAGTACTGGTGCGCATCATGCAACATTGGCTTGGCAAAGATCGCTTGCCAATGCTCATCATCGATCACCCTGGCGTAGTCAAAGATCGCAACAGTTTCAGTGCCCGTGGCGCTGGTATTCAAGGGCTGGCCTTTATGGGCCGCAACCACTGTTATGCGCTGAACGAAGATTTGTCAGTCAATACCGAAGCACTGACCGAGTTTTGCCAACGTTATAGTGAAGGGCCAGTACTGATTTTTGGTTTTACCTTTATGGTCTGGCAATGGCTTTCACAGTTAGCCGCCGGGCAGGTCCAGTTGCCACAGGCGATTTTGCTACACAGCGGCGGCTGGAAAAAACTGCAGGCACAGGCCGTCGGCAATGCTGAGTTCAAGGCTAAGTTGGCACAGGTTGCCGCGATCCAGCGGGTACACAATTTTTATGGCATGGTCGAACAAATCGGCGCCGTGTTTGTCGAGTGTGAGCAAGGCCACCTGCACTGCCCGGCTTCCGCCGATGTGCTAGTGCGTAACCCGCAAAACTGGCAACTGTGTGCACATGGTGAACCCGGGGTGCTCCAATTGCTATCTACCTTGCCCCGCTCTTATCCGGGTCATAGCCTATTGACCGAAGACCGCGGCGTGATCATTGGCGAAGACAACTGCCCTTGCGGCCGGCCCGGCAAGTATTTTCAGGTGCTCGGACGCTTGGCACTGGCCGAAGCTCGCGGCTGCAGTGATACCGTGACAGCCCAGGCAGTATAAGGATTTCCACATGCAGTTGCTAAACCCAGCGACCACAGCACCAACCTTACAGGCTGCGTTTTCTCAGGGCGCACAGGATTACATTCAGGCTTTGTCTGCAAGGCTCTTGGCCGATCCGATCTGCCGGACTATGCCAGATTTGTTGGCGCTGGGCTTTTGGTTCCGCCGACAAAAACTAACAGCGCTGGTGCAAAAATATCATGCAATGCCATATCAGTTTAAGCCGCTTGGACGGGTGTATCACAATACTCCGGCAAACGTCGATAGTCTGTTTATGTATCCCGCACTGCTGTCGTTGTTGTGTGGCAACAGCAATCTGCTCCGGCTGTCATCGCGTGCAGGTCAAAGCGCGCAGGTGCTGCTGACACACATTAACGCACTGGCGGAACAATACCCGGAGCAAAATGCTGCATTGCAATTTGTGTTGGCCCCGCATAACGACACCGATCTTGCACGGCATCTGACGCAAATGGACGGACGTGTATTGTGGGGGTCGGATGCGGCAATTATCACGCAGCGACAACAACCGGTGCCAGCGCATTGCCGTGACCTGATTTTCAGCCACAAAATGTCGCTGACGCTGCTTGACGCCAACGCCGTCTGTGAGGCTCCTGCCGCTGAATTTCAGGCCATGACTGAGCTGTTTAGCCGCGATCATCTGACCTACGCCCAGCAAGCCTGTGCTTCAGCCAAAGTCGTGGTGTGGCTTGGCCAGACAGACGACATCAGGCAGGCGCAACAACGATTCTGGCCAACACTCATTCAGCGTTCGATGCAGCAGGCGCTACTCACTGACAGCGACGCCTATCAGGCGCTGGCGGGCGCGCAACAGCTGTTATTGAGGAGTGAGAACTATCAAGACTGGCAAACCGGCCAGCTGCAACGCCTGCGTATCACCGACTTAGATACAGACATGCTGCAGCTGCACCCGGGCTGTGGCTTATTTCTCGAATTGCCACTGCAATCACTCAATGCGCTGACACCGATGCTGAATAATTGCCATCAGACTCTAAGTCACTGGGGGATCGACAGCAAATTACTGAGCGACTGGTATCCAACAGTACTGCGTGGCGCCGACCGGCTAGTACCGCTTGGTCAGTCCCTGCAATTTAACGAAGTTTGGGATGGCGTTGATTTGGTCGTGCAGCTCAGTCGCATTAGCAACACTCAATCTAGCCACGGCTAGCTTCAAATAAACAATAGGTTATATAATGATGAAAGTATTTTTGATGTCCCCACCCTATCTTTCTGACTTGGAAACGGGAAAATGTTCTGATTGGCCTGTTGATAGTGACATCTATTGGCAATTAAAACACTCACTCATTGATATGGGCTATGAAATATCCGAACCGGCATGGGAAGTCAGAAATGGATATTTAATATGTGGCGAAATTACAAATGAGAAAATAATTCAATCTGATTTTGCGGTCCTCGAATTGAACTTAATCGATTGCTTTTTTAGTCAAGCAATTAATGAAGCACTAAAAATAACAACGCAAAAAAATATAAAATCCATTGCCATAGTTGGTGATTTTTGCATTCACAGAAGCAAGAATGCCATAGATTCATTCATTAATATCATTTCAAATAAAATTGACTTGTTAGTCCCCATTTACAGTGAACCAGAAAAAATACTTGAATACTACGAAATAAAAGCAAACGCAGAAACTAGAAAAAGAATATTTGGAGTAAATTCATTACCTAATCTATGGCAAGACGGGGATAACTCAAATAAAGATTATTTCGCCAGCTATATTGGCAGCCCCAAAAGAACAAGAACAATCTTTTTTTCGAAACTAATCGATTACTGGCGCAATCTCCCAACTCTATATGTTACTGGAGGGCGGGTCGGAAGCAAGAATAATAATATGCGTGGCTATGACACATTCATTAAATGTATGACAGCATCACAATACAGCATTAATAGCTGTGCTATAGCAAGCTTTGAGGATCAAAAAGCAAAGTCACTTGACATAAAAGCTTTGCTTCCTGGAAGAGTAGGCCAGAGTATCTCTGCACAATGTATTCCCATTTGGCTTGGACCATTGTGGGCGACCCCTGAAATAATCCTTAAAGGAAAAACATATCTGCAATACGATATAAATGGTGAAGGTGACATTAATCAATTTCTTGAGTCACTTTCTAACATAAACATTATCACCGAGAAAACAAGCTACATGTATCATGAATGGGAGCGACATTACTCGCCAAAATCGTTCTGGCAGCCAATAATCAATAGACTTGGCCTGTAGTCAGTAATCACTGACTACAGTAATTTTTGGATATTAAGTATTCGGTTCATAGCTAACGATCTTACTACCCTCACTGCCTATGTTACAGTTGACATAGATCAGTTTACTTAAAGCCTGACGAATATCCGCATGTGTGTGCGGTGGTGCAAAAAACATCATAAAACCACCGCCGCCAGCACCTAGTAACTTACCACCAAGCGCACCTGCTTTGATTCCCGCATTATAAATATCGTCTATCATCGAGTTAGACACACCATCAGCTAGTTCACGCTTGAGTTTCCATGCATCGTTCAATAATAAGCCAACGTTCGTGAATTCAGGGGATTTTGATTGAAGGATTGTTCGAGCTTCGAATGCCATTTGCTGCAATGTAGTAAGTTGTGATTGTTTTGATCTCACATTTTCAATTTTTTTTACTGCGATCGTTTCGGCGATTCGAGTAAAGCCGGTAAAAAACAACAAAATATGGTCGTTTAAAAGAGCATGATTGCCGGGGCGCATAATCAGGCGTGATACGTTGATCATGCCATTTTGGTTAAACTCGATAAAGTTAGTACCACCGTACGCCGCCCATATCTGATCTTGCGATCCAACTTTCTCACCAATAACACTTTGCTCGATACGGATAGCTTCTAGACCCAATTGCTGCGCACTAGAAATTTTACCGTTTAATCCACGTAACGCGTTTATAAGCCCAACGGTAAATGCACTACTAGAACCTAAACCAGAACGGGCAGGTAGATCACTGAAGTGGTGCACTTCAATACCACCATCAACAGGACATTCCGTCATCACCGCTCGCACAGCAGGATGGACTATTTCATTGACAGCATTTACGGTTTCAATTTTGGAGTAGACGATACGATGCTTATGATCAAAAAATGGTGGCAGATGGCGAACACTGAGATAGCAGTATTTATCAATCGTTGTTCCGATCACTGCCCCCCCATGTTCAAGGTACCAGGCTGGGTAATCGGTACCGCCACCAAACAGTGAGACCCTAAATGGGGTTCTAGTAATAATCATGCTAAATCCTTAAACATCACTTGTGCCTGTTGGTAACTATCCGGGGTGCCAAAATCAATAAAGTTATGGCCAATCGTTAGACAGCGTATCGGCGGCTTTGTCATGAGCATGAGGTAATCGTGCTCTAAGGATTGCAATTGGCGCGCCAGGAGTTCATTAATGTGAGCAGCACCAAAATAATACCACCCAGCATTGATCTCGCCGGCACCACTGCAGGCAGTCTTCTCCTGAAAACCAATCAAAAACCTTTCACCATCACATTTTATAGATCCAAATCGACTGACATCTTCGACCTCTATAGTCAAAATACCGCCTGAGGATTGTTGTGACTGGCGGACAAACACATCAACATCAAACTGAACAAAGGTATCCCCGTTACACACCAGAGCACCATGAACCAATGCATCAGCTCCCAATTGCTGAAATGCAAGTTGAAGCGCACCTCCAGTTCCCAGCGGTGATGTTTCAATTTGCCAGCTAATATCAAGCGCAAGAGACTGCAATTGCAGCCAGTCGATCACCTGTTCCGCGCGGTATCCTAGGCACAAATGCAACCGCTGGATCCCTTTGCCAACACACCAGCGCAGGAAATGCGCCAGATAGGGTTCGCCGGCAATAGGCGCCAGAATTTTCGGCTGGTCCGATACAACGGGTTGCAGACGGGTACCAAATCCGCCAGCCAGCACAATCAACACAGGCAAAGCTTCGGTCATAACAGCGTGGCCAGCACGCGGACATCGATTTGTTGCGCTTGCTGTTCAGTTAAACGGCGCTTGAGACGTGTACTGGCCATTTCTTCGATATGGGCACGGGTTTCCGGGCCAAATTTCTGTGCAACCATCTGCAGATAGGGTTCATCGGAAAAATAACGATGGAAAGCATCATCGCGGAATTTCAGCACCGTCGCGGCACTGATATGGTTGGTCGGCAGCGGCTGGCAGTCATAGCTGTGCTGCGAAAATCCGCTCCAGGTTTTCGGTAATTCCCAGCCAAGCGTTTTAGCCTGCACATACAAACCAGATCCCGGATAAGCCATCGCACAGTACAGATTGACGAACTCACACTGCAGTTCCAGCGCCAAATCCAGTGTTTGTTGCATCGCATTTTCATCGTCATCCGGTAACCCAAAAATAAAGTTACCAATCACGCTGATATCGGCGGCCTGAATGGATTTAACGATGTGGCGGATATCATCCTGAGAAAATGACTTCTTGGCACCATCACGCACCACTTCACTGCCCGATTCGATACCCAGCGCCAACCAGCGGATCCCGGCTTTTCGTAGCAGCGGTAACGTATCGTCCCGCACGGTGTCGACGCGGGCATACGCCCAGATATTCAATTCGGCAGCGAAAGGCAAAGCCGCCAGCCCTTCGCAAATGGCTTCGTAATGACGCTTTTGCAACACGAACATCTCATCGATGATTTTGAAAGTTTTGACACCATAGGTGTGGTAAAGATGGGCCACTTCCTCTACCACCGCTTCCGGCGAACGTTTGCGATAACGATTGGAATCAAATGGCGCATTAATACAACAGAATACACAACGGTACGGGCAGCCCAACGTGGTGTAAATCGACGCATAAGGCTGGCGTGCGCCCAAATCCCCAAAACACTGCCAGTTGTGCGCACGGTATTTGGCCATCGGTAACAAATGCCAGACATTGCCGTGTAAATCAGCGTCCAGATCTTCAGAGATCGGCGCTTTAGGACCGTAAACCACAGTCCCATTTTCGCCGCGGCGGACCAGTCCACGCACCTCGGCCAGTGGTAACTTACCGTTCAGCGACTGCCACAATTCAAAGCTGGTAATAGTCCCTTCGCCCTGACAGGCATAATCGGCCTGGGTCAGTTGCAACGTTTCCTCTGGCAACGCAGACACATGGCCGCCGATCAACAGAGTCGGCACGCTGGCGCATTGCTGTTTCAGATCGGTGATGAGCTGTGACGCACCGACCATCGTCTGGGTCGACGCCGACGGTTGATGCCCAAAAGCGACCACTAACACCAACAGCGGATTAAGCTCAGCGATGCGACTCGCCGCAGCCACGGACCCTAACTGCTCGGCTTCCGTATCCAGAATGATGATCGGGACTTCACGGTCCAACAGATAGCCGCTAATCAGACGGACCCACAGTGGCGGTTCTATGGCGGTCAGTTCGTTGCCTAACGACTGATATATTTTGTCGCGACCACCTGGATTGACTACAACTATTGATTTACTCATCATAATCACCTTATTAATCATTAAACAATGAACGTGAACCAGCAACTTTGTAAACATCATCTAAAATAACTTTTAAATGACTATCTGAACCACCAAGAATTTTAAAACGTTCGTTCTGGATCGATGCCCTATAATTAAATTCACCAGCTGACAATTCACGAATGCAACTTTCAATAAAATTATCGCTAGACAAGGATATAAAATCATCAAGATCTGAGCGAAAACCGTCTAAAAATGACAATACTAATGAATCATTTATGATATGGTAAAAATATCTAGACTGAGAAGGATATTTCCACGCTGCCGATTGAGGTATATTTAGGCATATTTTTGCTCTTGAAATTAAATCATCACGATAAAACTGTGCAGTCAACATCCCAGACATCTCCACATTGAACCCGCGCTTTTTTAATTCATTAAGAATCTCCATCCGATAATCAGTCACTGTACCAGTGAATAAAAAATCAATATCCTTTCCAGAATCGCTTCGATGTATGACACTTTTATAATTATTGACGTACCTATGAGGCAAGTAGTGTACATTTCTATTCAAAAAATTAGAAAAATCTATAGCCGCTATATCACTAAGATGGCATATAGAATCACATAATGGAACAATTTCTAAAAATCTACTAAAACGTCCCAACCAGTATTCCTTATCTGAATACTGACCACCACTCTGAACCTGCATAAAATCATTGAATGTACACCCTGTCAGAAACTCTGTACACACAACTACAACATAACCGCCTTTCTCCTTTAATTCTTTAATTTTTAGAACATAACCTTCATCAAAATTTTCAATAAAAAAGTTCACTGAATTGTTACAAGGTTCTTTGCTGATTCTTGAATTGCATCCGAAATCATTGAGCGCTTTACTAAGGTATCGTATAGTATCACCAACACCGATACCAAAATTCCAGTGATTTCCATACACTACGTTAAAATCCAACACAAGCCCCCCGCGTGAATAAAAAATCAGTCAACTACTGAATTCAGCACTAAATATTTTCTAAAACAAATCGTGTCCAATTTTCAGCAGTGCCATATTTATTATAAAAAAAGTTTTGCTTTTTGATAGCGTCCTCGAGAATATTTTCATTCTCTAGCATTAGATTAATATATTTAAGAAGATCATCTTTGCTAGTGAAGTAACTAACAGTTCCTTCGCCTAAAAAAAACCTTGTTTCGCTATTATCTTGTTCGAGCAACAAGACGCCGCATTGAATGGACTCTCGGACTTTACCTTTACATTGCTGACGAAATTCGTAAGTCTGCGTATTAACAACAATCTTTGTCCGACGTAACAAATTGGCATATTCTTCAATCGGCAACGGCTGCCGATGTTCCCCTGAAACGCCACCAATATGGCGAAAACGATCGCCATAGGCGTGCTTTAACGAATCAATCCAGTAACCACGCTCACCAACTCGACTACCAAAGACTGCTATGTCTATATCGCGTTCAGCGAGCGAAATCGGATAAAACAGGCTGGGATCAAACCAAGTTGGGTGAAAGATGACACGTTCTGGGTTTGTATGCTGCTGATAGGGATGTTCGTTATTGTGCATCCGCGTCAACCGGCTGGCATTCGAGTTCTCGATCACTAGGTCGGCGTAAGACAACACTGCCCGTTCATAATCCAGGTAGCCGGCTGCGCTATTTTCTTCATCATAATCCCACCAGACGGTGACGATTTTCAGCTGCGGCAATTGCCGTTTCAACTGCAGAAAAAAACTGGCTGGCAGATTTTCCATGACGTGGGTTGGCGTGTGTACCAACAAATCCGGTTGAAAAGCCAGCACCCGCGCCGCAACCTGGTCGGCCCATGCCTGTAACTGCTGTTCCAGCCGTCCGGCATATAACGGTAGCAACTGCACCTGCGGCAAACTGGCAGCCAGTTCGCGCGTAATATTGCTTTCAAAGGCGCGACTGGAAATCAATACATGCCCAGCATACTGCGGAATATCCGCCGGCCGGATCACCGCCAATCCTTTGACCCGACTGCCCCACAGCGCTGGATTCTTATCCGCAATAGCTACTACATTAAGTTGTGATATTGCCGACCAATACTGCGTGGTGTGGGCCCCGGCGCCATAGACTACAACCGGTGCCGGCCCATAAACAGCGCAGTGTTCCTGCACAGCCTCAGCCACCAATTCTGCACTGAGCGCTTCGGTCCAGCCGAAATCAACACAGTCAGTAGGCCCCAGTAAACCGGATTGCAGCATCGGCGCCATCACTTCCAGATTCCCGGCAGAATCAGCAAATGGCTTGGATTCAAAGCGGTGAATGGCAAAAAACGTCCGGGGTTTAACCAGCATGCGTCAGATAATCCTGATAGGTCAGTGCAAGCCCCTGTTGAAAGTCAGTTTGCGGTCGCCATTGATAAGCAAAACAACGACTGTTATCCAATGCTTTATGTGGCATACCATCGGGTTTGCTGTGATCCCAGCATAATTCGCCTTGATACCCCACAATACCCGCAATGAGCTCGCCAAGCTCTTTGATGCTAATGCAATGCCCGCCCGCTAGATTCACCGGTTCATCGCCGTGGTAGTGTTCGGTAAAATACAACATGCCGAGTGCGGCATCGTCGATATACAAAAACTCCCTCGTTGGCGCCCCACTGCCCCATAAAGTAACTTGCGGCAGTTGTTGCAGTTTTGCCAGATGGAATCGATGGATAAGTGCAGGAATAACATGACCACGTTCATCGTTGAAGTGGTCACCCGGGCCGTACAGACTGGTCGGCACCAGCGTGAAAAAGCCTTTACCGTGCTGACGGGCGTAATACTGCGTCAACTTCATCGCGGCCAGCTTGGCGATGGCATAGGCTTCGTTGGTTGGTTCAAATGGCCCTGTCAGCAAACTGTTCTCGCTGATGGGCTGTGCGGCCAGTCGCGGATAATAGCAATTCGACGCTAGATTCAGCAGCCGGCTGACGCCTGATGCCGCGCTGGCATGGATCAAGTTCAAACTAATCATCAGGTTGTCATACAAAAAGTCGACCGGTTGCGTGCGGTTCGCTTCAATGCCCCCGACTTTGGCTGCGGCCAATAACACTAGATCTGGTCTGGTGTCCCCGATGAATTGCTGAGTTTGCTGTTGATTGCGCAGATCCAGTTCGGCTTTGCTGACCGTGATCAATTCAACCTGATAAGAAGAAAGCGCGCGGACCAATGCCCGACCAACCAGGCCGGTATGACCGGCCACAAACACGCGTTTGCCATGTAAATCAAAAACTTTAGACATTACTGAACTTCGAATTTGAGATCATTCGATAGCCTTTAATCAGCTCAGCAATCCCCGCGTCGAGTGAATGATCCGGCCGGTAGCCGGTGGCTTCAATTTTGGCATTCGACACGATGTAATCGCGTTTATCCGGATCTTCTCCCACCGCAGCTTCCAGAAAGGTAAAGCCTGGCACTTGTTGTTCAATGCGTTGGCAAAGCTCCAGTTTGGACAAATTAGCATCCGACAATCCGACGTTATAAGCCTGGCCTTTCATCTGCTCGAAGTTATCCAACCCATGCACAAAGGCCTTGGCCACATCGCGAATATGAATGTAATTTCGCTTAAAATGTGGTTCAAATAACACCAAAGCCCGATCTTTCACCGCACGGTAAACGAAATCGTTAACCAGCAGATCCAGCCGCATCCGCGGGGAAAAACCAAACACAGTGGCCAGCCGGAAACTAATTGCGCCCGGATGTTCAAGTACCGCCGCTTCAGCTTCTACTTTGGTGCGGCCATACAAGCTAATCGGGTTCAATGGCGATTCTTCAGTGCAGAATTTGCCGGCTTCGCCAATGCCATAACCACTGTTGGTAATTGGCATCAGCACCCGCTGATCTTTACTCAATAAGCGAGTTAACATCACCACCGCATCACGGTTGGTGGTAATAGTGCCGATTTCGTCACGCGAGCATAAAGGTGCGCCCACCAGCGCGGCTAGCGGGATCACTACATCTGCTTGTTTCAGCAGTCGCTTCATCGTCGCTTCATTACGACAATCACCGCGTTCCACGTCAAATGCCGGATTGGCACACAATGGATTTAATGAGTCCTGGCCAAACATAAAGTTATCAAGCACTGTGACGCGATGCCCCAAATCCAGCAGTCGCGGCACCATCACAGATCCCAGATAACCCGCTCCACCTGTCACCAGAATATGTAAAGACATCATGAAATCTCCTGTGCTGCGCTGTCCAATACCCGACGTAATGTCTGGATTTGTTCAGTTAAATCAAATGGATGGTTACCCACAAAAAAACCGTAGTCGTGCGCAATATGGGCATTTACTACTGGTGTGGCTTCGCTGTAATCGTAATATTTGATCACGTCGTGGCGCAGGAAACTGCCACCGGTGATAATTCGAAAGCCAATCTTCGCTTCTGTTAACGCAGCAAAAATCGCCTTACGATCCAGATTTTTCTTTGGATTCAGAATGATGGTGAAACTAAAACATGAACTCTGGCCATTTTCACGCTGAATAATAAAGCGATCATCGCCGGCAAATAACGACTGAAATAATTGCAGGTTTTTGCGTCGCGCGGCGGTAAAGGCCGGTAACTTTTTCAGCTGTTCAAGACCAGCTGCGGCATTGAGTTCAGTCGGACGCACATTGTAGCCAGGCAGAATAAAACGATAGGCTTCAAACAAATCTTCACCGGTGCGTTGATACAACATCGAATCTGCCGGTAAATCACGGGTCCAGCCGTGTGCGCGTAAACAACGACACAGCTGGTACAGCTCTTCATCATCGGTCAGGATCATGCCACCTTCAATGGTGGAAATATGATGGGAAAAGAAGAAACTAAAGGTATTCAAATCACCATAAGTGCCGGCCTTTTTACCGTGCAGCTCTGCATCCATCGACTCGCAGTTGTCTTCCATAAAGTACAGACCGTGCCGGTCAGCAACATCTCGCATCACATCCAGTGCCGCCGGATTGCCGAGAATACTGACGGCAAGGATGAGCTTGGTGTCTGGCGTGATGGCTTTTTCAATCAACGCCGGATCCATGTTCAGTGTATCCAGTTCAATATCAACAAACCGGACTTTTAAACCATATTGTTGCAGTGGATGGTAAGTGGTAGCCCAACTCAGTGCTGGCACCAACACTTCATCACCGCGTTTTAACGGATTGTCTTTTTTGAAAAATAACGCCGCAATAGCAATCAGGTTGGCAGAGGAGCCGGAATTTACCATGATGCCGTATTTTTTCTGGTGGTAGTCGGCAAACTCGCGCTCAAACTGCGCAACTCGTGGGCCCATAGTAAAAAAGCCCGAGCTAATGACTGTTTGCAGGGCATCCAGTTCTTCCTGGCCCCAGGTCGGTACAGCTAATTCATAAAACATCAAAATGGTCCTTTAAACTGAGTCTGATACGCAAGTTTGCAACGTTCCTCGTCTGGCTGCCATGCAACGTCAGGCCGCAGCATTTGATGCACTGTCGTGGCTATCGTCACCGGTGAAGGATAAAAAGCAGCTTCTAACGTTGGCGTTGTTGGACAAGTGGTCGCAGCAAAACCGAGTCGTTTCACTTGCGGTTTAAAATCGATATGTGGGCTCTCACTGAGCCGGGCAACGATCTCCGCCGAGATCCCACAGTTCAGCCAGCCATTGTCAACGACCAGCAACCGTCCGGTTCTTGCCACGGATTTTTCAATAGTTTCACTGTCAAGAGGGCTAATGGACACCGGATCAATCACTTCGGCATCGATACCGGCCTCAGCCAGTAACTCGGCGGCACGCATCGCTTCCATCACCATATTCGACACGCCAACAATCGTAATGTCTTTGCCACTACGCATTGTTTTGGCCTGGCCGAATTCCACACAATAGGGCTGTTCAGGCACATAAGCTTCAGTACCGTATAACAGCCGGTGCTCCATGATAAGTACTGGATTATTATCTTTTAACGCCTGCAACAGGAGCCCTTTAGCATCATAGGCGTTAGACGGCGCCACGACTTTAAGGCCGGGTACATGGGCAAACATCGCATGTAACCCCTGCGAATGCTGCGCGCCCTGTCCCCAGGATTTACCAATCATGGTACGGATAACCAATGGCACACTAACGGTACCGCCATACATGTAATGACTTTTCGCGGCAATATTGACCAGCTGATTCATACACAACAGCAGGAAATCCATCCGGATATGCACATGGATAGGTTTGCGGCCAGCCATCGCTGCGCCTATGGCGACGCCAGTCATGGCATCTTCAGACAGCGGCGTAGTAAAAACTCGTTGCGGGCCAAACTTTTCTAATAAACCACGAGTGGAGCCCTGAATGGATTTATGATCATCCACATCCAGTCCCATCATGAATACGCGGTCATCCGCCGCCATCCCCTGTTCAGTCCCTTCACGGATCGCATCAACATAACGCAGTAGGCGCATCTCATTAGGCATAGACATAATCGTACAACTCCTCTGCGCCCGGGAATGGACTTTGTTCGGCAAAAGCGACAGCGGCGGCAACAACTTGCTCCACATGCTGGTCAATATCAGCCTTTACGTTGCCAGGTAAACCGGCGCCAAGCTGCAGATATACATCTTGTTCGCGCCAGCGCCGGCCTTCGTCAGCGCTGCGATAGCCTTGATCATAATCTTCATTCGGACCGACATGTTCTACCCAACGGTGGGTCTGACATTCAATAAAAGCCGGGCCCGCGCCATCGCGCATCGTGCTAATCACCGCCGCAGTGTGTTGGTGAATTGCCATCACATCCGGCGTGGTAAAGCGGCGGCTTGGGATGCCGTAGGTCGCCACGCGCTCGGTCAGCGTATCGGCGGCCCAACGTTTTTCCAATGGCTCATGGATAGCTAAGCGATTGTTTTCACATACGAATAAGATTGGAAGCTTGTGCAATGCTGCAAAATTGATACTTTCACTAAAGCATCCCTCTTCAGTGGCGCCATCGCCCATAAACACCACAACAACGTCGCTGCGTTGTTGCTGCTTCAAAGCCAGCGCATGCCCAACCGCCACAGGGATCCCTGTCCCAACGACCGCTGACATACCAATCACATTTTTACCGGTTTCCACCAAATGCATGGAGCCAGCGCGCCCTTTGGCGCAGCCGGTCGCTTTGCCATATAACTCTGCCATCAATGCGTTCACGTCGCCCCCTTTGGCAAGGTAAACGCCATGGCCACGATAGGTTCCTGCGACGTAGTCGGACTGCCGTAAATGGTCAATTACGGCGGCTGAAATGTATTCCTGACCTATGGCTAAATGCACCGGGCTTTTGATTTTGTCGGTCGGATATATGGCGGCGATGACTTCTTCTATCCGCCTGATTAAGGCGATAGAGGCATACAACCTGGACTCTGTGGTTGGCATGTCTGGCATGAACATCCTCGTTTGCTGCACCTGCAGCTGAGGCCAGCGGCAGGCATTATTAACTGATTTAGTTATATTCATCGGCGCTTGCCGACATTACTTAAGGGTTATTGAAAAAGATCCATCACGGTGATTTCGTCTAAAGCCAATGGCTCAGCAAGATAAGTGTCACGCGCTTCCCGGACGTAGTCCTGATAAATACTCAGCACGAAGTTAAATGCGTCGACAAATTCATCACCTTCTTCGTTGATATTGGCTTGAATTTTAGTCAGTACACCAGCGAGATAATTGGAACTACCGTGCATCAAGAAAAAGGTCATATTATTATCTTTAACAGCATGCTCGCGCATAAATGCCCATTGTTTCTTTATCGAATTCAGTGCCTGTTCTCTGTTATTTATTTTCTCCGATACTATATCCCATAAGCGGTCCATGCTGGCCTTGTACGCCTCCATGGAAAACGCAGAAAAAATAACATCAGCAGAGTTTTTTAATGAGGCATGAAACGTATTGTCAATGAGGTTCTCTATTTCAATGGATAAATCAAAATCGAGATCAGCTAGTAAAATATTTTCAGGTAATAATGGCTGTGCACCAGTTATTTTCACACCATTGCTACAGTTATAAACCTCTATCTTATGTGCGGATTTTGAAATCACTTGTTCAAGCAATTTCCGCGATACATCAAATTCTGGTTTTGTAAATACAAAATCAAGGAAATTCCCAGGCGCAGGGATGCCACCGCCATGCGTAGCCTGATAGTCATAAACCTCAGTCCCACCATTTTTGAAATACGCCGACAACGAAGAATGATGCTTGTTAACATCGACATAACCGAGATCAACACCCAGCAAATAAAAATATTTAAAACCCCAACGAACAAAATAATTTGACACTAGGTTGGTAACTGTCGGATAGGCATAGCTTAACGAAGCTAACTCTATATTTATTTTTTTCAAACCTTCGGTATATATATAAGACGATGCCTCACCTTCTTTTATACATAGCAGAGCTTTCTTGAATAATGCGGCGGTATCCGGATGAATTCCGTTAACGCTTATTAAATTTATTCCTTTTAAATACTCTGGATCATCAATCCGGGTAACCCAGTCATAAGTCGCCCGACTTTGCTCTATTTCAGCATGAAAGTCAGGTTTAATGCCTCGCGCGTGTAACGCTTTTAACGCAGTGCCGCAACTAACAACTATCGCCTGTGCACGGTTACTAATAATATATGGATAACATTCGTCTAGACTCGGACCATTACCAACAATAAAAACTGGCACATCTTGTACTTTAAATGACTGCCTGGGAAAATCTTTCTTCATAAATAGATTATTACTGTGCAAGATCTCTTTTGTGTGGGCGATACCATAACGTGCATGATCGTAATATTCGCCAAGCGCCAAAACCACTTTCAATTCAGCTCGTAAATCGGTAACAGCTTTTTGCATAGCCTGTGTATAATAACTCGTTAACATGTAAGTATCGGCCAGCGCATAAGCACCAACCTGGTAAAACTGTGCCATCAAATCATAAAAATAGTTGCTGCCGTCACCACCAAGATTCAGATAAATTCGAGTTTTATTTTCATTTGCCTTAGCAAAAATTGCCGACCAGTCTGTTACAAACAAACTTTGGTAGAAATAATCAAGATTTGGTTCGCAAATGAATAGGTTATGGATCAAATGATTGCGAGTTAATTCTTCTACATGGAGTCCGAGTGCAACACCGAATATTATTAATGAATTAATATCGTTCGGCAATTTACTCTGAGACAACAAAGTTTTTTCAAAGATAGGGGTTAACTTTTGAATAGTTCTAAAATGCAAATACTTGCCGAGCTTACCTACCGTCTTCATCCCAAGAACAACATCGTCTTTGAAGGGGTGATTGGTAAAATAGTCAACAATCTCCTCAGATTCTACCGCCAAATTACTATATAAAAGTGCGTGCCGCTCAGTATGGTACAAATTGCAATTTTTATTTTCATCTAGAACTAATTGCCATTTCTGACATTGATAGGTAAGCATCGTCTGATGAATTTCTGGATAAAGGCTCGCTAATGCAGCCATATTCCGTTCAAATACCAGCTGATACTCCCGCCCTTGCACAAGCTCAACTTGATAAGTGTTATTGGTGTTGCCTGCATGTTCGGGAACGTAATCAGTGCTGGCCTGGTACCCATGAAATACTGGCCGCGTGGCCAGCAATTTATCGCGATCACCTGAGTGCTTCAGCAGATATGCAAAGACCTCATCCATTACCGGATGAAATTGGTGTCGATACAAGAATATTTCTTTGATTTCAGGGTGATATTCGAGAAGTTCTGACAAATCTTGGGAGATTGAACTGGCATCAGATCCAATCTGTAAGAAAATTTGCGTCCCCAAAGCCTGAGCAGTTTCCAGTAACTGTGCCCAATCATGAGCCTGTATCGAACACAGCAAAAAATCGGCATTTGGCTCATACACAATAAGCTGGCCAATCCGACAATTAGTGATCAATTCCGTCAGATGAAACCCCATGCCCATCCCGAACACAATCATCGTATCAATTTTTGCTGGTAATGGCTTGTAGTTGACTTCGGTCCTGGTATCTAGCGAAATAAAACTGGCTCGCTCACAGTATTTACTAAATTCCGTTTGGATATCCTGCAATGGTTCTGGACCATAAAACACCCTCCCAGTCGCAAAGTTGACAATATTCACTTGTCCAAACTTCGTACAGAACAATGAGTACTGCTGCAAATTGTGATTTTCAATAATCTCAATCAACGACGGAATATTTTGGCGAAATGCCGCGATGTTTTGTTTTATATTTCGGGCGATATCTGCAGCAACTGATTTTTCAAGCTCTAGCTGCGCAGCGGCGTCGTCTAATAGTTGGTATTGAATAAATTTAAGCATTGTTTCAGTCCACAATCCTCTAAGAACGCCTTTTCTGCGATCCATATTTCCAATTTTTATGCCAAGTCATCTCAGCAGACCAATGGCCAAGCCTAACGGAGCTAAGTTGCAGTGATTAAGACTATATTCCTGTAATGTAACAGTACTTTAGCTTGATTCGAAACATCATTTTGCCGGGGAGATGCAAGTTTTATGTTGATTGAAGCAGCAGAATTCACATGCGGTAAAACTCTGTGAGCGGCATCAAGAGAGTCAAATTTCTGACGAATCTCGCGAAGCCGCAATACCACAATGACTGGTTGATGCTTATATGGCCACCAGATGGTGCCAACGTATATATAGCACCGAAACAACATCTGACCGCGTGGGGTTTAGTTGATGAATAGGCGGGGTTTACTATTCTGCGGGAAAACGGCCATATTGGCCAACCGCTTTACGGCCTTGCTGCAAGTTCATTAATTGCTGGCTAATGGCTGCGCGCTCAGAATTTACATGCGTTATCGCTAGTTGCACCCAATCTAACTCACTCTGTAGCAAATCCGCATCCGCTGCAGGCGAACTTTCGCAATAGCGTACGAGAGCATGCTGGTAAGTTTGCCACAAAGAGCTAAAAGTTGAAGTGTCATAGTTTTCCAAAGTCAGTAAGCTTTGGATTGCCTCGCGACAGCACTTGATATCAGCAGCTAGCGAGTTCATGCCGTTGCCCGGTCTGACTGAGAGTCACGATCTTGGATCAAACGATAGCCGGTTTCACGGTCGGCGACAGGGATTGAATCCCAGGCAGACTTAATTTTCAACATAATTTCTATAACATCATCGACTTTAGTGATACTGCTTTCACGGCTCGCTTGCATCAAATGATTGACCATAAAATCGTATAACGACCACAAGTTTTGCGATACTTCACCACCGACATCCATATCCAACGAATGCTGCAAAGCAGAGATAATGCTCATTGCTTTTGACATTGTTTGTGATTTTCCCAGGAAATCTTTCCGCTCAATGCAACCACGCGCTTTGGCCATATTTTCCAAGGAACCTTGCATTAATAGTTGGATCACACGATGCGGATCTGCGACCGCGAGGTCGTTTTTCACGCCAACAGACTTATAGGCGTTGATACCGTAGCTCATGTTCTACTCCTGTGTTCAGCGACTTCTAGGTAAAGATGCCAATTGCGATGAAAGCATTGAAGACGTGCCCTGCAACTGGCCTAATTGAGTATCTAACGCACCGTAACGTTGCCGTAACGTAGTCTCATAACTCTCAATGTATCGGTTATGTACCTCTAAATCTTTAGCGTTTTTTGTTAAATTGTTTCTCAGTGATGTTTCCTTGTTCTCCAGCAATCCACCCTTTTGCGTGAATTGTGATAAAAGACCATTTAAGGTGGTATTAAAACCATCACTATTGCCAAATAGCTTTGCAATGCCATCAAAGTTATCTGCTAAAGCGCTGTCCAACCGTTCTCGACCCGATGACGAGCCAATTTTACTCGAGGAAATTTCTAAGCGACCACTACTGGTCATCGTAATACCAAGCGAATACAAGTTATTTAATCCTGCCGATGCAGATGGCACGCTTTTCCCTAATGCGCTGGTCACCATGTTCAACATACTGCGTACTGTCGGATCATTATTCAGCGCCCCGCCTTCGGTTACGACTGACTTGCCATCCGGTCCTAACACGCGGTTTTTCGTCAACCCCTCAACTTCGGTAACTAGTGCATTGTAGTTATCGATAAATGCTTTGAGTTTATCCTCAGTCCCTTTTTTATCGGTAGCAATCGTCAATGTGGCGTTATTGCCATCAGGGGTTAAATTTTGGACTTTGAATTCTGTATCTTGCAGCGCATTGGTAAAAGTATTCGTTTTACTAAAGGTACTGATACCGTCAATGATAACTTCCGCACTAGCTGCAGGTTTGGTTACTGTTAAACCTGCGGTTCCGCCACCATTTGGGACAGTGGAAATGCCGTCTAATGCAGCGTTGTTGTTGGTGATAGTTAAATCGTTGGTCGCGCCGGTAATATTCGAAGTCAATACCAACTTGGTGCCAACAGTACCGCCGCCATTAATAATGTTTGCGCTAACGCCAAAGTTGTCTTTTTTACTATTAATGGCCTGACGTAATTGATCTAATGTCATGCCAGCTGTTACATCAATTTTAAATGACTTCCCATCAGCACCAAACGTTAACTCGCCAGCCGTTGCACTCACTACGTCGGAGGTTGATGAATAGGCAAGATCTGCACTCTCAACTCGGCTACCAGCAGCCAGCGCTTTCACTTTGATGTCGAACACACCAGCTGCAGCGGTGTTTTTCGCTGTCGCTTCAATGTACGTTTTAGTATCCGTTGGTTGTTTCACGGTCGCAGTGCGGGCGTTGAGATTATCAAGGCTCAACGCCTTTACTGCATCCTGAAATTTCGACATTGCCGATTTCAGTTTTCCGTAGCCAGACAACGAGGAATCAAGACTCTTCTTTGCCGTCTCAAGCCGGTCTTCTTTGGAGATACGTTCGGCTTTCACCAATTGTGTCACCAAACTTTCCAGGTCTAGACCCGAAGCAGACCCTAGGGCTCGAATTGCCATGATTTATCCTCACTGTTTTACACTTTACTATTGATCAGCAAACCGGTTGCTGATCCGAGATCTTCCTGCAACCTTTTGATTGCACTTGCCATTTTTAACACTTCCTCGCCCGGGATCTGCCGAATTACATCTTTGGTATCAAAGTCGACTACTTTGACCACCGGTTTTCCGGAGTTCTCGTCCACTGAAAAATTCAGCGTGCGCATCTGTGCATTTACAAACTGGTTAATGCTTTCTACCGCCTCGCCAAGCTCTGCGCCAGTTGGCACAGTTTCAGCTTTTGCTTTTACATTGGCGGCAACCAAATCAGTCGGCAGCTTGGCTGCGTCCTGTTGGGTTCGGCTTGCAGTCTTGACCTCTTTGTCGAACGCCACTACATCCTTTGGCGGCGGCACATTGCGCTGTGTTCTAGCTGCAGCGCCCATTTCGACTGAGCTCATGACTTATTACTCCTTATCGGCCGGCTTGGCAGAAACTTAACTTCCGCCGTGCCGGTCAAAGCCAGAATTAACCCAGTAAAGATAACGCAGATTGCGGACGGGTGTTAGCTTGCGCCAGCACTGTTGTACTCGCTTGCTGCAAAATCTGTGCCCGTGTCAGTTCAGCCGTTTCTTTAGCGAAGTCAGTATCGCGGATCCGGCTACGAGCGCCGGAGACGTTTTCAACGACGTTACTTAAGTTACGAATAGTCGATTGGAAACGGTTTTGTATCGCGCCCAAATCTGCTCGTTTGCCGTCGATGGCTTTGATTGCGCTGTCCACTTTCGCTAAAGCTGCAGACGCAGTACCAACCGATGCTACCGTCAAAGTGCCTACCAAGCTAGAAGCACCAAACCCACCTGTACGAGATAAACTAACTTCGATGTTTTGGTTCGCAGCAGCATTCGCTCCCACTAAAAACTTCGATGTGTAATTCCCCTTAAGTAAGTCAACACCACCGAATTGTGTTGTGGTCGCTATCCGGCTAATTTCAACTTTCAGTGCCGAAACTTCTTTTTGTAACGCGGCACGGTCTGCTGAGTTGTTGATGCCGTTTTGTGACTGAACGGCCAAAGTTCGGATCCGTTGTAAGCCAGTCGTGATTTCTTCCAACGCACCTTCAGCGACCTGAGCCACTGATATACCATCATTGGCATTACTGATCGCTTGGTTCAGACCGTTTACTTGAGACGTTAAACGGTTACTGATTTGCAAACCCGCAGCGTCATCGGCCGCGCTGTTGATCCGCAAACCAGAGGATAAGCGTTTGTATGAAGTATCAAGCGCATTGCCTGAAGTTAATAATTGGCGTTGAGCATTTAACGCCGAGACGTTGGTATTTACTGATAAAGCCATAAGTCACTCCTTAAAAGTTGGTCCGGTCTGCAAACCTTCAGCAACTTCATGATTAAGCGGATCCCCGCAATTTTCGCCAAACTGCAATTTGGCTTAACTGAGGTATCGGCAACAACTTTCAGGACTTTAGGAAAAAAGGCAATTTTTTTCCATTTTTTAATAAATATTATTTATTCCTATATTTTTCAAATAGATATGAACGGAAACTATTTGCACTCTTTTGAGGTTTCGATAGAAAAACGGCAGAAATTAGCCACAACAACATCAGGATGGGTAAACGCCCGGCAAAATATCGCATGGTATTCTACATAATGATCAGCATCGGCAAAGTAAACTGAACGTAGTGGCAAATTCATCTGACAAGAACCAGCAAAAGCGTCAGCAAACTGTTTTATTGGCTAATGGCTGCAATGTTGACGTCAAATCGGACGATAACAACGAGAGGTTGACGGTGTTCTTTTAGCTAAATGACATGGCTTGACTATGGCCTGGGGCTAACTGGCGATTTAGATTCGTGACGCTCTCGGGTATCCGAATCTTTGATGATTTGGGGATATATCGCAGAAATAAGAGCGCCGCTGACCGGAAACCGGGCAGCGGCGTTCATCCCTGAAGCATCTCTGAAATTACCAACTATTGGCTTAACCCAACAGTGATAAAGCCGCCTGCGGACGCTGATTTGCCTGAGATAAAATCGTTGTACTAGCTTGTTGCAGGATCTGCGAACGCGTTAGTTCAGCGGTTTCTTTCGCGAAATCAGTATCTCTGATCCGGCTCCGAGCGCCTGCAACGTTTTCAACAATGTTACTCAGGTTACGGATTGTAGACTGGAAGCGGTTTTGAATCGCACCCAAATCTGCTCGTTTACCATCGATTGCTTTGATTGCGCTGTCCACTTTTGCCAAAGCAGCCGACGCAGTACCTACCGAAGCCACCGTCAATGTACCAATTAAACTAGATGCACCAAACCCACCTGCACGAGACAAACTAACTTCGATGTTTTGGCTCGCGCCAGCATTCGCACCTACTAAAAACTTCGATGTGTAATTTCCCTTGAGTAGTTCAACGCCCCCAAATTGGGTTGTGGAGGCTATCCGACTGATTTCAACCTTCAACGCTGACACTTCTTTTTGTAACGCGGCACGGTCACCAGAATTGTTAATACCATTCTGCGATTGTACCGCCAGCGTGCGGATCCGTTGCAGCGCAGTAGTGATTTCATCCATGGCACCTTCAGCAACCTGAGCTAAAGAAATGCCGTCATTAGCATTACTGATCCCCTGGTTTAATCCATTGACCTGAGATGACAAACGGTTGCTGATTTGCAAACCAGCCGCATCATCGGCCGCACTGTTAATCCGAAAACCTGAAGACAAACGTTTAAACGAATTGTCTAAAGAATTGCCTGAGTTAATCAGCTGACGCTGTGCATTTAACGCTGAAACGTTAGTGTTTACATATAATGACATGGTGTCATCCTCCGGTTGTGTAATTATTAGCCATAAAAGCCATCCTCTTTTCTTCGACAGTCATCACCTATTTGTATTGCGGCGATAACGTCATCAGTCGTTGCCCTGGTCTGGTCGTAAAATTCAAGAATGCTCCAGACCTCATGTGATCGTGCGGGGCGTTATGCGCCCCAAACCAGTTCCCGCTTAACCTTGCAGCAGAGATAGCGCCGACTGCGGTCTTTGATTCGCCTGGGACAAAATAGTGGTACTGGCCTGTTGTAGAATTTGTGAGCGCGTGAGCTCGGCCGTTTCTTTGGCGAAGTCGGTATCGCGGATCCGACTGCGAGCGCCAGAAACGTTTTCCACGATGTTGGATAAATTTCGGATAGTGGATTGAAAACGGTTTTGGATCGCACCAAGGTCAGCCCGTTTTGAATCGATAATGCTAATCGCACTATCTATTTTCGTGAGCGCACTAGATGCTCCAGTCAGCGTGGCAATTGACAACGTAGCCAGATTTAAACCAGACGCACCATAGCCGCCGCCAGTGCGCTGAATGTTCACACTGATTTTTTGGCCAGCGTTCGCACCAACCAGGAAGGTCGAGGAATAATTACCATCGAGTACTTTCACACCACCAAATTGGGTAGTTGTAGCAATTCGGCTAATTTCAGTTTTGAGCGCTGAAACTTCTTTTTGCAAAGCCAGTCGGTCGCCCGAGCTATTGATACCGTTTTGCGATTGCACCGACAGCACACGGATCCGCTGCAAGGCCGTGGTAATTTCATCCATTGCGCCTTCAGCAACTTGAGACAATGAAATCCCGTCGTTGGCGTTTCGGATCGCTTGGTCAAGCCCTTGAATTTGACTGGTCAACCGATTACTGATTTGTAAGCCCGCGGCATCATCGGCAGCGCTATTAATCCGCAAACCGGAAGAAAGCCGCTGGAACGATGTATCCAATGATTTACCTGAGTTAATCAATTGACGTTGCGCGTTAAGCGCTGAAATATTGCTATTGACAAATAAAGCCATGATACTATCTCCTGAACTGATTATTGATTATGCGAGAACTACTTTTATTTATTTAACTCGCTCAATATATATATCGGATAGCTGGCCACATTCTTTAGTTTTTTTATATAAAATTTATAATTTAATTTTCCGAAAAACATACAAAATAAAAAAGGCCACACAATAAAGTGTGGCCAATGAGCAAAAGCTCAGGAGTCGTAGAATCAATTTAATCTTATTATTTTTATTAGCCCTGCAACAAAGATAATGCTTGTTGCGGTCTTTGGTTTGACTGCGCCAGGATCGTTGTGCTGGCTTGTTGTAAAATCTGCGCCCGTGTCAGCTCTGCGGTTTCTTTCGCAAAATCAGTATCTCTGATCCGGCTGCGTGCTGATGACACGTTTTCCACGATGTTCGACAAGTTCCGAATCGTCGACTGAAAACGGTTCTGGATCGCCCCCAAATCTGCTCGTTTCGCGTCTATGGCATTAATCGCACTATCTATCTTAGTTAAGGCAGAAGAGGCACCTGTCAATGTTGCGATTGAAATTGTCGCTAGTTTGAGCCCTGATGTGCCATAGCCACCGCCGGTGCGGGAGATATTCACGCTGATGCTTTGCCCGGCATTCGCGCCTACCAGGAAGCTCGATGAATACTTACCGTCGAGAATTTTTACTCCACCAAACTGAGTAGTGGTAGCAATCCGACTGATTTCGGCTTTTAACGCTGACACTTCTTTCTGCAGAGCCAACCGATCTGACGAGCTGTTAATCCCGTTTTGCGATTGTACTGACAGCACGCGGATCCGTTGCAATGCAGTGGTAATTTCATCCATCGCGCCTTCAGCCACCTGAGCCAGCGAAATACCATCATTCGCATTACGGATAGCTTGATCCAGACCTTGAATTTGGCTAGTCAACCGGTTACTGATTTGCAGACCTGCTGCATCATCGGCTGCACTATTGATTCTTAACCCAGAAGATAAACGCTGAAATGCGGTATCTAAGGATTTTCCTGAATTTATCAACTGACGCTGGGCGTTCAGTGATGAGATATTACTGTTGACAAATAATGCCATGATACTTTTCTCCTGAGTTTTATATTTAGCAAGCTACTTTACTTCTGTGCCCGCTTAATTAATGTATCGACCAAAACTCAGTGAACTTTAATTTTTATATGCTATTTCTTGTATCTAACTATGGCAAAAACTATTCAATATCACGCTTATCGAATGTATCGACATCATCAATATAAACTTTAGGAAAAAAATTAAAAAAGGAGTATCGGCTCCTTTTTCAACCGTTGATGCTTAGCCTATTGGCTTTGACGCAGGGACAAAAGCCGAGGTGGTCGTTGGTTTGATAGAGCAGAATCGTGGTGCTGGCTTGTTGTAGAATCTGTGCGCGCGTCAGCTCGACGGTTTCTTTGGCGAAATCAGTGTCCCGACTCCGGCTGCGGGCAGAGGACACGTTTTCGACAATTCTCGACAAATTACGAATGGTTGATTGAAAACGATTTTGGCTCGCCCCCAAATCCGCATGTTTGGCGTCTATAGCATTAGTCGCATTATCAATCGCCGTGAGCGCTGCAGATCGCCAGCGAGCGTGGCGATCGATATAGTCGCCAAACTCAAACCGGAGGCGCCATATCCAACGCCAGCGCGAGAAATATTGATACTAATGCTCTGACCTGCATTGGCACAGATCAGGAATGTGGATGAATATTTCCCAGCAAGGATTTTCACACCTCCAAACTGAGTAGTCGTAGCGATCAGCTATTAATGCTGATACTTCTTTTTGCAATGCCAATCGGTCTGAAGAACTGTTGATACCATTCTGCGATTGAACCGACAACACTCGGATCCGTTGCTGTGCCGATATAATTTCATCCATCGCACCTTTAGCAACCTGGGCCAACAAAATACCATCGCTGGCATTACGGACCGCTTAATCCAGTCCCTGAATTAATCAGCTGACGTTGGCCGTTCAGCGATGACACATTAGTATTGACGAATAGAGCCATGATAAGTTTCTCCTAGTGCTATTTTGCTACATCACCAGCGGATTTTATGATTCTGAATGCTGATACTTATATAACGGCCATTGCCCAGAATTACAGGGCGAATTTCGCCCCCCCCCCTATTTTAAAAGGGCTGCAGGGCAGTATCAAACATCTATAAAGGCGGCAAAACATTGCCAAAATGGCATGAACTGAGTATTTAGCAGATTCTTTTCAGCATCTGACGCCGAAATCACTGAAAACCCTAAGATTTCATTCGAAATGGGTTAGCAATTCAGTAGCAGAGACTTGCCGTTGAAAGGGTATACGCGATGAAGTATGGACAAAATTGCAAGAATAATAGAATGTCGATACAGGGAAAGCATACATCAATGCCTCCCTGTCAAGAGCTCAACTCAACGGATATAGTCAAACAAACTGGTGTTCGTCACCCGCTGAAAGGTATTTTGCACGGCCTGAAGAGCAGTTTCCTGCTTAGTCAGTTCTGTCAGCGCTTCGGCATAGTCAACTTCATAAATCTGGGCGCGGAATGCTTTGTTCGTGATCTGCAAATCTTCATTTCCTTCGAACACACTGTCGAGGACATTCTGACGTCCCCCAACCCCTGATACTCCCGCATCTATCTTCAGTGCCGCATTATCAATTTGTACTAAAGCGTCAGCAATCGCTTCCGACAGCGGCCTGCCAATCGCCTGATCTTTCTCTATGGCGTTGACCAGCTCCTGGAGCGTATTTAGCACATTTTTCTTTTCCGGCGCCTGCAAAGTAAAATCGAGTTGGCCTGGCCCTGCTCCCTGAGTTTGCAGGCTCAAGCCCTGAAAACTAACCGCTTGTCCAGATGTATAGGCACCCGTCACTGGTGGGCTAAGACTGGCACCATTGCGGCGGATCTCATAATTATTTGCGGCATCGACTATCAGGCGATAGTTATTGTTTGCTGGTGTCTGCCCGTCGTAATTTTGCCGGTAAAAATCATCGAATACTGACTGATTCTGCACATTGATAGAACCGGTCGTTAGGCCGCCACCCACTATAGCCGTGGTCGTTTTAAATCTCGCATTGACATCTTCGAACAGCACTTTCCCACTGTCATTGCTGGGGATCGTGACTGTTGGCGACACCTGCAGAGCTTTTTGCCCTTCATCACCATTAAATTCATACATGCCAGTAGACTGATTAAAACTATAAGGCTGTGTTTCTTGCTGGAAACCAGAGAACAGATAGCCCCCAGCGGCATCCTTTTGATTCATCAGGTCGTACATTTGGGTTTTGATATTATCCAGTTGCTTGGCTATTGCACTGCGATCTTGCTGGGAATAAGCGCCGTTACCGAGCGATACGACCAGACTACGAGCCTGATCACTGGAAGTCCGGAGACTGGATAATACCGTTTCTTCGATACCCAAGCTGTTTTTCAGCATTACACTGTTATTCTGATATTGGCCAACCTGAGAGATTTGCTGATCCAGCGCAACCACACGTGCGGACCCCGCAGGGTCATCAGATGGACTGAGAATTTTAGTTTGCTTCTCAAGTTTAGCGCTGGCGGTTTGCAGTTTCTCCTGTGCATTAAGGATCGCATTCAGATTGATCTGATACTTCTGATTGAATGAAAGTCGCATCTGTTACTACCTCGCCGCCGCCAATAACGTGTCAAATATGGTTTGGGATGTGGAAATAATCTTAGCCGCTGCAGCATAAGATTGCTGGAAGCGGATCAGATTCGCAGCTTCTTCGTCCAGATTCACCCCAGAAATTGATTCATACCAGGATTGAGACTGCGCCAACAGAGCCTTTGACGACTCAGTGGCAATTTTCACCTGGCTGGTTTTCTCACCAATAAAACCGACCATCACCCCATAGCCTTCGTTCAAACTCATCTGGTTATCGGCACCTGGAACTGCAACTGCATTTTTTCTGATAATTTCTTTTTCCTGCAATTGCGCCAAGGCTAGACCGTTACGGTTATCTTTCTGCCCACCGGTGTTGTAACTTAAGGTAAATTTATCACCAGCTTTAGGAACTCCTGAGATAGACATGTCAAAGCCATATGTCGTTAAACCTGCAGAATTAAACAAATTATTGTAATTCCCAGCAGACATAACAGCTGTAGTCCCCAACAATGTATTCGCATTATTGCGGATCTCAAATTGCTCACCGCCAATGTACGTCAGTGTGAAAGGTTCACCATTCACATCTCCGGGCGACGTAAACTGCGACGTTGCTGGGTTGGTATTCGTTACGTTGATAGTACCAATTTTGCCATTTCCCAGATTATTAACGCTGAATTCTCCACGCAGTGGCGACGCCAAAGCCAGATCTTCAGGCCGGCTGTTTAGCAAAGTAACGTTCTGGGCGGCAACACCTAACGGTTTCAGCACAAACTGATCACCATTACCAAAAGCACCGGCAGAGTTATCCAATTTGATTTCGTAGCCGTTCAGAAAATTGCCCGGCACGTTTGTACTGTTAAAGGTTGCAGGATACGCAGTGATCGTTTGTGTGACGGCAGATCCTGCAATCACCTTGCCTCGCTCATCTAAGGTTTCCAGCTTAAACTGATTCGGTGCGGTAAATGTCACCAATAAGTCATTTGGTGGAACATCCTTCCCTTTGCCTGATTCGACTGTCGCAGTCACGAGTCCAGAACCGGTATTGCTCGTCAGAGGATAACCACCATAAGTGCCTAGACTAAAAATATTTTTGCCGAGCTGACCATTTCCGTCCATCCCCAAGCGATTCTGCGTATTAAACGCATCCGCAAGACCCAGCGCCAACTGACCTAGTTTGTTCTGGGTCGGTTCCAGCAGCTGCGCCCGGAATTCCAGTAAGCCGCCAATTTTGCCGCCAAGTGTCTGACTCTCAACTTCACCAATCACATTACTGTTGTAGTCCAGTTGCAGTTGCAGAGTTTTACGTTCGGGATCAGGATTGCCCACAGCACTCATCAGACTGAATTTGCCGTGTTGCAATACCACCGACTGTCCGGTGTTGAGAAATACCAGCTTTTCACCATTTTCTGCATCAAGTGTGCTGATTTCAACCATCTCAGATAATTGACGCAATGCTTCATCACGTTTATCCAACAAATCCAACGGCATCGGTGTGTTGGTGCCAGTACCATATGCTGAAATCTGCCTATTCATTTCAGCGATAGTGGTGATTTGCGCATTGGCGGCAGAGACAAGGTTATCCAGCTGCTGGTTAATGGATGTACGTTGTTCTAATACGATACTAGATAAGGTATTGAATTTACTTATTAGAGTTTGTGCACTGCCCATCACTAACTGACGCGAAGACGTATTCGCCGGATCATTGTTAGCGGATTGCAGTTGCTTAAACATATCCGAAATGCCGCTGGAAATGCTGTTAGATGTATTGGAGAACAACGTATCGACCCGACTAGCTTCAGTCAGAAATTGCTGGTTATAGCTTAAAGCGGATGTATCACGCCGCAATTGCAACATAGAGAATTCATTGGCCAGCCGGTTGGTAGTGCCCCGGCCGACGCCGAGCCCCAATATCGACGACTGATATTCAGTGCTTTGCCGGACATAACCTTTGCTATTCAGGTTACTAATGTTATTACCGGTGGTATTGAGCAAGCCTGTACTGGCCAGGACACCTGAGGTGCCTATCGTTAATAAATTATCAGCCATGGTTTACTCCTGTTCAGGCGCATTGCACCGGTTCACAACGCTGTTTGACCTGAGTTTTTCAGCAAATTCCGTACCTCTTTAAGCACAGAACCATTCATCACCTGTAAAATCTTCTGTGCATAATTTGGATCCGTCGCATATCCAGCAGCTTGCAGCTGCTGGAAATAATTCGCCGCGTCATGACTGACCGCTACTGCATCCTGATAACGCGGTTGTTGGCGAATAAAATCGACATAATCCTGCAAACTGGCCTGAACATCCTGATAAATCCGAAATTTTGCTTTTTCCTGCCGGGCAATACCCTGCCGGTATTCTAATGTATCCACCACGGCCACATCGCCCTGCCATTCGCCATGCGCTTTAATGCCAAAAAGATTAAAACTTTCACGGCCATCCGCGGCTTTTAACATACGTTGACCCCAACCGGTTTCCAGTGCAGCCTGCGCCACCAATGCCAGAGGCTCTAGTCCGAGCTGACGGGCAGCCTGGCGCGCTGCTGGCAAAATATTGCGGACAAACTCGGCTTCAGGTCCTTGCAACGCAGCAAGTGGATCTGCTGTTTCGACGTCTGTAGCAACCGAAATCAGCGGCGGTGTGGATTGCGCCATCGTAGTAACGGAGGACTGACCGGCTTTTGCCGGAACGATGGATTGTGCGACGACAATCTCCGCACCCAGTTGATGCAAGCCTGCCACTGCTGGACTTGCAGCTACGGGAATCTCTGTCTGTCCGTCAAGCGCAGTGACGGCACCCGCCGTCGAAGGTTTAATCTCAATGCTATGTTGCGCCGGATAGATGATACGTTCTGCATCAAGTTTCATCGCCTGATGCTTAGGCAGTACTTTGGCGTGCACCATCTTTTCCAGTGGCAACGATTTTTCTGTCTGTTCAGAAAACTGATTGGATGTGGATACCAGGCTCGCCGCTTTACTTTTTGCTGCTTCTGGAGCCAATTGCTGTACCATCAGATCTGCTAGTCCCAGCGTGCCCTTTTTTGATAACTCTGCAGTTAGCTGACTATCGTACATATCGCGATAAAATCCGGTCGCCTGACTGTTTAAAGGGTTATCCTCCTCAAACGTCTGGTTTGCTTTGCGCATACTCGACATCAGCATGCCCATAAAAACCGATTCAAACTGCTGTGCCGCCTGCCGGATCGCGCCGACTTTATCCTTGCTGGCTAAAGCTCGGATATCATTCAGACTGGAGAGGTCGTGATACGACACATCTACTTGTGGCGCGCCCATATTAGATCACCACCAGTTCGCCGTGGATAGCGCCAGCTTCTTTCAGTGCTTCCAGGATAGCCATCAGGTCACCAGGGGCTGCGCCCACTGCATTCACAGTTTGTACCAGCTCATCCAGTGTGGTGCCGGGGTCAAATTTGAACATCCGCGATTTATCCGGCCGGACATCAATAATGGTATTTTGCTCGACAGCCGTCTGACCGCCGGCTAATGCATTCGGTTGCACTACAGTTGGGTTTTCAGCAATGGTTACTGTCATACCACCGTGCGTGATCGCTGCCGGAAACAGCCGCACGTCTTTACCAATCACAATAGTGCCGGTGCGCGAATTGATTATGATTTTGGCGGCATCGGAGGCAGGTTCAAAACTGAGATTTTCCAGCGTGGATAGATAAGACACCCGCTGATCAATATCGCGCGGCGCGCGCACCTGTACTGAACGTGCATCAAGTGTGCGTGCAGTATCAGCACCAATAAACTGATTAATGGCTGCTGTCAGATTTTTGGCGGTCGTGAAGTCGCCACGATTTAAATTAAATGTGATGTAGTCGCCCTGTGCAAATGGCGTTGGCACTTCACGCTCAACGGTAGCGCCATTCGGAATACGGCCAACTGTTGGCGTATTGACCACCACTTGTGAACCATCGGCCCCTTCAGCACCAAGACCTGACACGATGAGACTACCCTGTGCAACGGCATATACCTGCCCGTCCAGCCCTTTTAGAAAAGTCTGTAATAACTGTCCGCCACGCAGACCTTTGGAGCTGCCGACAGAAGCCACAGTGATATCCAGATTCTGGCCCGGTTTGGCAAAGGGTGGCAACTCTGCAGTCACTGCAACGGCTGCGACGTTTTTAATCTGTGCTTTCATCCCGGCCGGTAAATTGATGCCGAAATTCGCCAGCATGGTTTTAAAACTCTGCTCGGTAAAAGGGCTTTGTTCGCCAGTCCCCGGTAAACCAACCACCAGACCGTAACCAACCAGTTGGTTGTGACGTACACCTTCGACAGTTGCCACGTCTTTGACACGTGCCGCCTGAGCCGACGTGCCAAGCAGAATCAACAGTAAACTGAACATGTACTTAGACATAAATTACCCCTTGCCTCAGAATGGCCACAGTGCGCTTGAAAAGAACCGGGTCAGCCAACCAGGACCTTGTCCGCCGTGCGCGGCACCAGTACCGCTATATTCAATTCGGGCGTTAGCAATCTTGGTCGATTCAACAGTATTGCGCGAATCGACATCTTCTGGCCGGATCACGCCAGTCAGGCGGATATATTCTTTCCCGGTGTTTAATGTCAGCCATTTCTCACCACGGATCACCAAATTACCGTTTGCCATCACCCGCAGCACATTCACTGAAATATCACCGACTAAGCTATTACTTTGGTCTGCTTTCGAATCGCCTTTAAATTCACTACTGGAATTGATCCCCAGCTGCAAAGTATTGTTCGCCACGGACACGTTACGCCCGCCAAGACCAATCATCGGGTCAACAGAGTTGCTGGCGTCCTTACCAAATTCGGTTTTAGCCTTTTTCGAGGCCTGAGTATTTTCTTTTAGTACCACTGTGATGATATCGCCCTCACGCCGGGCTTTGTTATCTGAATACAGACCATTGGACAAACCATTGGCATACAGAGAACCGGTATTTAGCACCGGCTTTGCTGCAGGTTCTGGCGGCAACGGCGCAAAAGCAGGATCATCCGGAAATGCTTCCGGCGTATAGGTAGCACAAGATGCCAACCCCCAACACAACAACACCAGCCATAACTGCCGCATAAATCCCCCTTGCACTTAGAGCTGCTGGATCGCAAAACTCAGCATCTGATCTACAGCTGAGATAACTTTGGAGTTCATCTCATAGACGCGCTGACTCTCAATCAAGCCTACCAACTCTTCAGTCACATTGACGTTAGATGCTTCCAATGCGCCTTGTACAATAAAACCGATACCTTCAATACCTGGTACGCCTTGCACCGGGTCGCCACTGGCGCCGGTTTGTTTAAACAGGTTTTGGCCGATAGGTTCAAGACCTGCCGGATTGATAAAATTGGTCACAACAAGCTGACCCAACACGGCATTTTCGACTTGTCCAGGCAGCTTCACTGACACCTCACCATCTTGAGAAATGGTGATTTCGGTGGCTTCAGGCGGAATAGTGATAGTTGGCTGGATCTGATAACCTGCGCCGGATGTGACCAGATTACCTTCGTTATCCGTTGTGAACTGGCCGTTACGGGAATAAGAAATGGTGCCGTCTGGCATCAACACTTCAAAAAATCCTGGTCCCTGAATCATCACATCCAACGCATTGTCAGTGTTCATGTGATTGCCCTGACTGAAGTTTTTCTGCGTCGCGACCACTTTGGTCCCGGCACCAATCATCAGGCCATTCGGCAACTCTGAGTTCTGCGACGAACGTCCGCCTGGCTGGTTGATATTTTGATACAGCAAATCCTCAAACACAGCGCGGCTTTTTTTGTAGCCAACTGTACTGGCGTTCGCCAAATTGTTAGAGATCACCGAAATGTCGCGCTGTTTGGCGTCTAAGCCGGTTTTACTGATCCAAAGTGCCGGATGCATAGAGTCCTCCTGAGCTTTAAGCTCTAGATGATACGAAGTACCTGATTATGTTGACGGTCCATATCTTCGGCCGTCTTCATCATTTTTACCTGCAGCTCATATTGCCTTTGCAGGTTGATCATATAAGTCATTTCAGACACCGCGTTGACATTGCTGCCTTCGACGGCACCGCTGAGCAAATTCACTGTCGGGTCAACTTCAGCTGCTTCACCGTCTTTGCGTCGGAACAGGCCGTCATTGCCCTTAAACATGTCCTGATTTTCTGGCTTTACCAACTTGATCCGAGCAACTTCCACCATTGCGGTTGAAGGTGCTCCGCGTGGTAATACATTAACGCCACCGTCTTTGGTGATCTCAATTTTGCTCATCGGCTGAGGCACCTCAATAGGCCCATCCTCACCGATAATATTGAGACCTGACGAGGTCTGTAAAAAACCTTGAGCGCTGACTTGCAGGTTGCCGGCACGGGTATAGGCTTCATTACCTTCACCATCTTCAACCGCGAACCAGCCGTCGCCCTGAATAGCTACATCTAGTTCGTTCTGCGTGACTTTGATTTCGCCGGCGTCAAAATTCTGACTTGGCATTTCAGTGAGCGCAAACACCCGGGTTGGCTGGCCATCGCCGAAAGCCTGCATGGCGCGCGCTTGCGCTAAATCTGCTTTAAAACCAACGGTATTGGCATTAGCCAGGTTATTAGCCCGCACTGACAGCGCATTCATATTTTCTTTAGCGCCCGTCATTGCGATGTAAACCATGCGATCCATAGTGATCCCCCTTGTGTGCTCAATAAGTTAAAGCAAGGATGGTGCCACAATGAGAAAGCCTTGCCGGATAAGGCTTGCGGCAACATAGTGCCGAATAACTGCTGCCGTAAAACAAAAAAACCACCCGAAGGTGGTTTTCAAATCAACGGCTAAATTAGCGGATCTGCAGGACTGTCTGTTGCAGCGAGCTGTTTACTTCCAGTGCCCGCGAGTTAGCCTGGAAGTTACGCTGCGCAGCAATCAAATCAACCAGCTCGTTGGTCAGGTTGACGTTGGAACTTTCCAAAGCCGAAGAGTTGATAGCGCCAAGGGTGCCGGTATTGGCTTCCCCTGCCAGCGCTTCACCCGAGCGCAGACTTTGCTTCCAGGATGTATTGCCGGCCTGCGTCAGGCCTTGTGGATTGGCAAATTTTACCATACTGACCTGAGACAAGAATGTTTGATCGCCGTTACTATAACTAGCCATCACTTTGCCTGATGCATCGATATCAATACTGGTCAAACGACCGACGGTCGTGCCATCCTGATTGAGAGACCCTACTTCGAACTTACTGGCATATTGCGTTGGGAAATTCGTCCCTGCAGAGTTACTAAAATTAACCGTCAGGTTAGAAGTAAACTGAGCGCCATTCGTTAAGTACGCTGTTGTGTTTAACGCAGCGGATGGGATCACCAGGTCTGGCATCGACGTGGAAGTTGGAGACTCCGGCAGACCATTGGCATCAAACCTCAGCAAAGTACCTGTACCAAAGTAAGCGCCATTCGTCGCGTTTCCTGGTGGGGCCGCAGTATTATCATCAAACACGGCAAACACTTCCCAATCATTGTCTGTCGCAGTCGCTGTCCGACGGAAATAGAATGACAACACGTGTGGTTCACCCAAGCTGTCATAGACAGTGGTAGATGTTGTGGCACCATTGTTATAGGTTGCTTTGTCAGTCGGATTAAATGCTGGCCAACCGCCCGCTGGTGCCGTCATCGTCGAATTCAGGTTCATCGTCATATAGACATTATTCGTCGACCGTGGGGCGCCAGCAGTGCTTGGGATCTGGATCGGTTTGGTTGTACTCAGGCTGACTGAACTGGCTGACCCCGTAGCCGGATCAACAGGGTAGCCCTGCAAAAAGTTGCCGTTATTATCAACAATAAAATTATCTTTGCTGAGTTTAAACGCGCCGGAGCGGGTAAAGGTCATATCTCGCGAGGCCAAATCAGCAGTCAGAGCAAAAAAGCCATCGCCGGTGATTGCCATATCCAGCGAGTTTTGCGTGAATTTCAACGCCCCTTGGCTGAACTGTTGTGCGACTTGTGACGTCGTGACACCATCACCCACTTTGGTGCGCCCTGGAGAAAAAATTGAGCCAGCATATACGTCGGCAAATTCAGCACGGGATTCTTTAAAACCAGTCGTATTCACGTTAGCGATGTTATTTGCGGTGGTATCCAGATCTTTCTGGGCCGCAGCCAGACCACTCAATGCAATATTAAAACTCATAGTTCACCTCGATAGTCAGGCATTAGCCTGCTGCAATTTCTAAAATGTCCGACATTTTTTTGGCACCAAGGCCAAGTAAATTCAGTTTCATGTCTGCGGTTGAAGTGCCGAGTGTGACACTCGCAACAGGTACATAGCTCGACGTCACCAGGCTTTGACTTTTACCATCGACGGTGGCGTCGATTTTCATCGTATACAGACCAGCTGTTTGTTTCACACCCGCTTCATTTGTTCCGTCCCATGCCAGCTCGAACTTACCTTCGTCAGGGTTCGACACCGTATCGCTTTTCACCAGAGCACCGCTGGCATCATAGATACTGACTTTCATTGAGGTGGTTTTTCCTGGTACCTCAATAGCGCCATAAGACTTGTTGGTGCCATCAAAAATAAGAGTATCCGAATTGACCCTTACATTACGTCCAACCAGACTGGATGCCTGCAGAGCCTGATTTGAATTCATGCTGGCAGCAAAATCTTTGAAATTGGTATTCAATGAACTGATGCCATCGGCCATCGTAAAACTGGTCATTTGAGCAATCATTTGATCATTCTCGACTGGCTTGGTTGGGTCTTGAAACGCCAGTTGTTGCGTCAACAAAGCAAAAAAGTCAGACTGGGTTAACGCCCCGCTGTCTTCTTTTTTTGCGCCATCATTGACGCCCTTTAAGCTATCGATATAACTACTACCGCTTGTATTAGAAACCGTGGTCATCATTTACTCCTTATCAACGCTGACCAAGGGTCAGAGTCCGGCTCAGCATTTGTTTTGCTGCATCAGCGACCTGCACGTTGGCATCATAAGAGCGTGATGCAGAAATCATGTTGGCCATCTCTTCCATCACATTTACATTTGGTTTGTAGATAAATCCGTTCTCATCTGCGAGCGGGTGGGCCGGGTTGTACTCTTTATTCAGTGGTGCATCACTCTCGACGACCCCAAGTACTTTAACGCCAGCGCCTTGTTCCGACATTGCATTGTCATACTCAGCTGCAAACACCGGATGCCTGCCCCGATAGGTCGACTCTAAATTTGAGCTGACACTTTCCGCGTTGGCAATGTTACTGGCAGTCGTATTTAATCGCAGGGCCTGTGCAGTCAATCCTGTTCCGGCAATATCAAAAACTCTGTATAAGCTCATCAGGATTGCCCTCCTAAAGCTTTCTTTAATCCACTAATTTTACTGTTCAAAAACTGAAGGGAGCTTTGATATTCCATGGCATTCTGACTAAATGCATTGCGTTCTCGATGGATGTCCACGCTATTGCCATCGCCAGTGTCGGTTTGATCTGCGTTGCGGAATAGCACTTCGTGCCGAGTGGATGGAGAAATATCAAAGTGATTGACGTCAGATTGATGCAGAGACCCAGTTTGCCGCGCCTGCGCATTTGTCAGCGCAGTATGAAAATCTAAATCGCGCGCTTTGTAGCCAGGTGTATCTGCGTTGGCGATGTTATTAGCTAACAACTCAGTCCGACGTTCACGTAGTAACGTCCCCTGCTCATGTAAACCAAATGCGTTATTAAAACTGATGGCCATGACCTGCCCCTTCATCAAACCCTATTGGTTTGTTAGCAAGAGTCAGGCCAACAGCGGTGTCAGATTTATAACGGTGTTGAAGTGAAAATAGGTTTTGTTGTCAGCAAAACCTAGTTTTTGCGGCGGTAGATGATACCTGGATTACAGCGGATCATCTCGAAGTCATTGTTGGTGCTGGATAAAGACTCGGAAGCGCCCAATATAAGGAAGCCTTTTGGGTTCAGAGCCTGTGCAAACTGACGGATAATTTTTGCTTTAACTTCAGGCGAGAAATATATCAGTACATTGCGGCAAAAAATGATGTCAAATTTACCAAGCAATGTGTAGCTATCAAGCAGATTCAAATGTCGAAAGCTGACATTACGCCTAGCAGCATCCTTCACGCGCATCATGCCATTCCCACTATCTTCAAAAAATTTAGTACGGCGCTCCGGCGACAATCCACGCGACAATGCTAATCCATCGTATTCAGCACGTTGGCAATGTTCCAGCATCGTATTGGATATATCCGTCCCCAATATGTGAACACCTAAACCGAATGCTGCAGGGCGCATCTGTTGATACTCAAGACCTGTCATCGCAATTGAATAAGGTTCTTGCCCACTGGAGCTAGCGGCCGACCAGATTTTGACATTACGGTGATCTTTCTCAAGTTCAGGAAAAATTTGTTTTTTCAGTAGTTCATAGGGATAAGTGTCACGAAACCATAAGGTTTCATTAGTAGTCATCGCATCAATGACGGCTGACCTGAGTTGGCGTTCAAACGGACTCAGCGTTTTATTTACCAGCTCGGACAAGCTCTCAAGATTAAAACGCATCATCAAAGGCGCAAGCCGGCTTTTGACCAGATACTGTTTATTCTCCCCAAGCACAATCCCGCATTGCTGCTCAAGGAAATCCCGGAAGGTTTTGTACTCGCTGTCGTGCAGCTCTTTATTCACGCGTCTGTTTCCGCAAGTTATTCAGTATGCAACCATTTACGTACTGACTCAGCCAATTCATCCGGATTAAACTTGGCAATGAAGTCGTCAGCACCAACTTTTTGCACCATTTGCTGATTAAACACTCCGCTGAGTGATGTATGCAAAATAACATGCAGTGGCTTGAGCTTAGGATCGAGACGAACTTCCGCCGTCAGGGTATAGCCATCCATATCAGGCATTTCGATATCGGAAATCATCAAACCGATTTTCTCGGTTACTGACTGATCACACTGGGCGGCAACTTCTTGCAGGTAAGTTAGTGCTTCCCGGCCATTTTTCACCAAATGCATTGCAATTCCCAAACTGTCTAATGCACGTTTTACCTGATTTCGTGCAACCGCAGAATCATCAGCGATGAGAATAATCCGATCACCAAGATCCTGTTGGATGGTCTGGGTTTCAAAAGTGTTACTGACTGCGGTTGGTGACGGCGAGATCTCTTCCAGGATTTTTTCAACGTCGATAATTTCAACTAGCTCTTTATCGATTTCCGTCACTGCAGTTAAATAGCTTTGGCGACCGCCCGTCCCTTTCGGTGGCGGCATAATCGCTTCCCAATTAATATTGATGATGCGCTCAACTGAGTTGACCAAAAACCCCTGCACGGACCGGTTATATTCTGCAATGATAATAAAGCTGTCTTTGGTATTTTCAATCGGCCGTCCGCCTGTTGCCAGACTGAGGTCGATGACCGAGATAGTCTGACCACGGATGTGAGCGATCCCTCTGACAAATTTATTCCGTTTTGGGATGGCTGTCAGTGGTGGGCACTGCAGAACTTCACGCACCTTAAATACGTTAATGCCAAATCTTTGACGGCCAGCGAGACGGAATAGCAATAACTCTAAGCGGTTCTGTCCGACTAATTGGGTGCGCTGATTGACTGAATCAAGAATACTCGCCATTTAAGACTCCAAGCAAAACAGTTCGGATCGATTCTTGCAGACCTACGTGTAAGTAGAGAGTATCTGCAGCAAAGTACTGAAAATACAAAGAACTGTATGTTATTCCCCTTTGTCGATAAAGCATAGCCGAAACCATATGAAAATGTACGACAATTTTAAGTTCAACAAGTTAAGTACGCTGGCTCTGTTGCTCGGATTTCAGCATGGTGTGGCCTTAGCCGAAATATATTCACCGGACAATTTGACTGCTGCTGCCCAGCACTGGCTGCAGCAAAGCGTTGGATCGGAGCAAGCTCTAGTCCGCGTACATCCGTTGGACGCGCGTAGTAAGGATCGGGAATGTGCTGTTCCTCTGCAATTCAGTCTGGTCAATCCTAAGTTACAAACTCAGAACAGTATAAAAGTACTGTGTGAAACCGAGCTGGGTTGGCAAATTTACTTAAGTGCAAAAGTAAGTCAGATGCAAGAGGTTGTTGTCAGCCGCCGGCAATTGGCACCGGGCGTTATTCTGAGCAAAGAAATGATCCAACTAGAAACGAGAGACCAGCTTATTAGCCGCGGGGCTGTCGTCACTGATACTGAACTGCTGGACGGCGCCAGGACCAAAAGGTCAGTCAGTCGTGGACAGATATTAACTCTGCAGGATCTTTGCCTTGTATGTAAGGGAGATATGGTTACAATTGAAGGGATCTCTGGTAGTCTGATCGTTGCAACCAGCGGCAAAGCGTTATCTGACGGCAGTTTAGGCGACAACATTCAGGTACAAAATCTGAATTCGGGGCGCAAGGTTCAGGCCAGCGTCACTGCAGTGAAAAGAGTCGCGATAAATCTGTAAATAGTCCTAAAGTTTCAGCAGGAGCTGCCGTTAAAATGGTCAAGGAAGAGGCCAGCAGGTCAATGGGGTGTCAAAATGTCTATTAATGTGAATCAAACGGTGCCGGCAACCACCACGGTGAAAACTGATAAAGTTGACCAAAATATCCAGAAACAACAACAAGTTGCACAGCAGCAGACTGCTATTAGTCAACCTGCACAACGTCAGGATTCTGTGTCTTTGACCAGCCAGGCGCAGCAATTTACCAAAGCACAAGAAAAGGCCAGTAATAGTTCGGGCGTTGACCATAAAAAAGTTGACGAGATTAAGCAGGCGATTGCTGAAGGCAAGTATAAAGTGAACGTAGAACAGTTAGCACGTCGCATTGTTCAATTTGAAGGCGAGTTGTTCGGTAAAAAATGACCAGTCAGCCCCCTGTACTTTCCTTACTGACACAACAACAAGAGCACCTCGATGTGCTTTTGTTGCTTTTAAAGCAAGAGCTCAGCGCCATCAGTAATCGTGATATTGCCGCTCTTGAAGAAAACTCTACTGTCAAACTTCGGCAACTTGAACAAATTCAGCTGTTGGACCAACAGATCGCTAGCCACCCGGATTTACCACAGCTGAAAACAGCGCTGCCATTGATCAGCCAGGTACGCAGCATTGATAGCGTGTTACTACTCTGCAAAGAACAAAATGAAATAAACCGACTGACATTAGAGCAAAGCCAATTGAAAATTGAACGCTTTAAACATGAGCTACTGCAGCAGCGCGGTAAGTCGGGGCTTACTTATAATGCTAAAGGTAAACCGTCCCTTGACTCGGTCGGCAAAGGCATCAAAGCCTGACAGAATCACGCCGTCAATATCACTTCTGTTTGTTATCCCACTTAATAATATTTTACTGACTTGATTCGTCTTACAGGCGCTGAGTTCTGATAAATTTCGTATACCTGTTTGAAATCTAATTCCATCTCGGTTGCATAAAATTCACCGACCGGGTAGGTTTTTACAACGCGAGCGCCCTTGATAATGCCCTGCACTGAGGCTTTCAGTTTGTCATTACCAATCACCGCTTGCTGCATCGTCACTTTATAGTCCACTTTTTGGCCATACACCTGCTCTGCAAGCTCGCGGTATGCTTCTAATTTAGATGCTTTGATCGCCATCAGCATCCGCTGCTCCGCACTGTCGGCTTTTTGCTCAGCTAACGGTGCGTAACCTACCGCTTTAAGCACGGGGAATGTTTTTGGCGGGACTGTTTCCCATTGAACTTCGCGGTCATAAAACATGCTGCAACCAGACAGCAGTCCTAGGCTAAGAAAGATAAACATAAGGCGCATCTGAATTCTCCGGATAAGTAAGTGTGTGGCATACAATTCCAGCACATGACGGCCAAAACTTTGCAGAAATCACGCCAACACTGCTATGCGCACAGAAATTCTGCGGCAAAGGCATAGTCTTTGCTTAATCACTTCAATATCGGAATGCGGAGTTGTGTTATGTCATCATCAGCCAAATTGTGGATCCCTGCTCTGCTCGGGATCTCTGCCCTGCCCGCGACGGCACAGTGGTACGAAACCACCGGCCGGGCAATGATCAGGCAGGGTGATGAAGCGACAGCTCGTGCGCAGGCAACTGAAGACGCGGTAAAGCGCGCTTTGCTGTTTGCCGGTGTCAGTATCCGTAGCGTTCAGCAAGTGACTGACGGATTATTGACGCAAGAAAGCCTGCAGGTTGAAAGTAGTGGTGAAGTACAAAATGTGCAGTTAGTCTCTGAAATGACCCGCGATGGTTATTTTGAAGTAACCATCAGGGCCGATATTGAGCCGACAGAAGCAATTTGCCCAACGATGGCGTACCGCAAAAAATTATTAATCACACCGTTTAGACTGGCAATACCAGAGCAGGCGATTGTCGGCGATCTGTTTAATATCGGTAAAGTCAGTGGCAAGGTATTTAGCAGTAAATTGGAAGAAGTTGGCCATAGCAGCTGGCCTGCAGCCTACAACAATCCGATTGATGTCACTGCACTGAGTTATCTAGAACGTAAAGCGCTACAGCAACAGCTTGGCGCCCGTTATGTGTTAAGCGCCAGTATTGAAGACGTTTCGTTGGGCGGCACCACAGGGACAAACTGGACATTCTGGACTGACGCTGATCGAGACCGCTATTACCATTTGCAAGTGCAGGTATTTGATTTGGCTGAAGAACGTACCGTTTTCAGTCAAAAATACCAAACCACAGCGTTATGGTCCCATCGAAAATCCACTAATCTCGACCCAGACTACTTTCGGTTCTGGGAGACTCCCTATGGTCAGGCAGCAGAACGAATTTTAAACGCGGCGGCGATGGATGTGGAAGAAGCAATTCGTTGCGAACCACTACAAGCCGAAGTGATACAGGTGAAACAAAATCAAGTCCTGCTAAGTATTGGCAAAGCGCATGGCGCCAGTATTGGTGACACTTTCAAACTGGTCCATCGCCGCGAAGTCCCAGACAGCTTTGGGCGGATCCAACCTTTACTGGCTGTCACTGAGCTGACGGTAAAAATTACGCAGCTGAGCAGTGAAGCGGCGTGGGCAGAGAGCGTCAATGCTGATTTATTGGCCAACATCCAAGCAGGTGACTTGGCTATGCCAAACCGCAAACCGCTGGATGATTTTGGCGACGAGGCAGATATAACAGAAGACTGAACTGGCTGCCCCGGCGAGACTCGAACTCACGACTGGCGCTTAGGAGGCACCCGTTATATCCAGTTTAACTACGAGGCAGCAGAGTACAGAGTCTACCAGATGGCCGCACTGCTGTGAATCTCTCTGAAATCAACAGATTAAATTAACAGCGCCTGCACGAACAGGCATCTGTGAATTGACCGACTCTGAGTAGTTTCAAGGCTGAATTTGTTGCAGTACGAGATGGGGTAACAAGGTTGAAGCTGCGGCGACCACTTGCTGGCCTCTGACCGACACTACCCGGCTATTGATTTGCACTCCACGACGTGTTGTCACCAGTGTGCCAACCAGGATGTAATCCATGCCTGCTTTTTCAGATAACTGACGAACATCTCGGGATAGAGCGAAATCCCCTTCCCGGCTGACAGTTATCTTTTTGGTCAGTTTAAAATCAATCACTTCCACGCCGTGTTGCGGCAGTGTCGTCGCCATTGCTTCAGCGAATTGATTTCCAAGTGCATTACTGTTCTGCAGGCTATCGTCGAATTCAACAAAACTGGTTACACCTACTTTGGCACCTTTTAATACATCAAATGCAGCCAGTTTGAAACCAAGCTGGCCGGCATAATCTGTCAGCTGCTTCTTACTATGTTGCAAATTTGGGTATGCCGAAGCCGGTACCGTAGTTCCTTCTATTGCGACCGGAAACTCCGACGGCAGCATCTTGCGAGTCAGTCGTGGCTGAGATGTTGCGAGCGGCAAAAATGGCCTGGCGTTGGGGTCGTTGGCGACCATATCCAGCTGAGATGGCCGGATGATAGTGCCGACAGGTTCCGCTTCAGCCATAGGCTTGTCTTGCAGTACATAGCCGTCAGTGCCAACAGCGGTGGTACTAGTCTGTTCGGGTGCTACTGGCACGGTTGAGTTAGAAACAGACCGACTCTGTTTGTCACACTCACACCATTGAGCACAGCCAGACAAACTGAGTAACATCAAGCTCAACGCTGTTCTTTTCATTTTATTCACCCTGCTTCAGTAATAGTTTTTCTGAACCACCTGATTGATAGAGTGCGTCGACAACCTGTTGTGGAATAAAACCCTGCGCAGTTGCAGCAACTTTTTTACTGGCCACGGACACCAGCCGCGCATTGATCAAAGTCCCGCCCTGATGACGCACTAGCGTGCCACCGAGCACAAACTCAATCGGCTGTTCTTCTTTGAGTTCCATAAAATCGCGGCTGAACACAAAATCGCCTTGCGGTGTGACCCTGATGTAATCAGTTGTTTTGAAGTCAATCACACCAAGGCCAAACTGATGCACTTCATGCATAAAGCTTTCTGATAATTGATTGCCGAGCAAATCCGTTTGATCATAAGGACCGTCGAGGTAAACAAAACTGGTCATGCCAATCACCATTTGCGGATTGACTAAATCGAGATTGGCCACCAGATCATGCATCATACTTTGCACATAGTGATTCACGTTCACGGCGGCTTGTGGTTGATACTGTGACTGTAGCTTCTGAGCGGCCTGCTGAGTAGCCTGATAAGCCTCACCGTTATACAAGGCAGGACTAACATAGTATTGCGGTTTTAACGACTGCTTTGCCGGGCCTTGTAAGGCGACTTCCGATTCCGCGTCATCATTTCCGGTCAGTAGCGAATAACGCTCCCAGCTGGCACAACCGGATAACATGGCCAGACATAACAACAAAAGACTGTGAATTTTTTTCATAGTTGGTTCCAATTTATTCCGGCGATCTTAATTGTCACTCTGACGATATAACTTTTGTTGCCGCAGCTGCACTTGTTCAGTGGCGCCCAGCACTTCAGCCGGGATCAGATCTGACGCGGCTGCCACAACAGTATTGGTTTGTATATCGACCATCCGGGCATTTACTGTAGTGTACTGTTCTGCCTGGTTTAGCGTACCGACGATGATGTAACGCACAGCCTGTTGCGTAGCAAGGTCAGTTAAATCACGGGTCAGCAAGCGTTCGTGATCACTAAAGACTTCAACCGCCTGGCCTGCCCGCAGCTCTTTGACCTGATAACCACGCTGCGAAGCCACGGCGATCATGCTTTCCTGCAATTGTAATCCGAGCAGGTTCTGTGACAGGTTATATGGATCCGGCGTCAGACTGCGCAACTCGGTAAAACTAACCACGGCGAGCGCTCCCTTTGGCAAAGGTTGCACCCCGGCAAATAATCTGCCAGCCAGCCGCTCGGTGTACATCAAGATGGGCCCAACGGCCACTTCCTGCACCATAGCGGCAGATTCCTGCCGATCTGGTTGTTGCTGGCAAGCCGCCAAACTGGCGCTCAGCGCCAGCAGGATTAAGCAGGAATGTCGCATGGAACCCCCGGACAAATAAAAAAACCGCTGAATTGACAAAGATTCAGCAAAAAACCTGCCAGAGTGTCAGTCAGAGCAAAATTATCCGTCAGAAATTTGGGGTATGCCGGGTGCTTCGGTATACTGCGGCGCTTTTTTGGCGCAAAGCTCAGGGTTCAGCACGTTATGCATTCATCTTATCTCGGTATCGACTTTGGCACCTCTAACTGCACAGCCGGGCGACTGAGCCAATCAGCGCAACCGGAATTGTTGGCATTGGAAGCCGGGTCAGCATATTTAAGTTCGGCGCTGTACCTCCCTTGGCCGGACAGCTACGACATTGAAGATGACAGCCAGAAAAAGCCGTCACTGGCTCAACTGTTACGACAACCACAGATGGCTTTACTGGGCCAGGCTGCACATGACCGCTATAGTACCGACCCCCTCGGCGGCATTTTTATCCGTTCCCCCAAATCGATGTTGGGGTCAAGACTTAATCCGCTGCAAACTCAGCTATATCAGCAAGTGTGTGGTCTGATGCTATCGCATATTCACCAATGCGCTGACCAAAGCAGCCAGCAGCATGCCGAATTTGCCGTGATTGGCCGGCCTGTGCATTTTCAGGGGATTGATGGCGCCGATGGCGATGCCCGCGCCGAAACATTACTGCGCGCCGCAGCGGCCAGCGCTGGTTTTCGTGAGGTTCAGTTTGCCTATGAACCAGTCGCCGCCGCTGTTGAATACGAACGCACGTTAACATCTGAACAACTGGTGCTGGTCGTTGATATTGGTGGCGGGACATCCGACATCAGTTTGATCCGCTTAGGTCCAAGTCGTGCACATCAGGCCGACCGCAGCGCCGATTTACTCAGTCACGCCGGCCGGCGCCTCGGTGGCGTCGATATGGATATCAAACTGGCGATTTATGGCCTGATGCCGTTATTGGGCCGCGGCAGTCTGGCGCAAAACGGTAAACCGCTTCCCTCTGCTTTGTTCAGTGATGCGGTCAACATTATCGATATCTATGCACAGGAGCAGTTTTATCAAAGTGCTACCGCAAAAGAGATCAGTAAATTGCTGGAGATAGCCGCAGCACCGGCGCAGGTAGCATTGCTGCAGACTTTGTATCAGCAGCACCTGAGTTATTATTTGGTACAGCAGGCGGAACAAGCCAAAATTAGCCTCGCAACAGCAGCTCAAGTGCAGGTCAATCTGGACCGATTACAGCCAAGCCTCGGTACTGTATTGGACAATGCCATGCTGGATCATGCGCTTTATGTCGAAATGAATAGTTTAAGGGGGTTGATCAGTGATTGCCTGGCAGCCGCCGGAGTTATTCCCGATCAGATTTTTTTAACCGGCGGCGCTTCTGCAGCTAGTGGAGTCAAACGTCAATTGCAGCAATTACTGCCTGATGTCCCACTAATCGCCGGAGATCGCTTCGGTTCTGTAGGTAAAGGACTGTGCACGCTGGCGGCCCTGCATTTCGCCTGACGGCAAACTAGTGGCCAATCGGCGAAATGCTGACACAAAGATAGCCAGCGCCCGGCATCCAAGGTAGAATGCGCGACTTTTTCGTACAGCCCCACCCCGGCGCGCTGTGCTACCTGGGGTTGATATGTCGTTTTCTGCGTTAAATTTAGATCCGAAGCTGTTACAGGCGATTACTGATGCTGGTTACAGCACGCCTACTCCGATCCAGCAACAAGCTATTCCGGCGGTGCTGAGTGGCCGCGACCTGATGGCCGCTGCCCAGACCGGTACCGGCAAAACTGCCAGCTTTGTACTGCCGATCCTGCAGCAGCTGATGAGTCAGCCAGTGGCGCATCCACGCCCGGTCCGCGCATTAATCCTGACCCCAACCCGTGAACTGGCCGCACAGGTCAGTGAACAAGTGGCAAAATATAGCCAACATCTGCAGCCAAAACTGAAACATCTGGTGGTATTTGGTGGTGTATCCATCAACCCACAGATGCAGGCACTGCGTGGCGGTGTTGATATTCTGACCGCAACACCGGGCCGTTTATTAGATTTGATTGGCCAGAACGCCCTGAAAATCAATCAGGTGCAAACTTTAGTGCTGGATGAAGCTGACCGCATGCTGGACATGGGTTTTATCCACGACATCAAAAAAATTCTGGCATTACTGCCAAAGCAACGGCAAAACCTGCTGTTTTCTGCCACCTTCTCTGATGACATTAAACAGTTCACCAATAAACTGCTGCACAACCCGTTGTCGATCAGTGTGGCACCGCAAAACAGCACCGCTGAAAAAGTTGAACAGCAGGTATATCAGGTCGCTAAAGGCCAAAAATCAGCCACGCTGATCCAGCTGATCGCCAAAAACGACTGGAAACAAGTGCTGGTCTTTATGGCCACCAAGCATGAAGCCAATCGTCTGACTGATAAGTTAAACGAAGCGGGCATCAGCGCTGCGGCCATTCACGGTAATAAAAGCCAAAATGCGCGGACTGCAGCCCTGGCCGGTTTTAAATCCAATGAGATCCGCGTGTTGGTTGCCTCTGATGTGGCCGCTCGTGGCATCGACATCGCCCAGTTACCGTATGTGGTGAACTTTACGTTGCCACGTAGTCCGGCTGATTATGTGCACCGCATTGGCCGGACTGGTCGTGCCGGGATGACAGGTTTAGCTGTGTCGCTGGTATATCCGGATGAAGTGAGCCAGCTGAAACAGGTCGAAAAGCTGATCGGCATGAAGATCCCGCAAGGCAGTATCACTATTGATCCGACACTGCAGTTAAATGACAAAGAACTGACCCAACGGCCACCTCGCCCGCCACGTCCACAGCCAAAAGGACCAGCCGGTGAACGGGCTGCGCCACGGCAGGGCGCACCACGTCCGGCGCGTAAACCAGCAGCAGCCACTGGCGCTGATGGCAATACCGCCTCACGTCCTGCTGGTCGTCCGGGTCAGCCACATGGTCAACGCAAACCACAAGGTGCAGGCCAGAACAGCCCACGCCCACAGCAAAACCGGCCAGCGCCGGCGCGCAAACCTCAAGGTACATCTGCCTAATCCGGCATGATGAGCCAACTTCCGCGCCAGCGTTTATGGCAACGCCTGACCGAAGCCGGTATCCCACCGGCATCGCAGCAGGCGCTCCTCGACGCCGGCCGGTTGAGTCTGGTTCCTGCTGCAACCGCACCACTCAAACTGTCTCACTGGCTGTTAAACGACAGCACCCTGCTGCTTGATAGCCGCGCTTTACCCGCCGTACCGCCGCGGCAATACTGGGCCTACCACAAACCTGTTGGTGTCGACTGTAATGTCCGGACATCAGATCCGCACAGCATCGCCACCATATTGCAGCACCTGCCTGCGGGTGTGTTCGCCATAGGCCGGCTGGATAAAGACAGTTGTGGTTTGTTATTGCTCAGCAATGACGGCGCTTTTGCGCAGCGGTTACTACATCCTACACAACAACATCAGAAAACCTATCGGGTACAGGTCGATCAAGCCGTCACCAATTCGATGTTGCAGCAACTTCAGCATGGTTTACGTTACCAGGCCGGTCCGCAGTGGATTGAGGCCCGCCCCTGCATGGCAGAGCGTCGAGGCCCTACTCAACTGGAACTGACGCTGACCGAAGGCAAAAACCGGCAAATTCGTTATATGTGCAGGCAACTTGGCTTAAAAGTATTGCAGTTACAGCGCATCAGGATTGGCGCTTTAACCCTACCAGATCTGACAGTCGGGGAACTGCAAGAGCTCAATCCGCAGCAGGTGGCAATGGCGGCGAGCTATTAACAGCAGAACTGGCATGCTCTTGTGGCAATGCAAAATCCCTTAACATAGCGCACAACCACAAAGCCACGGCATAGCCTAATAACGATCCCAGCACGACGCCCAACCAACCTTGCCACTGCCAGAACAGATGCAGATACAAGCCGCCGGTACTGGCCCCCAGATAATAGAAAACCAGGTACAGCGCACTGGCACTGGCTTTGGCGTGTGTCGCATGTTGATTCACCCAGCCGGTTGCCAGGCTATGCGTTAAGAAAAAGCCAAAAGCGCTGATAAAAAAGCCCACGACTATCCAGACAATTCCCGGCAACAGTGTAAATAGGGAACCAGCCATCATAATGATGACGCCAAGCGCCATGCCCTGCGGGATCGACATCCGTCGCGCGACTTTTCCTGAAATAGCCGAGCCCAACGTACCGGTCAGATAGGTCAGAAACAACAAACCGATCCAGCCGGAACTGAGCGAATATGGTGGTTCAGCAAGAACGAAAGCAATATAAGTGTATTGATTCAGATAGATAAAAAAATTCAGCCCACCGAGCAGAAACGTCAGCAATAAGACTTTTTGCTGCAGGTGATACCAGTTGTCTCTCAGAGCCTGGCGCGCCGAAAACTTTTTCCGGATAAAATGTTGCGACACCGGCAGATAACGCCAGAATGCCCACAACAATCCCAGTGACAGCAGGCTCCACAACCAGAATACCCACTGCCAGTGGCCAAGTTCTGCACTGAAACCAGCCAGCACCCGCCCGGAAATGCCACCTAAAGAACTGGCACTGATATAGAGGCCAACCGCGGTGAATAATGCGGGTTTCTCCAGCTCTTCTCCCATATATGCCACAGCGATGGCGGGCAACCCTCCGAGGAAAAAGCCCTGCAGTGCGCGCCCCCACAGGAGAGCGCTGAAAGATTCAACCTGCGTCAGCAATAAAGTGCTGCAGGTCATGCCGATCAGACTGAAACCGAGTAAAGCGCGCCGGCCAATAGCGTCGGACACAGCGCTGTAAAACAGCAGCGACAAGCCAAGCGTCAGCGTACCAATAGCATAACTCCAGCTGGCCTGTAGCGGCGTCAGGACAAACAACCGGCTCAGTTCAGGCAGCAGTGGCTGTAAGGCATGCAGATTGGCAAAGACCACCACAGCGGCAAAGCTAAGGACTCCGGTGATTTGCCGGTACTGCCGGCTGCCTTTGCCATACATTTGTAAATACTCCGTATCAGATCCAGTCGGACTGTGGTGTTACAGCGGCCGACCTTGCTGATGTTCCGATGAAAAGGTGTATCATAACGACTTTTGCCGAATTGATCTCTGAGGACTTTTTGATGCGTTTATCTTTACTCACCGTTGCAATTGCTGTCGGATTGCTCAGCGCTTGTCAACCAGCGGCCGACAACAGTGCCAGCCAGCCGCAACCAGCTGCAGCCATACCCGCCGTCAAAACCGCCAGTCCTTATGCCGCGGATTATTATCAGGCGGCAACGCAAGCGCTGTTTCAGGCGCGTCCGCTCAGTGCTTCGGCTTACAGTTTGTCAGAAAGTCAGGTTGGTAAACCCTTTGCCGGCGAAATGGAGTTTTATAACAGCAGCGCTGAAAATGCCCTGCGGGAAAGCATGGCCGTGAATGCTAAAGCATTGAGCGCTTTAGCGCTGCCAGAATTACCTGCCAATGCCATCAGCCAGCAAGTCATGGCCAATATTCTGGCTTTTTATGCCGGCGATCCGCGTTTTTCACAAGGTTACATCGATATCTGGATGGGCCATTCCCCATTTATTATTAATCAAATCAATGGCCCAACCATTGATATGCCTGGCGCCTTGTTAAATTCTCACCCTGTGAAAAACGCTGCTGACGCACAGAACTATCTGCAACGGCTAGAACAATTTGGTCCGGCTTTGCGTTCAGTCAGCGATAAATTTACCACTGACCAAAAATCCGGCTGGTTACCACCTCGCGTGCTGTTAGATAAATCGAGCAAAATTCTCAGTACTTATGCTCAGGCGGATGCGAAAGCCCATGCGCTATATCAGGATTTCGAGAAAAAGCTCAATTCAGCCAGTGGCATTGACGCCGCCAGCAAAGCTCAATATCTGGACCGTGCAGCTGAACTGATCAGCACTGTGGTCGCACCGGCTTATCAGCAGCTGCACGATGATGTCAAAGCCGCATTGCCCAATGCACGTGCCGAAGCCGGGATTTGGGCACAACCGAACGGCAGTGATTTTTACGCCTATGCGGTGAGCCAGCTCGGTGACACCACTCTGACGCCCGAGCAAATCCACCAGGTGGGTCTGGACGAAGTGGCGCGTATCAGTAAAGCCATGGACAAAATCCTTAAAGCCAACGGTTATAGCGAAGGCAGTGTTGGCGACCGGATGGCGGCCTTAAATGAAGAACCGCGCTTTTTATATGAAGATTCAGATGCCGGCCGCGCACAGCTGCTGGCTGATTTAAACGGCTACATCAAAGAGATGGATGGCCGCATCAGCGAACAGTTTAAAACCCGCCCGCCCTATGCTGTCGAAGTGCGCCGCATTCCGGTTGAAGTACAGGATAGCGCGGCTGGTGGTCAGTACACCTCGCCGGCCATCGACGGCAGCAAACCTGGCATCTATTGGATCAATCTGGCCGACATGAAAGCTAACGCCAAATTTGATTTAAAAACGCTGACCTACCATGAAGCGAATCCTGGCCATCACTGGCAGATCGCCTTGAATCTGGCGCAGGAGCAATTGCCATTGCTGCAGCGTATCGCACCATACAACGCTTATGCAGAAGGCTGGGGGTTATATTCCGAGCTGGTTGCGGCGGAAATGGGCATGTACAAAAATGACCCGTTCGGCGATTTAGGTCGGCTCAAAGCCGAACTGTTCCGCTCAGTACGGCTGGTCGTCGACACCGGTCTGCACGCGAAAAAATGGACCCGCGAGCAAGCGATCCAATATATGGCCGATACCACCGGTACGGCGTCTTCCGATGTGATTAGCGAAATTGAACGTTATATGGCTTGGCCTGGTCAGGCGCTGGGTTACAAACTTGGCATGCTAAAACTGGTCGAACTGCGGGAAAAAGCCCGTAAAGCGCTGGGCGAAAAGTTTGACATCCGAGCCTTCCATGACATGGTCCTGCTCGGCGGCGCGATGCCGATGCTCATCCTGGAAAAACAAACTGATCAGTGGATCCAGCAGCAGCTACAGCAGCAGTAATGGGCTTGACCAGCCTGTTTTTTTATCGCAGGCTGGTTTTTATTTCATCACAAAGGAAAGCATTCGTGCACGCGACACAACAGGAATGGCTGCAATTGCAGCAAAGTTATGATCAGATGGAGAAACACGCGTTGTGGCTGCGCTTGCTGTGCCTGAGCCTGTGGCTGGCTCTCGTTGAAAATGAAAGCAGCGTCGTGTTGCAGGCTGGCCTGATTGGTTTTTGCTGGCTGAACGAGGCCCTGTGGAAAGCGCAGCAGGACCGCGCTGGCTCGCGGTTACTGGCTTTGGAAGCAGCACTGCGCGAAGGTAAGGACATTGCTTGCCAGTGGCAAACCAGTTGGCAGGCCGAGCGGCCGGGAATTGGCGGTTTGATTGGCAGCTACCTGCAAGCGGCACTGAAACCCACGGTCGCAGTCAGCTACCTGATCCTGGCCGGCGCCAGTGTGTATCGTTATCTGTTTTAACCGCAGTTCCCGATGGTAAAACAAAGCCTGAACAGGTTCAGGCTTTATCTTCTGCTTTGATTTTGGTTACCAGCAACTGGTCGATTTTATAGCTGTCGATATCGACCACTTCAAATTTGTAGCCGCAGTAATTGACCGAGTCGGTGCGCTTGGGAATTTTGCGCAGCATATACATCATAAAACCGGCGATGGTTTCGTAGTTTTGCTGATCCGGAAAGGCGTCAATTTCCAGCGCCCGCATCACGTCGTCCAGCGGCGTTAAGCCTTCGACCAACCACGAATCATCATCCCGTTTGACGATTTGCTCTTCTTCCGAATGCACTAACTCGCCCATCACGATACTCATCACATCTTTGAGGGTGATCATGCCAACCACCATCGCGTATTCGTTCAGGATCACGGCAAAATCAACACCGCTGCTTTTGAAATGCTCCAACACTTCGTACAACGACAGAGTGTCCGGAATAATCAGTGGCGTATGAAGCATGCCCGGATGCGTGATCGAAATAGGCAGACCATTTAACACCTGTACCAGCAGTTCGCGCGATTCAATGTATCCAACTACCCGATCAAGGCTGGTGTCACAGACCAAAAACCGCGCATGCGGAGAATCCAGCAGCTTTTTGCGGATACTGTCTTCGGCTTCGCCCAGGATAAAATAGACCAGACTTTCACGCGGGGTCATTGCCGATGTGACGGTACGCTGGTCCATATCAAATACGTTTTCCAGCAGCTTATGTTCCTGCTGTTGCAACACTCCAGCTTCGGCGCCTTCATCCATCATTGAGATGATATCTTCCGGCGTAATTTGGTCTTTGCGATGGATCGGCACATTGAACAAACGAAACACCAGATTCGCGACACTGTTGAACAAAAATACCAACGGTTTTAGCACCACCAGCAGCGTCAGGATTGGCCGTACCACAACCAGAGCAACCTGCTCAGGCGCCAACATGGCAAGACGTTTCGGCATCAAATCGGCAAATAAAATAAACAAGGTTGTCACCAACAATACCGACAAGCCAAAGCTGATATTTTCCAGCCAGACGCCGTTATAGGTGTCACGCAATAAATCGGCAATATAAGGGGTGAAAGCTGCCTCACCGAGGATACCGCCGAGGATCGCCACAGCGTTGAGGCCAATCTGCACGATAGTAAAAAAATTACCGGGATGCTGCTGTAATTCAAGGACTTTGCTGGCGCGCGCTTCACCTTCAGCCACCAACTGGCGTAGCCGTAACTTGCGTGCAGCTGCCAGCGCAATTTCGGACATAGAAAAAAATGCGCTGATGGTGATCAGCAATACGATGATGAGGATATGTTCAAATAACGACATAGATCTGCCTTTTACGGTTACCGCCCGCAGCGTAGCAGGCTTGTCTGACACCTGTATTGCACGTCAATGACAAATGCCATTGGAATGTCATACAAGCCAGAGTTTCACCCTGTGCTGGCAGTATAGGCTTTTACACGTTTTATTTCAGCTGGTTATCATAAACATCAGCCCACACAATAGCGGGCTGATGCAAGAGTCGGAACTTCGCTGCCACTAGATCTTAAGCTGTTTCGCCAGAAAATCCTGCACGTTTTTCAGGTAAATCGTCTGGTTATGCTCACCGTAAAAGCCGTGAGTCTCGTCATCAAATACCAGCCATTGATAGGGCTTACCAGCTTTATCCAATGCAGCTTTTAAGCGTTTTGCATGTTCAAACGGCGCGCGCTCATCTCGCTCACCATGCATGATCAGCAATTCCGCTTTCAGTTTTGCCACCTGATATACCGGCGAAAATTGTTGCAGTTGCACCTGATTATTGCCCAGTACCTGCTCTAAATAAGCCTTGCCAAAATAGGCATCCGGAATATCACCGCTGTTTTTCATAAGTGGTAAGTCATAGACTCCGGCTACTGCAACTCCGCATTTGTACAAATCAGGCGCCAGTGTTGCAGCTTGGACGGTCGAATAAGCGCCGAAAGACGCGCCCATGATACAAACATTACCCGCCTTTGCTTGGCCCTGCGCGATAGCCCATTGGGTACCGGCAATGATGTCTTGCTGGATCAGTCCCCCCCACTGTTGGTAGCCAGCGCTTTGATGTGCTTGGCCATAGCCACCAGACCCGCGATAATTGACTTGCAGGACGTTGTAACCACTTAATGCCAGCATCTGCACTTCGCTGTTAAACTCCCACTGGTCCCTTACAAAATGCGGCCCGCCATGCACCAGCACGACCATGGGTTTATTCGCAGATTGCTGCGGAGCTTTGGTCAGATAACCATGCACTTTATAGCCGTCTGTCGACGCAAAGCTGAATGGCTCCATCGCCGCCAGTGTGACGCCATTTAAATGCGCTTTATAATCTGCCAGCTTGGCAAGGCTGACTTTTTCATGGTTGTACAAATAATAAGTGCCTGGATTCACATCAGAACTGACCAGCACTATCCAATGTTTACCATCGGCTGTACGGCTGGTAATGCTGACTTTTTCCCCGGGAAATGTTGCCAATAAGTCTTTAAAAACTTTTGCTTCATCATATTCACCGGTCAGTAGAATATAAGATGGCCGACCGTCATCGACCCGAATACCATAAACAGCCCGCTGATCTGTGGTTGAGATCACCGTACTGACATCGACATTCGGGTCGGTATAAACTTCAGTAAATTTACCGTTGCTCAGGTCCATCCGATGCACGCCAGTGCGACTGCTTTTTCTATTATCAAATACATAAACGGATTTGTTATCACTGGCTACGGCAATAGGCGCAAAAGTATCGCCGTATTGTTGTGCAGGAAATTGCTCCCAGTCATTGCTGGTGCTGTCGGCTTGCCGAATGAAGACTTCAGTCTGATTTTTGCTGTTTAGCCCAGCGACTACCCGTGGCCGGCCGTTCGGACCAGGTTCCACTTCTCCCTGTGACACCGGTAAACGGCCACGTGATGTGGTTTTACCGCTAAAAATGTCCAACGCCAGCACTTCCGGAAAGGCTTCGCCATCAAAAGTCATCGGCGTGCTTTTGATCAGGATCCGGTTGTTTTCATCCGGCACCACATCAATAAACTCCGCCCAGGCCCGGCGCGCTTCCCTTGCTTTAAAATTACTGCCAACCTGCTGCTCACCGGCGCGATACCCAAACAACAGCCCGCGTTTGCCCCCATCAATGTTAACGCCATACAGTTCACCGAAGTACTCTGGCTCTTGCTGCCAAGGGCTGACCTGGGTCAGTTTAAAAATCACCCGTTCATTGTTAACCCAGTGATATTCTCCGACCTGACCATCGCCACCCATTTTGACCGAATTGAGCATTTTCATCGTGGCACGATCAAAAAATACTAAAGCAATACGTTCTTCGTGAATAATTTTTGCGGCCAGATGCTGGCCATCGGGGGAGATTTTAAAATCAAAAATCGTTGGATCTTTGGCAAATAAAGCCGGCAGATCCGCTGCCGCGGCCAGCGCTTGCGCACTCACTAGCGCGGCGCATACAGCAAGCATGCGCCGGCGAAACAGCTTAGATAATTTCATTAACAAATCCTTTTGTGACGTGTTGATATTTATTAGGTGCTTAAACAAGCGCTATACACAAATAAATAACAAATATCCCAAAAGTTGCAAAGCAATATCTGCTTACATCTGCAAAAACAGCTCGCGGGCGCGCTGATATACCCACAGTGCTAAGGCCGGGTCATAACGTTCGCCTTCGTCCCGCATAAAAGCGTGTTCAGCATTCACTTCATGCCAGTCGAAACTGACACAGGCTTGTTGCAGCTGTTGTTGAATTTGCCGCCGGCCCGTTTCCGGCACATGCGGATCTTGCCGGCCAAAGATAAATACCAACCGGGCCTGACTTTCCCCCACCCGTGCCAGCGTCTGACCGGCATCACCAGCTGGTAATGTGTCGCTATGCAAATCAGTTGGGTATAAACATAAAGCTGCCTGCACTTCCGGTTGCAGCGCTGCTCGCAGTGCCAAATGGCCGCCGATACAAACGCCCATGGCGCCCAGCCGGCCATTCCACAGCGGCTGTTTGCCAAGAAAATGAATCATGGCGCGGTTGTCGCTGTCGTACTGACCTAAAGGTTTGGTCCATTTGTCCTGATTGCCTTTATCTTTGCCGGCATCATCGTACGCCAGCACAGTGCCTGGCGCATTCAGTTCATGGAATACTTCGGGTACCAAAACCAACAGACCCTGACCGGCCAGCATGGCCGCCATCCGTGCGATTGGCGCCGTGATCTGGAAAATTTCTGAATATAACAACACCGCCGGGCAAGGCTTGTCAGCTTTGGGCTGATAGACCGCAACCCGCATCGGGCCTGTTGGAGTGGTTAAATCAACAACAGATGTCTGAACCTGCATAAGTCCCTCTGGATGTCTCGATGGCTGAAATTGGAGGCTGGCAGTGTAATAGCTGCCAGGGCTTTTGCAAAGTAGCGCCGCTATGGCTATGACGGAGTTGTATCAGTGATGCGCGGAAAGATTAGCCGGACCAATAAACCCGGTGGCTGATTCAACAACTGCAGGCTACCGCCATGTGATTCCATAATATCGCTGCACAGGGTCAGGCCAATACCCGAGCCTTGTACCTTGGTGGTGTAAAACGGCACCAAGGCATGCTGCAGTACTTCAGCGCTGACACCGCCACCGTCATCCTGTAACTCCAACACCAGCTGCTGCGGGAATTCCTGTAGTTTCAATGTCGTGCCGCTGCCACTGGCGCCGGCTTCCTGGGCATTTTTCAGCAGATTGAGTAACAACTGGGTGAGCTGTGCACCGTCCAGATACCAGGCATGCTGTGGCAAGTCGCCCAGCAACTCAAATTCATACTGATTTTGTAATGCGTTGATAAGTTTTGGGAAATTAACTAATGAAGGCACTGGCGGCGGTAGTTTTGCAAAATTCAGGTAGCCCTGCAAAAAACCATTTAACTGCTGACAACGCTCACCGATATGGGCAAAAATCTGCACCAGCTGCTGGTTGTCTGGGGTCTCCACGACACTGGACTGGCTCAGCAAGCGGGCACCGGAAAACGCCAGCGATGACATCGGTGCCAGGCTGTTATTCAGTTCATGCCCAATCACCCGGATGAGTTTTTTCCAGGCTTTAACTTCTTCCTGCTTAAATTCCCTTGTCATCGGTTTGAGCTGATACAACCAGTGTTGACGCTGATTCAACCGGAACGGACTGACCGATAAATGCCAGACACTTTGCGCATCGCCTAAATGGATCAGGCCTTGTTGCGCACGCTGACAAGCTTGCAGTAATTCCGGCCAGTCGGCGAGCACTTTGCTGAGCAGACTGCCGTCAAACTTACGCCCCTGGCACAGCAGATGCCTTGCCGCCGGGTTGCTCAGTAGTACACGTCCGCCCTCGTCGGTCAGGATCAATGCACTGGGACTGGTTTGTAACACGGTATCGAGTAATAACTCACGTTGATACAAGGTGGCGCGCTGGCGCATCAGCTCGGCTGACATGTCGTTTAATGCGTTGGCCAGTGGTTTCAGTTCACCGAGGATCTCACTGTTTGCCGCCAGATTAAAACTCTGGTCACGCAGACTGTCAGCCTGCAGATTCAGCGCCAACACTTCGTGCTCCAGTTGCTGCAAATAGCGCCCTAATAGCAGTAGCAGCGCCAGCGTCAATCCGCCATAGCTGCCCCACAACGCATAAGACTGCGGCGCCAGTTGCCACAACAACCCTGCGAATCCAGCCAGCAACAACGTGATCAACGCGATCAGGCCACGCCGGCTCAATTTAAGGCGCATCGATACCATAAAACTCCATTCGCCGGTATAAGGCTTGCCGGGTAATGCCAAGCGCTTTGGCTGCGCGTGACACAACACCTTGATGCGTATGTAGTGCACGTTCAATATCTTGCCGGGCGATATCATCTAAGGCGCGGTTTTTATTGCTGTTTTCAGCCTCCAGCCCCAAATCGGCCGGATTGATTTGTACGCCATGACTCAATAACAACGCACGCTGACACACATTCTGCAGTTCGCGCACATTGCCGGGCCAGGGGTACTGCAACAGTGTCGTTTCAGCGTCCCGGCTCAGGGCTTTTTCACCGGCTAAGAAATGCCGCGCCAGTGACAAGATATCGTCCTGCCGCTCTTTTAACGCCGGCACGTGTAACTGTACGACATTGATGCGGTAGTACAAGTCCTGGCGGAACTGGCCAAGCGCAATGGCTTTGGTTAAATCGGCGTTGGTTGCCGACAACAGCCGCACATCGACCCGCCGCGTTACACTGGATCCTAGCCGCTCGAACTCACCGGTCTGCAGCACCCGCAGCAATTTCATCTGACCGCTTAACGACAAATTGCCAATTTCATCGAGAAACAAGGTGCCGCCATCAGCGGCCTCAAACCGGCCGATGCGGGCTTTGGTGAGGCCAGTGTAGGCGCCGGCCTCAGCGCCAAACAACTCCGCTTCCATCAAATCGGCCGGCAGCGCGCCCATATTGACCTTGATCAGTGCTTTACCTGAGCGCGGCGAGTTAGCATGCAAAATCTGCGCGATGCCTTCTTTGCCGCTGCCATTTTCACCAGTGATCAACACTGCTGCCTGCGAAGGCGCGAGCTGCAACGTCATCTGCAGTAGCCGTTCCATCGCGGTACTGGCAAACACCAGCCCACACAGATCTTTGCCGATAAATGCCTGCAACCGTTCTTGCTGTTTCCGTTCAGTGTCGCGTTGCTGATCCTGCAATTTCTTCAGTTTCAGCGCATTTTGCACTGTCATCAGCAAACGCTGGTCGTCCCAGGGTTTAGCGATGTAATCACAGGCGCCGGCTTTGACCAGCTCCACCACCATATCCAGTGCAGTCCAGGCCGTCATTAATACCACCGGGATCTGCGGATATTGGGCACGTAACAAATAAAACAGCGTTTTGCCTTGCTGCCCGGTCATTTCACCTTTGGCAAAATTCATATCCTGCAGCACCAGATCCAGCGATTGTTGTGCCAGCAACGCCAGCGCGGCGCCGGGCTCAGTTGCGGTCCAAACCTGATGACCTTCCAGCTGAAACAGCGTCAGCAAGGCGGTCAGCACCGCCTCGTTATCATCAATAACCAGTATTTTTGCCATAAATTACAGTGTCTTCGTTGCAGTTGCTGGTGAAACCCGGGTGGCGATTCTGGCAGGATACCATGTGGCCAGAGTGACACACAGCATTAACACACTGATCGACAACAGCGGCAACCACAGTGGGATCGCCGGGATCACAATGACGGTCGCCAGCAGTTTATTCAACAACAATGCTACAAACACACCTGCGCCGGTACCGAGTAAAGTACAAAGCCACCCTTCGGCCAACAGTTCAACGAAGATAGCCTGCCGGCTCGCGCCGAGGGCACGCTTGATCCCGATGTCCTGCTGCGATTTCAGGGCATGGAAATGCGCATTGCTGTAACTGGAAATCATTGTCACCAGCAGCATCAGCCCGGCAAGAATGGTTAACAATACGGCCAAACCAAACTCGGTGCGGTAAAGGCGGTGGTGTTGTTCCGCCAGTGAGCGGACGTAGAAGATTTCAATGTTAGTGTCGACGTTACGCAATACCTGATCCAGCTGCTGGCGGACAGCATCTGCACTGCCTGCCTCCACTCGCAGCAGCAACGAGTAACCCCAGTCTACCCCGTACAAAGGCGCCACCTGCACCGAGTTATTAAACACATGCTCAGCCGAGCGCTGGCCATAAAAGTTGCTGACCACTGCCGCCACAGGCCCGCGATTAACGGCCTGACCGACCGGGTTTTCCTCTGCAAACAGATGCTCTGCCAACTGCTGTGTCAGCACCACCGGCGACTGCACCTTACCATCCAATGGGGTTGGGCTGACCGGCAACTCACCGTTTTGCACGGTCAGGCCCAGCACCTGGAAAAAATCAGCGGAGACAAAATACATCGGGATTGACGCCAAATTGGTGCGCTCTTGCGCACCGACTTTAAAAACATTGCCGTTGTTGCCCCCCTGCAACAATGGGCCCTGATTACTATAAGCCACCGCGATTACACCCGGCACCGCGCGCACCCCTGCAAGCTGGCGTTCGAGCAAGTCGCTGAGCGCCGGATATTTGCGCAGCTCCGGCGTCGTCGGTTTTAACTGGACCTGCAGGATATTCTCCATATCAAGACCTGTCGGTTCATTCAGACTGGCATGGGTTTGACTGGCCAGCATCACAGCATTGAGCAGCAACGCCAGCGTCATTGCCAGTTGTAGTAACAACAACCCTGTGACGACTTTTCTGCGTTTTAACGATTTCAACATCAGATGCAAAGACATAGGGTTACTCCTTCAACTGCTGGTTCAAGGCACCAAATGATGCGCGTAAGGATGGATATAAAGTCACAAGATAACTAGCACTCAGTGCTAACAGCAGTAAGCCCAGTAACAGCTGCCAATCCCAGGTCGAGAATAAGCGGTTCACCGGCCACAGATAGTTCATCAGCTGAACGCCACCGAGTCCAATCAACAAGGCGCCAGCCAGACAACATAGCGTCAGCAATAACACATCGGCCAACATCTGTTGTTGTAACTGCCAGCGGCTGGCACCGAGCGCCCGGCGCAGACTAAACTCGTATTGATTGCTCAGGTAGCGGTTCAGTGATAAATGACTGGCGTTGAGCAGACACACCAGCAAAAACAGTAGAGTGACCAGAGCAAAAGCTTTGATGTCACCAGACTCACCGCCAAAATAGGCCACAATATTGCGCATCGAAGTTAACTGATTATTGATGATGGAAGGATGGCGGCCCGCGGCTTTTTCGGTGCTGGCCAGATTTTGCATAAAGTCGCGATACGCCTGTTGCTGGGCAGGCGTATCGAGCTGCACCCAGTACTGCAGCTGGTGTAAAGCACCGGTACGGCCCTGCGAAGACAGCTGCCGATAGTCGGTATCGTCAAAAGTACTGGATTGACTGTTCGACATGTAATTCATGTCATAACCGGTTTCCAACGGCAGGTAGATTTGTTCAACCGGCTCAACATGGTTGCCACTATTGGCATCATACAGCCGCGGCAGCATTTGCCAGTTGTCGAGCACAGCGCTGACCGTGAGCGGTTTATCGTCTAGTAACAGCGTTTTTCCGACCACATCACTTTGGCCAAACAATTTTTCCGCCAGGGCTTTGGTCAGGATGATTTCGTTGCGCGCGCTATCATCCGGCCAAATACTGCCATGCAGCACTGGCACGTCAAACATGCGGAAAAAGTCACGCTGCGTGATACGGACGCTGACCGGCAGCGGCGGCTGTTTGGTATCCAGACGCAAGTAGGCATCGGAGCTGTACATCGCAGCCTTGGCGGTTGGGATGTCCGTATTACTGAGTTTTTGCACATTGGCGTAACTCAGCACCGGCGGCGGCTTACAGGTGTTGTCATCACATTCCCAGGGCACCAGCAACATCATTGGGAAAAACAGCTTGTCGCTCTTAAGTGGTAACGGATCGGCGTTTAAGCGGTAATAAAAGGTCGCATTGGCGAAAAACACACCAAGCCCCAACGCCATAATCAGCACGGTCAGCACATAAGGCAAAGGCGCACGGCGAATGCTCTTTACGCTGACTTTGAGGTAGTACAGGAACTGTTCCATCGCACGCTCCTTATGCCACAGCCGTTGTGCCGGACTGCAACGGGTCATACATCGACGCATCGCTTAAATGCCCGTCAATAATCTGCACTTGCCGGCCGGCACGGCGTGCCTGGTCCGGATCGTGCGTCACCATCAGAATGGTGCAACCGTCGCGGTTAATTTGTTCCAGCAATTCCATCACCTGACGCGCCATCAGCGAGTCCAGGTTACCAGTGGGTTCGTCGGCCAACAGAATGCGCGGCTGACCGGCAATAGCGCGAGCGATCGCGACCCGTTGCTGCTGACCACCGGATAACTGACTCGGATGATAGTCACGACGCGCCGCGAGCCCCACTTGCTCCAGCGCATGTTCCACCCGGCGTTTGCGTTCGGCGGCAGCAAAGCCCCGATAACGCAGTGGCAATTCAATATTGTCAAACAGGCTGTAATCTTTAATCAGGTTAAAGCCCTGAAAAATAAAGCCAATCTTCTCATTGCGCAGTGCAGACAATGCCTTGTCCGACAAGCCTTTAACCGAATGCCCATCCAGCAGATAATCACCGCCATCAAAACTTTCCAGTGTGCCAAGCACATTGAGCAACGTTGATTTGCCGGAACCTGATGGACCAGTTAATGCAACAAACTCACCTTCAGTCACATGCAGCTGAATGTTTTTCAGCGCCTGAGTTTCAATCAGCTCTGTCCGGAACGATTTACTTAAATCATTAATTTTAATCATTTTATTCTCCTTTTCTGGATTAGTTCAGCCGGACCCGCTCGGCATCTTTAAATTCACTGAGGCTTGAGATCACCAGCTGCTCACCTTCTTTTGCCCCCGCTAAAATCTCGACCCACTGCACAGATAACGCGCCCAGTTCAATCGGGGTGCGCACCGCAATATCCTGCTCCAGCCGGTAGCCAATGCGGCCGCCGCCGCTGGCGACAAATTCACCACGGGCTACACGCAGTACATCTTTGCGTTCGTCAAACACAATCCGGCCCGAGACACGCTGGTTTTGCCGCAGCGCTTTGGCATCCTGATCGGCAAACCGGACGCGGGCTGTGACGTTGCTGTCTTTCACTTCAGCCGCCACGTGTGACAGCTGACCACTGAGTTTCTGGCCATTTAGGGTGACTTCAACCGGCAGGCCTGGTGACAACTCCGCCGCATAGTTTTCTGGTACGCTGAGCTCTGCTTCGTATTGGCTGAGGTCAATCACGGTTAGCAGGCCTTGGCCGGTTAACACCTGGGTTTGTTGCGTGGCCAGCCAGTTACCGACCTGACCAGTGACCGGCGCTTTGATTTGCAGTGCGGCCAATTTACGTTCCAGCTCAGCTACGACTAAGGCCTGCCGTGCCAGCCCCTGCTCACCGGATTTCTGCTCAAAACTGAGTTTGTCAGCCGCCAGTGCCACTTTGGCTTTGGCGTGGTTGTATTCCAGTTCCGTCTGCGCCAGTTTGTCGCGGGCGATATCCAAATCAATCTGGCGCATCACACCGAGCTGCATTGACTGCTCAGCACGGGCCAGTTCACGTTTGGCCGCCTGCAGATTGACCCGGGCACTGCTTTCGATCTGGCGCATATCCAGTTGTTGCTCGCGGGCCAGCAGCTTGGCGCGTTCATGCTCAGACTGCATCGACAGTAACAGCGCCTGCTGTTGTTTCACTTCATTTTCTAAACTCGGGCTTTCCACCACCGCCAGCAAATCGCCGATCGTCACCGCTTCGCCCGGTTGTTTGATAAAACGCACCAGCCCATCCTGTTGACTGACCAGCGTTGGCGCATTGGCCGCCACTACTTTGCCCTGTACCGCCAAGTCACGGACAAAATCGCCCCGGCTGACTGTTGCTAACTGCACTTCACTGCGTGCCAACACCAGCGCCGCGTTGGCGCTAGTGGAAAAAATCAGCTGATAACTGCCCCACAACAAGCTGCTGATAGCGCCAAATGCCACGACCAGTTTTAGTACCGGCGTTTTGTGTGCTTTTTCAATCCGCACGTCCTGTTGCTCTGTACCTTTGATCATAAATCGTCTTATCCTCTGTCCATCTGCAGCTCAAACTGCGTTTTCTGCTGTTGATTGACACAAGCTTTGCAGTTGGCGTGCCAGATATTTAATTGATTATTTTCAGTAACTTATAGTTAATCATATTGTTTTCAGACTGTCCGCGGACACTTTTTCTGTCCGCGATACCAGCTGTTGCAATACAGCGGACAGCCGCATCATTCACAGAGGACCGGAGGTCTTGATGGCGCATTATTTATTGCTATATCAACTGAGCGCGGATTACCTGCAAAGACGCGCCGAATTTCGCGATGCGCATTTACAACTGGCCTGGCAGGTGGCTGATCAGGGTTTACTACTGGTTGGTGGCGCCGTTGGTGACCCGATTGAAAGCGCCATGCTGTTGTTTCAGACCGACGAGCCGGATCGGATCGCGGCCTTTGCCTGCGCCGATCCTTATGTGCAGCAAGGGCTGGTGACCAGCTGGCGCATTGTGCCCTGGCTGACTGTCGCCGGCCCGTTGGCCGCAACCCCACTGAAAAGCGTCGCAATCCCGGCAACGGACGCCAGTTAATTGTTGCCTTTTTGTTTCAAACTTTTACAGTAGCCATAGGCTGGCCTGCAAAGGCCGGTGTTCACCGATTTCATTGCATTGTTGACGCTGCCCTGGTCGCAGCCCTGCTTCGGAGCCTTCATGAAACGATTTACCTTTTCTGTGCTGAGTCTGAGCCTGTTGCTGGCTGGTTGTCAGCAAGCCGCGCTATCCCCGCAACCGACCGTCAGCCAACTCCCTGCCGGTATTGAATTAATCAAAGACGCCAGCGTAAGCAGCAGTAGTGTTGCTATCCCGTATAAAAAGTATCGCCTGGCCAATGGTCTGACCGTCGTGGTACATGAAGATCAGTCCGATCCGCTGGTGCATGTCGATGTGACTTATCACGTCGGCTCGGCGCGGGAAGAACCAGGCAAATCCGGTTTCGCGCATTTCTTTGAACATATGATGTTTCAGGGCTCTGAGCATGTCGCGGACGAGCAGCATTTTAAAATCATCACTGAAGCCGGTGGTGAGATGAACGGCTCGACCAACAGCGATCGCACCAATTATTACCAGACAGTGCCCGTCAATCAGCTGGAAAAAGTGTTGTGGCTGGAATCGGACCGGATGGGCTTTTTACTCGATGCCGTCACGGAAAAGAAATTTGAAGTGCAGCGTGAAACAGTGAAAAACGAGCGCGGCCAAAGCGTCGATAACAGGCCTTATGGCCGTTTGTCCGAACGGGTTGCGCAGGCATTTTATCCGGATGGTCATCCATATTCCTGGCCAGTGATTGGTCATATGGCTGATTTAAACCGCGCCAACGTCAATGACGTAAAAGCCTTTTTTCTGCGCTGGTACGGCCCGAATAACGCCACATTGACCATCGGCGGAGCGGTCAAAGCTGAAGATATTTTACCGTTGGTGCAACAGTATTTTGCCGCCATTCCACGCGGGCCTGAAGTGACGCCGACCGCCAAAACGGCAGTCAGTTTAACGGCTGACCGTTATGTATCGATGGAAGATAATGTGCACCTGCCGCTTTTATACATGGCCTTTCCGACGGTTTATGCCCGCCATGAAGATGAAGCGGCGCTGGATATCCTCGCCGAGATCTTAGGCGGCGGCAACAACTCGCTGCTGTACAAAAATCTGGTGAAAACACAAAAAGCAGTGCAGGCGCAAACCGGACATGGCTGTCAGGAACTGGCTTGTGAATTCACACTGCTGGCCCTGCCGGCGCCAGGCGCGGTGAAATCGCTGGCTGAAACCGAACAACAGATCCGCCAAAGTCTGGCGGAGTTTGAACAACGTGGTGTCACCGACGACGACTTGAATAAAGTCAAAGCCAAAATGGAAGCTGCCAGTATTTTTGCGCTGCAAAGTGTCGAAGGCAAAGTCAGCCGGCTGGCCGCCAATGAAACCTTTTTTGGTGAGCCAGATCTGGCGGCAGCTGACTTAGCGCGTTATCAGCGTGTGACCAAAGCTGATGTAGAGCGGGTCTATCAGCAATATCTCAAAGGCAAAGCGGCCGTGGTGATGAGTGTGGTACCCAAAGGCCAGCGTCAGCTGATTGCCAGGGCTGATAACTTCACACCGGTCACTCATGATTTTGGCGGCCCTTCCACCACCAAAGCGGAAGATTTGCAGCTGCGCCGCACGCAAGACTCGCTGGATCGCAGCAAGATCCCAGGCGCCGGTGCCAATCCGGCCGTCAGCTTACCGGCAACCTGGCAACAGCAGCTCAGTAATGGCATTCGCGTCCTTGGCGCACAAAGCCATGAAACGCCAACCACGTCATTACTGCTGCGGGTGCCGCTGGGCCTGTACGATGAAACGCCGCCGCAGGCCGGCATCAGTCAGTTGTTAGCAGCGATGCTCGATGAAAGCACCATGCTCAAAACAACGGAGCAGATGAGTCTGGCGCTGGAAAAACTCGGCGCTAGCATCAGTTTTTCCGCCGGTGACGAGTATCTGGAAGTGTCAGTACAAAGCCTCAGCAAATATCTGCCGCAAACGCTGGAGCTGCTGATGGAAAAACTGTTGTTGCCAGCCTTTAACGCGGATGACTTCAGCCGGGCTCAGCAACAGACCCTGCAGTTTATTCAGCATTCCGAGAAAGACGCCGGTGTCCTCGCTTCGCGCGCGGTACAGCAACTGATGTATGGCAACCATATCAGCGCCTATCCGAATCAGGGCACATTACAGTCGGTCAGCGCGCTGAAGATAAGTGATGTTAAAGCTTATGCGCAGCGGCTGTTAAAGCCGGCGCATGCTGAACTGATCCTGGTGTCTGATTTACCGCAGGCACAAGTATTGGCCGAACTCCAGCCACGTTTGCGGCGCTGGTTGGGTGATGCGCCGACTCGCAACGTACAAATTCCGGACGCAGTGGCTAAAACCGGCACTATTTATCTGATTGATAAACCGGACGCGCCGCAGTCAGAGATCCGTATTGTGAAACGCAGTCTCAACCGTGATTTTACCGGTGAATATTTCCGCTCAGGACTGATGAACTTTGTCCTTGGCGGCAATTTTAACAGCCGGATCAACCTGAATCTGCGTGAGGAAAAAGGTTATACCTATGGCGCCACCAGCTATTTCAGCGCCGATCGCTATGCCGGGATTTATCAGGCTGCAGCTGCAGTGCGGGCTGATGTTACCGGTGCATCAGTGCAGGAGTTTTTTAAGGAATTAAGTCGTTATCAGCAACAGGGCATGACGCCACAAGAGCTGGATTTTATGCGCAAAGCCATTAACCAGGCCGACGCGCTGGCTTACGAGACCCCGGGGGCTAAACTGGGCTTCATGGCTGCCATTCTGCAATATGGACTGGCCAGTGACTTCACCACGCAGCGGAATCAAATCGTCCGGGACATCACGCTGGATGAACTGAATCAACTGGCAAAACGCCATCTGGATCCGGCCAGCTTCAGCGTAGTGATTGTCGGACCGGCGGCACAGCTTCGGCCTCAACTGGAAAAACTGGGGATGCCGGTAGAAAACTATAAGTTCTGAACAGCTTGAATTGTAAAGCCCGCTCACGCGGGCTTTATTCAGCACCTGCTGTCAGAATGGCGTTAGATCGTTATAGTCATCTCATCAGCACGTTCATAAGGAGACTGGATGCTGCAACTTGCACGCGGGTTGATTCTGGGACTGACGTTGAGCATGCCGCTGCATGCTGCAGACGTAGCGCCCCACACGCTGCAGATAGCAACCAGTCTCAGTCAGTCGGCATTATCCAACCAAATCGAACAACAACTACAACGGGCTTACGGCAGACTCGGTTACCAGATGCAAGTGGTGCGGTTACCGGCCGGCCGCTCGTTACAGATGACCGATCGCGGCTTGTATGACGGCGAACTATTCCGCATCGATGGTTTGCAGCATGAATTTTCGCAGTTACGCCAGGTGCCGGTGCAGCTCGCTACTATTGAATTGCTGGCATTTGTTCGTACCGAACAGAAAGACGAGTTACGCGACTGGGTATTGATGAAACAGGTCCGGGTTGGATTTGTCCGTGGTTTTCGTTTGGCCAGTCAGCTGCAGTATGCCGGCCATCCCGTTCCGGTGACGACACTCGAACAGGCGGTAGGTATGTTAGTGCAGGGCAAAATCGACGTGTTACTGGAAGATCAGCAATCGGTGCTGAGTGTCCTGCCCGCTAAAACTGAGCAGGCAGGCATCTCAATGCTGCCAGGAACGCTGGCGCGCGCCGGTTTGTATCATTATTTGCATCAGCGTCATAGCGACTTATTGCAACCGCTGGCGACTGTGTTGGAAAAAACTGTCGCCGGCGCCAAAGATAAACGACCGTTGCCCAAGCCGGTTCAACCCGCTTTGGATGACTGATCCTGCGTTCAGGCTGCGCGGTGCAGGCCGCGCTGAGCTGAGCTGAGCTGTGCCCAGAATAAAAAAATCCCTGCCAGGCAGGGATTTTTTTTATCAGCACCAGTTATTGCGCTAAAGACGCATCGCGGGCAGCTTTAAACTCTTTGCCTTCATACCAGTTTGGCCAGGCGCTGGTGTCATCTGCCAACTCACGGCCCACGCGGTAATACAAGAACATGTCTTGCTGCGCACCACGCAAGTCCCAGCTGTCTTTGTACTCGTCTTCCACTTTGTGGTAACAGCACTTATTAAACTCTTCACGCTGTTTGATGCCCCACTCTTTGCCGTGGTCCACACTGTCTACCCCACCTTTGGCGTACAACATCGGTACGCCTTTTTTCGCCAGATTAAAGTGATCTGAGCGATAGTAGGAACCGGCAGCCGGGTTATTTTCCGGCGCGATGTAGCGGCCTTGTTGTTCAGTGTATTTTTTCAGCAGCACTTCCAGCTCTGAGTTGCCAAAGCCAACTACCGTCATGTCTTTCATCGGGCCATCGACGTTGATCACGTCCATGTTAATGCCGGCAACAGTTTTGTTCAGCGGGAACACCGGATGTTTGGCATACCAGGCAGAACCCAGCAAACCACGCTCTTCGGCCGTCACGGCAACAAAAGCAATCGAGCGTTTTGGTTTCGGCTGCGCCGCATAATATTCCGCCATAGCGATTAACGCGCCGGTGCCGGAAGCATTGTCTTGTGCGCCGTTAAACACTTTGTTGTTCGGATTGGCGAAATCAAGGCCGAGATGATCCCAGTGCGCCATATATAAAATGGCTTCATCCGGTTTTTCACTGCCTTCGATGATGCCAACGACGTTGCCGGAAGTCAGCTCACGCACATTGCTTTTCACCGACACCGACGCTTTGATGCCAAGTGGAACTGGTGCAAAGTCTTTGCTCAGCGCTTTTTTGCGCATCGACTCGATGTTTTCACCAATCACACCAAACAAAGTATTGGCCGATTCGGTCGTGACCCAACCTTCAATGGCAGTGCGATCGGCATTTTTGTTTGGATTAATCAGGTCAAACTTGGTGGCAGAACCACCAGCGACCACATGCCAGCCGTAAGAGGCAGCATCGGTTTCGTGCACAATCAACGCGCCGGCTGCACCCTGGCGGGCCGCTTCTTCAAATTTGTAGGTCCAGCGACCGTAATAGGTCATCGCATTGCCGGTGAACAGTTTTGGATCTTGGGTCGCAAAACCCGGATCGTTGACAAACATCACCACGGTTTTGCCTTTGACATCCAGACCTTCATAGTCATTCCAGTCGTATTCCGGTGCGACAATGCCGTAACCAACAAACACCAGTTCCGAGTCTTTGATCTCGCTGAATTCAGTGACACGGGTCGTCCAGGTAAACATCTGGTCACGATATTTAAACGGCGCCGGCGCTTTATCGCCACTGAAGCTCATCGCCGACACTTCTTTCGGATCGATTTGCACCAGCTGTACCGGCTGAATGTAAGTGCCGTCCGGCTGTGGTTTTAAGCCAATCCGTTTGAACTGTTCAGACAAATAAGCCAGGGTCTTTTCTTCGCCTTTGGTGGCTGGCGCACGGCCCTGGAAATCGTCAGACGATAGGGTTTTGATGTATTCAGCAAGCTTAGGGTTGAACTCGGTGTCCGGTAGCGCCGCAGGGGCTGTGGTTGCTGTCGCGACTGCCGCTTCAGCCGGGGCTGCTGTCGCTGCCGCCGGTTCCGGCTGCTTTTGACAGGCAGCCAGGCCAAGGCAGGCGCTGAGCGCTAACCATGTTCCTGAAAACCAGAATTGTGGTTTCATAAAATCTCCATCACCTGGGGTGATTGTTGTCGTTATGGGTTGCCATCGGGCTGACGGCGTCTTGATGTTACTAAAGCAGGCGCTGAAGTACCAGAGTGACCGATCTCAGACCGGTCACAGTTAATCGCATCCGCGCTTTTAAAGTACGCGGTCTGCAGCGCCCCAGGCTGGCGGCGGCAGTGCAACTGGCCGGGTTAAATCAAAGGCGACGGCAAATTCGCGGCCGGGCCGGCTCAAGCGGTAAATCAGGGTTTTTCCCGGTTCCAGCGTGAATGACCAGACATTCGCCGGCGCCGCGGTTCTGCCAAGTGCCTGAAACATCAGCTTGCTGTAAGCATCGGCAGGAAAATGCTGCGCCAACCCAGTCGCGGGATCAGCAGAGATGCCACCATACATCGTCAACTCGTCATGGCTGCCATCCTGATGCCGGTGATCATGTTTGAGCTGTAAACCTTGCGGCAACGCGCGCAACACCCAGGTACGGGAACGGTCTTCTCCGACATGGAACGGCATCCGCACTTCCCCATTGCGACAGTCCGCGACATGCACAATCAAAGCCTGCCCCGCCATCGTCGCATCTTCTGGAGCCTGGGTGACTAACTTGCCGGCAAAGGCTTTACCGCAATAAGGCTGTAAGGCCTCGAGTAGAGTTTGCTCAGCGGCTGCAGCAGTCATGCTGTAACCGCCAGCAAACAGCGTGGCCACTAAAAACAACGGTGTAAATTTCATCTTGAATGTTCCGGTTTGTACTAAAGACGCAGGTTAAAATCAGCTGAACTATGCTAGGGTCAGTGATCATGATCAAGGTTCAGGCTCAGGTTAGCCCGTATGTCCACTTTACCATCCAGCCAAAAATTATTGCGGGTTTTTGCCACGACGGAACACTTTGGTGTGGTGGCAGACACGCCTTTTGGTTGTGGATATCGTTTGCAGGGGCTGGAAGTGGCAGTGAGTTTTTTTGGCCATCATGTCTATTTTACCAGCGGCGATGCCGTGCTGGTCTTAACTGAAACCGGAAGCTGCAAACTGGAGCGGCCAGACGCGGTGGATAATCTGTATCTGATGCAGCTGATTGAAACAGTGGACCAGCGCTACAATCCATAACGCTGCCAGCGACAAATAGTGCGGTCGGCTCATGCAAACGTATGCACAACGGTGCGATGCCACCGCCCCACGTGATAGCATGCCCTAATCGAATTTAAAGACAAAATGAAAAAATATGATGAAATTCAATTTGTTAGCTACTTTGTGTGGTACTGCCATGCTGCTCAGTGCCTGTAACCCCGCCCCTTCTGCATCGGTGCCGGCTGCTATGCCGGCATCTGTGGTGAAACCGACATCTGCTATCGCAGATCCTGTCGGTAAAGTAGTTGTTTATCAGGCATTTACCCGGCTGTTTGGCAACAGTAATCCAAGCAATATCCCCTGGGGCAGCGCCGCGCAAAATGGCGTCGGCAAATTCAATGACATCAACGACGCAGCGCTGCTGGCGTTAAAACAAATGGGTGTATCGCACTTGTGGCTGACCGGCGTGCCGCATCATGCCCTGATCGCCGATTACAGTGCTTATGGCATTAGTGCCGATGATCCCGATGTGGTCAAAGGCCGCGCCGGCTCACCCTATGCAGTGAAAGACTACTACAGCGTCAATCCTGACTTAGCGGTAGATCCGGCCCGGCGCATGGAGGAGTTCACTGCTTTGCTCAGCCGGGCGCACCAACATGGCATCAAAGTCGTGATCGATATAGTGCCGAACCACGTGGCGAGGCATTATCAGTCTTTAGGTAAACCTGCCGGAGTGCGTGATTTTGGTGCCGACGACGATACCTCCGTTGAATACGCCAAAAACAATAACTTCTACTACGTGCCAGGTCAGCCTTTTGTGCTGCCGACACTACCGGCCGGCTTTAAGCCACTCGGTGGTGAAGCGCATCCATTGGCAGACGGCAAATTTGACGAGAATCCAGCGAAATGGACCGGCAATGGCGCGCGTGCCGCACAACCGGATTTTAATGACTGGTATGAAACGGTCAAAATTAACTATGGCGTTAAACCGGACGGCAGTTACGATTTTGACCGTCTGCCGGCTGATTTTGCCGGCCGCAGCAGCAGCGAACACGTTGCATTCTGGCAAGGCAAATCGGTGCCGGATTCCTGGTTAAAATTCCGTGATATCACGCAGTTTTGGCTGGCGCTGGGGGTCGACGGCTTCCGCTATGACATGGCCGAAATGGTACCGGTCGAATTCTGGAGCTATTTAAACAGTCAGATCAAACAACAAAGACCTGATGCCTTGTTACTGGCCGAGGTGTATCAGCCACAGTTGTACCGGGATTATATCCAGTTAGGCAAAATGGATTATCTGTACGACAAAGTTGGTTTTTACGACAGTCTGAAGCTGCTGATGCAAGGTAAAGGCACCGCATCTGAGGTGCTAAACAGGCAACTCGAAGTGGCCGATATCGACGGCAACATGCTGAAATTTCTGGAGAACCATGATGAGCAACGCATTGCCAGCCCGGAATTTGCCGGCAACGCGGAAAAAGGCAAACCGGCCATGGTCGTTTCTGCGTTGATTGGAACCGCACCGACCATGTTATATTTTGGCCAGGAAGTTGGCGAAGCCGGCGCTTTAGCCAGTGGCTTTGGCCAGCCGAGCCGCACCACTATTTTTGACTATGCCGGCGTACCGGCACACCAGGGCTGGCTCAATGGGGGCCGTTTTGACGGTGCTAATCTGACGCCGGCACAACGCGATCTGCGTGAGTTTTACGTGAAGCTGCTGCACTTCAGCGCCACAGCGCCTGCCCTACGCGGCCAGTTATTCCCGCTACATCAGCAACATTTACAAACGCCTGGTTATAGTGAACAAATGCTGGTTTTTGCCCGCAGCGACTCGCAGCAGCGGCTAATTGTGGTGGCTAATTTCGCCGACTCAGCGTCCCGCTTCAAACTGCAACTACCAGCAGATTTAGTACAACAATGGCAATTGACTCGTGGCACCGTCCCGCTCACTGAGCTGTTCAGTGGTCATGCGCATTCGCTGCAGGTGGACTCTGGTGTTGCGGTAGTTCCGCTGACCGTGAAAGCCAACAGTGCGCTGGTGTTGCTACTGCCTTAAAACGCAACCAGAGCAGCGATTAGTTTCAAAAAGCGACAGCAGCGAAACACAGAATGGCCGCATGCGGCCATTCTGATTTCGACCGGACGGAAGCGCCTGACTCCTCACAGCAAACGACCAGCATTGCCGGTGAACACCGGCAATTTCATACCACCAAGTAATCAAATTTAATTACACTAATAAATGTAATTGAATTTGATTACTTTCGTAAAATTGCTATGCTCAGATTGGTACACCGCCTGCGGTGTTAACACCCTGATTGGCTGCTCCCGGAATAAAAGATGAACTTATATGCGATCCTGACCGGCGACCTGGTACGGTCTTCAACAGTCGATGCCGACCGTTACCCGCTACTGATGCAGGCACTGCAGCAGTGCCTGGCGAAGTTTTGTCCTGCTGGTATCGCCACGCCTGTTGTATACCGCGGTGATGGTTTTCAGCTTGCGACGCTGCCAGAACAGGCGTTTAACGCCGCTTTGCAAACCAGACTTACCCTGATCAGTCTGCAATCCGATGCCCGTATCGCTATTGCGGTGGCGCCAGCTGAACAACTGCGGGCTGATTTAAATCAGTCTACCGGTCAGGCATTTACTTTATCCGGCCAATTGCTCGACGATTTGCAGCAGACCCGCTGGGAGTGGCTGGATCCGCAACAGCCGTTCAGTACTGCCGAACAGCTGCTGTTGCAGCTGGTGTCGGTACAGCTGCAACAACTGACCGCACGGCAAGCTGCCGTGTTGTTGGCGTATCTGCAACAGCAACGCCCGCAACACCAGCAACTGGCACTTTTTTTCAAAACATCCAGAGTGAACATCACCCATTTGCTCAATCAGGCGCAATACGGTTTAATTTGTCAGGTTGTTGATTATTTCAGCAAGCGTTATCAGCCATCCGCTGGAGTGCCACGCGATGAGTGAACTGGATTTGTTATTGTTGCTAGTACTGGCGCATGTGCTGGGCGATTTTTATCTGCAACCACTGAGCTGGGTGAAAGACCGGCTGCAATGGCACTTTAAATCGCCCAAATTGCAGTTGCATGTCTCGGTGCATATGGGGCTGAGCCTCGCGGTTATCTTGGTCTGGCAGTGGAGCTATGGCTGGAGCCACGACAGCCTGATGGCGGTCGCACTGGCGTTGACGATCGGCCTTAGCCATTATCTGATTGATGTCGCCAAGTCCTACAGCAGCAATGGCCTGATGGCATTTTTACTCGATCAACTGGCACATCTGGTTGTACTGCTGTTGCTCTGGTCTGCCTATACCGCAAACTGGTTTTGGTGGCCACCAACGATGCCGGAACACACGGCAGTCTTGCTGATGGCTTATCTGCTGGTGCTGACCCCAACGTCAGTGCTGATCGGACAATTGCTGCGCAGTTGGCGGCCCGAACTGCTCAATATGCCAATGCAGGGCTTGCTCTCTGGTGGCCACTATATCGGGATGCTGGAACGCGGCCTGATCCTGACTTTTGTACTGCTCGATCAATTTGGCGCCATCGGCTTTATGCTGGCCGCCAAATCGGTATTCCGCTTTGGCGATCTGTCGCGGGCGCAGGACATGAAGCTGACAGAGTATGTGTTGCTCGGCACTTTACTCAGCGTCAGCATCAGTCTGGGCATCGGCCTGGCTGCCAGACAATGGTTAACAGGTTGACCCCAAACACCTCAGTTGTTCAGTTCTTGCTGCTGTTTTAACGTGACGGTCAATTGCAGACGCTGCCAGGCTTCAGTCCAGTCCCCCGCCAGCGCAGACACCAGCGCCATCATCAGTAACAAATCACGTTGCAGTCCGCCTTGTTGCAGCAATGTCGGGATCTGTGCCGTTGCCGCCTGTTCGCCTTGATGTGCCAGAGTGTGCAGCAGTTGCATCGTTTGTTCTTCGGCACTGACCGGCCGTGGCACCGGTGCGACGCCAAGCGCAGTCACGGTTGCTTCGGCCAGCGCCCAGACTGACCAGGGATTCTGGCCGGTGATCAAGCGACCATCCACCACCAGATTTGGCAGATATCGGTGCCCTGCGCTGAATGCCGCGCCTTGTTGCTGCAATGCACTTTGTAATAGGAAGCCAAACCGCTGTTCCGCTTCGGGCATCAGCAATAATTCTTCTGCATTAGTAAAGGACGTCAGTTTTTTGCCGGCCAGCCAGGATGGTCCGGTCGTACGCTGCGTCTGCAGCAGCGCTGCCGGACCGTGACAGACAGCCAGCACCAGTTTGTCAGCATCCAGCATGGCCTGCAGCAGCCGGGCGATATCGGGATTGTCCGGGAAGTCGTACATCGCACCTTTGCCACCGACGAAATAAACCGCCTGATACTGTGCCGGGTCGACATCAGTCAGCCGCAGTGTCGCGCGCGCTTTGCCCATCGCTTCGGCATCATTTAAAAAGGCATAGTCATATTCGCCCATGTCATCGCCATCCAGCACGCGCGGCGCGTCCCCCCCTTGCGGACTGGCAATATCAACGGCAAAACCGTTGGCGCGTAGCACCCAATAAAACCGCGCCAACTCGGTCAGTTCATAACCAGTCTTTTTCACCTTGCCTTCGACCACAGCGGCCGGATAAAAAGCCGTACTGCTGACCACCGCCAGCACTTTGCCGCGCGTGGCTGCGGGCTGCTGCTGTAAATATGGCACCTGCGCGACTGTCGTTCGCTGTAGCAGAGTGTTGTCCGTTTCACTGTCAAACAGAGTAAACAGCCAAACACCGGCCCCGGTCCCTGCCAACAACAGCAACGCCATTGCGCTGAGTATTTTCTTCCACATCGTGCACCTCCAGCATCAAGTGGCGCTACAGTGACAGTTCGAATGTGAAAAATTAGTCAAATTCCCGCCAGGAGCGCTCAGCAATGGACCTCAACCAAGCCAACGGCTATTCGGCGACACCGCTGCTGAAAAAGCTCGGCATTAAACCCGGCATGCAGTTGCTGTTTTTACAGCCGCCTGCCGATTACTGCGCCGCACTTGCCGCACAGCAGATGGCCTTGTATCAGGACCCCACCCTGCATTGTCAAAACGTAGCGGACGGCAGTACCGAATTGGTACAACTTTTTGTCACAGAGCGAACGCAGCTAAGCAGTCTGCTGCTTCAGCTGCGCACCAGCCTGAAACCAAACGCGGTAATTTGGGTCAGCTGGCCAAAACAAGCGGCCAAACAGCACACCGATATCCGAGAAAATGATATCCGCAACATCGCCTTGCCACTGGGGTTGGTTGACATCAAGGTCTGCGCCGTCGACGCGACCTGGTCCGGATTAAAACTGATGTTACGGCGCGAACTGCGCTGACACTGACTTTGCATGTACAAGCACGAATTGCGCATATCTATCCGTCACTAAAATCTGGATACATTCGACTGAGTCGTACAGCAACCAATTTGGCGATTTTGCCGCATTCATCAGATTTTCACTGGAAAAAAACCAGATTTCAGGTATCTTGTGCAGGTTTTCCAACCCGGCTTAATGTCGGACCCAAGTCGGATCAGCCGAAGCAAATTTCAAACCCATTTTGCCAGCCAAAACTGCATATCTGTGCAGTCAGGTGCCGCTCCTATTGTTGGAGTCCCTGTAGAGGAACCGCCCATGCGTTTTTATTTTCCTATTGTGATCATCGATGAAGATTTCCGCTCTGAAAATACCAGCGGATCTGGTATTCGCGAACTGGCCAGTGCCATCGAAACGGCCGGCATGGATGTGGTTGGTTACACCAGCTATGGCGATTTAACTTCATTCGCCCAGCAGCAAAGCCGCGCTGCCGGTTTTATTCTGTCGATCGACGATGAAGAATTCGGCGGCGGCAGTGCCGAAGAAGCCCAATCCGTGCTGGCGCAACTGCGCAGCTTTGTCGAACAGATCCGCCACCGCAACCCGGATATCCCGATTTACCTGTACGGCGAAACCCGCACCGCCCGCCATATTCCAAACGACATTCTGCGCGAACTGCATGGCTTTATTCACATGCATGAAGACACGCCGGAATTCGTGGCGCGCCACATCATCCGCGAAGCAAAAAGTTATCTCGATGGCCTGGCGCCACCGTTTTTCCGCGCCCTGACCCATTATGCGCAAGACGGCTCTTACTCCTGGCACTGCCCGGGTCACTCCGGCGGCGTGGCATTTTTAAAATCGCCGGTCGGCCGGATGTTCCACCAGTTCTTTGGTGAAAACATGCTGCGCGCAGACGTCTGTAATGCGGTAGATGAGCTTGGCCAACTGTTGGACCACACCGGTCCGGTGGCTGCATCCGAGCGCAACGCAGCGCGGATTTTTAACTGCGACCATCTGTTTTTTGTCACCAACGGCACTTCCACGTCCAACAAAATCGTCTGGAACAGCACTGTGGCACCGGGTGATATCGTTGTCGTTGACCGCAATTGTCATAAGTCGATTCTGCACGCGATCATGATGACCGGCGCAGTACCGGTGTTCCTGATGCCGACGCGTAACCACTACGGCATCATCGGCCCGATTCCGCGCAGCGAATTTGAACCTGCGACCATTCGCCGCAAGATGGAAGCCAACCCGTTTATCCGCGAAATCCTGGCGAAAGACCCAGACGTCAAACCGCGCGTGCTGACCATCACGCAAAGTACCTATGACGGTATTTTGTATAACGTCGAAGAAATTAAAACGCTGCTCGACGGCGAAATCGAAACGTTACACTTCGACGAAGCCTGGTTACCGCACGCCGCATTCCACGACTTCTATGGCGACTACCACGCCATCGGTGAAGGCCGTCCACGTTGTGATACCTCGATGGTATTCGCTACGCAGTCCACTCACAAATTGCTGGCAGGTATTTCACAAGCCTCGCAAATCCTGGTGCAGGACGCTAATCAGAATAAGCTCGATACCCATCTGTTTAACGAAGCGTACCTGATGCACACATCAACCAGCCCGCAATACGCCATTATTGCCTCCTGTGACGTGGCCGCCGCCATGATGGAAGCGCCAGGCGGTACGGCGCTGGTGGAAGAATCGTTAGACGAAGCGCTGGAATTCCGTCGTGCGATGCGCAAAGTCGACCAGGAATACGGCGACGACTGGTGGTTCCGTGTCTGGGGCCCGGACGATTTAACCGACGAAGGCCTCGATGAACGCGCCTCCTGGATGCTGCATGCCGACGAAAACTGGCATGGCTTTGGCGATATCGCCGAAGGCTTTAACCTGCTTGACCCAATTAAAGCCACTATCCTAACGCCGGGCTTAAACGTCGACGGTAACTTCTCTGACAGTGGTATTCCGGCTGCGATTGTGGCCAAGTACCTGGCTGAACACGGTGTTGTGATTGAAAAAACCGGTTTGTACTCGTTCTTTATCATGTTCACCATCGGCATTACCAAAGGCCGCTGGAATACCATGGTCACCGCGCTGCAGCAGTTCAAAGATGATTACGACAAAAATGCGCCACTTTGGCGTGTATTGCCGGAGTTTATCGCCAAGTTCCCGCAGTATGAGCGGATCGGCTTAAAAGACCTGTGTGACCAAATCCACGAGATCTATAAAGCCAATAACATCGCCAAACTGACCACTGAAATGTATCTGTCTGAGATGGTACCGGCAATGAAACCGGCCGATGCTTTTGCCCGCATGGCGCACAAACGTATTGAACGGGTGCCGCTGGATGAACTGACTGGCCGAATTACTGCCGTGATGTTAACGCCATATCCACCAGGCATTCCACTGCTGGTACCAGGCGAAGTCTTTAACGAGACCATCGTCAGCTATCTGAAGTTCGCCCGCGAGTTCAACCACAAGTTCCCGGGGTTTGAGACCTACATCCATGGCCTCAGCACCATGCAACAAGATGGCAAACTGGTGTATTACGTCGACTGCGTGAAAGTCTGAGTGATAGACCTTTCCTGAAAAAAAACGCCGGCAACAGCCGGCGTTTTTTTTCGATGTCAGCTCTGTTCCGCGAGCACCACCCGATCACCGCCAAGACGCTTCGCGCTATACATGGCACCATCGGCACGCAGCAGTAGCTGTCGGCTGTCTGATCCATGCTGTGGAAAGAGGGCAACACCAATACTGGGCGCAATCTGCAATTGCTGACCGGCCAGCAAAAATGGGGGCGTCAGCGCCAAACGGATTTTTTCTGCTACTTTTGCCGCCGTATCCTGCTGATGCAGGTGCTCCAGCAAGATGACAAATTCGTCACCGCCAAACCGGGCGACCGTATCAGTTTGCCGAACCGCGTGCACAATACGCTGCGCAGTTTGTTGCAACAGCAGATCACCGACCGGATGACCAAAGTTGTCATTGACCTGTTTAAAACCGTCTAAATCCAAATATAACAGTGCAAGAGGCTGCTCATCCCGGCTGGCGCGTTGCAATGCGGCCTGTAACCGATCGAGCAACAAAGTCCGGTTGGCAAGCCCGGTCAGACTGTCATACAGTGCCAGTTGCAGCAGGCGCAGCAGCATCGTCTTGCGTGAAATCGCGGCCGCGATTTGCACTGTGACATAACTGAGTAATTCCAGATCGGCAGCACTGTAATGCACGTCCTCCCCCGGATGTAACAACAATACCCCGAGCAGATCGTTACCGTCTTTCAGCGGCAAGCCTAACCAGCCATAACCAATACCTTCTGCCAGTTGACTCGGCGAGGACTTTTGTCCAACAGTGAGACATAACGCATCGAGATCCGGTAATTCCGCCGTGTTTTGCTGCCCGTCTTGTGGCCAATTTTGTTGATAACACAGGTGCCAGCGACTGCCATCTGCTTCTGGCAAGGCGATGAAAAAATGCCGCACCGGTAACAGTGCTGTGACGATAACCGCAACATGCTGATAGAGATCGGACAGATCTGCGCTGAGCTGTGCCGCTTCGGCAATCGCATAGACAGCGCGTTGACGCGCCTGAGCCTGACGGATATCGCTGATATCCCGTGCCACGGCAACCCGAACTTGTTCAGTTTCGGACCAGCGGGCTGACCAGGACAAATGAACTGCATGACCATCTTTGTGGCGATAACGGTTTTCGAAATGCATGCCGGCCTCGCCCGACATTACTTTTGCCGCCTGCGCCAGCGTACGTTCACGGTCGGCCGGCCAGACATAATCCAGCATCGGTTGACCCAGCAACTCTGCGTTGCTGTAGCCGAGGATCCGGCTGACGCTGGCACTGACATAAACAAAACGCCCGCTCGCATCGACAACACAAATCAGATCCAATAACAAATCAATATAACTGCCGAGCGCCTGGTACGAAGGTGCTACAGGTAAGTCGGTTGGCAGTGGGTCTTGCATATCCAATTGAATTCCGTTCAGTCTGCATGTGGGGATTCGTCAGCCTGCTCCGGCAGCCTGGCCCTTGATTCTACTGATAGTAGCACAGCTGTATTTCTGCTGAGAGTCACTACAACGGCGCTGATCAGGTATCTGTCGCGCTGAAAGCAATACCAAAACATTTCAGCCATCCAAACATCTATATTTCCCTTTTCAGCAGGACACTTTTCAGGTTTACTGCTCACAGTTGTAATAAAATTCAGAGGACTTCATGTTTAAAGTAAATCAATATTTTGATGGCAAAGTGACATCAATCGCTTTTGCCGGCGAAGAATTACCTGCCACTGTCGGCGTGATGGCGCCTGGCGAATATGAATTTGGCACCAGTCAGCATGAAGTGCTGACCATTGTCAGCGGCGCGCTGACGGTGCTGCTGCCGGGTGAAAGCCAGTGGCAAACCTTTAGCCGTGGTCAATCATTCGCAGTGGCGGCCGGACAAAAATTCCAGCTGCAGGTAGCCACGGACACCGCTTATCTTTGCACTTACGCTGACTGATAGCACGCAGCTGCCAGCGCTTAAAATCCCGGTGTTGCCGGGATTTTGTTTTTCAGCTGTCCGATATCCCTGGCAAATCGGCCCCTTCTGCTTTGCTGCTGTTGCGTGCACAATACTACGCTGACTCTTACTTTCCGTCTTAAGGACTTCGCATGCGCGGTATGCGCTCTACAGCCAAACAACCTGAACCCAGTCGCCGGCAAGAAGCCGCCAGCCTCAGTGAAACAATCCGCTACATGCGCCCTTACTTCGCAGCTTTTCCCTGGCATGTCATCGGGGCCATCCTGGCGCTGATCGCTGCGAAGGCCGCGACACTGGCGCTGCCTTATGGCCTGAAACTGATTATTGATGCGCTGGACCCCAGCCTGAATTCACTGGCGCTGCTGCCACTGTGGTTGATCCTCGGTTACGGCTTATTGCGCTTTGGTTCCGTACTATTTGGTGAAGTGCGCGATGCATTGTTTGGCCGGGTGACTGAACATGCGATGCGGGCATTGGGCCTCAAAGTCTTTATCCATTTACACCGACTGGAACTGGGCTTTCATCTGGACCGCCAGACTGGCGGTATCAGCCGCGATATTGAACGCGGCACTAATGGCCTGTCGTTTTTGATGCGCTTTTTGATGTTTAACATTGTGCCGACGGTGCTCGAAATCGTGCTGGTTGCGCTGATTTTCTGGAACCTGTTTTCCGTTTGGTATGCCGTGATCACCGCCGTCGCAGTAGCGGTCTATATCCTGTTCACGGTACGGGTAACCGAATGGCGGAGTCAGTTTATCCGTGCCGCCAATCAGGCCGATTCCAGCACCAATACTCAGGCTGTGGATAGCCTGCTTAACTACGAAACGGTGAAATACTTTAATAACGAGCAATATGAAGCCAGCCGCTATGACCAGTCGTTGGCAGGATGGGAAAAAGCCCGGTTACAAAACCGTATGTCGTTGTTTTTTCTAAACTCTGGCCAGGCCCTCATCATTGCGCTGGCGATGACACTGATGATGCTATTAGCCGCACAGGGCGTTGCCGGCAAACAGTTGACGCTCGGTGATCTGGCGATGGTCAATGCTTATATGTTGCAGCTGTTTATGCCACTGAACTTCCTGGGCTTTGTTTACCGCGAGATCCGCCGCGCCTTAACAGATCTGGAAAACATGCTGGGATTACTGAAACGGGCGCCTGTCATTGCCGATGAACCTGACGCGCCCCCCCTGCAACTGCAACAAGCCCGGGTCGAATTCCGTGATGTCGCGTTTGCCTATCAGGCAGAGCGGCCAATCCTAAACGGTCTGAGTTTCACGATTGAGCCCGGGCAGCGAGTCGCCATTGTTGGTAGCTCCGGTGCCGGCAAAAGCACACTGGCGCGGCTGTTATACCGTTTTTACGATTTGCAGAGCGGGCAAATCCTGTTAGATGGCGTGGATATTCGCACTGTCACGCTCGACAGTCTGCGCCGCAACATCGCCATAGTGCCGCAGGATACCGTGTTATTTAACCAGAGTATCCGCGCCAATATCGCCTATGGCCGGCCTGATGCCACGGACGCCGACATCGATGCAGTGATTGACGCCGCCCATCTGCGCGATTTTATCAGTCAGCTGCCGCAGGGTGATGCCACACTGGTCGGCGAACGCGGTCTCAAAGTCTCGGGCGGGGAAAAACAGCGGATCGCTATTGCCCGGGCTTTGCTTAAACGTAGCCCTTTGCTGATTTTTGATGAAGCCACCTCAGCCCTCGATAGTCACAGTGAGCAGGCCGTGATGGCAGCGATCCGCGCCGCCTCGCGTGAACATACCGCTCTGGTCATTGCGCACCGTTTATCGACTGTGGTGGATTGCGACCGCATTTTGGTGCTGGAACAAGGCCAGCTGGTGGAAAGCGGCAGCCATGCTGAATTACTGGCGCAACAAGGTCGGTATGCCGCCCTATGGGCGCTGCAGCAACATGAAGAAGATGTCACGCTAGATTAAGCTACCGGCGCTTTATGTTAACTTAGATTAAGCGCAGTAAAGCTCGGTAAAATCAGAAACTTAAGTATAAAAATCTGCTCCTATTGGCGCGTTTAAACCCAGGTTTTCCTGTCAATAGAGAGCAGTTATGTCGACATTACGTATTCTGGCGCTGGCCATCAGCAGCCTCACTCTGACCGCATGTGGCGGCAGTTCAGACAGCAGTGGTTCTGATACCTACCCTGATTCTTACATCCAGTTTTATAACGGCTCTGCCAACAGCGCCAACACCACTTTACAATTGATAGAAGCAGATGACGATGAAATCGCCATCGGTTCTGCCACATTTGCCGATGCCACTAGTCTGGTGACAATGGAAGGTGGCAGTTATGATCTGGAATTAAACTGGACACCCGCCAGTGGCGAAACGGCCACAGTGCGTACTGACAAAGTGACACTCGCAGATGGCGAAAAAACTTTTTTAGCGATGCTCGGTGATTTCAACAGCCCGGAATTACTGACCTTTAAATTCAGCCGGGATGACGAATTGGATGACCAATTCAAAGTAGCCATGCTGGATCTGGTCAATAACAGCAACAGCTACGATTTATATATTTCTGAAGACGATCAAGCGTTTTCCGATGCCAAGCTGGTCAACAGCGCCAGCTACAAAGGCCTGACTCAGTTCCAGACCTATGACACCGGCAGCTACATTTTTTATGTCACCAAAGGCGGCGACAAAACAGTGCTGTTTAAATCAGACGCAGTGACGCTCAGTTATGAAACCGAATATCTGTTGGTGCTGCGCAGCGCAACCGGACCATCAGCTGGCAATAAACTGGCGCTGGACCTGATTGGCAATACAACTTCAGTGACGACGCTGGAAGATATCACCAGCAACGCCCAATTCCGCATCTATAACTCGATGAACAACACAGGCACCGGCAGTGTGTTTCTGGGCGATCTGACTGCAACACCAGCCATTGCTAAACTGCCCATCGATACATTAAGTGCGTATACCGAAGTGGTTGCAGGCGATTATCGCGTCAGTCTGACCGATGATAAAGGTGCACTGGTTATGCGCAACGGCCTGATGACGTTAAGTCAGGGCGCCGTCAAATCTGTGGTGTTTTATCAGGACGCGAATGACAAAGCAGCAGCTATTACTGTGACCGATTCAAAAACGCCGCAGGTCTATGACTTTGTGTTCAACGCTGTGAATACCATCCCGGATTACGATCAGGTCAGCCTGTATTTCGTCAAACCGGGCTACACTATGGAAAATACCGCCTACTACGTCACCACGCTGAACTATGCCTCACAAACCAGCGTGACCCTGCCAGCTGGCGAATATACGATGTACGTGGTTCACAAAGACAATAACAACAATAAGATCCTGCTTGCGCAAACCGAGCTGACCAAGCTGGTTAGTGGCAGCAACTATCTGTTGTTGGCGGAAAAAGAGCAGAACAGTTTAAGCGGCTTTAAACTGACACTGGCGAAGTAATGCCGCCACTTGTCTGTTAGCATGTTAAACGGCACCTTAGGGTGCCGTTTTTGTTCTGTGGAACCGGCTATGCTGTGTTTAGGCAAACTTCGAACAAAACTGTGGCGCACTCAGGTTAATCTTGATTGAGTTTCAGCGCACATCCCCGTAGTCTTGCCGCATTTGTTTCTAAACATTTCAAACAGGTAGATACAACATGATGACGTGGTTATTTCTAGGCATTGGCCTGATCTTATTAGTGGCGGGAGCAGACCTGCTGGTTAAAGGCGCTGCGCGACTGGCAGGCGCTTTTGGTGTCCCCAGTCTGGTGATTGGTTTAACCGTCGTTGCTTTTGGCACCAGCGCGCCAGAACTAGCGGTGAGCGTGAAAGCCGCATATGCCGGTCAGGCAGAACTGGCCATTGCGAACGTCGTCGGTAGTAATATCTTCAACGTGTTATTTATCCTCGGTGTTGCCGCGCTGATTATGCCGCTGGTGATTTCCAAACAGCTGATCCGTCAAGACGTTCCGATCATGGTTGGCGTGTCATTTCTGGTGATGTGGATGGTCCGCGACCTGCAACTGGATAAAATTGAATGCGCCGTGTTATTTGCCGGTCTGCTTTCATATACCTTCTTCCTGTTTAAACAAGGCAAAGCACAGGGTGCTGAAGGCGGCGACGAGGAAGTTGAAGCCATGCTGAAAGAGCCACAACCGATGTGGCAAAATCTGTTGTTTGTGATCGGTGGTCTGGCGTTACTGGTATTAGGTGCACGCTGGCTAGTCGAAAGTGCCATCGCATTGGCTACCGCCTGGGGCGTCAATGAAGCGGTTATCGGCCTGACAATTGTTGCAGCCGGCACCTCTTTACCAGAAGTAGTCACTTCAATTGTGGCGACCATTCGCGGTGAACGCGATATCGCAGTCGGCAACGTGGTGGGTAGTAATATCTTTAACGTACTGTGTGTATTGGGTCTGTCCGGATTGGTGTCACCAATTCCACTGGTCGCCGGTGAACAAATGTCACAACTGGATATTCCGGTGATGCTGGCCGTCGCGCTGTTGTGCGTACCGTTCTTCTTCGCCGGTGCTATCCTGAACCGCATTGAAGGCGCATTATTCCTGACCGCATACGTCGCTTACACCTGGTATCTGGTTGCACTGACGCTGAAAATGGATTACCTGCCACAACTGCAGAATTACATCGTCTACGGCTTAATTCCGGTGATCGGTGTCTATGTGGTACTGTCGCTACTCAACGATTTCCGCCAGCGCCGTAAACAGGTCGCCAGCTAATCTCCCTAGCCAACGCTTAAACCAAAACGCCGCAAATAGTTGCGGCGTTTTTATTGGCAACGTTTTGTCGATAGTTCAGCCACGGCAACCGCCTGACCGAAACTTTGCAGATAGCACCAACAAAACCACCGCCATACCCAGTATTCAGCGAATTTATCAGCAGGAACTAAAATTGCCCTTTTGCCCGCCCCTGCTTTCGATATAATATCCGTCTGTATGGCTAAACGTGAAAGAGCAGTCCGATGTCTACCCCAAGCACTCAATCGACAATCACTCAAGATGAAATGAAAAAACGCGCCGCCTGGGCCGCACTGGAATTTGTCCCGCGCCACAGCATTGTCGGTGTCGGTACCGGCTCCACGGTCAATCACTTTATCGACGCTTTAGCCAGCATCAAAGAACAGATCAAAGGCGCAGTATCGAGCTCTATTGCCAGCACTGAAAAAATGCAGGCGCTTGGCATTGCGGTATTTGACCTCAATGACATCGACAGCTTCAGCGTGTATGTCGATGGCGCTGATGAAATCAATCCGGCCCGCCATATGATCAAAGGCGGCGGTGCTGCATTGACCCGGGAAAAAATTGTGGCTGCTGTCGCAGAGCAGTTTGTCTGTATTGTCGATGCCAGCAAAGAAGTGGCGGTGCTGGGTAAATTCCCATTACCGGTTGAAGTGATCCCGATGGCGCGCAATTATGTCGCGCGCGAGCTACAAAAACTCGGTGGTCGTCCAGTCTGGCGCGAAGCCGTGGTGACTGACAACGGCAATATCATTTTGGATGTGCACGATTTACACATCACAGATGCGTTGACGCTGGAGCAACAGATCAATCAAATCACCGGTGTGGTCTGCAACGGCCTGTTCGCTGCGCGCGCTGCAGATGTCGTGCTGGTTGGTGGCCCTGATGGCACCCGCGTGATCAAATAATCAAAAACTAATAAAAAAATAAATATAACAACCAAAGCCCTAGCCAGAATTTTGCAACATTAAGAGAAATGAAGATGGAAAAGTACTCGTTACCCAAAGACAAGATCAAAATCCTGTTGCTGGAAGGCTTACACCAAAGTGCTGTGCAAACCTTTAAAAATCAGGGTTACAGCAATATTGAATATTTAAAGACCTCGCTGGACGAAGCGGAATTGATTGAAAAAATCCGCGACGTGCATTTTATCGGCATTCGCTCACGCACTCAGCTGACCGATAAAGTGCTGGCTGAAGCGCAGAAACTGGCGGCTATTGGTTGTTTCTGTATCGGTACCAATCAGGTTGATTTAGACGCAGCATTACGCCGCGCCATTCCGGTATTTAACGCGCCATTTTCCAATACCCGTTCGGTAGCAGAACTGGTGCTGGGCGAAATCATCATGTTACTGCGCGGCATTCCACAGCGTAACGCTGCTGCCCATCGTGGCGAGTGGCAGAAAACCGCCAATCAATCCTTTGAAGCCCGTGGTAAAACGCTCGGGATCATCGGTTACGGCCATATCGGTACTCAGTTGTCGATCATGGCGGAAAACATCGGCATGCGCGTGCAATTTTACGATATCGAAGACAAGCTGGTGTTGGGCAATGCCACTCAGGTCGACTTCTCAACCCTGCTGAAAACATCAGACATCGTGACTTTGCATGTACCGGAAACGCCACAAACCAAAAATATGATTGGCGAAGCGGAACTGGACCTGATGAAAGCCGGATCGATCCTGATCAATGCCTCACGTGGTACTGTGGTTGATATCGATGCGTTAGCGGCAGCACTTGCCAGCAAAAAATTGGCGGGCGCAGCAATTGATGTGTTTCCGGTGGAACCAACCGGCAACGACGAAGAATTTGTCTCGCCACTGCGTGCTTTTGACAACGTGATCCTGACACCACATATCGGTGGTTCTACCCAGGAAGCGCAGGAAAACATCGGTTATGAAGTGGCCGGGAAACTGGTGAAATACTCGGACAATGGTTCAACCTTGTCTGCGGTCAATTTCCCGGAAGTGTCGCTGCCGGAGCACAAAGGCCGCTCGCGCCTGCTGCACATCCACAAAAACCAGCCGGGCATGCTGACCAAAATCAACGAAGCTTTTGCCCGTCACGGCATCAACATCTCAGGTCAGTATCTGCAAACCAACGCCGAAATCGGTTATGTGGTCATTGATATCGACAGTGATGACCAGGAACAGGCTTTAAACGAACTGAAAGCCATTCCGGGCACGTTAAAAGCCCGGGTATTGCACTGATACATCGATTTTTATCGGTGCAATTCGCACGCTCATTGCCCCCTACACTTTGCTCCGGCAGGTGTGGGGGGCTCGGGCAAAGCGACAATCAGCTATTTCAACCTGCCAACTCAATCCAAGATTCTAGGGTGGGTCGAGCGCAGCGACACCCACCGCAAATAATCGTTTAAGGATCTGTTCTCGGCTAAGGCTGGCTATCACGCAAAGTGACCAGCGCATCCCAATCCAAACTTAAACTCGATAATGCCAGCTGATAGTCCTCCGCCGCAGCCTTGGCTTGTGCCGCTGGGCTGTTCAGACTGACGACGACTCGAAGAGCTTGCTGCGCCAGCACACAAATCCGGCCAATCTGCTTACTGCCTTTTTTAAGACCTGGCCCCTGCCAGTCCTGGCAGTAGAAATCCCGCGCCGGAATTTGGTGTTTTCCCAGCGTTTGCGCCGGTAACTTCAGCACAAAACGCCGACCGGATTTCACACCAGGTACCGCCAGTAAGCCATCGATAAACTCAGCACGCATCGTTTCGGCAGGCACGTCACGCCATTCATCGTCGACGTGAAAAGTCAGATTCAGCAGCACCTGCTGCGGATTTTTAAAGTTGATGCTCAGCACAGAATCGGTTGGCTGTGGCAAATAACTATCTGGCAGTACCCAATGATAAGCATCCGCTGCTGCGCTACAGGCAGCGCTCATCATCAGACTAAAACCCAGCAGCAGCGCGCGCATCAGAATGAATACACCAGCGTTGCAGAGGTTTCAGTATCAGTCTTCTGGCGGAATTGCCCAGGGTTTGAATCGTATTTAACGGTGAAATTCAACCGCATCGACAGCCGGCCATTGACCTGTGAAGTCAGGCTGGAACGACTTTGCCAGCTGGAGTTTTTGCCATCGAGCGATACCGACCATTCCAGCGCCTGACGAAAACTGTTGCTTTCGGTTAAGTGGTAGTCGAGGTTGGCCGCAACCCACCAAATCATACCGCTGCTGGTGTTTTTATCGCTGGTCTGTTGATAAGCGATACCTGGCCCCGTTTCCAAATCAAGATAATCATCCCCTTTTTGGTAAGCCCGCATTGCATAACCGGCCGCCAGCGAGCCCTGCTCTTCAAAAGCACCAAAGCGGTCGTTTAAATAAGATGCCCGGCCGAAGATACTATGTTCACTCTGGTAAAACTTATAGTTACTCTGCGCGACCAGGTTAACCCGCTGTGCGGTGGTGTAACGGGTTTTGTCACCGGTGGCTTCGTCAAACTGACTATTGCGTTGGATCAGCGTCTGGATCAGGTATTTATTCCGGAAATCAGTCAGTTCGTGCATCAACTCAGCGTTGGTGCGGATCGCTGTCGATTGGGTGTTACCGCTGCTGAGCACTAAGCCCAGTTCAATATCACCACCCCAGACTTTGTCTGGATCTATGGTCTGGACCTTGTCACCGCCAAAGGCAGACTCAGTAGAGAATGCGTTTTCCTTCAGTTGCTGATAGGTCTGGCCGGAGCGCAGCTTTTCCTGTGGCAACGCGGATTGCCCGAGCGGGATGGCCTGCACACTGCTCTCATCATCTGCGTCACTACCGATGGCTTGCGCCGGTGAAAAATAAAGACTACCAGTCAAAACAACAAGGGATAAAAACTGCTTCACAACACACTCTTTTTAAAAACTGTGACAGCCTATGCTGTCAGAAAAAATAGGAAAGCCAGTCACTGACTGGCTTTAATCGAACTGGTTTTAGCCGGCAAACAGACCCTTACGCCGCTTCTCCACGCTCAGCGATAAAAGCCAGCGCCAGATCAATGCGCGCCAGACAACGGTCTTTACCAATCAGCGCTAAAGTAACATCCAGTGATGGCGAATTGCCGCCACCAGTTACAGCAACGCGCAGTGGCATGCCGACTTTGCCCATGCCTAAGCCTAAGCTTTCAGCAGCGCCATTGATAGCTGCATGCACCGCTTCTGCAGTCCATTCAGTCAACGCAGCCAGGTGTGCCTGCACAGCTTTTAATGGCTCAGCAGCGACCGGACGCAGATGTTTTTTCGCTGCGTTTTCTTCAAAAGCACTGAAGTCTTCATAGAAATAACGGCTGACTTCAATCATTTCTTTTAATGTTTTAACCCGCTCGCCCTGCACTGCAATCAGTTGTTCCAGGCTTGGGCCATTGCTGATCTCAAGCTTCTGATCTTCGACATGCCACTGCAGGTGTTTCGCCACATGGGCCACCGGCGATGTGCGGATATAGTGTTGGTTCAACCACAGCAGCTTTTCAGTGTTAAAAGCAGAAGGTGCGCGGTTACAGGCTGATAAATCAAACAGTTCCACCAACTCGTCACGGCTGAAGATCTCCTGGTCGCCATGTGACCAACCAAGACGAACCAGATAATTCAGCAGCGCTTCCGGCAGGAAACCGTTATCGCGGTATTGCATCACGCCGACAGCGCCATGGCGCTTCGACAGACGTTTACCGTCGTCACCGAGGATCATTGGCACATGGGCATACTTCGGTAAGGTCGCACCCAAAGCTGCCAGAATATTCATTTGACGCGGGGTGTTATTGACATGGTCGTCACCGCGAATGACATGAGTCACGCCCATTTTCCAGTCATCAACAACGACAGTCAGGTTATAAGTTGGCGTGCCGTCACTGCGTGCGATCACCAGATCGTCCAGTTCCGCATTAGCAACTTCAATCCGGCCTTTGATCATGTCGTCGATTACGACTACGCCATCCAGCGGATTTTTGAAACGGATACAAAATGGCTTGTCGGCCGGATGGTCAGTGCGCTCCCGCCACATGCCGTTATATTTTGGTTTTTCGCCGGCGGCCATTTGCGCTTCACGCATCGCGTCGACTTCTTCCGGTGTGCAGAAGCATTTATAGGCTTTGCCTTCCGCCAGCAGCTGGGCCACTACTTCTTTATACAGATCAAAGCGTTTAGTCTGATAAAACGGGCCTTCATCCCAGTCCAGTTCCAGCCAGTTCATCCCATCCATAATGGCATCTACAGAGGCCTGAGTGGAACGTTCCAGATCAGTATCTTCAATCCGCAGAATAAACTTACCGCCAGTTTTTTTGGCGTATAACCAGCTGTATAACGCAGTACGGGCACCGCCGACATGCAGGTAACCGGTAGGACTTGGGGCGAAACGGGTCACAGTAGACATAAGGCTTCCAGAAGGTCTGTCGAAAAATGGGCGCTATTGTAGCAATATTGACAGTGTTTTGTCTGCCATTCTGACCGCGGCCTATCTGCTGGACGCTGTGACCCGCGGCTTGGCGGTTCTCATCACAGGCTTTGAGCAAATGCTGCGCAATCGCCGGCAAAACGGCTACTTTTGCAGCATCCGGCTGTAATATCACAAAATATTATTGACACAAAAAGCCCGGCCCCTATAATGACCGCCGACCGTTAGGACGGATGCTTAGCTCAGCTGGGAGAGCATCGCCCTTACAAGGCGAGGGTCACTGGTTCGATCCCAGTAGCATCCACCATAACGTTGTCATGTGATATTCCCGGGATGCTTAGCTCAGCTGGGAGAGCATCGCCCTTACAAGGCGAGGGTCACTGGTTCGATCCCAGTAGCATCCACCATATCCATGACAGTATTACCCCAGGATGCTTAGCTCAGCTGGGAGAGCATCGCCCTTACAAGGCGAGGGTCACTGGTTCGATCCCAGTAGCATCCACCAATTCTTCTGTAGTATTCCCGGGATGCTTAGCTCAGCTGGGAGAGCATCGCCCTTACAAGGCGAGGGTCACTGGTTCGATCCCAGTAGCATCCACCAAATCTTCGTTTAAATAACTACACAATTATCTGAATCTTTCTTTGCGATGCTGCGCATCACCCGCTCCTCATCACCACACGAGGATCACTGGTTCGATCCCAGTAGCATCCACCAAATCTTCGTTTAAATAACTACATAATTATCTGAATCTTTCTTTGCGATGCTGCGCATCACCCGCTCCTCATCACCTTGCTCTCTAACTCCCATAAAAAAGCCCGGCAGCGGGACTGACTACCAGGCAAAAGCACCACATCTGAAACTTATTTCGGGGTAAAACGCACTTCGATATTCTGGTAATACAACGTTGTTTTGCCTTCAAATCCCGAATCTGTGCCAACAAACAACCAGACCGAACCGTCGGCATTCGTGGTGATATCTAGCGTTTTTTCGCTGTTTTTCAGCGTCTTGGCTTTGTAAACCGAGCCATCACATTTAGCATCTGCCACTGCAACATCTCCCTGCACTTTGGCTTGGGCTCCATCCTGTGATTGATCGCCTTTGGGGACATTTAGCGTGAAGCCATCTTGTTTGGGTTCTTTGTCGGCATAACCAAATTTCAGCCAGACAGATTCACCAGGTGCTCCGCCAATCCCCATACAACCTACCCCGGCATTGCTGAGGAATGTGACTTTTAACTGTGCTTTGTATTTGCTGGAAGGTGATAAACCGCTGATTTTCCGTTTTAGAAACATAAACAAATCGTCGCTGCGGTTATGGCCACTGAGCATAAAACCGCTGCCCTGAAAACCGGTTGGCAGGTTTCGCAGACCACTGGCGAGTTCATAAGTCGCGGCATCATTGCTTGGATAATCGGCAAAGCCTGCAGTCCAGTTTTGTGCGCCGTGCTGGAAGCTGTAACTGACAACGTCCGCATCAGCACCGAGTTTAAATTCATTGTCACAACCGGTCAGCGCCAGCAATGAACAGACAGTTAACGGGATTAAACGGCTCAGGTACATCAGGGTTCTCCATTGATTTGCAATGGCGTCCAGCCTAAAGAATACCGTAGGCACCAGCTGTAACCTTCTGTAAACACTCTGTAAAAGCTCAGCCCAAAGCTGTGATTTGTATTGTTGCGATTTCAGCGCCTGCTATAGTAGGCACATTGCAGTAACTGACTGACGGGCATTGATGGAACAGGCATTCAGCCGGGATATTCGGATTCTGGTGATCGATGAGCAGGCCTTAGCGCAGAATTATCTGAAATTTGCGCTGGAAAAACTCGGCTATAGCAGCGTTCAACTGACTGACCGCGCCAGCTGGGCTTTACAGTTGTGTCAGCAACAGCAATTCGATTTGATCATCCTGTCATTTAATTTGCAGCAAGGCAAAGATGGTTTTCAATTGTACGAAGAACTGAAAACCCGCCAGCTGCAAAGTCACAATACCGGTTTTATTTTTATCAGTGCAGAAACCGATCCGTCGCTGGTACATTCAGTGATTGAACTGCAACCTGATGAATTTCTGGCCAAACCCTACACGATCGGCGACTTGCAGCAACGCATTGAACGGGTATTAAAACGCAAACAGGAACTCCGCCCGCTCCACCAATATCTCGATGCGAACCGACCGGAAAAAGCGCTGCAAGAGCTTGACCAGTTGTTGGCTAATGCACCCTCACCGAAACTGATACCGACCTTGTTGAAACTTAAAGGTGATTTGTTGCTGCAATCTGGCCGTGCTGCCGATGCAGTGAAATTTTATCAGTCGGTGCAGGCGGTACAGCCGTTTAGCTGGGCTCAAATCGGTTTAGTCCGCGCATTGTTTGCTTGTGAGGATTTTGATGCCGTCGGCATGATGCTGGAACGGATGTCGACAAGAAGTGATACTAAGTTGGTCGCGTTGGAATATCAGTCCGAGCTGGAGTTTCGCAACAAGAGTTTCGACCAGGCGCAACAACATCTGGAGCAAGCGGTGGATCTGGCGCCCCGCAACCTGTTCCGCCAGCAAAAATTACAGCAGCTGTCTCGCTTAAATCATGACTACGAGCGTCAATATAAATCGGCCCGTGATCTACTGAAGTTCGCTCGCCATTCCATGTATGAACAACCGGATCTGTACCTGAACCTGGCGCGGGCCTGCATTGATTATGCGGTATCGATGGATGAAGACGGTGAAACCAATAAACTGAGCAAACAGGCCACCGAGGCGCTGAATCAGCTACGCAATGCCTTTCCGCAGTCAGATACCCACGAGCAGCAAACCGTGTTACAGGCGCGGTTGCATTACCTGCGTGCACAGAAAGATAAAGCGCTGAAAATTCTGGAAACGATGGACGAAGTGCCGCTACAGATCACCGCGCTGGAAGATGCATTGGACAGAGCCAAAGCCTTGCATGAAGTCGGTCTGACCCAGGCCTCCAAACGCTGGTTTGAAAAAATTGGCGAATTCTGCCAGCAACAGCCGACAGATCCGTATCTGCAAACCTACCTGCAACAAGAGCAGCAGGAACGCGCCGAACTGACAACAGCACCACGCGAACTGAACAACATCGCCGTTATGCATTATCAACATGGCAACTGGCAGGCTGCATTAGGCGCCTTTGAACATGCCTTTCGTTTGTTACCACGTAACGCCGGCATCGCACTGAACTTATTACAAAGCATGCTGACGGCGCCAACCGGCGCGATAGATCCGGTCAAACGCAGCCGGCTGCAGCAAGCCTGTTTACGCGCCATCGATCAAGGTAAACTGAATCCGGAACAACAACGCCGTTTTGAACAGCTGAAACAAAAACAACTTGCCAGCTAAATCTAAACTTGTGTAGTTACTTTTTATCTTCCGGCCATTCAGTGAAAATCAACCGCAATTGTTTACTGCGCAGCAAGTACAACACGCTTAACCCTAACGCCGCCACAATCAGCAATAATCCTGGCGCATTCAGCGCTACATAAGGCGGTAAATGACTGATAGTCCAGTATAAATCTACAGATGCCACCGCAAGTAATAACCAACGACCGTAACGCCACAGCGCAAACCAGAATTTTTTCGCCCGGCCCCGCCGTTGCTGTTTGTCGTAAGGCACACGCTGACTGATCGCCGCCAACACCAGCAATGCCGGGATCGCGATCAGCACTGCACGGACAAAATCATCCGCCAGCGGATAGAAGAAGCTCAGTACTGCTTTGCGCTCCGCCTCCGGCATCACCAGCGTCACCAGCCAACATAGATAAGGCCGCAACAACAGCAATAACACCGCATAAAAACGCAAGGGCACCCGATGCAGACCATCCTGGTCCAGCAGCGGAATATCCGGGTACTGTTTCATCAGCGCAATCCATGTTCGCTAAATAAGTCCAGCATCTGTTGTTCAGTCCAGACTGCAACCCCTAACTCTTCCGCTTTGGCCAGCTTGGAACCGGCATTATCACCAGCGATCACAGCACTGGTTTTTGCCGAGACCGAGCCTGCAACTTTCGCCCCGAGTTGCTGCAATTTTTCTTTCGCTTCATCGCGGCCCATCGCAATTAAAGTGCCGGTCAGCACCAACGTCTGCCCCGCCAGTGGCTGCGCCGTCTGGGCTTTTTCGGCAATATCCGGCCATTGCACGCCCACAGTGATCAGGCCATCAATGACGGTCTGATTATGTGACTCAGCCAGAAAATGCAGAATTTGCCCGGCGACCACGGAACCGACATCGGCCACCGCCAGCAACTCTTCCAGTGACGCCGCCCGCAGCGCGTCCAGGCGACGAAAGTGCTGCGCCAGATTCAGTGCTGTGGCCTCGCCCACTTCGCGAATGCCAAGCGCATAAATAAAACGCGGCAAGCTGCTTTGTTTTGATTGTTCAATCGCCGCCAGCAACTTCATCGCCGACTTCTCGCCCATCCGCTCCAGCCCGACCAGCGCGGGCATATCCAAGCGGTAAATATCCACCGGGCTTTGCACCAGCTTTTCATCGACTAACTGCTCAATCAGCTTGTCGCCTAAGCCTTCGATATCCATCGCCTTGCGCGCAACAAAATGCTTCAGCGCTTCTTTACGCTGCGCACCACAAAATAAACCTCCGGTGCAGCGTGTCACTGCTTCGCCTTCAACCCGTTCTGTCGTGCTGCCACAGACCGGGCACTCTGTTGGAAACACTATGTCACGCGCATCCTGTGGCCGTTCCGCCAGCACCACAGCGACAATTTGCGGGATCACATCTCCGGCCCGGCGAATAATGACGTTATCACCAATTTTGATACCAAGCCGGTTAATCTCGTCCTGATTGTGCAAAGTCGCATTTGATACCGTCACACCACCAACACTGACCGGCTCCAGTCTTGCAACCGGCGTCACCGAACCGGTGCGGCCCACCTGAAACTCGACATCAAGTAAGCGGGTGGTTTTTTCCTGCGCCGGGAATTTAAAAGCAATGGCCCAACGCGGAGCACGGGAGACAAACCCGAGATTTTGTTGTTGCAGTAAATCATCGACCTTGAGCACCACACCGTCGATTTCATAAGCAAGACTGGCGCGTCGCTGCAAAATATCCGCGTGATAAGCCAATGCAGCTTCCGCACCTGCCACTAAGCGGATCTCCGGGCAGACCGGCAGACCCCAGCTTTTTAATTGCTGCAGGCGAGCATAGTGGCTTTTGCTATTGAGTAATAACGCCGGATCGGTCACGGCGCCGACGGCATAGGCATAAAAACTCAAAGGCCGATTGGCGGTAATACGCGGGTCCAGCTGGCGTAAACTGCCGGCGGCCGCATTGCGTGGATTGGCAAAAACTTTGTCACCGGCCAGCCGGGCTTTGTCATTCATTTTCTCAAAGCCATCCAGCGGCATAAAGACTTCGCCCCGCACTTCCAGTACCGGCGGATAATCACCTTGTAACTTCAGCGGGATAGCCCGGATAGTTTTGATATTGCTGGTGATATCTTCGCCGGTATAGCCGTCGCCGCGAGTGGCGGCCTGCACCAGCAGGCCGTCTTCATAACGGATACTGACGGCCAGGCCATCCAGTTTGGGCTCGGCACAAAAACTGAATTCAACCTGCTGATCGAGCCGGTCAGCCATGCGCTGATAAAACGCCTGAAAATCAGCCGCATCAAAGGCGTTATCCAACGACAGCATCGCAATTTGATGGGTGACCTGACCAAATTTGTCTAAAGGCGCAGCCCCAACACGCTGCGTCGGTGAATCTGCGGTGATGAGGTCTGGATGCTGTTGTTCGAGTACCTGCAACTCGCGATACAAAGCGTCATAATCCGCATCCGGAATGCTGGGGTTGTCGAGCACATAATATTGGTAACTATGCTGGTTCAGCGTTTGACGCAGGGTATCAATGCGGCTTTGCAGATCGGACATCGGGTCTGGCTCAGTGGTCAATAATGGATGGGCTATAGCATGGGGATTTGTCTGCCGGCTTGCAAGCTCCAAGCATGTAAGAACAGACCGGGCCTGTGTTATCTGGCGAAAAAACAGCCCCGTCGATAGCCGGGGCTGTGACTTAAAGAGATTACGTTAGAACACAGCCCGCACGCTTAACGCGTAACGACGATCGGTGGTGAAGCTGAGTGCCTGGGTCCGGTCACCGGCCTGATTCATCTGATACTCAGTTTTCGTCTCAGTATTGAGCAAGTTACTGCCCTCAATCCCGACTTTCCAATGCTCGTTAATGCTGTAATAGAAGCTGGCGTCCAACATGCCGGCAGCTTTCGCATACGCTGGTACAAATTCTTCTGATTCACGTAACGTCAACAGGTACTCTGATCGCCAGGTGTAGGCCAATCGGAACGACAACGCCTCTAACTCGTACATCCCGACAATATTCAGATTCTGGTCGGAATATCCCTGTAAAGGTAAACCACTGAATACCCTGAAGGTGTTGCGATTGTCGTCCACTCGGCTGCCATCTTCTTTGAAACCCAGGGTTCCTTTGGATATTTCATTCGGGTCTTCAAGGCCACTTTGATCGATAAAGGTGTAGTTAAACTGTAAGCCTAAACCACGCCATAACCCCGGTAACGTGTCGTAAAACTGTGAATAAGAGAATTCCGCGCCCCGGATGGTCCCCGAGCCGGTATTGGCAGGTCCGTATGCCGATACGTCGTAATTCACACCTTTGTAGCTGATATCTAAATCGAACTGGCGATTACGGATGATGTTGTCGAGCTTTTTGTGAAACAAACCAACATTCACAAAACCAGCTTTGGCAAAATACCATTCGGTGGTTAAATCCAGATTGATGGACTCTTCCGGTTCCAGATACGGGTTGCCTGCCAGCGCGGTGACTTCGAGATCATCAAGCCCTACCACTGGGTTATTCACTTCATCCTGATCTTGTCCCGGTGTTTTCAGCCGGCGGGTATAGTCCAAATCAAGCAGGCTGATGTTGCGTGCTTCGACCAGGCTCGGGTAATACAAACCTTGTGAAGCGCCGACGCGCATGACCAAATCGTCAGCCAATTCAAAGCTCAGGTTCAGACTTGGCAACACCGCATTGTAATCAGTGCCGTCGACTGTACTTAACTGCGATTCACCTGACGCCAAATCATAGTACTTCTTGTATTCCGGTTTTTGCATCACGGTGTTCAGCGACGTGCCTGGATTGCCTCGTTTTACAGTCGTCGGTTGGACAAAGGCACCGGTGGACTCCAGTTGATAATTAACAAAACGCAGACCCAGATTACCCTTCACCGGAATGTCCTGCTCCGGCAGATCAAAATCGCCGCGCAGATAGAACTCGGTGCGTTGTTCATTGGACGAACTGATGTTGTGAGCAGCAAAAGGTCCTTCTACGCGGTTGGGTTTGTCCGTGTAAGGAACATAAGTGCCGGTACAAACGCCTTTATTGGCTTTACTGAGCGTCGCGTTGTGCCAACCCTCTTTACAGCCCTGACGCAAAGATTCGGCATAGTTTTTCACCAGGCTCATTTTGGGAAACAAGAAATTATTGACGTTGCCCATCAACACCTTTCCATTGTAATAATTGGAAAAGTCCACCCGTTCAAACAACTCCGGCCGGTTAACCGCTGCGGCCGCGTTACGGTCGTTCATGTCCCACGGTGTCCCAATGGCTGACCAGCCTTCATACGCCGTATCCCGCACGGTCAAATCTTTGTCGGTGTAAAAACCACCAAATTTGACACTGGTAAACACCCCATCGAGCTCGTAGGTCGCATTCAATTTAAAGCTGTCGGCTTTGGCGGTATTGTGTTCTTCCTGTTCCATGCCGCTGCCCAAAAACAGATTGGGGACGGGGCCGTTCCAATCTTTGTTTGGCGACCAGCCCGGTGTCAGAATGTTATCGCTGAGAAACTCAACCGTTGGCCGCTCGCCGCGCATATCGAGGAAATAAGGCGACACCACATGCACATGGTTGCCGCGGGTCTGACCCGACATGCTGTAGTTATGCACTACTTTTTCCGAATCAATGCGCTGGTAATCCAGCTCCAGTTTTAATCGTTCTGTGGCTTTAATTTTCAGATTCAGCGACGTATCTTCCACTGAGTTTTCGTTGTAATTCCAGCGACTACGATAGAAAAATGGCGTTTCCGGGCTAACACCCAGTGCTACGCCTGAGGTGACATAACCATTATCTACCGTCAGCGGGCGACCTTTCGCCTTATCATCACGCCAGTTTTGGGACGAGCCCATAAAACCCCGGAAGCCCTGCGCCGCCTGACCAATCTGACGCTCATTCCATTCCAGCGAAGCATCAGAATTGATATGTTCCAGCGTGGCAACGATAGTGTCGTCCTTATTGGCCCATTGTAGCGATGAGGTAAAACCAGTACGTTTACGATCGTTATCTGCAGTGCTCAGGTGAATGGCGACAGGGACATGCCAGACTGAACCGGCTGGCTGGCCGGGCAACGCCGGACCATCAACCGGTGAGCGCGGATCAACACCGGTGATCCCGCCCCATTGATCTGTAGTCGGCATAAATGAACTGCCGCGCGAGTGGAAATTCCCAAGGCCGACACCGTCACCGCGCGATTGATATTCAGATGTTGACGCGGCCACCAGGAAACCAAATTTACCGGCGTTGGTATCCCAAGTATCAGAAAATAAACCAGAAAACGATGGAGTCACTTCTTTGCGGTAATCGCCGTAGTTTGCTTTGGTGTTAAACGCGAACATTTGTTTATCGGAATCAAAAGGTTTGCGGGTAACCAGGTTCACTGTGCCGGCAATCCCCCCCGAAATTAAATCTGCGGTCTGGTTTTTAACGACTTCAACCGAGCCGAGCAATTCAGCAGGAAAGTCTTCATAACTTAAGCCGCCAGCCGGATTAGCACTAAAAGCACTGCGGCCATTCACTTCGGAACGCACCCGGTCCAGACCGCGAACCAACACACCTGTCCCCTCGTCCGCGTAATGTTTTGGGTCATCTGAAGAAGCAAACCGTTCAATCGTGACGCCAGGGACACGCTGTAGCGCTTCGGTCACGGATTTATCCGGCAATGCGCCGATATCCGTCGCCGTGATGACATCTTTCACAGTATCGGCAAAACGCTTCAGATCCTGCGCCGACATAATGCTGCCGCGAATGCCTTTAATCTCAATCACTTCAACCTGAGCAGAATCTGATTTTGGCTGTTCTTTAGCTATGACAGCGCTGTCATTTTTGGGTAATTCTTGTGCAATCAGCCATGCGGGGTTCAACCCCAATAAAGCTGCTGATATGGCCAGACTAAGTTTGGCCCGTTGATTATGGTTTCGACGATTGTGACTGTTGTGAAAATCTGGCATAGGTTTTATCTCTTGTGTGCTTGTTTTATTTAACGTATCCGGCAGTGACATTCGTCTTGCTAAACTGCCAGATATTAGCCTGTGCTTCCTGTACAAGGCTTACATTACAACTCCACATGCTCAGCCTTGATGTTACTTTTTACCATGAAAAATATAAAAATCCCACTTTTTGCTAGATTTTTGTGCGTTTGCGTTAGTTTTTGCAAATTTCAGAAAAATAAAATCGAATAAAACGTGTTAGTATATAACATGTCAATTGCCAAAAAAGTACACCGAAATAGCAACTTCCGTTGATTTATGCAGGAAAAAGCCAGACAACAGTGCCCAGAATTAAAGGAAGAGGCAACTGCACCCTCACAAAGATTTGGACTAATTTGTCATTCAACCCTGTGCAGACTGGCGTGTGACGCCGTGACATCAACACGCCTGAACGCTGACGGAGCAAGTCAGCAGCCTTTATTGTCGAGTCGAAACTTCTGGCTTAGTTCTGTTGCCAGTTCACCGTGACACCACTAAAACTGCTGTAAGCACGGACCCCCACTATCCAGTTACCAGCTTGTGGATTCGCAATACTGCAACTTTCCGTATTGCCAGTTTTATAGGGCCGGCATTGGTAACTACTGGTGGTCGGGTTTACACCAAGACGCAGGTAGAGGTCCGCATCGCCGCTACCGCCGCTCATACTGACATTCAGCTGAGTTTTACCAGGTGGTACGACAATGGTTTTATACAACCAGCTACCGGTGGTGGCGGCAAGATTAGGGAAACTACCGCTAGTGCCGTCCGGTAAAGAGCTACCGGCATTGCCAAGTTCCAACACAAACGACAAGCCGAGCCTGGCAAATTTCAGCGCATGCATCGCCGTTGGATCAGAATTCGCCAGCGTATCGTTGGCGGTGTGGATTTTCTTGTTGCTACCGGCAAAGCGAGCTTCAAACGGCATCGACGCGGCAAAGCCGGCATTGTGCCAGGAGGCATGGTCAGAACAACCATAGCCACAGATATCAGTGCTGTGACGCAGTGCCGGCTGATAGGTGCTGATCAATTTCTGCAGATAGCCATTGAGGTTAGCATTGGTATAGTCAGTCATCAGCACGATATCTTCGGCCGAGCCTTTAAAGTTGGTCATATCCAGTTGCATCACTGCAATAATGTTCTGCGCTGAACCTGAAGCTGCCGTGGCGATGTCTTTACTACCGCGCAGTCCGACTTCTTCAGCGGCATAGCCATAAAAACGGATGGTGCGTTTGGGTCTGAGCCCTGCACTACTCAGTACACGAATAATCTCTGTCAGCGTCGCGATGCCGGACGCATCATCATCGGCGCCGGGTGCGCGGGTGGTTTCGCTGGTACCACCGCTGACAATCGAATCCAAATGGCCCCCCAATACAACGATTTCGTCTGGTTTTTCACTGCCGGTGATTTCCAGTAGCACTGAGCGCTGCGGGTAGCCACTATGGCTGACCCGACTCACTTTCATCCAGGTCTTGCCATTAGCCAGAACTTGCCACTGACTGGCGATCCAATCCGCCGACTGGGTGCCACTGCTGGTGGTGTAGTAGCGGTTGGTGTACTGGCTTAAATCACTGATAAATTGTGCGATGCCCGCCTGATTCAGCTGTGGCAAATGGGTATTGACCAACGTCGCCTGCGATAGCGGCGGCGCAGTGAAACTAGCGGCCAGTAAAGGCTTGGTCAGCGCGGTTATCGCCTGCTCCAGACTGTCATAAGCAATATAACCGCCACAGCGATGTTGCTCCTCGTGAATATAGGCCGACAACTGCACTAAATCGGCGTCATCGACCTGCACCAATACAGGCTGCTGGTGGCCAGCCTGCAATACCGACAACGCCGGTGTGATCGGCTGTCGCTGCAGCACCTCGATCTCTGGCAAGGCCTGCAACACCTTGGGCTCAATGCTGATCCAGACCGGTTCAGCCTGCAATGCAAAACAAAAAAGCGCGCCGGACAGCGCGCCACATATTGGCAATTTTTTCATTTCATGTTCCTGATATTTTTTTATACATTTGGTTGTAGTTGCAGTCGCCTGTCAGCTGCTGCGCAACAACCATGGACGGTAGGAACAGATCTGCCGGATATCAGCGTGACATTTTTGTGATATTTGTCTGATAGACCTCGGGTGAACGATGGTCGGCAAACGCAAGGTGAGCGCCACGGATGGCGCGAATCACCGACAATTGCTCCTGCATTGTCGGTGTACCGTCCATCCCTGGACATAAAAAAAAACCGACACTAGGCCGGTTTTTTGGGGGTTACTCAATGAACGTCAGTTGCGGATCAGCTGCTGACGCTGGAATTCGCGGATTTTCTCCACATAATGCCGGGTGGTTTGTACGGTCAGCACGCTACGGGTGTTGTCCAACACCTGGCCACCGAATTCATCCGACAGTTTGCGGGCGGCACTGTGCATCAGGTTAAAACTCTGCAGCGCTTCACCGGGTCCTGGTAAAGTCATAAACAGACTCAGGCCGCGGGTTTGCAGTTTATCCATTTCTTCCAGATCAAAAGTACCCGGATTAAACATGTTGGCAAGGCTAAATAAAATGCCACCAGAGCCGGCACTGTCCTGATGACGATGGAAAATATTCATCTCACCATACTTAAAGCCCAGCGTCAGCAGGCTTGGCAGCAACATCGCGCCATTGATTTCCTGTCCTTCCGGCAATAACACATAAAGGATCAGCACTTCACTTGGGCCTTCGTCGGCTACCTGAGTGTCATGACGGACGTCTGCATCATCATCGGCACTAAATGACAACGACGGCTCGTCATGGACTTCAGTTGTCTTTTCGCGCTCTTCACGGAATTTCTTCGCAGGCTCGCGCAGACGGTCACTACGCGGAGCCACGCTCGGTGCCGGTTTTGGCTGCGGTTTTTCGCCGGGAGCCAGTTTACGTTTCTTCCCGACACCGTATTCATCAAACCCTTCAGGCGCACCTGTGGATTTATCTTCCGGCATATAGCGGCTCTGTGCTTGCTGCGACGCCTTGCGCGCTGACCACCAGCCATGCAATGCCAGACCAGCCATTGCCAAAACACCTAATACAATTAACGCATAACGAAATTCTTCAGCCATTGTTTTTTAACCTTTTAGTTATCAGGCCTGTGCCATTTTGACGGCATCTTCCACATCCACAGCAACTACACGTGACACGCCGGGTTCCTGCATTGTCACGCCCATCAGTTGAGCGGCCATCTCCATCGCAATTTTGTTGTGACTGATATAAATAAACTGCACGCTTTCCGACATCTCCCGGACTAAGTTACAAAAACGCCCGACATTGGCGTCGTCCAGCGGAGCATCGACTTCATCCAGCATACAAAAGGGGGCCGGATTGAGCCGAAAAATAGAAAACACCAATGATAAAGCGGTAAGCGCTTTTTCTCCACCGGATAATAAATGAATAGTACTGTTTTTTTTACCAGGGGGTCGCGCCATGATGCTGACCCCAGTTTCCAATAAATCGTCATCGGTCAGGTCTAAATAGGCGCTACCGCCACCAAATACTTTCGGGAATAAGGTCTGTAAACCCTCATTGACCGCATCAAAAGTCGCCTTAAACTTCTGCCGGGTTTCCCGATCGATTTTTTTGATCGCCGTTTCCAGCGTTTCGAGCGCCGCGGTTAAATCATCATGTTGTAAATCCAGATATTTTTTCCGCTCGTCCTGCTGGTTGAATTCGTCAATCGCCGCAAGGTTAATAGGCCCGAGCCGACTTAATGCTTCCGTAGTTTTTTCCAGATTATTCTGCCAGGCCTGCTCCTGCGCGTCCGCCGGTAAAGTTTGCAGTAACTCTTTGAGCTGAACCTGCTGCTCTGCCAGCAAATCGAGCATATTGTTAGCGCGCACGCGAAAGCCTTCGGCGTCTAGCCGTAGATGTTCCATTTGTTTTTGCCGGGCCGCTAATTGCTGCTGTACGCCGTGTTGCCCCTGTTCAAGGCTGCGAATTTGCTCATCGGTTTGCTGTAACTGCTGTTCCAGCTGCAATTTCTCGGCGCCAGCATCATCGCGGCTTAAAATCAGTGCCTGCAGCTCTTCCTGCGCGGCCAGGTCCGGTTCATCCAGCAATTCCAGTTGATCAGTCAGTAAACTCAGGCGTTCACGCAGTTTTTGCTGCTGACTGTTGCTGCGTACCAGATGCAGCCGCGCAGCTTCTAGTTGCCGCTCCAGACTGACCTGTTGCAGACGTTGCGCGGTCAGCTGCTGATTCAGTTGCTGCTCCTGCTCGCGCCGTTGCTTGAGCTGTTGCTGATGGGCATCTTGCTGTTGTTGTAGCTGTCGCTGCGTATCCTGCTGCAGAGCAGACTCGTCCTCCAGCAAAAACAACTGCTCTTGCTGCTGCGCTTGCTGTTCTTGCCATAACAGAATGTCATCCGCCAGTTGCTGACGCTGCGTCTCCAGCTGCGCAGACTGCTGTGTGTATTGCGTCAGGCGAAACTCCAGCTGTTGCTGCTGATTCACGCTGCTTTGCAGCTGCTGCTGCGCCTTTGCCAGCGTCCGGCGGCCGATACTGAGCGACTGACGCAGCTGGTCGATCGACTTATTCAACTGCACTTCGTCATCGCTTAGCTGTTGCTGAGCTGCACCAAGCGTCTGCTGCTGTGCGGAAAGCTGTACCAGTTGCTGTTGCAGCTGCAGTGGATTTTGCCGGGCCTGTTGATCCGGCACTTGCAGCCAGTTCGGCCCGAGCCAACGGCCTTGTGGACAGATCAGCGACTGTCCGGCAGCAAGGCTCGGTTGTAGCTGCAGCGCCTGTGCATAATCCTGCACACAAAAGATTTGCCAGAACTGCGCCGGGATTTGTTTCTGCCCACTGACATCAGCCTCGATTTGACTTGCCAGCGTGGCTAAACCCGCTACTGGCGCTGACTCTGGCCCGGCAAAAATGCCACTGCTTGGCTGCAACAAATGATGTTCCGGCGCAGTTACCGGGAATTCAGCCGCCGGCTGACTGAAATTCAGCGCCTGCAGTGCCACCGCCACTGCGATATCCCAACCAGCTGCAATTTGCAGTTTGGGCAACAGCGGTTGTTCTGCCTCCAGCCGTTGCAGTTGTTGGCTCAGCGCACTGTGCTGCTTTGCCAGCGCTGCAAACTCCAGCCCGGTAGTTTTACCGTTCAGCTGACATTGTTGTAACTGCTGTTGCACTGCATCCAGCTGCAATTCGGTCGCCGCCAGCTCTGCAGTTAATGTCTCACATTCGCTACGCTGTTGTTGCTGCAGCGGTTGCAGCTGCAACAATTCTGCCTGCAGCTGCTGTGGTGACAAGGTCAGCAGCTGATTTGCCAGCGCCTCATCCTGCTGCTGCGCCCGCTGGATCTGACTATGTAATTGTTCTGCCGACAGCCGCAGTTGTTGTATTTGCTGTGCCAGCGCAAATGTCTGTTGTTGTGCCTGTTGATAAGCGCGCTGACTGTCGACGCCCAGATGTTCAGCGTCCAGATACGCCTGCTGCAACTCATCATGTTGTTGTTCCAGCAATTCCAGTGTCGGCGCTAACTCGAGCAACAAAAGTTCCAGCTCTGCCAGTTGCTGTTCTTCCGCCACTTGCAGATCCAGCCCTTGCTCAATCTCGTTGTGCAGCTGGCGTTTTTCTTCATGAATTTGCTGACGGCGACTGCGCTGATGCAACTGTTGTTGCTCTAGCGCGGTGATTTGACTGCCGAGCTGATAAAACCGCTGCTGGATTTTTGTCAGGCTGTCACGCAGGTTTTGTTGCAGTTGTTTCAGCTGTTCCACCGCGCGAAAAGCGCCGGAACCTTCACTCATAAACTGCTGATATTCGGTTTCGAGCACAGCCAGCGCCTGCTCGGCTTGTTGTAACTGTTCATTAAAAAAGTACCAGCGCAGCGCGGTCAACTCTGCTTTTAGCCGGCGCTCAGTGGCTTTCAATTCTTTGTAACGCTCTGCCGTTGCAGCCTGGCGGCGCAGTTTGTCGAGGTTTTTGCCGAGTTCTTCCCGCACGTCAGCGAGCCGGTCCAGATTGTCACGGGTGTGGCTGATACGGGTCTCAGTTTCGCGGCGGCGCTCTTTGTATTTGGAAATACCGGCCGCTTCTTCAATGAACACGCGTAAGTCTTGTGGCCTGGATTCAATCAGTTTTGAAATCATGCCCTGTTCGATAATGGCATAACTGCGCGGGCCGAGGCCTGTGCCCAAAAAGATGTCGGTGATATCGCGGCGGCGGCATTTACTGCCATTAAGGAAGTACAACGACTGGGCGTCGCGCGTGACCAGACGTTTCACTGAGATCTCGCTGCGATCAGCCAGACTGCCCTGCACCCGACCTTCGGTGTTTTCAAATACCAGCTCAACAGACGCCTGCGACACAGGTTTACGTTGCGCCGAGCCGTTAAAAATGACGTCGGTCATTGCATCGCCACGCAGATTTTTCGCACTGCTTTCACCCAGCACCCAGCGCACGGCGTCAATCACGTTGGATTTACCGCAGCCGTTTGGCCCGACCACACAGGTCATTGCCGTCGGAAACGGCACCAGGGTCGGGTCAACAAAGGATTTAAAACCGGCAAGTTTAATCTGTTTTAGGCGCATGCCAGAGGCTGAAGACCGGGTTGGATTTTCACAGACTGTAACAAAATGGGGTATAGCTGTCACGGCAAAACTATTGCAGATCAAGCCATTGCCTCATAAGCTCAGGGCTTGGACCGTATCGTCTTTTCTGCCGGAGTATTCACATGCATTATTTCTTTCAGGGTCTCAGTTTGCTCAGTACCAAAGGACTACGCCGTTATGTGCTTATCCCGCTGGGGATTAATCTGATTTTATTTGCCGTAGCCTTTTTCTACCTGATCCAGCAAGTGCAAGGCTGGGTTAGCCATCTGATGGGATGGGTCCCGGAATGGTTGAGTTTTCTGGAATACATCTTGTGGCCAGTGTTGGTGCTCAGCGTTGTGTTGTCGATGGCTTTTACCTTCACGATGATCGCCAACTTTATCGCTGCACCATTTAATGCGCTGCTCAGTGAAAAAGTTGAACTGCATCTGACCGGTCAGGCGCTGCCGGAGCAAGGTTTTGCTGCCTTTATGAAAGATGTCCCCCGCATGCTCGGTCGCGAATGGACCAAATTTGTGTATTGCCTGCCTCGCGCCTTAGTGTTTTTGCTGGCTTTTTTCTTTTTGCCGCTGATTGGCCAGTTGCTGTGGTTTTTATTCACCAGCTGGATGATGGCGATTCAGTATTGCGACTACCCCTATGATAACCACAAGGTTCCATTTCATACCATGCGCCAGCAGCTACGCGGTGACTTAACCGGAAGTTATAGTTTTGGCATGACGGTCGCTATTGGCAGTATGGTGCCGTTTCTAAATCTGCTGGTAATGCCAATTGCCGTCTGTGGTGCGACCGCGATGTGGGTCGACCGCTACAAAACTGCGCATTACGCCAAACGCTGACGCCAGCGCTAGATTAAAACAGCCCGCCTCTGCGGGCTGTTTTCTATCAGCCGCAGCGCACCGTCACGACGACTAATTACCAGAGCTATAACCATGCTTTCTGCAGCCCCCGTTTTTGCGATATAATGCGCGGCCATTTTTGCGCCGGAGTTGTTATGACCTTACTGTTATCTGCATTAACCGATCAGGATACCGCAGCCAAGTTGCTTCAGGCGGGTGAGCTGGTCGCAGTGCCGACTGAAACAGTGTACGGTCTGGCTGCCGATGCCAGTAATCCGCAAGCCGTCGCTAAAATTTTTGTCGCCAAAGGCCGCCCGGCCAATCATCCGCTGATTGTGCATATTGGTGATTTGGCGCAGCTGAGTAGCTGGGCGCGTGACATCCCAGCGCAGGCCTTGTTGCTAGCCAAGGCGTTCTGGCCAGGTCCACTGACCTTATTGTTAGCCAAAGCCGACAACGTCAGCCCTGTCGTCACTGGCGGCAAAGACAGTATCGGCATCAGAATGCCAGCGCACCCGGTGTTGTTGGCATTACTGCAGCAAACCGGCCTCGCCGTTGCTGCGCCTTCCGCCAATCCGTATAAAAAACTGAGCCCCACTAGCGCCTTGCAGGTGATGGCAGGTTTAGATGGTCGTATCGCTGCGGTGTTGGACGGCGGGGATTGTAGTGTTGGCCTGGAATCCACCATTGTCGATTTAACCTCAGCTCAGCCGCAGGTGCTGCGCGCAGGCCCGATCAGCGCAGCCGAACTGGAAACGGTATTAGGGGTCCCGGTCAGCGCTCCTAAATCACACAATGTGGCTGTGCCTGGCAACGTCAAAGCACATTATCAGCCTGGTAAACCGTTGAAAATATTTAACAAAGCGGAATTACTGAGCGCATTGCAGCAATCCACTGACGCCGTGATTTGTTTGTATCAAAGTGCTGAGTTTACCGATTTAGCGCTGCCGCACAGTCGCCAGTTACCGCAAGACAAAGCCGGTTATGCCCGCTTGTTGTACCGCAGTTTATTCGAAGCTGACACCTTACCGGGCAGCCAGATTTATCTGGAGCAACCACCACAAACGCCGGAATGGGATGATGTCAACGACCGGCTGCGCCGCGCCTGTAGCTAAGCTGGGGGCGCATCGCATCAAGAGCACCTTGTACAGGCGTTATCCCCTGCTCCAGTTAAAAAAAAGCGCCTGACGGCGCTCTTTGTTAATTAACTGATTTCGGCTTTTGCCGGTGTTTCAGCGCCAGTTCTCGTTTGGTATGCCAACGCTCTGCCGATTTTACCAGCTGCGTTTTACACGTTTGTTGTTCAGTGACAAACACCGGTCGTGACACAATCAGGTTATTCGGGTACACCACACATTCACCTTCTTTGGTGCGCAGTGTGGTCGAAAACAAATTCACTTCTTCAATAGTCCCTTCGATCGCATTACTACCATCGACAATTTTGACCGTACGTCCCTGTGCAAAACTGGACTGACCGAGCAAGATGAAAAACGCCGTGATGTTACTGAGTAAACTCCAGGCGGCAAATAAAGCGACACCGACGACCGCAATCATCGATGAGGCCAGCACCAACAAGCCTTTGATATCGATACCCCAGATAATACTGAGCACGACCACCAACAACAGGAAAAGCAGGATATGGAATACCACCATGGCGCGGCGGTTCATTTCCTCTTTTAGCATGGTCGCGGCAATAGTCCGGTAGATAAAAGGCGCAATCCGCCGGCTTAACACGGCGTATAACAGCAAAACGATACCGGATATCACTAGCTGGGCGATCTCTGGTTTGTAATGCTCAGTCAGCGTTTTGAGCTCAGCGATCCAATTCAGATTGGCATCCATCACTTACAAAGACTCCTTGGTTGGTTCTGCTTTAATCCAAATCATTCAGTGGCCAGGTCACAATGTGATCTTCAAAATCATCAATGCTGACCGCCCGTTCAGAAATCGTTTTGTTACGCACTGACATTTGTTTTTTGTGCATCAGGCTTTTCTTGCCACCGTTCAGTAACGGGTGCCAACTCGGTAAACCGCGACCTTCCTGCAAACGGCGATAGCTGCAGCTGGTTGGCATAAAGAAAATGTCTTTCAGGTTTTCCCGCGTCAGTTTGACGCAATCCGGTACCAATACAGTGCGCAGCTCGTAGCAGTCGCACTCGCATTTATTGCTGTTCAGATACTGACAGGCAATATTGGTGAAATGGACGGTTTCACCTTCACGGATAAAATCAGTTGGGCCTTCGGCCTCTTCATCCTCATCGTCGATGAATTTATTCAGACAACATTTGGCGCAGCCATCGCAGACGGCTTCCCATTCTTCGTCGTTCATTTCCATCAGGGATTTCGTTTCCCAGAATTTTTCTGCAAGGCTCATTCGCCACTCCGTACGGCCAGTGCCGGATCACCACTGACCATGCTCTGTGCCGAAAAATAATTGTTTAAACGCAGCTGTAGCTGATCACCAACCTGCAGCGGCCCAACGCCAGCCGGGGTGCCAGTTAAAACGATGTCGCCCGGCTGCAGGCTGAACCAATAAGACATTTCACTGATCATCTGTGCAATGCCGCGGATCATCAGCGTCGCATCGCCAGTTTGGCGTCGCTCACCGTTTACATCCAGACTGAAGGTCAACGCCTGTGCATCGGCGACCTGCGCTGCCGGCACAAAGCCAGCAACCGGACAAGCACCGTCAAAACCTTTGGCAATATCCCAAGGCCGGCCGAGTTTTTTCAGCTCCGCCTGCACATCACGTAGGGTTAAATCAAGCGCCAGGCTATAACCCCAAACGGCATCCATCACCTGATCCGGTGTCACGGCGGTGAGTGGTTTACCGATTAATACCGCAATTTCAGTTTCATTATGCACGGCGCCCCGGTCATGCGGGATCGCCAAAGGTGCGCTGAAATGACGCAGCGCAGTGGCTGGTTTTAAGAAAAACAGCGCATCCGGCGCAGTTTTGCTGTTCATCTCAGTTATATGGTCCTGATAATTCTGACCAATACAAACGACTTTGCCGACCGGCAGTGCAACTGTGTTGCCTTGTAAATCCAGATGTTGATAGCGCATACCGACTCCGTTATGGCGCTGGGGCCACTTTTGCGGCGGCTTTTTTCGCCGCAGGTTTGGCCACAATTTCATCGGCCAGATAACCGACACTGCTGACAAAATAATAGGACCGGTTCCAATGCATCAGCACCTGATAGTTCGGATATGCCAGATAGGCCCGACCGTCTTTATCATCTGGCATCACCACCGCGGCTTTCATTGCAGAGGCCGGCAGCGGTGATCCATCGGCTAAACGCACTCCCAGTTTTTGCCATTGGCTCAGCGGTAGTTCGCGTTCACGCCACCATTGCAACCACTGCGCTCGATCTTTACTGCCTTTTGGGATCACCCGAGCGTAATCGAACTTTTTCGGCAGACGCACCTGGCGGCCCCAACTCTGGCCATTTTGCCACCCTTCGGTTTTCAGATAACTGGCGATCGAGGCAAAAGCATCCAGCCGGTTGGTCCAAATATCTTTGTGACCGTCACCATCACCGTCCTGCGCATACTTCATAAAGGCACTGGGCATAAACTGCGTATGTCCCATAGCGCCGGCCCATGAGCCTTTCATATTGGCGAATTTGACATGACCGTCACGCAGAATATCCAATGCCAAGAAAAATTCGCGACGAAACATTTCTTCACGCCGGCCTTCATAGGCCATAGTGGCTAAAGCTGAGGGCACTGAATAATTGCCGGTAATGCGGCCAAAAGCACTTTCCAGTCCCCACAGCGACACGATAAAACGGGCCGGCACGCCATATTTCTCGCTGATAGGCGCCAATTCAGTCTGATACTTCTGATAGGCTTCACGCGCCATTTTGATGCGCTGCGCATTGACGCGTTTCGGTAGATAAGTGTCGAGGGTTTCAACAAATTCCGGTTGGCCTTTGTCGGCTTTGACCACTGTGTGATGGAATTTCAGTGTCGGAAACACCTGATCTAACAACGTTTTTGGATAACCTGCAGCCTCCGCTTCCTGCCGCAGTCCTTTGACATAAACTGCAAACCCGGCCGCGTTTTTGTCAGCCTGCGGCGCTGCGGCAACTGCTGTGGGCTTGGCTGTCGCCTGAGTGGTCACTGGCGACTGAGGCTTAGTGGCAGTAACACTGACCGGCGGGGTCTGACCGGCATGACTACAGGCAGCAACAGTCAACGCCAAAGCAGTCAGAAAAATTATTCTGTTCAACAACATATCCTTTTTAAAACGCGGTGCAGCCGGTTAATTGGCCTGCCCGTCCAACCATTGCTTATGAGTTTTCAGCAGATCTTCCGGCGGTGGCGGTAATTGCAGGTAATAACCTGTATCCGTCAGCATTTGCTGGACTTTGGCAAGGTCTGCACCAGCCAGACTGGCGCGCGAGTTCAAATCCAGCACTGTCACCAGCTGCGGCTTACCAAACATTTCCAGCAACGCAGCGGGGACCTGACTGAAATCGTCACGGCGCAGGACATAAAGGTAAGTCTCAGGTTTTTTCGGGCTCTTATAAATTGCGCTCAGCATGGCAGAAATTCTGTTCCGGGTAACTTGCCTAACAAGGGCGCAGACTATACCATGAAGCGCTAAATCTGCGAACCGATGCCCGGCGGGGAAAACCGGAAAAACGTCGCTCCGGCGTTTGACGAAATTGGTGCAGACCACTTTTTTTAACCTTTTTTCACATGGTCGCTATGTCTGATCCAATCATCGAACTCAAAGGCAGTTTGTTTCCTTTATCTGTGCTGTATTGTCAGGATTTTTCCGTTGCCGCTTTGCGTCAGGAACTCAGCAACAAACTGGCCCAGGCGCCCGGCTTTTTTACCCAGGCACCCGTGGTGATCAGTGTTGAAAACTGTGACCAAATCCCGGATCTCGCCGCGATTAAACAACTGTTTACTGAATTACAGTTAGTTTTAGTCGGCGTCTGTGGTGCCGATGCTGCATTAAAAAAAGCAGCACATGCAGCAGGGTTAGCCGCTTTACAACCGCCAAAAGCGGGGAAAACCGCAGAGCCGGTCAAGACTGCCCCTGCCGCGCCAGCGGCGCCCACCGTGATCACGACAGAAAACAAAACGATTGAGCAGAACATCCGCTCCGGTCAGCAGATTTATGTTAAAGGCGCTGATTTGATTATCCGCGGCACTGTAGGTGCCGGCGCTGAAGTGATTGCCGACGGCAATATTCATATTTATGGCGCACTGCGTGGTAAAGCCATTGCCGGTGCTGGCGGCGACGCCTCAAAAAAGATTTATTGTTACAATATGCAACCCGAGTTAATCTCGATTGCCGGTAACTATTGGTTAAGCGACAACCTGCAAGGCGACTACTGGGGGAAACCAGTTTGTATTGGTTTGCAGGACGGACAGTTAATGTTGGCAGAATTATTCTAAGGACTTTGTGCTATGGCAAAAATTATAGTGGTGACATCAGGTAAAGGTGGTGTCGGCAAAACCACAACCAGCGCGGCAATTGGTACTGGCCTGGCCCTGAAAGGTCACAAAACTGTGATCGTCGATTTTGATATCGGTTTGCGTAACCTCGATTTGATCATGGGCTGTGAACGCCGCGTCGTCTATGACTTCGTCAATGTGATCAACGGCGAAGCCAATCTGAAACAAGCGATGATCAAAGACAAGCGGTTGGATAACCTGTTTATTCTGCCAGCCTCACAAACACGTGACAAAGATGCGCTGCACAAAGAAGGTGTTGAGCGCGTCCTGAACGAGCTGTCTGACGAATTCGATTTTATCATTTGTGATTCACCGGCCGGTATCGAATCGGGTGCTATGATGGCGCTGTATTTCGCCGATGAAGCCATTGTTGTCACCAATCCGGAAGTCTCTTCTGTACGCGATTCAGATCGGATCTTAGGCATGTTATCGAGCAAATCCCGCCGTGCCGAACAAGGCCTGCCGGGCATCAAAGAGCATCTGCTGCTGACCCGCTATAACCCGGAGCGCGTGCAAAAAGGTGAAATGCTCAGTGTCGATGATGTGAACGACATTCTGGCAATTAAACTGTTGGGCGTGATCCCGGAATCACAGGCAGTACTGAATGCGTCAAACTCTGGTCAGCCGGTCATTCTGGATGCTGACAGCGACGCAGGTCAGGCTTACCTCGATACGGTAGCGCGTCTGGTCGGTGAAACTGTGCCGTTCCGGTTCCTGAACGTCGAGAAAAAAGGTCTGCTGAAACGGATCTTCGGAGGTTAATCATGTCATTACTCGATTATTTCCGTTCTTCGAAGAAAAACACCGCATCGACGGCCAAAGAACGGCTTCAGATCATTGTGGCGCACGAACGTCGCCGCCGTACCAGCCCAGATTATCTGCCGCAGCTGGAGCGTGACATTTTGGAAGTGATCCGCAAATACGTCGATATCGCCGATGACCAGGTATCAGTAACGCTGGAGAAAAGCTCGGACGAACTGTCGGTGCTGGAGCTGAACGTGACCTTCCCGGAAGATAAACGCGGTTAAGTGAATACGATTCAAGAAAAAGGGCAGCTTTGGCTGCCCTTTGTTTTTTAAGATGTCAGCGTTTAACAATCATGGGTTGAAGTCATCCAACAGGATCAGGCCTGGCGCTGCACCAGCAATGCCATCCCGTGCCACCGCGGTGTAGATTTTATTGCCTGCTAATTCCAGTTGGACCGGGCCTATCGCGGCGGTTTTACTGCCGGTCGGTGTGACCGTTACCACATAGCTACCCGGTTTTAAACTGACATAACCAGTCTCTGCCATAAAAGGCACATCTCTAAAAGCCGGAGTACTGCTGCTGATATCACGGCTGGCAGTCACATAAATGTCCACTTTACCGGCCACTGTAGAGGCATGTGCAATCCTGACTTGCGCTGCAGTCGCCACCCGACGTGGCGTATCGGCCAGAACCCATGGTTTAATGCTGTTTGCTGCTAACGAGCCTGTCGCCAGTACTGTTGCGAAGTTACCGGCTGCCAAATCCAGATCTGCATTAATCACCACGACTGAATTGTCGGCATTCGCAGCTACCTTGACGTTGTATTTGCCCGGTTTCAGCTGGGCGTAACCGGTAAACTCCGGATACTTCAGATTGCTAATCGCCTTGCTGTTATTCAGCAACACGTCCACTGCCGGCGCATCCGCCACAGCATGCACCACCCGTACGGCTGTGGTGCTGTTGATGTCTTTGATATCGCCAGTAGCACCGTTTGGATCTACCGTCAGTAAAGATACCGGCGATGGGCCGGCAAAACGGTTGTTGATAGCAGCAACCTGCAGATTAGCGCCGGCTGGAATAGCAACAGTACCTGAATCAAATACTACTGTGCTGGCAGCACCGGCTGGCGTGATGCGAATGCGGTAATCCCCTGCTGGCACTGAAACTGCGCCGGTGAACTGTTTAAATGGCAAGGTCGCCGTCACTGTGCTGCTGCTCAGTGTCGCTGTCGGTGCGGTCAAATGCACATCTACCGTTGGCGCGCCTGCCGCAGCATGCACAACCTGCAGCAGAGCATTGCCTGCGGTTGGTGCATTGTCCGGCGCATTGACCAATAACGCGCTTAAACTGCCATCCGCGACTTTGCCGAGCGCATAGGCTGTATACGTCTGGCCAGCCATAAAGGTTAGAGATGGTGTTAACACGGCGCTGGTGCTGTTATCTGGCAATATCGCACTGACAGCCAGCCCCAAACCGGTTGCCGGTACTTTGCTGGCTGCGCTGGCCTTACCAAACGCAAGATTGCTGGCATTAAACGCATCGCCTGAAGTGGCATTGACGTTAGGCGCGTCAGACGCCGCATGTACCAGTTTCAGGCTAACGGTTGGCGTCACGACCGGAGTCGCCTCATCGCTGTCGCTGCTACCACAGCCACTCAAAGTCAAAACAGCACCCAGGGCAAGCATGGTGAAAGAGTTTTTCCATTGCATTTTATTATCCTCTGTTGATGAAACCAGACTGTCTACGCCAGGTCATCCCCTCAGAGATCAATAAAATGAATGCAATAAAATGAAGGATTTATCCAATAAATTACATTGATCCGGATAAAAAAACGCCGCGTATACGCGGCGCCTTTTTGACCAGATCAGATTTTGCCTAAATCAGCGCTTGTACCTGTGGTGGCACCGGCAAATATGGCAACAGGATGTCACGACGCCAGCCGCCTAAAAACTCCGGCAACGGCAGTTGCTGCCGCTCTTCATCGGTCACCCGCCAGCACCAGTTCAGATATTCATTAAGCTGGCGTTTGACCGACAGAATTTCAGCCGGAATGCCGGCAGCTGTGGCGGCCGCTTTAATTGCGTCACTGAGTTGTTGCTGTACCTGCTTATAGCCGGGGAAGCTGTCTAGGTAATAAAACGTCTGTGGCAGTTCAACCGGCGCCAATGCTTTGGCCTCACGGATAAACTGCAGCCAGAGCTGGCCATGCCGGCGCAGTTCTCTGCCCTGCATGCCCTCAACCTGGCTTAATGCTTCCATCGTCTGCGGTTTGCGCCGCGCCAGCTCGTACAGCAGTGCATCTTTGATCACCAGCGACAACGCCAGATCTTTTTCTTCAGCGTACTGACTGCGCCAGGCACAAAATGTCCGTAGGATCGCCAATTCGCGCGGAGCGAACTGCCAGCTATTTTTCAGTTCAAGATATTTCAATGCTGCCGGCATTTGGCGCTGACGCCGTTCAATCAGTGAGCGGCCTTCAGCCAATAAAATGTCTCGGGCGTGGTCACTGGGTAACGCTGCGAGCAAGGCCGACGTCAGCTGCAACAGGTAGACGACGTCGTTGGCGGCATACTGTAGCTGGGTCTCAGCCAGCGGTCGCGCCAGCCAATCGGTGCGGGATTCGGTTTTATCGACGATGACACCCAACATCTGTTCCACCAGCCGGGCATACCCCATACTACCGCCCCAGCCAATGACTTCTGCTGCCAGCTGCGTATCCAGCAATGGTGTGATCTGCTCAATACCGACTGAAGCCAAGGCTTCTAGATCTTCAGTGCAGGAATGCACCAGTTTCAGTACCGCCGGATTGGCCAGTAACTCAGCCAGCGGTTGCCAGTCTTTAATGCACAGCGGATCAACCAGCACCACACTGTCGCCATCGTTCAGCTGCACTAAGCCGAGCTTGGGTAACAAGGTATTAGTGCGGATAAACTCAGTATCAAGCGCCAAATAAGGCGCTTGCGCTGCTTTGATACAATACGCCGCCAATGCAGCATCGTCAGTCAGCATCTGGTAGTTCATCAGTTAATCCTTTTAGACAGCCGAAGCTGATTCAGCATTCGTCGAGACAGTCACGGCCGCATCTGGACAAATGTGGCCGCATAAAAAAACCGCCTTCCGGCGGTTTTTTTGCTAAGGCCTTAGCCTTTTAATTCCCGACGTAAAATTTTACCCACATTGGTTTTGGGTAACTCTGTGCGGAATTCTACCAGCTTCGGTACTTTATAACCTGTTAAACGTTCTTTGCAGTGGGCGATCAGTTCCTGATCGGTCAAACTTTGGTCTTTTTTCACGACAAAAATCTTCACAGCTTCACCAGTTGCTTCATTCGGCACACCGACTGCAGCAACTTCCAGCACTTTGTCATTCATCGCGACCACTTCTTCAATTTCGTTCGGATAGACGTTGAAGCCTGACACCAGGATCATGTCTTTTTTCCGATCGACAATGTAGAAAAAGCCCTGCTCGTCCATCCGCGCGATGTCACCAGTATATAACCAGCCATCTTTTAATACTTTGTCGGTTTCATCTGGCCGGTTCAGGTATCCGCGCATCACTTGCGGTCCCTGTACCAGCATTTCACCCGATTCGCCCGCGGCTACTTCAACACCATTATCGTCGATTAGTTTGATATGTGTAGAAGGCGCCGGTAAACCGATACTGCCGTTAAAACCATCTAAATCAAAAGGGCTAACAGTGACGAGCGGCGCACATTCGGTCAGACCATAACCTTCAACTAAACGGGTTTTAGTAACTTTTTGCCAACGTTCCGCAACCGGTTTTTGCACCGCCATACCGCCGCCTAGCGACAGTTTCAGCCGACTGAAATCCAGTTCAGCAAAACCAGGACAATTCAGTAAACCGTTAAACAGCGTATTGACGCCCGTGATCGCAGTAAACGGGTATTTTGCCAACTCTTTAACAAAATTGGGCATATCCCGCGGGTTGGTAATAAGCAGGTTGGTGCCACCATACTTCATAAAAGTCAGGCAGTTCGCTGTCAGTGCAAAGATGTGATACAGCGGTAAAGCGGTCACGATAAACTCTTTACCCGGGCTCAGAATAGGCCCAATACAACCAGCGACCTGTTCCAGATTGGCCACCATATTGCGGTGTGTCAGCATGGCACCTTTCGACACACCAGTAGTGCCACCGGTGTATTGTAAAAAGGCCAGATCCTCTCCCACCACTTCTGGTTTACGGTAGACAAGCCCTTGTGCATCTTTCATCAGTTGCTTGTAGCAAATGGCGCCGGGTAACTGGTAGGCCGGGATCATTTTCTTGATGTTCTTGACGACAAAATTGACGATTGAGCCTTTTAACAGCCCCAGCATGTCGCCCATTTTCGTCAGGATGATATGGTCCAACTTCACATTGGCGCGGACATCGGCCAGTGTATGGGCGAAGTTTTCCACGATGAGGATGGCTTTTGCCTGAGAATCATTCAGCTGGTGCTGTAATTCACGCGGCGTATATAACGGATTGACGTTAACAACAGTGCAGCCAGCACGTAGCACGCCTAATAAGGCCACCGGATATTGCAGCAGGTTTGGCATCATAATGGCGACAGCATCGCCTTTTTTCAGCCCCAGATTTTGCAAATACGCGGCAAAAGCCTGGCTATGCTGGTCCAATTCACGGTACGTGATCGACTTGCCCATATTGATGTAGGCAATACGGTCGGCATAAGTTGCAATGGATTGTTCAAAGATATCTACTAACGAACTGTAGTGATCGGCATTGATTTCTGCCGGTACGCCAGGCGGGTAACGCTTTAACCAGACTTTCTCCACCTTCGTCTCCTCGTCATTTTTTCTATTTGTTTTTATAGGTATGTTCACCGGCTTATGCAAATAATCAGCATGATATTTACTTGGATCAGTGAATTCTGAGTTTTTACTCTAATCCTCAATCATCCCACAATTTTTTCTGATATACAATTGGTCGGTAATCGCAGCTTTGTCGACAATCTAAGCAGCCAATATATCTGCTTATGCGCGATTTTCCAGCAAAAAACGTCGGATCTCGCTGGCACAGTGGCTGGCATGCGTCATATGCAAATGATGGCCTCCAGGGCACTCAACCAGCTCAAGTTGCGGATAATCCGCCTGAAATTGCTGGATTGCCGCACTGATTTCGCTTGGGCTTTGCGTCGACATCAGCGCCAGAACTGGGCATTGGAGGCTACGGATCACTGCATGTGCCTGGGTCTCTGACAAGCGAAATGCCGACACTTCACGTAGTTTTAGATCAGCCCGCCAGCTAAATCCTGACGCAATAGGCTCGCAACCACGTTCCGTCAGCAACATTGCCGTCACTTGATCAAAGTCACTTTGCTGCTGTCGCGCAGCGGCAGCATCGGTCAACGATGGATACTGAGGTTTTTGCTTCTGGTGACTTTGCTCACGCGAAATAACGGCTTTACGCAGCTGCGATGCTGTTGCATCTGCCGCTGTAGTGATTAACCCCAAACTATCAACCAACACCAACTTGCTTACCAATTCCGGGAAACTTGCCGCCAGTACTGTGGCGACCATGCCTCCCATCGAGTGACCGACGACAGTGAGCTGTTGCCACTGTTGCTGGCGGCATAAAGTGGCAATATCAGAGACATAATCAAGCAGATAATAATGCGCATCCGGACTGCGGTGACTGCTATGGCCATGGCCGGCCAGATCCAGCGCCAATAACGGCAAGTCCGGCATGGCTTGCGCGAGCGGTAAAAACGAATTGGCGTTATCGAGCCAACCATGCAGACATAGCACCGGCTGCGTTAGTGGTGCAGCTCCGGCATACCAGCCTGCCAGTTGCAGACCGGACGGTAATGAATAACAAACTGGCGGAAACAAACAATCCGCCTTATTGCACTGTTGGCAGCGGCTTGATGAAGCGCAGCGTCATCCGATCGCTTTCGCCGATAGCGAGGTAACGGGCTTTATTTTTTTCACCCATAGCCAAGGTTGGCGGCAACGCATACACGCCTTTCGGGTAATCTTTAGTATCCAGTGGATTGGCATTGATCTCGGAGCGTTCAACCAGCACGAAACCCGCTTGTTGGGCGACCGAAATCACATAATATTCATCGAGATAACCCTCGCCTGCTCGGCTAGAGATCTCAGACAACCGGCTCGATCTATGTTCGACCAGCCCCAAGGTGCCACCCGGTTTTAACACATCAAAAAAGGCCCGATATACATCCAACAGGTAGCCGGCTTCATTCCAGATATGCGAATTGCGAAAGCTCAGAACCTTGTCGTAATAGTTTACCGGCCCAAGCTGCATCATCGCCGGCGGATCAAATTCCAGATCCTTCACCGCACCAAAATGCTGCGGATTTTTGCGGATGTCGGCGTCTAGCCGCGCCGACAATTTGGCCCAGAAAATTTTTCTTTCATCTTCCAGCGAACCGTCATTATGTCGGAAATTGGCAATGGTCAGCTCGCCCTGATCTTTTAAGTAAGGCGCCAGAATTTCGGTATACCAGCCACGCGCCGGCCACACTTCCAGCACTTTTTGCGTCGGCTGCAGCCCAAAAAAGCCGAGGGTTTCACCGGGGTGCCGGTGCTGGTCCCTCGCTTTGTTTTCAGTACTGCGCTGCGGCGAATCAAGCCACTGTTGCAAGCCGTACGGTACTGCCGCTTCCGCAACCGAGACTACACAGCACAAAACGAACACAGCCGAATTAACGCTGTTGCGAACCTTGGTCTTGATGTTGAACATGAGCCGGGCCTTGTGTCGGTGTTTCACCTGTTGGAATTGTTGTTCTGATCCGAATGCCAGAGCCATAGCCCCAGTATGGATAGGGTCCGCGCCACAGCGGCCAGGGCTCAACATCGACCCGGGTCGTTTCCTGCTGTTTTGGCCACAAATATACCGCTGATGCTTCAATCACCGGATAGTTGTATTGATACTGATCGACCTTGCCAGCCTCAAATGGGGCTAGTTGCCCCAGCACTGTTACTTGTTTGCCACTCTGGTAAACCACCGGATCGAGGAACCCTTTGGCGTAAGCGACAAAACGACCTTCGGTATCCTTCTCCACTAAAGGCCGGCCATGCGTACCACTTGGGAAATAAACGATTTCCAGCCGGGTGTTCTGGCTGTTGTTCTGCACTTTGGCAATGACGCCACTCCAACGGGCTGGCCCCTGAGTCAAACCGGCTTTCATCGTGGCAGGAAAACTGACCAGAGCCGCCTCATCGGCCACTCTGACTTGCTCTGGATAACTGGCGCAGCCAGCTAGCACTAGTAACGAACTGAAGAGGATCGGGATAGATTTCATACGACGTCAGATCCTTGTTTACCGCTGTAGCATGTCACAGCATTTTGATACTACCACCCAACCAACACCGGGCGCTTCGCTGCCGAACTCCGCGAACTGGACCATTTACAGAAACCGGCATAAGTTCGACCCAGACGCTGCACCTAAAGTTGCAGCAGCGCTGAAAATTTTGTTATAGCACAATAAGTCAGACACTTGCGTCACGCAAGAGCGGCCGTAAAGTTCTTCTGGTCATGTTTTTGTCATCTGCAGCATGCAGACTTTCGTTGATCGCAGTTGTTGTCGAATCAACATGCAAACCCCTACAATGGCGCTGTTTCCGCAAATGCTTAAGTTATCCACCCCAACCCCTGGCGAACCATCATGAAAAAACTTTCTCTGGCTGTATTGGCCGCCCTGCTGCCCGTCTCTGCCATGGCTGCACCCAAAAATATCATTTATATGATCGGTGATGGCATGGGACCGGCTTATTTGTCTGCATACCGTTACTACATGGATGATCCGACAACCAAAGCAGTCGAAGCGACTATTTTTGATGAACTGTGGGTCGGTGTTGCGACCACTTATCCGGATGATGACACCATAGTGACGGATTCTGCTGCCGGCGCGACCGCTCTGTCGACGCGTCATAAAAGCTATAACGGCGCTATTGCCGTTGACCATGATCATAAAAAGCTGACCACGATGCTGGAAATAGCCAAGCATCAAGGCAAAGCCACCGGGATTGTTGCTACTGCACAAATCAACCACGCCACACCTGCAGCTTTTGTGGCCCATAATAAAACCCGTAAAGCCTATGATGAAATTGCCAACGATTATTTTGATAACAAAGTCGATGGCAAATTTGTCGCGGATCTGATGTTTGGCGGCGGTACCAGCTACTTTGAGCGAAAAGATCGCCATCTGGCCAACCAATTTAAACAAGCGGGTTACCAATATGCCAACAGCTGGCAGGACTTCAATAAAATCAAATCTATCCCGGCTTTAGCTTTATTGGCACCGGTTGGCTTTCCAAGCACACTGGACAATCCGGTGCAGCAACCGCTGGTGCAAATGACCGAAAAAGCGCTCAAGTTACTGAGCAGTGCAGACAAAGGCTTTGTTGTGATGATTGAAGGCAGCCAGATCGATTGGTGTGGCCACGCCAATGACGTCGCCTGTGCCATGGCAGAAATGCATGATTTCGGCAACGCCATCAAAGCGGCAAAAGCTTTTGTTGATGCCAACCCAGATACATTATTAGTGATCACTGCCGACCATGAGACTGGTGGACTGTCACTGGGCGCCAACGGCATTTATGCCTGGAACCGCGACGTAATTAAAGCAGTGAAACAGACGGGTCCAGTGCTGGCAAAATCTTTGGTAAAGGCCAAAGCTGCCGAACAAAAGCAGGTCTGGCTAGCACAAACCGGCCTGAAGTTAACCGACAGCGAATGGCAGGCACTGAGCCAACAAATCAATCAGCTGGCGCCAGTTTATGCTGCCAAAGATTGGAGCAAAGAGACCGACGTGCTGGAAGCCGAAGCTGATTTACTGGAACCCTTGGCTAAACAGGCGAAAAAACTGATCGACAAGTATTCTAATACCGGCTGGACCAGTGGCGCCCATACCGCGATTGATGTGCCTGTGCTGGCCTATGGCAAAGATGCACAGCTATTTGCCGGCTTTCAGGACAACACAGCGATTGCCAGCAAGCTGCTGAACTTTATTGAGAAAAAATAACGAGACGCTAAATGTTTGTAGTAAAAGGCAGCTTTAGCTGCCTTTTTTATTCTGCCCCAGCAGTGCCAGCCGCAGTTTTGGCGCCGTGGTTTTCGCCCCCAGCCAGATATCGAGGAACTCGGCGCCAAAAGCCGGATCTTCAACCACTCCGAGCGACTGGCCGTTAAAGCTGAATTCAACCAAGCCATCGGCCCGATATAAGCATGCCAACCGATCACCTTTTTTCACATCACGCCATAACAAAGTCAATTGTTTGGCCCAGTCCTGATGGCGCTGCTGCAATGTGCCTTGCTGTGCCTGCCATTGATCCAGCGTTGCTTCGACAAAATCCGCTTTGCTGATATCACGTTGGTAACTCAGCTCCAGCAGCACTGGCTTGTTCTGCTGATAGCTGCTGAATTGGCCGTCCGCAGTCGCTAAGCGCGCCTCGTACAGATCCCAGAATAAATAGCTAAACTGGCCCTGCCCGACAGTCTGCAGTGCGGTTTCAGTTGCGATCGCCGGTGCTGTACAGAGTAACAAGCTGCTCAGTAGCAATTCTTTAAAACGGGTTTTAACCAACATGGTTGCGGCTCCTCTGTTGATTGATGTAATAGTTATGCCACCAAGCTTCCGTCTGGCGCGACCACAATAATAAAGCCGCCCAGGCCGGCGCCATCACCAGCCAAAACTCTGCGCCATCCAGGATCAGCATATTGCTGCTGAGTTGCGCGCCCCCCCAATAAGCCATAGGGCCGCCAACCAAGCCAAACAGCGCCACTAACAGCGGGCTCTGTAACCAACGCGAAAACAGCATCAGCCAGAACAAACTGAACCAGCCCCATAGCAACAGCAGCCAATAAGGTAACCAGGCCGAGTCAAACTGAAACAAACCACTCGCATGCAACACGGTATCCAGCAAAAGCCCTGAGCCCCAGAGCGTTAACAACGCTTGTCGCTGTTGCGGCCTCAGTTGCCAGATAAACCAAACTAACAATAACGCCACCATTGCCGCGCTGTAGACAGGTTGCAACACAAGCGCCAGCCAGCCTGCTTTAAACAGCAACAATTGACGCCAACCTGGTGCACTGAAACTAAGCCATTGCTGCGTTAGCTGGTTCATCATTGCTGACCTCGTTTTGCTTGCCGGGCCATCCGTGCAGCCAATTTTTGCCGGAGGCCATAGGGGCAGAGATTCAGTAACTTCAGGCTCAAGGTCAGTCGTAGCGGAAACTGCAGGCGCAATTTCCCATGCATCAGGGCCCGGTAAATCCGGCTGGCTGCATCGGTGCTACCAAGTAAAAATGGCATCGGGAAGTCATTTTTTTGCGTCAGTGGCGTATCAACAAAACCCGGTTCGATCAGGCAAACCTGCACTGGAGTATCCGCCAAATCAACGCGCAGGCTCTCGGTAAAATAGGTAATAGCTGCTTTACTGGCGCCATAGGCTTCAGCCCGGCCAAATGGAAACAGATGCGCCAGACTGCTGACAATGGCGAGTCTTGGCGCGGCGCTTAACTGTAACAGCGGTAACCAGGCTTTGGTACAAGCCACAACGGCCTGCACGTTGAGGCGAAAGGTGCGCTCGAATGCGCCAAGGTCTAAATTCTCCGCCTCGACATATTCACAGGTGCCGGCATTGAGAATGACCTGGTCTAGCTGACCATAACGAGCGGACAATTCAGCGGTCGCAGCGGCAAGCTGCGCGGCATCGGTCAGATCAACCGGTAGAATATCAATACCGGTATGTTCTAGTCGTAACTGTTCCAGCAGTGCCTGGCTGCGGGCCAAAGCGACCACTTGCCAACCGTTCTGGGCAAATTGCAGGGCTATCGCGCGACCGAGGCCTGAACTGGCGCCAGTCACTACACAAACAGACGGAGTCTGCATAACAAATCCTATTAGTAACGCTTAGGATCAGTTACGGCAGTCAGAGGCAGATGGATTGATGCCGGTGCGAAAAACCAGCGAATTGTTCAACAAAGAGATAAATAAGGAAAAAAATTCAGGCGTACAGGTCAACAGCAAACATTTGCTGTAGCTGCTCGCGTTTATCCTGACTGGCAAAAGACTGGTAAGCCGAAATGGCTTTTTGCTGACGTTGGTCCGGCTCGTCGTAGCCGGCGCGGCTAAGTTGCTCCGTATCAAGCAGCGCCATGACTTCGGCAGAGCTTTTAACTCCTTGCCCCTGCGGCGTGGCATTTTGCGTGCTTTGTGACGGGCTCTGTGTTGCATCTTTCAGCGCACGCGGACCCACGCCACCATTGACCTGACGCAGGCCACCGGCACGATTGAGATCCTGACTGAGCGTCACTGACATGCAAAACATCCGTAGGAAAAAAATGGACAGATACCAGGCATTATAACCAGAAAATGACCGTTGCCAAGTCTTGGATGAAAATGGCTGCAGACCTTGTCTGGCAAGGCTTACAGCCAAATAAAAAGCGGCAATTTATTGCCGCTTTTTTACCTGAATTTAACCAAGCCCGGGGTTAGCGCCCCGGCAGTTTTTGCCAGGTGACTTCATCGCGCACATAAACCGGTTCTGCCAGTTCTGCAGCGACAAATAACTGCTGCTGCCAGGCCGGAGCAGCCAGCGTCAGCATATCCTGCGCCGATGGCAACAAGACCTGACTGCTGATCTGAAGCTGCTGATCTGCAGCCCACTGCTTAAAAGCATCAGGATAAGTGACCAGACCCGTGCCAACGGCCCAAATATCGCCCTGCAGCGCCAACGCTGGCAAGTCCGACGGTTTTCGTGCCAGTTCATCCGAAACAGCCTGCATCAGGCCGTCAGCGTCTTGCTGATACAGCGCCAGATAAACTTCCGCCATCCGTGCATCAATGGCTGCAATCACCTGACTAGCCTGGTGCAGACGCACCGCAGCTTGTGCCATGGCCTGTAATGTCGACACGCCAAACACCGGCAAATCGGCGCCAAAGGCCAGCCCTTGTGTCACGCCAACCCCAATCCGCACACCGGTAAAACTACCGGGCCCGCGGCCAAACACAATGCCATCCAGCTGGTTCAGACCAAGGCCTGATTCGGCTAACAGCTGTTGCACCATCGGCAGAATACGTTTGCTGTGTTGCTGCGGACAGACCTCATCCAGCGTCAGCCGCTGGTCGTTATATTGCAGCGCCACTGAACAGGCTTCGGTGGAGGTATCCAGCGCCAGTAATTTCACATCAAGCTCCTGTTATGCTTATGACGGCTCAGATCCACTGTCAGCGTGGATCGCCGTTAAAAATTCAATCGCGGCCTGCGGACTGCGGCTTCGGCGCATTGGCGGCAGCGATTTTAAAAAGACTTCACCATAAGGCCGGCTGACCAATCGGTTATCGGCAATTACCAGCACACCGCGGTCGGATACATCGCGAATAAGCCGGCCCACCCCTTGTTTCAGTGTGATCACGGCCTGCGGCAACTGCACCACAGCAAAAGGGTCTTGCCCGGCTAAGCGCGCATCTTCGCTACGCGCCTGCAGCAAAGGTTCATCCGGTGAGGCAAACGGCAGTTTATCAATAATGACCAGACTCAGCGTATCGCCGCGCACATCAACACCTTCCCAGAACGAGCCGGTGCCCAATAACACGGCGTGTTTGAGCTGGACAAACTGTTCCAGCAACACGCGTTTACTGGTACTGCCCTGCACCAAGACCGGTAACCGGATATACTCCGGCAACTGCTGAGCCATCCATTGCAACATACGATGACTGGTGAACAGAAAAAAACAACGGCCTTCATTGGCTTCAATCAGTGGGACTGCCAGCTGCAACAGCGCCTGCGCCATTTTGGCATCAGTGGGCTCCGGCAGATAACGCGGCACCAGCAACATGGCCTGATTCGGATAATCAAAGGGGCTATCAAGCTGCAGCGTGCGCGCCGCGCCTAATCCCATTTGCCGGGTAAAATGGTCAAAGCCACCATCAACCGACAGCGTCGCCGAGGTAAACACCCAACAGCGCGGCTGGTCAAACACCAGCTCCTGAAACTTATCCGCAATCGACAATGGCGTGTAATGCAGACTGATATGGCGTTTACTGGTGTCGAACCAGAAACTGATACCGGTTTTGTCGACGTCGAGCAATTTTTCCAGCCGGTTGCGCAGCAAAGCCAGCCGCTCGTAGCAGCTATCGACCAGATCAGAACGGCCGAGGCTGCCTTTCAGCACCTGATATAACATTTGCATCACGTCGCTGATGCGGCTCAGGGCGACCTTTTGATCAGGCTTCTGATACAAATCACGCCAGTTACCTTTTTGCGGGTCGTCCGGCAGCAGCAGGCGCCAGTCTTTGGTCAGACTGACCAGTTTGTCGGCGGTTTTGGCCAGCTGCGGATGGTCGCGCAGTTCAGTTTTGCAGGCGATATCAATGTCGCGGCACAGATCCAGTAACACCGAGCTGGAAAAGGTCTCGCCAAAATAATCGCTGGCGATGTCAGGAATTTGGTGTGCTTCATCGAAAATCACTACATCCATATTGGGCAGCAATTCGCCAAAGCCGGTGTCTTTCAGCGCCATATCGGCGAAAAACAGATGATGGTTGACCACCACCAAATCAGCATTCATCGCCTTTTTGCGGGCTTTCAGTAAATAACACTCGTCAAAATCCGGGCAATCTTTGCCGAGGCAATTGTCGGTGGTGCTGGTGACATAAGGCAGCGCTTTGGAATCTTCGGCGATATAAGTCAGTTCACCAATATCGCCGCTTTGGGTCTCGGCCGACCATTTTTTGATCAGGCTTAAGTCCTGGATCAGGGCGTCATCCTGCACCGGCACATGCTGATAATGCTGGGTCAGACGAAAAGTGCATAGATAGTTGCTGCGGCCTTTTAACAAGGCGGTGGCGATCGGCTGCGCCAACGCGGCCTGAATGCGCGGCAAATCGCGCAAATACAGCTGTTCCTGCAGGTTTTTCGTGCCGGTCGATAAAATGACTTTTTTGCCGCTCAGGAGTGCAGGCACCAAATAGGCGTAGGTTTTACCGGTGCCGGTGCCGGCTTCGACCACCAGCGCTTTACCATCACGAATACTATCGCAGACCGCAATGGCCATTTCGAGCTGGGCATCCCGGGAGCGGAACCCGCTGATCGCGCGCTCCAGCGCTCCACCGGGACCGAAGGCGGCTTTGACTTCAGCCTGCATCAGCGACTCCGGCTGCAGGCAACGTCAAATAGGTGGCAATTAACAGCAGAGCGGATGCAGTGGACAAGCAGACCCCAAGGTTCAGCGTAAAGGCGGCATTATGCCAAAGGACAACGATGCGGTCCAAACACTTCGCGTCGGTGACTCCTCAGATGTAAATATCTAGATGGCCGTCGGCATCGGCATGTTGGTCGGCTTCCGGCGTGACCGCATGTCCTGTTGCTAAATAGTGTGGCTCAGGTTTGACCGGCGATTCAGCAGGTTGCGCAGGCGCGGCTTGCTGGTTTTGTTGGGACTGTTTTTGCTGGGATTGTTGTTGAGACTGCGGATACCGTTCACTGATGCGGTATTGCCAAATTTCATGATGATGACCATGCGCATCCGGACTAAACCGGGCGTATTTACTGACCGGTTCAATTAAACGCTGTGACGGCTCAGCCGCCGGCGTGTGACGGATCAGATATGGAAAAATAGCATCCATCATGGACTCCCTGACGATATTCTTATCTGCAAAGAGCAGAGTAACTGATCCTTCTATCGGCACAAAGCGCTATAGCTCAATCACTGAAACTGAGTATTTAGCGCGACCTCAAAACTATACAACCTGAGTATTTTTTAATCTACCAGTAACGTTTAGCGTAATGTTTATTTTTCAAAAGATTCAGTTGTCGACGAGATGGAAGTTTACTTTTACTTATGAATACAATAATTTAAGTGAAAACCACAACATCCTTACTACAGCATTTTCTTATTAGCTCGGGCTTGCAGCTATCGAAAAAAACCTTTAAGTTGTATACATCAACAGCGCAGTCAAACGACGTCGTTTGCAGCCGGAACCGAATCAACATGTCATTAATTACAACACTGCACCATCATCATCTGATCTCATAGCCAAGCCTGAGAGGCCGGTGGCTATGAATGACAGATAGCTCCGGTGTGTTTAGTGTGTAACAACAGCCCCGGAGAGATCCGGGGTTGTTGTTTTTATACTTTTAAATCAGAGGAAATACCGATGTCCGCGTTAATCGAAAGCAAAAAACTGCGTATCGCCATGCAAAAATCCGGTCGTCTGTCACAGGACACTCAGGCACTGCTGACCAGCTGCGGCCTGAAGATCAATCTGCGCGAGCAACGTCTGATTGCGCATGTTGAGAATATGGACATCGATTTACTGCGGGTGCGGGATGACGATATTCCGGGACTGGTGATGGACGGTGTGTGCGACCTCGGTATTGTCGGTGAAAACGTGCTGGAAGAAATGTCGCTGCAGCGTCAGCTGGACAATGAAAGCTACGATTACACTGTGCTGGCACGCCTCGATTTCGGTGGCTGCCGCCTGTCGATTGCAGTGCCGCAGGAAGAAAACTACCAGTCGATTCAAGATCTGCAAGGCCGCACTATCGCCACCACCTACCCGCGGCTGCTCAATCGCTATCTGAAGCAGAATGGTGTCAATTGCCGCATTGTGAATTTAAAAGGCTCAGTCGAAGTGGCACCACGTGCGGGTCTAGCTGACGCGATATGCGACCTGGTATCGACCGGCGCTACGCTGGAAGCCAACGGTTTAAAAGAAGTCGAAGTGATTTACCGCTCTAAAGCGGTGTTGATCCAGCGCCGTGACCTGAGTGACGACAAACAACTAAAACTGATCTCCAAATTAATGCCACGCATTCAGGGCGTGATGCAGGCCAATGAAAGTAAATACATCATGCTGCACGCGCCGCGTGCCCGTTTGGCTGACGTGATTGCGCTGCTGCCAGGCGCAGAAAATCCAACCTTATTGCCATTAGCTGGTAACGAAGATCTGGTCGCCTTACACGTAGTCAGTAGCGAAACTTTATTCTGGGAAACGATGGAACAGCTCAAAGCACTGGGCGCTAGTTCTATACTGGTACTACCGATCGAAAAAATGATGGAGTAAATCATGCTCGAGATCCGTATCACCCGTTGGGCCGATCTGGACGATGCCGGCAGAAACAGGGCATTGAGCCGGCCCAAACTGAAAAACGCCGAAGAACTGCCAGAGCAAGTCGCTAGCATCATCAAAGCGGTGCGTAACACCGGCGACAAAGCGCTGAAGTTCTATAGCCAGAAGTTCGACAGCATCGACAATAATGCGCTGGAACTCAGCATAGTGCAGCAGCAGTTATTACTGGGAAAACTCAGCGATGAACGCCGCAGCGCTATAGAGCTGGCGTATAGCAATATCCGTAAATTCCACGCCGCGCAAAAGCCACAGGATCTCTTAGTGGAAACCACACCAGGTGTG
>NZ_JBHLXP010000005.1:485093-527711 GCF_042432165.1 Rheinheimera tilapiae
CCGGTTGCCGGCGTGTCGTGTTGGTGACGCCGCCAGGTGCGCCGCTCGCGTCCGATATCGCCCCTGAGATCATTTATGCCGCGCAGCTATGTGGCATTCGCGAAATGTACACCATCGGCGGCGCTCAGGCGATCGCTGCCCTCGCCTATGGCACTGCAACTATCGCCAAAGTCGATAAAATTTTTGGCCCGGGCAATCGTTTTGTCACTGAAGCCAAACAACAAGTGTCACGCGACGCGCAAGGGGCTGCTATTGATATGCCGGCCGGACCTTCTGAAGTGTTGGTGATTGCTGACGAGACTGCAGATCCGGCTTTTGTCGCTGCCGATTTGTTGTCGCAAGCCGAGCACGGTATGGACTCGCAAGTCATGCTGCTCAGCCCCAGCGAGAAATTGCTGAAAGACACTATGGCCAAACTGGAAGACCAACTGCTGGTGTTACCCCGCGCCATCATTGCGAAAAAAGCGCTGGATCACAGCCGGTTTATTCTGGTGGAAGATTTAACGCAGGCTGCGCAGGTGTCGAATCAGTATGCACCGGAACACTTAATTATCCAGACCGCCCAAGACGACAAATTACTGCCGCAGCTGAAAAATGCTGCCAGCATTTTTGTTGGCCCCTGGACGCCGGAATCTGCCGGTGATTACGCCAGCGGCACCAACCATGTGTTACCGACTTACGGTTATAGCCGCAACCACAGCAGTTTATCGCTGCTGGATTTCTACCGGCGATACACAGTCCAAACCCTGACCAGCAAAGGCCTGCAGACGATAGGCCCGGCGATTGTCACACTGGCCACCGCAGAGAGTCTGAATGCCCACGCCAATGCAGTCACGCTTCGGCTGAAAAGCCTGAACAAAAAACTGCAGCAGCAGGACGAATTCAGCCCAATTCCGCAAGAGAGTGAATAAATGAGCAGTATCAGTAATTTAGCCCGTGACAGCGTCAAAGCACTGGTGCCTTATGCCTCAGCGCGGTTGTCGATGTCCGGTGGTTCGGTCTGGCTGAATGCCAACGAAAATGCTTTAGCGCCGGAGTATCAGTTAAACGGCAGTTTTAACCGCTATCCGGATTGTCAGCCACCGGCACTTATTGCCGCCTATGCAGACTATGCCGGCGTGGCACCGGAGCAAGTATTAGTCAGCCGCGGCGCGGATGAAGGCATTGAGCTGTTGATCCGTAGCTTCTGTGAACCCGGCACAGACAATATCGTCATTTGCCCACCGACTTATGGCATGTATGCCATCAGTGCCCAAAGCAATCAGGTTGGCCGTACCGTCGTGCCTTTAACGGCTGAGTTGACGTTGGACCTGCCAGCAATCAAACAAAGCCAGCAAACCAAGCTGGTGTTTATCTGCAGCCCGAACAATCCAACCGGCGATTTAATTCCGCGCTCGCAAATTACTGAGCTGCTGGAATTCTACCGCGACAGCGCTTTAGTGGTCGTCGACGAAGCCTATATCGAATTCGTATCAGAGGCGTCCACGGTGGATTTATTGGCACAGTATCCGAATTTGGTGATCCTGCGCACTTTATCCAAGGCGTTTGCGCTGGCTGGCCTGCGTTGTGGTTTCACGCTGGCAAGCCCAGAGGTGATTGGCGCGCTGAAAAAAATGATTGCGCCATACCCAATCGCTGCGCCTGTTGCTGATATCGCCGCTCAGGCGTTGTCTGCAACCGGTCAACAACGGATGCACCAAAGCGTAGCAACCATCAACGAGCTGCGCGCTGCGTTTAGCCGTTTTGCCGCGAGCCTGCCGCAGGTGCACCGCGTATTTAATTCCAATGCCAACTACGTATTGCTGGCCGTCGAAGACGCGGCAGCCTGGGTTCAGGGCATTGCTGCACAAGGCATTCTCATTCGCAACCAATCCAGCCAGCTCGGTTTAGACCGGCTCGGTTGTACTCAGGTCGTCAGGGTGTCCATTGGCAGCCCGGCGGAAATGGCTCTGCTCGAGCAGGCGATCCAGACATTTTGGGCGCAACAAGCAACTAATACTCGCAGTTCAGGGGAACAATAATGGCCGGACAGCCTATTTTATTTATCGACCGTGATGGCACTATGGTGGAAGAGCCACCGATTGATAAGCAGCTGGATTCATTAGAAAAGCTGGCCTACGAACCGGGGTTAGTGCCGGCCTTATTAAAGCTGCAGGATGCCGGTTTTCGGCTCGTGATGGTCACCAATCAGGATGGCCTCGGTACCGATAGCTTCCCGCGCCACACTTTTGATGCGCCGCATGACAAAATGATGCAGCTGTTAGAGTCGCAAGGCATCCGCTTTGACGACGTACTGATTTGTCCGCATTTTGACCGCGACAACTGCAGCTGCCGCAAGCCGAAGCTCGGTTTAGTCAAAGATTATCTGCAACAAGGCCGGATTGATTTTACCCGCTCTTATGTGATTGGCGATCGCCTGACCGACGTGCAACTGGCTGAAAACATGGGCTTGCCGTCATTTCGCTATGACCGAGCCACGCTTGGCTGGGCTGAAATCACCCGCCAGCTGTTAAGCCGTGGCCGGGTCGGTTCGGTACGCCGCACCACCCGCGAAACAGATATCAGCGTGCAGCTGGATCTGGACCGCAAAGGCGGCAATCAAATCAGTACGGGTATTGGCTTTTTTGACCATATGCTCGACCAAATCGCCACCCATGGCGGTTTTTCGCTGCAACTGTCCGTAACCGGCGACTTACACATCGACGACCACCACAGCGTCGAAGATGCTGCACTGGCACTTGGCCAGGCGCTGAAACAAGCGATTGGCGACAAACGCGGCATCAATCGCTTTGGTTTTGTGCTGCCGATGGACGAATGCCGCGCTGAAGCCGCGCTGGATTTATCCGGCCGGCCGCTGCTGAAATTTGATGCTGCGCTTGGCGAAGGTAAAGTGGGTGAACTGAATCTGGAAATGGTCGAACACTTTTTCCGCAGTCTCTGTGATGCGATGCTAATGACGCTGCATTTGTCGGTCTCTCCAGGCAATAAACACCACATGGTGGAAGGTTTATTTAAAGCCTTCGGCCGCGCCTTAGGTCAGGCCATTTTGAAATCCGGCGATGCGCTGCCAAGCAGTAAAGGTGTGCTCTAATCATGGCAGAGCAAACAAATAAACCGCAGCTAGTGATTGTTGATACCGGCTGCGCCAATATCACTTCAGTGTTTTGTGCACTGGAACGGCTCGGTGCCAGCGTGCAGATCAGTGCCGATCCGGCCGTGATCCGCGCCGCAGAAAAGGTGATTATTCCAGGTGTTGGCACGGCAAAACAGGCGATGGCGAATATCGACGCCAAGGGCCTGCGCAGCACCTTGCAACAACTGACGCAACCAGTGCTCGGCATTTGCCTCGGCATGCAGCTGCTAACCGAACATTCGGCCGAGGGCGATGTGACTTGCCTCGGTTTGATACCGGGCCAGGTCGCGCCGCTTGAAGCGAAAGGTCTGCGTCTGCCGCATATGGGCTGGAACACGCTGCAGGTGGAAAGTACTGCGCTGCAGGCCGCCCATCCAGTGCTACAGGGCATCACTGCGGCGGATTACGTCTACTTTGTGCATAGCTTTGCGGTGCAGCCCTCGCCTTATATGCTCGCCAGCTGCGACTACGGCAGCAAGTTTGCGGCCGTGATTGGCCGGCGCAATTTCCTTGGCATGCAGTTTCACCCCGAGCGCTCCGGCAAAGTCGGTGCCCGCCTTTTACAGAATTTTATCCAGCTGGATGCGCAATCACTGCGCGCGCCAGACTGAGCACAGGACTAAGCACAGGACTTCGGAATGATAATCCCGGCAATAGATTTAATTGATGGTCAGACCGTGCGCCTTTATCAGGGCAGTTATGACCAAACTACTCACTATACCCAAACGCCGTTTGAACTGCGTGACCGCTACGCCGCTGCGGGCGCTGGTGTGCTGCATCTGGTTGATTTGTCCGGTGCCAAAGATGCCAGTCAACGTCAAACTGCGCTGCTGCGTGAACTGATGCAACAAAGCCCGTTACCGGTACAGGTGGGCGGCGGTGTACGCAGTGAAGCCGACTTAGTCACTTTGTTAGAAGCCGGCGCCAGCCGGGTGGTGATTGGATCCTTGGCCATTCGGCAAAGCGCGCTGGTGCAACAGTGGCTTAAACAATATGGCGGCGAGCGCATCGTGTTGGCGCTTGATGTATCCATTAACGAGCGCGGCGAAAAAACGCTGCCGAGCCACGGCTGGATCGAGGCCTCTGGCATCGTGCTGGAACAGGTGCTCGATGGCATGCTGGACGCCGGTGCCCGCCATGTGCTTTGTACTGATATCAGCCGTGATGGCACGTTACAAGGGCCGAACGTTGGCCTCTATCAGGAACTTGCGGCGAAGTATCCCAGCATCGCCTGGCAAGCGTCCGGCGGTGTTGGCAATCTTGACCATATCCGCAGTTTACGCGGTCAAGCAGGCAGACCGTCGCCAGTGGCCGGGGTGATCCTCGGCCGGGCCTTGCTTGAAGGCAAATTCAGCATTGAGGAGGCGATCGCATGCTGGCAAAACGGTTAATTCCTTGTCTGGACGTGCGCGATGGTGTCGTCGTTAAAGGCGTGCAATTTCGCAATCACGAAATTATTGGCGACATAGTCCCGCTGGCCGCCCGCTACGCCGAAGAAGGTGCCGACGAGCTGGTGTTTTACGATATCACCGCATCCAGCGACGGCCGCGTCGTCGACAAAAGCTGGGTGCGAAAAATTGCCGAAGTCATCGATATCCCGTTTTGTGTCGCCGGTGGCATTAAGTCTGTTGCCGATGCCGGCAAAATTCTTGAACTCGGCGCCGACAAAATTTCGGTCAATAGCCCGGCACTGGCGCGTCCGGAACTTATCAGCGAGCTGAATGCCGCTTTTGGTCAGCAATGCGTGGTGGTCGGCATCGACAGCTATTTTGACGCCACCACCGGCCAATATCAGGTGTACCAATACACCGGAGACGAATCGCGCAGCCAGAAAACCCGCTGGTTATTGCTGGATTGGGTAGAAGAAGTGCAGCGTCGCGGTGCTGGTGAAATCGTGCTCAATTGCATGAATCAGGACGGTGTGCGCCAAGGCTATGATTTAGCCCAGTTATCCTTAGTACGGCAATATTGTCAGGTGCCATTGATTGCCTCCGGCGGCGCCGGCGCGGTGCAGCATTTTATCGACGTGTTCCGCGACGCCGACGTCGACGGCGCACTCGCTGCATCAGTGTTTCACAAAGGCATTATTGCCATCCCTGATTTAAAAGCAGCGCTGATCGCTGCCAATGTGGAGATCCGGCCATGAGTTTTGTGCTTGACCCTAATGCGCCCCTGCCCGATCAGCTGGAACAGCTGAAGTGGCCCGCCGACGGTTTGCTGCCATTAATAGTCCAGCACGCCGTATCCGGCAAAGTGCTGATGCAGGGCTTTGCCAACAGCGAAGCAGTTGCGAGCACGCTGCAAAGCGGCCGGGTGACTTTTTTCAGCCGCAGTAAAAACCGGCTTTGGACCAAAGGCGAAAGCTCAGGCCATTTTTTACAGCTGCAGAGTTTAAGTTGCGATTGCGACCGCGACAGCCTGCTGGCCCTCGCCCTACCGGACGGCCCAACCTGCCATGTCGGCACCGAAACCTGCTGGCATGACCAAACCAGTAATGCTCCTGCTCTAAGCTTTTTAACCGATTTAGAAGCAGTGATCGCCAGCCGCCAGCATGCGGATCCCAAATCCAGCTACACCGCCAGCTTGTTTGCCCGCGGCGTCAAACGCATCGCACAAAAAGTCGGTGAAGAAGGCGTCGAATCTGCGTTGGCGGCGATGGCCGGTGATCGCGAAGAGCTGAAAAATGAAGCCGCAGATTTAATCTTTCACTTGCTGGTCCTGCTGCGCTCGCAGGATCTTGCGCTCAACGATGTCATTGATATCCTCAAAGCCCGTCATCAGCAATAAACAAACTGAGGCAACGGACCACAAGGCTCGTTGCCTCAGGCATCCCCAATCGCTGATACCCAACATCATGCTCGCAGCCCATTGACCAGAGCGAACTCCTTTTTACACAATCAGAAATAGAAATAATCACCGGTCATTCACCGCAAGGATCTCTCGATGAAATGCATCATTCTTGGCGCTACAGGCTTAGTCGGGCAACAGCTGCTCGCCCAGGCGCTCGCGAACCCTCAGATAAGCGAGGTGATAGCACCAACCCGCAAACCACTCCCTGCTTGTGCAAAGTTGACCAATCCCATTGTCGATTTCGCGCAACTACCAGAGCAAGCGGCATGGTGGCAAGCCGACATTGCCCTGTGTGCGCTCGGAACCACACTGAAACAGGCTGGTAGCCGAGGCAGATTTTTTGAAGTTGACCACGATTACGTGCTGCAAAGTGCCAAGCTGATGCTCAAGGCCGGCACGCCGGTCTTTGTCTACAACTCGTCACTGGGCGCCAATCCGCACGCGAGCTCGTTTTATTTACAGGTCAAAGGTCAGATTGAAACAGACCTGACCGAGCTCGGCTTTCAATCGCTTGGCATCGTACGGCCATCATTACTCGATGGTGGCCCCCGCCCGGATCATCGCGTTGCTGAACGCATTGGCTTAGTAGTCGCTAAACTACTGGGCCCGGTCGTGCCAAAACGTTATCGCGCGGTAAAAACTGATGCTGTGGCCGCCATGATGTGGCAATTGGCAATCACAGCGGCGCATGGAAAGACTATTGTTGAATCAGATGTAATCTATCGAATGCAGCAGGACATACAGGGTGGCCGCTATCGAGGCATCAGCGAATGACCATACAGGTGGTGGCACGTTGTAAGCGAAGACGCTCTGCCATCTGACAAGACCAAATCGGCCCGACAGTCTTGTACCGTTTCAAGTCACTTGGTAATCTTGCGAGTGAATAAATAATCAATATAAAACTACAAGGAGTTAACGATGTTTGGCAAAATTGCATCAGAAGCACTGGGATTAAGTGATATTGGCCGGGTGATAAGCCCGGAAAACTACCACAAAGTGGAAGCCGACGACTACATCAAGCACGAAACCGGTGAAAAAATCTTCTTTTTAATCAAAAGCAAAACCGACGAATATTGCTTCACCAACTTCGCTTTGCTGCATCTGGACGGCAATACTGCGCTTAGTAAAAAACGTCTGCTTAAACGCTACGAATACATCAACGCCGATATCCGCAACGTGTTACTGGAAACTGCCGGGACTATTGATTTAGACGTTGAACTGAAATTCCGCATCCACAGCACCGATTTTTCCATCGATGTGCACAAAGAGCATATAGAACAGCTCAAAGACATCTACAAAGTACTGAGCGAAATCAGTTTACTGATGGAAGCGGAACAACGTGATTTGCAAACCGTGGAAAAGAGCCTGCAGCATGTCGTCAGCTCACTGGCGCGCCAGGGCGGTGAAGGTGCGAATATCGCCCAGCAGGCGCGGGAACTCTATAGTTTTTATCACGATACGTTAAGCGATGCGATGTCACAGGCCTATCGCAAAGATTACAGTAGCGTGTTTGAAACCTTTATCCGCAATTAAATGAACTGGCGCTCTGTAGTTTTAACAACCACCGCTATCGCGGCGAGCTGCTGGTGGTTTTGGCCAGATAGCATGGTGACCGCCGATGCCACCGGTCCATTGCCCTTGGCTGAAAAACAAGAAGTCATTGCGCCTGCGGGTAAAACCCTGGCGTTTTCTGACCAACCAGTGACCTCCCCCACAGTAAAGACGCAATGCCAGCTTCCCGATATCAATGCGTTTGAGGAGCGCCGCGCACCACTTCGGCAACAACTACAGCTGTATTTACAGCAACAGTTGCAGGATGCGGTGCCCTATACCGAGTTGCAACGCGCGTTGCCGGCGCAGTATTTGCCAGATTTAGCACTGGCCCAGCGCAAGCTGCTGACCGAACAGGCAAAAAACCCGCAATTGATCTCAGAGCACCGCGATACACTGCAGCGGCTGCAGCAAGTGCTGGGCGATCCTGTAACTGCAGTGCCACAGATCAAAAATTCAGCGTTATTTAATGCAACACTGATTGCGCCAGACGGCATGGCGTCGCCATTCTCACTGAAATCATTATTGCTGTCGGCCGCGGCGGATGACATGGTATTGCTGACCCAGGCACTGGATGACGTTGAACTCAGCGGATCTGATTACGCCATTGGCTTACGGCATATGGGAAAGGCGCAACTGGCGTTACTGCTGCAAAAAACCAAAACGCCTGCCGAATTTCGCATGGAAGGCATGAATCTGGCGGATGTCGCCGTGATGTATTTGCGCGCCGATTTATTGCCACTGTTAGCCAGTTACGACATCATCCCAACCGAGATCCGTGGCCAATATAGTGCAATGGATTTAGCCTTTACTGCTTCAGAATGGCCTGAACCCAAGCAAACATCAGTCCATAAAGCGGACCGCCAGCAAACCATCCGCTATCTGCAACAACGTGGTTACGTGCTACACGGCGCATTGATACAACAGGATGGTGCTCCGGCATTAACCGTCAATTCCATCTGGAACTATGGCCGCAGAACTCAGCGGGATAACTTCAAGCAGATCATCACAGATGCGGCGCGTTTGGCGTTGGCAAATGAGCAGCAGTTGGAGGCCGTCACAACGGCTGCAGTGCCAGCTGAATTCGCCGCGTTGTTACAGCCGCTTCAAGACGAAGAGCGGCAATTTGAACAATCCCGTCAGCATTGCCAACAGATGCGTGATAGTGCTCGGCAAACGCAAGGTCTTTGGACTGATGCACAAATCAGAGCTGCTATACAAAATGCGCTGAAGACGCTGATCTCGCCCGAAACTGCAGCGGCAGCGTTGCATCAACAAGACCCGGCATTGGCGGATCGACTATGGCCAACGCCCAAAAAGGATCTGAATATCCCTGTGCTGGATCAAGCTGGCCGTGAACGACTGATCGCCCGCTTGCAAGGGGCTGGGCATCCGATCCGCGCCAGCCGCGCGCTGAAACATCTGCAGCAAGAACCGGCTCTGGCGGTACATTGGCAGTCGCAGAACGTTGAGTACTTGAGCTATTTGCAAAGCCAGAGCAATACCGTCGCTTTCTGGCGTGAATTAATCAAATACGGCTTTTCGCTGCATCTGCAGGACATCCACGGCCGGAATTTGTATCCACAAGCTTTTGCCGCCGGCCCCGATGCAGTCGCGTTGTTGTTAGCAGAAGGTGTGGCGGTCGATGTGCCCGCTGTGGGGCCGGACGCACTGGATGTGGCGCTGGACCGCAGCTACCGCGACAAGAAACTGCATCCGGCAGTGCTGACCATCATGCAGAAAGTCGGCAAGCCGGAAGCGTCGCATCTGAGCCGGCTGCGCCGGTTACAGCAGTATCAGCCTGAGGTCTTTACGACTCTGCAGCAGGCGCTGGCCAAAGAGCCGATGTTACTGGCTTGGCTAGATGATCTCAGCCGCTATGAGGCCAACCCGGTGCTGGCGGTGGCGGATGAATAGAGGCTGGTTTTCGCTGCTGGCCGGCCTGTTATGCGTCGCGATGCTGTTATTCTGGCGCATGCAGGCAGATATCACGCTTTTGCCGCAACCACAGCCTGCTGAGACGAAAACGACGTCGGCGCACGCGCCTTCACCTGAGAGTTCCGCACCGCAACAATCAATCACTGTCGCCAAAGAAGTCCCCATCTGCCAGCAAGTGCTGCCCGACCATGACTGGCATCAGACACCGCAGCGTGAGGCCATCCGGCGATATTTGTATGAGCGACTGCAACAAGGCGACAGCTCTGAGCAGTTATTACTGATGCTGCGCGACCAATCGTCACCAGATAAAGGGCTGAGCAAGCGTCAGGCAGAACTGCAGTATGAATTGTTTGATGCGTTCAGCCGTTTTGAAGGCAGTTTGATAAAGCATGTGTTTCAGCAAAAAGCATACAGTGCTTTTTTCAACGGTTTAAAACGCCTGCCACCGGCAGAGAAAATCGACTATCTGCGCAGCGCGCCTGAAATCGAACTGGTATACCTCGAACCTTCAGGTCGGTTGGATAATTTTCAGCCGAAAACCATCTTGCTAATGATGGCCTTGCAACAGCAGCAATTTGACAAAGCTTTGCACGGTGTACGTTTTTTATCGAGGGATTACAGTATGTTGCTAGGGGAGCACCTCAATGCCCCACAATTAGAACAGCTGTTGCAACAAACCGACGATGTGCAAAGCCGGCACAACCTGTTTAATCTGGCAGATATGGCGGTCTATCATTTCAGGGACGACTTGCTGCCACTCCTCGCCCGCTATCAGATCCTGCCAAGCCGTAAAGACGGTCTGTTCAGTGCAATGGATTTTGCTTTTAGCAGTACCTGGCGGCAAAAAGGCTGGGACGACAACCAACGCTGGCAACGCCAACAAGCGACGATCCAGTTCCTGCAAAATCTCGGTTATCCGCTGCATGGCGAACTGAACACGGCGAAAAACGGTCGCTCTTTTCTGCAGGTATCTGCTTTGGGTGAAGCACGGTTTGTCAGCTATGACGAAGATCTCATCAACCTCGCCAAAGCCCAGCAACTATTGCCGCTACAAAGTCTGCCGGCGCCTGAACCGCTGCGCACTTTACTGCAGCAATATCAACAGCTCGACCAACAGCAACAACAAATCAAAGCGGCTTGTAAGGCAGAGCAAGATGCGGAATTAACTGCACAAGGACTATGGTCAGAGTCTCAGCTCCTCGGCCAGCTGGATACGCTGACTAAACAGCATAGCCCCGGCGAACTGCCACAGCTGTTACATCAGCAGGATCCGGCTTTATTAGCATTTTACTGGCAGCAACAAGATATAGAATTGCTGACCTCATATGACGTGCCAGACAACGAAGTTGATTTTATCAAAGCCATCGCGGCAGGCCCGTCTCCTGAGCAAGCTGCAGCTTTACTGCTCGCGTTGTCTATGCGACCAGACTGGGCAAAGCACTGGCCAACCGGTCTGGCGGTCAGTCAACTCGAACACATGCTCACTTATGACGGCACTGAACACTGGCAGGTCCTGCAACAACAGGGTTTTGACCTGGGGATCACCGATACCAAAGGCCGCAATTTATACCCGCTGGCCTTTGCCGACAGCACTGAGGCGGTGAGTTTGTTGATTAACGCTAAAGTACCGCTGCAACAAAATCCGTTAGGCCCGGATGCGCTGGATTTGGCTTTGGATGCCAGTTACCTGCAGCAAAAACTGCATCCGGCACTGTTTTATATTCTGCAGGAAACCGAAAGGTTGCGCCCGTCGCACTTGTCACGCTTAAAACGTCTGCAGCAATATCGACCGGCGTTATTTCAACAACTGCAGACCCAGTTTAAGTTGCCGGATCTGACTGCAATGACGCCAAACCCGATGCTAAGCCTGGAACCTTAAAAGCGGATTTCAGCCGGGTAAATATTGTCTGACAAACATCTGCACATTGCTGTTAAGCACCTGCTCTGCCTGAGCAGAAAAATCATGAAAGCGGAACACCGCCGGCCAGAAGGCGAAACTCTTCATCAGACCCCAGAACTGTGTTTCAGCGATTTTGATATCCGGGATTTGTAATGCACCGGCGCTCACCGCCTGCTGCAAAAATGGTAAAAGTCCGCATTCCTGATCATTGACCTGTGCTAACGCCTGCTCGACCAACTCGGGCTGTCGGATCAGTTCCGCTAAAACAATCCGCGCCTGTTCTATTAGCTCGGCACTCTGATACACAGCCCAGACTGAGCGGGCAATTTGCAGCAGTTGATCTTCAACTGTGCGACTGGCGTCAAATTGCAGACTAGCCGCTTGTTTACTGCGTACCCAAAATGAGCTGGTTACTTCATTGAATAACAGATCTTTGCTGGCAAAATGGTTATACACGGTACGTTTGGAGACCTGCGCGTGCTCGGCAATCGCGTCCATGCTGGCACCGACAAAACCTTTGTCTTTAAATTCTGCCAATGCAGCATTTATCACCGCCTGACGCTTCTGCGCTGAACGACCTACAGGTTCCATCACTACCCTCTTTTTCAACATCATCAATGCCGCAGCACACGGCCACGGCAAAATACAATTGCTGAAAATATTACACTAAGCAGTTTACTTTTGCTATTTTAACACTAAACTACACCGTGTAGTTTACTTCTGATAATTCCACGCCAGCCACTCACAGCAGGAGCCCCTGATGAGCATCGCAGATAAACCTTGTGCACTTTTCCGATCCGGCACCGCGCAAGTCCCGGCGCGCGCCAGATTTCGTAATAGCGCTAAAACTCAGGATGGCAGTGCGGCACTTGGCCAGATCATCTGGCGCTATCTGACGCAAAAAGTGGCTGACAAAACACCCCGCCAAACAATTCCGGTGCAAGCTGCGGATCTGTCCGGCAACCATGACATTCTGCTGAAAATCAGCCACAGCTCTGTGCTGCTGCGCCTCGATGGTCAGTATCTGTTATTAGATCCGGTGTTCAGCAAACGTGCGTCCCCCCTGCAATGGCTGGGACCAAAACGTTTCCACGCCCTGCCACTGCAACTGGATGAGCTACCTCAACTCAGCGCTGTGTTGATCTCACACGATCATTACGATCATCTGGATAAACATGCCGTCCGCGCTTTAATCAGCAAAACCCGCCGCTTTATTGTGCCGCTTGGTGTTGATGCGCATTTGCGCCGTTTTGGCGTGCCGGCCGAGATGATCACGGTATTGGACTGGTGGCAACAGACGGAATTTGCCGGTTTAACAGTCCACGCGACTCCCGCGCAGCATTTCTCCGGCAGAGCATTAAACGACAAAAACCAGACGCTGTGGGCTTCTTTTGTCATTGGTTCCAGCCAGAAACGACTGTTCTTCAGTGGTGACAGTGGCTATTTCAGTGGTTTTGCCGAGATAGGCCGGCGCTTTGGGCCAATTGACGTCGCCATGGTTGAAACCGGCGCTTACGACGAACTTTGGGCCGATATTCACATGCAACCAGAGCAAAGTCTGCGCGCACATCTGGATTTGCAGGCGTCTTATCTGGTTCCCATTCACAACAGCAGTTTTGACCTTGCCATGCATGCCTGGTATGAGCCACTGGAACGGCTCGCAGTCGCTGCAGATGCCTATCAGGCGCAGCTGGTGACGCCGGTTTTTGGTGCATCAGTAGATTTGTCGCAACTGAGCTTCGCCCCTGCCCTACACCATGCCTGGTGGCGCGCACTGATGCCGGTGCAGACACAGAATCAAAACGTACTGCAAATTCCGGCTTAAACAACTTACTTCCTTTTACATCACAATAAAAAAAACCGCAGCAAAGCTGCGGTGCAGGGAACTCAGCAATCAGGGATGACACTGATTGCTGACTGTAGTGTTTGTGCTGAGGAACGCGCTACTTACTTAAGAATTGCGGATCAGGTAATCGAAGGCACCCAGTGATGCGGTCGCGCCAGATCCCATCGCGATGATGATTTGTTTAAACGGTGTATTGGTCGCATCACCGGCGGCAAACACCCCTTTCATTGACGTCTGGCCATGGCTGTCGACGATGATTTCACCGCGATTCGTCAGCTCCAGCGTGCCACGCAACCATTCAGTATTTGGCACCAGACCAATTTGTACGAAGATACCAGCTAAGGCCACATGTTTGGCTTCGCCTGTGACGCGGTCTGTGTAATTAATGCCGGTCACTTTGCTGCCATCACCCAGCACTTCAGTACTTTGTGCGTTCAGCACGATGTCGATATTGCCCATCGACTGTGCCTTTTTCACCAGCACAGCGTCGGCCCGCAGTTTGCTGTCGAATTCCAGCACTGTGACATGCTCGACAATACCAGCCAGGTCGATCGCCGCTTCAATGCCGGAGTTACCGCCACCAATCACAGCGACGCGTTTGCCTTTGAACAGCGGGCCATCACAGTGCGGGCAATAGGCCACGCCACGACCGCGATACTCTTTTTCGCCCGGCACGTTCATCTCTCTCCAGCGCGCGCCGGTCGACAGGATCACGGTTTTCGCTTTCAGTACGGCGCCGTTTGCCAGTTCCAGTTCAAACAACTCGTTTTGCGACAACTTCACCGCTTTCTGGCTGTGCATAATGTCGACTTCATAGTGACGCACATGGGCTTCTAAGTTCGCCACCAGCTTCGGCCCTTCGGTTTCTTTCACCGAAATGAAGTTCTCAATCCCGACAGTATCGGCAACCTGACCACCAAAACGTTCTGCGACCACACCTGTATTCAGGCCTTTGCGTGCTGCATAAATGGCTGCCGCAGAACCTGCCGGGCCACCACCGACGACCAGTACGTCGAAGTTATCTTTTTTCGCCAGCGCTTCGGCTTGACGGGTTGCTGCTGACGCATCCACTTTGTTCAGAATATTGCCAAGGCTGATAGCTCCTTGTGAGAACTGCTCGCCGTTTAAATACACCGTTGGCACGGCCATGATATTGCGATCAGCCACTTCTTGCGGGAACACAGCACCATCCACCATCGTCGTGGTGACATTCGGGTTCACCGCCGCCAGCAAATTCAGCGCCTGCACCACTTCCGGACAGGTCTGACAGCTCAGCGACACATAGACTTCAAAATTCAACGAACCTGGCAGTGCAGCGATTTGTTCCAGAACTGATGCTTCCTCTTTGATGGTGTGACCACCAGAGTGCAACAGCGCCAGCACCAGTGAAGTAAATTCGTGGCCCAACGGCACACCGGCAAAGGTCATCACAGTGCCTTTCGCCTGTGAACGGACCTGCATCGAAGGCACACGGCTCGCCGTGGTGTTTTGCGTGACAACAATCAGGTCAGACAGACTGGCGATATCATCAACCAGTGCTTTTAACTCTAAGCCTTTTTCGCTTTGATCGACTGCTAACGCCAGCTCTACTGGTGTTTTCAGGTTTTGCAGATAGCCTTTTAATGCTGATTTTAAATTGTTGTCTAACATGCTGAGTTCCTCTTCATGACGAAAGCTGGGTGTTGCCCGTTGTTCAACTGACCGGCAACTGGGTTTCTGTTTGATAAAGCTATCTTAGGCAAAATAACCAATCTCATAAAACGAATTAAACGGATTCATTCAATTTGTTTTATAGATTAAACTTCAAAACTCACTCGGCGCAGTGCCAAGTATCCCCGCCTGCTATTTCGGCCTTAAAAAACAAAAAGCCGGAAAAATTCCGGCTTTTTTAAAGGGTTACATCATGCGGCCAGGTTAGATTTTACCAACCAGATCCAGTGATGGTGCCAGAGTCTTTTCACCCGGAGTCCATTTTGCTGGGCAGACTTCGCCGTCATGGTTAGCAACGTACTGAGCAGCCTGCACTTTACGGAACAGTTCAGAAGCGCTACGGCCGATACCCAGGTCATGGATTTCAGCAACTTTCACTACGCCTTCTGGGTTGATTACGAAAGTACCGCGCAGCGCCAGACCTTCTTCTTCAATCATCACGTCAAAGTTGCGAGTGATAGTGCCTGTTGGGTCAGCAACCATTGGGTAGTTGATTTTCTTGATGGTTTCAGAAGCGTCATGCCACGCTTTGTGCGTGAAATGGGTGTCAGTTGATACTGAATACACTTCAACACCGATTTCCTGGAATTTCGGGTAGAAATCAGCCAGGTCGCCTAATTCAGTTGGGCATACGAAAGTGAAGTCAGCCGGGTAAAACACAACGACAGACCATTTGCCGATCAGGTCCTGATCAGATACAGAAACGAATTTACCCTGATGGAAAGCCTGTGCATTGAATGGCTTGATTTTGCTGTTGATAATCGACATTTGTCGTTCTCCATGTTGTGGTTAATATGAATGCTTTGTCTACAAAAGCTATCGCGTTGCAAGCATAGTAGTCCAGTGTGACAATTGCGTATAACGAATAAAATGAATTCATCTAATCTATTTTAACGATGAAATTCCCGTTTTTTGCCCATCTAACAGCGCTACACTGCAACAATTACTGCTGCAACGGAGATGGGGTCACAAGTTGCAGAACACAATAGAGTTTTTTGCGAAAAAACCCACAATCTCAGCAAGCAGGCAAGTTGTGCCGGTACATTGCAACATCAGATAGTGGCGTCTAAGCTGCTTGAATGTTACACCTTGATTAAGCGCGATATTTCCGGCATTCCGGTAGACATCAACCAGCCAATGAAGCAATTTAAACTCGATTTAAGCAAATTGTTCGATTTGCAGGTACTGCTGATAGAAGCCGACCCTGACCTGTTGCATTTGTTTAAACAAATGCTGCTGAATCTGGGGATCAAAAAAATTGAAACCGCCCGGCAAATCGACGAGTTGCTCGGCCGGGAGACACCGGTCAATGTCGATATTATTTTTCTTGATTACGCCGTCGACACCCAGCTAACCGGAGGTGAGATTGTCGACCAACTGATACAACACGGTATTCTGCCGAACCGAACCCGGCTGGTCCTGATGGCGCAACAAAATGACCGGGCACAATATGCCATTGAATACCCTTATCATTTAATCAGTTATCTGGAACGACCATTTAACAAAGTTACGTTAGACCAAGAACTTAAACAGCATGTACTGTTTTATCCGCAGCTACGGCCATTGTTGACGCTGGCCGGGATTGGCCGCTATGCCGATTGCCTGAAATTGTTATTACACACCCAAAGCCAGCCATTGCCGTCAGGCCTTGAACAAATTCTGCAACGATTGCGTGTGCAATTACTGCTGGACTTACATAAGTTTGATGCCGTAATCCCGCTGCTCAAAGCCCCTATTGCTGAACAACAAGGTTGGGCATTGTGGGCGCTGTTCCGCGTCCGCTATGAACGTGGGGATTTAACGGCATGCCAGGCGTTTCTGACTGACAGCTCAGAAGAGCTAGCCCGTTACATGCAGCGCCGCGAACTCTGGCTAATCTATCTGGCATTGCAGGAACGTGATTATGCCGCCGCTTTACAAGTGGTAAATAAAATTCCGGCGGTTGGCATGTCGAGTAATTTAGTGCGACTGGTTCATCTGGTGATGATACTGGCGGACGAATTTGAGCGGGCACAGGATTTTATTGAACGAAAGCGCCGCTTAGCTGTGCGGGGGGAATTGTATGTTCAGCTGAGTATCGCGCAGACGCGGGCAGTTTTATGGCAGCTGCAACACAGCGAAGCCGAGCAACGTCCGGCATTGTTAAGTCAGCTTGAACAACTGCAGACACAAATTCGGCAAGATAAAACTGCGGCGGTCTTTAGCGTCTCAGTGAGACTGCTGGAAGCACATATCTGGCAGTTCCTTGACAGTACTGAGAAGGCATTGCAGCTGATCCAGGACCACCTGCGGGAAGTGCAGTGGCAACAACAACCAGCTTACGTGTTATGCCATGCTGCACTGGTATTTCACAGCCTGCAGCAAACTCAGCTGGCGGCCGATTTGCTGTTTTATGCTGACAACCAAATACAGTCGATGCTGGACAACTGCCATCGGGTATTTATTGGCTGCTTACACCAGCACGCCTTTGATTTGGTTTATCCGGCAGCCACAAGATCCATCGCCTATCAACAAATGGCCAGCCGATATGTACAACAACAAAATCTGCTGGCCGCTGCCAAAATGCTGCGTCGTGCCTGTCGCTACGAACCACAAAACCAGACGTTACGGCAAGCTCTGTATAAACTGATGCAGCAGTTGGGGATCCAGCGCTTCCGTGGCATCAACCTGCCGCAGGAACAAACCTGAGCAAGTGTGGCTAAAACAGCACTTGTTCAACAAAACCGCCAAAGCCACTGGTGGGATCCAGCAGTTGGATCTCCAAAACCCAAATACCACTGCGAACTTCCCCATCGCAGCCCCCCAGCTGACCACTGGCGTATAGTTTATGCGGGAAATCGCCAACGCGATGACCTTTGATCTGATGGTTCAGTTGCATGCCATATCGTGCTGCCGCCTCTGCGGCAAACTGATACAACGCCTCGCCAGAACAACCTGTTTGACGCCAATGAGCCGCAACCTGATCAAACACCTGATGCACAGCTTGTTGCACTTTGCGATGCACCGGATTGTGCCCCAGACAATAGGTGGCACCAACATCGGCTTCATGTCCGGCAAACACCGGCCCGATATCGACAAAAAAGATATCCTCTGCCTGCAACAACACAGCGGCATCGGACGCTTCGCTATAAATTTTCGCAGTATTGTGGCCAAACCTGACAATAGGCGGGTGCCAGTGCTGCTCAGCGCCGGCTTGTTGCAACAATTTCAGCGCCAACGCACAGGCTTGCTGTTCAGTCATTCCAGGCTGCATTTGGTCGGCAAGCTGCTGCAGTACCTGCAAGGCGTGCATCTGCGCCTGTTGCATTGCAGCTATTGAAAAATTAGGACCCACTGCTTGGGCAAGCGATTGATTTTGCATCTGAAACTCCGAAACCTCAGCAAAGGCCCATGATAGCCGCCCTTGTAGAGCGTCGCGTATTTATTTTGTTGAATTGATGTAATTTTTAGCGCAATAATCAGCCGGGCTGACTTTGCTTGTCGCTGCGAAGTCTGCTTTCTATACTGTAACTCCGAACAAAAAAACAAGGGAACGACCATGGCACTGACCATCAGCTTTGACCTGCAAGAGCAGGATTTAGATTACTTCCGTCAATTAATGCAAAAAACTGAGCGTGTAGTCAGTCATCATAGCAGCGAGGAGATCCTGAACGCCGCAAAAGCGTTGGCAGGTGAAGTACAAAATCAGGTGCCAGAATTTGTCGCCATACGTTTAAAACAACTCGAAACATTGGTCGCGATGGTTGAAGATCAGGATTGGGATCTGACTGAAGAAGAAAAGCTGGATGTGCTGTCTGCACTGGCCTACTTCACTAAACCGGAGGACTTGATCGCCGACCACCTGCCGGTATTGGGCTTCCTCGATGATGCCATCATGATCGAGCTGGTAGTGCAGTCACTGGCTGATGACTTTGAAGCATATAGCCAATTTTGTACTTTCCGTACCAACGAAATCGAACGCCGCGGCCCGGACGCTCAAACCAGCAAAGCTGACTGGCTGGAAACAAAGAAACAGGAACTGCATTCCTGGTTACGTCGCCGGCGCGCCGAAAAGCGCAGCAGCACCGGTGGTGGCGGTTTCCGCTCTGTCTTCTCGTTCCGTCGCTAAACCGGATGAAACAAGACGCTCTGATAAAAGCAGCAGGCGCCCTCGCCTGCCTGCTTTTATTAGCCAGCGTACCGGCTCACAGCAAACAACTAAAGGTATATCAATACACCCAGCCAAATGGTGTTGTCGCTTTTAGCGATAAGCCACCCGCTGACAGTCCTTTTAAAGTATTGCGCTACGACTGCTTTGCCTGTGGCGTCACATCCAGTGTTAACTTTCATACGACCCCATTGTTTTTACAGCAGTATCATCAGGAAATTCAGACTGCAGCCCGCCAGTATCAACTTGAACCCAGTCTGCTTCGTGCTGTGATCCATGCAGAATCCGGTTTTAATCCAAGAGCCTATTCAAAAGCGGGTGCGCAAGGGTTGATGCAATTGATGCCGGATACCGCGAAAGAACTGGGGGTCGGCGATGTCTGGTTGCCGCAACAAAATATTCAGGGCGGTGCGGCTTACCTCGCCAGTTTATTGCAGCAGTTTAATGGTAACCGCCGCCTGGCACTGGCGGCTTATAATGCAGGACCCGGCGCCGTCAGTCGACATGATGGGGTACCACCTTATGCTGAAACCCGTGCTTATTTGCAACGTGTGGATATCCTGCTGCGTCGCTATCAGCAACAGTCGGCCACGCTCTAAAGATCTACTGTAATTTTATTTGCAGCTGATTTAAACCATTCGAAGCGTCAGCGCGACTACCCCTTTAAGAGCCCATGGAGTGCATCACCAATTTGCCTAAATTTTGGTGAAACACACAGTACCTCCATGGCACCTGATCCTACACAATGCTGATTTTATTAAATATTTTATATGGTATAGCTTTTGCTCACGAGTCTGTACTCTCACTAAAAAGGACGTGTCATGAAAAAGATTGTTCCACTTATTTGTTCGTTAACGCTGTTAAATGCCTGTGTGATCCATGTCGGCGCCAACGAGCCTGCCAATATTCAAAACCGCCAGCTACAACTCAATGCCAATAATCTGCAACAACTGGTCGCCGAAACAGAAGCCGGCGATCTGCATGTTATCGGTGAAAAAGGCCGTGAGCAGATTGAAGTCGAAGCACGCATCAATTTTGATAACATCGACCAGTTGGAATTGACGCTGGAAGCCAAAGGCAATGCTGCAGTGCTGGTTGCCCGCAATAAAGAACAAGTGTCCTTTGGTTACGTTGATAACGCTTCGATCGATTTAGTGGTAAGAGTGCCGGAACGTTTTGCGCTGAAACTGGAAGACGGTTCAGGCGATACGCGGGTTGAAGGCTTAACCGGTGATCTGCTGATCGCGGATGGTTCCGGTAATCTGCAGGTCTCTGGCGGTCGTCAGGTCACCATTGAAGATGGTTCAGGTAATTTGTCATTAGCGCAAACGACTGGCAATGTCAGTATTGATGATGGCTCTGGCGATATCCGCGCCAGTCAGATTGGCGGGACTCTGACTTTGACCGATGGCTCAGGCGATGTCGAAATTAGTCAGGTTCAGGGCACCGTCACTATTGAAGATGGATCAGGAGATATCCGTGTCGCTCAGGCCGGCGGCCTGACCGTGGATGATGATGGTTCCGGCGAGCTGAGTTATCAGCAGATCTCAGGCCGGATCACCGTGCCGGATGACCATATGCGCGAATAGTGAAAGCCTGCAAATTGCGAAATACAACGGGGCTTCTGCCCCGTTTTGTTTTTCAGTGCGACAAGGGTTAAAACAACGCGGCAAATTTTTCCTGTAATTGTGGTTTTAAGGCAAAAGTAATCAGTTTACCAGCCTGTTCCAAAAACGCGATTTGGCTGGCATTCCACTCCATGACACTGCCCACCTGCTCACAACAAAACACCCCCACCAACTGACCGTTATAGCGAATGCCGACATCCAGCAGAGACAAAATGTCATTCGGTTCAAAGTAGGCTTCGTTAAAACAGGATGTTGCCGGATGCGTCGCTGCATCAGGGGCGTTAATGCCGCCGTCATTGCGCATGGCTTCGAAATAAGGCGCAAAATCGTCTTCATGCAGTGCAACCCCCTGGTAGTGCGCATCCTCATTACTGTCGTATAAATCCACAGCGATAATTTCGCTGAGCAGCGCATCAGAGTAGAGCCACAGGCTGGCGCGGGAACAATGCAGTTGTTTCGTGATGGTTTCGGTTAGCTGACGGTAGAACGCCTCCGCCGAGATTTGTTGATCTTTAAATGCTTTAATCAGCAGTAACAAGGCCGTCTGGTCGAGCATAAAGTCTCCTGCAAACAAGCTCCGCTGCCGCTCAGCGGAGTCGTTTCAGTTATAGCTGCAGTTAAAGTGTTTGTCAGGCCATCTATCGCAAAGTCAAACCACTTAACCTTATTGCTGCTGCCGATACCATTCGCCGAGGATCAGACTGGCAGCGACACTGACATTCAATGATTCAACTTTGCCGGTACCTGGGATCTGCAAGGCAATCTCGGCACTGTTGGCGACCGCTTTTGACACGCCTTGCATCTCCTCGCCAAACACCACCACCACTTTTTTCGGCAACTGGCTGTTGTACAACGATACCCCAGCATGGCTTGAGGTGGTGATCAGCGTGTAACCTGCTTCTTTACAAAGTTTCAGTGCCAGTGGCAGATGGTCGGTCTGCAGCGCTTCAACAAACTCCAGTCCACCTTCTGCGGTGCGTGCTGCAGCGCCGGATTGTAGCGCTTCAGGCGCGGTCAGAATAATACCACTGACGCCAAAATGGGCACAGCTGCGGGCAATAGCGCCGAGGTTATGCGGGTTACCGACCCCATCCAGCGCTAACAAACAATCCTGTGTTTTTTTCCGGTGCAAAGTCAGGTAACTGGCGACTGACATGGCTTCACGTTTTTTCACCACGAAGATCACGCCGCCATGGTGCTGGCTGCCACTGACTTTCTCCAGTTCAGCATTATCTACAATGTGATAAGCCCGTTTATTTGCCGCCAAATATTTCATTACGTCGGCAAATCGCGGTGCATAGTCGGCATGCAGGTACATTTTGATGACCGCATCCGGCCGCTCATTAAAACAGACACGGCAGGCATTTTCGCCCAGCACCCGGCTTTCATGCTGGCCTTGTTGTTTCAACTGCGCCGGTGAAACGGCTTTTGCCGGTACAGCGACTTTGGCTGCGCGCACGTTTGTTGACGGTTCGGTGCGGTCTGGCCGGCGGCCACTGTCCGGGCGCGCATGCGCTGGCTTTGCCTCAGTATTTTTACCGGCAGCGCCTTTCCATGGTTTTTGCAATAAGGCGCCATCAGTATCACGTTGACGGGGCGGACGGGATGATGAGGTCTGGCTCGGTTTTTTCGGCGGATATGCCACGATAAAAAATCCTGTATCTGACGGGCCTGCAGGCCGGAAAAGCCTTCAGTTTAACGCAAAAAGCCGCGGTATCGAAGAAAGACTTGAGTTTGTTATTGGCTGCAGTAAGCTGGCGCCAATTTGCGCCGTTTCGGAATATTTATGCTCAGTTACCGTCACAGTTTTCATGCTGGCAATCACGCCGATGTGATCAAGCATCTGGTAGAAGTCGCTATCCTGATGTATTTAATGAAAAAAGATAAACCGTTTTGCTACCACGACACCCACGCCGGTGCCGGTTTATATAGCCTCGACAGCGCGCAGGCGCTTAAAACCAGCGAATACCAAACCGGGATTGGCAAGTTGTTTCACCATCAGGCCAGCAGCAGCGCGCTGCAGACCTACCTGGGGCTGGTGCGTGAACTGAACCCAGACGGTCAGCTGCAGTTTTATCCGGGGTCGCCCGGCATTGCCCGACTGCTGTTACGTGATGGCGACAGCATTCAGGCGACGGAATTGCATCCCGCGGACTTTCCGCTGTTACAAACCCAGTTTCAGGGGCGCCGGCACTGCCGCATTGAAAAAATGGATGCGTATGCCGGCCTGCGCGCTATGTTACCGCCGCTGCATAAACGCGGTCTGGTACTGATAGACCCACCCTATGAGCTGAAAACAGAATATCAGGATCTGGTCAAAGGCCTGCAGCAGGCGGTGCAACGTTTTCCGCAAGGGACTTTTGCCATCTGGTATCCGGTGATTGAACGCGCCAGTATCGAAGCCGTTATTGATGCGATTGTCACAACCGGTATCCGCAATCAATTACGCATTGAACTGTGCCCGCTGCCGGATAGCAGCGGTTTTGGCATGACCGGCAGCGGTATGCTGGTGATCAACCCGCCCTATACGCTGGCCAATGACATGCGCGAGGCGCTGAGCGAAATCGCGCCGCTGCTGGGTGCTCAGGTGCAGTGGACAGTTCAGCAACTGGTGGAAGAATAATGCGGTACAGTTTTTTGTTGTCGCTTTGTTTGCTGTTAGTGCCGGCCAAAGCGCTGGCATTTGGTAGCATCGGCCATCAGCAGGTCTGCGACTTGGCTTATCAGTTAGTTCAGCCCATCACAAAACAACAGATTGATGCCTTGTTAGCAATAGGACCGGAACAACAGTTTGCCAAAGGCTGTGTCTGGCCGGACGAAGTGCGACGCGAGCCAGCTTATCAGTTTACTGCCGCTTTTCATTATCTGAACGTGCCACGCCAGCAACAGCAGCTAAAAACGACAGATTGTGCTGCCAAAGGCTGCCTGTTGAGTGCGATTCAGCACTATGGCGCATTATTAAAACAAGACGGACAAACCCGGCAACGGGCGGAAGCCTTGTTGTTTTACAGTCATTTTATTGCCGATCTGCATCAGCCATTGCACGTCAGCTATGCCGACGACCAGGGCGGCAACAAAACTGCTTTGTATTATTTTGGCCAACCTTGGAACCTGCATGGCGTCTGGGATAGTGCAATGCTGAAAAGTCTCGGCTATCCAGGGAACTCGCAACTGGCGGCAGACAAACTGGCAAAGCTGCAAGCGACGGCGGTAAAGCGTTGGCAAAGCGGTCAGCCGCTGGTCTGGGCGCAGCAATCTCTTGAACAAACCCGGCGTATTTACCGAGAATACAAACCGGGCATGTTATTTAGCCAGAAAGAGCTGGACCGCGACGGTCCGGTGATCGAACAACGCCTGCTACAGGCCTCGGTGCGGCTGGCGTGGCAGCTTGATCAACTGTTGCAGCCTGCCACTGGCAACTGAAGTTCCGCCAGCCATTGCAGCATCTGCTGCTGTAATGCCTGGCCAAATCGATGGCCCTGCCCCTGCTCCACATGCAACTTAGGGCCTGGTGCACCGCACTGCCGGTAACGCAACTGAATATGTTTAAACGCCAGTTCGACCTGATGCCGCGGCATCAGCGGATCTTCATCACCATGCAAAAACAACAGCGGTTTTGGCGTGCTAAGCGCGGCGATCTCCGGTAAATCCAACTGCCGGTATAACCCCGGATGGATCATGTAAAAGGCGGTCTGACCGCGGCTGAAATTATTGGTCGGTTCGCGTAAAAACTGCAGACTATTGAGCCAACCGACACTCACCGCAGCGTCCACATTTGCCGACAAAGCCGCCAGCTGCCAGGCGCGAAATCCGCCCATTGAAAAGCCAACGGCGGCGATGCCCTTCACGCCGGGTTGCCGCGCCAGAAATGCCGCTGCGGCTTGATCTTCCCGCGCCATCAGACCAGCAAGACTTGCCCCCTGCGCCTGCAAATTCGCCGCCAGCTGTTGCTGTTCAGCATATTGCAGCGGCCCGCGCGCACCAAACCCCGGCGCATCGGCCAGCAACACCAGATAACCCTGCGCGCGTAATAGTTCGGCAATGGCGATGCCATCAAAGTACTTTTGTTGCCATTGGCTCACCAATTCTGGCGCCTTGCTTTGCCCAGCAGGCAGCCATTTGTCTTTGCCAATGCGAAATTCGGCGCCATGATCATGCAACAGGATCACTGCATTCACTGCGCTCTGGCGCAGGTTTTCCGGTTGATACAGATACAAGTCAAGCGGCTGCCATAACTGCAGTCGCCACTGTTCGGTACTGGTTTTGTCTTGAGGCTTGATCCGTGTTGCTGCCGCGATCAAGGCCGGATCTGCCGGCGGCAGTAATAAGGCGTTATTGAGCAGCGCCTTCGCTTGTCGCTGCCACAACGCAAAATTAGCCGCAGCAGCGTCAGAAAAAGTTCCATCCGGCGCCGGCCAGCGCAGTACAGGTGCCAGCAGCGCTGGCTCAGAGGCTTCGGCTTTTGCGACGTCGCTGACTTTAGGTGTCGTTGCGGGCTCCGTCGCTACTGCCGGCGCAAGAGCCGACAACACAAATATCAACAGCAGTATCAGCGCCCCCTTGCCAGACCAGGCTGCGGCGCGAAAGACCATCAAATCACGGAGAAACAGAGTGTGGAGCAGCATGATGCCGGCAGTCCCAAAGTTCATTTAAACCTGAGCTTGCCAAAAACAGCGTTCGAGTACCAGTAGATTTTGCCACCGATAGACAATTCATCATTTCAGCAATCAATACCGACTGACTTTATGGTCGTGCGGCGATCCAAGCCGCGACCAAGGCACAATCAACGGTTGCTGATAAAATGCAGCTTGCTTCGGGCAATACCAGCACATCACCGGCAGCTAACAGCCAGTGCTGTGAACCGCTTTGTACCCTAATGTGCTGACCTTCAGACAGGCCATCAGCGTAAAGCAGCCAACTGGCGTTGGCCAGGCTATTTAATGTGAATGGTTGCTGCGCGAAAAGTTGCAACGCCCGCAATCCGCCTTGCAAGCCGGCGGACAGCATCAGATTAATATCGCACACCGGACCATCAAGCAGCTTGGCACTGGTTAGTGCCGAACCGGCAAAACAGGCCTGATGCTGTGGGCTGGTCAGCTGTATCCGCTGCTGGGGCGCACCTGAAGCTGTCACTGCCAGATCGAGGCCAGCGCCACTGCGTATCGCCAGATACCGATTGTAGCCATCGAAGGTAGTAAAGGGACCGGATTGCAACACAGTGGCAGTGCTAAAACGCCAGTGAAAATCTCTGGCTGCGACTGTTGCTCCAGCAGGTGCAATCGCCAGCTGGCGAGTTTCGCCGCCAGCCCATTGCGTCACAGTTTGCTGTGATGCCGTGATCAACGTGGCATTGATTGTCATTGTTGCTCCGTCATGACCACTTATTGCACACGCTGCTTATCGTCCACGCCGCTTATTGTCCACGCCACTTATTGTCCGCGCCATTGGGCATGACACAACGCGTCGTGTTTTTCCCGGCTCAGCAGGATCCGCGCTAATACCAGATCAGGGGCGCCATCAGTGCCGCTCAGGCCAATCAGCGCTTCCAGATGCAGTTCGGCATCTAACTCGGCACCAATCAGTTCCAGCCAGTCTTTACCGGCAGGAACCAGGTCAACATAAGCCAGCGTTTCATAATGTTGCTGGTACAGTGCATAGTCCTCAGGACTCAGATTTTCACTGGCCAGTTCTTCAAAAATGGCAAAAGCATGATCACAAAGTTCATCCATCGACCAGAGTTCTAAACTATCTGACATTCCACATCCCCGCTGATAAATAGCGGCACAGTATATCTCAGCGCACCGCTGCCGTCTTGAGGCCAGCACGGCCTTTTGCATACCGTCTGTTGTACCAGAGCGTGGCAGCAATACCCAGCACTGACGGCAGGACCCAACTCAGTAACTGCAACTCTGGGCCAAGGTCCAGCACTTTACGGCCACCGAAGGCAAAAAATGCGGTAAACACCGCAATCGCTGACGCCAGCATATTGCCAATATGTTCTTTTAACAGATCTGAGCGTTCAACGCTGGCGCGGTGAATGTACCGGAAGCAGCCAACACTGCTAAAGAGTGCAATTCCACCAAAGATTTGCCCTAAGACAAACTGACGCGGCACCGCATGCCACAACGTCCAGAGCGCACAAAGGAAAGTCAGAGCCACCAAGCCCTGATGGGTCCAGAGCCGCAGTGACAACCGTGCCGGGCCGGCTTGTAAGGCCAGCAGTCCCTGACGCAAATTCATCAATGCCAGCAAACATAACAACAATAAAAAGCCGGACATTTGACGCACTGCAGCCGCAAACTTAACGGGGTCTTGCCCTGGCGACAAATCAGCCGCTTTCACCACCAGCGGCGCGGTCAAGACCAGCGCGCACATCAGGATACCGGCGCCACAAATCAGATACATCAGTTGACTGTACCAGCGCCCACTGCGCACATGCCAGGGGCTACCTTTTTTAGCCAGCATCGGCCCCCAAAACACGCACAATGCCAACACACCACTGATAATGTGCAGAATTAATAAATACTGATGCAGAGTTTGCATAGGCCCTCCAGGCTGTTGCGGAATTCACTGTAGTCAGCATGCCGGTTTAACGGACGGTGCCACAGTGCCGGAAGTCACGATCGTGACTATGACTTCCGGCCTATTGCCGGCAGAACCTGCCCTCACGCATACTGCGGCATCTGCTGATGGAAGATCTAACGACGAGCTACTGATGACTCACCCTGCTGTCCCCTTGCCAACGGATATACCGCCATCGCGCTGGCTGCAAAAAGAAAATCTGGCTGCAGTGCTGAGCTGGTTGGTGTTTGCCTATATCCAGCAAAGTGGCGCCATGCACATCTATGGCAACTGGCATCCGCTGAGCCTGCTGTGCGCAGCCAGTTTATTGCTGTTTATTGGCTTGTTTTTTTATTGTCAGTCCTGCGAAGAGAATTCCACGCCAACGGTCGCGTTGTTGCTGATGTGGGCCGCGATGACCACCACGGCTGTGCTGGTGCCGAACGGTTTTTCTGCCGGACTTGGCGTGTTATGGGTTTGTCTGTTGCCTTGGTTTATGCCAGCGCGCTGGTTATATCTGATGATTGCGCCAGCGTTATTACCGGTACTGGTGATGCAAAGTTTGAATGGTTTGCAGCTTGGCGAAGGTCTGATGGTGCTGGTCTGTGGTACTTTTCAGTTTTTTGCCATGTACGCCATGAGCAAAGCCCGTGAGGAAAAACTGGCGCGCGAAGCCTTGGCAAAAACGCATCAGGCGCTGTTGGCCGCACAGTCGCAATTGGCAATACAAGCAGCCGATGCAGAACGCCTGCGCATTGCGCGCGACCTACACGATAGCCTCGGTCATCATCTGACGGCACTGGTGATCCAGCTGCAAGTGGCAGGCTACCAAAGCAGCCAGCTGGTGGCAGATGACTCAGCACCAGATGCGCCACAGCAAGCCTTGACGGGGCAAATTAATCATTGCCATGATTTAGCCAAACAGCTGTTGCAGGAGATCCGCCACACCGTCTCGCAACTGCGCGAACCCGCGCTGCCGCAGCTGGCTTTGCAACTCAAAGCACTGGCGCAAAATGTGCCGCAACTGCAGTTAGAATTGCAAATTCCACCCGGATTGCCGACAGACCCACTGTCAACCGCGCTGTTGTTCCGTGTCAGTCAGGAAGCGGTGACTAATAGTGTCCGCCACAGTGGCGCCACGCAGGCACAGTTGCAGGTGTGGACCCATCAACAGCAGCTGTTTTTCCGCTATCGCGACAACGGGACGCTAGCACACTGGCCACTGCATGAAGGTAATGGCCTGACCGGCATGCGCGAGCGGATTGAACAGGCTGGCGGCAAGCTGCTGCTGTCGAATGAGCAGCAACAATTGCAGATCGATATTGAATTACCGGCGGAGATCGCATGAGTATCCGGTTGATTGTGATTGACGACCAGACTTTAGTCCGTCAGGGCATCATCAGCTTATTGCAGCTGGACGCGGAGATAGAAGTCGTCGCACAGGCCGCAGACGGTAGTGACGTGGTCGCGCTGGTGCAACAGTTTCAGCCGGATGTGCTGTTGATGGATATCCGCATGCCGCTGGTCAACGGCATTGACGCGCTGCGCTTATTACAACAAGCGCAGCTGCGCGTACCGGTGCTGATGTTGACTACTTTTGATGATCATCAGCAAGTGCTGGAAGCGATGCTGGCTGGTGCCCGCGGTTATCTGCTCAAAGATGTGGCTTTAGATATCCTGCTTCAAGCCATTCGAACCGTCGCAGCCGGCGGCTCTTTGTTGCAACCGGCGTTGACCGACCGTATCCTGCAGGCCCGAAATGACACTGCCGGCCATACTGAGGCGGAGAGTTTGTCGCCAAAAGAACTGGAAGTACTGCGACTGCTCGCGGCCGGTTTCAGTAACAGGGAAATTGCTGCCGCCGTCTTTAAATCCGAAGGCACAGTGAAAAATCAGGTGTCAGCCATTTTAGGTAAACTAGGCGTGCGCGACAGAACCAAAGCGGTGCTGAAAGCGATCGACCTTGGTTTATTGCATTAACTCTTTCAGGAAAATTGCATCATGCAACAACAACTCGCCCTCGTGAGTCTGCTCGTACGCGACTATGACGAAGCTATCGAATTCTATTGCCAGAAACTCGGGTTTAGGTTGGTAGAAAATACTCCGCAAGGCCAAAAACGCTGGGTTGTGGTGGCGCCGCAGGGCGACAGTGGTTCCGCTTTGTTACTGGCTCGCGCCAGTGATACAGCACAGCAGGCGCTGATTGGCCGTCAGGGCGCCGGCCGTGTCTGGCTATTCCTGCAAACTGATGATTTTACGCGTGATTATCAACGAATGCTGGCTGCAGGTGTCGTGTTTAACGAACAACCACGTGTGGAGCCTTATGGCACTGTTGTCGTGTTTGCCGACCTGTATGGCAACTTATGGGACCTGATTGAACGGAAAAATAGCTGATATTTTTGTGACAAATCATCAACCTGACTTGGGCAAGTCACATTCCCACTCCTACACTGAGCAGACCGGCACACTGCTGCCGGGAACTGCAGCCAACAAGGAGTGGGGTGATGGTCGATTCGGTGCTTGTCCAGGTGCGTCATTTGTTTCGTCAGCCTCCCGCTCAGGTGTTTGACCATTGGCTGGCCGAGCATCAGGCCGGTCGCTGGATGTTCGCCACGCCGCAAGGCCGGATGCACCACCTGCAACTCGAACTGGCGCCCAATCATCAATTCCGCGTGACAGAACAGATACACGGCCGCACTTGGGTGCACACCGGTGAATACCACCAGATCCACAAGCCACATTTATTGTTATTCAGCTGCACAACGAGTGGCACCCAACCGGGTCGGGGTGAACCTGACATGGTGCAACTGCAGTTTCAATCCCATCCTTTGGGCTGTGAGCTGGTACTCAGTCACCAGACTTCGGGCCAATGGGCGCCGTTTCGACAGCAATTAATTGAAGGCTGGACGCATATTTTTGCCGGGCTGATGGCAGAGCTGAATGACCGCGAATACCAGCCTGGCGAGATCCTGAATTAAGGTGCGGGGCGCGCTGGCCTTGGCTATAATCGCCGCTTTTGCGCCAGTCTCGGAGATCAGATGTATCGTTGCCCCCTTTGTGCTGAAACACTGAACCAGCAAGCAAACGCCTGGCGTTGTCAGCATGGTCACCAGTTTGATATGGCGCGGGAAGGTTATGTCAATCTGTTGCCGGTGCAACAAAAGAAGTCACTCGATCCGGGCGATAACGCCGAGATGATCCAGGCTCGTCGTGCTTTTCTGGACGCCGGCCATTATCAGTTTTTATCAAATGCGATTAATCAGCAGCTCGCTGCTGTGCTAGCAAGCACGGTTCAACAGAGTCCCGCTGCGCTGTTGGATATTGGCTGTGGTGAGGGGTATTACAGCGCAGCACTTGCCAACGCGCTACCAGGTTTAACGGTCTATGGCCTCGATATCTCCAAAACCGCAGTCCGTTATGCCGCCAAACGCTACAAACAGCTACAGTGTTGTGTTGCCAGCAGTTATGCCCTGCCGTTTACTGATGGCGCTTTTGCTGCTCTGTTGCGGATATATGCGCCTTCTGATGCCGCAGAAATGGCGCGAGTGCTGCGCCCGGGCGGTTATCTGTTAACAGTGAGTCCGGCACCCGAGCATTTGCTGCAGTTTAAACAACAAGCCTATAGTGAAGTCCGGCTACATGCGGATACGGTGAAAACCGAAGCAGGCTTTCACCATGTTCGCCGCGAGCGCTTGCAAAGTTTGTGGCAAGCACCTGATGCAGCGGCCATGCTGCAACTGATTGACATGATCCCGCTGGCCTACAAACTCAACACACAAATGCGTGAGACGCTCTGCCAGCAATTGCCGGCGATCCAGCTGGATTTCTATCTCGATTTGTATCAAAAAGATTAAATAGATCGGACTGCCCCACCGCCGAAAGCGAAACTCAGGCGCTACATCAAATCAATGACATAGCGCCTGTGTACGTCATTTTTTTGCTGCAGCGTTTTTCTGAGCTGCTTTTTTCGGTGCCGGCTTCTTCTTCACCGGTGCTTTCTGCGTCTTTTTGGTCAGCTTCTTCACCTGCTTTTTAGCGGCTTTTTTCGGCGGTACCGGCACTGCTTGCGCCGGCGTGTCCAGCATTTCATGCCAGAAGTAACTGCCAAGCTCAGCTACCGCATTAGTTTGTGCATTCACCAACACAGCCACGCCGAGGCCTGCTTCCGGCGAATACGACATATCAGTGCGATAGCCACGCACCAAACCGCCGTGGTGATACACCTTATGCTGGCCAAATTGGTAAATCCGTAAGCCCAGACCATATTGTGCAGTGCTGACATAAGGCCCATAAGTGCGCCCCTGCAGGTTATCCGCTGTTTTGACCCGCGGCGTCTGAATATCGTTAAGCACCGCTGCTGATAACACCGCCGGCCGGTGGCCAAGACGTGCAATCAGCCATTTGCCCATATCCATCGCACTGGCATTGACGCCGGCGGCCGGATTGACCCGGTAATACGTCGGTACCACTTTAGTTTCAGCCCAGCCCTTACGCGTACCGATATGCGGCATCGCGCGGTTTTTACTGGCGAGGAAACCGGCATAACCGACACTGGCGGTATGCATTTGCAGAGGATCAAAAATGCGCTGGTCCAACAGTTTTTCATAAGGCTGGCCTGTGGTTTTCAGCAGCACGGTTTCAATCTGGCTGAACAATACATTCTGATAGCCATAACAGCGTCCAGGCACACAACGCGGATTGATATTCTGAAATTTAGGCAGGATCTGCGCGGGTGTCTGACCGGCTTCAATCAGTTCGTCAAACGCATTGTCGACTAAGCCAGCATTCTGGCCCAGCAAGTGTTCAACTTTCAGCTGCGCTGTCATCGCCTGACTACGGAATTGCAAACCCGGCACATAGCGGGTAACGCGGTCGTTCCAGTCAAAACGGCCTTCATGTTCCAATTGTGCCGCTAATGCACCGGCGAAGGTTTTCGATACTGAAGCCAGACGGAAAATCGTATTGGCGTCCACCGGCGTTTTGCTGCCGACGGATCGGACACCGTAAGCACCGACCCGAACAATTTTGTCATTTTTAACAATGACATAAACGGCACCAGGTACCCGATTTTTTTGCATTTTCTGCTGAAATTCGCGATGAAACTGATTGGCGAATTCGTCGATCGAAGGGGCAGCCAGCACAGAACCCGCCCATAAAAACAGGCCTGCGACTGCAGTTAATTTCCACATAGATGAATATCCTGTCCCGCGGTCACAGCTGGGCAGCTCAGGCCTGCCGAAGAGCACTGTCACAACAAAATCAGGCTTTTGTTGTTGCCAATGCCTGCAACATCTGCGGGATCACTTGCTGAATAAAATGCGCTTTTTGCGCCTCACTGACCAGCTCCGGTTGCCAGTCACCTGAAATATAAGGTGTTAAAGCCGGGCCAATCGCATAACAGAATGCCGAATACCACTGCCCTGCGGCCTGCACCCGCACAGCTTTTTTTACATAATGACCGGAATCGATTTCTTCAAAAAAATCCAGCGCTCTGACTGCGTCCGGACCAACGTCCAGCAGAAGTTTGCCCTGTTGGGCGCGCCCCGGAGCCTCCGTCAATACAGGAACGGGGGCATTGAGCGGACTTTGACTGAGACCACGGCGCTGGTGGTCGGCTAGCACAGCATCCAGCATCTGATAACGTTGGCCGGTGATGGCTTCAACGATCTCCGGAAACATCAATAAGCCGTAAACGAAAATATGCTCAGTTGGTTGCATCCGGTGCTCCTCCAGCCAGGTCCTGCCAGGTCAGATATAACCGCAGGTCAAGTTCAAGTTGATGATACTGGGGTTCCATATGCTGACACAATTGATAAAACGCCTTGTTATGATCTTTTTCCCGCAAATGCGCCAATTCATGGACCACAATCATGCGTAGCAGCGGCATCGGCAAGGTTTTTAACAGACTGGCTACGCGAATTTCATTTTTGCTTTTCAGCGCTTTGCCCTGCACCCGGCTCACCTGGCTGTGCAGCCCAAGCGCGTTATTAACGATATGAATTTTAGGGTCAAAACAAATTTTGCTGATTGGCGCCGAGCTGCGCATAAACTGCTGCTTCAGCGCCATAGTAAATTCGTAGAGGCGCGCATCCGATTGAATGTCATGGACCGCATCCGGATAGCGTTTTTTTAACGTATTGCCGAGAGTGCCGGCCTGCACTAAAGCCCGAACCTGCTGCTGGATTGTTTCCGGATATTGACGTAAATAAGGTAAATCCACCGGCCGCTTGCCCCTTTGTTCCTGTGCGTGTTACTACGAATGCCAAAATACTATTCTACCCGCCGTCACCTGAACGACCAAGCCTGCCTTATGTGCAAACGGCGATCAAATCGCACAATGCGGCGCTTCGACACCGGGTTTTAACGCCAGAATTTGTCCCTGCGCACCGGTGGTGAGCAACAAATAACGACTCTGTTCCAGCAATTGCCACTGCTGTTGATCCGCCTGTTGCTGTTTGAGCGCAGCCAATAGATCGGCCTGCACCTGCACCTGCAAATGATCGCAACTCTGCAACTGCCAGCCATCTGACTTGGACTCGCGCCACACGGCCACTGTGCGGGCCACCTGCTGCTGACTATGCAGATAATCCTGATAAACCAGCTGATATTGCTGTTGTCGTTGTTGTGCAGCAGTCGGCGCTGAGGTTGCCGGTGCAGACGGATGCAAGTCAGAAGCCGGCGCCAGTTGATGGATTTGAATGGTATACAAACCTTGTTGCTGCTGTTCAATCTGATACATCAACTCAGGCGGCGTTAACCAGACCACTAACACCAGAATACAGGCAGCCAGCGCGACCATTTGTTGCATACCGCGTTGCCAGTGCCCGCTTTGACGTAGCGGTTTTTCCTTGAATACCAGCTGCTGCAGTGTTAGACGCTGTGCGCTATCCAGCCGATGTTGCTGCTTGCTGTGCTGATGCCACTGCCGCAGCGCAGCTTCAAGCTGTTGCGCTGCTCTGGTTTCCGTGGCGGCCGGACTTTCCGTGTTGGGTTCCTGCGGTAAAGGACCGGATTTATCTGTCGTCATTGCTCTCTTCCTCCGCCGGAGTTAGCCAGTGTTGCAATTGTTGTCGCGCATAGCGGAGCCTGGTTTTCACGGTTTCAGCACCGGCACCGGTAATTTCACTGATTTGGGCCAGAGAAAAATCTTCCAGTTGCAGCAGCAAGGCTTCACGTTGCACCGCAGGTAATCGCTGGATCGCTTGGCCCAGATCGGCAAGCTGCTCAGCCTGCAGCAATTGTTGGAGTGGCTTTGCTGCAGGATCTGGCAGTTGTTCCAATAGCTCCGGTTCCGCTTGCGGCCGTTGCCGGCGCCATTCATCAATCAGTAAGTTCCGGCCAAAGCTGAACAACCAGGTTTTGACTGAACTTTGCCCCTGATAACTGCCGGCATGCAGCATCAATTGGATCCAGGCTTGCTGACTCAGATCCTGCGCCATTTCAGCATCACTTTGCTTCAGCAAGAAATGATACAAAGCGTCGGCATAGCGCAAAAACAACTGCTGAAGCAGCGCAGGATCAGGCTGTTGTTGATATTGCAGCAACAGCAACCGGCTGTCAGCCTGCGTCATACCGGCCATTTGCGGGCGCCCAAGCACTGCCAGCCGCGCCATCCACTTCCACCCCATACTGCTTCCCCCTTGCCATCATGCGCGCCTAACAGCCGCTGCGGCTTCAGCTGGCATCAGCTCATCTTTAGCCTTGCTGATCAAGCCGGAAGTCTAATTGGACCTCCAGATCACTTTGCGCAACGGCACGGCCGTTTTCAAGTTTTGGCTGATATTTCCAGTTCTTCAGCGCGCGCATCGCTTCGTGATCAAATACCCGTCTTGGCTCTGCTGCCAGTACTTTCACATCCGTGACACGACCGTCTGCCGCGATGTTAAAACGCAGCCGGACCCAGCCGTTTACACCATCCCGGGCTGCGGCCGGCGGATACTTAGGTTCAATCCGTACCAGCGGGGTGGCAGCTTTATCATGGCTCGGCGGAGTCTCTAATGTCGGCCCTTGTAATGACATCACCGGCTGTTGGGCGCTGATTGGCACATCCAGCAAATCTCCCGGTTCCGCTGATGTTGGAACCACAAGCTTTGGCGCCACCTGTGACACTGGCGGTGGCGGGATCTCACGGATTATCTTTTTCGCAGCAGATTCCTCACGCGGTACCAACGGGGTGACATCGAACACGGTATCAACGCGAGGGGTGATCGGCGCAGTAGACTGAACAAGCTGTGCCATCAGCTGAAACAAAGCAAAGCTAATCAATGCAGCAGTGAGAGTCATGGTCAGGCCACGACCAATCGCTGGCAGCGGGGTCAACGGTGTCAGATCATGCTGCCGTTCCAGCAGCAACGGAGAAAGGTGTGGATTGTCTCGAATTGAAATGGTTGTCATGATGCTACTCCAAGAAAAGCGCGTTTTAGCGCGATGCGAAGCTTGATGCTCCGGTGTCAGAGATTGGACGCAGCAGAAAAACAAAAGGGGTGAACATGTTGTTAAAATTTTTTCAGATGGCGAGAACCATTGGCGCAGGTTTGATGCTGAGTGCGCTTTGGGTACCCACCACACAAGCCGCCGACATTCAACAGCTCTATCTGGTCCGGCATGCGGAAAAAGCCGATCTCAGTAAAGACCCGGTGCTGTCTGCTTGCGGCGAGGCGCAGGCTACGGCTTTAGCCACCTTACTAAAGGATGTGAACCTGCCGCTGCTCTATCACAGTGGTTATCAGCGCACACAACAAACTGCAGCAGCCAGCCTCAAAGCCGGGCGACAGCTCCAGCAGTATGACGCAAAAAATTTGCCGGCTCTGGCCGCACAACTATGCAAGAGCACAATCAACGCGCTGGTGGTCGGCCATAGCAACACTACGCCGCAACTGGCGACGCTGTTGAGCCAGCTGGCTGCACCGGCGCTGCAAGAAGATGATTATGGCCGGATTTATCAGCTGACCCGTGCCGGTGAGCAATGGTCATTGCAAATCCTGCAACTGCCTCTACCGGTACTTTGCCAGCGCTAACAACGATCAATCGCCTTGACGCAGCAACAGCACCAGAACTTCAGCGTGATCCGTATGCGGAAACATATCAAAGAGTTGCGCGCGTTGCGGCTGATAGGCCGGCAAACTTTGCAGATCCTTTGCCAAAGTGATGGGGTTACAGCTTGAATAGAGCAGCGCTTTGGGTTTTAACGTCTCTATTCGCTGACAAAGTGACTGCCCCAACCCTCTGCGTGGTGGATTAACGACCAGCAAGTCAGGCGCTTGCGCGGCAGCATCGGCAAAAGCTGTTGCGTCCAACGCACGAAAATCAATGCTGACACCGCGCTCAAGAGCTGCGCGAGTGGCGCAGTCAATAGCAGATGCCGAGATTTCGATGCCGGTGACCTGCACTTCAGGCGACGCTAAATGCAAAGCAAAACCACCAACCCCACAAAACAAGTCCCAGATCCGGGCCGGCTTGAGCGCAGCAGTCCAATCACGGGCAGTTTGATATAAAGCAGCAGCAACAGCACTGTTGGTCTGGAAAAAGCTCTGCGGCTGCAGATACAGCACCACGTCATTCAATTGCTGACGCAGCATGGCCTCAGCGCTCAGTACAAATTCCTGCTCACCTTCCAGGATAGCTTTATGTTCTGGCTGCAGGTTGACCGTGACCACTTTCAGTGTTGGCCATTGCTGCTGTAAGGCCGGCAGATGCTTACGGATAGCCGCCAGATGATGTTGTGAGCGCAAGACAAACCGAAGCAACCAACCATCCAATTCGCTGTAACTAAGCAGAATAAATTTCAGCTCACCGCGCCGGCTGTCCAACTGATAAGGTTCCAGCCCGACTAAGCGGATAAAATCAATCAAAAGGGCAAAAGCTTGCTGAAAACCGGTCGGATAAAGCTGACAAGCTGTCAGGTCAACTTGCTCGTCAGCATTGAGGATCCCGAGTACCGGAGCTTGACTGCTCCCCATCACGACCATTTTGGCTTTATTGCGAAAATGTGCAGTCTCGCTCGGACACGGCAGCTCGAGCGGCAGCTCAGGGAAAATCTGCTGTAATTGCGCCTGTTTGCGCTGTAACTGCTGCAAATAGGATTGATGGATATGCGGACAAGACACACACTTGCCACTGGCAAAAGCTTCGCAGTACAAATTACGGATCCGATGGAGGTCAAAGTGGCGATTTTAGCAAAACCACCGCTGGGGCGCATGGAATAATCGGGAAAACCAACGCAGACAACAGTCCGCCAAAGTAGTTGGTTCCAAAAACAAAAAGCCCCGCAATAACATGCGGGGCTTTTTGCTGAATATGGCGGAGAGAGAGGGATTCGAACCCTCGTTAGGGGTTAACCTAAACACACTTTCCAGGCGTGCGCCTTCAGCCACTCAGCCATCTCTCCGGGACTTGCCGAAGCAAGCGCCGACATACTAGGTAAATTCTATTGCCTTGGCAACTGGAAAATACCGCAGGGCCGCTATTCGCTGTAAATTTCAGCAGTTCCGCAGCGCTTTGATTCTTCAGGCATTGCCTTTCACAGCCACCCGGTTGGTTTTGGCAAAACCTAACATCCTGTTTAACGGTACCAGCGCCTGTTCACGCAGCGCTGCGTCGACAAAGATCTCATGGCCTGCGGTATCCGTCAGTGCCGCTTCAATCGCCTGCAGGCCATTCATCGCCATCCAGGGGCAATGCGCACAGCTGCGACAAGTCGCGCCATTGCCGCCCGTGGGCGCTTCGATAAAAGTCTTATCCGGCATCGCCTGCTGCATCTTGTAGAAGATCCCGCGGTCTGTGGCGACGATAAACGTGGAATTTGGTAATGTCTGACTCGCCTTGATCAGCTGGCTGGTGGAACCTACCGCGTCGGCCAAATCTACGACGTTAGCCGGGGATTCAGGGTGTACCAACACAGCAGCGTCAGGATACTGCTTTTTCAGTTCAGCCAAAGCGTTGGCTTTGAACTCGTCGTGCACGATACAGGCGCCCTGCCACAGGACCATATCAGCGCCGGTTTGGGTCTGTACGTAAGCACCCAAATGCCGATCTGGTCCCCAAAGAATTTTTTTGCCTTCGCTATCGAGATGTTCAACCACGTCCAACGCAATAGACGAAGTCACCACCCAGTCGGCACGGGCTTTGACTGCAGCAGACGTATTGGCATACACCACCACTACGCGGTCTGGGTGCGCATCACAGAATGCAGCGAATGCATCAGCCGGGCAGCCCAAATCAAGCGAGCAGGTTGCTTCCAGCGTGGGCATTAACACGGTTTTTTCCGGATTCAGAATTTTGGCGGTTTCACCCATAAATTTAACCCCGGCCACTATCAGAGTTTTCGCCGGATGCGCATTACCAAAGCGTGCCATCTCAAGAGAATCCGAAACACAACCGCCGGTCTCTTCGGCTAAAGCCTGAATTTCCGGGTCTGTGTAATAGTGTGCGACCAGTACGGCGTCTTTTTGCTGTAATAGGGTTTTAATCCGGGCCTTGTAAGCTTGTTTGTCATCGATAGACAGCGGCACAGGCTTTTTCGGGAAGACAAAATCGAGTTCGTTAAAATGCAGCGCTTGATTCATGCGGATAAACTCCGGGCAGAAAAATGTGGCGTATTATACACAGCTTTATGGCAGAGAGACACGTGCAGGCTTTGCTATTGGATGATTCAGAAATTGGTGGGTCATGATGGATTTGAACCATCGACCAACGGATTAAAAGTCCGCTGCTCTACCAGCTGAGCTAATGACCCTCATACGAGGTGTGTCAGATTGGTGGGTCATGATGGATTTGAACCATCGACCAACGGATTAAAAGTCCGCTGCTCTACCAGCTGAGCTAATGACCCAATCTGACTGTCTGAACTGGTGGGTCATGATGGATTTGAACCATCGACCAACGGATTAAAAGTCCGCTGCTCTACCAGCTGAGCTAATGACCCAATTCAGACTAAACTGCGAAAGGTGGTGGGTCATGATGGATTTGAACCATCGACCAACGGATTAAAAGTCCGCTGCTCTACCAGCTGAGCTAATGACCCCTCTCGAGGACGCATATCTTACTTATTTACGCGCACAGTGCAACCAAAATCTGGCAAAAACATCGTTTTCGCGCACTGACTGCTTAAAAGTGCGGCACTATGGCGAAGAAGTAACTGTTCTGGTCTGTTGATACAATATTGTATCGTCGATGCAGAGCGCCCGGCACTGCTGAAAAAAACAGCACTCAGATAGGAAAGTGAATCAGTACTTCGGGAAGAGTGGTTTTTTGCAGATAAGAAAAAACCGCACTATGGCGGCTTTAGCGGGATTCCAATTTTGCCTTTGCAGTTGCTGCAGGCTTAGATTTTGGAAAACTTTTTATAAGTTGGTTGTAGTATTTCTTTGCAGCTGCAGCATCATTCTGTTTATCAGCGACTAAACCAAGCTTCAATAATGCATCCGGAACTTTACTGGAGTTCGGAAATTGTTTTACCACACGCTCATAATGCGTCTTGGCTTTTGCGAATTCGTTTTTCTGGTAATACAGCTGCCCTAACCAATAATGAGAGGTAGAGGTGTATTCAGAGTTTGGATAATTCTGGATAAATTCTTCGAATGCTGGAATCGCCGCAGTATAGTTGCGGTCTTTCACCACATAATTGATCGCCTGCTCGTAAGCCTGCGCTTCGTTTAGTACACCACCTGAGGTTACTTGTGGTGTCGGTACTGCAGATTCCGCTGCAGCAGCCTCATCGGCTGCTACAACGGCTGCAGGATTGCCCGCCGGCACTACGGCTTCTGGTTGTTGCGCTGGAACACTCGTCTGAGAAGACGTTGTACCCGCTGCTGCACCACCCAGTCGGCGGTCAATTTCCTGATAGATATCCCGCTGCTGCTGTAATATCTGTTCTAATTTGTATGAGTGCTCTTCCGTCGTCCCGCGTAACTCACTGACTTCGGTTAACAAAGTCTCGAGCTGTTGCTGCATTGAAAGCTGAGCTGCTGCCCTAGCCTCAACCACACGCTCCAAAGCAGCAAGCCGCTCCGAAACTGACCCGCTGCGAACAGCTGTCTGTGTAGAAATGCCTTGGACACTGCTGCGACTGAGATCTGCTACAGGCGCAGGATCTGCAACCGCAGCGGTTGCAAGCAATGTAAATGCAGTAACAAACGACGTCTTAACGGTCATGCAAACTCACAACTTAAATTAGTAAACCAGAACAGCGCGACGGTTTTTAGCGAATGACTCTTCGGTGTTGCCAGCATCAACTGGTTTTTCTTCACCGTAGCTCACTACTGACATCTGACCAGCAGCAACACCCAGGTTTTCCAGGTATTTCTGAACTGATTGACCACGACGCTCGCCCAGTGCGATGTTGTACTCTGGAGTACCACGTGCATCAGTGTGACCTTCGATAGTTACAGAGATAGTTGTGCGAGCACGCAGGAATGCAGCGTGTGCATCCAGAACTGAAGCGAATTCAGAACGGATATCAGACTTGTCGAAGTCGAAGTAGATAGTGTTTTGCTGACGCAGGGCTTCTAATTGCTGACGCAGTTGTTCTGCATCGCTCATGCCTTGATCTGCAACTACTGGCTGAGTAGCGTTTGCGTTTGCATCGCCAGCGTCAGTTTCATTGTTAGAGCTACATGCAGCTAAAGTCAGCACTGGCACAGCAACTAACAAACCTTTTAAAACTTTATTTAAGTTCATGATGTTGTCCTTAGTATTACGATTTAACCAAATTTTTGTATTTTATAAAAACGGCGACCAGGCCGGCGATTTAACCCGGCCATTGGTAGCTGGCAACCTTGCTTTAAAGCGACCATCCATGGACACCAGTGCCAGTACTTGGGTATTACTACCATGCAAAGTACTATAGATAATCATTGAGCCATTCGGCGCAATGCTCGGTGACTCGTCCAGGTAAGTACGAGTCAGCACTTGCATAAACTTTGTAGTTCTATCCATGCGGGCGATATTATACTGACCGTTTGTCCGGTTTACCATAACTATTGCTTGACCATTTGGCGTATATTTGCCTGCCAAGTTCATTTCACCCTCAAAAGTAACCCGAGAAACCTGGTTTGAGCCTAGTTCTACAGAATAAAGTTGTGGGCGGCCACCGCGTTCGGATGAAAACAAAATACTTTTCCCATCTGGTGCCCATGTAGGTTCTACATCAATTGCGCGGTGTGGCGCAACTTTAGTTAATGCTTTAGTGGCAATATCCATCACATAGATTTCTGAATTACCGTCTTTTGACAATGTCATCGCCATTTTACGGCCATCCGGCGACCATACTGGCGAGCCGTTAATACCTTTAAAGGATGTCAGAATGCTGCGACGAGCAGTGTACACATCTTGAATATAAATCTGCGATTGTTTACGTTCAAAAGTCACATAAGCCAATTTAGTGCCATCGGGCGACCAGCTCGGTGACATCAACGGCTCTTTGGCGCGCAGTAACACTTGTTCATTTTCACCATCATAATCAGCAACTACTAACTGATAGCGATATTCCTGACGGTCACGCACAAGGACATAGGCAATTTTCGTAGAAAACGCTCCACGCTCACCGGTCAGTTTTTCATAGATCACATCACTCATCCGATGGGCATACTGCCGGAACTGTTTACCGGTAATCGTAATTTCACTTGCATGCAGGATGTGATTGGTTCCACCCACAATGCGGCCCGCTGCATTCATCATCGGCTGACCTACGCCGCCTTTTGCTTTCACGACATCGACCAGCTCGTAACTAATGGTGTACCGATCCATCCCGACTTCTTTAATGGTACCCATCACAACGGCTTCAACACCGGTTCTATCCCAAGCGCTGGCATTAAATTGGCTGCTGTTTTGTGGTTGTTGTGGCATCCGCATCGCATTGATTGGATTGAATTTGCCACTGCGCATTAAATCAGCAGATACAATCTGGCCGATATCCTGAGTCGGCTTGGTCGCTCCGACAAAAGCAAAAGGTACAATAGCCACAGGGCGAGCGCTGTCGACACCTTCGGTAATAATAATTTCCAATGAAGCCTGAGCACAGCTGGCGATTAATGCCGCAGCAACAATCACTGACTTCGTTATCCATCTGAAATTCATATAGTCTCGTCTCTGTGTTATTTCTTAAACGGTAATTTCAATTCACGGAATTGCTGATTTAACTCAGGGTCTTCCGGCATCGGGAAACGTCCAACCCGATTAATGGCATTGACAGCGGCATTACAAACACCTGCATCACCACCAACCACATTCAAGCTTGTCACAAACCCATTACTGGCTAACTTGAGCTCAATGACGCATTCTTTGCCATTCATCGTGTCGTCAGTAAACCAGCTCTGACGTACCCGCTCAACGATCATCGCAACATAACGCTGCTTC
>NZ_JBHLXP010000005.1:527823-745061 GCF_042432165.1 Rheinheimera tilapiae
TCTCTTCGGCTTTTTTCTTCTTCAGTGCTTCAGCTTTCTTCTTCGCCTCTGCTTCTTTCTTTTTCTTCAGATCTTCTTCTTTTTTCTTTTTCGCTAATTCTTCTTTTTTCTTCTTTTCAGCCAGCTCTTTTTTGCGCTCTTCTTCTTTTTTCTGTTTATCCAGCTTTTCTTTTTCTTTTTTCTTTTTCAGCGCAATATCAGCTTCTTCTTTTTTCTTTTTTGCTTCTTCCTGTTTCTTCTTGACCTGAATCTCTTTCTGTTCCTGAATTTTCCGCTCTTCTTCCAGTTTTTGTAGCTCTTCCTGCGGATCTTCTTCAGGCTCAGGTTTTGGTTCAGGTTTTGGCGGTTCTTTTTTAGGTTCCGGCTTTTTGCGTGTGGGCTTGTCAGCTTCTTTCAGATTGGGATTTTCAACGACACTAGCCTGCAACGGCGCATTCGACGCCGAATACAATGGCACTTCAATCACCTCATGTTTATCAAAAAAGCTGAAATTGATAAACATCGCCAACAACAATGCAAGATGAAGAGACGCTGATATCTGCAGCGCCTTTTTAAACGCCGGTTCCATCTTACTTAGACTCCACGTCTTCAGTCATCAAACCGACCGCAGGGGCGCCAGCTTCCTTCAACATATTCAGTAATTGAATCACCGCGTTGTAGTCAACCCGGCCATCGGCTTTGATGATAACCTGTGTACCAGGTTCAATCGTCAGCGTGCTCATGACTTCTGCCTGCAACGCTTCAGCGTTAAACGGCCCTTTCTGCACACTGTCTTTCTCGAAGTAATACAGCCCTGCTTCGTCAATAGTCGCAACTATCGGCGTTTTGTTGTCTTTCATCTGTTCGATAGGTTCTGCTTTGGATTTTGGCAGCTCGACCTTCACGCCCTGTGTAATGATGGGTGTAGTAACCATGAAAATAACCATCAACACCAACATCACGTCGATATACGGGACTACGTTAATCTCCGCCACCATCCGGCGTTTTTTACGCACGTACATCAGTGACTGTCTCCGCTGCTGACAGCCTGGCGGTGCAGGATATTGGAGAACTCTTCAACAAAGTTCGCATAAGAGTTTTCCAGCTGTTCGACGCTGTGAGAGAACTTGTTGTAGGCGATAACGGCAGGGATCGCTGCGAATAAACCGATCGCTGTTGCGATCAAAGCTTCCGCAATCGGTGGCGCAACCATCGCTAATGTTGCTTGTTGTACAGCGCCAAGTGCCATGAACGCATTCATGATCCCCCAGACTGTACCGAATAAACCGATATACGGACTGATCGAGCCAACTGTCGCTAAAAATGGTAAATGCGCTTCCAGACGCTCTACTTCACGGGAAAGTCCTACACGCATTGCGCGCTGGGTCCCTTCCATCACGGCACCTGGTGAGCGTGCTGACGTTTTATGTAAACGGGCAAACTCTTTAAAACCGGCTTTGAACAGAGATTCCATACCCGTCACGCTGGCCCGCGCACTGACTTCGTTATAGAGCTTGGATAAGTCGATTCCGGACCAGAATCGGTCCTCAAACTTTTTGCTTTCATCCAGCGCCTGGCTCAACGCTTTATTGCGCTGAATGATCATGGCCCAAGACACAATAGAAGCGGTCATCAGTATCAACATGACAATTTTTACAACGATACTGGCTTCGAGAATAAGACTTAGGACTGAAAGCTGGCCTGCCACCGGGAAACACCTCTGAACATCTGAAAAAGGCTAGAAATTTGGGCGCTATGATATTGGACACCCGTGTTTAACTCAACAGCGCACTGTCGGCATTTGTAAAAAAATTTCAGAACTGACAAAAGCCGGCTACCGTCGAATGCATTCAGTCCATGCAGATTCAGCGAAAGTTCCTGAATCCGCGATGAATCACCTGAATTTAACGGCAGGTGGCAATTTCCTGCCCATATCATAAACAGTACTTTTATTAATGCAATCATTGGTCTTACCAATTTCAATGTATCTCGCAAGGCGCGCTATACGTAGCTTCTAATTATTACAACTTAATATTCATGAATTCTGCATGAATATTCGCATTAGTTATTTTAATTGATCAGGGCAATTTTTCTAGTTTGAAGTAAATATTCTAAATCTCTAGAATGCGCAGCGTGTTCTCCACTAGCGCAACGGTCCAGACCGAGGGTTTTGGATTGTAGTGAAGTTCACAGAGCGATTGGGTAGATGTTCCATCTGCCGGGTTGCTCAACATGTTCCCTGGATTTTTTGAAGTCTTACTTCAACTTGTTGCATTGCCCGCTCCCTGAGCGGGTTTTTTTTGTCTGAAATTCAGCAAATTAAATGGCAAGACTTTGCCGCAGCGGGGTCACAGCGGCGTATCTAAACCTATTCAGCTGTCCTGTTTCGGCAGACCAAAACCAAAATGACGATAGGCATGCGCGGACACAATCCGGCCGCGCGGCGTGCGCTGAATAAAGCCTTGCTGGATCAGATAAGGCTCGATGACATCTTCAATGGTTTCCTTTTCTTCCCCGATCGCAGCTGCCAGGTTATCGAGACCGACCGGTCCGCCCATAAACTTTTCAATGATCGCCAGCATCAGCTTACGGTCCATATAGTCAAAACCATGTGCGTCAACATCGACCATCAATAGGGCCTGATTGGCGATATCCACATCGACCTTGCCTTGAGATTTTACCTGAGCGTAGTCGCGCACCCGGCGCAATAGACGGTTGGCAATACGCGGCGTGCCGCGTGAACGCCGGGCGATCTCTGTGGCAGCGGCCAGGTCCAGCGGTAAATTCAAAAAATCTGCCGAACGCTGCACGATAGTGGCAAGCTCCGCTGTTTTATAGAACTCCAGCCGCTGCACGATACCGAACCGGTCCCGCAAGGGTGAAGTCAGAGCGCCGGCACGCGTAGTAGCACCAACCAACGTAAAAGGCGGTAAATCCAATTTAATCGAGCGCGCGGCCGGTCCTTCGCCAATCATGATATCCAGCTGATAGTCTTCCATCGCCGGGTACAGGATCTCTTCGACCACTGGGCTTAACCGATGGATCTCGTCGATAAACAACACATCATTCGGTTCGAGATTAGTTAACAGTGCGGCTAAATCGCCAGCTTTTTCCAGCACAGGTCCAGAGGTTTGTTTAATATTCACGCCCATTTCATTCGCGACAATCATCGCCAGCGTGGTTTTACCCAAACCAGGTGGACCGAAAATAAGTAAATGATCCAGTGGCTCTGCCCTACCCCGCGCCGCTTCGATAAAAATCGCCATTTGTGCCCGCACGTGATCCTGACCAGTGTAATCGGCCAGCGACTTGGGCCGGATCGCCCGATCTATCACTTCTTCTTCAATGCGCGCTGTCGGCGCTACTAAGCGATCCGCTTCGATCATCATTCTGGCCTTTTCTTAAATCATTGATTTGAGTGCAGCTTTGATCAGCTGTTCGCTGCTGAGCTCTGATTTGAATACTTTTTTAACCGCCGCAGCGGCTTGAGATTGACTATAACCAAGACTCAGCAAGGCGCCGACTGCATCCTGCTCTGGACTGTCCTGCAATGCAAATTGTTGGACTTCATCATCGCCCAGCACCAGGTGATCGGTGACCGGAGTGTCAATATTGAGTCCCCAGTCTTTTAACCGGTCGCGCATTTCCACTAACAGCCGTTCGGCTGTCTTTTTGCCGACTCCGGGGAGTTTCACTAACGTGCTGATATCGTTGGCCTGCACGCATCGGACAAACTGACTGGCTGTCAGGCCTGATAAAATAGTCAGCGCCATTTTCGGACCAATCCCGTTCGCTTTAATCAACTGCCGAAACAGACTGCGCTCGGCGACCGAACTGAAACCGTACAGCAACTGTGCATCTTCGCGCACGACAAAATGAGTATAAATAACCGCTTCCTGACCGGTTGCAGGCAGACTGTAAAAACTGGTCAGTGGCAACTGAACTTCATAACCGACACCGCCCACTTCCAATAAAATTTCCGGCGCCTGCTTTTCCAGCACCACACCGCGTAACCGCCCAATCATGAATACCTGCCTGAATACTTCGTTAGAAGGATTTGTCTTAAGTTACATTAACGCAAGCGGCCACGCACCGTCTTGCTGGCCTGGCCGGCCAGATGGATCAAACTTTGTTGCGTATGGCCATGGCACAATGCCACAGCCAAGGCGTCGGCGGCATCCGCCTGCGGGTTTGCCGGCAACTTTAGCAAAGACCTGACCATATGCTGCACCTGTTCTTTCGCAGCAGCGCCAGTCCCAACCACGGACTGCTTGACCTGACGGGCTGAGTATTCGTAAACCTCAAGATCGGCAAATTTGGCCGCAACGATTGCGGCACCGCGGGCCTGACCTAGTTTCAGCGCTGAATCCGGATTACGAGCCATAAAAACCTGCTCTATCGCAAACACGGTCGGCTTCGTTTGCTGAATAATCTGGCTGACACCGTCAAAGATTTGTTTCAGCCGATCCGGCATCTCAGTCAGCGTCATCCGGATACAGCCGCTGGCAATGTATTCAAATTTGCTGCCGTGCTGACGGATCACGCCGTAACCAGTCAGCCGACTCCCCGGGTCAATCCCCAGAATAATATTCACTATTCTACCAGCGCCAGCACGTCATCAGCGATGTCGGCGTTGTGATATACGTTTTGTACGTCATCAAAATCTTCAAGCATATCAATCAGTTTAAAGAATTTCACCACAGTATCCGCATCGATTTCGGCTTTGGTCGACGGCACCAGACTGACTTCAGCGTGCTCCGCCACTAAACCAGCCTGTTCTAAGCGTTCTTTCACGTCGACAAAAGCCTCGGGGGTAGTGAGCACTTCAGCAGAACCATCATCATGCATCACCACATCATCAGCGCCGGCATCCAGTGCAAGCTCCATCAACTGATCTTCATTGACGCCGGGAGCAAAACTCAGCATGCCCTGACGACTGAACAGGTAAGAAACCGAACCGTTGGTACCTAAGTTGCCACCATATTTAGTGAAGGCGCTACGTACATCCTGCACGGTTCTTTTATGATTGTCGGTCAGCGTTTCGACGATGATGGCGACACCATTCGGGCCATAGCCTTCGTACACCAGCTCTTCAAAGTTCTCACCGTCACTATCGCCGGCGCCACGTTTGACCGCGCGATCTATCACATCACGCGATAGGTTATTCACTAAAGCCTTAGCGATGGCGGTGCGTAAACGCGGATTACCATCCGGATCCGGGCCTTGTTTGGCCGCTACGGTCAATTCGCGGATCAACTTAGTGAATATTTTGACTTTTTTGGCATCCTGACGCGCCTTGCGGTGCTTCATATTGGCCCATTTACTATGTCCGGCCATCATGGTCTCCTTCATCAGCCGAAAACAAAGTTCCGGCCCAACAATCAATGTATCGCGGCGATACAGATAAAAACGGCGACCAAAGTCGCCGTTTTACTGTTTATTCACAGCTTCTTATTTCTGTTCTTTAATCACAACCTGAACACTAAGCTCAGCAAGCTGTTGTGGATTGGCGAATCCTGGTGCGTCCGTTAATGGACAAGCAGCTGTTGCCGTTTTCGGGAACGCCATCACATCACGAATAGAGGTAGCACCGGTCATCAGCATCACCAGACGGTCCAGACCAAAGGCCAGACCGGCATGCGGTGGCGCACCGTAGCGCAGCGCTTCCAGCAGGAAGCCAAACTTTTCAGCCGCTTCTTCATCGCTGATGCCCAGTAACTGGAAGACTTTAGCCTGCACGTCTGAAGAATGGATCCGCACAGAACCACCACCCAGCTCAGTACCGTTTAACACCATGTCGTAGGCATTTGACAGCAAATTGCCCAGATCTAACTCAGCCATTGGCGTATTGAGGAAAGCATCTGTATCCAGTGGCGAGGTAAATGGGTGATGCACGGCGGAGAAGCTGCCGTCATCGTTTTCTTCAAACATTGGGAAATCAATGACCCACAGTGGACGCCAGCCCGGCACAGTCAGGCCAAGTTCTTCGCCCAGTTTCAGGCGCAATGCACCCATCGCTTCACACACCACTTTATAACGGTCGGCACCGAAGAAAATCAGGTCGCCATTTTGTGCGCCGGTACGTGTCAGCACTTCAGCAATAATTTCCGGAGTCAGGAACTTCGCGACCGGTGACTGAATACCCTCTACGCCGGCATTGATGTCGTTCACTTTCAGCCAGGCCAGACCTTTGGCGCCATAGATACCAACAAAAGCGGTATAACCATCAATGTCTTTCCGCGAAACCTTTTCAGCAGCGCCTGGCACTTTCAGTGCGACTACCCGGCCTTTCGGGTCATTAGCTGGGCCAGAAAACACTTTAAATTCAACATCTTTCACTAAATCCGCAATGTCGACAAACGACATTGGGTTACGCAGATCCGGCTTGTCTGAACCATACAAACGCATTGCTTCGTTGTAAGTCATTTGCGGGAACTCGCCGAGATCCACCTGCAGCATCTCGTTAAACAGCTGACGCGCCATTTTTTCAGTGACCGCACGAACTTCAACCGCAGTCATAAAACTGGTTTCGATATCGATTTGGGTGAATTCAGGCTGACGGTCTGCCCGCAAATCTTCATCGCGGAAGCATTTGACGATTTGATAATAACGGTCCATGCCAGCCATCATCAGCAGTTGTTTAAACAGCTGCGGTGATTGCGGCAGTGCAAAAAACTGGCCTTTGTGGGTGCGGCTTGGTACCAGATAATCGCGGGCACCTTCTGGCGTGGCTTTGGTCAGGATTGGTGTTTCGATATCCATAAAACCATGGCTGTCCATGAAGTTACGGACAAAACTGGTGACCTTGGCACGGAATTTAAGGCGATCACTCATCAATGGGCGACGCAAATCGAGATAACGGTATTTCAGCCGCTGCTCTTCAGAATTGTTTTGGTTAAAGTCCAGCGGTAAGGCCGGCGATTTATTCAGAATGGACAGGCTTGATGCATAGACTTCAACAGCACCTGTCGCCATGTCGGCGTTGACCTGAGAATCCGGCCGCGCTCTGACATTGCCTTCGATTTTTACGCAAAATTCAGCACGTAATTCGCCAGCCTGAGCGAACAACTCGGTCAGATCCGGATCAAAGAACACCTGTACCAGACCTTCACGGTCACGTAAATCAACGAAAATCAATCCGCCCAGATCACGGCGACGATTGACCCAACCACACAATGAAACCTGTTGACCTACGTGTTGCGCGGTGAGTGCACCGCAATAATGGCTACGCATGAACTTATCCTTTAAACCGGTCGAGCTGCGCTTACAGCGGAAAAATGAGCGCCAATTATATAGAAATGATCGACAATGTCACGGCCCCAAATCGCCAATCTGGACAGAAAGCCACTTAGGTGTTCAATGCATCTCAGCGGCTGAATCGGTACTGACCCTTGCCGCTTTGTTTGGCCAGGTACATCAGACTATCCGCAGATTTCAATAAACCGTTGCTGTCGATGCCATCGTCCGGATACAAAGCGATACCGATACTGGCACCTACTTTCACTTGACTCACCGACAATTGCACCGGCTCAGCTAGCTGTAGCAAAATTTTCTCAGCCACGATCGCTGCATCATCCCGATCTAATAAACCGGTCAATAACACGACAAATTCATCGCCACCAAAACGGGCCACAGTGTCACTTTTACGCACGCAATATTTCAGCATTGCGGCCACCCGGGTCAGCAATTCGTCGCCGACATCGTGGCCAAAACTGTCATTGACTGCTTTAAAGCCATCTAAATCAATAAATAACAAAGCCAGCTTTTCCTGATGCCGTGCATGTTGCATCACCGCCTGCTCCAAACGCTCCTGCAATAAGGCACGGTTGGCCAGCTGAGTCAGATCATCGTGTGTGGCCATAAAACGCATTTTTTGTTCCATGTCACGGCGTAACCCCACTTCACGGCGCAGTGACATATTCCAGAAAAACACCACAGCAAACAGCAAGAGACCTGCGCCGACGACCTGCAATACCAAAGTGTAGACCCGGTCCTGAGCTAAATCGGGATCAAAATCCAACAGGAACCAGCGGTTGCGGATCTCTGTCCGATCGGCTTCCGACAAGGTTCTGAGTCCCTGATCAATGATCTGTAATAACAATGGATAATCTTTACGTACAGCAAACAATGACGGCGTCACCGGCATGTCTGCCGGCAAATGCATGCGCAAATTGCTGTATTCCGGTTTGCGCAAAGTGCCGCCAGTGACCATCAGCGTGTCAATCGCGTAATTCACCTGCCCTTGCTGCAACAGTTCGAGGCTCTCGTCATAATGTGACGTCGGCACAATTTTAATCTCCGGGAATTGCTGCTGTAATAACAGATTGATATCGTAGTCTTTTTCGATTGCCACTGAGCTGCCGCTCAATTCACGCATCGATGCGACTGAAGCTGTGTGCCCCAGACTCAGCAAGGCCCATTGTGAAGGCCAGAAATTCAGGCTGAAATTCGCTTGTTTTTTACGCTCCGGCGTATCAGCCATATTGGCAATCATATCGAGTTTGCCATCGAGAAAATCCTGCACCAGCAGCTGCCAGTCAAAATAAGGAACCGCCACCAATTCAGTTCCAAGCCGCTGATTCAGCTTGGTCAGAATATCCTGCGTCACACCTTTAAACACGCCATCCTGATCGACAAACTCCATCGGCGGCCAGTTCGCCATCACGCCGACGCGGATGCTGTGATGATTTTTCAGCCATTCCTGTGCTTGAGGTGACAAAGGCACTTGCTGACGAAAACTATTGTAAAATCCTGTCTCCGGCCGCGCCAGCCAGCGTTTTTCAATGGTTTCCAGTTGATCTTGCGTAATGGCCTGAAATCCCTGCCTGAGTTTATCTGCCAGCTTGTTATCGTCGGCAGACACCAGAACCTGCAGTTCGGTCTGATAACGTGGTTGCTCGAGTTTTTTGTAGGCATTCGCATTCGTTTGCAGAACACGATGCTGCATGACTAAATCTGAAATAAAAAAACCTGAGATTTCATTGCGTTCAAAGGCGCGGATCATTTCCTCCAGCTTTTCAAAACTGCGGATTTGCAATACCGGATAATCCTGTCGCAATTTCTCAACGTACGATGCGGCAGCAAACACACCGATCGGCAAACTCACCTGAGTGATGTCGGTAAACTTCTGGCCGGCACTGTAATAAAACGATGACATCAGTCGATAGACCGGCCAGACCTGCCGAACACCTTCGGGAGTTTTGCCGGCAACCGGGAAGCCCATATGCGCATCGACCCGGCCTTGGCGCAGTGTTTTTAGACCTTCGGTGGTGGTCTCTGGCACCATCGCAATCGGGATCCCCGTTTGATCCGACCAAAGTTGCCACAGATCAACCAACAAACCCTGCGGAAGCCCATTGGGGGTCACATTCATCAGGGGTGGATTGCCCTCTGCCATTGCCACCAGTACGGTATTTTCGTCACTGATGCCACTGAGCCAGCGACGCTCCAGTTTTTCGACAAAACCTTCAGGTAAAGCGGCATAAGCTTGTCCGAGATGCGCGGCCAGCGCTGGGCGATTGCGCAATACTGCATAGGTCAGTTCGATTTTTTGCAAAGGCAGTTTGCGATATAACGGGAATTGCTCCTGGAGTTCTTTAATTCGATCAAATCGCGGGCTTAAGCGATCTTGCGCGGTGAAAGCGCGGAGCTCACCATTGAGCGCTGCGTTGTATAAGTCGTCTTGTAATGCGAACTCACGGACAATCAAGCCCGGCACGGCCTGGCGCAATGAGACGCTATTTGCTGATTGTTGTAAGGCGCCGATCAGATAGGGTTTCAGTTGCTGTAGCTGGTTAACATTATTCAGGTCGCGGTGGACAAACACGTTGCTATAGACATTGACCAGCGTCGGCCCCAATAAATATTGTTGTTCACGTTCCGGATTACGGCTCAGGCCTGCCACAACATCGATGTCACCATTGGCCAGCGCGGTGGCGAGTTGGACCCGGGGCAATACCCGGATCTCCAGAGTTAAACCGGCGGTATTTGCCAGCTGATGCCACAAATCGATCACCAGACCGACCGGTTTTTGTTGATTGTCAGAGTAGACATAAGGGTATATATCGTCGTTGGTGCCAACAACCAGTCGCCCCGATGTCAGCACCGGATCTGGAGCTTTCAGCGGTGCAGCCACAGTCCACAGGCTGCACAACATAAAAATGACCGTTATGATATGCTTCAAATTGCACTCTCTGAACATCAGGCGCTGTTTGCCAGGCCGGACTTGTTATTATGTATTATCTGGGCTGCCCGATGTGGGCAAACGATCAATGGCGCGGCAGCCTGTTTGATGCCGGTTGCCCCTCTTCAGACTTTTTAGTCCAATACAGCCGATATTTCAATGCAGTAGAAGGCAATACCACATTCTATGCAAATCCTTCCGCCGCAACTGTTTTACGTTGGCAAACGCTGGCCAATGCAGGATTTCGCTTCACATTCAAAGTTCCGCAACAAATCAGTCACCGACTGCGAGGCGCCGAACGTGCTGTTGCACTGGCACAATGGCTGGATTTATTGCAGCCACTGCGCACTCAGATAGGCTTGTCTCATTTACAGCTCTCTGCCCAATATCTGGTGACTGCGGATGCTGATTTCCTCCCGTTATTGCAGCAGTTGCGTCAGTTTAGCCCGGTCGCCGTTGAAGTCAGGCAACCGGCGTTTTTTAACAAAGGCGAAGCTGAGCAACAACTCCATCAGTTGTTACGGCAGACAGAGTGCGAACGGGTCATTCTCGACAGTCGATCTTTATTCGCACAGGCCCCTCTTAGCGCAGCACTGATCGATGCGCAACAGAAAAAACCGCGCCTTCCCGTTCACGTTTGCGCGCTTGGGCCAACACCGATGTTTCGTTTTATCGGTATATCGAACCTCGCAGCGAACCGACCTTTTTATCAGCCTTGGTTGCATAAAATGGCTCAGTGGCTCGATGAAGGTCGAACGCCTTATGCGTTTTTCCATACCGAAGACAATATCAGCGCACCATTATTAGCGCGGCAGTTTGCCCGGGAATTGTTTGAACTGTGTGGCGAAGACCATCCAGTACTAAGTCCTTGGCCCGGCGAACTAGCCCCAAGCCAAAATAGCCTGTTCTGAAGTTGTGCCCAAGCGAGCGGCTTTTTGCTACTATGACCACTGATTTCGCCAGCTTTTATCCCGCGTTGTGATGCAAAACATGATACAAAAAGATTCAATTTACGCCGAGCCACTGGCACAGGTTCAGGACTTCTGTTTCGACGCTGATGTCGTCGAAGTATTTCCGGACATGATCCAGCGCTCCGTACCTGGATATCAAACTATTATCCAGACCATCGGTAAACTGACGCAACGTTATCAGCAAGCCAGCAGCAATTATTACGACTTGGGCTGCTCTCTGGGCGCCGCAAGTTTAGCAATGCGCCGGCAGCTCAGCGACAGCAGCAGTAAAATCATTGCAGTCGATAACAGCCCGGCGATGGTTGAGCGTTGTCGGATGCATTTGCATGCTTTTCGCAGCGACGTGCCATTAGAAGTTCAGCTGGGTGATATCCGCGATTTGGCTATTGATAATGCAGCTATGGTGGTCAGTAATTTTACGCTGCAATTTTTGCCGAAGGCCGACCGGGATGCACTGGTTACCCGAATTTATCAGGGACTAAAACCTGGCGGTATTTTCATCCTGTCTGAAAAAGTGGTGTTCGACGACGCCGTCACACACGACTTGCTGATTGACTTGCACCACGATTTTAAACGTGCCAATGGTTATTCCGAACTGGAGATCAGTCAGAAGCGCACTGCGCTGGAAAATGTCATGCGGCCAGACACGCTGGCACAACATCAGCAACGTTTTGCTGCGGCTGGTTTTGCCAGCGCGACCGTTTGGTTTCAGTGTTTCAATTTCTGCTCAATGGTTGCGATCAAACAAGGTGCTGCCGATGCAAATGTTTAATGATTTTTATGCCTTGATCGCCAAAACCAAACTGGCGCCCTGGCTTAATGTACTGCCAGCACAGCTCAGCCACTGGTACAAAGAAGCCTTACACGGCGATTTTAAGCAGTGGCAAAAAGTGCTGGAACACCTGCCCAAAACAGAAACAGAACAAGTGAATCTGCAGTCGGCAGTGCAGATTGGTGCGGCTGAGGAGTTGTCCGACGGCGCCCGTCAGCGCCTTGAAGTGTTGCTCAAACAGCTGATGCCATGGCGCAAAGGCCCGTTTGATATTCATGGCCTGCACATTGACACCGAGTGGCGCAGTGACTGGAAATGGGACCGTGTTCTGCCCCATCTGGCGCCGTTACAGCATCGCACTGTACTGGATGTAGGCTGCGGCAGCGGCTATCACCTGTGGCGGATGCGCGGTGCCGGCGCTGAGCTGGTTGTTGGTATAGACCCTAGCCAGTTATTCTTCTGTCAGTTCCAGGCGATTAAGCATTTCCATCCGGATCCGGCGGTGCATCTGCTGCCCATCGGCATCGATGACATGCCGGAATTAAAGAGCTTCGATACGGTGTTTTCAATGGGTGTGTTGTACCACCGCCGCTCTCCGCTGGATTTTCTGCAACAGCTGAAAAATCAGCTGCGTACAGGTGGCCAGCTGGTGCTGGAAACCTTAGTGGTCCCCGGTGATGTGCAAACGGTACTGGTACCGACCGACCGCTACGCCAAAATGCGCAATGTCTGGTTTATTCCAAGCACTGCAGCACTTGAACTCTGGCTAGCCCGCGTCGGTTTTCGCGACATCCGCGTGGTCGATTTAAATCAGACCAGTATTGAGGAACAGCGCGCCACCGACTGGATGCAAAATGAAAGTCTGGTTGATTTTCTTGATCCGACTGATCATAGTAAGACCATTGAAGGCTATCCAGCGCCGCTGCGGGCGGTAATTGTAGCAACCGCCTGATCTGTCAGAGGAATTTTATGCCGTACCGCCCCAAATCGACATTAGAACAATGGCGGATCCTGCAGGCAGTGGTTGATGCAGGCGGTTACGCGCAAGCAGCTGAGTTGCTGAACAAAAGCCAGTCCAGCCTGAATCATGCCGTGGCAAAGCTGCAAAATCAGCTTGGTGTTGAACTGTTACATGTGGTTGGACGCAAAGCTTTTCTGACCGCCGCCGGCGAAGTGATGCTCAGACGCTCGCGTCTGCTGACGCAGCAAATTGAAGATCTGGAACTGCTGGCCGCCAATATTGATATGGGCTGGGAGCCTGAACTGCGTCTGGCAGTTGAAATTATCTATCCGCGCGACAAGCTGTATCAGGCGCTGTCGGAGTTTTATCCGCTCAGTCGTGGCAGCCGGATCCAAATCATCGATACCGTGATCACCGGCAGCGCGGAAATGATCCTCGAAGCCAAAGCTGATCTGGTGATCACCGCGACGCCGATGGTGCCGCGTGGTTATTTGAGTGAACCGTTATGCATCGCTCATATGGTGTTGGTCTGCGCACCGGACCATCCGCTGACGGAGATTGATGCATTGGACGCTGACGAGCTGTCACAACATTTACAAATTGTGATCCGCGATACCGGACAAAAACCTGCTGAAAACGCGGGTTGGCTGAAAGCGGAGCAACGCTGGACTGTTGGCAATTTTTATGAAGCGATGGTGATCCTGCAACGCGGCTTAGGTTTTTGCTGGCTGCCGGACTTCATCGTACAACAAGCCTTGCAAGACGGCGTGTTAGTCAGGCTACAACTAAAACAAAGCACTGAGCGGCAAATACCCCTGTCACTGGTGATCCCCAAAGAAGACAAATTAGGCCCGGGTGGCCGGCAACTGCGCCAGATCATTCTGGCGGCCCATGGCAAAACAGGACACTGAAGATGAAACCAACCGAACTTTCCGAACTGATGTTACAAAGTGCAAAAGATGCAGTGTCTTATGCTCTGGAAGATCATCAAGTCACACTAGACCTTAGCCTTGAGTCCTTACCACTGGTCGACGTGCTCCTCAGCAGTGTGGCCCATCAGCAGCAAAAGCAGCGTCTGTCCGATGAGCACATGTTTGCTTTATGTAATATCTTCGGCGCCTATTTAGGGCAAGTATTTATCAGTGTCGTGGGTGGCGAATGGGTCCATCAGACGGGTGATGAATCAGCGCCTTATGTCAGTCTGAACTATAACAACAAAGAATTTCCGCTGGCATCACTGGTCTACCACAAGGTGACAAAAAATCCTGATTTAAGCGTCAACGAATACATTCGCCAGGCAATCAGCAACGCCATGCAATGACAACGCAAAGCGCTACTGCTCAGTCCTGTGCCGGCGCGCGCGGATTAAACCTTTTGTCTTGCCGGCAAACAAGGTAAAATGCGCGCGTTTTTTTATCCCCATTTAACCAAGCCATCGAGGATAACCGTGAGCGAACAAAAAACTTCATTAAGTTACAAAGACGCAGGGGTCGATATTGATGCCGGTGAAGCACTGGTCGATCGTATCAAGGGTGCGGTGAAGCGCACTACCCGCAAAGAAGTGATTGGTGGCCTCGGTGGTTTTGGCGCTATGTGTCAAATCCCTGCCGGTTATAAAGAACCGGTTTTAGTCTCTGGAACCGACGGTGTTGGTACCAAACTGCGTCTGGCAATGGACTTAGGCCGCCATGACAGCGTCGGCATCGACTTAGTCGCCATGTGTGTCAACGACATCGTGGTTCAGGGCGCAGAGCCGCTGTTTTTCCTCGACTACTATGCAACCGGCAAGCTGAACGTCGATACTGCAGCCACCGTGGTTGAAGGTATTGCCCGCGGTTGTGAGTTGTCTGGTTGTGCATTGGTTGGCGGTGAAACGGCTGAAATGCCTGGCATGTATCATGGCGACGACTATGACATCGCCGGTTTCTGTGTCGGTGTAGTGGAAAAAGCCGAGATCATTGACGGTAGCTTGGTCAAACCAGGTGATCAGCTGATCGCACTGGCTTCTTCTGGCCCTCACTCCAACGGTTTCTCGTTAGTGCGCAAGATCCTCGAAGTCAGCGGTCAGTCACCAGAAACCTTGCTGGGTGAAAAATCTCTGGCCGACCATCTGTTAGCGCCAACTCGCATCTATGTGAAAAACCTGCTGAATCTGATCAAACAACTGCCGGTGCATGCGCTGTGTCACATCACTGGCGGTGGTTTCTGGGAAAACATCCCGCGTGTTCTGCCAGAGCACACCAAAGCGGTAGTGAACGAACAAAGCTACCAGTGGCCAGCCATTTTTGACTGGTTACAACAACAAGGCAACGTGACCCGTTACGAGATGTACCGCACTTTTAACTGCGGTGTGGGCATGATCGTAGTGGTGAGCCCGGATAACCTGGACAAAGCGCTGGAATTGCTGCAACAAGCCGGTGAAAAAGCCTGGCATATTGGTGAAATCCAATCAGCCGTCAGTGGTGATGCGCAAGTCGTGATCCCTGGTGTGAACGCATAACGATGAAATCCATCGTTGTGCTCATTTCGGGCAGTGGTTCTAATCTGCAAGCTATTCTCGACGCCTGCAAGGCCGGCTTCATCGCCGGTCGTGTCAGCGCAGTCATTAGTAATAAAGCAGATGTGTTTGGCCTGACCCGGGCAACCGAAGCCGGCGTGCCGGCACTGGTACTGGATCACAAACAATTCGCAGACCGGCAAAGTTATGATGCGGCACTGTGTGAAGCTATTGACCTGCATCAGCCGGATTTAGTGGTACTGGCCGGTTTCATGCGGATTCTGACGCCGGAGTTTGTCGCACATTACAGTGGTCGGTTACTGAACATTCACCCGTCATTATTACCCAAATACCAGGGCCTCAACACCCATCAACGGGCTATCGATGCCGGGGATTCAGTCCATGGCTGCAGCGTACATTTTGTCACTGCCGAACTCGATGGTGGCCCTGTGGCGCTGCAGGCGAAGGTCCCGGTCTTCCCGGAAGATGACGCGTCAGCCGTTGCTGCACGTGTGCATGAACAGGAACACCGGATCTATCCTTTGGTAGTCCGCTGGTTTTGCCAGGACCGTTTACAACAACAAGCCGATAAGGCATTGTTAGACGGCCAAATCCTTTCACCGCATGGATATGCTGATGATGATGAATAAACAATGGCGCCTTCTGGCGTCATTTTTTTACCTGAGCCTGCTGACACCAGCCATGGCTCAACAAACGCCGGTAGTCGCGCCTGCTGCGCAGCCTGCCGCCACCACGGTCACCGCCGGTCTGAAACCTTTTACTGCCAAATATCAGGTGCTTCGCTCCGGCAAAGTGCATGGCGATGCTGAGCGCTACCTCAAACCGTGGGGGCAAGGTTTTGAACTGGGTTATAAAAGTAATATCACTTGGTTGATCTTCAAGGATGAACGCCACGAACGTTCGCGCTTTGCGCTGAAAGATGGCCGGCTGCAGCCATTTTTTTACCAATTAAAACGTTGGGGCACAGGTCCGGGTCGTCACTATGAGCTCAATCTGGACTGGAGCAAGCACGAATTACTAACCGGCAAAGAAAAAGCACCTAAAACGGTGGAATGGAACGAACAATGGTTGGATCAGCTGAGCTATCACAGTCAGCTGGTAGTCGAGCTGGCTGCTGGAAAAACCGAATTCAGCTTTGATGTGTTGACCCGACATGGCGACTCGCGCAGCTACCAGTACAAAGTCACCGGCGAAGAGCTGTTGACGCTACCGGCAGGTAAAATCAAAACCATCCGGGTAGAGCGGGTTGGCAAAGACCTGGATAAACAGGTCGTGGCCTGGGTTGCGCCTGAGCTGGATTACCTGCTCGTCAAACTGTGGCAAGCGGAAGATAAAGTTGAACAATTTGACGTTCAGCTGCAAAGTTACCAGTTCAACCAATAGTCTGAAAAGCCAGATCGCCGGTTAAAACCGGCGCACCATCTCCCCCGCTTTCCATAAAATAGCTTCCCCAGTAGTCATGGCTTGCCAGGCTTCGTTGCAGGTCAGCGGCATGGTTGCAACTATAGTGACGACATCCCGCTCTGTGGTTTCCCGCGTAAAATCGATATCAACATCAACATCCGACAAACGGGCCAGACCAAAGGGTGCCCGCCGGGTGATGTGATGCAATTTAGTACTGCAATAACAAAACAGATAATCACCATCAGACAGTAATAAGTTAAACACACCTTGTTGACGCAGCCCATCACAGAGCTTTTTGACAAAAGCAAACAGCTGTGGCCGGCTTTTTGGCCCCTGCGGATATTTCTCTGCCAGAGCAGATAAAATAAAACAGAAAGCCCTTTCACTGTCTGTTGTCCCGACCGGCTGAAACTGGCCGCACGGTAACTGTTTGTAGTCGCTGAGCTGACCGTTGTGCGCGTATGTCCAGTAACGCCCCCAAAGCTCGCGGGTAAAAGGATGGGTATTCTCCAGCGCCACCCGCCCCCGATTGGCTTGGCGTACATGAGCAACCACCACATTACTTTTAATTGGATAATCAGTAATAAGTTCCGCTACGCGGGAATGATGACTCGCTGCCGCATCTTTAAAAGTCGACACTCCTTTGCCCTGATAAAAAGCGATACCCCAGCCGTCTTTGTGCGGGCCAGTATTGCCGCCCCGCTCACGTAGCCCTTTAAAACTAAAACAAATATCAGTCGGTACGTTGGCCGACATCCCTAACAATTCACACATAAAAATCTTCCAAATCGATGTCTTGCCAGACTATCAGCGCAATCTGCATCTGACCAGCGTGAGATAGTTCTGCGGTATAACCAAAGTGTTATCCACAAAACTGTACAGTTGTTCAGCTACACTTGGCGGGAACTGCATCTGCTTGCTCAGGAACTACTTGCAACTTGGCGACAAGACTTATACCCTATCGCTGTTAGTGGTCAGACCTCTTATCAGGAGAACAAGATGGAATTACTCGTATTTATCGCTTTATTACTGGTGTTGGTTGGCATTCTCGCCTACCACAGAGCCAGTCTGACGCTGTTTACCGCAGCAATCGGTGGTTTGTTAGTCCTCGGCAGCTTCTTTGGTACTGTCGGCCTGGTTGGCTGGATCCTGTTTGCCGCCGTTGCTTTACCGCTGAACATCGCCAGTATTCGTCAGCAGCATATCACCAAGCCTCTGCTGAAACTGTACCGTAAAATCATGCCGGAAATGTCCACCACCGAAAAAGAAGCCATCGACGCTGGGACCACTTGGTGGGAAGGCGACTTGTTTCGTGGCAACCCGGATTGGCACAAACTACACAATTTCCCAAAACCACGCTTAAGTGCGGAAGAGCAAGCCTTCCTTGATGGTCCGGTTGAAACTGTGTTGCGGATGGTCGATGACTGGCATGTGACGCATGAACGTACTGATTTGTCGCCGGAAGTCTATACCTACTTAAAAGATCAGGGCTTCTTCGCCATGATCATCAAAAAGCAATATGGTGGCCTTGAGTTCTCTGCGTACGCGCAATCTTGTGTACTGCAGAAACTGACCAGTAAGAGCATGGTGTTGTCTAGCACAGTTGGCGTACCAAACTCGTTAGGCCCCGGCGAACTGCTGCAACACTATGGCACCAAAGAGCAGCAGGACTATTATCTGCCGCGTCTGGCCAAAGGTCTGGAAGTTCCTTGTTTCGCATTAACATCTCCAGAAGCTGGCTCTGATGCCGGTGCTATTCCGGACTTCGGCGTGGTCTGTAAAGGCGAATGGGAAGGCAAAGAAATTGTTGGTATGCGCCTGACCTGGAACAAACGTTACATCACGCTGGCACCTATCGCGACTGTGCTTGGCCTTGCGTTCAAACTGCAGGATCCAGACAATCTGCTGGGTGACAAAGAAGATTTAGGCATCACTTGCGCCTTGATCCCAGTCAGCACCGCAGGCGTGAAGATCGGTCGTCGTCATTTTCCACTGAACGTACCATTCCAGAATGGTCCAACGCAGGGACAAGATGTCTTTGTACCGCTGGACTACATCATTGGTGGTCCTGCGATGGCTGGTCAGGGCTGGCGTATGCTGGTTGAATGTTTGTCTGTGGGTCGTGCTATCACCCTGCCGTCAAACAGCACCGGTGGTATCAAGTCAGTCGCTCTGGCAACCGGCGCTTATGCCCGGATCCGTCGTCAGTTCAAATTGCCAATCGGTAAAATGGAAGGCGTGGAAGAAATCATGGCGCGGATTGGTGGTTATGCCTATATGTCAGATGCGTCGACAACAATGTCAGTTGGTTCTATCGACCTTGGTGAAAAGCCATCGGTGATCTCTGCCATCACTAAATACCACATGACAGAGCGGATGCGTCAGGCCATCATCGATGCGATGGATGTGCACGGCGGCAAAGGCATCTGTATGGGGCCAAACAATTATCTGGCCCGTGGTTACCAGGGCGCGCCTGTAGCCATTACGGTAGAAGGTGCCAACATTCTGACCCGCAACATGATCATTTATGGTCAGGGCGCGATCCGTTGCCATCCTTATGTATTGGCTGAACTGCAGGCCGCACAGCTGAGTGATGAGCGCGCTGCTGTCACCGCATTTGATCGTGCCTTGTTTGGTCATATCGGCTTCAGTATCAGCAATTTCTTCCGGACTTTCTGGCTGTCACTGACCAACAGTGCCTTCAGTCATGCACCAGTTCAGGATGAAACCGCGAAATACTATAAACAAATGAATCGTTTCAGCTCTGCCTTAGCTTTGATGTCTGATATTGCGATGGCAACACTCGGTGGTGATTTGAAACGACGTGAGCGTATCTCAGCGCGTTTGGGTGACATTCTGAGTATGCTGTACATCACTTCATCGATCCTGAAGCGTTATAACGATGAAGGCCGTCAGGTGCAGGATTTACCCCTGGTGCAATGGGGTTGTGAAGACAATCTGTACCGCGCACAGCTGGCACTGGATGAGTTGTTCGATAACTTCCCAAATCGTGCTGTGGGTATCCTGTTTAAACGTGTGGTATTCCCGTTTGGCCGTTCGTTACGTCGTCCAAGCGATCAGGTGGAACATCAGGTTGCCCGCATCATGCAAACACCATGTGAAGCCCGCTCACGGTTGGGGACCCATTTGTATCTGACCGATGAGCCGAACAACCTGCTGGGCCAGCTGGAAAAAGCACTGACGGATATTCTGGCCGCCGAACCGCTGTTTGATAAAGTGATGCATGCGGCAAACAAAAAGCTGCCATTCTATCGCTTGAATGAAGTTGCAGATCTAGGCCTGAGCCTCGGTGTTCTCAGTCAGGCAGAAGCTGAAAAGCTGCGTGTGGCTGAAGTAGGTCGGTTAAAAACCATCAATGTCGACGACTTCGACCCAATTGACATGATGGCAGACAAGTCACTGTTAGAGTCAGACGCGAAAGCTGCGGTACAAGCCGCTTAAACTTGTCCAACTCAACTAAGCCGGCCTTTGCGCCGGCTTTTTTCTGTCCGTAAAGCATCCATGATGCCAAAGACCCGGCACATCACAGCACTAGTCAGGTGATAAAAAGCAAGACAACGCGAGCACTGCGTGCGCAGAGCTGGAGGCACTATAGGAAAAAAGCTATGAGATGTTATTGAACTGCAGAAAAACTAAAAACCCGCTGTTGCGGGCTCTGAGAAGATGGTCGGTGATGCAAGATTCGAACTTGCGACCCCTTGGACCCAAACCAAGTGCGCTACCAAGCTGCGCTAATCACCGTCACTTTTCTTCTTTACTAACTAACACGCTGAATTGGGGTGGCTGATGGGGCTCGAACCCACGACAACCGGAATCACAATCCGGGGCTCTACCAACTGAGCTACAGCCACCGCTGACTTCAACGTTCTCTTTAAGTAAATGGCGCGCCCGATAGGACTCGAACCTATGACCCACGGCTTAGAAGGCCGTTGCTCTATCCAGCTGAGCTACGGACGCAGAACTCGCGGCCACAGAAGCGCTCTACTTAAAGATGGTCGGTGATGCAAGATTCGAACTTGCGACCCCTTGGACCCAAACCAAGTGCGCTACCAAGCTGCGCTAATCACCGACTTCGTTACACTACTGCAACGGGGCGCAATATTACAACCCACCTCAGGAAGCGTCAAACGATTTTTTGCCGTTTCGATTCGTTTGCTTATTATTTGAACCTTCTACGAAAATTCCGTAGAAATCAGCGGCAATCCGCTGCAAATATCAACAAATTGAAGCGCTTCCGGCAATTGACTTGGCGCTGCCCTATCGCCTGTGAGAAAATACGCCACAGCATATTACTCAGATCACAGGCAGAACAAATGGCAGCTCAAATAATCGATGGTAAAGCAATTGCTCAGGCGACCCGAAATCAGGTCGCGTTGCGTGTCCAGCAACGACTGGCTGCCGGCAAACGGGCACCAGGCCTTGCCGTAGTGTTAGTCGGCGCTGATCCGGCTTCACAGGTTTATGTCGGCAGTAAACGTAAGGCCTGTGAAGAAGTCGGTTTTGTGCAGTTTTCGCATGATTTGCCCGCCGACACTACGCAACAGCAGTTATTTGATTTAATTGACCAGTTGAATGCCGACCCGAGTGTCGACGGTATTTTGGTGCAACTGCCATTACCAGCCGGTTTAGATGCTTCCACTATTCTGGAGCGTATCAATCCGCTGAAAGACGTCGACGGTTTTCATCCCTACAATATTGGTCGTTTAGCCCAGCGCATGCCGGCGCTGCGCCCATGTACACCGAAAGGCATCATTAAGCTGCTGCAATCGACCGGTGTGCAAATTCGCGGTATGGACGCAGTGGTTGTCGGGGCTTCCAACATTGTCGGCCGTCCAATGGCGCTGGAGCTGTTATTAGCGGGTTGCACCACTACGGTCTGCCACAAATTTACCAAAAACCTCGAACAACAGGTTCGCCGCGCTGACTTATTGGTGGTTGCTGTCGGCAAACCGGAATTTATCCCGGGCGACTGGGTCAAACCTGGCGCCCTGGTGATCGACGTCGGGATTAACCGTTTAGATTCTGGCAAGCTCGTTGGTGACGTTGAATTTGACAAAGCTGTACAACATGCTCGGTTTATTACCCCGGTGCCAGGTGGCGTAGGCCCGATGACTGTAGCTTGTCTGATTGAAAACACACTGGAAGCCTGCGAACAGTTTCATGACATGTAAAGCAAATGCTTTGGAATCGCCACAAACTGCTCCTGCGTTTGCGGCGTACCAACCGTCCCTGGTTATAAAAAACGCGGCTAATGCCGCGTTTTTTCATCCAAGATAACCGGACTTAACCGCGTCGCCAGCTGGTCACGCCGTTTTTATCTTCGACAATGATGTTTTTCGCGGTCAGCGCAGCACGGGCAGCATCGGCGGCCGCCCAGTCTTTCGCGGCGCGGGCTGCATTGCGGCTGGCAATTAATGCTTCAATCTCCGCTACATCCCCATCAGAACCACCGGCTTGCAGGAATGACTCGGCATCGCCCTGCAACACACCGAGGATCTCGCCCAGTTTAATCAGCAATGCAGCCAACTCAGCAGCTTTGCCGGCATCATCGGTTTTGGCTTTATTGATTTCACGCGCCAGATCAAACAGCACCGGTAAGGCCAAAGCGGTATTAAAATCATCGTCCATCGCCGCATTAAACTGACGAACATAATCGTTATCCAGATCTACCGTCGTTGCTGGCGTAACACCACGCAGCGCCGTATAAAGACGGCCCAGTGCTGCATGTGCCTGCATCAGGTTTTCCGCTGAGTAGTTCAGCTGACTGCGATAATGGCTGGAGATCAGGAAATAGCGCACCGATTCGCGGTTGTATTCGGCCAGCACATCTTTGACAGTAAAGAAGTTGCCCAGTGACTTAGACATTTTCTCTTTATCCACCTGCACCATGCCGGTATGGATCCAGGTATTGACGTACTGCGTGCCGTGCGCGCAGCAACTTTGCGCAATTTCATTTTCATGATGAGGGAACTGCAAATCGGAGCCACCACCGTGAATATCAAAATGCGGGCCTAAGTGTTTGGCACTCATCGCCGAACATTCAATATGCCAGCCTGGACGACCAGCGCCCCATGGCGATTCCCAGCTTGGCTCGCCGGGCTTGGCCATCTTCCACAGCACAAAATCCAGCGGATCGTCTTTAGCTTGATCGATTTCAACCCGGGCGCCGGCCTGTAACATGTCAAGATTTTGCTGACTGAGCTGGCCATATTCGGCAAATGTACTGACATCAAACAACACATCGCCATCAGTGGCAATGTAAGCATGCTTTTTCGCCAGTAATGTCTGAATCAACTCAACGATTTCATGCATGTGCGTCGTGACACGCGGTTCAATATCTGCCGGAAGCAAATTAAGCGCTTTAAAATCGGCATGCATCGCTTCGGTATAACGCGCGGTCAGGGCATCGCAGCTTTCGCCGTTTTCATTGGCCCGACGAATGATTTTGTCATCAACATCAGTGATATTGCGGACATACGTGACGTCGTAACCGGAAAAACGTAAGTAGCGGTTCATCACATCAAAAGCGACATAAGTGCGGGCATGGCCAACGTGACAGAAATCGTAAATGGTAATACCACAGACATACATGCCGACTTTGCCGGGGACCAAAGGTTTAAACTGTTCTTTCTGGCGGGTCAGCGTGTTGTAAATCTGTAGCATAAAGTCCTCAATAGTCACAAAAACACAGCGGCAACAGGCCGCAACAAAAGAGATAGTGTAACACCGCCCTGCGCCCTGAGCTATCCTTGCTTTGTGTTCCGCAGCGCATCAGGTACACTAGCGCAAATTTTTTTAAGAGGATGAATAATGGTTACTTTTCATACCAATTTTGGCGTTATCAAACTGCAGTTGTTCGCTGACAAAGCGCCAAAAACTGTCGAAAACTTCAAGTCTTATGTCGCAGAGGGTTTTTACGACGGCACCATCTTTCACCGTGTAATCGACGGTTTCATGATCCAGGGTGGCGGTTTTACTCAGGACATGGAGCAAAAAGAAACCAAAGGCCAAATCCAGAACGAAGCGGACAACGGTGTTGCCAATAAAAAAGGCACTATCGCGATGGCGCGTACCAACGACCCACATTCAGCAACCTGCCAGTTCTTTATCAACGTTGCAGACAACAGTTTCCTGAACTTCAGTGGCAAAAACGCCAGTGGCTGGGGTTACTGTGTATTTGGTGAAGTGGTCGAAGGTATGGACGTGATTGAAAAAATCCGCACCGTCGCGACTGGCCGAAAATTCGGGCATGCTGATGTTCCGGTTGAAAACGTTGTGCTCGAGAAAGCCGAACTACATGGCTGAACGCTCGACCCTGCTGATCGCTGATCTGCATTTAAGTCCGGACAGGCCTGATATTACTCAGGCCTTTCTGCATTTTTTAGCCGGTCCCGCACGTGATGCTGATGCACTGTATATCCTCGGTGATTTGTTTGAGGTCTGGATTGGCGATGACAATCCAGAGCCTTTATTACAGCTGGTCGCCACGGCTATCCGGCAGCTGAGCGACCAGAGCGTGCCGGTGTACTTTTGCCATGGCAATCGTGATTTTCTATTAAAACAGGGCTACGCCCGCCTTGCTGGCATGCAGTTGTTAGCCCCGCATACGGTGGTCGATTTTTACGGCACCACGACCTTATTGATGCATGGCGACAGCCTGTGCACGCTGGATCTGGGTTATCAGAAATTCCGTCGCTGGTGGGATCAACCCTGGTGGCAATGGCTTATTCTGCACACGCCATTGTGGTATCGCCAGCATCTGGGCCGCAAAGCCCGTCGAGTCAGTGCCAATGATAAAATGGCAAAATCATCGATGATTATGGACGTGACACCTGATGAAGTCCCTAAAGTTCTGACGTCGTATCAGGTGCGGCATCTGATCCACGGTCATACGCATCGCCCGGCGGTACACGAGTTGCAACTGGCTGATGGTCAAAAAGCCTGGCGCTATGTATTGGGTGACTGGTATAGCCAAAGTGCTTATCTGACCGTGAGCCCGTCTGGCTGGCAACTGCATTTTGCATCGTTAACTTCACCACAGTCTGTGGCAGGCTGAGTATAAATCTGATGAATTACCCTGACTTGTTAGCCCCTATTCACCAGTTTTTGTTGTGTCCTACGCCACAGGCATGGATCAAAAAAGCGCAGCAACCAGAACAGCTGGCTGTACTGCTGCAGGATCATTTACTCTGCGAGTTAAAAGCTGCTCAAACCGCCATGCTATTACTGCGTAAATATGCAGTGGATAAAACAGGTTCGATAGCACTGCTTGAGTGGTTGAAGCCGTTTGAAGATTTTGCTTACCGTTTTATTGGCGATGCGGCCTCACTTCGCAACAGCGTCAAATTGAGCCGCGATTTAGTAGGCCGTCCCGATGTACCATACAGTGATGACATTATCGGGAAAATGGTGCTATTGATCCGCGAAGAACTGCATCATTTTTATCAGGTGCTGGAGATTATGCAGGCTCGCGATATCCCATACAGCAATATCAGCGCCGGCCGTTATGCTAAAGGCCTGATTAGTGCCTGCAAAACACATGAACCACAAATATTGGTCGACAAATTAATCTGTGGCGCCCTTATCGAAGCCCGATCGTGTGAACGTTTTGCCGCGCTGGCAGATGTGGTCGACACAGAACTCAGTCAGTTTTATCTTTCGTTGCTTCGCTCTGAAGCCAGGCATTTTGATGATTATCTGACTCTGGCAAGACAGATCTCAAAGACGGATATCACACCTAGAGTCCAACACTTTCTGCGCATTGAAGCAGACCTGATCCAGAGCCCGGACCAGGACTTTAAATTCCACAGTGGCCTGCCCGTCTGATCCAGTTGCACCAGTAGGCCCGTAATCTATTCAGGCTAACTTGACGACTCAGCCTCTGTTAGCCATACCTTATGTACGAGTGTTCCGTTGTCACTCTGAGACCCACCTGTAGCAGTAGACAAGGATAACCAAAATGATTCTAAACCACTTATGGGGCTTATACGCTCACCCGAAAGAAGAGTGGCATACCATTGATAACCGCCACGAAAGTCTGAAATACAGCCTGACCCACATTTTACTGGTTGCGCTGATCCCTTCCATCTGTGCCTATTTCTCCGCAGTCAATATCGGCTGGAGTATCGGTGTGGGTGATCCTATTCGTCTGACGTCAGAAAGTGCGGCTATGCTGGCCGTTGCTATGTATGTCGCGCTGATTGCCGGTGTGTTTGCGCTGGCTTATCTGGCGCACTGGATGGCTCATACCTTTGGTTCAGAACCAACCTATACCCAAACCCTTGAACTGGCCTCATATACCTCAACCCCACTATTTATGGTCGGCCTGGCTTCTTTGTATCCGGAGCTTTGGTTTGTCATGCTGGTTGGACTGGCGGGACTGTCTTACTCGGTCTATCTGCTGTATGTCGGCGTGCCAATTCTGATGCATATCCCAGAAGAACGCGGGTTTATCTATGCGAGCTCCGTCGTCACCTGCGGCCTTATTTTATTAGTCTGTGTGTTAACTGCAACGGCAATCCTGTGGAGTTCAGGCTTCGCACCTGTCTTTACGCATTGACGTATCCACAAAAAAAAGGGAGCTATTGCTCCCTTGTGTCTTCGCTCTGACCCGATTAACTTTCGTTATACAGTTCCAGATCAGCAGCCATATTCGCAGCTTTTAAAGCCATTGAATCTTCATTTCGGGCTGCATCCAGGCGATTCAGATAATCCTGAGTGATGTCATTGGTGACATAAACACCGTCAAACACAGATGTTTCGAATTTTTTGATCGCCGGATTTTCTTCACGCACTGCCGCAATTAAATCTTCCAATGACTGGAAAATCAGCCCATCGGCGCCAATGATTTTGCAGATACTTTCCACATCATGGCCATGAGCGATCAGCTCGTTTGCTGATGGCATATCAATGCCGTAGACGTTCGGGAAACGGATCTCAGGCGCCGCTGAAGCGAAATACACTTTACTGGCGCCAGCTTCTCGCGCCATTTCGATGATTTGACCTGAGGTGGTGCCACGGACAATAGAGTCATCGACCAGTAACACGTTTTTGCCTCTAAACTCCTGCTTGATCGCATTGAGTTTACGTTTGACTGATTTCTTACGCTCTCCCTGCCCCGGCATAATAAAGGTGCGGCCGATGTAGCGGTTTTTGACATAGCCCTGGCGATACTGCAGACCCAGTTCATGCGCAATATGCAAAGCGGCATCATTGCTAGTTTCCGGAATAGGAATGACGACATCAATATCCAGATGCGCCCATTCTTTTTTGATTTTCTGTCCGAGTTTTTTACCCATGTTCACGCGCGATGCATACACTGACACGTTATCGATGGTTGAATCCGGCCGCGCAAAATACACATACTCAAAAATACACGGAGTATAGGTTGGGTTTTCTGCACATTGCTGGCTATACAACTGGCCATCTTCAGTGATGTAGACGGCTTCACCCGGCATCACATCACGCAGCACAGTAAAACCATCAGCATCAAGAGCCACGCTTTCCGAGGCGACCATATATTCAGTGCCAAGTTCGGTTTCGCGTTTGCCCATCACCAGCGGTCGGATCCCGTTTGGATCACGAAACGCGACCAGACCATGGCCGATGATCAGTGCCACCACCGCATAACCACCGCGGACTTTACGATGCACACTGGCGACTGCACGGAAAATTGCATCTGGCATCAAATGCAGCGCGTTGTCGCACTGTAACTCATGCGCAAAGGCATTCAGCAATACTTCGGAATCAGAGCTGGTGTTCACATGTCGACGGGCGTCATTAAACAGTTGATCTTTGACTTCATCGGCATTGGTCAGATTGCCGTTGTGTGCCAGGGCAATACCAAACGGACTGTTGACATAAAAAGGCTGAGCCTCAGCTGTGCTGGCTGAACCAGCTGTCGGATACCGGACATGACCAATACCGATATTGCCAGCCAGACGCTGCATGTGCCGCGCTTCAAATACATCTTTGACCAGACCATTCGCCTTACGTAAACGCAGACGATTCTGGTCCACAGTGACTATGCCGGCAGCATCCTGACCGCGATGTTGCAAGACGGTGAGGCCGTCATACAACGCCTGATTGACCGGATATTTACCTACGATACCAACAATACCACACATGGAACCTTACCTCGTCAGAACAGATGTCTGTTGCATAAAACTCGAGTTGTCTTTCAGATAGGTGAAAAACCACTCAATGATAAAATCAAATTCGGGGATCAGGAACGACGCTTTCCACCATTCAGAACTGGCAGACGGCGTAAAAGCATCCAGGAAAAACAGCAGTGCACTGACCACCAATACGCCACGCAGCGCACCAAACACAAGGCCTAACAGCCGGTCTGTGCCACTTAAACCGGTCGATTGCACCAGCTTACCAATCAGGAAATTCAGCAGTCCGCCAATCAGCAGACAAGAGATAAACAGGATACCCACCGCAACAGCGTTACGGATTAAAGCATTGTCTATATTAGAGAAAAACGGTGCGAGATAGGGATAATAATGACTGGCAACGAAGAAGGCCAGTACCCAGATGATCAACGAAATGGCTTCTTTCACAAAGCCGCGGATTAGACTGATCAGTGTCGATAATCCGATGATTGCCAAAATGGCGTAATCAACCCAAACCATTTGCTACCAAAAAGGACGCTTGAGGACGGCGCGCATTCTATCAAATGACACGCCGGACTGCTAGGGTACAAACTAGTTTAATAGGCGACCAGCAGAGCAGCCTGCAATTGCCTCAGGCAAAGCAATACTGCAAAGGAATCGTGGTACCTTAGTTGTTTTCAACCGGCTGGTAGCTGCTGACTTTAAGCTTCGGCACTTGTGCCAATTGCTGTAGTTCCGTCAACTTTGCTTCGAGTTGGTCTCTTTTCAAGTCCGGTCCCACCAGCACACTCACCATAGTCGCACCCTGACTATTGACGATTTTACGGGTAAAAGCATTGTGACCGGCAGACTTCAACTTATTGACCAATGCATTGGCATTTTGCTCTTTACCAAAAGATCCAACTTTCACTACAAACGCTGCCTGTGTCAGCGGCTTTTCTACTTTTGGCTCAACCGGTTTTTCCTTGGCAACCTGCTCTACCGGCAATGGGTCAGCAGGCAATGTCGCTGTCTGAATATTTTGATCTGTGGTTTTGGCTGCAGTCGCAGCAGTCGCAGTCTGATTGTCAACCGGAGCTGACGTTGTAACCACCGGCTCCGGATCTGTCGTAGGAGCGGATACAGAAGTTGTACCGTTCAGGTCCGGCGCTGGGTCTGTCACAGCTCCGGTAGGCTCTGTCGCTACAGCCAGCGGCGCATCCAGTGGCTGACTTTCCTCGGTGACTGGTGCCATCGCGGTAGTTTTTGCGGCCTGATGCTGGTCCTGACTAAACACAGCAGGTTTCGCTACTTCAGCAAACTCAGGGCGCTCCGGGATGGCTTTAAAATCGTCTTTATTGACCTGCTTCTGGCCATCTAATAAATCTGGCAAAAACACTACGGCGGCGACGACCAAAATGGCACTGCCAATCAGCCGGTTGGTAAAAACTGCTGTCATACATTTTCCTGTGGCCACAGATCCAACATAGCGCTGACTGTGACAAAAGATCCAAAGACTACAAATAACTCATCGGCCGACGCCGCGTCGATGCAGCTAAACACATCGGACAACTGCCGATATTGACAGCTTTGTTCAGTCGCTGGCAAGGCCTGCTGCAGCAGATCACTGTCGGCACCACGGACACCCGGCAGTGACACCAGATGCCAGCGCCATGACTTGCCGCAAAATGCTACCAATGCTTCGCGAATATCCTTGTCTTTTAGCATACCCACAACCAGATGGATCTGAGTATATTGTCCGGCCAGCTGGTCCAGCGCTGCAGCCAGGTAACGTGCAGATTGCGGATTATGCGCCACATCCAGCAGGATGGCCGGTTGACGGCTTAGCCACTGCATGCGTCCGGTCAGCGTGAGCTCCTGCAACACAGTCCGAATCACCGACTCTGCGGGCAAAACGTTCAGCAATGCTAAAGTTGTCAGCGCTGTCGCGACATTCTGTACCGGCACCGCCGGTGCAGGTAATGCCAGCAGCTGGCTGGTGCCAAAGCGCCAGTCAAACTGCTGACCATCTGAGTCAAAACTAAAATCGCGACCCGCGCAGGTCAGCATGGCGCCCAGATCGGCCGCAACTTTTGCTACCGATTGTGGCATCTGCAAATCGCCGACGACCGCATGACAACCGCCCCTAAATACGCCGGCTTTTTCCCGGCCTATTGTTTCGCGATCATTGCCGAGCCAGTCCTGATGATCTAAATCGACGGTGGTGACAATACTCAGTTCCGGCTCAACGATGTTGGTCGCATCCAAGCGACCGCCAAGCCCGACTTCGATCAGACAAAAGTCCGGAGCCTGCTGCTTCAGGATGGCAAAAGCGGCCAAAGTGGTGAATTCAAAGTAGGTCAGCGCAACATCCTGACGCAGTGTTTCTACCTGACGTAAACCTTGGACCCACAACTCATCACTGACATCGGTGCCGTCACAACGCAAGCGCTCGTTAAATTTTAATAAATGCGGTGAGCTGTAAACACCGACACTGAATCCCTGCGCCAGCAACAGCTGTTCCAGCGTGCGGGCAGTGGTGCCTTTGCCATTGGTACCGGCGATCAGGATCACCCGCCCCGGTAACTGCTGCAATTCGCCACGACTGGCGACTTGCGACACCCGGCCAAGACCAAGCTCAATTTTTTCAATGGGATGGGATTGTTCGATATAACAAAGCCAATCGGCCAGGCTATGGCACGATTGGCTTTGTAGTATAGATGTTGAAGTCATAACGCCTTAAGCGACGCGATGCTCCTGGTCCGGAGCCGGCAGTCGCATGAATTTTGCTACCAATCGCGCAATTGTATCGCGCATTTGCCGACGGTCAACAATCATGTCGATAGCGCCGTGTTCTAACAAGAATTCACTGCGCTGGAAACCTTCAGGTAATTTTTCGCGGACCGTCTGTTCAATCACACGCGGGCCGGCAAAGCCAATCAGCGCCTTCGGCTCACCAATGTTGACATCACCTAACATCGCTAGCGATGCCGACACACCGCCCATGGTCGGGTCCGTTAACACAGAAATATATGGCAGGCCGGCCTCACTCAGCTTGGCCAGCGCCGCACTGGTTTTGGCCATCTGCATCAGTGAAAACAGCGCTTCCTGCATCCGTGCGCCACCTGATGCGGAAAAACAAATAAATGGGATTTTATGCTCCAGCGCAAACTCAACGCCTTTGACAAACTTAGCACCAACCACAGATGCCATCGAACCGCCCATAAACTCGAATTCAAAGCTGGCAGCGACGACAGGCATACCTCTGAGTGAACCACGCATCACCACCATGGCATCTTTTTCGTTGGTATCTTTTTGCGCGGCAACAATGCGGTCTTTATACCGTTTACTGTCTTTAAATTTCAGAATGTCTTGCGGTTCCAGCTCTGCAGCTAATTCAACCGTCGTGTTGACATCAAAAAACTGCGTGAGGCGAGTACGGGCGCTGATCCGCATATGGTGATCACACTTTGGACAGACGCCTAACTGGCGATCCAAATCCGCTTTATATAAGACTGCGTCACAAGCGGTGCATTTAGTCCAGACCCCTTCCGGAATGTTGCGACGGGCAGACGACGACGTGCGGGGCAGGATTTTTTCTAACCAACTCATAAGAATTCCTATATCTGACTGCACTTATAATTCTGTGCAGTTGTGCTGAATTTAACAGAAATTCAGCGAAATTGAGGCAAACGGCGGTTATTAAAACACAAAGCCCATACGCAGAATACCAAAAACTGGTCTTAGTAGTTGAGATGCAGCCGATACGGACCGGCAGATTGGACCGGAACAATTCGCTGAAGTTCAGTGAATTAATCCGGCAAAAACAATGGGCCTAAAGCCGTTTTTGGTATATCAAAATGCGCCGGATAATCAACATCGACCAGATAGAGTCCTTCCGCTTTAGCGGTTGCTGCGGCCAGGGTACGATCTTTGGCGGCCAATAACTCAGCGATCCATTCCGGCGGTCGACGCCCCATGCCTACTTCCAGCAGGCTGCCGGTAATGTTGCGAACCATATGATGTAAAAAGGCATTGGCTTTGATATCGAGTACGATGAAATTACCATAACGGCTGATCTGCAAATGCATCACATTACGAAACGGCGTATTGGACTGACACTGGATGGCTCGAAACGACGAAAAGTCCTGCTCACCCAACAGTGCCGGCGCAGCTGCCTGCATCAACGACACATCAATATCCTGATGATAATGACTCAGGCCAGCCCCAAGAATCGCCGGTCGAAATTTGTGGTTGTAGATGACATAACGATAACGCCGTGCAGTTGCAGAAAAGCGCGCATGAAAGTCATCTGACACTGGTTTCGCCCAACGCACGGCGATCCCTTGCGGTAAATTTGAATTGGCACCCATGATCCAGCCGCGCATATCGCGTCTGGCCTCAGTGTCAAAATGGATAACTTGCCCGGTGCCATGCACACCAGCGTCGGTGCGACCGGCGCAAAAAATCTCAACTGGCGCATTGGCAACCTGACTCAAGGCTTTTTCCAGCTCGCCTTGAATACTGTTGACTTCTCGCTGACGTTGCCAGCCAAAATAACCGGTACCGTCGTACTCAATCCCCATCGCAATGCGCATATAGCCTCCCGGTTAAGCGGCGGCGAGTATACCAAAGCGACCAGATTGCAGCAAAACATGCGCGACCACCTTTGCTGCAGACATCGTCCATTTTTTAGCCGCGGGCATTTGCATTGGTCATTTGATATTCGTTAGATGTACTGCCCACTGATTGGTGCCACGCCCTGCGCATATCCCATCGAGCAACTCAGGCAACAAAAAAAGCGCCACAGCGCCTTTTTATGTTCACCCGGAGGGCGACTTCAGGAAACCAATCCTGAAGCCTCCTGCTTCACATGCGCCGGTGCATCAGATGCCATGATTTCTTTAATTAAGTGATTGGCGCTATCTGCATCGCCAATTTCAATATATGCGCGAACCAGGTCAAGCTGTCCGGCAAACCCCGCATCAGCGTGATCCACATCACCCGCTTCATCTGCCGCAATCAAATCCTCAAAATCAGCCAAACCAACATCAATATTCAGTGCGCGTGGCTCAGCATCAGGCTCAGTCTGCTCTTCAGTTGCCGCCAGCAATTTGTCGATATTCACGAAATCGGGTAGCCCTACAGCATCGTCATCTGCGCTGTAACGGCTTTGGCTATGACTTTGACTTTGTTGTAATGCTTCCAATTCTGCCAACACTTCAGCAGCTTTATCCTGATCCGCCTGCGGATCCGCTACCGGGGTGACATAGTCGTCTAATCCAGACAACAACTCATCAAAATTGACGTCTTCTAAATCGGCAAGCGACTCTTGTTCGGCGCTGGATGCCGTCAGCATCAGTTCCATCGCGTCGTCCGAATCTTCCGTCAATATTTGTTGCAGGTCGTTTTCGTCCAGCTGCAGATCTGGGTATTCGTCTAACACCTTACTCGGCCGTTCAACCGACGAGAGTCCTTCAAACACCCGGGCGACAGAATTATCATCAGTTTGTTGCAGATCGGGCATACCAGTCTGATCATCTTCCAAATCTGCAAACTCAGACAAATATTCAGTCTCTGCGGCAGATTCGGCCGCCAATTCAGCTTCTTGTGGATTGGATGGATGATCGTCGAGTAACAGCTCTTCTATATCAATAAAATCGTGACTATCAACATCATCAGATGCAAAGATATCTGCTGTGGGCAAATCAACGGGTGTGATGGTATTGAGTTCTGACGGGTGAGCAGAGTCAGCATCATCGCTCAACATAGCGCTGACGTCTGCGACACTAATCTCTGCTTCAGCAAAATCTGCACTTGCCAGCGCCAGCGCTTCATCGGGCAGCTCCAGTTCCGCCAGCTGTGCTTTGGTCTGTTGCGATTGTGCGCGGATCTCTGCCACTTCGTTCAAGATCTCATCGAGCTCGTCAATCAGTCCAGCTTCGTCTTCTGCGGGCATCAAGTCGTCAGCATCAAACTCATCGGTCATCGCGCTGACATTCGCTGCATCAGGCGTTGCGAGGTGGTTTGTTTCTGTCGCTACGTTTTCAGCTAATTGTTCGTCGGCCAGTGACTCTGCAAAAGCCTCTAATTCCGAACTATCATAATGTCCGCCATCAACCCCAGTATCCGGTTCAGGATCCGGCAACATATCTGGTTCAACCAAGGGCTCCACAGCACGCGGAGCCGCCTCTGCCTGAGTCATTGCCAGCAAGGAATCGATATCAAAATCGTCATCATTACTGACTGGCAGTGGCGCTGGAGTGACTGCAGGCGCTGGAGTCGCGGCCTGGGTCTGAGCCACCAGCGCATCGATGTCAAAATCATCAGAATCAAGCGCCAGTGAGCCGGTTGGCGGTGGCTCATCACCTGGTAAATCCAGTTCAATCTCTTCGAGCAACTCATCAGACTCAGCTGCTTCGGCTGCGGCATAGGCTAATGCGGCTGCTGAAACAGCAGGATCTGGCAATATGTCGTCCGACGGGGCTGTGACAGCTGGCGCAGCAGCTTGTTGCGCAGCCATCGCCTGGTTAAATATCGCATCCGGATCTTCGTCATCATCAACCAAATTATCAAACAATGAGCTCAGCTCATTACCCGACAATATATTATTCGGATCAAAGGTTTGTTTCGCTTCGAATTCTGGTTCATCGGCATCCAGCAGATTACTCAGGGCATCGCCAGCCAGTATATTGTCCGGGTCAAATGGCTCGGCTTTGACAGGCGCAGGACTACTGATATCCAAAGGATCATCGAGTAAATCGTCCAGATCAAATGCACTGGCAGTTTTTCCGGAATCGCTGCCAAGGTCGAGGTGGTCATCCAGCAAGTCATCATCAGCAAAGCTGCTCACAGCAGATTTTCGTACTGGCCGGTCAAAATCATCGTCCAACCTGATACCGCTGCCAACACTGTCATTTAGCAACGAATCATCCAGATTAATCAGGCTGCTTTCATCAAAGTCCAGACTGTCATCCAGAGGTGGCAATGGCGAACGGTAGTTCGGATCGAGCGCTGGCGATGCGGTTGCTGCAGAAACCACTGCGGCAGCTTTCTGACTCTTGCGGCGGATCAAAAAGACGACACCCAGCAGTATTAATGCAGCAGGCAGTGCTGCCGCAAGGATCCATCCGGCCGGACTATTGGCAAGATTTTGCCATGTTTCGGCAAAGTTAAACCCTTCTTGTTGCTTGCGGATTTGTTCGCGCTGCTGTTCGAGCATTTCACTTTGCTGCGCCAACAACTGTTGTAACTGTGTTTGGATCTCGCTGTCTTTATCCAGCTGTTGTTTCACACCAGATAGCTGAGTGACAACGGTATCAAGCTGTTTCTTCAGTGCGGTGTTTTCCTGCACTATGGTTTCAACATTGGCCATTGATGAACCAAGCCGATCGCGTAAATCGGACATTTGCTCAGTCTGCTGTGCCTCGACCCGGTTCAGCTCGTCAGTGATTTCTTGTTGCGCTTTGGCAATGTCGACTTGTTTCGCGGAATGATCTTCTGGTTTTTGCTGGGCAGCCTTGCGGATTTTTTCGGCCCAAATCCGATCGTCATTTTCAGATTTACGCTGCGCCATCACCGGATCAACCGCCAGAATGGCACGAATGCCAGGCACTTCGAGGAAAGCACCTGGTTTGAGATGATTAAAGTTATCGTCGAGGAAAGCGTCCGGGTTGTTCTGATACAGCGCAAACATCATCTGATACATGTTAACGCGTTTGTCGGGCCGCGCCTGTTCTGCCAGCCGCCACAAAGTATCCTGCGCAGACAAAGGTCCAAGCCGGGTCACTGCCGGTGTATCAAATTCTTTTGGACCGCGTAAGCGCGCCGTCGATTCAGCCCAGGCCGCCGTCATAAAATTGACGGTGAACAGAATGAGCAAAATTCGCATCAGAAGCATGCAATATTCCCTAACAACCATTGGATCCAGCCAAATGCCCACTGCATTCGGACTGAACGCCTGAGTGCTGTATCCGCCATTGGATATAGCCTCTGTGCAAACAATGTTCCACATTTTAAGTGTTTACAGACAGATTCTAAACCAGATTGGCAAAAAGGTGCAGGCCAGACACCGAGTTCCTGTAGCCTTAGGTCGAATCTCACGACTAAAACCCTATCGACCTGAGGCCCGTTTGCTAAAGTCGACTAGCCTGCCGATGGTGAGAAAAGCCCCGACTGACGCCAATAAAAAAGGCCCCGCAGGGCCTTTTCGCGACGAACCGAAGCTTACAAATAATCGCGGATCAGATGTTCTGCGATTTGAATACTGTTGGTTGCAGCACCTTTACGCACGTTATCAGCCACGACCCACAGGTTTAAACCGTGATCGTGTGACAAATCTTTGCGGATGCGGCCGACAAACACGTCGTCCTGACCTTGCGCATGGCTGACCTGCGTCGGGAATTCTGCGTTGTCTTCCAGCAGGACCACACCAGGCGCCTGCGCCAACAATGCTTTGACTTCCTCGACACTGATTGGCGAACGGGTTTCGATATGCACGGCTTCGGCGTGGCCATAAAACGCCGGCACTCGTACCGCAGTCGCATTTACCGAAATGCTGTCATCACCCATGATTTTTTGGGTTTCCCAATGCATTTTCATTTCTTCTTTGGTGTAGCCGTTATCCATAAACACGTCGATTTGCGGGATCACGTTAAAAGCGATCTGACGCGAGAATTTGCCGGTCGTTTCAATCGGACGACCATTGAGCAACTGCGCAGTTTCAGAAGCTAAAGCTTCAATACCCTGCTGGCCTGCACCACTGACTGACTGATAAGTCGCCACGTTCACACGGGTAATACCGACGGCATCATGAATAGGCTTTAACGCCACCAGCATTTGGATAGTCGAGCAGTTCGGGTTGGCAATAATATTGCGATTGCGGTAATCCGCGATCGCATGCGCATTCACTTCAGGCACCACTAATGGAATATCGGCTTCGTAACGGTAATGCGAGGTGTTGTCGATAACAATACAACCGGCATCGGCGGCTTTTGGCGCATAAACCGCCGACACACTGCCGCCTGCTGAGAACAAACCAATTTGTGCTTTGGTCCAGTCAAAGGTCTCAGCATCCAGCACTTCTACCTGTTTACCATGAAAAGTCACTGTGCCACCGGCAGAGCGTTTACTGGCCAATGGGTAAAGATTGCGTACCGGAAAATCGCGCTGCTGCAGAATTTCGATCAAATGCTGACCGACCAAACCTGTAGCGCCTAATACTGCGACGTCAAATTGCTGAGCCATGTGGTTTGTTCCCCTTTATTTCTGGCTAAAACCTAAACGAATTAAATAATCGGGCACCTGCCCCTGCAGGCACACTGAGCTGAATTCCCGCCGTGGCGGGTAGGTCTTTCTGAGCCAGTCAAACCCGTGCGTGACCAGATGTTGCCGAAACAGTGCATCGTCACGCCGGACATCATATAACATACGACACAGATTTTGGACATCTAAAAGTCTAAAATTTGGCGAAATTTGCAGCTTTTCTATCGCACCTGCAGGTAAAAACTGACTAAGCGTCCTGGTTGGCGTCACATCAAGCAGTTGGCAGACCGCCTGATACAACATCTCAGTACCCCGAGCTTTGCCTTCCACACTGTGACCAGCGATATGCGCAGTGGCAATATCACAATACGGTACCAGCTGCTGTTCAATCGCAGGTTCCAACTCCCACACGTCCATAAACAAAGGCCGTTTCACGCCAGCCCGTGCTTGCGCCAACAGCGCCTGATTATCGACGACCTCGCCGCGACAGGCATTAATCAGCGCCGTGGTGGCCGGCAATGCCGCCAGCCTGTTCGCATCTAACAAATGGAAAGTCGGATAAGCGCCGCCACGCACTAGCGGTACGTGCAAACTGACGACATCGGCGCTGGCTAACAAAGTATCAAGATCAAGATGAGGGAAATCGGCTTCGGCCGCGCGCAGCGGATCGTTTTGCAACACGGTCAGACCAAGCGCCTGTAACGCAGCGACCAGTCGCTTGCCGATTTGGCCGACACCGATCACACCGACGGTGAAGTCAGTCAGCGGTTTATCCTGTTGCTCCGCCAGTATAAACAGGCAACTCAGCACATATTCCACCACAGACTGCGCATTACAACCCGGCGCGTTGGTATGAACAATGCCGCGCCCTTGCAGATAGGCTAAATCCAGATGATCGGTGCCGATGGTGGCTGTTCCGACAAAACGAAGGTTGGGATTAGCATCCAGCAACGCCGCATTCACTTTCGTGACCGAGCGCACCAGCAGAATATCCGCATCTGCAAGTTCGGCCGCTTGGACATTGCGACCGGAGAATAAAGTGACATCCCCCAGTTCTGCGAAAAACTCCCGGGCCAGCGGCATATTGTCATCAGCATAAATCTTCATCGGAAACTCCATCAATGGCGGGCCGCAACGGACGGCAGCTAGCAGCTAAACGGTGCTGAGCTAAGCTGAACTGGACCGCATTCTATGTCAGAACGCCGGCCATGCGCCATGTAGTCAGCAGATTTCACTTAGCCAGAAAAGACAAAGCCACCCGCAGGTGGCTTTATTGAAACAGTTTACGACGGCTTAGCCGTTAAATTTCTGCATCACCAGTGTGGCGTTGGTGCCACCAAAACCAAAGCTGTTCGACATCACGGTATTTAACGTCGCCGCTGTTGGTTTCGTGATGATGTTCAGGCCTTCTGCAGCTGCGTCCAGCTCACCGATATTGATCGAAGGCGCGATAAAGCTGTGTTCCATCATCAGCAATGAATAGATCGCTTCATGCACGCCGGCAGCACCGAGCGCATGGCCCGTCATTGCTTTGGTCGCGCTGATCGCCGGGCTCTTGCCACCAAACACCTGCTGGATAGCACCCAGTTCTTTTACATCACCGACCGGCGTACTGGTACCGTGCGTGTTCAGGTAATCGATTGGCGCTTTGACATCAGCCAGTGCCATTTGCATACAACGCACAGCGCCTTCGCCGCTTGGAGCAACCATGTCATAACCATCAGAAGTTGCGCCATAACCGACCACTTCGGCATAAATTTTAGCGCCACGGGCTAAGGCATGTTCCAGCTCTTCAATCACCAGAATGCCGCCACCACCAGAGATGACAAAACCATCGCGGTTCGCATCATAAGTCCGTGAAGCCTGAGTTGGTGTTTCGTTGTATTTGCTCGACAAGGCGCCCATCGCATCGAATTCCATCGCCAGCGTCCAGTGCACTTCTTCACCGCCGCCGGCGAAAATCACGTCTTGCTTACCAAGCTGGATCAGTTCAACCGCATGACCAATACAGTGTGCGCTGGTGGCACAGGCAGAACTAATCGAATAGTTCACGCCTTTGATTTCAAATGGTGTGGCCAGACAGGCTGAACAAGTCGATGACATGGTTTTTGGCACCGCATATGGGCCGACCCGTTTCACGCCTTTCTCACGCAGAATATCTGCAGCTTCAATTTGAGTTTTTGATGAAGCACCGCCAGAGCCCACGACCAAGCCGGTACGTGGATTGGAGACTTGCTCTGGCGTTAAACCTGAATCTGCAATGGCCTGCGCCATCGAGATGTATGCATATGCTGCAGCGTCGCCCATAAAACGCAACGCTTTGCGGTCAATCAGAGCAGCAGTGTCAATATTGATTTGACCCCAGACCTGAGAACGCAGCCCAAAATCGGCAAACTCCTGCGCAAAGCTGATGCCGGAACGGCCTTCCTGTAATGAGGCCAATACTTCTGCTTTGTTGTTACCGATACTTGAAACTATGCCCAATCCGGTGATTACCGCTCTTTTCATTCTGACTCCAGCGTAAAAAATAGTTTTCGCGGCCATTGTACGGGCTTTTTTCCGTCAACTGGTCCAATTTCAGCGCACAGTTGTACACTCACCTGTTTACACTATTAGCCGCCAGCATGACAAACAAGTTAAAATGCGCCACTTTGTGCAATTTTTTTCTGATACGGACTTGTTGATGAGTCAGATCCAACCCGCCACGTTGCGTTACAACGAACAAGGTACGCCGGTTTCTAATGTGTTTGACGACGTCTATTTCTCTAACGAAAGCGGGCTCGACGAAACCCAGTTTGTGTTTTTGCACAATAACCAGCTGCCGGAGCGTTGGCAGCAACTGCCTAAACGCTGTTTTCATGTGATCGAAACTGGTTTTGGTACCGGTTTGAATTTTCTGGTTTGCTGGCAGGCGTTTCGACAGTTTCGCGCTGCGCATCCTCAGGCACGCTGCCAGCAACTGCACTTTTCGACTTTCGAGAAATTCCCGCTGACACTGCATGATCTGACGCAAGCGTTAACTGCCTGGCCGACTTTGCGGGAACTGGTAGCTGAACTGTTAGCCCAATATCCACGGCCTTTTGCCGGCTGTCACCGCTTGCAATTTGATCAAGGCGCGGTGACGCTGGATTTATGGCTCGGCGATATCAAAGACAACCTGCCGGCCCTGCCGCTGGCTAACCAGGCTGACGCCTGGTTTCTGGACGGTTTTGCCCCGAGCAAGAACCCGGATATGTGGCAGGACAGCCTGTTCAGCGGTATGGCACGATTAAGTGGCCCCGGCACGACCGTGGCCACCTTCACCAGTGCGGGCATTGTCCGGCGTGGTCTGCAAAGTGCTGGTTTTCTGGTGAAAAAAGTCAAAGGATTTGGCCGCAAACGCGAAATGGCGGTTGGTGTTATCGCTGCAGAAAACCCGATTCCGACACTCACCGCCTGCGATGATGCAATCATACTGGTCGGTGGTGGTATCGCGGCGATATTCACGGCATTAGCTTTGGTCCAGCGCGGCCGTAAGGTTCGCTTGCTTTGCAAAGACGATACCGTTGCGCAAGGTGCTTCCCATAACCGGCAAGGTGCTTTGTACCCGCAGTTACAAACCAGCTTTAGTCCGGTCTCGCGTTTTCATGCCAGTGCTTATAGCTTTGCCTGCCGGCGCTATCGGGAGTTATTGCGCAGCTTTGATTTTCCGCAACAATTTTGTGGCGTCCTGACGTTGGCCTGTACCGAAGCACTGGCACTGCGCCAGACTAAAATTCAGCAGGAAAGCGCCTGGCCGGTTGGTTTTTTCCAGGCGTTGGACGCACAGGCCTGTAGCGATGTTGCCGGTTTAAGCCTGCCTTATGGCGGATTATTTTACCCTGATGGCGGCTGGATCGCACCGCAGCGCTTTTGTCAGGCCGCGCTTGCCTGGCTGTTGCAACAACCGCAATTTAGTTTTAACCCGGGTACTGAAGTCCTGGCTCTGCATCATACCGCTGAGAGATGGATGCTTGACACGTCTACGGGCAATCTCAGCTGCAGTCAGTTAGTGCTCTGTAATGGGGTGGACCTGCCACAATTCGCCCCGACCCGCCACCTGCCACTGAATCAGGTGCGTGGTCAGGTGTCACATGTGAGTGCGCCACAAATGACGACACTGCGCACTGTGATTTGTCATCAGGGCTATATCACGCCGGCAGACACAGCAGAATATGCCACAGAGCACTGTGTCGGCGCGACTTTTGACCGGATGAGCCGCGATACCGTCAACACCGCAACCGACGATGTGGCCAACCTAGCGTTGGTGAATACGGTCCTGCAACAACCAGCTTGGTTCGCCGATGCCTCTGTACAATCGGCAAAAACCGGACTGCGCGCGACAGTACCGGACCATCTGCCAATTGCCGGTGAAGTGGCCAAAGGTTTGTATGTGCTGGGGGGGCTTGGCGCCCGTGGACTGCTGTTTGCACCGCTTTTGGCCGAACAGCTGGCTGCGGATTTGTGTCAGCAACCGTTGCCACTGCAGGAGGATTTACAGCAGCTGGTCAGCGCCGTGCGTTTTGATAAATTACGTGTTGCGCCCTAAACCCAAAAAGCCCTGAAGATTCAGGGCTTTTTTTTGCTGATACCTTTGCAAGATTTATAATCTGGGTGCTTCAGCCCGCATCAGTTGTACCACAGCACGGCGGTTAGTCCCGCGGCCGCGGGACGTGTCATTCGGTGCGACATGTCGCTTCTCACCAAATCCTTCAGTGCGGATCACTTTTTCATCAATACCCGCCGTGACTAAAAAGGTTTTTAACGCCTTGGCTCTTTTACGCGACAACTCGTCGTTAATCCAGCGGCCGCCGTAGCTATCGGTGTAAGTGTCAATCTCGACTGAGGCAATGGCTTTATCGTGTTTCAGATATTCGGCAATTTGCTGCAGCCGGGCTTCAGATTCGCGCGTCAGCGCATCACTATTGCTCTGATAATTCAGCACAGTCAGCGCAATGTCATCAAAAGTAAAACGTAACAAGCCGGACATGCATTGATTGAATTGCTGATAAGGCATGCCGAAATGGATCGGATTGAGCTGGGCAGCGATTTTGTCAAACGGACTATGCCAGTCATCAAAATAAAAAGTCGGGCTGAACCCCTGCTCAAGCTCTGTCAGCATGGTCCATGCCTGCTGTTTGGGTAAATCGCCATCAAACTGCTTTAACAATTTCAGATCAGCCAGTGCTTTCGCCTGCTCACCGGCGCGCCAGCTCGGTGGCACTGATAACACTTCAGCCAGACTATAGCCGTCCGGTTGACGCTGCATTTTTAACTGAAATAACAGATTTGATTCTTTACTGGCAGTGCTGACAAAACGCGCCTCACCGAATTGCGGAATCGCATGCACCAGTTCGCAGCGCAGCGCTGTGGCTGTTTTTACCGACCAGGCAGAATTATCTAATGTGGCAGTATATTGCCGCACATTTTGCCGGTTGATTGCCGCTTGACTGCCGCTGACTAATATCAGCGCGCATAGTACGCCACAAAGTTTTGTTGCTGCATTCATATGTCAGTTACCAATAAACTGCTGAAGATCCTGATACTTCGCCGGCATTTCTGCGGACGTCGCAGTGGTTGGTTGCGCCCTACTTCAACTCGAACATGCGCCCACGGCACCGTTGCTGTCAAAACAATTAGCAAAGCCTGTGCCGACAGCAAGACGAAGCGCGATTTTTTTGGCATACTGCGGCTCTTTTTTTGACTGGATCCTGCCGATGAGCCAGACCACGACACTTTTTGCCCAACGCTTTCGCGGCTATTATCCGGTCGTTATTGACGTCGAAACTGCTGGTTTTAATGCCCAAACCGATGCGTTGTTAGAGATCGCTGCCAGCACACTGAAAATGGACGAACAGGGTTTTCTGAGCATAGACCAGACGGTGCATTTCCATGTCGAGCCTTTTGAAGGTTCAGTGTTAAACCCCAGCTCACTAGCATTCAACGGTATAGATCCTTTTAATCCGCTGCGCGGCGCTGTGCATGAACGTGAAGCGCTGACGGAAATGTTCAAAGTGATCCGCAAAGGCCAAAAAGATGCCGGTTGCCAACGCGCCGTGCTGGTCGCACACAATGCCGCTTTTGATCAGGGTTTCTTAAATGCCGCCGTAGAGCGCAATAACATTAAGCGTTCGCCATTTCACGCCTTCGTCTCTTTTGATACCACAACACTTGCCGCATTGGCGTTGGGCCAGACAGTGCTGGCCAAAGCTTGTCAGGCAGCAGGTATCCCTTTTGACGGCAAAGAAGCACACAGCGCGCTGTATGACACAGAACGCACAGCTGAGCTGTTTTGCCATATCGTCAATCGCTGGCAGCAACTGGGAGGGTGGCCGCCGCCATTTTTCGGTGCTGACAATGAATCAGAAGATACAGAAAACGCATAAGCCTGAAAACAACAAAACCGCCGAGGCGGTTTTGTTTTTTCTCCAGTGCAGGCTTATTCTGCGCTGTCGTCTGTTTTGTATTTTGCTGCGGTTTCTTTGATTAACGGCTGTAATTCACCGCGCTGAAACATCTCCAGCATAATGTCACAACCACCAACCAACTCACCTTCGACCCACAGTTGCGGGAACGTTGGCCAATTGGCATAAGCAGGTAATTCAGCACGAATATCCGGGTTTTGCAGAATATCTACAAAGGCGAACGGCTCACCACAAGCGATCAGTGCTTGCGAAGCCTGCGCCGAAAAACCACAGCTTGGCAGTTTTGGCGAACCTTTCATGTAAATAATGATTGGGTTATCCGCCAGTTGTTGTTTGATTTTGTCGATAGTTTCCATCAGGACCTCTGCAGCGACGATATGAAAGATTTTCCGGCATTTTACCAAAGGATTTGCCAGTCGCCACTTGAGATCTGCTGAATTGCCCCAAAAACTAAGGCTGCAGAACAGAACGTCAACGCGAGGCTGGCAATAAAATGATTGTGAAGACAATCCGCTGGTAAAACTTGAGTAATTTACTCGGGTTTTGTAGTCTACGCGATGCAGAACCACTAAACAACGCCGATGGAGAAATAGAATGGCTTTTGAATTACCAGCATTACCTTATGCTAAAGACGCTTTAGCACCGCACATTTCCGCTGAAACTCTGGAATTCCACCATGGCAAGCACCACAACGCTTACGTGGTTAAACTGAATTCCCTGATTGAAGGTACAGCATTTGCCGGTCAGTCACTGGAAGACATCATCAAAACTTCAGAAGGCCCGGTATTTAACAATGCCGCGCAAATCTGGAACCACACTTTTTACTGGCACTGCCTGTCACCACAAGGTGGCGGTGAACCAACTGGCGCTTTAGCTGATGCAATCAATGCCAAATGGGGTTCATTTGCAGCATTCCAGACAGCTTTTAATGACAAAGCCGTCAACAACTTCGGTTCAAGCTGGACCTGGTTGGTGAAAAAAGCGGACGGTACTGTTGACCTGGTCAACACGTCAAACGCCGGTACACCACTGACCGACAGCAGCGTGACTGCCCTGCTGACAGTTGACCTGTGGGAACACGCTTATTACATTGATTTCCGCAATGCGCGCCCAACTTACCTGAACGCCTTCTGGGCTCTGGTCAACTGGGAATTCGCCAGCGCGAACTTCGCCAAGTAACGAATCCTTGCCAGTTATAAAAAACCCGGCCTATGCCGGGTTTTTTCTTTTCCGATCTACGGCCACGTCTTCCCGTATCCCTGAACTACGCTTAGCGCAGCAACGCTTTGGGTCAGCAGCAGCTTGTCGAAAATTGCAGATATTTCTTGTAATTAGAGCGGCGAGTTCAATTTTTCCTGTCTAACCTTTAAATGCTACCCGTTTTTTTGAGTTTGTTTGTGGAGGTGCATTATGGGCATTTTTGAGCACTACAAGTCTCGTTACGAAGCAGCACGCGAAGAAGAGTACAGTATTTCGGAGTATCTCACGCTATGCAAAAACGACAAAAGTTGTTACGCCAGCGCCTCCGAACGTTTACTGATGGCTATCGGCCAACCGGAATTTACCGATACCGCACAAGACCCCAAACTGAGCCGGTTGTTCTCCAACCGGGTCATCGCCCGTTATCCAGCCTTTTCTGAGTTTTATGGTATGGAAGATGCGATTGAACAAATCGTGTCCTACCTGAAACATTCGGCACAAGGCCTGGAAGAGCGTAAGCAAATTCTGTATTTACTCGGCCCGGTCGGCGGAGGGAAATCATCACTAGCAGAGAAACTGAAATCTCTGATGCAGCAGGTGCCGGTTTATTATCTAAAAGGCTCGCCGGTGTATGACCATCCACTGTGCCTGTTCGATTTAAACGAAGACGGCAACATCTTGCTGCAAGAATACGGCATCCCGAAACGTTACCTGAAAACCATTATGTCGCCTTGGGCCAGTAAACGCCTGCACGAATTTAACGGTGATATCAGTCAGTTCCGGGTCGTAAAAAAATACCCATCCATTTTAGATCAGGTGGCTATCGCCAAAACCGAACCCGGTGATGAAAACAATCAGGACATCGCCTCGCTCGTGGGTAAGGTCGACATCCGCATGCTGGAGCATTTTGCCCAGAACGACCCGGACGCCTACAGCTACTCAGGAGCGTTGTGCCGCGCCAATCAGGGCCTGATGGAATTTGTTGAGATGTTCAAAGCCCCCATAAAAGTGCTGCATCCACTGCTGACAGCGACTCAGGAAGGCAATTACAACGGCACTGAAGGGCTCGCCGCGCTGCCGTTTGAAGGTATTATTCTGGCTCATAGCAATGAGTCGGAATGGCAGACCTTCCGCAACAACAAAAATAATGAAGCCTTTCTGGACCGGGTCTATATCGTCAAAGTGCCGTATTGCCTGCGCATGTCAGAAGAAGTACGAATTTATGAAAAACTGCTCGAACACAGTGAGTTGAAAACAGCGCCTTGCGCGCCCGGCACGCTGACCTCACTGGCACAGTTTGCGGTGTTATCACGGCTGAAAAATCCGGAAAACTCCAGCATGTACTCGAAGATGCGGGTTTATGATGGCGAAAGTCTGAAAGACACCGATCCCAAAGCCAAGTCCTATCAGGAATATCGCGATTATGCCGGCGTCGATGAAGGCATGACCGGCTTGTCGACACGCTTTGCCTTTAAGATTTTGTCGCGGGTGTTTAACTTCGATAGTACTGAAGTCGCAGCCAATCCGGTGCATCTGTTTTATGTACTGGAACAGCAGATTGAACGTGAGCAATTTCCGGCCGATGTGGCGGAGCGCTATCTGGAACACTTAAAAGGCTATCTGATCCCGAAATATGTCGAGTTTATCGGCAAGGAGATCCAAACCGCTTACTTAGAAAGTTATTCAGAGTACGGGCAGAACATCTTCGATCGTTACGTGATCTATGCCGATTTCTGGATCCAGGACCAGGAATACCGCGACCCGGAAACCGGCCAGCTGTTTGACCGCGCCGCCCTCAATGCCGAACTGGAGAAAATTGAAAAACCAGCCGGGATCAGTAACCCGAAAGATTTCCGCAATGAGATCGTTAACTTTGTGCTGCGGGCTAAAGCCAAGAACAACGGCAAAAATCCGACCTGGACCAGTTATGAAAAACTGCGCACTGTGATTGAGAAAAAGATGTTCTCCAGCACCGAAGAATTGCTGCCGGTAATTTCGTTTAACGCCAAAACCTCCACCGATGATCAGAAAAAACACGACGATTTTGTCGATCGGATGATGGAAAAAGGCTATACGCGCAAACAGGTCCGTTTGTTGTCAGAATGGTACCTGCGGGTCCGGAAGTCGCAATGAGGCTGTTGTTAAGCCGGAGGTACTATGGCGCATTTTATCGATCGACGCCTGAACGGCAAAAACAAAAGTGCGGTGAACCGGCAACGGTTCATCCGTCGCTATAAACAACAAATTAAACAAGCGGTGTCCGATGCGATTAGCAAACGTAGCGTCACCGATATCGACAAAGGCGAAAGCGTTTCTATTCCCGGACGGGACATTAGCGAACCCTTTTTCCATCAAGGCAGTGGCGGTCATCGTGAACGGGTGCATCCGGGCAATGATCAGTTCAGTGAAGGCGACCGCATTAAACGTCCGTTAGGTGGCCAAGGTGGCGGTTCCGGTCAGGGCGACGCCAGCGCGGATGGCGAAGGTGAAGACGAATTTGTCTTTTCAATCTCTAAAGACGAATATCTCGATTTATTGTTCGAAGATTTAGAGCTGCCCAATCTGCGGAAAAATCAGCTAGACAAACTGGTACAGTATAAAAATGTCCGTGCTGGCTATCGCTCTGAGGGCGTGCCAAGCAATATCGACATCGTCCGATCGCTGCAAGGATCACTGGCGCGCCGAGTCGCGATGACCGCTGGCAAAAAGAAACAACTGCAGGACCTCGAGGCGCAAATTACAGGGCTCGAAGCCGCGCCAATCCCGGATATGCAGCAGTTGATAGCCCTAAAAGCACAGGCCGAAGAGTTACGTCGCCGTATTGATGCCGTTCCTTTTATTGACAGCTTTGACCTGCGGTTTCGAAACTTTGCTAAAAGGCCAGAACCGACCAGCAAAGCTGTGATGTTTTGTCTGATGGATGTATCGGGCTCAATGGATCAAGCCACCAAAGATATGGCGAAGCGCTTTTATATCCTGCTGTATATGTTTTTAAGTCGCAGCTATAAAAATGTCGAAGTCGTCTATATCCGCCACCACACCCAAGCCAAAGAAGTCGATGAGCACGAGTTTTTCTACTCACAGGAAACCGGCGGCACTATAGTGTCCAGTGCGCTGAAACTGATGATCGACGTGGTGAAAGAACGCTACGACCCAACTGAGTGGAACATTTACGCAGCTCAGGCTTCGGACGGTGATAACTGGGCCGACGACAGCCCACAGTGCTCGCAGTTGCTGGCTGAACAACTGCTGCCTCTGGTGCGTTACTACGCTTACATTGAAATCACTCAACGTCCACACCAGAGCCTTTGGGTTGAGTACGACAAACTACTGAGCCAGTTTGATAATTTTGCCATTCAACCGATCCGTCAGGTCAGCGATATTTACCCGGTATTCCGCCAGCTGTTTAAAAAGCAGGCGGCTTGAATACAAGGAGTCCCTTATGTCGGCAAAAAAGAAAGTACCACCGTTGTCTGATGGTCCTGACTGGAATTTTGAACTGCTGACGCAGTATCAGACAGAAATCGAACGGGTCGCCCGTTTTTACAAACTGGATTATTACCCGAACCAAATTGAAATCATCACTGCAGAACAAATGATGGATGCCTATTCCAGTGTCGGGATGCCGATTGGCTATAACCATTGGTCTTATGGAAAAAAATTCATTCAGACGGAGCAAAACTACAAACGCGGCAACATGGGCCTCGCCTATGAGATCGTCATTAACTCAAACCCCTGTATCGCCTATCTGATGGAGGAAAACACCATCACGATGCAGGCTTTGGTGATGGCTCACGCATGTTATGGCCACAACTCCTTTTTTAAAAACAACTACTTGTTTAAAACCTGGACAGATGCATCTTCGATTATCGATTATCTGGTGTTTGCGAAAAAATATATCAGTGATTGTGAAGAAAAATATGGCCTCAGTGAAGTCGAGGACATATTAGATTCCTGCCATGCTTTGATGAATTACGGTGTCGACCGTTACAAAAGACCGCAAAAAATTTCGATGGATGAGGAACAACGCCGCCAGCAGGACCGGGAAAAATACCTGCAGTCACAGGTCAATCAGTTGTGGCGCACCATCCCGAACAAAGAGCAATTTAACAAACCGGTAGAACAGCATTATCCAAAGGAACCACAGGAAAACATCCTGTATTTTATTGAAAAAAACGCCCCGCTGCTCAAACCCTGGCAACGCGAAATTGTGCGGATAGTCCGGAAGATCTCACAGTATTTTTATCCGCAAAAGCAGACCCAAGTGATGAATGAAGGCTGGGCAACGTTCTGGCACTACACCATCCTGCAGCATTTGTATGATGAGGGGCTGGTCACAGACAAATTTATGCTGGAAGTGCTGCATAACCACACCAATGTGGTGTATCAGCCGGCCTATAACTCGAAGTACTACTCTGGTATTAACCCTTATGCACTCGGCTTTGCCATGTTCACGGATCTGCGCCGGATCTGTGAAACACCGACCGCCGAGGACAAGGAGTGGTTTCCTGATATCGCCGGTTCTGATTGGGTCGAAACGCTGCATTTTGCCATGCAGAATTTTAAAGATGAGAGTTTTATCAGTCAGTACTTGTCGCCGAAAATCATTCGAGATTTCCATTTATTTGGCATTGTCGATGATGACAAAGAGCAGCAACTGGAAGTAGCGGCTATTCATAACGGCCCCGGCTATCAAAAAGTGCGGCAGATGCTGTCGGCACAATACAACCTGAGCAATATTGAGCCCAACATTCAGGTGTTTAATGTTGATGTGACCGGCGACCGCTCTTTAACTTTACGCTTTATTCCCAATCAGCGTGTGCCGCTGGCAGACAGCTTTCCGCATGTGCTGAAACATTTGCACCGCTTGTGGGGATTTACCGTTAAGTTGGAACAACTCAACGACGATAACAGCACGAAACAACTCGGTATGGTACCGCCAGAATAACAAAACGCCGGCTGATGCCGGCATACTTTTACCCTTTGACTGCACTGGCAGTATTATTTCGCGGCGACTGTGACTCTGTTACGACCATCCGCCTTCGATGTGTAAAGCGCTTTATCCGCAGCTTCAATCCACTGCCGATGCTCCAACATATCCGGCGTGTATTCCGCGATACCGACACTGACTGTTGCTTTAAGCAACTGCTGATTAAATTCCATCGACAGCCCTTCCACCGTTTTGCGTAAACGCTCAGCGAAATACAACGCCTGATCCGCCGTAGTATCCACCAGCAACACGGCAAACTCTTCGCCACCATAGCGACCAGCCACATCGGTTTCACGCAGGTTCTTTTTCACGGCCTGTGCCACCTGACGGATCACCACGTCACCAGCCGCGTGGCCGTATCCGTCGTTAATGCGTTTAAAATGGTCGATGTCACACATCAGCAAGGTGCCCTGATGGCCACTGCGCTTGAGCCGTTTAAACTCAGTTTGTAGTGCATCTTCCCAGGTACCGCGATTATTCAGTTCGGTCAGAAAATCGGTTTTTGACAGCTGGCGTAACTGGCCGTTCATCGACTCCAGCTCCAGCCGGCTGGTTGCGACATCAGTCACATCATAAATAATCATACAGAGATGCGTGACGACACCACGGACGTCTGTAATGGGGAAAATCGTGCTGTTCTGATACATATAATCTGCGACACCGGTAATAGGCCGGTAATTGCGGAATTTAAAAATGAAAGGCCTTTGTTCCCAAATGGTGAAAGCCCGGTTCTTCAACAGGATCACCGGATCACACTTACGGCGTAACCAGTCTTCATCGATTTCTGAGAATAAATCAAATAGATACCGATCGCGGACCTGACGAGGCGTCAGACCACTATGGTTTTCCATAAAGCCGTTCCAGACCTGAATTTTGTAATCGGCAGTCAATACCACCAGGCCCACATCAACCGTCTGAAACATGTCGAGCAGCCAATGCACTTCGGAAACTTCGGGACTGATATTTTGCATAGTTACTCTTCTAACAAAAATTCGACTTTGTAATTCAGTGTTTTAATGCTGTCTTCGGTGAACAGCAGCAGCAAATCACAATTGATATTGTAATTCTCAATGCCATAACTGATTTCGATCGCCAGCATTCGTTTCCAGCGGCGGGCATTGGCTTTGATCATCTCACTGACCGGGGCATGCTGGCCAAGAACGACCGGATGCCCTTGGCTAAATGACATATCAATTTGCTCGGCTAAACCTTTCAGCACAGCACCGATTAAGATGTTGCCGATATCCATTAACAACTCAAGTTCAGTTTTTGCTGTAAGTTTCCCTTCATAATTCAATAGCTTGGCAATATCTGCAAAGCTTGAGTCATTTAAAATCAGCAAGGCTTCACCGGACACACCACCGCCAATAAAGCCCTGACATACGGCCGATGTAGTCTGTTTTTGTTCCACAGACGCAATCGCCATATGTAATTCACTGACTTCAATCACATTGACGTTAGGAATGGGCAGTTTGACGAAAACTTTCAGTAAACGCGCCAGCAAGTCACCAGCCTGCCCCATCGCGACGTTGGTCAGCTCCTGAAACACGTCACGCAATACCGGGTCTAATGCGAAGTTCATACTACTGTGATGGTTAGCAGCAAAAGCGCGATCCAGCACTTTCTGACTGTCCTGTGCAGTGTGGACCGACGTAAACTGTTGCAGTACTTCCTGCAATTTTTCAGCAGAGACTGGTTTTTTGATGAAATCGAGTGCACCAAAAGACAATACCCGCTCCCGGGCTTCGGGTTGAATATCGCCGGAAACGACCACTACTTTGACGGGGATTTGTTGAGCTTGGATCGCTTGTAACACTCCATAGCCGTCAAGGATCGGCATATTCAGGTCAAGGAATAATAAATCAATGGGCTGACGTTTCAGCACTTCCATCGCTTCCTGACCATGGCCAGCAAAACTGACTTTGTCTTGCCAGTCTGTCGGGAGACTACGTGCCATTTGCTTTCGTGCTAAATTCGAATCATCACAGATTAGGACTGCTGCTACCATGCAATACTCACCACATAGAGGGATATGAACCAGTGTAGCGTCTGCGTCCGTAGAATGCGAACCAGACAACACTTTTGCTCGATGAATTTTTCGCTGTTAGTCTCTGTATTCCATACTTTTTTAAAAGGAAAACGCTATGTTCAAGCCCCTGATTGCCACGATGTTCGTCCTCGCTACACCATGGCTACAGGCCGCTGATCTGACGGCCAGTTTGCCAGTCCGGTTATCTGAAGTGAAAGCCGGTGAACGGCCGCTGGAATTGCAGGGCACTCCGGTTAGTCTGCAAACGCTCGCTCCGGATTTTAAAGTGGCGGACGCCGGTTTTAAACCGGTCAAACTCAGTGATTTTGCCGGTAAAACTGTGCTGATCAGTACAGTGCCAAGCCTCGATACCGGCGTCTGTTCAATCCAAACGAAAAAATTTAATGAAGAAGTCAGCAGCCTGCCAGCCGATGTGGTGATCCTGACGATCTCTAATGACCTACCTTTTGCGCAAAAACGGTTTTGTCAGAAAGAACAAGTCGACAAACTGTTAGTATTGTCCGATGCGGTTTGGGGCGATTTTGGCTCCAGCTATGGCTTGCGTATCAAAGACATGGGCTTGTTAACCCGGGCAGTGTTGATTGTCGATCGCAATGGCAAACTGGTGTATCAGCAACTGGTGCCTCTGCTGTCGCAGGAACCTGATTACACCGCAGCCTTAGCGACTCTCAAACAATTTGCGCAGAAAAAATCCTGATTATCCCGCTTGAAAAAATAACACCAGACCTTATTAAAGGGATATAGAAATGCCGCATAGCGGGTTTCTGTATCCCGGCCTGCGCCATTTGGGTAGGCCATTAAACATCTGATTTGCTTAACAAAGAAATTAGTGAGGTTTGACTATGCACGCTTTTGATTTCAGCCCTTTTTATCGTTCATTTATCGGTTTTGACCACCTGGCGACTTTAATGGACGCCGCTGCACGCAATGAAAAACAACCCGCATATCCACCGTACAATATTGAAGTGACCGGTGAGGACCAATACCGCATCACAATGGCCGTAGCCGGTTTTGAACCGCATGAGCTGAGCATCGACACCGAGCGCAATACGCTGCTGGTGCGGGGCCAAAAAGGTGATAAGACGGAAGACCGTCGTTTCCTGCATCAGGGGATTGCTGAACGCAATTTTGAGCGCAAGTTCCAGCTCTCCGATTATGTCCGGGTTACAGGTGCTACTGTGCATCATGGTTTATTGCACATTGAACTGTTGCGTGAAATTCCGGATGCGTTGAAACCACGTAAAATCGCTATCCACAGTGGTCAGCCAACCGCAGTGCTGACGCAGCAACCGGCTGCGAATTCGGAACTCGCACAGGATGCCGTGCAATTACCAACCGGCACCGTATAAGCGACTGTTGACGCTGGATTGACAAAGCAAAGCCGCATGATGCGGCTTTGTTGTTTTCAGACCAACAGAAAATCTGCAATGGGTTTATTCACGAGATCCGGATGGGTCACGGGCCCCATGTGGCCGCACTCCAGCCGTTGTAAGCGGACATCAGGCAAAACGCTTCGCAGCGCAGCGCTGATCCGCTGTGCAGACTGCCTGCTGTGGCTGCCACTGAGCAGCAACACCGGACTTTTCACTGCATCGGCATAATCGGCCAGACTGGCTGGTTCCTGGCTTAGAGCCTGAAAATCCAGACTAACTTTGGCGACCTGCAGCGCCAGCTGTTGTTGCATTCGCACTGGCAAGCCAGCGAAAAAGCCTTTGTGTTGCCAATAGTCAATAAAGCGCTCTGCAGCCTGAATAGCATTAAGCGTCGGTAATGCATCTGCCAGCGCGCGAACTTCCTGCCAGAGCGCACTAGCGTCTGGCAACTGTGGCAATACATGAAAAGCCACTGGCTCAAACAATACCAGTTTACGGATTTGTAGCTTTTGCGTGCGGGCGAGATGTAGCGCCAGTGCCCCGCCATAAGAATGACCAATCAGATCAAGCGGCTGCGCCTTTAGAGTGTCCGGCAAAGCCGCCAGCAGCAAGTCAGCTTCAGCCGCCAGCGACCATGGTTGTATAGCAGGTAACGGCTCAGCGCCATAACCGGCCAGATCCGGCAGATAACAGCTGTGCGTTGCTGACAGCTCGCTTGCTAGTGACAGCCACTGACGGTGGCTCGACATCGAACTGTGCAGCAATAAGGCCGGCTGGCCATAACCAAGCTGCTTTACCATGCTTTAATCAGCAAAAACGCCGCGCCACACAGTAACGCAGTGAAAGTTGAAATCATGCCCAAAAACCGCGGAATGGAGGTCCCGCTGGAACGACTCAATCCGGTTAAATGCAGCAAACGACCGCCCAGCGTCAGCGCGCCCAGTAAATGTAACTGCCAGGCTGCAGCCTGCTGTTGTTCGGCGATCAACATGATCACCAGCAACAGCGGCACATATTCGGCGAAATTTCCGTGGATACGAATCGCTTTAATCAGCTCTGGTTGTTGCCCATCACCCAAACCTACCCGTAATTTAAAGCGCTGCCGTACGACTGCTAAAGCCAGTACGACGTACATCACTGCCAAAACTGCAGCATAAATTGCTGTGATCATGTTCACCCCGTTGATTGTGATTTGTTCAGATGTATCAACATCCGGCGATACCTGAGTACCAGAGTCAACCGCTGGTACTTCGATTTTCTGTGCTGACTGCCTGCGGGGATATTACCTGATCCTCCCTTGCAATATCTCGCGGTTTTTGAGCGCTCTGGAACAACAAAGCCCACAGTAGTGGGCTTTGGTTTTCCTTATCGCAGCAGCTTAACCCAGCAGGTTACTCAGGAATGTACTCACTGCTTCTACCGGCTGTGTGCCATCTAAGTGATGGTATTGCGTCAGGCCTTGTTCCGCCTGATTCCGATAATAACCGACCAGAGGCTCAGTTTGTTCATGATAAACACCTAAGCGTTTACGCACGGTTTCTTCTTTATCGTCATCGCGGATCACTAAATCTTCACCGCTTTGATCGTCTTTGCCAGCCACTTTTGGCGGATTGTAAGTGACATGGTAAACACGGCCTGATGCCGGGTGTACACGACGACCACTCATGCGCTCGACGATCACATCGTCCGGCACGTCAAATTCGATAACGTGGTCAACCAACACGCCGTTATCTTTCATCGCATCAGCTTGCGGAATAGTGCGTGGGAAACCGTCTAACAAAAAGCCTTTGGCGCAATCTGGTTTGGCGATGCGCTCTTTCACCAGACCAATGATGATTTCATCAGATACCAACTGTCCGGCATCCATCACCTGCTTGGCAGCCAGGCCCATTGCAGTGCCCTCTTTGATGGCTGCACGGAGCATATCCCCGGTGGAGATTTGCGGAATACCGTACTTGTTCATCAAAAACTGTGCCTGTGTTCCTTTACCGGCACCCGGTGCACCCAACAGAATAATTCGCATACCAAAAACCTCGGTTTTTTTCAGAAACGGTTCCAAATGTCATAAGCGCTGGATCTTTACATAATGTCAGTCAGCAGACAAGGTATTTGTCGGCTGCTCAGAGCAGCCACTGACAAGCCGACTTTAGTACTAATAGCCTGGCAGATCCGGTACAGCCGCAGTATGCACAAAGAATGTAGCAAAACACTATTCGACGATAGTTGCACTGCAGAAAGACAAAACCCGGCACAAACCGGGTTTTATCTGATCAAAGCTGCAGATTATTTCGCCAGTGATAACAGCAAGCTGTTTAAGCGGCTGACAAATGTCGCCGGATTTTTCAGGCTGCCACGTTCTGCCAGCAATGCCTGTTCAAACAGCACTTCGGCCCACTGTTTAAATTGGGCTTCGTCTTGCACGTCAGCGATATGGCGTACCAGTTGATGCTCCGGGTTCAGCTCGAAAATCGGCTTCACTTCCGGCACTTTCTGTCCGACAGATTCCATCAGCTTGATCATCTGCGTGCTCATATCGAACTCGTCAGTGACGACACAAGCCGGGCTGTCGGTCAGGCGATGACTGACTTTGACATCTTTGACCTGATCGCCGAGCGCCGTTTTAAAGCGTTCTGCCACGCCAGCAAATTGTTTTTCCGACTCTTCTTGTGCTTTTTTGGTGTCCTCGTCGTCCAACTTCGACAGATCCAGACCACCTTTAGCCACTGAACGCAGTTTTTTACCATCAAATTCTGTCAGATGCTGCATCAGCCATTCGTCGATGCGATCTGATAACAGCAGAACTTCCAGGCCCTTTTTGCGGAATACTTCCAAATGCGGGCTGTGTTGAGCCGCTTCAAAACTATCGCCAACCAGGAAGTAAATCTCGTCCTGACCTTCTTTCATCCGGCTGACATAGGCCTCTAAACCAACACTTTGCACAGCAGTATCAACATGCGTTGAGCTAAACCGCAGCAGTTTGGCAATACTTTCTTTATTGGCGTGATCTTCGGCCGGGCCTTCTTTTAATACCTGACCAAACTCATCCCAGAACGACTGATATTCAGTCTGATCTTCGGCTTTCGCCATTTTCTCCAACATTTTCAGCACACGTGACGTGCAGCCTTTACGCAGACTTTGCGTCACTTTGGTGTCTTGCAGGATTTCGCGTGATACGTTCAGTGGCAAGTCGCTCGAATCCAGCACACCTTTGATAAACCGCAGGTAGCTAGGCATAAACTGCTCAGCATCATCCATGATAAAGACGCGCTGGACATAGAGTTTCAGACCATGACGGGCGTCGCGGTTCCACAGATCAAAAGGCGCTTTTTTCGGCACATATAACAGACTGGTATAGTTGGTATTGCCTTCAACTTTGTTGTGGCTCCAGCTCAGCGGCTCAGTCCAGTCGTGTGAAATATGTTTGTAGAATTCCTGATATTCATCGTCACTGACTTCAGACTTATCGCGCATCCACAGCGCAGTCGCTTTGTTAACCGCTTTCCAGTGACCTTCGGTGGCCGGGATTTTCTCGCCGTCTTCTTCACGCTCAGCAGTACCCTCTTCCCACATTTCTACCGGGATAGAGATGTGATCTGAGTACTTGGTGATAATGCTTTCGACTTTCCACTTGCTGAGGAATTCACCTTCGCCGTCACGCAGATGCAGCACAATTTCAGTACCGCGGCTGGTTTTATCAGCGCTTGCCAGCGTGTAATCACCCTCGCCGGCTGATTCCCATTCCACCGCGCTGTCTGGCGCCGCGCCTGCTTTTAATGTGCGCACTGTGACTTTGTCGGCCACGATAAATGCAGAGTAAAAACCAACACCAAACTGACCAATTAACTTGGAATCTTTGCTCTGGTCGCCGCTTAATTGCGAGAAGAATTCTTTAGTGCCGGATTTTGCGATAGTGCCTAAGTGACTGATCACTTCATCGCGCGTCATCCCGATACCGTTATCGCTGATGGTAATAGTTTTGGCCGCTTCGTCCAGACTGACGCGTACGCGTAAATCGCCTTCGTTGCCATACAGGCTGCTGTCAGAGAGCGCCAGAAAACGCAGTTTGTCTGCCGCATCTGAGGCATTTGAAATCAGTTCACGCAGGAAAATTTCTTTGTTCGAGTACAAAGAATGGATCATCAGTTGCAGCAACTGTTTGACTTCGGCCTGGAAGCCATGGGTTTGTTTTTGTGTTGTTTCAGTCATTTACCGCTCCTTTCACACTAAATTCGTCAGCGCGGACCGGTTCAAACATACAAATGTTCCGGACTGGCCCCGCCTGTCATTTCCGGGTTCAGATCTGGGGTCTGTCATTTGTTTTTCAAGGGGGAGCAGTTATAACCAGCGATTGTGACCAATCGGTATTGATGGGATTGATGTTGCTCAGAACGGCTTGCGTCCACTTAACGCATAAGACAAAGTGCTACCGTCGAGAAATTCCAGTTCGCCGCCAACCGGCATGCCTTGTGCCAAACGCGACACCTGTACCCGATGCTTACGGCACAGTTCGGCGATATAAAATGCGGTCGCTTCCCCCTCCACAGTCGGATTGGTGGCCAGGATCACTTCTTCAATTTTGCCTTGACCCAGTTGTTGCGATAACGCATCCAGTCCCAATTCCGTCGGACCTACACCATCAAGGGGCGACAACTGTCCGCGCAGCACAAAATAACGCCCGGCAAATAAGCCGGTTTGTTCAATGGCAAATAAGTCCGCCGCACTGGCGACGATACAGAGCAAAGAACTCTGGCCACGGATCGGGTGCGCGCAGATCTGACAGATCTGGCCTTCGCAGAACGTGCGGCAACGCTGGCAGTGGCCAACTTTGGTCATGGCGGAGTGCAAGGCAGAGGCCAGTTGTAAACCAGCCTCGCGATTGCGTTCCAGCAATTGGTAAGCCATACGCTGCGCTGACTTGGGGCCTACCGATGGCAGTACCCGCAGCGCATCAATCAGTTTTTGCACTAACGGCGTATGTTTACCCATGCATCACCTCAGGATTAAGCTGCTCAGAATGGCATTTTAAAGCCCGGCGGTAACTGCATACCACCGGTCACTGACGCCATGCGCTCTTTACTGGTTTCTTCGACCCGGCGTACCGCATCGTTGATCGCAGCAGCGATTAAATCTTCCAGCATTTCTTTGTCATCAGCCATCAGGCTGTCGTCGATGCTGATCCGGCGCACATTGTGATTGCCAGCCATAGTCACTTTGACCATGCCAGCGCCGGCTTCACCGGTCACTTCCAGCCGGGCGATTTCTTCCTGCGCACGCTGCATTTTTTCTTGCATCGCCTGCGCCTGTTTCATGATGTTACCCATGCCACCTTTAAACATATTCTGTACTCTCAGCTGTATTGATAATGGCGGCCAAGATAATCACAAAGCCGCAAAATTACAAGATTCCGCCCGTGCCGAAGACGCGGACTGGTGAATTAAAATACTTCCAGACTATCAGGTAACCATTCACCGGCAAAATCGCGGGCGATGGCATTTAATGTCGGGTCTTCCTGCAACACCTGATGCACATAACGCCGGCGCGCCGCATCTATACGCTGTTGCAACGCCTGCGGGCTGGCCGGGACCTCATCGACAAATTCAATGTCGACGCTCAGTGGCAAGCCAAATGACTCTGCCAGCACCGACTGTAATTGCGCGCGATTACGCTCCGAATCAAGATGACGCTGCGAACTACTGACCTGAAGAGTTAACTGATTACCATCCAGCGTCATACTACTGTGTAACAGGAACAACCGCATCAGGCCACCAATACGCAGGCTGTCTATGCGCTGCGCCCAGGCATCGACCTGACTGCTACTGCGCACGGCAAAGTTGCCGGCGTGGATCTGGCCATCAAACGTCAGGTCGGCTTCTGTGCCTGCAACCGTCTGCACTTCAGCGATGGTTTCGCTGGCAAAATCGAGATTGTCCGGCAATTCCGGCACGGCCAGACTTTCCAGCAAAGCATGACGGATCGGCTGCACTGGAGCTGCGCTATAAGATTGTTGCCATTGCCATTGTTCAGTGGATTCGACCACGTCGGTGATGTCTGCATCATCTTCTGTCGGGACAACCGCCTCTACAGGTCTGGCGACTGGCACGTCTTCGTCCATCTGCTCTTGATCAACGCCATCATCCACTTGTGGCGTTTGTTCAGGCAATTCATCCCATGGCGGGATATCCGCAGGCTTTGGTTGTACCGGACGCGCAGCCGCTGCTATCGGACCGGGCGCTGCCACAGAGGCATCAACTAGTGTTGGTGCAGCGACTACAGCAGCAGTTCTGGCAGGTAATACGACAGGCGCCTGCTGGCGCTCAGACTTTTTTGGTTCGTTCGAAGCCGCCCGCTGCAGACCACGGCGTGCCAGAATACTGGCCGTAACTGAATCGATACCACTGCTCGCCGCAGATTCTGGTGCCGTTTCAGGCGCCGACACTGCGGCTGCCTTTTCGACCGGGGCTGCAACAACAACTGGTTCCACAGTGAGTTGCGCTGTTGGTAGCAGCTGCGCAACTTGCAGCTGCGGCACCTCGGTTTCGGTTGATGGCGATGCAACAGCTGGCATTTGTGCTGGCGCCACATGCGCCGCCGACAGCGCTGCTGCCCGGCCGGCACTTACTTCCGGCATAGTGCCGGCTTTGGCCGGTACAAAAGCAATAGCACGAAGCAACGCCATTTCCAGACCAATCCGCGGCTCGGGGGCATATGGCAAGTCACGTTTGCCGGATAACAATAATTGGTAATACAGCTGGATCGATTCCGGCGCGTGCGTCTTGGCAACAGCGCGAACAAAAGCCGACTCGGTCAGCGCCAGTTCGGAAGCACTCAGCTGATACTGTGACAACGCAGCCAGATGTAACAGCGATAACATGTCATCTAACACCGCCTGAAAATGGCTGTGGCTACTGACCAGTTGCTGAATATGCGCTTGCATCCCAAATAAGTCGCGGTTAAGCACATCCTGCAGCAGGATCTCGGCCCAGCTTTGCTCCAGAAACCCGAGCATTTCACGCACCGCGCCGAGGCGGATATCGCCGTTAGTCTGTGCGATCGCCTGATCAGTCAGACTGAGAGAATCGCGTAAACTGCCTTTGGCGGCCCGCGCCAGCAACGCCAGCGCTTCGTCTTCGGCAGCGATACCTTCCTGGCCGAGGATATAATTCAGATGCTGTTTAATCTGGCTTTGCGATAGCGCCTTTAAACTGAACTGCAAGCAACGCGACAACACGGTGATCGGCAACTTTTGCGGATCTGTGGTCGCCAGTAAGAACTTCACATGAGGCGGCGGTTCTTCCAAAGTTTTCAGCAGCGCATTAAAACTGTGTTTAGACAACATGTGCACTTCGTCGATGAGGTACACCTTATAGCGGCCACGGGTTGGCGCGTACTGTACGTTGTCCAGCAGATCGCGGGTATCTTCAACTTTGGTGCGGCTTGCCGCATCTATTTCCATTAAATCGACGAAAAAGCCTTTATCGATTTCGGTACAGGCACTGCAGATACCGCAAGGCGTGGCGGTGACGCCCTGTTCGCAGTTCAGACTTTTGGCAAAGATGCGGGCGATGGTGGTTTTACCAACGCCGCGCGTACCGGTAAACAGATAAGCATGGTGCAGACGATTTTGCGTCAGCGCGTGCGTCAGTGCAGTTTTGACATGCTCCTGCCCCACCAACTGACCAAAATTCTGTGGCCGCCATTTGCGCGCCAGCACCTGATAACTCATGTGTTCACCTTGTCGGAAGTCGCGCTGGCATCATGCCGGTACGCAGGTCGGGTTTAGTGTCCCGGAAAATCAACCAGACTGTGGATGGTCAGACCCAGCGCTTCAAGACGCAGCTGGCCACCGAGATCCGGCAGATTGACGACAAAAGTAGCATCCGTGACTTGACCGCCTAAACGACGGACCAGTTTTGTCGTAGCATCAATAGTACCACCAGTCGCCAATAAATCGTCAACTAACAGGACTTTATCTTCTGGTGCGATCGCGTCCAGATGAATTTCCAAAGTGTCCTGACCGTATTCCAATTGGTAGCTTTCCGCGATAGTTTCACGCGGCAGTTTGCCCGGTTTACGCACCGGCACAAAAGCCACGCCCATGGCATAGGCCAGTGGCGCACCAAAAATAAAACCACGCGATTCAGTGCCGACAATTTTGGTGATGCCATGGCCACTGTAATGTTGCTTCAGATGATCAATTACTGCGGCAAAAGCGGCGCCATCCTGCATCAGGCTGGTCACGTCGCGAAATAAAATGCCTGGCTTCGGATAGTCCTGCACTGACTTGATGACTTGTTCAAGTAAGCGGCTTAATTCGGTATGCGTCATGGAGAAATCTCTATATTAAATTCGATAAAAAAACCGCCTGCAGGCGGTTTTTCGGTCTGGTCGCTCGGCTTAACCTAAAATGCGCAACCAGGTTACCAGGGGCGGTTGGCACAACAGCAATACAAACACAGCGACGAAGCCTAACAAATGCCACACGCTGAAGGATTCTTTAAAATTCTCGTCTGCCATCGACATCTTTCCAGTGCAAAATAAGGGGGGGTCGATTTTAATAAAAAAATCTGGCAATAGCCAGTGATTGTCGCGGCGGCCAGGCGCATTTTTATCGGAAAAATTCTGGTCGGAACTAAGGTCAACGATACGGGCACTGAAGGCTAGTTTTCGGCCGCAGCAGTGACAATGCCGCGCAAGGCAAAATCGGTCAACAAAGGCGTCACCTCGGCCAATAACTGGTCGCTGTCCCATTGCGGAACATAAGGCTGCAACCATTCAAGATAGGTGCTGATTTGCTGACCTGGTTCTGCCAGCATCAACTGCAACAATGCGGCACTCCAGGCGTTCAGTTCGAGAAAGCGCACCTGATCGGCATGATCGCGGTACAACAGCAAAAACACCGGTTGTGCCGCCGGCGCAGTCGGTTGAAACTGTACTGAAATTTGCTGTACCGGATATTGATAACAACACAGACGCGCCAGTGGCGACAAAGCCAAAGCGGAATTAGGACTAAATTGCCAGCCTGACGCGGCCATCGCGATATCAGTCGCCAATGCCAGTTCCAGCCACTCATATTCAGCCAGCTCCAGCGCAAACAGGGGCAATTGTTCTTCGACCTGCGGTAGCCAGTGCAGAAAAGCTTGGGAAATATGCAGAAAATAAGGACTATGCAGCCGCTGTTCGCGGAAAAACTGCCGGCACAACGCTTGCCAATGTGCTGCAGAAACAATCGACAGCAACACCGGAAAAGCGCTGGAAACAAAATTCTGTACATTGTTAAAAAACAATTCTTCGTAGACGGCCATCCGCTCAGGTCGCATGCCCGCCGGCAAAGGCGCGCTTGGATCTTTGATCCGGTTTATAAAGGCCAGCTGTTGCTGCTGAAAGCTGTGCATCAGGCAGCCCCGCTGTTGAGCCGCGATGCTTGCCGCTGGATCTGACGGATCTGTTCAACTTCCGTCATCAAGTCAGCAAAAGGCGGCAGATTAAAGTCGCGCTCTAATAATGTCGGTTTAACGCCATGCACAGCATAAGCTTCTGCTAACAAAGCCCAGACCGGGTCATTGACATCACTACCATGGGTATCAATCAGTAAGTCAGCACTTTGGCGTAAGTGACCTGCTACATGGCAATAGCGAATGCGTTGGGTCGGTAGCGCACGCAAAAAAGCACTGGCGTCATAACTATGATTAACCGAATTGACATAAATATTGTTCACATCGAGCAGCAAACCACAATCTGCCCGATCCAGCACTTCGCCCAGGAATTCCAGCTCAGACAAGGTCGATGCAGGCGTGTCGTAATAAGAGATATTCTCCAGCACCAGCTCCTGCTCCAACACGTCCTGCACCTGACGAATACGGGGCACCAGATAATCAATAGCTTCAGCACAAAAAGGCACCGGCATCAGATCATACAGATGCCCTTGCCCCGAACAATAACTCAGATGCTCGCTGTACAAATGCACCTGATGTTGACGAAAAAACTGTTTCAGCTGATTCAGAAAGACCAGATCCAGCGGATCCGGCCCAGCAATAGACAGCGACAAACCGTGGCAAATCAGCGGATATTGCGCCGCGACCTCCGCAAACTGGCGTTGCAGCCGGCCACCAAAGGGGATCCAGTTCTCCGGTGCGACTTCGATAAAATCAATGCCCTGCTCGCCTTGTTGCAACGGGGCCAGCAGCTCACGCCGCAGGCCCAATCCAACGCCTTGGATCGGCGGCATATTAGTTCATGCCGCCGCATTTACCTTCTTTGGCTTTGTCTGTGCCGGCTTTTTTGTCGCCACCGCACTTACCTTCACCGCACTTGCCCTCACCACATTTACCTTCTTTGGCTTTATCGGCGCTGGCGTCGGCTTTCTTGCCTTCACCGCATTTACCTTCGCCACATTTGCCTTCTTTAGCTTTTTCCGCGCCAGCTTTTGGATCTGCTGCTTGTTGTGCCGCACCATCAGGTGACTGCTGATAACCAGAGCTCAGTTCTGTTGCCTGAAACGCCTGAGCGGTGCCACTTAAACCGGCCAGCGCGGATAACATCAGGCCACCTAAGGCTGCTTTGACTTTTTGTTGTTGATTCATCTGCTAAATCCTTCTGTTGTTTTGAACGATGTATTGGGCTACCGGTTTATTGTCACCGATAACACACCAGACCGACGTCACTGGGAATTTCTTTCGCCGAGCATAGTAAAATTTTGCAATGACCGGAAGATCACGCGGGCCACCAACGGGGATTTCGCGGTGACCGGCGGTTGCGTCGAAAAAAATCCTGCAACTGTAGATAGCTTTGATCTGTATCAGCACAGAGCTGGTGGTCTTTTGCCACACTGCAGCCTCAATCATTATTTCAGCGCTGAGGATCTTATGCCCAAGTCTCTCATTCCGGAATTACGTGGCCAGTTACAGCAGGAACTTCAGCAGCTACGCGAGGATATCTTTTCCTACCTGCAACGCGATCATGCCGACGAATTCAGTCACTTATTATTGCAGCTTGAGCATCAGGCACTAAGCCATTGGCCTGAATTGTTGCGGCATTGGCTGACGCCCGAACTGGAACAAAAAAGTCGTAGACTCGAATTGGTGCAGGCAGCGCTTAGCCAGATGGATATGGGTCTGTATGGACTCTGTTCGGATTGCGAAGCCCGAATCGAACGTGAGTTACTGCAGCAAGACCCGGCCAGACAGCGTTGTGCCCGCTGTGAACGTCAGTTGCACGAAAACAAAAGCCGGGCTCTTTGTTAAAATGGACGAAGTGGTCGTCCAATCCGGCTGGCCGCTTTACCCTGTTTTCTGTTAATTTAGCCACATTCTGCTTTGAACTCAGTGTTGATTATGCACGCTCAGCAATTTCTTCAGGCTGCCATTGCCGCTTTTGGTCAGGGCCAGCTGGACCGCGCCGGTCAATTCGCCTTACAAGTCTTACAGCTGGTGCCGGAACAACCCGATGCTTTGCATCTGCTGGCTTTATGTGCACGTCAACAAGGCCAAGCCGACCAAGCGTTGCAATGGTTTAAACGCAGTCTGGCAGCAGCGCCGGCACAGAGTGTCGTCTGGTCCAACTACGGCAATCTGTTGCAACAACTGGAGCAAACTGACCAAGCCGAACAAGCTTACCAACGCGCCTTGAGTTTAGCGCCAGAACAAGCTGACACCTGGCTCAATGCTGGTTTGCTGGCGTTACGGATCCAGCAACCGGCTTTAGCACAGCAACGTTTGCAAAAAGCGCAGCAACTGCGGCCAGATGACCCACGTAGCTATGCTCCTCTCGCCAGTGCGTTGGCACAGCTGCAACAAGTCACTGCGGCGTTACAAACATTGGAGCAGGCACTAGTTCGCTGGCCTGCGCAGTCGCAGTTGTTATGGCAAAAAGCCCAGTTACTCCGAGATCAACAACAAGCAGGCGCCGCAGCAGAGATCATCCGGCAAATGCTGATTGCCACACCACAACAGGCAGATTTGCACTTTATTGCGGGCTGTCTGCAACACGATTTAGGTCAGGATCAGCATGCGGAATCCGCGTTACTGCAAGCTATTGCGCTGGAACCTTTACATATCGGCGCCCACGAGGCGCTCAATCAGCTGTACTGGGAACAACAAAACCTGGCAAAGTTCCTACAGTTAACCAGCCAAACACTACAGGCACAACCCGAGGCATTGGCGCTGCGTTATTGCCTGGCCACCTTGTTGATCCAATCAGGTGATAATAGCGAAGCGACGCGCTTGCTCGAGGCTGGTCTGCATTTACATGGCCGTTTGCCTGACTTGTTGCATGCGCTGGGAGTACAAGTTGCGAAAACGGGTGATATTCGTCAAGCCGCAGCACTGACCACTGAAGCATTACAACATCCGCAAACACCGCCGGCATTCCGGGTGCGGGCCCTGATTGATGCCGCAAACTATGCCATTCGGTTGCAGCAACTAGACCATGCCGTGCAGCTATTGCAGCAAGCTCGGCAGCTGAGTCCACAGGATCAGGAGATCTGGGCTTATTTGGGTACTTGTTGGCGTCTGCTAGGCGATGCAAAAACCGACTGGCTGAATAACTACCCAACTTTGATTGACGCCCGGCCTCTGCCGACGCCACCAGGTTATCAAAGTCTGGCAGAGTTTCTGGCCGTGCTGAACCCGGTGATCCGACGTTTACATACCAGTACGCGTCAGCCGTTAGATCAAAGCGTCCGCGGTGGCACTCAAACTTTGGGACGGCTGTTGTCTGAACCAGACCCGGCGATCCAACAATTTCGTGCCGCATTGGAACAAAGGATCCACGAATACCTGCAGCGTCTACCGCAAGATGCTGAACATCCACTGCTGGGCCGAAACAACAAGCAATTCCGTTTCTCCGGTAGTTGGTCAGTCCGGTTAGCCGATCAAGGTTTTCATACCAATCACGTGCATCCGCAAGGTTGGTTATCTGCCTGCACCTATCTCGAGTTGCCAGACTGCATCCGGCCGGACGACCCATTGCGACAGGGCTGGCTAAAACTTGGTGAAACCTCTCTGCTGCTGGGTGATCAGGAAGAAGTGGCGCAGGCAATTTGCCCCGTGCCGGGTCTTGTTGTGTTATTTCCAAGTTTTGTCTGGCATGGCACTTATCCGTTTCATACCAGCAATGGTCACGACTTCCGCATGACAGCCCCCTGCGACATCATGCCGGTTTGAGGGTCAGACTGGATCACCACTCGCATCAATCAAACCCGCGGCAAATAACCGTTCACGCACAGGGGTCAGTTCATTTGCAAACTGACGCCACTTTTGCACAGATTTTTGGTGAATAGGTTGACGGACCTGCGCTGCGCTAGCTGTGGTCGAAGCAGATTTAGCCTGATGGAAGGCCAGTAAGTCTTGTTGCCATGGTAAATCACACCAATCCAGGATCCGTTTCGCCTGGCTCTCGGGCTCAGCGACCACCTGTTCATAATGCACATCGAGGATTTGCCCCGGCAACACCTGGTGCCAATGCGCCATCAGCTTTTTATATTCGATAAAATAATCTGCCAGCTCATCCAGCTGATATGAAAACGAATAGACCTGATTAAACAAGGTTTTATAAATTGCAAAACAGGTATCGAGCGGGTCCCGCACTAAATGGATGATCCGGGCCTGCGGTAAAGCTTTTTTAATCAGGCCACAGTAAATAAAGTTAAATGGCAATTTATCGATAAAAATTGGCTTGCCCTGCGCCATCGCTGCGGCTTGTTGCAGGTAGCGGGCGCCCAGTGCCGGATAATCGATTTGTAATGCCGCCTCAACTAAAGAACCAACTCCTTGAACTTGCTGGGCAGCGAGCCCCACTTCCTGCGGAAAATCCGGAAATTCACCAATCGAGATAACGTCAGGATGCTGGCCCAGGATCCGCTCGACGAGGGTTGTGCCAGTGCGCGGCATGCCAAGAATAAAAATAGGTTTCAGTGTCGATATGGCCGCAGGCGTCGGGACTGATCCAGCCTGAGCAAAAAACGCGGCGTTAAAATGCTGCCTCATAGCGGCGAAGGTTGCGAACTCGCTGCGGGCGTCATACCGCAGTTGCTGGCGTTTTTGCGTCGCCGCCTGACGCAGGGCCACAAAAGCAGCCGCATAGTCCCCAATATCTTCTAACTCTTTGGCAAGCGCATAACCTGCACCGACAGCATCTTGTGGCCTGAGCGCTCGCTGTGCTAAACGCTGTTGCAGGTCAGCAATATGATTATCGTCGTTGCTGGCGCTGCGGGTAGCAGATCTCAGGTGCAGCACGTTACCGGCCAGCGGCAGTTGCTCCAGCACCAGTGCGAGATTCTGTTGCGCGGCTGTCATTTGATTTAAAAAAAACTGTGCCAATGCCAGATCAAAACGCAAAGCTGCATCCTGCGGCGACCAGGACACGGCTTGCTCCAGCCAGGGTAAAGCTGCTGAAGGATCATCCAGCGCACTATATACCGCCGCGACGGCCCGGTAAAAACCCGCATCCTGAATCGGTGCTTCGGCGATCAAAGCTAACATCTGACGACACTCTAAGCGCCGGCGTGTTGCCACATAGTGCTGCGCCAGACGCAGTGCCGCGCCTGCCTGCTCATCTCTTCTGCGGCAAATATCGGTAATAATCGGCACAACTGCAGCGTCATTGCCACTGCTTAAAGCCAGCTCCAGAGCAAGCACGCGCCACTGCGGGTGATCGACCTGATGGCGCTGTAAGAAAGTTTCAACAGCCTGAAATTGCTGTTGGCGTAACGCCTGATAAACCTGTGGCAGTAGTTGCAAAAAGGATGATAGAAGCGCTTCAGAAGACATGACAATTCCCAATACCGCAAGAAATGAGATAAGAGTGCTCAGTTCCGGCCCGCACTGCAACTACTCTTTGCAAGCGCACACCAGATACAAAATGACCTGATAAAAAAAGCCGGCAACAGCCGGCTTTTTTCGGGGTTCAACTTCGAATTAGAAGCGAACTGTTACGCTAGCGTGCAGGTAACGACCCAGAGTGTCGTAGTAACCTGATACGGTGTTCGCGTTTGTAGACAGAGTCAGACCAACCATTGGAGGTTCTTTGTCCAGTACGTTGTTCACACCGGCCAGTAAGCTAACATGGTCGTTCAGATCGAATGAACCAACTAAGTCCAGGTAGCTCTGAGCACTGATGCCATCTGGGATCAACTGATCAGTAGTTCCCTCGTAGTCAACCTGACCATAGTAACGCCATTTCGCTGTAGCTGACCACCAGTCACCTGTGGTGTAGCTGGCTGACAGCGTGTGACGCCATTTTGGTTGAGCGAAACAGTCGATGCTGACGTTACCAGAACAGTCATAAGTGGCTGAATCGTTACCTGGCAGTGATTCGTACTCTTTCTTCATGTTGATAGAGCCGATCATCTTGACGGTCAGTTTACCACCGAACACTTCTTGTTCGTAGTTAGAGCTAACGTCAATACCACGCCAGTGACGGCTGGCTAAGTTGATGTTCGTTGCTTGAACGAAACCAGCGTTACCTAACCACAGGCTACCTGTAGGAGCACGTTTGATGTTGTTACAGAACGCAGCAGCACCTGTCGTAGCACACTGGTCAACAGTCAGCTGAGCAGATACGTTACCGATAACTTCATCCAGTTGGATATCCCAGTAGTCGATTGACAGGTTCAGGTTATCCAGTGGTTGACCAACGATACCGAAAGACATGGTATCTGCAACTTCTGGTTTCAGATCCGGGTTACCACCGAATACGCCGTTGTACTGACCAGCCGGGCTGGCAGAAATTTTGCCGTATTGTGCCGCAGTTACACCAGTCAGCGCACATTGTGCAGCTGAGTATTTCGGAGTTGCGCCTGAACAGCCGTCAGTACCGCCCCACAGACCGTTGGTTTGCGGTGCGAACAGTTCACCAACGTTTGGTGCACGGACTGCACGGTTGTAGCTGGCACGGATTTTCCAGTCGTCGATCGGAGTCCAGTCCAGTTCAGCTTTGTAAGTTGGCTCGCTACCTGAAGTTGAGTAATCTGAATAACGACCACCCAGACCTAAAGTAACATCTTTGAAGATACCAACTTCTTCAACCAGCGGGATGCTTAATTCACCGAACACTTCTTTCACGGTGTAACCACCTTCGATAGAAGGAGTCTGGCCGCCCTGACCTAACAGTAAGCCTTTAGCAAATACTTCGTCCGCAGTACGTTCGAATTTGTTTTCACGGTGTTCAACACCGATTACAGCAGCGACTGGCATTGAGTGAGATGGCAGAGTAAAGCCCAATTCACCTGATGCGAAACCGTTCAGGATTGTTTCTGAAGTCACACCTTTCATGACCGCAGTACCAGTCAGGTTGCTGGCTTGTGCGCCAGTAATACCTTGGTATTTGAACACTTGGTAAGGGATACATGAACCAGTACATGGATCAGCACCTTCAGCACTTAACGCTTGCGCGATACGTGGGCCGAAGAAGTCGTTCAGGTAAGCAACACCAGAAGTAGTGACACCGTGCTGGAATGACAGGTCATAAGACCATGTATCGTTGATGATACCTTCAGTACCAGTTACCACGCGGAAAGAGGTGTGTTCCAGGTCTGACTGACGTGGGCCACCTTCTGTGTTCCGTTTACCGATATAAGCGGCAACTGTTTTCACGTCGTTACCGAACGCGGTACGGAATTGACCACGTTGTGCATCGCTGAACAACGGGTTGTTGATATCTAAGTGATATTCTTCCGCGTAGAATGTACCTGATTCAGCAATCTGCGCCACAGTACGGTCGTTCATGAACGACACTTCTAAGTACGGACGAACATATTCGCTGATTTCATAGTTGGCGAACGCACCTAAAGTGTAACGCTCGTCAGGACGCATGAAGTGGTTGATTGGCGCATAGTTGTAGATGTTACCAACTGAAGGAATGAACTGGCTGCTTGAATTCAGCGTCCAGAATTGTTCCTTGTCATAGTCAGTTGCACCGTTCACTACCGGATAGAAGTAGAAGTTAGGCACTACCGCGTTACCTGAACCACCACAAGCAGTACCGGCGTTGTTTAACGCACAAGCTGAGTAGTCACGGGCTTCTTGACGCAGTTCATCAACCTGACGCCAGGTTGCATATGCAGTCACGTGGCCTTTTGAACCTAATGAACCACCCATAGTCAGATCGATATTGCCGGTTTTACCGTCAATGCCTGAGCTGCCTGTAGGGTAAGTGAACTTACGTTTGTCCATCAGACCCTGGATGTATTTGTTGTCGTTGTCATGCTGGTAACCTGAACCACCTAAGGTCAGCTCCATGCCTTCGAAATCTTTTTTCATCACGAAGTTAACAACACCGGCAACCGCATCCGCACCGTAAGTAGCAGAACCACCACCGGTCAGCACTTCTACGCGCTCAACCAGGGCTGAAGGGATTTGGTTAACGTCAGCTGCACCAGCGTTGTAGATACCGCCTGGTTGCAGACGACGGCCGTTGACCAGCACTAATGTACGCTGAGCACCCAGACCACGTAAGTCCAGTGTCGCGTTACCTGAGGCGCCGTTGGCCTGGAATGAAGTTTCTGACGCTTCGATTTGCGGCAGGCTGTTCATCAAATCTTCGATTTTGGTGAAACCTGACAGCTTGATGTCTTCCGCAGAAGTGATTTGTACCGGGCTCGCAGTTTCAATGTCGGTACGTTTAATCCGTGAACCTGTAACTTCGATACGTTCTACTTTGTCTTTCGCTTCTTCAGTCTGCTCTTGAGCAGACACAGCAGTTGAGGTAAAGGCTGCTGTTGAAGCTGCGCCGAATGCAAGGGCAATACGCACGGCATTTGCTGTTTTATTGTTACTAAACATTATTATCTCCCTGGACCACTTAGCAGTGATTTTGTTGTCTGTAAGTCAACTGGCATTACCCGCCATACTGGTAGTTCGGGCAATTTTTTCCGCTATGCGCGGAAACTGACCACTGGATAATAAGAGTATTTTTTTAAACGGGTCAACCGCTTTTACACAAATTCCCACAGAGATTTGCAGATGCAGGGAACTATTCGCCAAGCCAGCAGTCGTGCCGCTTACAGGGAATATGCAAAGATTCGAATGAAAGGAAAATAATAAAGGGTAATTATGTTTTTTATATGTTAGCAGTCGGGGCTTATTTGGTAAATTACCCCTTTTTGCATCCGATTAAGTGAATTTTTCAGCCGCATGACTGTTTGCTCGAAATTTAATCTCGTAAAAAAATCAATACAGATTAATTCTGCAGAATGTTGTTACAATTCTGAGTCAAAAGCGCAAAATTTCTTACATATGACTGATAACAGTTCTTATTGCGTTTTTAACAGAGTCCAATTGCCGTCAGTTCAATGGCAAAAAGCTATGTGCAACTGAAGCGCTAAAACTACTTTCAATAAAAAAGCCGGCATCAGCCGGCTTTTTTTTAACAGTTCAATGCTGAATCTATTAGAACTTCTGAGTGAAGCTCACGTAGTAGAAACGGCCTGGTGTACGGTAGTTCGGGTCGAAAGAGTTAGCGAATGCTGAATAAGCAACCGGTGGTTCTTTGTCGAAAATGTTACGCACACCAACTGAAATATCGCTGTTCCAAGGTGAAGTCCAGCCGATTTGACCGTCAAAGTACACAGTCGCTTTCAGCTCGTTGGTTGCCCAAGCTTCGTTTGGTACTTCTTTTGGCTGACCATTGGACAGGGTATAACCCATGCGAGTGCCATCTGGGTTTGAACACAGATTTTTCAGTGCTGGTTGTTTCAGACCATTCGCAACACCGATAACCAGGTTACATTCTTCAGTCAGTTTACCCAGATACTGAGCAGTAACTGACGCGTTCCAGTCATCTTTGCTCCACGTCAGAGTCGTGTTTGACTTCAGACGGTAAGCTGTACCACCACCAGAAGCACCAGCTGTCAGACGACCTGAAGCGTTACCACCAGACAGAGAACCATCCAGAGTCAACTCGCCACGTTTCAGTTTACCCAGTGAACCATCATAGATCACGTAAGCGTTATCGTTGTTGATGCGCCAGGTACCGTAATCAGTGGTGAAACGGTAATCGATGTTCAGGTCGACACCTTCTACATGTGAACCACCTTTGAAGTTCTGGTTGGTCAGCGCCATAAAGTCAACTTCGCCGATGTTGCCGTTCAGAGCACCAGTTTTGTCACGAGTTAACAGCTGACAGTACTTGGCATCGCCTTCTTTGTAGCAACCATCAAACACACGTTGTGCACTGTATGAACCAACCGCATTGGCGATTTCGATTTTGTACCAGTCTAATGTCAGGCTCAGACCTTCGATGAAGTCTGGGCTATACACCACACCACCGGCCCATGACTCAGAAGTCTCTGGTTGCAGATCCGGGTTACCACCTACTTTTGCCTGGATTTGAGGCAGTTTCTGCACGAAACCAACTGGTACACCGGCTGCGGCACAACGTGCAGCGATATCGGCAGCAATTGGTGCTGAACCTGCTGGTGGCGTTGAACATGGATCATTCGCGGTTGGACGCGAGTCGTTCATGCCTTGGTACAGTTCCTGAATGGATGGCGCACGGAAGCCTTCGTTAAAGCTGGCGCGGAACATCACTTCAGACGTTGGGCGGTAAGTCAGTTTATAGCTGCTATTGGTGGTGTCACCAAAGGTAGAATAATCTGAATAACGGGTAGAAACTGACAGGTCCAGACTTTCTACAAATGTAACATCAGCCAGTAATGGCAGGTTTGCTTCTAAATAAACTTCTTTCAGGCCATAACCACCTTTGGTTGGGGTGGCAGCGTTATCACCCAATACCTGACCTAATACAGTCAGCGGCTCTGGGCTGGTGAAACCTGATTCACGGCGGATCTCAGTACCAGCAGCTACCTGAACCATACCAGCTGGCAGTTCAAACAGGTCTGTGGTGATGTTCGCCGAGTAGTCCCACATTTTGGCGTAAGCTAAGTCACGTGGTGCTACAGATACATAATCCAGCATGGCTTGTGTTACGCCTGTTGGACCACCGAATACGTTAAATGGCACACAACCAGCAATTGGAGCCGCCACGGTACCACAAGTCGGTACGCCTTGCGCATTCACGAAAGATGGACCCATCGCTGTAGTGAAACGGCCTGAATGGAAGAAACCTTCTTTCAGTGCAACGAATGAGTTGTCAGAGTAAGTTGCCGCAGCATCCCAAGTGAAGGTGCGGTCTACCAGTTCAAATTCACCATCTAAGCTGGTACCAAAACGCCAGGTATCCACTTCTGCACCAAACACACGTGGAGAAACGATTGGGCGGAATGACGCACCAGAAATACGCGTTTTGAACGGGTTGTACATGTTGGCTGCGTCAACAACCATTGGCGTGCCGCTTAATGGCTGAGCCGCCAGCTGTGCAGTTGAAGTCCGCTCGTTGAACAGCACTTCTGTTTTCCAGTTCAGTGTATCGGTGATGGCATAACCACCTTGCGCGTACAGAGACAGTGTTTCAGAAGGTTGTTGGATATAGTTCACTGGTGCGAAGTTATAACCATCTGTGTTGCCGTTAAATGGTCTGAAGTCAGCTGTTGAAGTACAAACTTTGTTTGCAACACAACCAGCTTTGCTCGGGTCCAGCGTCATCGATACGCCATTGACCGGGAACTGACCATATGGAGTCGTTGGTGATGCGCGACCGCCGTTGATCGAAACGTTTGCTGGCAGACCATAGATAGGCACTGAAGAGATCTCACGATCGCCGCCCATGATTGGCTCTTGCTTGGTATAGCTGACGTTGATCAGGGCGTTTGACTTCTCGGTAGAAGTACCGAAAGTCGCAGAATAAGTTTCACGTTTGCCATCTTCAAAAGACGTCTGACCGTTGTAGGCAGAGATTTCTGCACCATCAAAGTCGTTTTTAGTGATGATGTTTACAACACCACACATTGCATCGGTACCGTAGATTGAAGATGCGCCATCTTTCAGAATTTCTACAGAGCGGATTGCAGCCAGTGGGATTGTTGATAAGTCCACAGCACCATTCAGGTCAGCCACCCAGCGACGGCCGTTAACCAGTACCAGCGTGCGGTTAGATGAACAGTTACGCAGGTTGACGCGCGATGCACCACCAGTGTTACCGTTGTTGGTTTGTAAGCCTAAAGCGGCACCGTTGGTTGAAATTTCTTTTAATACGTCACCGACGCTGACCAGACCTGAACGAGAAATATCTTCCTGGCTGATAGCCAGAACTGGTTGTGCGGTTTCCATATCAGTACGTTTGATACGAGAACCAGTCACTTCAATCCGTTCTACTTTTTTCGCTTCTTCAGTTTCCTGAGCAACAGCATTAGTGCTCAGAGCAGCTGTAGAAGCAGCACCGAATACCAGTGCCAATCGAACCGCGTGGGTAACTTTGGTATTTGTAAACATTGATTTTTCTCCCTGGACCACTTAAGGAAAGTGATTCTATTTGTAAAGTTAATACCGGCGTATTAACGAAAAGTATCGGGACCTAACACAATACTGGCAGCATAAATATCGGATTTTATTTTTAAGGTCAATGCATTTACTGGGAACTTCATCGCATCAAACAGGTCACGCCATCCGTTCTTACATTTGTGAACAAAATCAAAATAACCACCACTTAACCCAATTTAATATTCAGATACAAACACTTACGCACGAACTTTGCATGCCAAAAAACCACAATTTTACGATTTTATTAACATTTGTAGTGGTGTTTATTTTGTCTCAAAAATCTGGTCTGACCACGCCAAATCTGCGAATTAGTTTGCCGCAGAGGCATTCTGCACATTAGACTGGCAACACTGTACTTTCATACAGATCTTCTTATGCTAAGCGACGCGCTGAAACAACAAATCCGTTCTATTCACCAACAAATGAAAGCAAACCTACCGGGCTATCAGCCAAGGCCAGGTCAAAATCAGCTGGTCGCTGAGATGGCCAATATTTTGGCCGGTAGCTATCACAACCACGATCGGATTGGTTTGATTGAGGCCGGCACTGGCACTGGCAAATCACTGGCCTATCTGATGGCCGCCATTCCATTGGCACTGGCACAGAAAAAAACCTTGGTGATTGCCACCGCCACAGTAGCGCTGCAGGAACAGCTGGTGAATAAAGATTTGCCATTCTTCCAAAAACATAGCGGTATAGATTTCCAGTTCAGTCTGGTGAAAGGCCGCCAGCGTTATGCCTGCATTCAGCGCCTGCAGCAACAAATTCAACAACCTGAATTATTTGCGCAGGTGCAGTTAGGTCAGTTGGCGCGTTTGCTGGAGGACTGGAAAAGCCGCAGCTGGCTGGGAGATCGCGATTCATTGCCCGAAGCATTGCCGGAGACAAGCTGGCAATTGCTGCAAGCCGACGCCTATCACTGTCCGCGACAGCATGCGGCGCACCGCAACTGCCCTTTCCATTTGGCACGCGCCGAAATTGAGGACAGTCAGGTGCTGGTGGTGAATCACGCCTTGCTGTTGGCCGATCTTGATGCCGGCAGTAGTGTGTTGCCAGCCCCCGAAGACTGCATTTACGTCATTGATGAGGCACACCATCTGGCCGATGTGGGCCGGGATTATTTCTCGGCACGCGCGTTACTCAGCAGCGAAGCCAGTCTGTGGCAAGATAAAGTGCAAAAATTGAAGCAAATGCTGAACAAGCTGTTGCCACAACATGCTGCCATTGGTGAGCTGCTGCGACTGGCAGACGCAACCGATGAGTTTTTTGGTCACTATCAGCCGGTACAACGCCAAATTGCGGCGTTATTCCGGGCCGCTGCCGGCGATGAACCTCATGTCAGGTTCGCCGATGCGATATTGCCGGATTTACTGCAACGCCAGGCAGAGCCACTGCGCGACAGCAGCCAGAAGGTACTCACGTCCATCGACAAACTGTTTCAGTTACTGCTCGAAGTGGCCAATGACGGCAAACTGTCTACCACTGCTTTAGCCAGCCTGCAGCAGGAACTGAGTCAGTTACAGCAAAAATTCAGCAGTCAGGCTGAACTGTGGGCCTGCTGGAACCAATCACAACACCATGTCAATCAAGCACGCTGGCTGGAAGCGGACGCCCAGCATATCAGTGGTCATGCCTGCCCGTTATCGGTCAGTTTTCAGTTAGAAGATTTGTTATTTAGCCAGGCTCAGGCCGTGTTGTTATGTTCTGCCACATTAAAAACGCTCGGCAGTTTTGAGCATATCAGCCGTGAATTGGGCCTGACCGATCACCCGGGCTTGCGCCAGCTGGAAGTCGCTTCGCCTTTTGCCTTTCGCGAACGTGGCCTGATCCACATTCCGCGGCTGAACACGGAGCCCACTGCAGATGCTTTTACCGACGAGCTCTGCCAGCGTCTTGCCAGCTTTTTGCAGCCAGATGCCGGCAATCTGGTGTTGTTCGCCTCGTACTGGCAAATGGAACAGGTCGCCGCAGCCATACGCCAGCAAGGGCTGAGTTTGTTAGTGCAAGGTGAAGCCAGCCGGCAGGCGCTACTGGATCTGCATAAAAGTAAAATTGACGGCGGCAGTGGCAGCATTTTGTTCGGCACTCAGAGTTTTTCCGAAGGTCTGGATTTGCCGGGCAAACTGCTGACCAATCTGGTGATCACCAAATTACCCTTTGCCGTCCCCACTTCGCCATTTGAAGCGGCCATGGCAGAAGCCATCACTAAACGCGGCGGCAATGCCTTTCTAACCCTGACGGTGCCGGCCGCGGCACGCAAACTGGTGCAGGCCTGTGGTAGACTGCTGCGCCAGGAACAGGATTATGGCCGGATAGTGATCCTCGACCGGCGTCTGGTCAGCAAATCTTATGGCAGCGCTATGTTAAATGCCCTGCCGCCCTTTCAACGTCAGATAGATGAATAATCATGGAAGTACTGCTCGACCCCACTACACTGGCTTTGCTCTGTGCTGTTGCCTTTGTCGCCGGTTTCATTGATGCCATTGCCGGAGGCGGTGGTTTGTTGACAGTCCCGGCGTTATTGACTGCCGGCCTGCCCCCACATTTGGTGCTAGGCACTAACAAGCTGGCCGCAACTTTTGGCTCGCTGACCGCTTCTTACACTTATTATAAGAAAAAGCTGTTTGATCCCCATTTCTGGCGCCACGCGTTGTTGGCTACCGCGATTGGCGCCTGTATCGGCGTGCTGGTGGTAGATCAAATCAGCAAAAGCGCATTGGAAAAAGTGCTGCCGATATTAATCCTGCTGGCAGCCATTTATAGTTTGTTCGCCAAAGTGCCGCATGATGACCAGCAGCAATTACCGCTGCAAAACCGGCAACACATCTGGACTCAACGCACTCAGGGGTTCGTGCTGGGTTTCTACGACGGGATCGCCGGACCAGGTACCGGTTCATTCTGGATGGTCTCCAGCATGGCGCTGTATAAAATCAATCTGCTGCTAACCAGCGGCCTGGCCCGCACGATGAATTTTATTTCTAATGGCGTGGCATTAGTCACCTTCGGCTTATTAGGACATATTCATTATCAGCTTGGGATTGCGATGGGACTGTGCCTGATGGCCGGCTCTTATCTTGGTGCTCACACGGCGATCCGGTTTGGCAGCAAACTGATTAAACCACTGTTTATTTTGATGGTCATGGCGATTGCAACCCGACTTTTGTGGCAACAATGGAGTCATACCTGATGGCGGCACAGCAACTGCTGCAACAACTCGAACACCAGTTACTTACTTTGGCAGCACGGGCTGGCAAGCTTGATCAGCATTTGCCGGACTGGCAGCAACGCGATTGCTTTTCAAGTCAGTTGTTTCAGACCCGTTCACGCCATTTACTCGACTATGTGCAGGAAAGTATGCAGCTGTGTCAGCGAATTAAGACTTATCTGGATAAACCGCAAGCCCTGCAATCTCAACAAATGTTGTGTGAAAAACTGGCGGCACAGGTGCAAGCCCTGATGCAGGCCTTCTCTAGCCAAGATGTGCGGCAAAAAGAACAAGCACCGAAATGGCGCGCGGCGCGCAATAAAACCGCACCGGCAACAGTGGCACGACATCAGGCTGGTCAGCTGCTGGCGCAACTGGGCGGCACAGCTCAAGCCATGCACCAGCAGTTAGCTGAGTATCGTGGTTTTGAGCGCCGTCTGCAGGACATGGTGCAGGAATCAGCCCAGCTGCAACAACCACCGGCCATGCAGTTGGCTTTACATGCCAGGCTTGGCCGTTGCCGTAAAGCGATTAGTGCGCTGGAAGCGGAGATCCAGTGGTACGAACAGCGCGGACGTAAATCCTGATGCTGCCAATGGTCTACCACGAATGCTACAGCGATTTGGTATTGCCGGAACGGCATCGCTACCCGATCGGTAAGTATCGTGCGCTCTATCAGCATTTATTGCGCGTCGGCGTGCCGGAAACCTGGTTTGAGCTGGATGCGCCGCCGGCAACTCCGGCGCAACTCGGCTTCGTGCATCACCCGGATTATATCGACGCGTTGTGTTATGGCCGACTCGACAGCAAAGCGATGCGCCGGATTGGCTTTCCCTGGTCAGAATTTCTTCTGCAGCGTAGTTTGCAATCGGTTGGGGGCACTGTCCGCACCATGCAACTAGCCCTCAAACATGGCGTCGCGCTGCACCTGAGCGGTGGCTACCATCATGCCTTTGCCGAAGAAGGCGCCGGCTTTTGCCTGTTTAACGATTTAGCCGTGGCGGCCAAAGCCGCACGGCAACAAGGTGTCGAAAAAGTGCTGATTTTCGACTGTGACGTGCATCAGGGGGACGGCACTGCCCTGCTGTTTGCGGACGAACCGAACATCATCACAGCATCTCTTCACGGCGAGAAAAACTTCCCGGCGCGCAAGCAACAATCCAATTGGGATATTGCTTTACCAACGCACTGTGGCGACGAGGACTATCTGGACGCAGTCAAAACCAGTCTGGATTATTTATTACACCTGCATCAACCCGATCTGGTGTTGTATGACGCTGGCGTTGATATCCATCAGGACGACGATTTAGGCCTGTTGCAAGTTTCCACCTTGGGCGTGTTTCAGCGCGATCGTTTTGTCTTTGAGCGCTGTCGTGCCTTACAGATCCCAGTGGCAGCAGTCATTGGCGGCGGTTATCAACGCGATATGACCAAACTGACCGGAGTGCACAGCCAATTATTCCGTGCTGCTTGCGCCGTCTACACGCCGGCGCAAGCATTACTCTGGGACTGATTAACCCGCATCCCCGGAGAAATAGAACCCCAGCTGCCGCCGCACCGGAGCCGGCAGAACCGGGAGACTGGCTTTGGGCACTAAAAAAGTGGCCATATGAAATAAGTCGGTGAACACGCGGTTTTTCTCCGTCGTGCGTTTTAGGTAGTCATGGCCACTGGAGCCACCGGTACCAATTTTGGTCCCGAGCATCCGCTGCACCATCATCGCGTGTTTATAGCGCCAGATCGTCAGGTTTTCATCGATTTCGGTCAGACAGGTCAGTACTTGAAACGGCAAGTTAAACACCGGTTCTTCCTGATACAAACTAATAAACAAGGCGCCTAACATCGCACGCTGACTCAAACGGAAGCTGCCTTGTTGTTGTAACTCGGCGTACTTGTCTGCATCGAGCAACGCATTAAACTTCGCGCGGGTACGTTCAATCTCATCGAGCTGTAACTGCCGCTCCGGCGCTGCCAGCGCAGCAATTGATTCGACAGTTTGCTGATCTTCGTCGAGCATTTGTGCCGTTACCTGCTGGTACATCTGCCAGAAACTGAAATCGCCAAATTCCAGGAATGGCATCCGCTCAAGCCAAGCCTGCACGCGCTCAAATAGCGATGGCAAGGTTTCAAAGCTTTGCAGGAACTCGCGGTCTTTGTCGTTCAGCCGGTTATAAAACGAGTTTTTGTCAAAATCGATGCGGAACTCACTTTTCAGGCCCAACCCAATTTCCAGCATCTTAAATTGCACCGACTGAAAACCAGACGCCGGTACCAGATAGTCGCGAAACGACATAAAATCCTGCGGTGTCATCGTTTCCATCACACCAATCTGCTGGTTTAGCAGCTGCTGAATGGTAATGACCCGCTTGAGTTTATGCACCACGCCAGTCAGTTGCTGGTCGTGGATCACTGGTTCAGCGAATACGGTCAGCACCGCTTTTAACTCATGCAGAATTTGTTTAAACCAAAGTTCATATACCTGATGCACCACGATAAACAAGGTTTCGTCATGCGCTTCATTGCCATAACGGGCACTCTCGGGCGCTTGCGCCGCCAAGATTTTGTCGAGTTGCAGATAATCGCCGTAATAGCAGGGAGTGGTATTTTTTTGCATTTTTTATTATTCCGGCCCTAGGCCCTGAGGAAGACAAAGCAGTCTAACGTGACCATCGGTGAATGTCAGCAGCTGTGCCCGGCCGGAGGACTCTGGTCAGTCCGGTGGCGTTTTTGCCAACTAATGGTTATGCTGGGTCGATACCGGCTGCCTGCTGGCAGATTTAACCCAACTCGCGGGAGTAGTTGATGAAATTACATGACGATATCCATAATTATTATGAAAAACTGATGCTCGATCACCTCAGTGAACTGGGCCTTAGTGACGCCCATGACAGTGAATACCTGGCTGATTTGTGTTGTATTGTGCTGAATCAGTTGCCGTGCAAATATATTCGTTATGAAGTGGACATGGCATTTTACCTGCCACAAACCGAGCGGTTTGAAATGGTGACGCGGGTACAGGATGCCGTCAGCAAAGCCAGAGCATTCCTCGACAGTCCGGATAACAAAAAAATCGATCCGGTTGCCCCTGCCGAAGCATGACAACCGATCAGCTATCGATAGACCAAGCGCCGCCAGCAGTGCAACTGGCGGTTGACCTTATCATGCTGTTAGAGCAACATCAGCTTGATCCGGCCATTGTGCTGGCTGCATTACCAATAGTGACCAGAGATTTTCTGCGCAAACTGCAAAATCAACAGCAAGCGCAGCAATAAGCCTGCAACAGCTTAATGAGATAAAATTTGGGGAGTTTGGGTGGTAGCCTTACCAGCCACATCCCGGCACATAGATCATTCGCTGCGGCTGCTTCCTTCCGGACCTGACCGGGTTCACGAACTACTATTGCGGGAGGACCAATAAGGCCACCATAGTGTTGCTGACAGGCGTCAGCAATGAGTGCGGCGGCATTATGCGCAAAAGCGCTTTAGCCTGCAACCAAAAATCTGTCAGCGACAACAAAAAGCCGCTGGCTCGGACAAAACTTCAGCACAAACCGACAATGAGCGTTAAAAGTTCTGCGGAAAACGTGGCTGCATCTCAGTAAAAAATTCGCGCATTTGTGGGTAGTCCACATCGAAACTTTCGCCGGGTTGCAGTAACGGCCCGAACACAACCGACTTCGTTTTAAAATCCAGTCCAATCAGTTGGATAGGCACATTGGCCTGTTTGGCAATATGCCAGAAACCTGATTTCCACTGCGCAACTTTTTTCCGCGTACCTTCAGGTGCAATACCAAGCAGCAAAGCAGGCTCGCGCTGAAAGGTCTCGACCAGCTGCGGCACAATGCCATGACGCTGACTACGCTCGACCGGAATTCCGCCAAACCGCAGCAGAAAATTCCGCACAGGCCAGATAAAAATACTGTGTTTACCCAAAAAAGAGATTTTCACTCCCAGCGCCAGACTGGCGGCAAAAGCGACAATAAAATCCCAGTTTGAGGTATGCGGTGCCACGGCGGCGACCAACTTGGGCAAGTCCGGCAAATTACCGCGAACCTGCCAACCGAGGCGCAACAGGATCCAATATCCGAGCCGCTGCGCCCGGGCACTGCCATGCCGTGGCAATGCTGGCGCCAACTCAGGCAAGCGTAGACTCACCGCTTTAATACCGACTGATATTGCACCAACAACAATTTAAGCCGCTGCTGATTCGCTTGCCCCAGCCGCAGCATTTGTTTTTGTGCCATACCCAGCTGTTCCAGCTCAGCATCGGCAAAAGCATAATGGACCGAGGGTAATGTCAGATCCGGTTCATCGCTGATCTCAGGTGCATTCAGCAACACTTTAATCGCCTGCTGTACACGGTCGTCAAATTGCTGGTTCGGGTACCCAAGCTCTAAATAAGCCGCCTGCAGTAACGGATAAAACTGCTTATATAAGGCACCAACCTGCTCTGGTGGCACACTCTCCAGCAAATCCAGATATGGCTGGTAACGAGCATAGTTACTTTTATCCAGCGTATAGCCCTGACCTTTAGCCTTGGCGGCGAAGTCTTTGCTGAGACCTTTAAACAAAGCCTGCTCCGCAATCAATCGACCCTGAGCAATATTGTCAACCTGCACGACAAAACGCCGGATCATCTCTTCATTTAAAAACAATGACGCCAGGCCCGGTTGCCATTTCAGGCCCAAAAACGCTTCTTTGACTACAGCATCTGACTGGTCCAATGGCGGCAAGGCCGGCGCGCCGGCGACTTCAGTTTCACTGCCAAGATCAGTGCCAGCATCATCAGCCTGAGCCGCCAGGCCATCCTCGCCGACTGGAACCGGGGTCAGTTTATCCGCCGGTTCCGCCTTGACAGGCGCTGGTACTACAGGCGCCGGCTGCATTGAAACCGGGGTTGTGGCAATAGGTTGTGGTACTGGTTTTAACAAATACCAGGCGGCCCCTGCGATCAGCACCAACACCAACACCGGTGCAATCCAGGATATAGAACGAGATTTCGGTTGATTCGACATAAACGCTTCGACTCCTTGTGAACCTATTCAGATTACTTTAACGCAGACCATGTCGTTTTAGTTATTAAAGTGATTGAAAAGTTTCAATTTTATCTTGTCGCCAGCCTAGCCCGACCAGTGATGGCATTGCTTAAAACCATGCAATAGTTAATAGTTAGGCTATTCAGACGTATGTTGTTATCTCTATGACAGATAAAACAAATTCACAAAAAACCGCCATTCTACTGACTGGCGGTGGCGCGCGTGCGGCCTATCAGGTCGGCGTGCTTAAAGCGATAGCACAACAATATCCGCGCAACAGCAAAATTCCGTTTCAAATCATCTGTGGCACTTCGGCAGGCGCCATCAATGGCACCGCCATCGCCTGTTACGCCAGTTGCTTTCAGCTTGGCGTCAAAAAACTGGAGTGGGTGTGGAAAAACTTCCATACCGGTCAGGTGTATTATTCCGATTATATCCGCGCCACCTGGCATTTGATCCGCGGGTTTCTGAGCGCTTTTCAGGCCGATTATGCCAATCATAAACCGGTATCGATGCTGGACAACAAACCACTGAAGATCCTGCTGAATAATATGCTGGATTTAAAGCGGCTGGACCGCAATATTATGGGCGGTTACCTCGACAGCGTGTCAGTGACCGCCAGTTGCTACAACAGCGGTGATTCGATTACCTTTTTTCAAAGCCGGGATGCCAGTGAATGGCAACGTTCGCGTCGTTGTGGTCAACGCACATTGCTGGGGATCCACCATCTGATGGCCTCTGCCGCCATCCCGCTGGTGATGCCATCTGTGCGCATCAATCAGCAGTATTTTGGCGATGGCTCAGTCAATCAACTGGCACCGCTCAGCGCGCCAATCCATTTGGGCGCAGATCGGATCCTGATTGTCGGTCTGGAACAACCGCGCCGGCGCGAACATCTGCAGCAGATGCCACATCACCCGAACCTGTCCACTATTGCCGGCCATCTGCTCGACAGTATATTTTCTGACACGCTGAATGCCGATTTAGAACGGATGCAACGGGTGAATAAGACACTCGAGACATTGCAGCAACATAACATCGGATCCGAACTCAAGCCCGTTCACAGCTACCTGATCAATCCGTCGGTGAATTTTAATGCGCTGGCCAGCGAGCACTTTCTGGCGCTGCCGATGGCAATACGCTCGTTGTTACGCAACATTGGTATCAAACAACACTCAGATTCCAGTCTGGCCAGTTATCTGCTGTTTGAAAAAAATTTCACCAAACGCTTAATTGAACTGGGTTATCAGGACGCGATGGTACAAATGGACAGTCTGATGACTTTTCTCGCCGCCAAAAATTAGTCACTTGCGGCAGCATGCTGCCGCTTCTGCAGTTGATTTAACGCATGTTTTTTATACATTCTCATTTCTAAACATATACTTACACTGAGTGGCACAAAACATGCTTTGCTGAACTATTATCCACGTCAGGGAGTCGCTGATGGAAATGTTCAGCTTTTCCGATATGTCATTACAACATGTGCCCAGTTATGCCGGCATTACCAGCAGCCCGTTGTGGTCCGCCGTCGCCAATAAACTGAGTTCGGCGTTGCCGGAACAACTGCAAACCACGCTGGAACTCAACCAGCAATTGCAGATGTTCTCGATGGCCGCCGGCAAAATTCTGCCATTGACGGCAATGCAGCTGTGCACCGCCGTCGGCGAGTTTAAGGCCGCCGGTTCCAGCAATGGCCCGCATGAATACCGCAGTATGCTGGTGCTGAATGAACAATGTTTGGCTGAACTGATTTATCAGAGTGAACTGCCGGTCAGCCCAATGCAGCAGCGCAAATTGCTGGAGTTGGAACAACAATGGCTGTTCCCGCTGCGCAATGCGTTAATTGTCACCCGGCTACAGCAACTAGCCCTGCGTGATACGCTGACCGGGCTCGGCAATCGACGGTATTTTGACGATGCGATCCAAAAAGCGCTGCAGCTGACGGAGCGCAAGCAACAGCCGATGGTGCTGATCCTGTTAGATTTGGACAACTTTAAACAAGTGAATGACAACTTCGGCCATCATGCCGGTGACGAAGTGTTGCTGGCCGTCGCAGACGCCATGCGCTGTACACTGCGTGCCAGTGATAATCTGTTTCGCTTTGGTGGTGACGAATTTGCCGTGTTGTTAACTGCAGAAGATGCCCAAAGCGCTGAATTGGTTGCACATCGCCTGGTGAAGGCCATTGGCCAGCATCATATTTGTGTCAAATTTGGTGTATCTGCCAGCGCGGGCTTAGCTTCCCACCAAGCGGAAGAAACCACTCAAACCTTGTTTAATCGAGCCGATTCAGCACTATATGACGCCAAGCAAAGTGGTAAAAATGCGGTGCGTACTGCCGTGATCCACAGCAAGCCGATCGTAGAAGTGATGAACGCCTGAATTAAACTTCCGCTTTAAAGTGCAGCCAGCTGAGTGCCTGTGCTGCCTCGCAATGACTGGCAAAATCAGGCACTGCGACCACTGTGTTTTGCTGTCCGGCGATGATAAACGGCATGGAGCCACGTCGCCAGGGCGGCACTTTCCAATGCTTACACCAGTCTTTCAGTGCTTTGCTATGCGCATAACCTGCCGGGGTAAAACGTCGGTTAAGTTGCCCTGTGGTCAGCCGAAGCTGGTCTGCCAAGGGGACGGCCAACGGTAAGCTGGACCACGTCGCATCAGGCGCCTTTGCATCACTATTCCATAAAAACTGCCAGTGCTGCCAAAGCAGTGGTTGCTGCGGCGCCAGCTGGGCTTCATCGGCTGGCTGTGCTGTCGCTTGCAGCTGTGCTTTTTGATCAAGCAGGTATAACAAGCCATCAAAGCGGCGCAATTGCCAATCCCCCCACTGCAGCTGCGGCTGTGCATCCGTTTCAGCCAATAAAAAGCACTGGACAAACTCACGGGTTTGCTCGGCAGAAGGCGTCAGGTCAAAGCGGCTCAGGAAGTGTCTCAGTAATAAATCGCGTACCGGATTCGCTAATTGTGCAAGCCGGGTTAAATCCAGTTGGTCGTGGCGCAGTACTCGTGTCAACTCGCTTGCCAACTGCTGTTGCTGGTATTCAAGACTTTGCTGCAACAACTGACAACTGCGGGCCGTGGTTTGGCTGATCGCAGGGAAACGTTGTTGTAATAACGGCAGCACGTGCTGGCGCAGGAAATTCCGGTCAAAGCTGTCATCCTGATTGCTTGGATCCGTGACAAAAGCCAGCTGCTGAGCTTTTGCATATTGTTCCAGCTCAGAGCGACTAAAAGCTAGCAGTGGCCGCAACAGCTGAGTGCCGGCAAAAGGTTTTTGTGCGGCAATTGCGGCCAGTCCTTGCAAACCACTGCCGCGCTTAAGCGCCAATAACATTGTTTCCAGCTGGTCATCAGCATGGTGTGCTGTCATTAACACAGTGTCCGGCGTCAGCAGTTCTGCCAGCGCCTGATAGCGCAAGGTGCGCGCCTGCTGTTCAATATTGCGCTCTGGCTCGGCTAGCTGGACCCGGCAGAGTTGAAAATCGAGCTGCAAGGCATTCGCCTGCGCCTGACAAAAAGCCGCCCAATCGTCGGCCTGCGCCTGCAAGCCATGATGGACATGAGCGACCTTTAAAGAAAAGCCGGCTTTATGCCGCAGGCTCGCCAGCAGGTGTAGCAACACCATTGAATCCAGCCCACCGCTCAGCGCCAACAGGACATTGGGTTTGTTGCTGGCCACAAGCGCAGTCAATACGGCCTGCTGCAGGTTTTGGCATAAATTATCGGCTTCAGGGCTGATTAGCATCGAGATAAAAAAGCCGCCTGACGGCGGCTTTCCTTGTTGCTGGCTTAGCAATAACCAAAGGACATCAGGCGTTTATACCGCCGGTCCAGTAATTCGGCAACAGAGAATTTATCGAGTTTCGCTAAATCACGTTGCAGTGCTGTTTTAACACTTTGTGCAATTTGCTCGTGGGCGCGGTGCGCGCCACCAAGCGGCTCATTGATGATGTCATCAATCAGGCCTAATTCTTTGATGCGAGGTGCAGTCACACCCATTGCCTCGGCCGCCAAAGGAGCTTTTTCCGCGCTTTTCCACAGAATGGAGGCACAGCCTTCCGGTGAAATCACCGAGTAGGTGCTGTATTGCAGCATGTTGACCTGATCGCCAACGCCAATCGCCAATGCACCACCAGAACCACCTTCACCAATCACAGTACACAGCACCGGCACTTTCAGGCCTGCCATCACTTTGAGGTTACGGGCGATAGCTTCACTTTGACCACGCTCTTCCGCGCCGATGCCCGGATAAGCACCCGGGGTGTCAATAAAAGTGATAATCGGCATTTTAAAGCGTTCAGCCATTTCATACATGCGCAGCGCTTTGCGATAACCTTCTGGCTTCGGCATACCGAAGTTGCGTTTGATTTTCTCGGCAGTATCACGGCCTTTCTGATGACCGATAATCATCACCGGACGGTCGCCTAAACGGGCAGTACCGCAAACAATAGCCGGATCGTTGGCAAAAGCGCGGTCGCCAGCTAGTTCATCAAAATCAGTAAAGATGTGTTTGATATAGTCCAGCGTGTAAGGACGCAGCGGATGGCGGGCTAACTGTGCAACCTGCCATGGACCTAACTCTGCAAAAATCTTTTTGGTCAGCGTCAGACTTTTTTCTTTGAGCTTGTTCACCTCTTCTTCGAGGCCCAGGTCAAACTCACCATTACGGCTGACTTTGCGCAGTTCTTCTATTTTTGCTTCAAGTTCCGCAATCGGTTGCTCAAACTCTAAATAATTCAGCATCATCGACTGTCACTACCTACCTAATTAAATTCAAGTTGTATTGTTGCTAATTGTTTTAACTGATGCAACAAAGCGTCTGTGGGTGTGATCCACCAATCTGTACCGAGTGCCAGTGTCACCGCGCCTTCCGGACGCTGGTAACGTAATTTGACAGGCACGGTTCCGGCTTTAAATTCGTTCAGAACCTGCCGCAACTGTTGCAGCTTGTCCGGATTGAGTTTGTCGGCGTCAATACTGACAAACAAATGTTTCAGGCATTTTTCCCTGGCCTGGGTGATCTCGACCACCTCGCGGCCGGTCATTGTAAGGCCACCGCTGAAATCATCAAAGCTGACCTGTCCTGATACCACCAAAACCTTGTCTTTTTGCAGCAGATGCTCGAAGTTCTCGAACTGTTCGGGGAAAAAACGTACATCTAACCGCGCCGATTTATCATCGAGCTGCACCAAAGCCCAGCGCCGGCCTTTTTTATTGATTAAAACCCGCACGTTCACCACTAAGCCACAAGCATGCACAGTCTGATCACGCCGGGTCGGCGTAAAGTCAACCAGCCTTGCCGTTGAATAATGGTGGATCTCCGCCAGATAGCGGTTGATCGGGTGACCGGTCAGATACAAGCCCAGCGTTTCGCGTTCACCTTCCAGCCAAACTTCATCCGGCCATACCGGCACCTGTTTAAAAGCATGCTGCGAGTTTTCCGGCTCAGGCGCGAGAGAACCAAACAAGTCATCTTGTCCCATCGCCTGCGCTTTGGCTTGCTGTTCCGCGGCTTTCATCGCCTCTTCCAGCGTCGCCATTGTCGATGCGCGGTGCGGCCCCAGCCGGTCCATCGCACCGGCCAGGATCAGTTTTTCAATCACACGGCGATTGAGCCGTTTTAAATCAACTCGATGGCAAAAATCGAACAAATCCAGGAAAGGCCCACCGCTATCGCGCGCTTCGATAATCGCTTCGATCGGACCTTCACCCACGCCTTTAATAGCGCCAATACCATACACGATATGGCCATCGGTGTTGACGGTGAATTTATGCTGGCCCGAATTCACATCCGGTGGCAGCAGTTTGAGCTTCATATGCTCACATTCGTCAACCAACGTCACTATTTTGTCGGTGTTGTCCATATCCGCCGACATTACCGCCGCCATAAACTCGGCCGGATAATGCGCTTTCATCCATAGCGTCTGGTACGACACCAGCGCATAAGCGGCAGAGTGCGATTTGTTAAAGCCGTAACCGGCGAACTTCTCTACCAGATCGAAGATTTTCATCGCCAATTCTGGATCTACACCGTTGGCCGCCGCACCGTTCTGGAAGGTATCACGCTGTTTGGCCATTTCTTCGGGTTTCTTTTTACCCATAGCCCGGCGCAATAAGTCAGCGCCGCCAAGCGAATAACCCGACAGCACCTGCGCAATCTGCATGACTTGCTCTTGGTACAGAATAATGCCGTAGGTTGGTTCCAGGATCGGTTTTAGCGATTCGTGTTGCCAGGTTGCATCTGGATAGGAAATTTCTTCGCGGCCGCGTTTCCGGTCGATGAAGTTATCCACCATGCCCGATTGCAAAGGGCCTGGCCGGAACAGCGCAACCAGTGCGATCATGTCTTCAAAGCAGTCCGGCTGCAGCCGGCGGATCAGATCTTTCATGCCGCGTGATTCCAACTGGAATACTGCGGTTGTCTCCGCTTTCATCAGCATGTCGTAACTTTTACGGTCGACCAGCGGGATATGATTGATATCGACCAGCGGCTGATTGGTTTTTTTATGCCGGTCGTTCACCATATTGACCGCCCATTGCAGGATGGTCAGGGTGCGTAAGCCAAGGAAGTCAAACTTCACTAAGCCGGCATATTCCACGTCGTTTTTATCAAACTGGGTGACTGGGTTATTGCCTTCAGCGTCACAATAGACCGGAGCAAAGTCGGTAATTTTTGTTGGCGCGATCACCACGCCACCGGCGTGTTTACCGGCGTTACGCGTCACGCCTTCGAGCCGGCGCGCCATATCAATCAGATCTTTCACTTCCTGATCAGACGCGTACAACTCAGGCAGCCGTGGCTCTTCAATAAAGGCTTGTTCCAGCGTCATGCCAGGTGTTGGCGGGATCAGTTTAGAGATGCGATCAACAAAACCATATGGATGCCCCAGCACCCGGCCAACGTCGCGGATCACCGCTTTGGCCGCCATAGTACCGAAGGTAATAATCTGCGACACCGCTTCGCGGCCGTACATGTCGGAGACGTGTTCAATGACTTCGTCGCGCCGGTCCATACAGAAGTCGACGTCAAAGTCAGGCATTGATACCCGTTCCGGGTTTAAGAAACGCTCAAACAGTAAGTCAAATTCCAGCGGATCCAGATCGGTGATCTTCAGTGCATAAGCCACCAGTGAGCCGGCACCCGAGCCGCGACCCGGCCCTACCGGAATGTCGTTATCCTTAGACCACTGGATAAACTCCATCACGACCAGGAAGTAACCCGGGAAGCCCATCTGGTTGATCACGTCGAGTTCAATCTGCAGACGTTCATCATAAGGCTGGCGTTTTTCAGCACGGACCGCTTCGTCCGGAAACAGGATCTGCATCCGATCTTCCAGACCTTCGCGCGATTTCAGCACCAGAAAATCGGCGTCAGACATGCCACCGGTCGGAAAAGCCGGCAGGAAATATTCACCAAGGCGGATAGTCACATTGCAACGCTTGGCGATTTCGACAGAGTTGGCCAGCGCTTCAGGCAGGTCGTGAAACAGCGCAGCCATCTCGTCAGCCGAGCGTAAGTACTGAGATTCACTGTATTTTTTCGGTCGGCGTTTGTCTTCTAAGGTATAGCCATCGTGGATGGCGACCCGAATTTCATGCGCAGAAAAATCATCCGGCGTTAAAAACACCACTTCGTTGGTCGCAACGACCGGAAGGCCGGTATTTTCCGCCAGAGTAACCGCTTGCTGGATATAGATCTCTTCATCCGGTCGGCCTGTGCGGATCAACTCGAGAAAAAAACTGTCCGGGAAATATTGCTGATAGAACTGCACCAGCGCATCGGTACTGCCCTGATTGCCTTTGATCAGTGCTTTCCCTAGCGGACCTTCTTTGCCGCCGGAAATCACAATCAGGCCTTTGTGATGTTCAGCCAGCCAGTCGTGGTCAATTTGCGGTTTGTTGTCGACATGGCCACGCAAGTAGGCCTTCGACAGCAACATGGTCAGATTCTGGTAGCCATCATTGTCAGCGGCCAGGATCAATAACCGGCAGGCTTCACCGGGGAAAAACGGATGTTGGACAAACAGGTCGGCGCCAACGATAGGCTTGATACCGGCGTCGTGCGCAGTGGAATAAAACCGCACCAGACCACACATGTTCATCTGATCAGTCAGCGCCAAGGCTGGCATCGCCTGCTTTTTGGCCGCACTGACAATAGGTTTGATCTTCGATAATCCATCGATCATCGAAAAATCACTGTGCACCCGCAGATGTACAAAAATCGGTTCCATCAACACCCCGCCACGGCTACTGGCCTGTGGTTATAACAGCTCACGCACCGGCCGGAAACTGCGACGGTGCTGCGCCAAGATACCAAATTGTTTGATCGCCGCCAGATGTTCAGCGGTCGGATAGCCTTTATGTCCGGCAAAATTATATTGTGGATACTGTTGATGCAAGGCCGTCATCTCTGCGTCACGCGCTACTTTGGCTAAAATCGACGCGGCACTGATCTCCGGCACCAGACTATCACCTTTCACCACCGCGCCGGCACGGCCTTTGAGACCTTCCGGCACGCGGTTGCCGTCAATCAGCACCCACTCAGGTCGGATATGTAAGCCGGCCACGGCACGTTCCATTGCCAGCATCGTTGCATGCAAGATATTCAGACTATCAATTTCTTCAACTTCAGCCCGGCCCAGGCTCCAGCTTAAAGCCTTGGCTTTAATTTCTTCAACCAACAATAAGCGTTTCTTTTCGCTGAGCTTTTTAGAGTCATTCAGACCACTGATCGGCTTTGCCGGGTCGAGTATCACAGCCGCCGTCACGACTGCGCCAATCAGCGGACCGCGGCCGACTTCATCGACACCGGCAATCAGCGTAAAAGGCGGCCGGACAAATTCATAGGTCATTGCTGTGTCTCTACAGAGGAGGTTTCAAGTAATGCGGTCACAGCCTGCGCCGCAGTGGCGCTGGCATCACAGCGAATTTGTTGGTGGATGGCGACAAAATCCTGATAAGTATCCTGCCCTTTGACGCCAAGCAGTGGCTGCATTTGACTGACTAAGGCTGCAACTGTCACCGCGTCTTGTAATAGCTCTGGCACCAGTGCTTTATCGGCCAGTAAATTCGGTAAACTGAAATGCTGCAGTTTCACCATCCGGCTGGCGATCTGATAAGTCAGCCAGTTGGTCTTGTAAGCCACCACCATCGGCGTTTTAGCCAGCATTGCTTCTAACGTCGCAGTGCCGGAGGCGATGTAGACCGCATCGGCGGCGGTCAGCACATCGCGCGCCTGACCTATCAGCAGTTTGACCTGTAACTGAGGTGCGACTTCATCTTTAATCTTTTGATAAAGCTCGGCTTTTTGCGCAGTCACCATATTACAGACTAGCTGCAGCTCAGGCTGCTGTTGCTGTAACGCGGCCGCCGCGCGGAAAAAATCCGGCGCCAGCAGTTTGATTTCGTTGGTGCGGCTACCCGGCATCAGCGCCAGTAATGGCCGCTCAGCGGCAAAGCCTAACGCCGTTTTCGCGGCGATTTTGTCAGGCTCGACCGGCATCTGGTCAGCCAGGGTGTGGCCAACAAAAGCGCAAGGTACCTGAAATTTATCATAAAAGGCTTTTTCAAACGGCAACAACGCCAGAACCAGATGAGTCGCCTTTTCGATTTTAAAAATACGTTTTTGCCGCCAGGCCCAAACCGAGGGACTGACATACTGAATGGTTTTGATACCCGCTTGTTTCAGTTTCAGTTCAACCGGTAAGTTAAAATCCGGTGCATCGATGCCAATAAAGACATCGGGCCGGTTTTGACTGAAATGCGCCAGGATCTCGCGCCGCACCTGCAGTAACCTCGGAAGACGGCCTAGCACTTCAACAATGCCCATCACGGCCAATTCTTCCATATCAAACACTGCGGTAAACCCTTGTGCCCGCATACGCTCACCACCGATGCCATAAAATTCAGCATCTGGATAGCGCTGCTTTAACGCACGGATTAAATCAGCGCCAAGGATATCACCGGAATGTTCACCGGCGATCAAACCGATGCGAAGAGGCGTTTTAAACAAGGAGTTCATCCTGAAACAAGAAGCAGGTGATTGCCGGAGCTGCAGCTGGGCAGTCCGGCGCCACCATCAGCGGACAATACCGCGTGATGCGTTTTCAATAAAATCAGTGAAGGCTTTTAACTCTGGCAGCTCTGCCGCTTTGGCGTTTAACTCTGCCAGCGCTTCCGGCACCGTCAGGCCCTGACGGTACAGCACTTTATAAGCGCGGCGGATCTCCAGAATGACTTCTGAAGTGAAACCACGACGTTTTAAGCCTTCGCTGTTAATGCCATGTGGCACTGCGTGCGAGCCATGCGCCATCACATAAGGCGGCACATCTTTGACCACAATAGAGCCCCCGCCGATAAAAGCGTGCGCGCCAATGTGACAAAATTGGTGAATGCCGCTCATACCGCCCAGGATCGCCCAATTGCCGATATGCACATGGCCTGCGGCCTGCGCACCACTGGCGAAGATCACGTCATCACCAATGACACAGTCATGGGCAACGTGGCTGCTGTTCATATACAAGCCGCGACTGCCGATTTGGGTGATGCCTTTGTCCTGGATAGTGCCGCGATGCACAGTACAGTTTTCGCGAAATACGTTGTCATTGCCAATGATCAGCTGTGTCGGTTCGTTGCGGTATTTTTTATCCTGACAAGCTTCACCGATACTGCAAAACTGGAAAAAGTGATTGCCTGAACCAATCCGGCTCGGGCCTTTAATCACCACATGAGATTCCAGGATACAATTATCACCGATCTCAACGTCGGCACCGATGTAACAAAATGGGCCGACTTTTACATTGGCGCCAATGCGGGCACCGGCTTCAATCACCGCACTTGGATGGATCATATTAAAGCTCTCTTCTGGCGCACATAATCTGGGCAGAACAAACGATTTGACCGTCGACTTTGGCTTCGGCGTAAAATTTCCAGATGTTGCGTTTTTCAACCAAAAACTTCACTTCGAGGATCAGCTGGTCGCCCGGCACGACCGGCTTTTTGAATCGCGCTTCATCGACACCGGCAAACAGATACAACTCGTTTTCTTTGCGTTCGCTGACGGTCTTAAAACCAAGCAAACCAGTCGCCTGTGCCATTGCTTCAAGGATCAACACGCCAGGAAAGATTGGCAAATTCGGGAAGTGGCCGGTGAAAATTGGCTCGTTGATTGTGACATTTTTCACTGCGGTCAGGCTCTCACCTGGCACATAATCCAGCACCCGATCGATCAACAGAAACGGATAACGGTGTGGCAATAACGCCATGATTTCCTGGATGTCCAGTGTGTTTAATGAATTAGCCAAAATGATTCCTCTGTCTGAAAAGAAGCGTTGCCGCCCGGCGTTTAAGACGCGTTCGGGCCGGCTGACGGCGTCAGGGCAGCGACTTGCTGCTCCAGTTCGCGTAAACGCTGATACATCTGATCCAGCTGCCGGTAACGGGCACTGTTTTTGCGCCATTCCAGATTGGTGGCCGCTGGCATCCCCGAAGAATAAATACCTTTTTCGGTGATGGATTTAATAATCATCGACATGCCGGTGATCTGGACACCATCACAGATCTCCATATGCCCATTGATGGCACAGGCGCCGCCAATGATGCAGTATTTGCCAATCTTAGTACTGCCGGCGACCACAGTACAGCCAGCGATGGCAGTATGGTCCCCAATCTGCACGTTGTGCGCGATTTGTACCTGATTATCTATAATGCAGTTAGTACCTATTACGGTATCTTCCAGCGCGCCACGATCTATCGTGGTGCTGGCGCCGATCTCACAGCGATCGCCAATGATGACGGTACCAACCTGGGGGATCTTCAGCCAGTTGCCGCGCTGATTGGCAAAACCAAATCCATCGGCACCCAGCACTGCGCCACTATGCACAATACAATCAGCACCGAGTCGTACGCGATGATAAATACTGACATTCGGCCAAATCTTACTGCCGGCACCGATGACTGCGCCTTCGCCGATAAAACAACCAGCGCCGATTTGCACGCCATCGCCGATCACCGCGCCGGCACTAATGACCGCATGATGACCGATAGCAACATCAGCGCCAAGCTGCGCACTGGCGTCAATCTGTGCGGTCGGTGCTATCGCGGTAGCGGCGCGTGGGGTGTTGTCGAGTAATTGGGCCACTTTGGCAAAAGCGACGTAAGGATCGGGCACCACTAAGGCTGCGACCGGGCAATACTCCAGCTCAGCAGCACTAATCAACACGACAGATGCCTGGGTTTGCTGCAGATACTTGCGATATTTGCTGTTGGACAGAAAGGTGATCTGGCCACGCACGGCATTTTCTAATGTGGCAACGGCGCTGATGATTTCAGCGCCGTCTCCGTGCAGCTCAGCTGAGAGCAGCTGAGCTAATTCATGCAGGCTAAAAGCTGGCATTATTTCGCTTTGCTGACCTGAGCAACCACAGCGGCAGAGATGTTGTACTCTGGCTTGGCATACACAGCAGCTTCAGCATTCAGTACCAGATCGTACTGGTCTTTTGCTGCGATTTGATCGATAGCAGATTTGATCAGTGCCTGCAGTTTGTTCCGCTCTTCTGTTTCACGAGCGCGGATCTGTTCACCCAGCGGACGAGCCAGTTGCTCATACTGTTGCTGTTGTTTACCGATATCTTCCTGCAGTTTTTTCTTTTGCTCGTCGCTCATGGTTGAGCCATCACGTTTGAATTTTTCAACGTTGAATGCGATGTCTTTTTCCAGTTTTTGTACTTCAGCGATTTTGCCACCGAATTCGGCTTTCATCGTTTCTTGCAGTTTGGCGGCTTGCGGCAGTTGTGAGAACACTTCACGCACATCAACAAAACCAATTTTCATTTCTTTGGCAGACACAGCACCGGCCATCATCACACCGGCAACTAACAGTGCTGTTTTAGAAAAAGCTGACTTAAACATGTTTCCTATTACCTCAAATTAATTTTTAGAATGTAGTACCAATGTTGAAACTGAAGTTCTCTTGCTCGTCACCTTCGTATTTGCGCAGGATCTTCGCGAGACTAAAGGTTAACGGGCCCATTGGCGAGATCCATTGCACAGTCAGACCGGCTGAAGCGCGCATCATACCTGCATCTGAATAATCCAGCAAACCAGGCTGGTAGTAGGACGAATCCAGTGCCTGAGTCAGACCTGTGTACCGATTAATGTCAAATTCGGTGTCCCAGACGTTACCGGCATCGACAAACAAACTGGTGCGCACTGAGTTGGCATAATCTTCTTTCAGGAACGGCGTAGGCGTGATGAGTTCAAGCGTACCAATCGCCATCGCGTTACCACCGAATGACCGGCGGGATACCTGATAAGTATCATATTTCGCCGAGTTTGGCAGCCCCCCGGTAGAAGTGCCGTTAAATGGATCAGGTAAACCTGGAATCGCATTCACATAACGATAAACAGCGCGTGGACCGATTACGCGGTTTTCAAAACCACGGAAGTTCTGACCACCGGCATAGAAGCTGTCGTTAAATGGTAAGGTATGGTCGTAACCATTGTTATCGCCATAGCCGTTGCCATAACCCAGTTCCAGCTTGCTAAGGAATGACCAGCCGTGATCGCTGCTTAGCGGAATATAATGCCGCGCCTCAAAGTTGGTTTTAAAGTACGTTAAATCTGAATTGGGCGTCGTTACCTTGATATTGGCACCCAGATAAGTACCGTCCGTTGGGAAAGTGCCGCGGTTTAACGTACTCATCACCCAACCGGCCAACAGTTCATAGTTAGTGAACTTGTAAGCTGCATCCGGATTTGCTGAATCAATCAAAACACCACGGAAATGGCGGATTTGGTCAAATTCTTGAATCGAGTTGATCTCGTTCCATACCACGTTGGCACCAAAATTCAGCCGGTTAAAGTCATTCAGCGGATAGCCGAAGTTTACACCCGTGCCATAACTCTTCTGGTTGTATGCTTCAAGACCCGCACGGCTACCGTCGAAGTCAGAATAAAACACTGAGCCACCGAGGCTGACGCCATCGAGGGTGAAATACGGATCGGTAAATGACAGATTCACCGACTTCTGATATTTGTTGGTATTAAAGCTGATGCCAGCAGAATTACCGCTGCCGAGGAAGCTTTGTTGCTCAACGCCAAACTGGAACGCCAGACCTTGATAACTACCAAAAGACACACCGGCGTTAAAGCTGCCCGACGGCCGTTCTTTGATCTTAAAGGTCACGTCGACTTTATCGTCGACACCCGGTACATCTTTGGTCTCGAACTCAACCTTCTCGATATACGGCAGGCGTTGGATAAATAACTTCGACATTTCCAGCCGGTCATTCGACAACCAGGAACCTTCCATCTGCCGCATCTCACGACGAATGACTTCGTCTTTCGTGGCCGCATTGCCGGTCACAGAAATGCGGTTAACATAGACGCGCTTGCCCGGATCAACGTTAATCGACAACGCCACTTCTTTAGTATCGTCGTTGATGTTCGTGCTGGTACGCACTTTCGAGTTGGCATAACCGAAGCTGGCCAGGAATTTAGCGATACTTTCTTCGGTGTAAGTCACCAAAGCGCCGTTATACAACTGGCCGTCTTTGAGTGGCAGCATGGCTTTAATCAGCTCATCCTGACCAATCAGGTCGCCAACAAACTCAATGCCTTTGATGTTGTATTGCACGCCCTCTTTGACTTGCAACGTAACATACACTGAGTTTTTATCCGGGCTGACCGCAACGGTATTGGCTTCGATATCAAAACGCAAATAACCACGATCCAGGTAATAACTGCGGATCTTTTCCAAATCGCCTTTTAAGGTGTCTTTTTGGTAACGGTCAGATGACATAAAACGCCACCACGGTAAATCGACCATCGACTCGATATCTTTCATGATCTCTTCGTCGCTGAACAATTCGTTACCGACGATATTGATCTGACGGACGGAGGCGGCATCGCCTTCTTTAAATTCCAGTTTCAGATTGACGCGGTTACGTGGCAGATAAGTCAGTTTGATCTCAACTTTGGCATTGTATTTACCAACACCATGGAAGAATTCGGTCAAACCATTTTCCAGTTCACGGATGATCGTCTTGTCCAGTTGTTCACCGACGATGATCTTCTGGTTAGTCAGACTTTCCTGTAACTGTTCTTCTTTGATGTCTTTGTTGCCGTCGAACTCCACCGCGTTAATGGTCGGACGTTCTTTGACGCGGTAGATGATGGCATTGCCATCGCGCAGCACTGTAATCTCATCAAAATGGCCAGCTGCGTACAACGTTTTGATACTTTTAGATAAAGTGTATTCTGTAACAGTGTCGCCGATGTTAAACGGCAGATTATTCAGGGCTGCACCTAAAGCGACGCGTTGTAAGCCTTCCACCTGAATATCTTGTACAGTAAATGATTGTTCAGCGAGCACCGACGCGCTGGCAGAGGCCAGCCACATCGCAGCTACTAATCGTTTAATTGTCATTGTTTTGGACTACTTTTGATTAGTTATTACAAACGAGAAATATCGTTGAGCAGCGCAATTCCCATTAACATCAGCAGAACGAAGGCTCCGATTTTAAAACCTGTCTCCTGCGCTTTCTCAGAGACCGGCCTGCCGCGTATTAGTTCCACGACAAGATACATTAAATGACCGCCGTCCAAAATAGGCAGCGGCAGTAAATTTACCACTCCCAGATTGACGCTAATCAGCGCCAGAAAGGACAGGAACGCAATCAGACCAAGGTCTGCACTGCTACCGGCACCTTGTGCAATGGCGATGGGGCCACTTAAATGTTTCACGGAAACGTCACCTAACAGCAGTTTCCCCACCATCGAGAAACTCAGCCGCACCAGTTGCCAGGTCTTTTGTATGCCCTGCCAAACCGCTTCTATCGGCCCATATTGCACCTGTTGAATAAACTGAGGGTCAACCGGTTGCACCTTTGGTGAGACACCAAGGAAGCCCTGATGAAAACCATCTGGTGTGAGTTGTGATGCAGGAGTCACCGTCAGTGTCACAGGCTGACCATCCCGTTCAACCAGCAATGACAGCGCTTTGCCCGGATTATTCTGGATAATTGTGACCATACTGGCCCAGTCAGTTAGTGCAACACCGTCCAACACCCGCAATTTGTCATGCAGCTGCAGACCTGCCGCAGCTGCCGGGCTATTAGGCTGCACTGAGCCCACATCTAACAATGGTTTCGCTTGCACTGGCACCATGCCAAGACTGCCAAAGACTGAGTCTCGTTCAGGGTCAAATTGCCAGCTGGTCAAATCCAGCTTCACATCGGCACCTGGACTGTTGCTATCATCCGCCATCGTCAGGGTAACACTGTCCCGACCGATTTGCTCCAGCAGTAACAGTTGCACGCCTTGCCAGTCCTGCACACTTTCGCCATTAACGGCAATAATTTGCTGATTTGGCAAATAGGCTTTGGCCGCTATCGAATCCGGCGTGACCTGTGCAACAACCGGTCGCAGGCTTGGCACGCCAATCAGATACATCAACATCAAGGCAAAAATGGCAAACAGGAAATTGGCGGCAGGGCCTGCGGCAATGACAGCCATGCGTTGTGGTACGGTCTTGCTGTCAAATGCCAGATCAGCATGCTGTGGCAACACCGGGTCGACCCGGCCATCGAGCATCCGGACATAACCGCCCAACGGAATCGCCGCGATTACGAACTCGGTGCCATGACGGTCACGCCAGCTAAACAGTGTTTTACCAAAACCAATCGAAAAACGTTGCACCAGAATGCCGTTTTTACGCGCTACCCAAAAATGACCGTATTCATGCACTGTAACCAGCAGACCAAGCGCTACAACAAAGCTCAGCAGGTTCCACATAAAATCAAACATCAGGACCAATCCTTTAATAACTTCAGCGAATACACACGGGCCTGACTGTCCAGCGATAAAATTTCTTCAAGATCAGCTACTTTGCTTGAAGCAAAATGATCAAGAACCTGTGCGTTTAACGCTGCGATCTGCGGAAAACGGATCTGCCGGTTTAAAAATGCTTCCACCGCGATTTCGTTGGCAGCATTTAACGCTGTGGTTGCGCCCTGGCCCGCCGCACAGGCTTGCTGCGCCAGATATAAACATGGATAGCGTTCAGGATCCGGCTTATCGAAAGTAAAAGCCGGCACTTCAAAGAAATTCAGCGGTTTAACATTGGAAGCAATACGTGCCGGAAAGGCCAGTGCATGGGCGATCGGTGTGCGCATATCCGGATTACCGAGCTGCGCCAGTACCGAACCGTCGGTGTATTGCACCATCGAATGAATGATGCTTTGTGGATGAATCACCACCTGAATATCGCTGACGCCGCAGTTAAACAACCAACGCGCTTCGATAAATTCCAAACCTTTGTTCATCATCGTCGCGCTGTCGACCGAGATTTTTTTGCCCATATTCCAGTTGGGATGGGCCACAGCCTGTTCCGGCGTGATCTGGTCAAAGGCATTCAGAGGCGTCTGGCGAAATGGCCCGCCGCTGCCGGTTAGCAGAATTTTGGCGATACCAGCGGTTTGTAGTTCACTCTGATAACAATGCTGCTGCAACGCTGCGGGCAAACATTGAAAAATCGCATTGTGTTCACTGTCGATCGGTAACAGCGTCGCGCCGTGTTGTTGTACCGCGCGGATAAACAACTCGCCGCTCATCACCAACGCTTCTTTATTGGCTAGTAGCACGGTTTTACCGGCCTTGACCGCCGCCAGTGTTGGCAGTAAACCCGCCGCACCGACAATAGCCGCCATCACGATCTCGGCATCCGGATGCGCAGCCAGTTCTGCCAGTGCGTCAGCACCTGCGACCACTTCAGTCGTCAAACCTGCTTGCTGCAGTTGCCGCTGCAGTTCAGCAGCATCAGCGGCATCACTTAGTGCTGCATATCTGGGCCGGAACTGCATACATTGGGCGAACAGCACGTCGAGACGTTTACCGCCGGTCAGTGCCAGTACCTGATACAAATCAGGATGTTGCGCTATCACATCCAGCGTACTGCAGCCAATAGAGCCGGTTGCGCCCAGCACTACTACTTGTTTTGGCATTAAAAACCACCAAACATAGCAACAAAAATTGCGAACAGCGGTGCCGTTGCGGTCAGACTGTCAATCCGGTCTAACATGCCACCATGACCTGGAAAGATGCTACCGCTGTCTTTGAGACCTGCGACACGTTTAAACATACTTTCAGACAGATCACCAAACACCGATAACAACGTCAGAATCACCGCAGCAGCAAACCATAAACCGGTTTGTTCAGGCCAGCCTTGACCTGCAGCAACGACGCCGACCAGCAGCAACACAAACAGCAATCCGCCAGCAAAACCTTCCAGCGTTTTCCCCGGACTGACATCGGGCATCAGTTTGTGTTTCCCAAATGGTTTACCGATGACGTAGCCGCCAATGTCTGCCGCCCAGACCAGCCCTAACATCAGACAAATCAGCCAGGCGCCGGTAAAGCTGGATTGGTCGAAATTAACCTGACGGACTAACAAAATCGCAGTGAAACTAGGCACCAATGTCAGTACCCCCATCAGTGCTTTGATAGCCTGGTTGCCGGCCCAGAAACGTTGGGAAACGCGAAAGCTTAGCACCAGCAACACAGCCAGCAACCACCAGATCACGCCTAACCACAACAAAGCTTGCACGGCATAATTCGTCTGCACCGGCCAGTGTAACGCTGCAGGAGTCACTAGATACACGGCACCATACAACATTGAAATCAGCGTGGTAAAAGCGGTCTTGCTACTACTGGTATGCCAGCCACAAAAACCGGCCCATTCCCAGGCTGCCACTGCAAAAGCCGTTGCCAGAAAGATAGCAAAGCCGATCGGCGGCAAATAAAACACCGCCCCTAGCGCAAGCGGAGCCAGCACTAAAGCTGTGATCACCCGTTGTTTAAACAAATCTATTATCCTTGTCCAGTTGCCGCTGCCAGCTCGCGGATCTGCGCGCCGGTACAGCCGAAACGTCGTTCGCGGCTGACAAAACTGGCGATAGCATCGGCAAATACCTGATCATCAAAATCAGGCCATAAGGTATCAATAAAAAGCAGCTCCGCATAGGCAGCCTGCCAAAGCAAAAAATTGCTGATGCGGATATCACCACCAGTACGGATCATCAAATCCAGTTCAGGCTGGTCGTGCATCTGGATATGGCTGGCGAGTAACTGTTCGTTGATGTCTTCAGCACGCAAGGTACCTGCTGCGACCTGAGTTGCCAGCTGTTGCGCTGCCTGAGCAATATCCCAACGCCCGCCATAGTTTGCCGCCACATTCAGCGTTAAACCGGTATTGCCAGCAGTCAGCGCTTCGGCTTCTGCAATTTTGGCCTGTAATTTTGTGCTAAATCGCGACAAGTCACCGATGATGTTCAACCGGACCTGATTTTTATGCAGCAATTTGATCTCTTTTTGCAGCACAAACATAAACAGTTCCATCAGACTGCTGACTTCGTCTTCTGGCCGGCGCCAGTTTTCGCTGCTAAATGCAAACAGCGTTAATGAAGGAATATTCAGTCGACGGCAAAAGCTGACCGCGCGACGCACCGCGTCCACACCTTTTTTGTGGCCCCAGACTCGGGGTTTGCCTTGTCGTTCTGCCCAACGGCCATTGCCGTCCATAATGATTCCGACATGCCGGGGTAGCGCTTGATCCATCGTCGAGCTTGTAATAGTCATCCGTCGAAATATCCGCATTGAATGCTGTTTTTATCAACAAAAAAGCGCCGCGAAGGGGTCTGCACGGCGCTTTCCATCAGCCATGGACAGTCATCAGACTTCCATGAGTTCCTTTTCTTTCGCTGCCAGAACTTCATCAATCTTTTTGATGAACAGATCGGTCAGCTTTTGCGTTTCTTCCGCGGCGCGGCGTTCATCATCTTCACTGATTTCTTTGTCTTTTTGTAACGCTTTAAAATCAGCGTTCGCGTCGCGACGGATATTGCGCACAGCAACACGAGCACCTTCAGCTTCAGCGCGCACTACTTTAACCAGATCGCGACGACGCTCTTCAGTCAGCGCCGGTAACGGCACCCGGATGCTGGTGCCGGCACCGATTGGGTTTAAGCCTAAATCAGATTGCATAATCGCCTTTTCCACAGCCTGGATCATCGAGCGATCAAATACTGTGATCATCAGCGTGCGGGAGTCTTCAGCAGAGACGTTGGCACATTGACGCAGCGGCGTATCCACACCGTAATAAGACACGTGAATACCATCAAGCAGGCTCGGGTGAGCGCGGCCGGTCCGGATTTTCGACAGCTGGTTTTTCAGCGCATCTACGCTTTTATCCATCCGGGTTTTGCTGTCTTGCAGAATATCGTTAATCACTTGGTTGTTCCTTCGCGTACTGTCGGCTCGAAAAAAGTGCCGGTAGTTTACTGTAAATTTTCAGCGTGGTCGATCACTGTACCTTCCGCTTCGCCCATCGTCACGCGCTTCAGTGCGCCTGGTTTATTCATGTTAAACACACGGATTTGCAGGTTATGGTCACGCGCTAAAGTGAATGCAGCTAAGTCCATGACTTTTAACTCTTTTGACAGAACTTCATCATAAGTCAGGCTGGCGTATAAAGTTGCCGTTGGATCTTTTACCGGATCGGCGGAATAAACTCCGTCTACTTTTGTCGCCTTTAACACGGCATCCGCTTCGATTTCGATGCCACGTAAACAGGCGGCTGAGTCTGTGGTGAAAAATGGATTACCGGTGCCGGCAGAGAAAATCACGACACGGCCGGATTTCAGCAGGCTGATGGCTTCAGCCCAGCTGTAGTTGTCACAAACGCCATTCAGCGGGAATGCACTCATCAGGCGAGCGTTAACAAAGGCACGGTGCAGCGCATCACGCATCGCCAGACCATTCATCACAGTGGCCAGCATGCCCATGTGGTCACCCACCACACGGTTCATGCCGGCTTTTGCCAGACCTTCACCGCGGAAAATGTTACCACCGCCAATCACGATACCCACCTGGATCCCAAGCTCGACCAGCTCTTTGATTTCGGCAGCCATCCGGTCCAGCACTTTGGGATCAATACCAAAGCCTTCATCGCCCATCAGGGCTTCACCACTGAGTTTTAACAGGATTCTTCTATAGGTAGGTTTTGGATTGATGCTCATAGGATCCCCATCATGCTGGTCAGTTAAAAACATAGAATGCAATGAAACTACTGAGGCGGTACTGACAGATGGACTGCAGTTTCCACAGGTTTCACTTAAAAAAAACCGCGGCTGGCAAGCCAGTCGCGGTTAGTGTAGTCGGTTTCAGCGTCATGCTGAAGCGCGATTATTTCTTCGCTGCAGCGATTTGAGCAGCAACTTCAGCTGCGAAGTCAGTTTCCTGCTTCTCGATGCCTTCGCCTACTTCCAGACGGATGAAGCTGACTGCTTTCGCGCCGTTTTGCTTCAGGAAGTCGCCTGTAGTAATAGCTGGGTCTTTCACGAATGGCTGACCAGTCAGAGATACTTCGCCAGTGAACTTAGTCATCCGGCCAGCAACCATCTTCTCAGCGATTTCTTTTGGCTTACCGCTGTTGATAGCGATTTCGATCTGGATTTCCTGTTCTTTTGCCACAACGTCAGCCGGAACTGAGTCTGGAGTCAGGAAAGATGGGTTGTTTGCAGCAACATGCATAGCAACATCTTTTGCTACGTCTTCGTTACCGCCTTCCAGTACCACTAACACGCCGATACGGCCTGAGTGCGTGTACTGACCGATCACGTCACCCTGAACTACAGAGATGCGGCGGATGTTGATGTTTTCACCGATTTTAGCAACCAGTGTCGCGCGTGCTTCTTCAACAGTCGCTTCGCCCAAAGAGGCAGCGCTTAACGCTTCCACAGTGAACAGCTGGTTGGCGTGTGCCAGGTCAGCAGCAGCATTGGCGAATGCCAGGAAGTTAGCATCACGGGCAACGAAATCTGTTTCACAGTTGAATTCAATTGCAGCAGCGTAACCGTTACCAACGCGAGTCAGTACAGTACCTTCTGCAGCGATCCGACCAGCTTTCTTGGCAGCTTTGGCCTGACCGTTTTTACGCATTAATTCAATTGCGCCTTCGATATCACCGTTGGTTTCTTCTAAAGCTTTTTTGCAGTCCATCATGCCAGCGCCAGTGCGCTCGCGTAATTCTTTAACCATACCGGCAGTTACGGCCATGGGGAATTCCTCGTTTCAATCGGGTTAGACAAACAGGGGCGAAGCCCCTGTCAGATTAAAAGGTGAATGGGGTCAATCTGATGACAGACCCCATACAGCTGTATTACTCAGCTGCAACGAAGTTGTCGGCTTCAGCCTGAACTTCGATGTTTTTATCACGGCCTTCTGCGATAGCAGCATTGACGGCGCTCAGGTACAGCTGGATAGCGCGGATCGCGTCATCGTTACCTGGGATAACAAAATCAACACCTTTTGGATCAGAGTTTGTATCAACGATAGAAACCACTGGGATACCCAGGTTGTTGGCTTCTTTGATCGCGATGTGTTCATGGTCAGCATCGATCACGAACAGAGCGTCTGGCAGACCGCCCATATCTTTGATACCGCCTAAGCTCTTTTCCAGTTTTTCCATTTCACGGGTACGATCCAGAGCTTCTTTTTTGGTCAGCTTGTCGAAAGTACCGTCCTGGCTCTGAGATTCCAGGTCTTTTAAACGCTTGATGGACTGACGAACAGTTTTCCAGTTAGTCAGCATACCGCCTAACCAGCGGTGGTTAACATAGTACTGGTCAGCTTGTTTAGCAGCTTCTTTGATTGCTTCAGAGGCAGCGCGTTTGGTACCAACGAACAGGATTTTGCCTTTCTTCGCAGCCACTGACTGGATGAAAGTCAGTGCGTCATTCATCATTGGAACAGTTTTTTCCAGGTTGATGATATGAACGCGGTTACGGGCGCCGAAAATGAACGGCTTCATTTTTGGATTCCAGTAACGAGTTTGGTGACCGAAATGTACGCCCGCCTGGAGCATATCGCGCATTGAAACTTTAGCCATTTGAGTAATTCCTTAAAGGGGGTTAGGCCTCCATACATCCCATAGATCCGACTGAAGCGAGCTTCAGCACCCCGGCTTATGTGACGATGTATGTGTGTTGTTTAACTTAAGTTTGGGTTTGCAATATTGACGCTGACGGCTCTTTTCAGAATTTCGTCGGCTTTATTTGCCAAATTGCGGCGCGCTTTATACCATAGGCGCCCCGTAAACACAACGAATTGTGTAGTTTTACAGCAGAGAGCACCCCATGGCCGCGACGATCAAAACCCCGGAACAAATCGAAAAAATGCGCATTGCAGGCCGTCTGGCGGCAGAAGTGCTGGAGATGATCGAACCGCATGTGAAACCGGGTATCACTACCGGCGAACTCGACCGGATTTGCCACGACTATATGGTCAATGTGCAAAAGACCATCCCTGCCCCGCTGAATTACCACGGTTTTCCAAAATCGATTTGTACGTCAGTCAACCATGTGATTTGTCACGGTATTCCGGCGGATGACAAAGCGTTAAAAGACGGCGATATCGTCAACATCGACATCACCGTGATTAAAGACGGTTTTCATGGCGACACATCCAAAATGTTCGTCGTCGGCAAACCCAGCATTCTGGCCGAACGGCTGATCCGGGTCACGCAGGAATGTTTGTACCTTGGTCTGAAAAAAGTCAAAAACGGCGCGCGCCTCGGCGATATCGGTCATGTGATCCAAGTCCATGCCGAGAAGCATAACTATTCAATTGTGCGCGAATATTGCGGCCATGGCATCGGTGAAGTTTTCCATGAAGACCCGCAAGTGCTGCACTACGGCCGGCCAAACACCGGTGACGTGTTAAAAACCGGCATGTGTCTGACGGTAGAGCCGATGGTCAACGCTGGAGAACGTCACAGTAAATTACTGAAAGACGGCTGGACGGTTGTAACGAAAGATCGTAGTTTATCCGCTCAGTTCGAGCACACGATTGTCGTGACGGACACGGGTTGTGAAATTCTGACCTTGCGATCAGATGACACTATTGAGCGGATCCTGACAGCGGACGCCTGAGCGCGGTCCCTGTCAGCACAGGGTAACAGCGCATGACAACGGCTATGGTCTTTGAAAAAACAGTCCCGGGCCAGTTTACCCTCGACGGTTATAAAAAACATTTCAGCGACTTTCTCGACTGGCTGAAGGTCGCTTCGGCCAGCCAAAGCGTGGCAACGCTGGTGCGGGCCAGAGCTCGTTTTATTGACGAGGTGCTGCAACAGCTGTGGCGCCATTACCAGTTACATCAGCACAAAAGCCTGACCTTAATTGCCGTGGGTGGTTATGGCCGTGGTGAGCTGCATCCCTATTCTGATATCGATTTATTGATCCTGACCGAATCACGCTTAAGCCGTGAACAGCAGGAACAAATTGGCCAGTTTGTCACTATTTTGTGGGATTTACGTCTCGAAGTTGGCCACAGCGTTCGCACCATCAAAGAAACGCTGACACTCGGCCGCGACGACATCACCATCGCCACCAACCTGATGGAAATGCGTTTTCTCTGTGGTAATCAGCCTTTATTTGAACAGCTATCGCACGAAGTCGGTAAAGACAACTTCTGGCCGAGTAAAGACTTCTTCCAGGCCAAGCGCCATGAACAACAAGGCCGTCATGCGCAGTATCACGGTACGGCGTATAACCTCGAACCGAATTTAAAAGCCAACCCAGGTGGCCTGCGCGACATCCAAACTGTTGGCTGGGTGGCGAAAAAACATTTCCGCACCCGTACCATGCGCGAGTTAGTGGCGCACCATTATCTGACAGAAGATGAATATCAGGAGCTGATGGAGTGTGAGGCCTATCTGTGGCAAATGCGGTTTGCCCTGCACCTCGAAGCTGGTCGCAATGAAAACCGCATTTTGTTTGATTATCAACCTGCAGTTGCGCGCTGGCTCGGTTTTGGTGATGATGGTAAAGCCTCGGTCGAACGGATGATGAAGCGCTTTTTCCGCACCGTGCAGCGAGTCAGCGAACTGAACGAAATGCTGTTGCAGCATTTTGAAGGCAACATCCTAAAAAGCCACAGTAAATTCAAAGCGCAAAAGCTGGATGATGTGTTTGAGCAACATGGTCATTTAATTTTTGCTTCTGACAAAGCTGTATTTGCCCGGCGCGAGAATATTCTGAAGTTGTTCTGGCACATTGCTGAACAACCGCAAATCCAGGGCATTCATTCCGAAACGTTGCGCCTGCTGCGTCAGGTGCGCCGTCGTCTGATGGGCGATCTGCAGGACTATCAGGGCTGCCGCGATTTATTTATGGCGATCATCCGCCATCCGCAAGGTATGGACCGCGCTATCACTTTGATGCACCGCCACGGCATCCTGGCCGCTTATTTACCGGCCTGGCGTAACATTGTTGGCCAGATGCAGTTTGATTTGTTTCATGCTTACACCGTCGATGAACATACTCACCGCCTACTGAAAAACCTGCATCGCTACACCGAGCCGGAGTTTGCTAACGAATTCCCGCTGTGCACCGATATTGTCAAACGGCTGGAAAAACCGGAACTGCTGTATTTGGCCGGGATCTTCCACGATATCGCCAAAGGCCGTGGCGGTGACCATTCTGAACTCGGCGCTATCGATGCCCGCGAGTTTGGCAAAATGCATAAACTCAGTGAATTTGATACCAAACTGATTGTCTGGCTGGTGGAACAACATCTGCTGATGTCGGTAACGGCGCAGCGCCGTGATATTCACGATCCGGCCGTGATCGCCGAATTTGCCGACAAAGTTCGCGACGAAACCCGATTGAATTACCTGTATTGCCTGACACTGGCCGATATCCGCGCCACTAACGATAATCTGTGGAATGACTGGAAAGGCTCGTTATTGCGTGAGCTTTATCTCGGTACACAAAAAGCGTTCCGGCGTGGTCTGGAAAAACCGATGGACCTGCGTGATCAGATCCGCGAACACCAGACTGAAGCGCTGCGCTTGTTAGCAGAGACAGGCATTACCGAAGATAAAGTGTTACCGCTGTGGGCAAAATTCAAAGCCGATTATTTTGCCCGTTACAATCCGAAACTGATTGCCTGGCATAGTGAAAACCTGCTTGCGCACACTGATTTCGGCAAGCCAATGGTACTGGTCAGCCCGACCGCGATGCGCGGCGGCACGCAGGTCTTTGTTTATACTGCGGACCAACCAAAACTATTTGCCCGGATGGTGGCGGCGCTCGACAGTAAAAAAGTCAGTATTTTTGATGCCCAGATCATGACTAACAAAGATGGTTACGCCATGGATACCTTTGTGGTGCTGGAGCAAAACGGCAATGCGGTTACGTCCACTTCCAGGATCCAGAGTATTAAAAAGGCTCTGGAGCAGGCAATTGGCCAACCCGAGCTGGTGCTGAACGCCAAAGTGCGCGTCAATAAGCAGCTCAAAGCTTTCCATGTGCCGCCAAAGGTGGTGTTTTTACCCGGCAAAAATAAACAACGCACGATGCTCGAACTGGCAGCGCTCGATATGCCGGGTTTGCTGGCCACTATTGGTCAGGTGTTTGCGCAGTGCGAGATTAATATCCATGCTGCCAAAATCACCACTATCGGCGAACGTGCTGAAGACTTTTTTATGATTTCAACCCGCGAGGACCAGGCGTTATCTGCTGACGAGCAGGCGATTTTGCGCCGGGTGCTGGTGGAACAACTCACAGATGTTACAGAAGGCTGAAGAACCACCATGTCTGATTTAAAAAGCATTATCGAACAAGCATTTGAAGACCGCTTGTCGATCACTCCATCTACCGTCAGCGACGAAGTCCGCCAGGCAGTCCAGAATGCGATCGCCCTGCTCGACTCCGGTCAGGCCCGTGTCGCCGAAAAAATTGCCGGTGAATGGGTGACCCATCAGTGGCTGAAAAAAGCGGTACTGTTGTCGTTTCGCATTAACGACAATCAGGTGATGGATGGTGCTGAAAACCGTTTTTTCGACAAAGTGCCAATGAAATATGCCAGCTACAGCCATGAACAGTTTGTTGCTGAAGGCGTGCGTGTGGTACCACCTGCCGCCGTGCGTAAAGGTAGCTATATCGCTAAAAACGTCGTACTGATGCCCTCCTATGTCAACATCGGCGCTTATGTCGGTGAAGGCACAATGGTAGACACCTGGGCCACCGTTGGCTCTTGCGCCCAAATTGGTAAAAACGTGCATTTATCCGGCGGCGTTGGCATCGGTGGCGTGTTGGAGCCGCTGCAGGCCAATCCAACCATTATCGAAGACAATTGCTTTATCGGTGCACGCTCTGAAGTGGTCGAAGGTGTGATTGTCGAAGAAGGTGCAGTGTTGTCGATGGGTGTTTATATCAGCCAGTCAACCCGGATTTTTGACCGCGAAACCGGCGAAATCACCTACGGCCGTGTGCCTGCAGGCGCTGTGGTTGTGCCAGGCTCTATTCCGTCGAAAGACGGTACGCATAGCCTGTATGCCGCGATCATCGTGAAAAAAGTTGATGCGCAAACCCGCGCCAAAGTCGGCATTAATGCGTTGCTGCGTAGTATCGACTAATAAATTAGATCGCGAGAGCCCTGCAGATGCGGGGCTTTTTTTGCCTGCGATACCGCCTGCGGTGTATCCAGAAACAGCTGGCAATGAGAGGACGGCAACTGTCTCTGCATGCACAGCGCGTCGACTAAACCGGCATAAAAAAAGCCCGCTGAGGGAGGGACAGCGGGCTTTGCCGGTTAACTTACAGAATTAGAACCGACCTTCAATACCTACACGAACATAACGTGGTGTTTGCCATGTGTATGCAGCATTGTACCAAGGGTTAAAGGTCCCTGCAGAACGACGGGCTTCATAATGTTCATTACTTGACGTAATTTCTTGAATATTAAGAATGTTATAGACGTTTACAGAGGCTCTTAAATCAACACCTGAAACAGTGAAGTCATAAGTCGCTGATACATCGACATTGAAGTTCCAAGGCGTACGACCCGCACTACCACGTGGCGTTTTAGAGAAAATACGTTCCGCTGGATCACACTTGCCATTACCGTTGGTATCGGTACAGCCTGTAACCAGATAGAAAGTATCACCGTAGCTACCATACAGTTTAGGATCGCTGCTTGGGTACCCTTGACCAAACATGCTCAGTGGGCGACCACTGCTCAGAGTCGAGTTCATCCCCAAGGTCAGTTTGTCAGTAACATCATAGCTACCGAAGAACTTAAACACATGACGACGGTCGTTGGCCTGATATCCATCAGCACCATCCATCAATGCAGGGAAGTCAAAGTCCTGAGTAATACCAGCATCAGCCTGGTTGATATCAGATTTCACCGCACCTTCAAAATTACCAGTACTACGCGACCAAGTGTAAATGAAGTCCCAACGCAGCGCTTCGTTGCGGTAAGCTAATTGGCTTTGCAATGACACATAGTCGTTGTCAGCTTCAGGTAACGCCATATCTGCAGCAGTGTAAGTTTTTAACGAACCTGCATCCGGTACGTTGTCGTCATCGGCGTCAGAATACCAGCTACCAGGTTTGCCAGGGTTCACCAGAGTACAGAAGTGCTGATTCGCAACTGGACCACAGAAGTCATCCAGTGCTGCACCTACAAATCGATAAGTACCGCGGACTGACGCTGAGTAGTCGTCAGTCAGTTGGGTTTCATAACCCAGTACCCACTCTTCTTTGTAGAATGGTTCAGCTTCTTGTGCTTGGAACAAAGCAACACTTGGCATTGCAGTTGATGTTGAGTTCACAACCTGAGAATTTCCAACAGTGCCATTGACCGGAGTAGCGCCTGTTGGAGCGCCTGTTTTCGGATCAAAGCCAGTGAAATAATAATAAGTTGTCGTATCGTCTACACCTGATGCAGCACGGTAGTTGGTGTTGTTAGGGACAGGCAGATAATAACGGCCCCAGGTACCAAATATTTTTGACTCACCAGATCCAGTTGGGTCGTAGCTGAAACCTAACCGTGGAGCAACATCAGTTTTCAAATCAACGAAATCGACGCCGGTCGCACCTGTATTGATGAAGTGATCCTGACGAACACCGATGTTTAAAGTCAGTTGTTCTGTCGGTTGATACTGGTCTTCGATGTACCAAGCAGTCAGTTCACTACCAAATGAACCACCACCTACGAAGATACGGTCTTCAACCAAATCAACCGGCTTGCCTGTGGTGTTTGCCCACAGTTGGCCGTTGTTACCCTGAATGGTATCGCCAGCCAGCTTAGTTGAATATGTGAAGCTGTGGCCGCCAACCGGAGCTGTAGTCTTTCTGGACTGACGATCTTGTTTGTCGTAGCCGAATTTCAGTAAATGTGAACCATACAAATCACCGGCAGCCCACTCAAAATCGGCACGAGTTTGTTTGTTATCGTCGTAGTCATCGCCTAATGTACCGCCGGCACCACAACCAACAATCGGTTTTGCGACCTGACGACCATCAGTAACGAATGGGCAATCGGTCACAGTTGGAGTTGTCCCGTATTGTGTTTTAATCTTGCCGTACATCAGATTGACAGTAAAATCATCTGTAATGCTGCCAACGTAACTCAAGCTAGCGGCTTCACCACCTCGCTCGTTGACAAAATCACCCTGTTTTGCGCCAATAATTCCAGTATTCGGGTTGCGGGCATAACGGGTTTCTTGCGAGTCAGTGCGGTCAGAATAAGCGAAGAAACTCAGACGGTGGCCTTCAACGATATCCCAATCAATTTTGCTACCCCAGAACAGGTTATCACTACCTGATGATTCCAGAGTACGCCAGCGATTGTCAGCGTCGTATGGGACACGACCACTGGTATCCGACCACTCTGATTTACGATCACGAGGGTTCACAATAGCGTAGATAAACAACTTGTCTTCGATCAGCGGGCCAGAAGCAGACAGCGTTAAATCGCTTTCGCTGAATTCATCATCTGTGGTATCACGAAATACCTGGCCTAAACGACTGCCTGTACCATAAGATTTTTTACCTTCAGCACGTAAAGATGAAGGCTGAGAGTTGGCCGTAAATGCAAATTCCCATTCATTGCTGCCTGACTTCGTCACAGCATTCAACACACCACCAGTTGAACGACCGTACATAGCAGAGTAACCGCCAGTCTTGACCTGGAATTCTTTATAAAATTCAAATGGTACAGAGCCACAACCTAAACCCTGACGAGTGTTAGTCACTTCAAGACCATTGATATAACAGGCGTTTTCCGAAATTGATGAACCGCCAAAAGAAGCAAAACCAATACCACCCGATGCACCAAACTTGGAGTCACCTAATACAACACCCGGCGCCAGTAATGACACTGCAGTGATATTACGTGCAACAGGCATTTTATCGAATTCCATCTCGCCAACAACCAGACCTGAATCAACGCTGGTTACGTCAACTGCACGAATACGCGCACCAGTGACTTCAATAACTTCAGTACCATCATTCGGCCGGTTTAGTGCAAATGATGCAACTGAGTTACTACCTAAAGACAAGCGAACTTTGTCTTGAGCAACAACTTTGCCATTTGCCGTAACTTCAATTTGGTATTCACCAATTGGTAACTGGCTTACACGGAAGTTACCAGCATTATCCAGTGATACTTCGCGACTGAAGCCGGTTTTCGGATCTTTCACTTTCACACTGTAGGATTGTGAACTGTTTAGACCCTTTACACTTCCGAGAATGTTAGATGTATCTGCAGCGTAGACAGCACCTGGTAAGCCAAGAATTGCAGAGACAGCGACTGCAGCCAGCGAGCGCTTAAAGCGCCATGTTCCATTGTTGGATTTCATTATTTCTTATTCTCCAATTTGTTGTTATCTAGGAACTTTCCGTTCCTTACCTAGTATTACCATGAACTTACTCCAGCTGTACACCGACAAATTACCCATAAATGGAACTGAAAAGATGCAAAAAAAATGGAAAAAATGCGTAATATTTTCATTCAAATTACATGCGTTCACAAAATAGGCAAAAATTTGCCATACCCAGGGGCGTTATTCATTGAGAGGAAATATGACAAAAATTACATAAATATATGTAATTAAACGCTTTTTATACATATCTTTATCAGCCTGACTGCATGAAACAAAAAAATCGATTCATATTAATTTTTTCATTTATTTATCATTATTTAACATCAGGCGAGGCGCGCGGCTGCGTCCAATTAACAAAATTTTGCGATATTCGGTTTGAACTGACCCCGTGTCAGTTTAAAGCTTATTTTATAGCGCCTCAATCAGGTAATTATCCCAATTCTTGCCTAATCCTGCCGTTGGGGTAACACCTGATAGTTCAATGTGGGGAGTTGGTGAATGAAGTCATCTTCGGTGAATGTGAAGCCAATTTGACGCAATAATGCGGAAAAATCGCGCCAAGGCGCTGATACCGAAATGGTCTCACCGGAGACTGGATGGCTGAAACTGAGCCGGGCGGCGTGCAGAAGTAAACGAGCGCAGCTGAACTGTTGACGGAACAACTGATTGTGCTTGCCATCACCATGAGTCGTGTCGCCAATAATTGGATGAAACAGATGTTCACAATGGCGGCGCAGTTGATGTTTACGTCCGGTAAGTGGTTGCAACGCGAGTAAGCTGTATCGCGCTGTTGCATAACGACCGACAGCAAAGGGTAATTCGATATGTTGTAAAGGCCAAATTGCCGTTTGTGCCGACTGCGCCGCTTTGTCTTGACGGGCGAACTTATCAGCAATCGCATCCTGCTGCTCTTTTAGCGCATAATCGAGCAGCAGCGCCTCTTTCAGATGTCCACGCACCACAGCCAGATAAGTCTTTTGCCACAGATGCTGTTGTTCTCCCATGACTCGGGCGATCTCACTAGACAAGCCAAATAACAATACGCCTGAAGTTGGTCGGTCTAAGCGGTGTAGTGGAAACACATGCTGACCAATCTGGTCACGCAGCCGCAACATGACGAACTCGGTTTCATGTTTGTCGAGAAAAGACCGATGCACCAGCATACCGGCAGGTTTATTGACCGCAACCAGCCATTGATCCTGATACAAGATCTCCAGCGGTGGTTTAACTTCAGACTCTTGCAATTTTTTGCTCCCGCCGGCCACTTAACAACTCATCCAAATCGGCGATGCGGTTAATCAGCGGCCATGCTGTTGCGCTCAAATCGGCAAAGGCTTCTTCGGCGATCGGGCAAATACTGATTTGTGTCGGCAACGGCAGTCGCGCATCAATCAGTGCCTGAATTCTTGGCAGCAAAACATATTGCAGCCAGTGTTGCAGTGGCATCGTATCGCAACAAAATGGCGCCTGGCTGGCAAGCGCTGCAGCGCTGGGCGGCAGCTCAGTCCACAGCTGCAGGCGTCGTAATTCAGCCTCAATGGCCTGTAATATCGCTTGGGTCTGTTGATACTTCATCGGAAGCTCCCCGGAAGAAAGGCTGCGGATTTTAGCACAGTGCTTGCTTTTACTGATGAGCAGCCACATGATCGTCGCAGGGAGGAACCTTTATGAGTTCAATTGCGGTTTTACTGGCGCTGATGCTGGTCGCTTATCTGTTTTTACTACAACGCCGGCAAGACGAACGCGCTACTGCGTTAGCGCGGCAACTGTGCCAGCAACAGCAAGTACAGTTTCTCGATTGTGCACGTGACGGTCACCGCTGGGTCAAGATAAGCCAGAGATCTGGTTTACGGACTTTATATCTGATTGATTTCAGTGGAGATGGTGAAAGCCGCTACCAGGCAGAACTGTGGATGAAAGGCCTTCGCCTGGCGGACTTTAAACTACCGCCCTTTCGGGTCTGATGCGGTCAAACGCGCTGCCAATCTGCCGGTCATAAACTCAGCATACATGACCCAGTCACCCAGCAGGCTGTAAAACGGGTATTTGAAAGTCGCAGGCTTGTTGTGTTCGACAAAAAAATGCCCCACCCAGGCAAAGCCATATCCAGCCAGTGGTAACCACCACAATAACGCCCATTGGGCTGTCCACAATGCATAACCTAAAATAACCAACACCAATGTGCTGCCACAATAATGCAGCGCACGGCACAGCGGGTGTTGGTGCTCGCCAAGATAGTATGGATAAAACTCACTGAAACGCTGAAATTCGGGCACTGACATCAAGACTCCTGCAGTAGTTGCCGCTTTCTGAACAGCAATTTACCGCTGACCTGCTGGAAGTCAAGTTGACCGACGACCTGATATTGGTCCTGATGGAAAAACTGCAGGTATTTGTCCAGCGTGACAAAAACGCCGACGCCTTCTGACCCCGGATGCTGGTCAACCCAATGATCAATTGCTTTTAAAAAATGCCCCATGGCCTCTGGGTGATGGTAAGCCGGGTTTCGGGCGATAAACGCCAGCATATGGTAGGAAGATGCAGGCATTGCATCGTGTACTTTGCGTTCTTTGTCGAGCATTTGTTTGCTGGATAAATATCCTGCCGTCAGCAACATTTTCAGCCGCCAATGCCAGAGGCGCTCGCCCTGAAATCCGGCATCTGGCTCAGTCAGGCAAGCCACCCCCAGCAATTGCTCATCACAAAACAAGCCCAAAACCGGCTGTTGTTTATCCCAGAATGTGGCAATTTCTTCTCTGATCGCGGCCCGTAATCTGGCTTCAAAATCCGGTTTTTCTGCCTGAAAAATCTGCATAAATAAGGGATCGTCGTGGTAGGCGCTATACAGAATAGAATTGGCTTGTCTGAGTTGTTCGGCATTGAGTTGCTCAATGCGACATTTGGAAAAATCCAGCGTTGTTGACTGGTTCATACCACGCCCCTTTTTTATAGTTCCACTGACGATAGCAGGGCGAATCGGAACTGCAAGTTTGTGCCTCGATCAGGTGTCGACAAAAAAACGCCGGGCTCTGCACCCGGCGCTTTCTCATGGCCAGCTTGTTCAGAGGTTTTGATAGGCCTTGTCACCCCAGCCAACTAATAAACCCCGTTTGAAAATCAACGCGGTGCATTCATCTTTACTGGTCACGCCATCACTGTGGCTGTGATGGGTGCGATAAAACAGTACTTCGACCGTCTCGCCCTGTTTATTAAAAGACTCACTGAAAGCCGGAGTGCCGAGGTTCTGCCGGACGGCGCCAATCTCAGTACCCGTTTTGAGCCCGCTGACATAATTCTGGTTGTACTGCTGAGTCTTGCGCCAGTTGTTGCCATCATCGTCATCATCAAAATCATCATTACCGACAGCCACAACACACCCTGACAAACTGCTGATCACTGCAACTGCGGTGATTAATTTAAAAAATGCATGCATATATTTTCCTTAGTTCTGAAAAAACAATTCGCTGACTGAATTGATAAACTCGCTCAGCAATCCTAATGCCAACTATTTAATCATTTAAATTCAGATAGTTAAACCACCACACTCGCACTCAGCACAATTAAAGTGGTAAATTAAACCAATATTTAGCCAATGTAACGATTCTGATGAGCACATTACAAAACCGGATTGGTGTTATTGCCACTCAACTACAACAGGAAGGTAAGTCGCCAAGTCTTGCACTGGTGCGGGCCCGGCTAGGCGGCGGCATAAACCCGGCAGAGCTATTCAGCGCTTACCAGAGCTGGCGCGCTCAGGGCAGCCCGCTGACAAAATCTTCAGAAGAACCCGGTGCCGTAACTAAATCGAGCGCTGACGGCAAAGATAACGCCAATGACACAGCCATCAGACAGGATTTGGCGCGGATTGAAGCGAAATTGGACCTTATTCTGACGTTGCTGCAGGAAAAATCCTGATGTACAGCGCCGAACTTCAGTTCCGGATCATTGGCGATACCAGCTATGCAGCTGCGGAAACTGCGATCCGTGTGTATTTGGAAGCGTTGATTTTTCAGGGCCAAATCCTCGGCCGCGAGTTTCCCACAGCATTCCAGCAGGAACAGTTCGTCAGCCGGGTGGTGTTACCAGAAAAAAATGCGTTGCAAGCCGCATATCATAGCCAATCGGGCCACAAGGCGCTGCAAGCACTGCAGCAGGCTGGGCTGTCATACCCCAAAGTACTGATCATGGGGATTGATTTGATGTCCAATCACACCGACCCTTGCGAGCAGCCAGACAGTTATATCCTGTACTGCCGTTTTGCCCAGATGAATTCAGTCCTGTATTGCGCGGAACATTTTGCCCCAGTGCCGCTTTACCTGCTGGGCATGCAAACCGGCTTTGAAGATTTAATCCGCTGGCAGTTGCAGTATCAGGCGTTGGACGAAATCCAGATGCAGCAGCACAGTGTGCTGCTAAAACCGGCTGAACGTGCCCTGCAGAGTTTTCGCAGCACAGTCAATGTGCAGGGCCGGCAATTTGCAAAAAGACTCAGAGCCCACACCGGAAAACCGGTGTATTACGCCTTGTATCGTGGAGTTAGTGCGGACTGTAGCCTTGAAACCAGCCGTTGCTGTCCGGGCTGTGGCGGGCCGTGGTTACAGGACGAGCCCTGGCATGATTTGTTCGATTTCCGTTGTGATAGCTGCCAGCTGGTCAGTAATATTGCCTGGCAATGTCAGGGCTGATTTTTCTGTCAAAACCAAATCAGCCCGGGCTCAACTGACGTAGAAAACTGAGTAAATCTGGCGCCAGCAACTGTTTAACTTCCTGCCCGGTCTGCTCCAGATACACTTCGCCGGTGCTATTTAACACCGACAACATCGAATCCTCTTCATCGGTCACGGCAAAAAACAGCGTTTCACGTTGTTTCAGCCGTCGTTTCATCAGGACATGCGCAATCAGATTTTGCTGCAAACGGATAAAATCGCCCGGATGCCATAATAACAACAAGCTGGCTGGACCACGGGGATGACTGACCGGCAGATCTGCCCCCCATAAAGTTGCGTAAAAGTCTTTCACAGAAGGATGCAGGGTCAAGCCCAGACCTTGTTCTAATCCGGTAAAATCGAGCGGATCATTCTGCGCTACAGGCCACCAACCAACTTGATCTTCGCTTGGCTCACCATATTGCGCCGGTGAAACTTCGGCTGGATCGGCAAACGCGCGCCAATGGTCGCCTTGTTGTTCCGCTTTCAACCGGGCTTGTTGTGCCAGTTGCAGTAGTTGCAGTTGTAACTCAGACATCGATATTTGCTTCCTGTGATAAACTGGGAATTTTATCCCGTTCACCATTTTATGCTTTTCGGATAAGCCATGACAAAACAAACTGAAGCAGCCCTTGCTCATCTGAGCCTTGGTAAAGTAACCGCCTATGCCGACCAATATGACGCCAGTCTGTTACAACCTGTGCCACGCCAGCTGGCGCGCGATGCGATTGGCCTTGCCGCTGACAGCGCACTGCCGTTTGTCGGCCACGATATCTGGCACGGCTATGAGCTATCCTGGCTCAACAGCAAAAGCAAACCCATGGTGGCGCTGCTGACCGTCGTGGTCCCTTTCGACTCGGCAAATCTGATCGAATCCAAATCTTTTAAACTGTACCTGAACAGTTTCAACCAAAGCCGATTTCGCGATATCAGCCAGGTCTATCAAACTCTGCAGCAGGATTTGTCGCTCTGTGCCGGCAAAACGGTAGAAGTGACCATCCATCATGTTAACGAGCTGGTGGCATTTCAGCCGACCTGGATCCCGGGTCGTTGTATCGATGATTTGGACATCGATATCGACCAATATCAATATGATGGCACCTTGCTGCAACTGACTGACAACGCCGAGCAAGTTGAAGAAAAATTGCATTCGCATCTGTTGAAATCAAATTGCCTGATCACCTCGCAGCCAGACTGGGCCAGTGTATTTATCCATTACAAAGGCAAAGGTTTGTCACACGAGAGTTTATTGCGCTATCTGATCAGTTTCCGCCAACACAATGAATTCCATGAACAGTGTGTCGAGCGGATCTATACCGATATCTGGCGGCTGGCCCAGCCAGAGTTTCTTGCAGTCTACGCCTGTTACACCCGCCGGGGCGGTCTGGACATCAATCCATTGCGCTCTAACGTACCTTATACACCGCCAAATATTCGTCTGACCCGCCAATAACTCGGATCAAAAAAGCCCGCACTGCGGGCTTTTTCATTGAGAACCTGTGGAGTTATTTCGCAGAAGGCAGATCTACGCCCAACCAGGCCCGATAGTACGCCTTCTGCTGCCGGGTCGGCTTGGCAACCGGCACAATCTGCCAGCTACCGGCAGGCTGTGTTTTCGGCGTCAACTGTCGCTCCAGCAAACGCCCATCACGAAACAGTGTCACTTTGATAGCGGTATCCGCCGGAAAATCTTTTAACCGCTCAGCAAGCTCGGTTTGCAACTGCAGGCCATCCAGCGCGATGATTTGATCGCCGACGGAAAAATCTGCCAGCCAGGCTGGAGAATCGCGCTCAACTTTGCTGATCTCTGCGCCAGTTTTATCAGCCTGTACGGTCAGCCCGGTAAAAGGCTCCGTCGGTTTAGGTTTCACCAGCTGTAATCCGGCAGCTGTCAGTAACGTTTCTGCATCCAGCTCCAGTGGCGTTTCAACTTGATCTAACCAGAAGTCAGCCAACGATTTCCCAGTCAAATCCTCGGCGATTTTCTGTACATCGGCCGCGGTAAACGCCGTGGTTTTGCCAAAGCGCTGGTACAACTCATTGTGCAACGTTCGGTAATTAGATTTTAAGCCACTGTTATTCATCAGAAAATGATCCAGCATCCAACTCACCAGATAACCTTCGCTATAAATGTTCACGCTAAAGTTGTCAGCATGATCACCACCGAGGCTAATCCAATTATCAAAACTACTTTGCGCCACCGACTGGATCTCCCGACCAGGTGTCCGTTCAAAACGTTTTAAACGTTTGGCTAAGTCGGTATAGAACTCTTGCGGTGTCATCAGCCCCGCCCGCAGTAATAACTGGTTCTGGAAATAACTGGTAGAGCCTTCAGAAATCCATAACAGTTTGCTGTAATTTGGCTGCAAATAATCATAAGGCACTAACTCTGCAGGCCGGTAAGCTTTCACATTCCAGGTGTGCACCAGTTCATGGGCTGCGGTCGACAAAAACTCCAGATAATGTTCACGTTTGCGAAAGCTAAACCGGTCACGTTGGATCACGGTCGAATTCAGATGTTCCGTTGCGCCACGTGCACCGCTGGCGGCATGCACGATAAACAGATAATTCTGATACGGATACCCTTGCCAGATACTGCCGGCCTGCAACACTATTTTTTCGAGGTCCTTCACCGTTTGTGCGGCGTCAAAATTACCCTGCCCCCAAAATACAACTTCGTAATCACGGCCGTCGGCTTTAAAAGTGAAACTCTGATGGATACCGGTTTCAATCGGCGAATCGGCCAATACATCATAATCGGCGGCTTTAAAACTGTGATCGCCGGTACGGGTCATGCCAGAAGTACTGCGCCAGCCTTGTGGCACTTGTAAACTGACGGTCACCGGATCTTTACGCTGTGCATCGTGATACATCAGAAATGCAGACGCATTGATGTAGGCATGAGTATCGTCAATATGCCGGGTACGCTGGTTCAATTCGTTGGCATACAGCTGGTAACTGACCACGATATCGCCGGCGGCCGGCAACTGTAATTGCCAAGTGCTTTTCTCAGTTTTTTCAACCGGCACCGCTTGCCCGTTGGCTAAACGCGCTTCAAAACGTCTGACGCCATTTGCTAAATCGAGGATCTGATATTTCCCACTGCGCCAGGCCGGTAGTTTCAGCGAAAAAGCCCCCGCCTGTTCCGCGGTCATTTTGATCTGGATATCAGCTAAATGCTGATCGGGATCAGTGATTTTGATCTGATAGTCCACTGCGGCCGAAGCCCATAGTGGTAGAACTGCACACAACAAAGCTAAATAACGCATACAAACTCCTGATTTTTATCCAAGCCTATGCAAATCCAAGCCAGGAAACCAGCGCTTTGCGTTAAAGCTGGCAAATTTCGCTGCCAAAATTCATGTAACCCATCATGTAATAGTACGAAATAACTTTTACTTTCGAATCGAAATATGTTTAAATATTCTTCGTTGGTGCCAGACACATCAACCCAACCCGAATGCTGATTTAATGCTGAAATAGGAAAGTTGTTATGAACATGCTTACCGATGCTGAAGAGCAAAGCTGGTTACCCTACTACCTGACAAAAAAATAATTCGGCCAGCCCCGCTGCTGGCGAAATAAATAAAGCCGGAGGCTGCAAAAGCCCCGGCTTTATTTATTTTTGCAACATTCATATGTTTCGTTTCGAAAGAAAACCCACAGCGATTGACCACAATCAACATTAATAAGACAAGATATTGAATCTGTAGAAAAACCTACAAAACAGCCCCAGCATTCAGCCGATTTTTTGACTGTGCTTTTTCCGCTTTAACGATATACTTAGGTCAGTCTTCATTGCCGCTACTGACGGGAACATCTGAGTCGTGGATTCCGAACAATCTCTCAAGCAACAACTTGCTACTGCCGTGAAAGCCCGCAAACAGCTGGAAGACACCTACGAAAGCCAGTTCACAATTCTGACGCAGTTCGTCGCCCGTTTGTCACTGGTCTGTAAAGGCATCGATGTCGAACTCGACAACCGGCTAGCCCGTTTACGGCAGCAACTTAGCAATGGTACTGACCTGGAAAAGTTGTTGCCACAAATCGACGCGACCTCTGAGCATCTGAAAACGTTAGACACTAAGCAACAACAAGAAGTTAAAAAGGCGCAACTGACCATCAGTGAAGCTGGAAAACTGTTGCAAAAACAACGCGGTTTACCAAACCAATTGCGGCGCGACCTGCGGGACTTACTGAGCCGGGTCGAAGAACCTGCGCCGACCATCCATGCCTACATGCCTCATTTGACGCATCTGACTGAGCTCTATCAGCTGGCGCTGAATGCCAAACAAAGCATGGAGCTGGAGGACATCTCTGACAACAGCAGATACGAGCGGATCTGCCGGCAAATCTCAGTTGAGCTGACCAATTTACTCAGTGAACTAGCTTTTGAAGGCGCTCATGCCAAAGCCATTGATGCTATCCGGCAGAGCTTGTTGGGTGAGCTCAGTATCGAAAAATTGCTGGAAGCTTGCTTACGCACTATTGAAATTATTATCTCCAGCATTAACGAAGAGCGGCAATCTGCGCAGCATTTCCTGCTGAAACTGAATGATGCGTTGACCAGCGTACAAAATTCACTGGTTTCGTCGCTGAAATCGACCAATAACATCCGCGACAAAATGGCGTTGCTGAATCAGCAGATTGAACAGCAGATTTCGGTGCTTAGCCATGAGACAAAATCTGCAACATCGCTGGAACAGCTGCAACGACTAGTGACCGACAAGCTCAATACACTAAGCATGTCGTTAAAAGACAAAGAAGCGCTGGAAAAACAAGAACGTGAGATCCTGTTGTCATCAGTCAAAGAAATGGATGCTCGCCTGAAAGAACTGGAAGAAGAAGCCAAGCAATTCAAAAAACGTCTGGCGGAACAGAAATTCCGGAGTTTGCAGGATGCACTGACTGAATTACCTAACCGCGCCGCGTTTGACGAGCGCTACGAACTCGAACTTAAACGCAGTCGGCGCTACAACACGCCACTGTCTATTGTGCTGGCAGATGTTGATCACTTTAAAAACATTAACGACAGCTATGGCCATAGTGCCGGCGACAAAACACTGAAAGTCATTGCCCGTGCGCTGAAACAAAGCATGCGTGAAGCCGATTTCATCGCCCGCTATGGTGGCGAAGAGTTTATTTTGTTGTTCCCGGAAACCCCGCTGGAACAACTGGAAACCCCGCTGAACATTCTGCGGGAGAAAATCAAACGGATCCCGTTTAAATTTAAAGACACCAACGTCCCTATTTCCATTTCTTTTGGGGCGACACAACTTAAACCTACAGACGAAGGCCGGGAAGCTTTTGATCGCGCAGACGAAGCGCTGTACGAAGCCAAGCGGCAAGGCCGGGATCAGGTCATTCTGAAGTCCTGATCCACTGCGCTGCTGTCCCCGCTGCTGTTCAAGGAGCAACCGATGCATGTACAGTTAAACCCGTTAGGCGCGATGGATTTGTTGTCGCAGCTGGAAGTCGATCAGCTGAAGCAACATGCACACAGTGAAACCTTCAGATTATTCCGCAATTGTTGCCTGGCCGTACTAAACGTTGGCAGTCATACCGACAGCTCGGCAGAGATCTATGACCAGTATAAAGATTTTGCCGTGAATTTGGTGGCGCGCGAACGCGGTATCAAAATTGAACTGTTTAATCCGCCGCTGAGTGCTTTTGTTGATGGTGAACTGATTAAAGGCATTCACGAGCATCTGTTTGCGGTGTTGCGGGACATCCTGTTTTATCACACCCGGTTAGGTGCAGACACAAAACAGCTCGATCTACATAACAGCGAACATATTACCCATACCGTGTTTGATATTTTACGCAACGCCCAAGTGATTGCACCCGGTGCTACGCCCAATATGATCGTATGTTGGGGTGGTCATTCAATCAACGAAACCGAATACAAGTACACTAAAGAAGTGGGCTATCAGCTCGGATTGCGCGGTCTGGATATCTGTACCGGCTGTGGCCCGGGGGCGATGAAAGGCCCGATGAAAGGCGCCACTATTGGTCATGCCAAGCAACGGATCAGCAGCGGCCGTTATCTGGGCCTGACTGAGCCCAGCATTATTGCTGCCGAACCGCCAAATCCAATTGTCAATGAACTGGTGATCCTGCCAGATATCGAAAAACGCCTTGAAGCATTCGTGCGCAGCGCACACGGCATCATCATTTTCCCTGGTGGCGCAGGCACAGCCGAAGAGTTGTTATATCTGCTCGGAATTATGTTGCATGAAGATAACCGCCAGCAGGTCTTACCGGTGATCCTAACCGGACCGAAACAAAGTGCAGCCTATTTCACTGAGTTAACCAGCTTTATCGAAAAGACTCTCGGCAAAGATGCGCTCAATTTGTTTGAAGTGATTATCGACGATCCAGCAGCTGTTGCGCAAAAACTGAAGCAAGGCTGCCAGGCAGTCCGGCAATACCGGAAATCAGCCGGTGATGCTTATCATTTTAACTGGACCTTGCAAATCGACGACGATTTCCAGCATCCGTTTGCGCCAACCCATCAGAATATGGCCAGTCTCGATTTGCACCTGAATCAGGATAAAGCACGTCTTGCCGCCAATTTGCGCCGGGCGTTTTCCGGGATTGTCGCAGGCAACGTCAAAGATGAAGGGATCAAAGCGATTGCACAACAAGGTCCCTTTATCTTGTCCGGTGAACCTGCATTGATGGAGTTAATGGATACGTTGCTAGAAGCTTTTGTCGCTCAGGGCCGGATGAAATTGCCAGGTAGTAAATACGTGCCTTGCTACCAAATCAGCCGCTAACCAGGCATCCGTCTGACTGAACTCACTCTCCGGCGCTTCGATGCGCCGGAGTTGTTTTAGCAAGGTATAGTGACAAATTCGCGCCAATTCATAGAATTGGCAGATTTATTGTATAAGTGATGACCTGAGAACAATGCATTGTCGGGTTATATGATTCTGGTTCAACGTTTGCTGCCCCAAAGCGACGGAGCTGCAATGAAAAAACACATTAAAATTGCCCTGCTTGCAGCCGCGCTGTTGGCAATCTATCCGCTGGCCACATGGCTTGCACTGAACTGCTATCAGGATGACCCCGCCGATATGGTCTGGACCGATCGTGAAGCATATAACCGAAAGTTTATCAGTAACTTAGACTTAACCACTGCGGTACAACAAGATCAGGTTCAACACAAACTGGGTGGGCCCGATATCACTGAAGCATACCAAAGCACTGCAGATTTATACCAGCTGGTGTTTTACCGCACACAGCGTGACATTTCTGATGGCATCACCACCAAAGTAGAGTGTACAGCTTTGTTATACCGTAACCGGCAATTGATTGCCGTGGGTGACGCGGCGCAGCAGCAATTTCTGCAGATGCAGCCAGGCAGGCCCTGATCACGATGAGCAACGCAGTAGCACAGCTACATAGCCTGTACCAGTACCTGGATCGGTTGTATCCGCAGGCAACGAATTTAGCAGCTGCTGAACGTTTGCAACTGGCTTGCGACCAGATAGCGCCAAAATTCTGTCAGCTTTACCAGCAACAACCGGTGTTGATGCAGGCTCAGCTGGCATTGGCATCCGCTAACCACTCAGCGCTGGCGAATCTGGCATTGAAACAGGCGGTGGTGATTCTGGTGATCGCTAGTCACAGTCGCTGGCCTTTATCACTGCAAGAGCATGTGCTCAGTGCCAGCTTTGCCGGACTTTGCGGCCTCAAGTCTGAGATGCTCAGTCAAGTTGACGAAGACCCAATACAGCTTAAAGATCCTTGGTTGATCACTTTACGCAGTCATCAGGCGCATTTACCTGCCATTTGGCTGCAGCTCTTTGCCAGTTGCTGCCGTCTACGCCAACAAGCACCGATCTGGCAACAGGACCCACTGGCGGCGGTATTGCTGCTGGCTTATCAACTGACGCTGCCACTTTGCCAGACCACCACCGCAGGGAAAGTGGGCTTTGAAACCGTGTTTCGGCAACTATGGCGACAGTCGGAAGGGATTGGGTTGAGCTTGCTACAGATCCTTAGCCTCAGCGGCGCCCAGTTGTACCAACTGGGTCGTTTTTGCAGTGACAGTATCGGCGCAGTAGCATTTATTACCGAAGCAGAGCCGCAACTTCGTGGCTATCTATTTGATTTAAACCTAAAAAGCTTAAGCGCCGAACCCATTGCACTAGCCGGTTCGGGCATGCATTTATTGCCACCACGGGTGTGCAAAGACCAAAGCTGGTTAAGTCTATTAGTGCGCCAGGCCAAAGACCTGCTGGAAACCGCAGATCCAGAGCCGATGTCCCTCGCGTTGATCCAACAACTCAATCCGGACTGGTCAGTAAGCCGACAGGTCAGTTTTTTACAAGACCATCCGGCATTTTGCCAGTTGCTTTGTAACGCCGCGTCAGAACTCAGCCGACAGCATACTCAGGTCAAAGATTTGCGCCACGCTTTGGCTCTAATTGGCACTGAGCAACTGCCGTTACTGCTACGGCAATCCTGGCTGGCACAACAAACAGAGCTCTGTGCACAACCCTGGCAGCAATGGTTTCAGCAACTCGACGCGGTCTTCAGTCAGGCGCTACAGTTACTGGCGGCACAGACCAGACGCGTTGATTTAACGCCAAATCAGGCAAAGCTGATCGCCGGTTGTTTTAATCTGCAATTGCAGCAACACGAAGTTTTACGGCATTTGCCATTACACCGGCCTGGTCGAAACAACACCTCTATCGTCAGCGAATGCCGAACCTTCATCTGGCAGGATGCGGAAAGCTTGCGGCAAACCGCGCAGTTGCTGGCTGCGACCGGCGCAAAAATGTTATGGCAAGATGCCGTATTGAATTTTCGCACGACGCCGGGAATACAAGCTGACTATAGCCAGCAACAAGCGGCGCAGCTGCTGTTGCAATTTGGCTGGGTCTTGACCGAATTGTATTTCTGGGGTGCTGCCACGCAGCCAGACACATTGGAAGCTCTGTATAAAAACAGCCGGCATGCTCTTGATTTACCAGCAATATCTTTGTCTCAATGGCTGGAACAGCTCCAGCAACACTGCCAGGCTTTTTGGCCACTCCAACCCAAAATGTAGTTTTCTTTCATCATTTTTGGCTATATCCACTATTTCCAACACTTATAGTGCCACCACCACGCCATTCTGGTAACGAATGACGAAAACTGCTATAGTCCGGCAGTTTCCGTTGGAGTCCAGACCTCAGACCAGAGGCTCAAAAGAGCCCGCGACTCCGGCATTCTGTTTTAGCCAATTCCACCACGAAGGTTTCTTATGAGCGCACAAATTATTACAGTCATCAAAGGCGATGGCATTGGTCCAAGCATCGTTGATGCAGCGACGGCTATTTTGGACAAAGTTGGTTGTAACTTTCAGTACGAATATGTTGATGCCGGCCTGACTGCGCTGGAAAAAACCGGTGAACTGTTGCCGCAAGCCACGCTTGATGCGATTGCCCGCAATAAAATCACGTTAAAAGGCCCGCTGACGACGCCGGTTGGCGAAGGCTTCACTTCTATCAACGTGACGCTGCGCAAAAAATTCAATCTGTATTCAAACGTACGCCCGGTCATTTCCTTTAAAGGCACCAAAGCCCGTTATGACAATATCGATATCATCACGGTACGTGAAAATACTGAAGGCATGTACTCAGGTGCCGGTCAGGTGGTGAAAAACGACGGCGAACTGGCTGAAGCGATGAGTATTGTGACCCGCGAAGGTTCTGCACGTATCGTCGAATTTGCCTTTGAACTGGCCCGACGCGAACAGCGCAAAAAAGTCACTATTGTGCACAAAGCCAATATTCTGAAATCAACTTCTGGCTTGTTCCTGAAAACAGCGCGTGAAGTCGCCGCACGTTACCCGGACATTCAAACCGTTGAAATGATCGTGGACAATGCCTGTATGCAGCTGGTGATGAACCCACAACAATTTGACGTCATCGTTACCACCAACTTGTTTGGCGACATCCTGTCCGATCTGTGCGCGGGTCTGGTTGGCGGTCTGGGTATGGCGCCTGGAGCAAACATCGGTAAAGACTGCGCTATTTTTGAAGCGGTACACGGCAGCGCGCCGGACATCGCCGGGAAGAATCTGGCGAATCCAAGCTCGGTGATCCTGGCGTCAATCCAAATGCTGGAATATCTGGGCATGAAGGACAAAGCGCAACAGATCCTGGCTGCCGTCACCGATGTTATCGCCACCGGCGACCGCACGACCCGAGACCTGGGTGGCACGCACGGCACCACAGATTTCACTCAGGCGGTACTGGAACGTCTCTGATCCTCGTATTGACCAGACAAGGCTGCCTCTGTGCAGCCTTTTTTGTCGCAAAAATATGGCCAATCATAGCGAAGCCTGATTTACCGCAAACTGCTGAAACTTTGCTATGGTAAATTCTGCAACAGTCACAATCAGTTAGCGGGAGTCTGGCATGGGTTGGTTTTCAAGTCTGTATACCACAGTAGAGCGCACCTTTTTTGATAGTCTCAGCAAAAAAATCATCGGTAACATAGGGTTCCTGACCATCATTTTCTGGTTGGCGCTGTATTTCGCATATCCGGATACCGGCAGTGCCAGCAGTGCCTGGTGGACCACGTTGTTACTGGGTACCGGCGCATTCCTGTTCACCATCGGCTATTTGATTTATCTGATTGTGCGACCTGTGCAGGCGCTGGTACAGGCACTGCAAAAAGCCAATCAGAACGGCACAGATTTAAATCACCGTCTGCCCGCGTTTACCTATGATGAGTTCAGAACGCTGTCCGAGGAATACAACCAATTTGTCAGCCAATTGGCACAGTTGCTCACCAAATTGCATCATCAGGCCCAACATACCCACCAGATCAACGAGCAAGTCAGCGGTGCCGTAAAAACGACCCGCAGCCATCTGCTGGCGACAGAACAACGTAGCGAACAAATCCGCAGTGATAGTGACCATGTGTTGGATCAGCTGGCAGCGATTGTCAGCACTGGCGATCAAATGAATCAGGTCGCGCAGACCACAGTGACCAAAGCGGCAGACGCCAGCAACGGCATGACCGCCATTTCGACGCAGTTATCCGGCATAGTACAACTACTGGAAACCTTTGGAGCCACTGTCGAAGGCCTACAAAAGAATTCGGAAAATGTGCGGCAAATACTGCAAATGGTAGAAACATTCTCCGACCAAACCAATCTGCTAGCACTGAATGCGGCCATCGAAGCAGCACGTGCCGGCGATGCAGGACGAGGTTTTGCTGTAGTTGCAGACGAAGTCCGCACCTTGGCGGCCAAGGTGAATGAGGCAACGCGGCAGATTTCTGGTTTCCTCAACGATATGGAACGCCTCGTTCGCGACACCCGGGCAGAATCTGAACGATTGAATGAGCAAGCAGGTCAGGCCCAGCAGTCGATTGGTAGCACCGCCAGCGAATTCGCCCAGTTGCAACAGCAACTGGCGCAAGCCAAGCAGGGTGTCCAACAGATCACCGGTTCTGTGTTAGATTTAGAACGCAGCTATCAGCAAACTCACCAGCATTTAAGTGCCATAGAGCAGGGCACTACAGATGCTTATCAGCAGATGTCATCGATTGAAACCGCTGGTCAGACCCTATTAAAAGCGACCGCGGAAACTCAGCAACAGCTGGGTCGATTTGCTCATTAACCGGCACTCGTTCAGTTCCCGCTCTGAGCCAGCGCCTGCACTAATTGCAACACCGCCGGATGCGTCAGCTTACGCTCCGGCGAAATCGCATAAAAAACTTCTTTCACCTGATCAGTCCGCCCTACTACTTCCACTTCATACTGCCGACAAATTTTCGCCTCGATCAGGCTAGGCGCGGAAAAAATACCTAAACCCTGCTGACCAAAAGCCTTCATCAGAGCACTGTCATCAAATTCCGCCACTATTTGACCACTCACAGCATGCTGGGCGAACCAAGCGTCCAGCCGTTGCCGGATGATCGACCTTTTACTTTGCAGCAACAGTGGCTGCATGTGTAAACAAGCCGGAAAGCTGGTGCGCTTTAGAACTGCCGACAACGACGGGCTGGCAAAAAAACTGGTGCCAGACTCAACAATCTGATGGCTGTACGCTTTCAGTGGGCTGGATGGGGACAATGGCTGATCGCTTAACACCAAATCCAGCTTGTTCAACGCCAGATCAGCCAGCAATTGGTTTTGATCACCTTCAACACAAATCAGCCGCAGTTGTTCTGGCAAGGTAAATACCGGCCGCAACATCTCGTAAATAAAAGCTTTGGGTAACACGTCGGTGACCCCGACGGTAAATGTCTGCCACTGCACACCATGGTGGCCTTTGAGCACAGTTCTGAGTTCGTCCCCCAGCCGGAAAATATCCTCGGCATAACGATAGGTGACCCGTCCCAGCTCGGTAAGCGCCCATTTTTTCCCACTGCGGACAAATAAGGCTGTCCCCGTACTGTGCTCCAGCGCGGCCAGCTGACCGCTGATCGTTTGTGCCGTCACATGTAGTTGTTCACTGACTCTGGCAATACTGCCTTCCTTTGCAACCAGATAAAAATAATACAGCTGATTAAAATTGACCGGTGTCATGCGTTCACCATGTAAGTTATAAACTGATTTCGAATTAGGTATATTCGATTTTACCGAATAGTACAATCTTTGTTTTAATGCAGGAAGTTAAAACCGGCTGGCAACAGCTCATTTCAATCCGGAGTGCATATGACGACATATCATCAACAGGCCTATAGCGGCGCTCTCGGCGTCGAACAGGCCAACAAAGTTCTTCGCAACACTTACTCCTTGCTGGCAATGACACTGGCGTTCAGCGCGGTGATGGCCGGCATCAGCGCCAGCATGAATCTGCCGCATCCCGGCATTCTGATCACACTGGTCGGTTACTTCGGTTTGTTATTTTTCACTACCAAATTCCGCAACAGCGCCATGGGACTGGTCGGTGTATTTGGTCTGACTGGCTTTATGGGTTACACCCTCGGCCCGATCATCAACCGTTATCTGTCGCTGCCTAACGGTGGTGAAATTGTTATGTTAGCGATGGCGGGCACTGCAGCCATATTCTTTGCATTGTCAGCGTACGCTTTGATCAAAAAGACCAATTTTAGTTTTATGGGCAGTTTCCTAACCGTTGGCATCCTGGTCGCTTTCCTGGCCGGCCTGGGTGCCGTCTTTTTTGAAATTGCGGCTCTGAGCCTTGCAGTGTCAGCCATGTTTGTCCTGCTGATGTCTGGCATGATCTTGTATCAAACCAGTGAAATAGTCCACGGCGGCGAGACCAACTACATCATGGCAACAGTCAGCTTGTTTGTATCAATCTTTAATCTGTTCACCAGCTTGCTGCAGCTGCTGGGATTCATGAACAGCGATGAGTAACTGAGTTTTATTGTTAGACGTGTTCCATTTCATGTTCCGTTAGTAAGACCCTTGAGCAACTCGACACCCGCTCTTTGCCCCCGTATTTCGGGGGCTTTTTTTTATGTACAGGATGTACGGTACTGTGAAGCAGGGATTTCGAGACGCCAACAGTTTGGCGTCTCGCCTGATGAACGCCAGTCGCTCTGCGAATGGTAAATGCAGGAGCAATTTTTGGGGGGACAGGATGTACGGTACTGTGAAGCAGGGATTTCGAGACGCCAACAGTTTGGCGTCTCGCCTGATGAACGCCAGTCGCTCTGCGAATGGTAAATGCAGGAGCAATTTTTGGGGGGACAGGATGTACGGTACAGTGAAACAGGGATTTCGAGACGCCAACAGTTTGGCGTCTCGCCTGATGAACGCCAGTCGCTCTGCGAATGGCAAATGCAGGAGCAATTTTGGCGGGGACCGGACACCGCAATCGCCCGTCACTTCAGTCCACACATTGTAATTGTCCGACAACTCTTGTTACAAAGCCTTGCCGGACCATCTGGTTACTTTCGGACCCAGAGCTGATAGCTTAGCTCCGCTATTTTCTTCGATCAGATTGGGGTTTTGTCATGCTGAATCAGTTTCTGCTGGGCCGCCTGCTGCTGTTGAGTTGTGCGCTGCTGTTTTCTGTTGCCGCCAAAGCTGACACACTGCCAGACAGTTCCGGCATGGCACAAGGCATCTATTACCAAACCTTTGGCGCTGGTCAGCCAGTCCTGATCATCAATGGCGGACCCGGCCTCGACAGCGCCGGCTTTGAACCGGTTGCCAAAGCAATTGCAGCACAAGGCTTTCAGTCAATCCTGTTTGATCAACGCGGTACAGGACGTTCGGTTTTGGCAAACATCAATGCTGACAACATCCGGTTGGCGCTGATGGTGCAAGACATCGAACATCTGCGTCAGCATTTGCAGCATGACAAACTGATCATTTTGGGTCATTCGTTTGGCGGCATGTTGGGCGCTGCGTATGCGGCTAAATATCCGCAACACATTCAGAAGTTAATCTTCTCTTCATCCGGTGGTTTGGATCTGCAATTCCGTGATCAAATCGCCGAGCGACTACTGCAAAATCTCAGTCTGGAAGAACAGATAAAACTGCAGATGTATCAGCTGCGCCAACGCAGCGGCGATGATTCGGTATCAACACGCGACAAACTGGCTCAGTTGCGTGCCAACGCCTATGTCATCGATAAAACGAAAGCGTCACTGATTGCTGCGCGGCTTAAAGTCGTGAATATGACTATCAATAGCCTGGTATTCGCTGATCTCGACAGCCTGCACTTTGATTTGAAACAGCAATTTAAAACCTTTGAGGCGCCGGTCCTGGTGCTGCAGGGGGAAAAGGATATTATCAGCGTCGATACGGCAAAAACCATCGCCGGCAGTTTCAGCAATGCCCGGCTGGTGCTGATGCCAAACTGTGCGCACTATGGCTGGCTTGATCAACCACAGCTGTATTACAACGCTTTATTTGCCTTTTTGCGCGCATCACCTGAACAGAACAGCTAATGCCGGTTTTCCGGCGGCTGCGCTGCGGTAAACAGCATAGAAAAAAGCATTGACCCACCGGTGAAATTCTATACACTGCGCCGCTGTTTTCCCTGCGCCGAGTGACTGATGAATCCAACTGCAATAACCCTGAAAACCGAACTGCAACAAAACCTGAATGACCTCGGTTTTACAGAACTGACGCCGGTACAACAAGCCAGTTTACCGCTGATCCTAGCCAAACGGGATCTGATCGCGCAGGCGCAGACCGGCTCAGGCAAAACCGCAGCCTTTGCGCTTGGCATGCTGCAGTTACTCGATGTTAAACGCTTTCGTATTCAAAGCCTGGTGTTATGTCCGACCCGTGAGCTGGCCGACCAGGTCGCCACAGAGATCCGCAAACTGGGCCGTGCCATTCACAATATCAAAGTGCTGACCCTGTGCGGCGGTGTACCATTTGGCCCGCAGCTGGGCAGTCTGGAACATGGCGCCCACATCATTGTCGGCACGCCTGGCCGTATTGAAGAACACTTACAAAAAGGCTCGTTGCAGCTGCAAGATTTAAATCTGCTGGTATTGGATGAAGCCGACCGGATGCTGGAAATGGGTTTTGCCCCAAGCCTCGAGGCCATCGTGCAACAAACGCCGAAGAACCGTCAGACGCTGCTGTTCAGCGCCACCTTCCCGCGGCAAATTGAACAGTTGGCCAGCCGCTATTTAACTGATCCGGCACGGGTGCAGATTGAAACGGCCGACAACAAACCGGCCATCGACCAACAATTTCACGCTATTAGTAATAACGACCGTTTTATGGCGGTTGAACTGTTGCTCAAACAACACCAACCGGTGTCTGCCGTGTTGTTCTGTAACCAAAAACGCGAGTGCCATGAACTGTGGCAATATCTGGTTGATCAGGGCTTTAGCGCCCTAGCTTTGCATGGCGATCTGGAACAACGCGACCGCGATCTGACGCTGATCCGGTTCAGTAACCAAAGCTGTAACGTATTGGTGGCAACCGATGTTGCAGCGCGCGGTCTGGATATTCAGGGATTGGATCTGGTGATTAACGTGCAACTGGCGCACGACACCGAAACTCACGTGCACCGTATCGGGCGTACCGGTCGTGCCGGCGCCTCTGGCCTGGCAGTCAGTCTGGTGACGCCAGCCGATGATTACAAACGCGCTTTGCTGGCTGATTTATATCCGGCTGCAGAACAGCTGCTGGCGTTACCCGATGCAAGTTTATTGCAACGAACGCCGCGTACACCAGCGATGGCTGCGATCTGGATTGACGGTGGGAAAAAACACAAAGTCCGGGCAGGCGATATTGTTGGCGCGCTGACAGTTGATCAGCAAATCGAAGGCAATCAGATTGGTAAAATCCAGGTAACGGAGTTCCATTCTTATGTCGCAGTGCCCGCCCATCAGGCCAAACATGCACTGAAGCTGATCAGTGCTGGTATCAAAGGCCGCAATTTCCGCTGCCGGATCTGCTAATCAAACGCTAAAGTGTTCTCTCAGACGCTGCATCGCAGCGTCTGCTTTCCTCCTTCCTCTTGCACTGGGCACTCCGGCAAATTCAGGCTAAGCTCGAACATCGATTCAGCGACACAGGGAATTTGTTATGTCAGGTCTGGACATGCTCGATGCTTTTATCGGGCTGGTTGGCATCTATCTGACGCTTAGCTTATTGGTCACCGCCATTGGCGAAGGCCTTAGTCAGGCGGCCGGTATGCGGGGGCGCAATTTACGCCAGGTATTCATCGGTCTGATTGGTAAAAACCGCACCAAAGAATTCTATCTGCATCCCCGCATCCGCCAGTTAATGCAATATGATGCGCCAACAAACGCACTTAGAAAGATCTGGTTACGGCTGGGGTTTGGCTTACCATCATATATTCCGGCCGATATCGCCATTGAAGTGTTGTTGGAGCAGCAGCTCGGTGCGCCGCTGCTGCAACTGCGCCAGTCGCCGCTGGAGATCCAGCAACGGTTGGAACGCCTCCCTTCTTCTTCAACCCGCAGTAGTTTGCTCTATTTCTGGCAGCAGGCCAGTGCCGATCCCCACCAATTTCAGACATTGGTGCAAGACTGGTTTAACGACCGCTGTGACCGCGCTGTGGGCTGGTTTAAACGCAAATTAGGCATCCTGCAGTTAATTATCGGCCTGGGGGTCGCGATTGGCATGAATGTCGATTCCATCGCCTTATATCAAAAACTGTTCTCTGACCCGGTTGCGCGCCAGCAAGCTGTGTTACTGGCTGAAAATCTGGCCGCCAATCCGCAATTGGCATCGGAACTATGCCGGGAAGACAAGGCAAGCTGCATGGATACTATGGCGTTGAAACAGCAGCTGACGCAAACCGCTCCATTGTTAGGCCGCAGCGCTGACGATGCTTTACTACCATCGGATCTGCTGACCTGGATTGGCTACTTGCTGACCGCCTTTGCCCTGTCTTTGGGCGCGCCGTTCTGGTTTGATATCCTGCAGAAGCTGATGGCGGTAAAGCAGAAGTTCCGCTCTGGCAACAGCGCCAATACCGATGAGGAGGCGCAGAATTCCGCTGCCAGTGTCACGGCAACAGTAGTCACAAACAGCAGTGGCACCGTGGTTGCTTTGTCCGGCAACGCTAACCCTGTGTCGGCGATGGACCTGCAATTAGCACGCTTATCAGATCTGGTCTATCTGGATGGGCCGCAACTGGAGTTGGAACTGCAGTCTTTTTTACTGAGCGGCACACTGCGCTCGGTCGGTGAGGACACCCAATATCTGTACGCGCGGGGCGCTGACTATGACGTGCTGATCTGCCGGGGCACCGAAGGTAAATTAGCGGATATCCGCACCGATGCGCAGTGCCCGCTAAGGCCGTGGCCCGAAGGCAGCAATAGCAACGCACATCAAGGTTTCAGTGCTCAGGCGAACGTGATTCTGGCCGATTTGAAAGCACAGCATCCAACTGCCGGACTGGAACGTTCACTGTGGATCACCGGGCATAGCCTCGGCGGTGCTCTGGCAGTGTTATTGGCGCTGCAACTGAGTAAAATCAGCGGTTTCAAGCTGGCAGGTTTAGTCACCTTTGGCCAACCTAAAGTGGGCGATGCCCAGCTGACTCAGGCGATCACCCAGCAGCTGCTGCCGTTTTACCGGCGCTATGTGAATCAGCGCGATATAGTGCCGAAACTGCCACCGCTGCCAGAGTATCGCCACAGCGGTCAGTTGTATTATTTCGATGATTTGGACCAACTGCAGCTCAACCCACCACGCTGGCTGATGCTGTTAGACCAGGTGTTATGCAATCCTGATCAGGCAGAAGCCGCGCTGCGCCAGCATCTGGATGATCACCGGATGAAAGGATATCTGCATCTGCTAGCCAAACAACGCTGAATGCTTGGGTATGGTTTACTCAGCTCTGGATAGTGCTTGCCCCAGCAGCCGGAAATACTGTAGCCAGTGTCCCGCCAGCTGGCTGCTTTCCAGCTCATCTGGATAAACTGCGGCGCGCATCTGTTGTTCAGCACTGAGCCGGCGCGCCGGCCAGACAGTGCCACTGACCAGAAAACTGTTTTGCAAACTCTGGCGCTGCAGCATATTTTCAAAAGCGCGGGCGCACAGTTCCTCCGGCAAGGCGTAATACAACATATTACGCGCACTGTCGGCGGCGGCGGCACGCTGAAATAATACCGAAGGTTCCCGCCCGTCCGCGGCAACTAGGCAATGGGCATAACCCGCCGCCAGCAACTGATTCAGCGGATGTGGTTGTACCGGCGCGCCATACAGCCAGCTGCGGCTGGCGAAATCGCCGGGTTTCACGTCGCTACATAACCGACTGGCAATATAATGGTCAAAGGCATGAAACCATTCGTGGGCTAAGGAGCCGCCCCCGGCATTTTTGGCCAAAGCGAGCAACCGGCCATGCGGCTGGTAAAATGCGCAACTGCCGGGTTCGCCGCCAGTGCCAAAACTCAGCGCCAGCGAGCCATTCAGGGAAATCACCTGCGCCGGTACCTGCAATAGCAGCTGCAAATCGGCCAGCGCATCAAAAAACAGATTCGCCGCCAGCTGGGTTTCTGCCGGCGTGACCCAACGACCGATTTTAATCCGCCTGAAATCAAAGATTTTAACGATATCGCCGAAACTGACATCCGCACCGGCACGATGTGCCGGGCCATTGCGAAAATAAGGCCGCTGAATGCGCGGCAAGCGAGCCTGAGACTGCATCCAGCGGCTACGGTAGCTTCAGGTGGCGGCCACCGTCCAAGGCCAGCACCCGGCCTGTGATATATCGGCTTTGCAGCAAATATAAAATACTCTGCAGCACTTCCGTTGGCCCCGGCTCGATTTCCATCAGTGACTTTTTCAGCGTATAGGCTTTGTATTCTGCGCTATCACCTTCGTTGAACATCAACAAAGCCGGCGCTATCGCGTTGACTTTCACTTGCGGCGCCAGCTGACGCGCCAGCGACAACACCAAATTTTCCAGTGCGGCTTTGGACGCGGCATAAGCCATATGATTACAACTGCCGGTGGTCACGGCGAAATCACTAATCGCAATAATATCAGCTGTTTGTGGTAGCGCAGTAGCGAGCAGCGGCGCCAGCGCACGGCTCAGCAGATAAGGTAATTTGGTATGAATGCGGAACATATCATCAAACACCGCCGCATCGGCTCTTAACTGGTCCAGCAGGTTTCCACCCGATTCAGACTCGCCAGCCCAACTGGAAGCGTTGTGGATTAACGCACGCAGTGGCAACTGATGCTGCTGACATAAAGCGCTGACGGTATCAGCCAGCTCACTGACCTGCAATGCCAAATCTGTATCAGGTTGAATATCCAGCGGCAAACAAATCGCACCAGCCTGACGTAACTGCTCAACACCCGCTTTTGGCTGACGATAAGTGGCGATCACCTGATAGCCAGCCTGTTGCAAACCCAGTGCACAATGTAATCCCACGCGCTGCGCCGCACCGGTGATCAAAACCATTCCCGTCATACATACTCCCGAGCAGATTTTCACTGAATTATGCCAGATATTGGCTGCTGCCGGCGAGGTCGGCGACAAGCAACAGCGCGGCATATACGCAGTGTGTCGCCGGAATGATCAAACCTGATCAGCGCCTTCCTGCACTGATTGCAGTTTCTGTACAAATAACAGGCAGAAAAAAAGCGCCAGTGGCGCTTTTTCTATCAGTGAGTGGCTCGCTGCGATTAGGCAGCTTTCATCCAGCCAGCACACCAGCCACCTTTCGCAACGAGCTTGCCACTGAAGATGGCACAGCCGCCGCTGTCGCCTTTCGCATCTTTTGCATAATGCATACAGTTGCCGCAGGTCTGGTCGGCAGTGGTAGATTTTGCGACATATTTCATCGCAACGGCCATTGGGTCATCCGCTTTCACGGCTTCTTGCGCCACTGCATTCAGGCTGACGCCGCCCATGGTGACACCAATCAAAGTGGCTGAGGATAATTTTAAAAAGGAACGACGATCAAGTTGAGACATTTCTTGCTCCTGTTGCACGGTAGATATCAGGTCTTATTCGTGTTTGCTGTCGATTGATAGTTGGCAGAAACTGCAGTCGAAATCTGGTTTGCGCCCAGATCCACAACACATACGGTCCGAGCTGCAGTATGGATGATTTTGCCAGCTCTGCTCGTCGCAAATGTTGATCCGGCGCAGATTTTGACAAAAAAAAGCGCGAATTCAACAAGATCCGCGCTGATTCAGCACCAATACGCTGTGACAATCCGCAGGCAAGACGTCAAAGTTCAGGCTCGGTAAATTCCTGTTGATGTAACCAGGCTGCCAATTTCGGTGCACGTTTGGTTTGCGACCATTCCTCCAGCATCTGCCATTTGACCGCATCCAACTGGCTCAGCATTGACGGTGTCGCCGTGACACAGGTCAGTTCGATGCGATGGCCATTCGGGTCGAAGAAATAAATGGAGCGGATAATCTCGTGATTGGTCGGCCCGACGACGGCAATGCCGCGCTGTTCCAGTTCTGCTTTTGCCGCCAACAACGCGGTTTCATCCTCGACTTGCAGCGCGATATGTTGCACCCAGTCCGGCGTGTGTGGGTCTTTGCCCATCCGCGGCGAGTTCGGTAGCTCAAAAAATGCCAGAATATTGCCCTGCCCGGCATCTAAAAATACATGCATGTAGGGATCCGGTGCTTTCGTTGACGGTACCCGATCCTCAGCGATCGCCAGCATAAAGTTCATACCCAGTACGTCATGGTAAAACTGCACCGTTTCGCGGGCATCATGGCAACGATACGCCACATGATGGATCTGCCGGATCTGGATAGTGCTGGTCGTTGGCGCGCTCATAACAGCCCCCGTTTTTGTTGGTCCCGCTCAATCGATTCAAACAGTGCCTGGAAATTACCTTCGCCAAAACCGAGATTATCGACGCGCTGGATGATCTCGACAAAAATCGGCCCAAACAGATTCTTGGTGAAGATTTGCAACAGATACCCATCATCATCACCATCCACTAACACCTGATGCTGCTGAATACGTTGCTTGTCTTCGCGGACCTGAGGAACCCGGGCAAAAGCCTCGGCGTAATAGTCGTCGTGAATGTCGAGCGTATCGATCACCTGATGATCCAGTTTATCCAATGAATCTAGAATGTTGTCGGTCAGAAAAGCGATATGCTGCACACCCGGACCGTTGTATTCGCGCAGGAACTCATCGATCTGATTGCGATCATCGCCTTTGCCTTCATTGATTGGAATACAGAAACTGCCATCCGGTGAACGCAGTGCATAAGACAACAATGCCGTTTGCTGACCTTTGATGTCGAAGTAACGCACTTCAGTGAAGCCAAACACCTTTTTGTAGAAATCAGCCCAATAGTGCATGGTGCCTTTTGCCACATTGTTGGTCAGATGATCGATACAGCTAAAGCCTAAATCCGCGACTATGGCCGGTTCATCATGCGGCTCAAAATCACGTTGATAAATAGAATCCGTCACACTGTAGCGATCGATAAAATAGATCAGGCTATCGCCGATGCCATAAATAGCCGGATAAGGCAGATCAGTCGTAGCAGGATCTGCGCCGCGGGCGCCGCGTTCAATGGCGATGCGCCGGGCAGCGACTGCATCATCGACCCGCCAGCCCATCGCACAAATTGCCGGACCATGACTACGGCTGAAATCCGCCGAAAAGCCACTACGCTCGCGGTTCAGTAAAATATGAATGTCATTTTGCTGATAATAATCAATGGCTTTTCCTTTAAACTGCCTGGTTCTGGAAAAGCCAAAAGCTTGGAACACCTGATGTAAGTAATAGCTGTCGGCTGCGGCGAACTCGGTAAATTCGATCCCACGTAAGCTAAGTGGATTGTGCTGCATGTGCGCCTCAAAAGTGAATATATTGTAAAATCAATAACCACTTCACGATAACGACCAAGCACAGCTAATTTGTTGATGCAGATCAAAGTTGGCTGAGGACAAGCAAAAACGGTCGTTTTTACTCTGTCAGCAATCCGTGACAGAAACTGTCAGCAATTAAAATATTTCATTTTAAAATCAAACGCTTAAATTATTTTTTGACATTATTTGCCCGCACATCCGGCATCGCTTCGACAAAAAGCCGGGCGACAATCCGTTGATATTCGCCACTGCGTTTCATCTCATCCAGCGCTGACTGTAACGCTTTTACATGTTCCGGCGGGACAGCCAGATTTAACGCCAGATAGTTGTCGCCTTTGGTTTCCAGTTCAATCACCGGTTCGACTTGCTCCATCGTGGCGTTATGTGCTGCCAGCCAGGCTGGCATCACCAGCTCAGAGCCAATAATCAGGTCCACTTTGCCTTGCAGGAATAAACCGATGGGGGCGGATTTTGACGGGAAATCCAGTAAGTTTTTTCCTCTGACAAATCCAGCCTTTAGCAAAAACTCTTCATAAACATCACCACGAGCCACTGCAATGCCGAATTGCTGAGCCTGAACTAAGTCTTGCGGATTGACTTCCGGTCGGTTTTTCAGTCGGTACAAGAAAGCCCTGGACGAGGCTAGAGGTCCTACCCACTGAAATTTTGCTTGCCGCTCTGGCGTACGGGATGTGGTAAATAAACCGGCTTTTGGGTCTTGCAGGGCATACTCATAAGCACGCAACCAAGGATATAGCTGCATGCTGCATTCGGTATTCGCGATCTCACAGAGGCGGTGCACAATTTCAGCATTAATGCCGGTAATGCGGTTACCATCCTGATAGTTATAAGGCGGGAAATGCTCGGTCAACAGATGCAGCGTGGTGGCGGCATACAGGGAGCTGCTGATGAAAAACAGAACAGTGCAGAAAAAACGACGCATCGGCGGTCACCGTGACAACTGCGGATCTAATTTCCACTATGGCAGACTTCCTGAGCAAAAACCATGCAGACCAAGGCACCGATACTAAGTTTTGAGCTTGATCCGCAGTAAATACTGACTGGCAGTGATATAGAGATACTGCCGATCGCTGCTGAGCGCGACATTCGCCGCAGCAACACCGGTGTTGATCCGTCCGAGCACTTTGCGATCCGCGTTGATCACCCAGACCCCACCAGGTCCGGTTGCCAGTAAAATGCCATTCGGCAGGACTTTTAAACCATCCGGTAGCCCTGAAGCTTTGGCCACTTCGGCCGTGACATCCAGCCACAGCTGGCCATCCTGATATTGGCCCTGTGCATCGCGGCGAAAACGCCACCACTGCGCAGCGGCTGGATCTGAATTGGCAACATACAAATATTGTTCATCCGGCGACACTGCAAGACCATTGGGCCGGGTTAATCCAGCGCTGATTAAGCTCACCACACCATCGACTTTCAGCTGATAGACGCCGTTATGCGGTTGTTGTTTGTCAGGAGATCGATCGCCGTCTTTTAAACCATATGGCGGGTCGGTAAATAAATAACGGCCATCTTGTAGTTCAATCAGGTCATTTGGACTATTAAAAGCTTTGCCTTGATATTGCTCAGTCAGAGTGCGGAACGTCGCTTGTTGCCCTTGCTGGGCGGAGCGGATGGCCAACCGGCGATCGCCATGCTGTGCCAGCACCAGTTCCGATTTTTTATTAAAAATCAAACCGTTGCTGCCTTCTCCCAATGCCGATTTTTTGTGACCTGTGGCGCCGGAAGGCGTCAGATACAAAGTTGAGCCTGTCGCTGCTGACCAGCGCCAGATTTGATTTTTAGGTACATCGGAAAACAACACGGCGCCGGTGCCCGGCTCTGCAACTGGTCCTTCTGCCCACAGATGACCGGTCGACAGGATCTCCAGTTTCGCATCGGCACCAATCACTTGCAGCATCGCCGCATCCGCTACTTCAACCGGTTGCTGAGGCAGCTCGACCGGCCACACTGCAGCTGCTTGCACAGCAGACATTCCGGCGACCTGCAGCAACAGGACAGCGAGCAGACGTGGGGAACACAGGCGATAAAGGGACATCAGTGTTAGCTCCGGAAATTATTCAATTTACTGCGCGAATGGCTGAGCCGCGAACGACCAGTTCAGGTTCAAATACGTTATTGACCAAGGTCTGGTCATCAGCATAGACATGGCGTAACACCCACAAAGCCGCCATCTTGCCCATCTCATGGATTGGGTTATTGACTGTCGTCAGCTTGGGTGAAATGTATTTTGCAAAAGGAACATTGTCATAACCGATCACCGACAAGTCGCGCGGGATCACCAAACCACGTTGCAAACAAACGGCAATAGCACCGGATGCCATCTGATCATTGGCGCAAACGACGGCACTGAATGACTTGCCGGTTTGTAACAACGCCAGCATGCCGGCTTCGCCGCCCTCTTCTTTATAATCGCCTTCGATATATAGCGCGGGGTCAAATACCAGACCACCTTCTGCTAAAGCCCGTTGATGGCCGACCAGTCGTTCCATCGCGTCGTGTTTGTTTTTCGGGCCTGAGATATAAGCGATGCTACGATGGCCTAAGTCGACCATATGCCGCGTCGCCAAATAGCCACCGAGCTCATTATTGAGGTAAATGCAGCAAGGTTCCATCGCCTGAATGTAGCGGTTGATCAACACGATAGGCACCGAGCGTTGACTGAGCTTTACCAGATAGTCATCGGATACCGCTTCAACGTCGAGGATCAGTGCATCGCAACCGCGGCTGAGCAGAAACTCCACACTGTCCTGTTCCACGGCAGCATCACTGTGACCCACTGCGATAATCACGTGCTTGTTTTGCGCACGCAGCGCCGCTTCAATTTCAGCCATCATCGGGCCGTAGTACGGACCATCGAGCTGCGACACCAACACACCAACACTATTCGATACATTCGACGCCAGCGACTGAGCAATGGTATTGGGCCGATAATCCAGCTCTGCCATAGCCTCCAGCACTTTTTGCCGGGTTTTATCGCTAACGTTGTTGTTTTTGTTAATCACCCGCGACACTGTCGCCAGCGACACGCCGGCGCGCAGTGAGACATCGTAAATCGTAGCCATCTGTGTGATTAATCCCCAAGCTATAAGTGCATAACCCGAATAGTATCAGCTTTTTGGCGACTGCTGCCCGGCAATTTCAACTGGCACTTTGCTTCAATTGCAACTGGATCTCAGTCATTTTGGCACTGTCCAGCAGGTAGCGGCGCATCACAATCGCGACAATGACCGAGCCAATGGCCGGGAACAACGTGAATGACAACAAAATGCCATTTTTTGCTTCATCAGTTTGTGCCGTATCGGCCTGATAACCATACCCGGCCAATAGCCAACCGGCCGCTGCGCCACCCAGCGCTAAACCGAGCTTGATAAAGAAAATAATTGATGAATACACCATGCCGGTGGTGCGAATGCCGGTTTTCCATTCGCCGTAATCGACCGTATCGGCCATCTTCGCCCACAACAATGGAGTGGCCGCATTAAAGCAGAAGTTCCAGGCGATAAACACGACAAAAGCCATTGTCAGCTGGTCGGCGGCGACCCAATAACTCAGCGCACAGAAAAGCGCAGCAGCCAGCTGTAAGCCAATGTAAGCCTTCACTTTTTCGACTTTCTTCGCCAGCGGATTGGCAAACATACAACCGGCCATACTGCCGAGCATGCCCAAGGTGATAAACAACGTAATGTCATCCGGCGCACCGAGGTAATATTTGACGTAATAGATGGCCATGGTGTTTTTCAACACATTGCCGGTCAGCAGGAACAGCGCCGCCACAGACAACACCCGCCACTGGTCGTTTTACCATAAGGCTTTGAAATCCTGGCGGAAGTTAGTTTTGCGCTCGACTACAGTCTGCACCCGCTCTTTGGTACCGGCAAAACAGAGTAAAAACATCACGACCCCGGCCACACTCATCAGCAAAATAGTCAGCTGATAACCTTTGGCTTTGTCACCGGCGCCAAAATAATCGACCAGTGGCAAGGTCAATGCGGAAACTAATAAGCCGCCGATAAAAGCACAGACAAAACGGTACGACTGTACTGACACCCGCTCCTGCGGATCTGCCGTTAACACGCCACCTAAAGCGCAATATGGAATGTTGACGGCGGTATAAACCAGCATCAACAAGGTGTAAGTCACGAAGGCGTAGATCATTTTGCCCTGATCGGACAAATCCGGCGTGGTAAAAGCCAGCACGCTTAAAATGCCAAATGGAATGGCACCCCACAGGATATAAGGCCGGAACTTGCCGTGTTTACTGTTTGTCCGATCGGCAATGGCACCCATAATCGGATCTGTCACCGCATCGATGATCCGCACCGCCAGGAACATAAAACCGATATAAGCCGGCGCTAAGCCAAAAATATCCGTATAAAAGTATGTCAGGAACATCATGACCGTCTGGAACACGATATTACTGGCGGTATCGCCAAGACCGTATGCGATCTTCTCCCGCTTGCTGAGCATAAGCCACCCTGTCAAAGTTGTTGATTTGTTTTATTTGCTAACGGCGCATCTTTGGCGCCGTTTTTTTTTATAATATGATGCGCTTAGCCTTTGCGGCTTAAACTCAGGTCGCGAAACGCCAGTCCGCTTTGTTTAATCACCCGTTGTTGTGTTGCGTAATCGACATAGACGATACCAAAGCGTTTCAGATAGCCTTCGGCCCATTCGAAGTTATCCATCAGGCTCCAGGCAAAATAGCCCCGCACGTCTACACCTTGCCGGATCGCGCTGTCCAGTGCCAGCAAATGTTGTTGATAATAACCAAGCCGCATGTCGTCCTGCACCACCCCATCAACCAGCGTATCTGCACCGGCTGCACCATTTTCCATGATGTACAGCGGGGGTAACGGGTAGCGGCGATTTAAATCCAGCAACAGATCAGTAAAAGCCTGTGGGTAAATTTCCCAGCCAATATCGGTTTTCGGTGCTGCCGCCTGATCGACCACAACAAAACCTTCTGTTTCATCAGCACGATAGACATGACGGGTATAGAAGTTGATACCGAGATAATCCAGTGGCGCCGCGATAATATCAAAATCACCGGGTAGGATCTGTGGCTGCTGATCGGCAGTTAAAGTGTTGATGCACTCTGGATAAGCTTTATCAAACAATGGCTTGATATACCACTGATTAAAATACTGGTCGGCAAAATCAGCCGCAGCTTTATCCGCCGGCGTATCGGTGTCAGCATAACAAGGCGTGAAATTGAGTACGATGCCATGCTGTGCCTGGGGTGCATTTTTGCGCAGTTTTGGCATCGCCAACCCATGTGCTAATAACAGATGATGCGCACTCTGCCGGCCCCAGCCTTTATTTTTCAGGCCTGGCGCATGCACACCAATTTCATAACCAAGGTATGAACTACAAAACGGCTCATTCAGCGTCGCCCAGGCGTCGACGAGATCAGCCAGTGCTGCGGAGACTTTGTCGGCATAGTCGGCAAAGGCATAGGCGGTGTCGCGGTTGCGCCACCCCCCCTGATCTTCGAGATACTGAGGCAAATCCCAGTGATACAAGGTGACAAAAGTGCGGATGCCTTCGGCTTTTAATGCCGTCAGTAAATCACGATAAAACGCTACACCCGCCGGATCCAAATCACCGTTTTGCTGCATCACGCGCGGCCAGGCAATAGACAAGCGGTATGCATCGACGCCCAGCGACTTGATCAGCTGTACATCTTGCGGCCACAAGCGAATATGGTCACAGGCGACAGCACCATGACTGCCATCGCGGATGGCTCCCGGTGTTGCGCAAAAGGTATCCCAGATACAAGGTAAACGGCTATCTTGGCCGCCTTCAATCTGGAATGAAGAAGTGGCAACACCAAACACAAAATCGGTGTTTAAAATGCGGGAATCCGCCGGCAGTTGTAATGTCATTGTCGTCTCTTGGCTATCCACTTGTCTGATCCCCTGTACGGGGTATTCCATCACGCTGCTCAACAAGAGCAGGCGATAGATTTGATTTTGTAAGCGCTTTCAAATAAATGTAACAACTGCTTGCCGGATGGTCAAGCACCCAAAGAAAGTAGATTGAAATTTCGCTGCTTTTAGCCACAAACCGACTGAATAATCGCGCGTTGTTAGCGCTTTCAATAAAAGCCTAAACATCAGGTCAAACTGACGATTAGCGCTTGGGCTGAAATTGCACAAACAAGTTCGCGGTTAGCCTGCCGTGCCGAGGATCTGCGGATAAGTCAGTGTCCGGCTCCACCAACGCCGAGTGCAGCAAATGCCCCGGATAAATCAACAGCCGGTTCGGTTTATAAGCAAGCTGCTGGTACAAAGTGAAATGTGGCGTTTGTGCTGCAGGAAAACCAGCCGCGGCGCCGCCCTGCGCTGCGAGTTGCTGCTGCAACTGGCTGAAATAAGCCTGTTGCTGCGCCGGCGTAATTTTTTCCAGACCAGAAGCATCGTGGCGGAAAAAACCGGTGCCGCCGTGCGGTCCATCCGCCAGATAATGCAAAATCGCCAGATGTAGCGGTTCGGCTTTATCAAAATGTGGTAAACGCTGCAGGGGCAATAACTGAGCTGCCGGTGTTGTCAGCAACGACAAGTACCATTGCTGTGGGATTAAGCGGTATTCCGGCGGTGGCTGCACCAGTTGCAGCAACAACGGATACAGCGCTTCGAGCAGACAACGGGCATAAGCTTGCGGCAATTCTGCCCGAACACCGGGATAATACGACCCCTGATCTTGGCGAAACGTGGCACTCATCGCCTCCTGACGGATCAGGCTCAGATCCGTCAGCGCATCATCAATCAATAAAGCGCGGGTACGGCTTTGGCCTAATTCCAGCCACTGCACCTGCGCTTTTGGGTTGAAGGCATACACCTCACATCATCCGGCTTTTACAGTAGTGCTGGACAAAGTCATAGTGCGGCGGCCAAGCCTGAACCTGCCGTGCCACATTGGTTTTGATATTGCCAAGGAACTGCGCCAGCTCCGACTGCGGCATCAAATCAACAATCGGATGGTGTTGTTTCGGCGTCAGGCCCTGCCCCAGCATCACTTGGATCCAGGAACTTTCACCAAACAGTTCCTGCGCAAATTTGTAGACTTTACCGGCCTCACCAAACATTTCGATGCGATGCGCCAGTGATGGCGGGATCTCCATCGCCGCGCAGTGGCGCCAGAAGGCACTGTCGTCACGCTCCGTCACTTTGTAGTGCAGGATGATAAAATCGCGGATGTTCTCCATCTCGATTTTGGTCTGCAGGTTGTATTCATCGACATCAGCCTGCACCACAGCGCCGGCCGGCATCATCTGCAGCAGCCGGATAATACTGCGCTGAATGAGGTGAATACTGGTTGATTCCAGTGGCTCGAGAAAGCCGCTCGACAGACCAATCGCAATACAGTTTTTATTCCAGTGTTTACGCCTTGTGCCGGTGCGGAATTTAATCAGCCGGGGTTCGGTCAGCATCTCGCCCTGCACATTGGCTTTGAGCAGCGTTTTCGCATCCATATCAGACAGATATTTACTGCAATACACCAAACCATTGCCGACGCGGCTTTGCAGCGGGATGCGCCATTGCCAGCCAGCCGGATGGGAAATGGAGCGGGTATAAGGCACCGGCGTGCCGGTCGACACCGTCTGCACCGCGACGGCGCTGTCGCAGGGTAACCAATGCGTCCAGTCGTCATAACCGGTCATTAACGTCTGTTCAATCAACAGGCCACGAAAGCCGGTGCAATCGATAAACAAATCGCCCTCAAGCAACTGACCGGACTCCAGTAACAGCGCTTTGATAAAGCCGTTCTGCGGATGTTGCTGATCAAAAACATGCTGTTGCACCTCGGCAATTTTGCCTTCGATGCGTTTGACGCCATGCATTTCAGCGATGCCGCGCAGAAATTTGGCATAGAGGCTGGCATCAAAATGGTACGCATGATTCTGGTCCTGACCGGCCAGTGCCGCAAAACGCCCTTCCCTCGCCGCCAGATGCTCTGCGCAATAATCGCCAATGTCAGAAGCCAGGCCCATTTCGCGGCCTTTGAGCCAGAAATGCTGGAAACCGCAGGCCCAGCAGTCTTTGCCCAGAAAACCGAAAGAGTGCAGATAGTCTTTACCGACATCACGCCAGTTTTCAAACATGATACCGAGTTTAAAAGTAGCGTTCGTCGCGGCCATCATATCCGCTTCATTGATATTGAGCAGACGATGATACAGATGCAAAGTGGGAATAGTCGCCTCGCCGACACCGACGGTGCCGATCTCGTCGGATTCAATCAGGGTTACATCCAGCTGTTTGCCCATCAGCTTGCCAAGGGCCGCTGCGGTCATCCAGCCTGCAGTGCCGCCACCGGCGATCACCACCCGTTGTTTGTTGTTTTGCATCTGCCAATCCTGTTTAAGTGTCTTTATCAGTGACGAGACTCGTCACCGCGATAGTTATCGTTGTAATTTCTGAATAATCAGGCTTCTGAGCGCCCGTGCTGTCGCTTCATCGAGTGGCTGGCGCAACAAGCCCTGCGCCGCAGGTGGCAGCTCTGCGCCACCTGAGGGTTCGTCAGCAAAAATGTAATAGTCAAACAACGCCTGCCAGGCTTTGCGCTGGGCTTTGGGTAAATGCCGGATACTGAGCATGGCATTTAACAAGGCGTTATTGGGACGCCCCAGATAGGCTGGCGTGTCGCGCCACCAGTGGGTCAGCAGTAAATTCAGCTCGTCGAGCGCTTCAACATGGTGCCACCACATGGACGGCATAAAGAGCACGTCGCCGGGTTCCAGCGTGACCTGAAAACCTGCGGCCAGCGCCTGCGAGAAACGTGGGAAACGCGAATAATCCGGCGCGGCAAAATCGACCAGACTGACATCCTGCCCACCCGGCGCAAACTCCATCGGTCCCGGATACAGGTTTACCACCTGCTCCGGCGGAAATAAGGTAAAACGGCGCTGCCCAACCAGATTGCAGGCCAGGTTATGCGGGAAATCATAATGTGCGGCGATGCGGCTTTTGCTGCCGAGCCAGATACTGACCAAGGCCTGTGCAGCGCCCGGTAACAAATCAAGCGGCAGCTGATGTTGTTCGCGGATCCCCGGAAAATATTGGCCGATTTCGGTCGAGCCCATATAAATCGAGGCGCCACTTTGCGTCAGCGTCGGGTCCAGCAGACGCTTACATAAATCGGCAAACGGTAACGGCCCACCCTGATAGTTAAATCCGGAAAAATCGGCGTTGTAAAATACCCGGCCGCGCGTTTCGGGCGGCAGATAACAAGCGGTTACCGGCAAACCAGCACTGTAGCCTTGCAGCAAAGCCAGAGCTGCAGCCGGGCTTTGCAAGCCGGCTTGCGTTAAAGGCCAGTGCCGGCATAGCCCACGCAGCACAATCGGCGTGTCGGCACCGGCTAAAATCGCCGCCAGTGCAGTCGCATCGGGCATTGTGCTCGACTCTGCGCGATGCGCTGTACTGAGTGTAAGTTCGGCAACCGGCTGCATGTTTTACAAACCCAGCTGTTGGTTTTTCAGCGCGACCAACTGACGGATCTGCGCCTGCGACGCGATCATCAGATAAATTGCCTGCAAATAGCCCTGCTGATGCAATTGTGCCAATGCCGCGCCATCGAGTTTTGCCAGTTGCTCTTCAGCAATAGTCAAAAAACCAACGAGTTGATGGCTGCTGCTGTCTTTCAGTGTGACATTAACAGTCACCGGCTCCAGTAACTGATATTGCTCCAGCAAGGCAACAAAGTTGTTGGCATCCTGCATGCCAAGATGCAATGTTTCCAGTAAACCAGCCATGTCCTGCAGGAACGGCGTCTGACCGCCATATGGCAGGAACAAAGGCTCCCCGGCGTTTTGACTGTCACCACGGCGAACGCGCGGATGGTCCAAATCAATGTGCAGCACCCGTTGTTCCCGCACCATGCCGTCTTCACGCACTTGCTGCCGGCCAATTAAAAACGGTTGGCGACGCACTGACAGCGGTAAATACTGCTCCTGCCAGCCGGCCCGCAGAAACAGGTTCTCGCCATGCTGAAAGCCAAACAGTGCCACCGGGTAAATTTGCTGGCTTTGCGTGTCTTTGAAGAAAAACAATGGATAACAGGCGGCACAACTGCGCATTTCCAGTGGGAACGTGGTGGCGAACCACTGATTGTCACCATATTCAGCGCCACGAGCCGTGATCACACGCACATCAGCGTGGTCGGCGGCATTTAATAACACAGGCTGGGTCATGCTTTATCCTTCTCTCTTTGTTTTCGTTTTAGTTTGAATGTTTCAGGGCCAGCTGTTGCAGCAATTGCCGGTTATCCGGCAGCAGTTGCTGCAGCTTGGTTAAATCCTGATAATTTTGCGCAAACAGCGCACGGGCTCGGGCCTGTTGCGACGGTTTCGCCGCCAGCGTTTGCGTCAGCGCGCCCATGCCATAGAGGACATATTGATAGCTGGCTGCCGGAAACAGCAAATCCTGATAAGCAAAATCCAGCGGTTGTGGCACTTGCTGTTGCCAAAGTTGCAGCTGGTCTTGCAAAGTCTGTGGGATCGAAGCTGTCTCACGATGTGCCCGCCAATACGGCGTATCGCGTTCTGACAGCACATAATGCAGCTTCAGAAACTCGATAATTTGTTGCCAGTGGCGCAGAAAAGTCCGGTTCATTTTTGCCGCCGCCAGGCCGTACAGCGCGGGCTCCAGCGGTAAAGCTGCTGCCAGCGTTTTGGCACTCCACTCCACCAACGCCAGTGCCGAGGCTTCCAGCGGTTCAATAAAACCTGCCGCCATCCCGACCGCAACACAGTTTTGCTGCCAGCAGCCGTCTCGGTAGCCGGGTTTAAATTGCAGCTGACGGGGTTCGGCCGCTGCGGCCAGTTCCGCACCGGCGGATTGCTTTAAATAGCTGCGCAGGCACGCATCGGCTTCGTCGTCGCTGCAATAGTCACTGGCGTAGACAAATCCGACACCACGCCGGGTCGGCAAGCCGATATCCCAGACCCAGCCAGTGTCTTGTGCCGTCGATATAGTATTACTGGCGATCGGCGTTTGTGCATCGGGATATGGCACCTGCACCGCCAATGCGCGGTCGTTAAACAGGATATGTTTGACACTGTGCAGCGGCGTCTGCAGCGCCTGGCCCAATAACAGCGATTGCATACCGGTGCAGTCGACATACAAATCCGCCTGATAGGTACACAGATCATTACGGCCTGCCGGCATCGCCAGCAGCTTGTCGATAGCGCCATCACCGCGCAGCACGACTTCTTTCAGGTGCGCCGGAATATACCGTACGCCGAGTTTGTCCTGACAATGTTGCTGCAACAGCGCGGTAAACTTGCCGGCGTTTAAGTGATAACCGTAGTTGAGCACCGGCTGATAATCCGGCGCCTGCGGCAACCGCGGCGCAAAACCGGCACGGCTTAACTGGTATTGGGTAGTGACGGCATCGGCAAAGGCGATGTCACCGGCAAAAGGCAACCAGCAACTGGCCAGATTAAACTCGGGCCAGCCAGACGGTAATGTGAACGGGTGTAAATAGCTGCTGCCCGGTTTTAACCAGTCGACAAACATTGAGCCTTGTTTGGCGCTGACATCGCAGCAGCGGAAGAATTCAGTTTCAGCTAAACCAATCAGTTTTAAGGTCTGACGCATCGAAGGCCAGGTGCCTTCACCAACACCAATGGTTGGTACGTCCGGTGATTCCAGCACGGTGACCTGGACACGGGGTTGCTGCGCCAGCACACCTTCATCAAGATTATGGCTCGCACTCAGCACTGCAGCCGTCAACCAGCCAGCAGCTCCGCCACCAACAATCAGCACTTCAGTTTTTGCAGGAGGACAGCTTGGCATCGGCATGACCTTTTACAGCTTGATTTAGAATAACAATGGCGTATTGGCCGCAATACAGCCGAAAAAAAAGCGCTCTGCAGCATGCAACAAACCGCGGTTGCAAACAAGAGAGCGCTTACAATTCAGCAGGGCAAATCCTATGCACCTGCTGTCTCACTTCACCAGTGACAACTTCGGTTAGAAGCTGTAACGGGCGCCGATGCTATAACGTGAACCGGCTTCGATCAGGCTCAGCACCTGCTCTTTAGCACGGCCGTGCACACGGATGTACTCGTCAGTGATGTTCAGCGCTTCAAGATACACAGTTAAGCCTTTGACTTGTGGCAGGTCATAGCTGACCGACGCGTCAATTTGTGAATAAGCTTCGGTGTATTGTGGGTTTGCACCTGTGCCCTGACCGCGTGAGTTCAGGAACTCATCACGCCAGTTATATGCAACACGCGCCTGCAGACCATTGTTCTCATAGAACAGGATGGCGTTGGCCGTGTCACTTAAGCCCACCAGCGCCGGCTGGTCTTTCAGGATAAAGTTGTCATATTCCACACCTGAATCGACCATGGTGTAGTTCAGGATTGTGCCAAAACCAGTCTCACCAAAGGCGTGCTGGACAGCGAATTCCCAACCGTCAATCGTTTCTTCTTCAGCACCGTTGGACGGGGTGTCGATTTTGAAGATCATCGTATTGTCTTCACCGGTTTTACCGCTGATGACTTTACCGGCCACGTTGACACTTGGATCTTTCGAGTAATTGGCAAAAATCCAGTTGCGGATCGCAGCCGCATCAGCACCGACTGCAGCTAAAGCTTCGCGATACTTTTTACCATCTGCCGGGTTCGCCAGGTTGTAAATGGTCGAATCGACTTTGACGTTGGTAATAAAGTTAGACACGTTTTTGCGGAAATAACCGGCGGACAGGTAACTGGCTTCGGCATAATACCACTCCGCAGAGAAGTCATAGTTCTGCGACTCTAATGGCAACAGACCCGGATTCCCTGAAGAACCACTGCCGCCTGAACGGTTTGCCAAGGTACCAACCACAGTCCCGCCCTGAATAGACACATAATCCGGACGACCAATGGTTTCGCTGTAGGCAGCCCGTAACATCACATCTTCAACGATTTCGATGTTGAAGTTGATGCTAGGTAATACGTAATCGTAATCACCGGTTTGGGTCTGGAATTCGCGCTGACCGCTTGCGACTAATGCAATTTCAGTATCTGCGATCCAATCTGCCCGGTTGTAGGCTGCGACGGCAGACGTTGAAGTCACATCGGTCTGTTCATAGCGTAAGCCAACATGCAGGTCATATGGCTTGCCTTTCCAGTCATTGCGGTAGTTGTACTGCACATAAGCCGATTGTGATTCTTCTTCGGTGTAACGGTCAGTATCGCTGGCGTAGTCTGTCGACGGGCAGAAATCATTGCCACAATCGCCTTTGCCTTTGTAACCGGCTGGAGTATACAGCTTGGCAGCCTGGGCACGGACTTTCTCAAAGTCCCACATGAAGATTTTGTTCAGTACGTCAAAATTACGGCCGGTGAACGACGAGAAATTGCCACCATTGGCGGTGAATTTGTCATGGATAGTTTCTGCCGGGAACCAGCTTGGATCTAAATCGCCAGCTTTACCCACACCACCCCAGTCGTTGCGTTGTACGTTGACTGATTGTGAATGGTTATCCACTGTCGTCAGCGCAATACCAAAATCGATAGTGGATTCGTCGTTCAGACTGTAATCACCATCAAATTGCACTTGTTCAATTTCTGACTTGTTACGGGCATTGCCGAACACAGAACCTGTTACACGCATATCTTGTGGGGTGACCGCATTGCCACCGCCGACTGCCAGCACTGGCAAATCACCGCTGAAGTCGGTTGCCGCATAAGTACGGACAAAACCTGCGGTACTTAAGGTACTGTTGGAACCATTCGGGCTGTTTGGTTTGTTTTCGGCTTCAGATTTGTGCAAGTCAAACGTCAGATTCAGTTTGTCGTTGACTTCCCACTCCAGGTTAAAGCCCAACGAACCACTTTCGTTACGCACACCGTGGTCACCGGCACCCATCGACAAGTCTTGTTTCGCATCATAAGTTTCGGAATAAACCAGTGGCGATGAAACAGGACCATCAGTCCAGACGCTGGAAGAAGGCGCGAAAGTAAACCAGGCCGACACGTCGTTATACTGCGTGTCGATGTCGTTACGCATGTAGGTGTAATCCAGCGTTGCTTTGATATCATCGCGCGGGCTGTATTGCAGCACTAACTGACCATTGGTCCGTTTACGTTGCTGCTCTTCAAATTTGTAGATGGTGGTTTGTGGTACTGAGTAGACTTCATCAGCACTTGGACGGTTGACCTGATTGCCTTGCGGTACACCACCCCATTCAGCGGTACCAGCCCCCCAGTTATCGTCCACTTTACCTAAGAAGCTGCGCCAGCCAGTGCCGACGTTGGCTTGCTGGTTACCGCTTTCACGTTCCTGATAAGAACCAGACAGCAAAATACCGAATTTGTTGTCGTTAAACGTATTGGAATACAGTGCCGACACTTCAGGTGTGGTACTGCCTTTATCAGTAGAACGATCATCGACAGCCGCAATGCTGGCGGTGGCTTTTTGGCCCGGAGAATCTAATGGACGCAGGGTCTGCACATTGATCGTTGAACCGATACCACCGGTTGAATTCGATGCCAATGCCGTTTTGTGTACTTCGACGCCACTGATGGAGTCTGACGAAATGTTGGCGAAATCAAAAGAGCGTGAGCCTGTGGTCACTGGCATCTGACGACCGTTTAATGTCACCAGGTTAAAGTCAGGGCCAAAACCACGCACAGTAACTTTGCTGCCTTCACCGTTGACGCGGTCAATCGACACACCGGTGATCCGCTGCAGAGATTCTGCCAGGTTGGTATCCGGGAACTTACCGATATCTTCGGCAGAAATTGCATCCAGGATGCCTTCAGATTCGCGTTTGGTGTCCATCGATTTGATCAGACTGCCGCGAATACCGGTGACCGTAATCACCTCAATTTTGTCTTCTTTGGCCGCTGCAGCGTCATCTGCAGCTGCATAGCCGGGCATTGCAACGCCAAGCACCAGCGCAATGCTGGTGGCGAGTCTGCTCTTGTGAAATGTAGTTGGATTCATTTGGTTTCCCTGTCGACTGTGTTTTCTGGCTTTTTTTGCTCGTCTGCTGACGAGACGTTGCGCCTTTTTCTTTGGTGTTGATACTGCCCTGACACACTTCTGAAAGCGCTTTCAGGACATTAGTTGATTTTTTATAATGCGTCAATACAAAAAACGTAACCCATGATATCTCATTGTTTAATATCATTTTATACACCAGTAACCGGTTACATTGCGTACAACGATAGACGCCAGTTGTGCGGGAAAAGGCCCAGAGCTCGGCGGAAAAAGCACTTGGCCCTCTGGAAAAACGATGCTATATCTGTAAGCGCTTCCATTTATTCATTTACTGGTCTTTTTAGCAGCGCTGCCCGCAGCAGCTTGCCTCAGGGCCAACTTTTGCACGGGGATCTGATTCTATGTTGCCAGCTTTGTTCCAATTCACCTCACTACCCTCGCGTCGCCGGATTGCTCCTGTAGCGCTGGCTGTGACTCTGGCTTTAACCGCTAGCGCCACTGCCGCTGCAAATCCAGACAGCGCAGGCGCAAAAGATCGGGATCTTCAGCGCTGGCCTGCCTTGAAGTCGGCAGTGCCGGTGGATAAAAAACTGGAACAACGCTTAGAGAAGATTCTCGCCGGCATGACGCTGGAGCAAAAAATTGCCCAGATGATCCAGCCGGAGATCCGCGATATCACGGTCGAAGACATGCGCAAATATGGCTTTGGCTCTTATCTCAATGGCGGTGGCTCGTTCCCGGCGAATAACAAGCACGCCACGCCGGCCGATTGGATCAAACTGGCGGACGCGATGTATCAGGCTTCTGTCGACGCCAGTCAGGATGGCAGTACTATCCCGACCATGTGGGGCACAGATGCTGTGCACGGCCATAACAACGTCATCGGTGCCACCATTTTCCCGCACAATATTGGCCTCGGTGCTGCGCGTGAACCCAAACTAATTGAGCAAATTGCCCGTGCCACCGCGGTTGAAGTCCGCGCCACTGGTATTGACTGGATCTTCGCGCCGACAGTCGCAGTGCCACAGGACGACCGCTGGGGCCGCACTTATGAAGGCTATGCCGAAGAGCCGACGCTGGTGCGGGATTATGCCGCCGCCATCGTGCGAGGCTTACAAGGCGAACCCGGCCGCGACTTTATGACTGACCATCATGTGATCAGTACCGTCAAGCATTTCCTCGGCGACGGCGGCACTGAAGGCGGCGTCGATCAGGGTGACAATATCGCCAGTGAACAGCAGCTAATCGACATCCATGCCCAGGGGTATGTCGGTGGTCTGCAGGCCGGCGCTCAAACCGTGATGGCATCTTTTAACAGCTGGCATGGTGAGAAAAACCACGGCAGCCCTTATTTACTCACGCAGGTGTTGAAAGAGCGTTTTGGTTTTGACGGTCTGGTGGTTGGCGACTGGAACGGCCATGGCCAAATACCCGGTTGCAGCAATGAAAACTGTGCCCAGGCCGCCAATGCCGGTCTCGATATTTACATGGTGCCGACCAGTGCATGGAAACCGCTGTATCACAATCTGCTGGCGCAGGTGAAAAGTGGTGAGATTGCGCAAAGCCGGATTGACGACGCGGTAAGGCGCATCCTGCGCGTCAAATTACGCGCCGGTTTATTCGACCGGCCAGGCCCGGCCAAACGCGCTTTATCTGGTAAAACTGAATTGATTGGCGCAGCCTCGCACCGTGCTGTGGCGCGCGACGCTGTGCGTAAATCATTGGTATTACTGAAAAATAATCAGTCACTACTGCCATTATCGCCAAAAGCCAAGATCTTGCTGACCGGCCCTGGCGCCGACGATATCGGTCTACAAAGCGGTGGCTGGTCGATCAGCTGGCAAGGCACCGGCAACGTCAATGCTGATTTCCCGGGCGGCAGCTCGATTTATCAGGGTTTCGCCAGTCAAATCAAAGCCGCAGGCGGTCAGGTCATGCTGTCTAAAGACGGCAGCTTCCAGCAAAAACCGGATGTGGCTGTGGTGGTTTTTGGTGAAGAGCCATACGCCGAAGGCAACGGTGATATCGATAATTTTGAGTTCCAGCGCGGCAATAAAACTGCGTTAGCGTTATTGAAGTCGCTGAAACAACAAGGGATCCCGGTCGTCAGTGTGTTCCTGAGCGGCCGACCGCTGTGGGTCAACCCGGAGCTGAATCAGTCCGACGCTTTTGTCGCGGCCTGGTTACCGGGCAGTGAAGGTGCCGGCATCGCCGACGTCTTATTAAAAACCGCGGACGGCAAAGTGCAATATGACTTCCAGGGCAAGCTGAGTTATAGCTGGCCGCAACATCCGACTCAGTTCAAAGTTAACACCGGTGATGGCCAAACGCCGTTACTACCCTATGGTTTTGGTCTGAGCTACAGCAGTCAGGATGCTGGACCGCTGAGCAAACCACTATCGGAACAAGCGGCAGGCGGCAACGGCGCCCAAGATCCATTGCCATTATTTGAACGGGCGGCCAAAGCACCGTGGCAATTCTGGCTCAGCAGCGGCAGCCAAATGGCACCGGTGACCGCCAATGTGCAGACGCTCGGCGACCTGAGCTACAAATCCATCGACCGCCGTGTGCAGGAAGATGGCCGTGAAATCAGCTTTGGCGGGAAGGCACAAAACGCGCTGGCCCTTGCCAGTAACTTCCCACGGGATTTACGTGGCTATCGCGAAAGCAATGCCGTGCTTGAACTGCAAATCAATCCGCTGCAGGCCGTGCAGGCGCTGAGCCTTGGCCTGGGCTGTGGCGAGCAATGCGGCGGCACTGTGGACCTGACACCACTACTGAAAGGCAAAACCGGCTGGCAGACGCTGAGTATTGATCTCGCCTGCTTCAAGGGCACGGACTTTGGCAAAGTGCAGCAAAGTTTTGTGCTCAGCAGCAAAGCTGCCAATAAAGTCCAGCTGTCGGATATTCGCTTGGTACCGGGTATGGCCGGCAAAGCCAGTTTGTCCTGTCAGTAATTTAACCAGCGTATCCGGGCCTGCAGTAAAACCCGGATATGCAGCCTCCAAAACAGCGGCTACGGCCGCTGTTTTGGTTTGGCTCCTGGCCTATTGCATTTCATCTTTGTCGCCTGTTGTCCGGCGATAATATCAAATCACTCATCTCAACCTCACCTTTGGACTTATAGGCACAAGCCGAAAAAAACGGTAAGGTACTGGTTCAGCATTGGCTTAAAGACAATGAACAGCAGGGAGGCCGGGTGCGCGGGAAATCGGAAGTCTATCATCGGGGTTCATTGGCGTTGGTCTGGGACCAACGCATGCTCGATGCGCAGGTTGCGCTATGGCAACAGTTGGGCAAACCGAGCTTTTTTGCTGCGATACTGGATGTGCTCGAAGCGGTGTGTCCGGTCGATTCCAGTGGATTATTGGTATTTTATCGCCAGCAAAAACCATTAAGCCTGTTGCACCGGTTTCACCCCTTTGACCGCAGCCTGCATGCCGATATTTATTCAACCGGGCCTTATGCGCTCGACCCGCAATATCAGTTGTTTTTAAAAGGCTGCGCCAGCGGCACTTACTGGCTGGCGGATGTTGCGCCGGATGATTTTTATCAGAGCAGCTATTACACAGCGTTTTACAGCAAAATTGGCGTGGCAGATTCAATTGATGTGTTATGGCGCATCGACGACAACACGGCACTGAATTTTTTCATGCAGCGCAATATCAACAGCAACACTTTTAGCCGTGCCGATGTGCAGGCACTGAATATGGTGATGCCGATCATCGATGCGGCGCTGCTGCGGCATCATCAGCTGGCCACCCCGCTGCCACTGGCCAATAGCGCTGATCAAACCCATTTACAGGTTGAAGCGACACTGAGTAATTTTGCCAGTTCTTTGCTGACGCCACGCGAGCGCGACGTACTGTGGTATCTGCTGCGGGGCTATTCCTCAGCGCTGACCGCAGAAAAACTACAGACCTCAGACGGTACCGTCAAAATCCACCGCAAGAACATTTACCGCAAGTTGGAGATTGGCTCACAAGCCGAATTATTCTCGTTATTTATCAACTGTATTCCGTTTGCCCGCCCGGGTTTGCCGGAAGATCCGCTGCACAGTTATCAGCAGGCACAAGAGCCCAGTCATCCCATCGCTGCGCTGTGACCTCAGCGTTACTGCGACTGTCTATTCCTTAAGCAATAGGAAAGGTCTGTTACCGGCTAACTCTGTCCTGCCCTCTATCCCTAAGGGGATATTTCTGATCCCGATATTGACCACTAATATCAGGGTTGGTTTGCCCCGCACCAGACGTTTTGCGCCGTCCGGGTGGTCACATCAATAAATATCAGGCAAGCACAGACAGGCACAACACTGGAGAACCTATGCAACGCAATCCTTTGAACATTCTCAAAAAAACTGCGCTGGCCTCGCTGGTCGCACTGGCTCTGGCCCCTGCCGCTCAGGCGGACTTGTCCGTCGGCTCGATTTTTGGTCAGGCGACCAAAGGCAGCACTGTCACAGTGCAGAATCTGGATACCGGCCTGAAACGTCAGATCCAGGTTGACCAAAACGGTCGTTTCCAGTTCAGCCAGTTACCGGGTGGCCGCTATAAAGTCGAAAACGCCGGTATCGCGCGCGAAGTCACTGTATCGCTTGGCACCGGTACGTCAGTCAGCTTTACTGGCGGCGAAATTGAACGCATTGCAGTACAAGGTCGTGCCATCAATCCGATTGACACCTCATCGGTCGAATCCAGCACTGTATTCAGTGCCGAGCAACTGGAAATGTTGCCGGTTGGCCGCGATATCAGTGATGTGGCTTTATTAGCCCCCGGCACAGTGCGCGGCGACAGCGGTTTTGGCAACCTGGCCTCGTTCGGTGGCGCTTCTGTGGCAGAAAACGGCTATTACATCAACGGCTTTGACGTCACCAATGCGCGCACCTTTTTGTCTTATGGCAAAGTGCCGTTTGATGCCATCGGCGAGCAGCAAGTCAAAACCGGTGGTTATGGCGCCGAATACGGTCGCGCTTTAGGCGGTGTGATCAATATCGTCACCAAACGCGGTAGTAACGACTGGGAATTCACCAGCTCTGTGGTCTGGGATCCGGCCAGTCTCGCTGCTCATGGTAAAGATGTGGTTAGCAAAGTGCCGGGCATAGCGCCGGGCGAAAACAGCTATTATTCGGCGTATCGCTCAGACGATGAAGAAGACAAACTGGTCTATAGCGTCGGGGGCGGCGGTGCGCTGATCCAAGACAAATTGTTTATCTACGGCCTGGTCGAAGGTAAAAAACAAAGCGCTGACTACTTCTCATCAGACAATAGCACCGCGACTGAAAACACCAGCCCGAATGGCTTGCTGAAACTGGACTGGTATATCACCGATAGCCATATTTTCGAACTGACCGGCATTCGCAACGTCAATAAAACCCGTTACACCACCTATCGCAACAATGCAGACCAGTATTACACCGGCCAACACGGCAATCTGCGCACCGAATATGAAGAGCGCGACGGCGGTAACATTGTCATCGGTAAATATACCGGCCAGCTGACCGACAATTTTAATGTCGGCGTGATGTATGGTTCGCTGAAAACTGATGCCGCCTATGTCACACCAGATCCGCTGCCAGGCAATGAATGTCCGTTGGTCGACGTCTACGATCAGGACACCGACGACATCACCGACGTCGGCTGCTGGAATGAAATCAACGTGCGGACGCTGAACTTTGGCCCTAATACCGACGAGCGCGAAGCACTGCGCATCGACGGTGAGTGGACGTTAGACGCGCACACCATCCGGTTTGGATATGACAGTGAGACTTTCACCTCTGACCGCGCGGGCGCCGAATACTCCGGTGGCGTGTTTTATCGCCGTTACACGCCGCTGCCTTTTGCCGACCGCTGGAATGGCGTCAACGTGGCACCAAACGCCCATGTAGTGCGCAAACGCACGCGCAGTTCGCCAGCCGGTAGTTATGAAGTGAAAAACGATGCGATTTACCTCGAGGACAGTTTTTACGTCACTGACGACCTGATGTTGTACGCCGGTCTGCGCAATGAATCCTTTGATAACCTCAATAGCGACGGCGTGTCTTTTGTTGACGCCAAAGATATGCTGGCACCGCGTTTAGGCTTCGCCTGGGATGTGAACTCGGACGGCAGCGCCAAAGTGTTCGCCAACGCCGGTCGTTATTTTATTCCGATCGCCGCCAATACCAACGTACGGGCGTCGAACTGGCAATATGTCACCACTGAATATTATCTGTATGACGGCACCGTTGATCCGGTCACGCTGGCTCCTCGCCAGCTTGGCCAGAAGCTTGGCGACACGCTGACCAGCGGCCGCAACACCGCGCCGGCGCCAGCAACGGTCGCGTCTGCTGACCTAGAACCGATGTTGCAGGACGAACTGATCGTCGGTTACCAGCGCGAGTTGTTTGACGGCTGGACCGGCGGTGTTAAAGCTATCGCGCGGGAAGTGAAAAACGGTGTTGACGATTATTGCGGCCGTCAGGCCTTTATCGATTTCGCCGACGACCAGGGCTTCAGCGATTTTGACCCGGACAGCCTCGCCAGTTGTATCATCGTCAACCCGGGCCGTGACCTTGAAATGGATATGGATGTCGCCGGAGACGGTGAACTGAAACGGGTCACGGTTTCGAATGACTATCTGCAGCTGGAAGAATACAAACGCACCTATAAAGCGCTGGAGTTTTTCTTCGAACGCGGCCGCAGTGATGGCTGGTATTTGCAGGGTAGCTACACCCTCGCCTACAGCAAAGGCAATGCTGAAGGTCTGGTCAACAGCTTCCTGGAAGCAGAATCTCCAGGTCTCACCAATGACTTCGACCACAAAATGTTTGTTGATGGCACCGACGGCTATCTGTCGAACGACCGACGCCACAGCTTTAAGGTATTTGGTGGCTATGAGCTGACCGATGAGCTGGAAGTCTCTGCCAATCTGGCGGTGCAATCCGGCCGGCCAGTAAGCTGTTTCGGTTATCCGGCCTTTGATGTCGACGATCCGGAATATGAAGTGTTTGAACGTTATGCCGCTTCGACCTTGTATTGCCGCAATGAAGCCGGTGAGCAAACTCTGACGCAACGTGGCCAATATGGTCGCACACCTTGGACCTACACGCTGGATGCCGGTCTGACTTATCAACCGGTCAAAGTGCCAGGGCTGCGTTTGCAAATGCAGGTGTATAACCTGCTGAATAGCCAGCAAGTCACCGAGTACGACGAACAAGGCGATGTGTCGCTCGAGGATACGGGACGTAACCCGAACTTCCTGCATGACCTGAACTATCAGACCCCCAGATCAGTGCGTCTGACCGCCCGTTATTCGTTTTAACAAGCACCAGCCGCCGCATTTTGTTGCCTTCGCGGCGGCTGGTCTTTTTTCCGGAGTTTTCATGTTAGTTCCTTTGAAGCGGCACGCTTTGGCGTTGCCGGCGCTGTCACTTTTGCTATTCGCTGCAACGCAGGTAGTTGCAGTACAGGCTGTCGCTGGGCCGCAGGCTTTACCCGGCAAAGAATTGTGGTTGTTTGGCGGTGGCGAGCGCATTTGTTCCAGCGTCGAACCGGAATATTGCGAAGCCTCGAAACTAGCGGCAGCACAGCAATTTTTTGCCCAGCAGCAGGCGCAAACCAGCAAGACCTTTCGTTGCGACAAGAAAAGCCTGCAGCTGTTGCAGCAACTAGCGCACTGGCCGGTCGATGCGGCGCCACAGGCGCGGCGTCTTCAAGTGCTGCAGGCACTGAGTGCGAAGCAGAATCAAATCTTGAGTGCAGCTGAGCTGGAACAGCTCGCAGAGCTGCTCAAACTCACAGGCGACGAACAAAGCGCGATTGAGGACAGCTGTGAAGTCCGGCCGCAACGCCCGGACGGCAGCACCGCCCGGATGGCGGTGTATTGGCCCGGCACTTATGCCGTCACACAGGACTTATTCCAGCGCTTTATCGCCTCGGCGCGCGAGCGCCGTCAGTTGCGTCGGCCACAAACACCCGTGACGCAAAAGCCTCGTTTACTGCTGATCACTGCGTCCTCTTATAACCCCTATGAATGGGTCGATTATTATCAGCAACTGTTTCAGGCCGCGGGCGCCGACGTCGATTGGCTGCCGCTGGAACCTGCAATCAGCCAACAAGTCCAGCCCTGGGATTGCGGCGCGATTGAAGCGGGTCGGCTCAAACATTCAGGTCAGCTGCGCCGCGCCGAACGTTATCCGGAACTGGCGGTTCAACAACAGAAATTGTGCCGCGATCCCAAAGCGATGGCCGATGTGGTGGAACAAGCCGATGTGGTGTTTATCAATGGCGGCGATCAGTCGCTGACGTTACGTGCCCTGACCAGCCCGGACGGTCGCTGGTTACCGCTGGTCGAGCGCTTGCTGCAGCGGGTACGTTTTGCCGCCGTGCCGCTTGGCGGTTCCAGCGCCGGCAATGCGGTGCAATCTGGTCGCCCGCTCGGGGACATCGCGATGATTAGCGGCGGTCGCAGTACGCATGCTTTGCAGCATGGTGCGCTGGCGCATGATATTGATGCTCCTTTGTGCCGGTTGAGCCAAAGTTGCGGCAAAGTGCTGGCCGACGAACAGCTGACCTACCGGCCACAAGGTGGCCTGCAGCTGTTTAGCCTCGGCATCGCCGACACGCATTTTCGTGAACGCAACCGCGAAGGACGCTTATTGCGCCTGGTACAGGATGCCAAAGCGCCAGCAGGTTTTGGCGTCGATGAAGCTACAGTGCTGCGTGCCCGCTTCGCGCCGGATCGGGATGGCAATGGCCAGGACGCCATGCTGGAAGTTCATGGCAGTGGCGCTGTCTGGATCGTTGACCGTACCGCAGCCAAGGGCGATTTGGCCATGAGTTCAGGGATGGCGGGCCTGCGTGTCAGCCGCTTGTTACCGGGTGATACGCTGCATTGGCAGCAAGTGCCGGCCAGCAAGACTGCTCACAGCGAGGGATCTGGCAGCAAGGGACCTGGCAGTGAAGGACAAAGCAGCCAGGTGCAATATCAGGGTCAGTTGTCTTGTGGCACAGCGCCGCGCCAGCCAACGACTCAGGTTGATGCAGAGGCCTATGCGCCATTGGCGCTGCCGGGTCTGTCTGTGCGCTGGCAACTGGGAAGTGAGGGACAAGTTGCGGCTTGTCAACGGAGCGACGGCCGCTGGCATTATCTGGCGCAGCCGCTTAGTCTGCAGCTGACTGCAACCAAAGGATAGCCAGATGCAAACACCTCAATCATCCGGAGTCTCTACCCCGCCAAACCGCGGCTGGCAGATGCCCGATACGCTGCTCATCGTCGCTGGTGTGTTACTGCTGGCGTTGTTACTCACCGCCCTGCTCGCGCCAGGACAATTTGAAACCAGGCTGGATGCTGAAACTGGCCGCCATTTGCTGCAGGCCGGCAGTTATCAGGCTGTTGGCGAAGCGTCGTTAGCGCCACTGTTTACGGCTGGTGAGCAAACTGGTTTTTTCAGCGCCTTTTTTGATGGTATGACGTCGGGTAGCCGCTCAGGCTCCGCAATTGGCGTGGTGGTCTTTATTCTGCTGGTCGGCGGCAGTTTTGGCATCGTGCTCAGAACCGGTGCGATCGACGAAATGTTGAAGTGGCTGATTAACCGGCTGCAACACAAAGCACGGCTGTTACTGCCGGTGATGGCGCTGTTTTTCTCATTAGGCGGCGCCGTGTTTGGAATGGGCGAAGAAGCGATGGCCTTTGCGGTGTTTCTGGTGCCATTGGTCAAACTGCTGGGCTATGACGCTATCACTGGCGTGTTGCTGACCTACGGTGCCACTCAGGTTGGCTTTGCCACGTCCTGGATGAACCCGTTTTCAGTCGCCATTGCGCAAAGTATTGCCGGCTTACCGCCGCTGTCGGGCGCTGGTTTTCGCATGGGCCTGTGGCTGGTTTTCACGCTGATTTATATTCTGTGGATGATGACCCGGGCTGAGCGCCTGCGCAAAAACCAGCACGGAGACACGCAGGCTCAGCCTTTTGCGCTGGAGCAACAATTTGCCTGGCCGCATCTGCTGATTGTGCTGTGTTTTGCCGCCGGTATGGTCTGGCTGGTTTGGGGCGTGGTGACCCAAGGTTATTACTTGCGTGAGATCGCCAGCCAGTTTTTGGTGATTGGTTGTGTGTCAGCCTTATTGGCCCGGCTGTTTTTGCCACAACATGGCCGCACCAATGACTATGTCGACGCTTTTAAAACCGGCGCGGCGCAGCTGTTACCGGCCGCCATGGTTGTTGGCATCGCACAAGGCATTTTGTTACTGCTGGGCGGCACAGATCCAGCCAAGCCGTCAGTCATCAATACCATTTTGCAACACGCCGCCGGTGCTATCGATGGTCACAGTTCGATGGTCGCAGCGCAGGGCATGCTGGTATTCCAGAGTGCGTTTAATTTCCTGGTTACCTCCGGTTCCGGTCAGGCCGCACTGACAATGCCGTTGATGGCGCCGTTATCGGATTTAGTTGGCGTATCGCGTCAAACCGCCGTGCTGGCGTTTCAGCTCGGTGATGGCCTGGCCCATTTATTTTATCCGACCTCTCCTGCGCTGATGGGGACGCTGGCGATAGCCGGTGTCGAATTCAGTCGCTGGCTCAAAGCCATGTGGTCGTTGTGGCTGTTGCTGACGCTGATGAGTATGAGCACCATGGCAATTGCCGTCTGGATTGGTTTTTAACTGAGGGATCCTATGATCACCCTGATCCAACATGCAGAAGTTTTTAGTCCAAAAGCCTTAGGCACACCGGCGTTGCTGGTTAGCGGCGGGCAGATCGCAGATATCAGTTCCACTATTGATATTCAAGGCACCGCAGTACAGCAACTGGATGCCAGCGGTTGTTATCTGGTGCCTGGTTTGGTCGATTCGCTGGCCCATATCATCGGCGGCGGCGGCGAAGGCGGTTTTCGCACCCGGACCCCGGAATTAACAGCCGACGATGCCTTTGCCAGTGGTGTCACCACGCTGGTGGGGGTGCTGGGTACTGACAGCATTACCCGCACCTTGACCAACCTACTGGCAAAAGCCCACGCGCTGACCGAAGAAGGCCTGAGCTGTTATTGCCATACCGGTTCTTATCAAATCCCGGTACGCACTTTATTCCCGACCATCAGCGAAGATTTGCTGCTGATTGACAAGTTTATCGGCGTCGGTGAAGTGGCCATTGCCGATCACCGCAGTTCGCAGCCGACACCGGATGAGCTAAAAAAACTGGCGGCTGAAGCCCGCGTGGGCGGTATGTTATCCGGCAAAGCCGGTATCGTCAGCGTGCATGTGGGGCCTGCGCCAGCCGGTGTGTCGTTGTTGCTGGATGTCGCGAAAAGCAGCGATATTCCGCTGACGCAGTTTTATCCGACCCACATGAACCGCAATCAGCAGTTGGTGGAACAAGGTTTTGCCTTTTTACAGGCCGGTGGCTGGATCGATTTCACTACCAGCACGACACCGCAGGAACTGGCAGCTGGCGAAGTGCAATGCGCGAAAGCACTGCATCAGGCCTGGCAACAGGGGCTGGATTGTAGCCGGATCACCTTCTCGTCCGATGCCAATGCATCGTTGCCGCTGTTTGACGATAAACAACAATTTATTGGTCTGGGCATTGGTCGGATCGCCAGTTTGCTGGAAGAAGTGGTGGCTGCGATCAGGCTTGGTGTGCCTTTGCCGGTTGCACTTAGCGTCGCCACCACGAACCCGGCACGGGTGCTGAAACTGCCACAAAAAGGTGAACTGGCTGCGGGCAAAGATGCTGACTTAGTGCTGCTTGATAAAACAACTTTGGCGGTGCGCGCCGTGATGTGTAAAGGCATCTGGCGCTATAGCGACGGGAGCCTGCCGGTACAGGTGCAACGCGACTCGTTGTTTGTCTGATCCAGCATTGACCATAAAAAACAGCGCCAACCGGCGCTGTTTTGTTTTCCAAAGTGGACTGATTTACTACGCTTGTGGCGCGCGGTTCGACATCCACTTTTGCACGGCCGACACCAGCTCATCCGGGTGGAACTTGGCAATAAACTGGTCCGCGCCAACTTTTTCAATCATCGCCTGGTTAAACACACCGCTCAACGATGAGTGCAGCACGATATGAATATTGCGCAGTCGTTCATCAGCTTTGACTTCAGCCGTCAGAGTGTAGCCATCCATCTCCGGCATCTCGATATCCGAAATCAGCAGCGGCATTTTGTGCGAGATATCACCGCCAATCTCATCGGCCAGATTTTTCAGCCAGTTCAGTGCTGAACGGCCATCATTGACGGTCTGGATCTCAACACCAATCGCCGATAACGCCCGTTTCACCTGATTACGTGCCACTGCCGAATCGTCGGCGACCAGCACCACCAGGTTTTTAAAATCAACGTCTTTGGATTTTTCTTTCACCGATTCGCTGACCGTCTCGTCCGCTGGTGAAATTTCATTAAAGACTTTTTCTACATCCAGAATTTGCACCAGCTTTTTATCAACTTCGGTTACAGCCGTCACATAATGCGCTTTACCCGCACCTTGTGGCGCCGGATGGATTTGCTCCCAGCTACTACTGACAATCCGGTCCACACCGGCAACCAGAAAACCCTGCGTATTGCGGTTATATTCGGTTACCAGAATATACGCCGTCGCCAAATCAGTAATTGGCTTACCACCGGTCGCTTGACTGAGATCTATGACGGTCACCGGCTCGCCACGTAAATGCGCAATACCGCGTACATGCGAGTGTGCTCCGGGCAACGCCGACAACTCCGGGCAGGTTAAGACTTCCCGGACTTTAAACACGTTAATGCCAAATAACTGCGCGGAATTCAGCCGGAATAACAACAGCTCAAGCCGGTTTTTTCCGACCATATTGGTCTTTGAATCGATACTGGTTAATAAACTGCTCATGAGCCCTCCGCGCGGCTACGATCCTGATGCTGAACCTACAAAACTAATGATATATAACCTATTGCTAAACATAGCAAAGTTTTCCGGCGGATATACTGTCTTCGAACAAGGAATTTATCCTCGTACTCCATCACCTCACGCAGATTGAATCACCCGGCCTGTACTGATGCCAAGTCTTTTTGCCAATCGCTGTAGATTGGCCCGGTCCAGTTGTAAGCGGCGTGCCGCCTCAGCCCAGTTGCAGTTTGTTTGCGCCAGCGTTTGCAGGATCAGCTGGCGCTGGAATGCTTCAGTCGCCGTTTTTAAATCGGTCAACGCCTGCGGCATGCCGCTGTCATCCGATGTTGAGACAACTGGCACAGCAGCCGATGTCAGCGCCAGATCCTCGGCCTGCATCGTCAGGATGCCATGGCGCCCTTCCCGCCCTGATGCTTTTAATGCCGCACGACTGACCACATGCTCCAGTTCACGGACATTGCCGGGCCAAACCGCGGCTTGCAGTGCCTGCGCTGCGGCCGGACTTAGTTTCAACTGCCGCACACCCAGTTTACGTCGGGTTTGTTCGATAAAATAGCCGGCCAATAACAGGATATCTTCCGGACGCTGGCGCAGCGGTGGCACCGTCAGTGGATATACTGACAGCCGGTGATACAAATCAGCGCGAAAACGGCCTTGCTGCACTTCGAGCTGCAGATCGCGGTTGGTGGCGGCGATGATCCGCACATTGACCTGCTGTACCTGATCCTTACCAACCGGCTGGATCTCGCCCCTTTGCAGCACCCTAAGCAACTTACTCTGAATACTCAGCGGCAACTCACCAATTTCATCGAGAAAAATGGTGCCGCCATCGGCCAGTAAAAACTTGCCGGGCCGTTCACGCTCCGCGCCGGTAAAAGCACCGCGGGCATGGCCAAATAACTCGGCATCCGCCAGTGTTTCAGGCAAGGCCGCGCAGTTCAGATGCACCAGCGGCCCACGATGTCTGGCCGACTTTTTGTGTACAGTACGCGCCACCAACTCTTTACCAACGCCACTTTCGCCCAGGATTAACACGGTGTAATCCGAGCCGGCAACCAGGTTGATGTCATGCTGCAACGCCTGCATCGAGGCACTTTGACCAATCAGTTCCCCGCCATCTTTTAACAACGCTTCCTGCGTCAGCTCTTCCACCAGCTGCCTAGCCTGATGCGCATGCAACGACAGTTTAGCCAGCTCTAACGCAGTTTTTAACGTCGCGGCGGACAAGGCGGCGATCAGTGCCAGCGTGCGATCACTGATGTGATGAAAAGCATCAGGCTGCATGCTGTCGATGGTGACTAACCCCATCAGCTGACCATCGGAATACAGCGGCAGGCCCATACAAGAATGCACCGGCAACTCGCCGCTATGCGCAAGCAATAAACCATCATATGGATCTGGCAACGGACAATCCGGCGGGAAGCGATGCACGCGTTCGGCGTTACACAGCGCAGCCAGGCGCGGATGTTCACTTAACAGGAAACGCCGGCCCAACGTATCCGCTGCCAGCCCCTGAATAGCCAGCGGAATGAGCATCTGCTGTTGCAGGCGCAACAAAGCTACCGCGTCACAGCGGATCGCTTTGCGGATACAGCTCAGCAGACGATCAAAACGATCTTCAGTGTTGATACTGTTCGCCAGATCTAACGCCACTTCCAGTAATAGATGGTTATCTGAGTTCATCTGTGTGCTCATGCTTTTCAGTCAAGACAAAAGTGACACACATGAGTCAATATGACAACCATCACAATGAGTCAAAATGACAACATTGCTGGCTAAATTATAGCTATATCATTGATTTTATTAAATTATAATAGTTGGCACATTAACTGTAATACCTCAGGCAGAATCAATCAGCACTGAGGTGTTTATGTTACTAGATGCAAGATTATCTCATCAGCCAGTCTATCTATCGTTATTGCGCGCTGCCAACTGGGGCTTATTGTTGTCGGCCTGCCTGTTTTTGGCGACTGTGTTGATTTGTTATCCGTTTGAGCAGCTATTTTCTTTGCCGCAAATTGTCATCAGTCATGTGTTGCTGATCGTCAGTGCAACGCTGATTAAGATCTGCTACGTCTGCCGTTGTATTGCCTTATATGGCCTGGCACGGGAAGTGTGCTGAGATGCAACGCCCTGACAACCTGCAGCCAACAACGTCATCCACGCCACTGTGGGCCATGCCTTTTCGGCCGGCTTTTTTACTGGCTGGCTGCTGGGCAATAATCGCCATCAGTATCTGGCTGGCCCAACTCAGCGGTTTCATTCAAGGCGCCGCTGGCCTCAGCGGCACTTTGTGGCATGTCCACGAAATGCTGTTTGGCTTCGCCGCATTAGTTGCCGTCGGCTTTCTGTTAACTGCAGCACAAAACTGGACGCAAATCCCTGCGCTGCATAGTCGATGGTTAATGGGCTGGAGTCTGCTGTGGCTGATTGCCAGGCTGCTGGCATTTACCGAGCCCCTTGCCAGCACCGGACACAACTTGATGCTGCTCGCGCTGGCGCAGGGCAGCTGGTGGCTCCTTGGTATTAGCGCACTGTGCCGCCAACTCTGGCTGGCGCGCAGCCAGCGCAATTATCAGTTTGTGCTGATGTTGACGGGCATGGCACTGCTCAACCTGCTGTTTTTACAACAAAGTGCAAATGGCCATTACCTGCTGGCGCTGCATCTGGGCCATAGCATGATCCTGCTGTTCGGCGTGCTGATGGGCGTGTTGGGCGGTCGTGTTATCCCGTTTTTCACCGCCAGAGCAACCAACACCCCGCAGTCTCAGACACCGCGGCTGGACATGCTGGTATTAGTCAGTGCAATCGCAGGCACGCTGGGCTTTATCAGCAGTATCTGGTGGTCTTGGCTGAATCCCGGCTGGCTGATGCTACTGGTTGCCGCACTGCATTTGCTGCGCCTTGGTTACTGGTTTACGCCGAAGCTGCTGGCGCAACCATTATTGTGGTCTTTACATTTTGCCAATCTGGCGCTGGCTGTTGGTCTGGCGCTGATGGCCATCGCCTTGTTGTCTGCACCGGCAGCGCTGCCACGCCCAACCTTATTCAAAGATGCGCTGCACTTGGTTGGCATCAGCGCCATGGCCGGCATGATGCTGGCGATGATGGCTCGGGTCGCACTCGGCCATACCGGCCGCCCGTTGCAGGTCAGCCGCCTACTGGCGCTGGCTTTTGCTCTCATAACGCTCAGTGGCGTATTGCGCGCAGCAGCGGGTTTATTCAGCCAACCACACCTGAGCTGGTACGCCAGTGCCGGCTTGTGGTTAGCCTCCTTCGCTATTTTCACCCGGGTCTATTGGCCCATCCTGACTTCAGCCCGGTTGGATGGCCGGCCGGGCTGAGATTCCCCCACTCTATGAGGTTGTTATGTTAACTGAAGTACAGATCCGGTTGGTTAAGGGCACAGTGCCATTATTGGAAAGTGCCGGCGTCGCCGTGACTGAATATTTTTACAATCGCATGTTCAATGCCCATCCGGAGCTGCTGGACATCTTCAACAAAAGTAATCAACGCAGTGGCCGCCAGCAGTTTGCGCTGTTCAGTGCGGTAGCGTCATATGCGCAGCATATCGATGATCTGGCGACACTACGCGAGGTGGTGGAACGGGTAGCCAATAAACATACCAGCCTGTTTATTCAGCCGGAACACTACGACATTGTTGGCCATCACCTGATCGCCACGCTCAAAGAACTGGCACCTGATGCATTCAATACTGAAGTGGCGGACGCCTGGACCGCAGCTTATGCCGTTCTGGCCGGCATTCTCAGCGGCCGTGAGCAGCAGCTTTACACGGAAAAACGCAGCGCAACCGGAGGCTGGTATGGCCCAAGACCTTTTAAAGTTATCAGTAAAACGATGGAATCCGAGCTGGTATGCAGCTTTGTATTCGCGCCTGTGGACGGACAACCAGTGCTGGATTATCTGCCTGGCCAGTATCTCGGCGTCAAAGTGAAACCGGCGTTGGCGAGCAATATCGAGATCCGTCAGTATTCGCTGTCTGATCAAGCAAATGGCCAAACTTATCGCATCAGCGTCAAACGCGAAACTTTACCGCAGCCCGGTTTGGTGTCGAATTACCTGCATGACGAGGTTAAGGTCGGAGATGTATTGGAATTATTGCCGCCGGCCGGCGATTTTTATCTGCAAGCAGAGCCAGCGCCGACGGTGCTGATCTCGGCTGGTGTTGGCCTCACCCCGATGCTGGCGATGTTGGAAACAATAGTCGCCGCGGGCCGGAATACGCCGCTGTGGTTTTTACATGCCTGTGAAAATCGCGCTCAGCATTCGTTCGTCAGCCGGCTACATACTCTCGCCCAGCAGCAGGACAATCTGCAGCGGCATTATTGGTATCAGCAGGTCACTACGGCCGATTTAAAAACGGGCTTGGTCAGCGCCGGATTGATGGACCTCGGAGCACTGAAAGATCAGCTGCCGCTACCACAAGGTCAGTTCTATCTGTGTGGTCCGGCTGCGTTTATGCAGTTTGTCAAAACACAACTGTTACAACTAGGCGTCGTCGCAACCAACATCCACTATGAGGTGTTTGGCCCACATCAGGCGTTGTGATCGAAAAATAACTGGCACAATCTCCGCAGCTTCACGTTGCGGAGGTTTCAATACGTTTGGCAGAATTGCAGGCACAAAAAAACCAGCACTTGGCTGGCTATTGTTTTACTGATGTTCAGCTCAGTAAAGTGGCGGAGCGGACGGGACTCGAACCCGCGACCCCCGGCGTGACAGGCCGGTATTCTAACCGACTGAACTACCGCTCCGCGCTGGAGTGAGCTACTGCTCAGGACTAACTGCTTCTGTAGTGGCGGAGCGGACGGGACTCGAACCCGCGACCCCCGGCGTGACAGGCCGGTATTCTAACCGACTGAACTACCGCTCCGTACAGAGAAGCTTCCGATGCAAGTGGCGGAGCGGACGGGACTCGAACCCGCGACCCCCGGCGTGACAGGCCGGTATTCTAACCGACTGAACTACCGCTCCGAAGAAGCATCGAAAAGTGGCGGAGCGGACGGGACTCGAACCCGCGACCCCCGGCGTGACAGGCCGGTATTCTAACCGACTGAACTACCGCTCCGAAGAAGCATCGAAAAGTGGCGGAGCGGACGGGACTCGAACCCGCGACCCCCGGCGTGACAGGCCGGTATTCTAACCGACTGAACTACCGCTCCAAGCCTTGCATTACAGCATATCAGTTGGGGATGCTGCGTTGCGGCGGGAATAATACGGTTCTGCCCCAGACCCGTCAACTTCTTTTTTGTCGGATCTGATTAAAGCTTAATCATCCGGTAACGAAAGGTCTAAAATATCATCAGAGGCTTTGTTTTTCGATGATTTTTTCACCGCTGCGGTACCATCAGCACCAGAGCTTTGTTCCATAGTTGCCATCTTCAAATCGTCAGTACCAGCTTTTTTCCGCTTCAGTAAGGCCGCCGGGTTCAGTTTAGCCAACAGCATGCTGACGGTTCTTTGCGCATTCGCGTTCATCGTCAGCACAATAGCGCCGCCACCGCCGATCAGGATCAACAAGTTCACACCAATCACCAAGCCGAGTGGAAACTCAGCCGGCGGCTCTGCCGGAGTTTCGGTTTCAGTTTTGGCTGTCCCGCTAGCATTCGCCATGGCTGCATCTGCTGGCTTTGCCGCTTCTGCAGCAGGCACTTCTGGTACCGCGATCTTCGGTCCAACCGCAGCAAAAGTGTATTCCGGAATACTAATGACAAATTCGCGGCCGGTTTTGGTTTTGCCAAACAGCATTTGCTCAACTCGATAGGTACCGACACCGGCATTGGCCACCCGCAGTGTCCGTTTATCCCCTTGTTGTTCACCGAGGGAAAAACTCTGCACTTCGCCATTCGGATAACGCAGCCGCCCCTGCACTATTAAAGAATCCGGATTGATCGGTCCTTCAGTGACCTGATAGGTCACCAGATGCGGTTCATCCGGCAACAGGCTCTCGACGACTTCGGTTTTGATTGGCGTGCGGATCACCAGCACCGGGTCCTGCATCAGCTCCCGTGTATACAAAGGTGTTTTCACCAGATACTTCGGCAACCATTCACCGGCCGGGACTTTGAGATTAAACTCGCCGGTAAAAATAGCGTCACGCGGCCTTTCATCATAATTTTTGCCATCATCAGCAAATGAAGTGAAATTCAGTACTGTGGTATTGGAATTGTCATAACCAGGTTTTTGCGTACTGAACAGCAAAACATCCAACTGCAGAATATCGCGAAAATCTTTGACGTTTACTGGCTTGCCGCCGTTGCTAAGTCTGGCAGTAACTTTAAAGATTTCGCCAACCATCAGGTCTGTTGGCAGTGTATCCACATCCAGACCAATCTCCGTCAGTACCATGATCCGGCTTTCCGGCAGGATCTCGCCAATAGCCTGCCAGGGGCCTGGTGTCGGCTTGGTCATTTTGATCAGGTCATAGGTTTTATCATCAAACCACTGCATGCCATTGTCTTTCGCCGTGCGCGCATAGACTTTGCTGCCATCCGGCCGCACTAATACCACTGAAGGCGCACCTTTTTTGCGGAAAAATACCAGCGTCACTTCGTCGACGGCAAAATCGATACGAAAGCGGTTACCGAGTAGCGGAATGCTATTCGTACCGGCGATATCCTTCAGCTCTGTGATCACTTGTTTTTCTGCGGGTGCAGCACCAGCCGGTGCTGCAACTGCTTCAGTTTTACTGGTTTGCGCCAGGGTTTGCGGTGCCAGCAACACTACACTGAGCAAGAATGGAGAAAACCACTTTAACTGCGCCACAAGCAAGACCCACCTTTTTTCTGCACTAAATCCAGTCGTTTTTCATGGGCAGCCACCTCGTCCACCGTCGCACTGACCACTTTTAACGCACCGCGACGCACCAAGCCGATCTGCTGCTGGTTGTTTTGTTCATTACCACTGTTATTGGCCAGATTCAGGCTGACCTGCCCCCCGGTCATCGCCAGATAAACATCTGCCAGGATCTCAGCATCAAGCAAGGCGCCGTGGAAAGTACGGTGACTGTTGATAATGTCGTAACGCCGGCACAAGGCGTCGAGGTTGTTTTTCTGACCCGGGTGTAAATCCCGCGCCAGCTTCAGCGTATCGAGGATCGCGCAGACGCTGTCGACCGGCGGCAATGGCGCAGCCAGTAACTTAAATTCGTGATTGATAAAGCCGACGTCAAACGCGGCATTGTGGATCACCAGCTCAGCGCCCTGAACGTAGTCAAAAAACTGCTGGGCGATGTCACGAAAACGCTGTTTGTCAGCGACAAATTCGTTGGTGATGCCGTGGATATTAATCGCTTCCTGCTCAATAAACCGGTCCGGGTTTAAATACACATGGAAGTTATTGCCAGTCAGGCGACGGTTGAACATCTCAACACAACCGATCTCAATGATGCGGTGCCCTTCCTGCGGGTTGATACCTGTGGTTTCGGTATCGAGGATGATCTGACGTTTTGCCATGAAGAATCGTTTTTCAGCGCTTTTTGCGCTAGAGTATACGCCGTTTTTAACGCTGGGAAGCCTTGATGCATAAAACTGTTGAAATCTACACCGATGGCTCCTGCCTCGGCAATCCGGGCCCTGGTGGATATGGTGTGGTGATGAAATACCAGCAGCATCTCAAAGAGTTATCCGGTGGTTTTATTGAGACCACCAATAACCGGATGGAACTGATGGCAGCCATTGCTGCTCTGGAAAGCCTCAAACGCCCTTGCTCAATTGATATCTCAACCGACAGTCAGTATGTTCGTCAAGGCATCACGCAATGGCTGGTGAACTGGAAGCGCAATAACTGGCGCACCGCCGCCAAAGAACCGGTCAAAAACAAAGATTTATGGCAAAGATTGGATGCCGCCTGCCAACCGCACGAGATCCGCTGGCATTGGGTCAAAGGTCATGCCGGCCATCCTGAAAACGAACGTTGTGATGTACTGGCGCGTGAAGCAGCAACCAGTCAGGCCACACAACCAGATCCGGGGTTCAGCCGGACCTGATTTACCTTTCCCAACAAGCCGGTTCAGACAAAGCCTGTCAGCACGCTGATACTCACCGCACTGAGCAGGCTTGTTGTGCTTCTGTTTGCATGCCTAACTTCTTCATCACCATCACCGCCGGACAAAAACCGGTAAAAGCGCTCTGAACCATGTTGGCACCAACAAAAACGGTCAGCCAGACAAAGTTCGGGTGAACAAAATACGTCAGTACGACAGATAGCAACACCATACTTCCCGCAAACACTAATAACGCTCTTTCGACAGTCATAACCACCTCCATTAAATTAATTAATTCTAATATAAACGATAAAACTTGTATTGTCTGTGCGTTAGCTTCGTGCTTACTGCCAATGCTGTAACAATAAGGCTATGGCCAGTACCGGTAAAAATAATGCGAAGCCGCGCCGGAATTTCTGCTGCGGTAAGTATTGCAGCACCATCAGACCAACCAGACTCCCCACCACACCAATCAAACCGAAACTGCCGACCAGCGATAGATCCGGCCTCAGCAAAGGTTGGCTCCACCACATACTGATAAAACCGCTGCAACTTTGCAAAAACACCAAAGCCAGACTGGTTGCGACTACCCGCTGAGATGGTAAATCACTGATCGCTAACAACAATGGCACCAGCAAAAAACCGCCGCCGACGCCAATCAGACCTGTGATCAAGCCTAAAGCAGTCCCTGCCAGCATCACCTGCCACTGCTGTTGCAACCGCACCTGCAGCGGTTGGCTGCGCCACATATTCAGGCTGGCAACGAGCATCAGGGTCGCGAGCACGATCAACTGCAACAGCGCCGGCAGCCATTGACTGGCATAACCGCCGGCTGCAGCGCCCATAATGCCGGGCAGAGCAAGCTGCGCCAGCAGTTTCCCTGCGACCTGACGGCGCCACAAATAAGGGGTCACTGCGCCAAGACTAATCAGTGCAACAATGCCAAGCGCGGTGCTGATTGCCAGCTTCTCCGGCATATCCAGCAAAAAGATCAGTACAGGTACCGTCAGAATAGAACCACCAGAGCCAAATAGCCCAAGCGTCAGCCCGATCAGCAAAGCTGCCAACAATGGCATTCCCCAGCTCATGGGCGCTCCTTATTTCTTTAAGTTCTATACTAATAACTAAATTCAATAGTAAGGCAGTGCTTTACAGAACTCAAGCCACGCAAAATAAGCGGGACGTAAATTACGTGGAGTGCGTGGTTTAATTTGCTTACACTAGCACTTTTGCATTTTGTCGCAGGACTATTCATGACCCAATCCGCTATCGATCAGATCCCCGTGTTTATCATCAACCTCGACAGCTCCCCTGAGCGTTATCAGCACGCAGAACAGCAACTGCAAGCTCTTGGCATCAGTGCACAGCGCTTTCGCGGGGTTTATGGCAAAGATCTGAGCACTACAGAAGTGGATGCCTGTTATGACAAAACTGCTAACCAACAGTATTTTCGCCGCTCTTTGTCTCCGGGCGAAATTGGCTGCTATTTATCACATCGCGGCGTCTGGCAGTTGATGGTTGATCAGAATATTGATGTCGCGATTGTGCTGGAAGATGACATTGATGTTGAAGCCCGGTTTGCCGCAGCACTGGGACAAATCAACAAGCTGGATGGTTGGGACCATATCAAATTGTCAGACGACCGGGACACGCCGGCCTTTAGCCGCAAAGCAGTCGGTGATGGTTTTGAACTGGTCAATTTTAAACGGGTTCCAAACTGTGCAACCGGTTATGCCATCAGCCAAAGTGGCGCCCGGAAAATGCTGCAACGCAACAAGTTTTTTCGCCCGGTCGACTTAGACCTGCAGTTCGGCGCCGAACTAGATCTACAGTTGTTTTCACTGCTGCCCTACACCATTTGGCCATCCAGCAAATTCGATAGCGTGATCAATCAAATCAGCGGCGGCACCCGCAAGGGCGACACCACAGCGCTGCGCAATCTGAAGTATCGCTTACAGGTCGTATGGCAGCGCTGGCGCTATCAGTCCGGTGACCTGGATCTGGTCAAATTCAAATAGCATGCTGTGGCTGGCCGACTGGTCACTCGTCAGATTTGAAATAGCTATTTCAGAACTTTTATGTGTGATAGCAATGCAATTGACCAGAAAAAAGCCCGCGATCGTTGCGGGCTTTTTCATCGATCATGGTAATACTACTGTGCCAGCATCTTTTCTACTTCAGCGATAAATGCCGGGTCATCCGGACTTACTTTACTGCCAAAATGTTTGACCGTGGTTTCGCCTTTACTCACCAGATACTTGTTAAAGTTCCAGCTTGGCTTTTCACCGGTTTTGGCGATCAGTGCTTTAAACACCGGGTTGGCATCGTCACCGCGCACCGGGCTGGTGGAGAACATTGGGAACTTCACACCATAGTTGATATAACAAACTTCCGCCGTCTTGGCTTCGTCGTTATGTTCCTGCATGAAATCGTCAGACGGGAAGCCTAATACCACCAGGCCTTTGCTGGCATATTTCTCAGACAGAGCCTGTAACGCTTTGAATTGCGGTGTAAAACCACATTTACTTGCGGTATTGACGATCAACAGTGTTTTGTCCTGATAGGACTCACATAAATCAACGGTTTCTTTCGTGCGCAGTTGCTGCATCGAGTGATTCAGCACGTCACCACATTGTGCCGCGGCCGCTTGACCACTGACCAGACTCAAACCAAATAAAGAAAACAACGACACTAATTTTAAAGCACGCATAAATCCTCCTTTTTTCTGATGATACGCTGAATCGCAAAAAAAGATCGTCACTGCGATCCGTCACTGTTTAAATTTCAACCGAACGATCCGGCAGATCTGAAGATGGATCCGACCAGCGCAAGCTGAACTGCGATAAAGAGCAACTACTTAGCGCATCGATTTAATATTTTTATTATGACGATAAAAATATATCTCTTTAGCAGTCTCTGAAATAGGACTAAAACGATGGCGGCTTGAAAAAAGAATAACCCAGGGAAGTCACAAAATATGGCCGAAATGATTGCAGGGGACTATGGCACTGCCGATGCGGGCGCCGACATCAAGCTGGCAAAGATCAGCAATAAAGATGCTAAAAACAAACATAAAACTGAAGCCAGACGTCGGATCGATGATCTGATGGAGCAAAAACGCTTACGGCAGATGTTGGATTTGGACGACGAAGACGAGCTGGAAATCGACCTGGTCGGTTAACCGGCAGAAACAGCGGCCTGTGTCTTCAGACCGCTGCTTAAAAAGAGGAGCTTGCTCCTCTTTTTTTATCTCGCAAATGAAGACGTTACGGTAACGCCGCTTCAAAACTCAGGGTAAAACCTTCCCGGATCTTATCCGCTTTCTCTGATTTCAGCGGCGCTTCAGTAGACGCTTCCAGCAGGTAACGACCCGCATTAGCAGGGGTGAAACTAAATTGACCCGCTTTATCTGTCACCAGATGCTGGCGCGCCGGATCATTGCGGTATAACTCACCATCAAAAGACAGGTCCGCTTTGATGCCTTCAACCGGTTTGCCATTGAGCGTCAAAGTCACGGTAACCGCTTCACCGGCGACGATATCTGCCGGGTGCCGGTCAAAACTGAATTCCAAGCCCTGGCCTGTCGTTTTCAGTACAGCGTCGGTTGGGGCGTTGACGGTGACAAACGCCAAGGCGCGATTGCGGCCTTGGGTAGTCACCACGTCAGTCGCATCTTTTGGCAGCTCTTTCGCTGCTTTTTGCTTGTCACCCATCAGACGTTTCTGCTCACCACCCACTTTGTAACTGGTGAAATAACGCGGCTGACCGCCCATTTCCAGTCGGTAGGTGCCGGCAACTGCCAGTTCAACATCGGCAATCGACTTACGTTTGCCCTGCACAGCCGCCGTTGGTTTCGCGATGGAGCCATCCGGTAATACCACTTTAAAGCCTTCTACGCCAACGCCTTTATCAGCCTGAAACGTCATATTGCTGGCAAACAGATCGACGGTGACAAAACCACCGGTTTTTGACTGGACATAGTGGCTTGGCAGCACATTCATCGTATGCGCCAGCGCTGTCGAGGCAGCGAATAATGAAGTCAACGTCAGTAAACGAACTGTTTTCATTGTGAATTTCCTTTGTTGTAAAGCGGTAGACTCAAGGCGCTTTGCGGCTGAGCTGCACCTGACCGATCTCGTTACCGGCGGCGACACTGACGGCAACGGCAGTGCCGTCCCAATTAAATTTCTGCTTCACCAGCTGACGGCCACCATGTTCACGTGCCGCTTCAATCACCAGCTGATATTCGCCGTTTGGTACTGCAACGCCCTGATCGTCTTTGCCGTCCCAACGCAGCTGATATTGGCCCGGGCCTTTAGTGGCGCCGGTACGGGCGTCGACCAGCGGCTGGTCCGCGCGACCAGTTTTACGCCAGAAACGGCGTAAATCTTTGATCCAATCCGGTTTTTCCCGCCAGATCTCAATCAGACGTACCGATTTTTCGCTACTGTCTTCCACCCATACCGCAACATAAGGCCGATGGTATTGGCCTTCACTGATCTTTGGCAGTTGCAGTGCGATCTCCAGTTCGCTGGCTGTTGCCGGTAAAACCAGACCGGACAGCAACACCAGCGCCAAGCTGACTTTTCTCATCAAATCCCCAACCTCTGTAAAAAGACAGCCTGTTAATGCAGGGCCGCCAGATAAACCAACAACATCACACCGGCGCCGGTCAGTGCACATTGCACACCCAGCCAACGTCGCGCCGGCTGGCGCCACAACAAATAAAAGCCGCTCAGCGCAAATACCAGACAAGCGATGGCGACCACATCAATCAGCCATTTCCACGCAGTGCCGGCATAACGGCCTTTATGCAAATCATTCAGCAGCGCCAGATAACCACCAAACTCAGCCGTCAGCTCCACGACCCCGCTGTCCAGCGCAATTTGGGCATTGGCAAAACCGGCGGGTTGTTTAAAGTCGAGCTCAAGTAGTTGCTCATCCGGGTCATAACTAAACGCAAACACGGCGCCTTGGATCTGATGTTCCGCCCGCAGCCAATCAGCGATTTGTTTAGCCTGTTCTGCCTGCTGCAGCTGATCAGCGCTGAATTCAAGGCCTGTCAGCGCGGCTGGTAATTGCAGCTGTCGGCTGTCGCTTTGTTTGCCAGCGTCAAGCTGCCAGTCCGGATGATTCAGCGTGATGCCGGTCAGGGCAAAAAATACAAACACCACCAGCACGGTCATCGAGACATAGATATGTAACCAACGCAGAACACGCGACAACAGCTTTCACTCCGTTTTTCAATTGGCTGAATGTTACTGAGATTCATTCTTATTTGCAATAGAGCAGCAATCAAACTGTTCCGGAAAAAAAATTCGATCTCTGCCACACTGCAAGCTGAGCTTTTTGACAAGGAAATCCAGATGTCGGGTAAAAAGAATTCGCGCCAGGATGCTGAACAACAACTGGCAGCCCTGCAGCATCAACTGGTGTTGTTGCAACAAGCAATGAGCCGCCAGCAACGCGGTGCTGTAGTGGTGCTGGAAGGACCGGATGCGGCCGGCAAAGGCGGGATCATCCGCCGGCTGGGCTGGTGTCTGGATCCGCGCTGGTTGCATGTCTGGCCGACGAATGCGCCCAATGAACCGGAACGCACCCAGCATTGGCTGCAGCGCTTTTGGCAACGGGTGCCACAACAAGGCCATTGGGCGGTGTTTGACCGGTCCTGGTATGGCCGGGTGTTAGTCGAACGGGTGGAACAGCTGGCAACGCCGGAGGTTTGGCTGCGTGCGTACGATCAAATCAATGCCTTTGAACAGACTTTGCAGCAAGAAGGCTTTGTGCTGGTGAAAATTTGGCTGGATATCAGCGCGGAAACCCAACTCAAACGTTTTACCGAACGCTATCAGGATCCGGCAAAACAATGGAAGCTGACCGCAGAAGACATCCGTAACCGCGCGCGCTGGGAAGATTATGTGCTGGCCCGTGACGAAATGTTTACCCGTACTTCGACACGACACGCGCCCTGGCAGCTGATAGATGCCAATGATAAAGATCAGGCTCGTCTGGCGGTATTTCAGTTATTACAGCAAGAATTCAGTAAAAACCTGAGTATGACGCCACCCCTACTACCGGCAGCAGTCACGACTTTTTTTGCCGGCACCAGCCCCCACAGCGACGCTTCAGATCACAACGCATAAACTGCAATGGCCAGAAACGACAAAACCCGGTCAGGACCGGGTTTTCGCAAAACAACTGGCAATTATTGCAGCTGTGACAACGCTTCGAGAATTTCGCGTGGTTCCACTTCCGGGCCATTTAACTCGCTGTCCCAGTTCGTGCCGATCAACACGCCGTCGTCGTACATTTCTTTTAACCAGCCGTCACAGAAAATATCCAGCGGGATGGCTTCAGGTTTGTATTCTGCCCATTCTTCATTGCAATGAGCCTGAGCTGCAGCTTCATTTGACCAGAACGGCATCACGTCGGTGTCTTCAAATTCTACTGATTCCACGACCAGTAAATCTTCGCCATGTGCCAGTACCCAAACTTGTGCTTCTGAGCGCGCTTCGGCGATAAAGCCCTGAAATACCGGATCGTGTGCATATTCAGCCATGATTGAAGTCCTGTGTTGTGTTACCGAAACGGGAATGTCCGGCAGTGCTTTTTCGATTATCCCAGAAGCTGCGCTGCTTGGCATCGGATTTTTTTCACTGCATGGTGATTTTGTCTGGGTGCAAGGTTCCCGCCGGAGAAAAAAATGACGTACAATTCGCAACATTCTTCCTGAAGGGACAGCTCCAACCATGGCTCAGTACATTTATTCAATGTATCGGATGTCGAAGGTGGTTCCACCTAAGCGTACGATTTTAAAAGACATTTCATTATCGTTTTTCCCAGGCGCCAAAATCGGCGTGTTGGGTCTCAACGGTTCAGGTAAATCTTCGCTGCTGCGTATTATGGCCGGCGTTGATACCGAGTTTGACGGCGAAGCCAAACCATTAGCCGGCATCAACATTGGTTACCTGCCACAGGAGCCGGTGCTCGATATGAGCAAAACCGTGCGTGAAGTGGTGGAAGAAGCCGTCGCCGACGTGAAAAACGCTTTCAGCCGGCTTGATGCCGTGTACGCGGCTTATGCTGACGAGAACGCAGATTTTGATGCCCTGGCCCGTGAGCAAGGCGAACTGGAAGCGATTATTCAGGCCAAAGACGGTCACAACCTCGACAATATTTTAGAACGCGCCGCCGACGCACTGCGTCTGCCGCCATGGGATGCCGAAATCAAAGTGTTATCCGGTGGTGAACGCCGCCGTGTCGCCATTTGCCGCCTGTTACTGGAAAAACCAGACATGTTGCTGCTGGACGAACCAACCAACCACTTAGATGCTGAATCTGTCGCCTGGCTGGAGCGCTTCCTGCACGATTACACCGGTACCGTCGTCGCCATCACGCACGACCGTTATTTCCTCGACAACGTCGCCGGCTGGATCTTAGAACTGGACCGCGGCGAAGGTATTCCATGGCAAGGCAACTACTCCAGCTGGCTGGAACAAAAAGATGCCCGTCTGCAGCTGGAAGAGAAAACCGAAAACGCCCGCCAGCGTTCCATCAAGCAAGAACTGGAATGGGTGCGCACCAATCCAAAAGGCCGCCATGCCAAATCCAAGGCGCGGATGGCGCGTTTTGAAGAACTGCAAAGCCAGGACTTCCAGAAACGCAACGAAACCAACGAGTTATTCATTCCGCCAGGACCTCGTTTAGGCGACAAAGTGCTGGAAGTGAAAAATCTGCGCAAATCTTATGGCGACCGCGTGTTGATTGACGATTTAAGCTTTAGCGTGCCAAAAGGCGCCATCGTCGGCATTATCGGTGCCAACGGTGCCGGTAAATCGACGCTGTTCCGCATGATCAGCGGCGCAGAACAACCGGATGCCGGCACTATTGAAGTCGGTGAAACGGTGCAGCTGGCGAGTGTCGACCAGTTCCGCGACAGCATGAACCCGAAAAATACCGTCTGGCAGGAAATTTCTAACGGCCAGGACATGCTGCAGATCGGTAGCTTCACGATCCCAAGCCGGGCTTATGTCGGCCGTTTTAACTTCAAAGGCAACGATCAGCAGAAGTTTATCGGCGAACTGTCCGGTGGTGAGCGTAACCGTGTGCACTTAGCGGCACTGCTTAAAGCCGGCGGCAATATGTTGCTGCTCGATGAACCAACCAACGATTTGGACGTGGAAACACTGCGCGCTTTAGAAAATGCTATCCTGGATTTCCCGGGCTGCGCCATGGTGATCTCGCACGACCGCTGGTTCCTTGACCGCATCGCCACGCATATCCTCGATTACCGTGACGAAGGCAAAGTGAATTTCTTCGAAGGCAACTATTCCGACTACGAGACCTGGTTGAAAGCAACTTACGGCGCCCAAGCTGCCGAACCGCACCGGATCAAGTACAAGAAGATTTAAACAGCACAGATTGGTTAACGTTAAAAATCCCTGCTTCGGCAGGGATTTTTTTGTCTCAGTTATTTGGGAGTTACTGTTTAAACTACAGCACAAGCCATATAAACATATTTAACTCACCTTAATTACAAATAAATCAACTATTTTACTTATCACCCCGTAAAAGGTACTATCGGGTTCGATTTTATATTTCGAGCTTCGCTTCACGCCAGCATGTAACGCAACTCAGAAAAACAAATCGTGCATCCAGTTTGTCGCCAGCAGATTAAGGACGATTAATGCTAAAACTATGGATACCACTGTCGCTATTGTGGTTAATTTTTGCCGTGCCACTGCAAGCCCAACAGGTAATTGACCCGCTTGAAAAAAATGTGAATGCTCAAGTCAAAGCAGTCTCGTCTCTCGTAACCGTCAACAATGAAGTGTATTTTGTTGCCGAGTTAACCGGGTCAATCGCATCGACAGCGCTGATGAAGTTTAATCCTACTAGCCAGCAGTTTAATAAAGTTGCCGATATCCCTGAAGAAATGCAACTACTGCCAGGGAAGCGAGTTTATCTGCAGGACGATGTAGAAGGAATATTACCAATACGCAATCAGTTATTCATGCCAAATTTCCGGCAATGGTTTGACCCTTCATCCAATACTTTTAAAAGCACCTTTGCTGCACAACCTCCGTCTTTTAAAGCGCAATGTAAACTGCAATGGAACCAAGATTTATTACTGGTATGCAGTGATTATCAGGATTTTGAACTGCAGCAGCAGTTTTACCGCTTCAATAAAACCGATTCGTTATTTTACCCAACTGAGGAAATATACGAGACGTCTTCTCATTCGTTTAAAGGCAAAGAATTGTTATGCAATGCAGATGTATGCGGTGATTTAACATTCTTAACCAGCTATCAGAATCAGCCGAACGCCAAGCTGCATATTGAGCAAGAATACTTGTATTGGGTGCAACCCAATGGGGATGTGATCATGCAGTCACGAAAAAATGGCGACCGGCAAAAACTGGATACCAGCGCTCTGCTCAGCGAGCAGCTAAACCAAGAAAGCTACATCGCATTCGCCAAGGATTATGTTCTGTATCAAACAGGACTGCCATATGGCCCTATTACAATCAAACGATTGCATCTACCCTCACAACGGATCGATCTGATAGATATTACAGCCACAACCGCCAGTCTTTTTGGGGTGGAAGGCAAAACCTTTGGGCCTGATGGCAACTTCCTGCTTTGGAAGCGATGGTCTGGCAATGGTTTAGTTCTTGCGAGCTGGCGGTTGTCTCCTCAGGACGTCAAAATTGCAGTTGTACAACAACCGGTGTCTGTCGGCGGTTCATACAATGATAGTTATCAACCCGAAACGACTTTGCTCGGCGATGGTGCTTTCATCACTTCTGACACTTGCTACAAATGGAGCATTGGCGCCAGTTTATACAGCTCAATCAGCTGTGTGGTCTCGGATTCGCCTGGTTTTGTTTATGTCAGCAACCAACAACAAACTCCTGTAACACTGAAGTCTGTTACGAGCCGGCCGGCCACCCCAATTCGTCAACTGACCAGTTGGAATCAACAACTGTTTTGGCATGAAACCGACGAACAGCCACGCTTTAAGCGCTTACAACCGCGCACCGGAAAAATTGATATTGTCGCTACAGATAAAAGCGGCCGCCTGTTAGCGGGGAACTCGGCGTTATGGTTGTACAGTGAAAATCATTTTTACCGCTTTGACCCAACCACCAACCGTTTTGACAGCAACGGTATCGCTGGCGCCACAGGACCAGAACCTGTAACTGAAGAGATGGGCATGCTGGTTGACGATGATTTTTATTATTTCGTCAATAATCCACTGTTTAGCGAGAGCAGCAGTTTAAATCGTTTTAATTTAAGCTCTGGCCAGCAGCAAACATTGAAATTATTTGCAGATATAGACAACGTTCGGATCTTGGGGATTAATCAAGGTAAAATATATCTGTCATTTAACACTGGGTCGTATTGGAGTTACAGTGATTTAAAAGGTGGGATCCTGGATTTAACCACGCTAACCATCGAGCAAAACGATGCATTCGCTGGCTATTCAGCCTCAAGCGGTATGATCAATTATAGCCATCACTTGACCAAAGTATTTATGCATCAGCAACAACTATTCGGTTTTTCGTCCCAAACCTCTTTCAGCGATCTTGGTACCGGCTCCAGCATGATTCTGTCAAAGCTCGACTTGAAACAGCAACTCCGCTTTGACCTCAATGAAAGTTCAGACCATAGCGGTCGAGCAATTATTATCAACAATACCATTTTAGCCAGCTCAGGAGAGCAATTCAGTGCCGACGGCACATGGATTGGACAACCGCTCAACGAGCGCTTCCATCAAGCCCTCACTTTTACCGACAGTACATATCTGCTGGGTGACGGCCTGCAAAAGCTACAATCGAGAAATGGTGTTTTACAGTCGCAACCGATATCCCTTGGCGCAACCACTGTAGTTAACTCCACAGCAACGATGGCCGAAGTTGCTGGCAAACTATATCTGGTGGCAACAGATGGCGCGCAAGGCGAACGCATCCGCCAGATCCAGTTGGACAATCGGGCTCCGGTGGCAGTTGATGATACCGCCAGCACGAACAATACCACTACAATCTCAATTGAGGTGCTGAAAAATGACAGCGACCCGGACTTAGACAATCTAGCTGTTGTTGAAGCCAAAGCAACCCATGGCGCAGTCACTATTCAGGCTAATCAGCAACTCAGCTACCAGCCAAAAGCGGGTTATGTCGGCAGCGATGAAATCAATTACAGCATCGAAGATAGCCGTGGTGGCCGTGCCAATGCAAAAGTGCTAATCAACGTCAGTGCAACGCCAATCGTCACGCCGGAAAAGCCAGAACCACCAGCCACCCCAGAAAGTGGCAAATCAGGCGGCACGCTGTCAGTCACTTGGTTATACCTGTTCAGCGCTTTTGTCGTACTGCGGAAACTGCGCCTGCGGGCAAAGCGCGCACTGACACGCCGCGATGTTTTTAACCAGTCCTCTGTGATGAGTCGGATAAATAGACAAGGTAAACCAATCATGCGGCAACTATTGTTTAGTTTTATCCTGATATACGCATGTGCCAATCCCTTGTTGGCGCAGCAGGTCATCGATCCGCAGGAAGAGAGTGTTCAACGATCGGTCTCGTCATTAAGCCAACATATCTTTGTACTCGACAAGCAGGTTTATTTTATTGCGGCGCTAGAACAAGATGCGTATGCCATTTTGAAACTGGAACCGGACACGAACCAGATTACCAAGGTAATAGATTTACCACAAAGTCTTCTGCGGATAGCTTCAAGCACAAATCAGTTGGAAAATTTGGATTTGAAGAAAATTGGCCAGCGCTTACTCATTAATAATCGAACATGGTTTGAACCAGCCACTGCTGCATTTAGCAGTGTGTTTGCGTCCTCTGCTCCAGCTCCCGAGTATGGGTGTAGTTTATCATTGGAAGAAACTTTAGTTCTTAGATGCGGCAACAACAAAGGGTATCGTCTAAATACAGAGGACATGAAGTTTCATCCAGACAACACCAATCCAACACAAACAAATTCTTTCGACTATGAAAAAGATGGACTTTTTTGCCAACTGAACGAAAAACCATATCGTTGTACTGAATGGCCGTCAATGCTGACCTATGATGTGCCTGATGACGTCTATTTTTGGTCTCCTATTTCAGTACAACAAAACTACATTTTCGTTAAAACGAAAGATAGTGTGGTGATGCAACATCGATATAGTGACGAACAGACAACGTTAAATATCGCCGCATTGCGCAACGAACGGTCCTATTCCATTGAGGCATTCTCACCGGAATACATTTTATTCTCAACCTACTCTCTAACTGGGGCCTCTCAATTAAAACGCTTACATATTCCAACTCAACGGATTGACCTGATTGATACCAGTTTGATTCGTACCAAGCAGCATGGTGTCTCTTTACTTACCACTCTCACCCTAAGCAACAATGGAACTTTTCTGCTACAAAACTATACAAAAAGCACGTTTAAATTGGCCCCATCACAGACGAAACCAGAAATTATTGAATTGGTCACTGATCAACGAGTGGATAGATACTTACAGCCGACAATGTGGGTACAGCTGCCCAGCGTGAACAACACGGAAGCTGATATCATCACAATTGCCGATAGCTGCATACGTTCTACGAGTTTCTTTTCGTATCAGTCCTGTCGTAAAAGTGTTCCAAGGCTAAACCGGATAAATGCAGAGCAAACCATTGATATTCCTGTCAGTTCTGTCAAATCCCGTCCAGTGACACCGATCCGGCAACTGACTGGTTGGAATCAACAATTATTCTGGTACGAGCACAATGGCCAGTGGCTGATTAAACGCTATCAGCCTCAGACTGGGCGTACCGATATTGTTGATACTGATATGCTGCAACCATTCAAAGAGCAAAGTGATAGAAAGCTGCTGGCAGGAACGACTGCATTGTGGCAGGTTAAAAATAACGAGTTTTATCGTTTTAATGTTGAATCCAACAAGTTTGAAGCTAATGGCACCCAAGGAGCGATGGCACAAACTAGCCAAGGAGTGCTAATAGACAATGACTTTTACTATTTTGTGCTACTTCCCTCTCCGAAAAACCCGCAGGCATTCAGCAGCAGTTTTCGTAAATTCAGTCTGATCACAGGCCAATATCAAGAACTCAAACTGTTTGATAACATACAAATCAGACGAATTTTAAATGTGAGCCAAGGCAAATTCTATCTGACATTCAGAGTTCCACCGCCTTATCCGCATCGCGGAGGGATCTTGCATCTAAACGATTTAACCATCGAATTAAATAGTGCCTTGGCTTTTGGTGAGTTATTGAACGTCTTCGAATTCCAGCAGCAGCTGTTTGGGCTCGGTTATTTCCATGGCAATCTGCAGCTGGCACAACTCAATCTAGCAAGTGAGTCGATCAAGATCCTGAGTAGTACTTTTGGAGACTTAGCCAACTCGAAAGCAATAGTGCTTGGCTCAACCATACTCACCTATGGAGGGCGCGCTTTTAACACCATTAATGGAGAAATTTCGTCTCTAAATTTCACATTCCATCAAGCACTGTCCACCCAACAAAATGTGTATTTACTCGGCGAACAAATATACAAAATCCGCTCTTTGGATGGTCTGATTCAGACAGAGCAAATAAAGCTGCCTGAAGGTGTATTTATCGATCCAACGTCATCAATGGCAGAATTGGATGGAAGACTGTATGTAGTGACTAAAGATGCAAAGAATGGCGAACGCATCCGTCAAATATCACCTTAAGACCTTGGAAGTGACGGCATTTCGTATTCGGTATAACTTCACTGCTTTACCAGAACGGTGAAGTAACCTTTTTTTTGCGGCAGTTGCTCAGAATAAAAAATCCCCGTTTTTACGGGGATTTTTTATTTAGGCTGACAGTGAGGTGCGTCATTAAGACAAATTACCGGTCGCTTGTTTTAACCAGGTTAACACCAGTTCCCTAACCCTGCGGCAGCACCGACTCCATCACTTTTTCAGTTCTAGCGAACTTTCTACCTGCTGATATGCGGCACGTAAACGTTGCACCAACTTCGGATCAGAGCCCTTTTTCAGTGCGATCCAGGTCCGTTGTTCCAATTCTTTTGGGAAAATCACAAATTCAACGTCACTGTGCGCCAGATTGTATTTAACCAGCATGTCGTCAATCGCCTGCGGGTCGTCAATCATCAACTCCAGCTTACCGTTTACCAGCATACGCCAGGTTTCGATGACATCCGGTTGCAGTTCCAACTTATTCGGTGGTTGCTTCGCTACGTCTCTGAGCCACTCCGCAGAGAAGTCATCGCGCTGCGCACCAATTACATAGCGTTTGATGTCCGCCAGCTGGCCGACCTTGATATCTTTGCGCTCACGCAGTTTTACAAAGCCAAACTTATAGCTGTTTACAATACCAATCCATTCGAATTGTGCTTCACGATCTGGTGTGCGCGCCATATTGTAAATCAACACATCCGGCGTTGTGGCGGCGATGCGAAATGCACGTGCCCAGGGATACACTTCGTAGACGGGGGTCAAACCGGCATGCTGCAGCATCGCCTCGACGACCGTAGTGGTCAGGCCGCCAACTTTGCCGTTGTCCAGCGTCTGATGTGGCGGCGACACTTCCAGCACCACTCGCAGCGGTTCAGCTGCGTGGGCTGATGCACTCAAACTAAAGCACAGCAGCATTGCTGATTTAGACCACAGCCAAGCCGGTCCAACTTTACATCGCACTGTCTGCACTCCTTTGTGCCGCTTTGCTTTACCTTAAACAGCCTGAAAAACAAAGGCAACCGTTAAGTTGCCTTTGTTGAGTTTTGCGAAAACGCGGTGACAGCGTGACTAAAAATTATTTCAGCACTGTTGCTACTGCTTTAGCAAAGTAATCAATATTACTGTGGTTCAGACCGGCAATGCTGACGCGGCTGGAACCGACCATGTAAATACTGAATTCTTTACGCAGCCGTTCGATTTGTTCCTTGTTGATGCCAAGGAAGCTGAACATACCATGTTGTTTGGTGATGAAGCTGAAGTCCTGCTGGACACCTTCAGCTTGCAGCTTGTCGATGATCAGCTGACGATAGTCGTTGATACGGTTGCGCATCACCGCCAGTTCCTGATGCCATAACGCAGTCAGTTCGGCGCTATCCAAAATATGGCTGACAATAATGGCACCGTGCGCCGGTGGCATCGAGTAGATACTGCGCACCACTGCTAACAGGTTGGTGCGTGCGGTTTCCAGCATTTTATTGCTGTCGACGACCACAGACACGGCACCGATCCGCTCGCGGTATAAACCGAAATTCTTCGAGCAAGACGTACACAGGATCAGCTCTTCCACTTCGTTGGCTAAATAACGCAAACCCTGAGTATCTTCATCGAGGCCTAAACCAAAGCCCTGATACGCCATATCGACTAACGGCGTAAAACCACGCTCTTTAGCCAGTGCAGTAAATTTCTGCCACTGAGCAAAGTTCAGGTCCATGCCGCTTGGGTTATGACAACAAGCGTGCACCAGCACCACATCACCGGCTGGCACTGTCGCGAGGTCAGCAAACATCGCGTCTTCTTTCAGGCCTTTGGTGTCGTAATCGTAGTAGGCGTATTCTTTAACTTTCAGACCTGCGGCCTGAAACATCGAAATGTGGTTAGCCCAGGTAGGGCTGGTGACCCAGATGGTCGCATCTGGATTGGCTTTTTTGATAAATTCAGCAGCGACACGCAGCGCACCGGTACCACCTGGGGTATGTGCAGTGGTGGTGCGACCTTCTAATAACACCTTATGCGGACCAAACGCCAGTTTTTCGATGTGAGCGTTGAAACTCAAGTCGCCGGCCATGCCGATATAAGTTTTGCTGTCTTCGAGATCGAGCCGCAGTTTTTCAGCTTTTTTTACGCATTCCAGCACAGCCGTATGGCCCGCTTCGTCTTTGTAGACACCGACACCGAGGTCAACTTTCAGTGGATTCGGATCTTCTTTGTAAGCGGCCATTAAACCCAAAATCGGATCTGTCGCTACCGGCTGTAAACGAGAAAACATAAAGTGCTCACCTGTTACTGTTGCTGATACTGTTAATAATTCTGTGGCTGAAGCATAACCTCAGCCTTATGGCCTTGTGGTCTGATGTTTTCAGGCCAAAAGCGCAGGCAAAGTCAGCGCCACTGCAATCAGCAGCGCCAGTTCTTTGCCATCAAATAAATTCTGCGTAAAGGCTTCGGAATCGATAATGCCAAGCACATCACCATTAGCGTCAACCAATGGCAGACAAGCTTCCGCCTGTACTTTCGGGTCACAGGTATAATACTCGCCACCCTGTGCCAGATAGGCTGCGACGTTGTTGATGATCCGGCCCTGCCCCGACAAACCCACGGTACTGTTATTGCTGATAGCGGCGAATTCAGCCGTCAGCGGAAATTCAGCCCGGCTTTCAGCACCAAAATAGGCCAGTTTGACTAACACCGTTTCACCCGCCGGATTATGCCTGCGCTGATATACCCCAAACCAGTGGCTGGCACTGTTGACCTGATAAAACTGCACAATGGCGGTTACTTTGGCCAGTAACTGTTGGTTAGCATCTGTTTGCCCGCCCAGAATGGGGGTTAAGTCATAGGGCTCATCCGCCAATTGACCAAACAACGAACAACTGCCGCCCTCGCCAAGCTCAGGCACCCGGAACTGCCATTTCACCTCAGCTGCCGGCGTTAATGTCGCCAGTTGCTGCTGGAAATCGGTCACTTGCTGATAAAAGTCAGCGGAAAAGGCATCTGCACTGAAGCCACAACGAGAAAGATAAGATTGAATAGGCATAGCCGTCCAGATTTCTAAAAAGTGCCGCCGCAGTCTACCAGAATAAGGGAAAAATCCAAGACCGTGCGGGGAAATTCAGCGTTTACGCCAGCAATTGCAACGGATGAAAACGGAAGCATTGCTGTGCGCCTTGTGTTGCATTATCTTGCCACGATTCCCGGCTGAACAACAGCACACCACAAGACGGAACTGATGATGAGTTCGAAAAAAATCTCGTTAGCCGACTGGCAACAACAATTAGGTGGCCAGTCCACGCCAAAACCGACCACGCCAACCGTTGATGGACTGGTCTACAGCACTGACAGCGGCCGCATTGACACGCCCAAAGCTGAAAAATCGACAGGCCAGACTTTTGCCGACGGCTTCTTACGCCTCAAACGCGAAACCAAAGGCCGCAGCGGCAAAGGTGTCATCACCATCGCCGGTATCGCAGAACCGGAAGAGAAACTCGCTGAAATTGCAGCGCTGCTGAAAAAGAAATGCGGCTGCGGTGGCGCCGTCAAAGACGGCATCATCGAAATTCAGGGCGATAAACGCGAAGTCATCCAGCAAGAACTCACCAAACTCGGCTACAAACACAAGTGGTCGGGGGGGTAAAGTTGGGGTTTTGGGATGCCAACAATTTGGCATCCCACCGACTTTACGGTGAGCTGGGAATCTCATGCAGCCAACAATTTGGCTGCATGCCCGGCGAACGCCCGAACCTCCGGTGAGGGCCGGGAGGAGCTCCGCGACGAGCCGGGTAAAGTCGGGGTTTTGGGATGCCAACAATTTGGCATCCCACCGACTTTACGCGAGGAGCTCCGCGACGAGCCGGGTAAAGTCGGGATTTCGGGATGCCAACAATTTGGCATCCCACCGACTTTACGCCAACGCCTCTGGCGTTGGCCGGAAGAAAACGGGGTTTCGAGACGCAAACTGATGGGCATCACACCCGGCTGATAACATTACGTAGGGTGTATAGAGCGCAGCGAAATACACCGCGAACAAAGCGCCACATCCAATACACGACGCATAAAGCTCCGGTTGCGGAAAAGCGCAATGTTGATCACAATTCCCGCCTATCAGTGCTATTCGCTCTGCGCATTGCCCCGGACACGCAACAACACCAATTCAAACCTAAAAACAGAAAAAGCGGCCGAAGCCGCTTTTCTCATCAAAACACCTCAACAAAATTAGCGGCTATAGCGCTGCTGGTACTTTTGATGTAGGTCTTTTTGTTTGTTGTTTAAATCAACTGCGCGGCCGTCAATCCACATCTGGCTGATTTTGCTGCTGCGATAATCCAGAATGTCGCCTTCTGACACCACAACAGTACCTGCTTTGCCGACTTCTAAAGAACCCAGCTTGTCATCAACACCGGCAATTTTCGCGGCATTTAATGTCACCGCAGCCAGCGCCTGTTCTTTATCAAGACCAAAAGCCACTGCTTGCCCGGCGCCAAACGCCAGGTTGCGGCTATCCCAGTAGCTGCCAATCGCCAGTGCGAAGGTCACGCCTGCTTTGGCCAGCTTTGCCGGTGTGGCGTAAGCGGTATCTACCGCTTCGTCATCCCGCTCCGGAATACCAAATGGCGAGCCAAAGATCACCGGCACTTTACGCGCCGCCAGCTCATCCGCCACCCGCCAGCTGTCGCGACCACCGACAATGGTCAGTTTCAACTGATATTTGTCAGCGAGCGCAATGGCCTGACGAATTTGCCGGGCATCTTCAGCATGAGCAAATACGGCTCTTTCGCCACTGAATACCGGGATCATCGCTTCCCAACGCGAATCCAGCGCTTTGATAGCACCGGCTTTTTTCGCATCAACATAGGCTTTGGCCTGCGCCATGGTGTCATACAGCTTTTGTAAATCTTCGGCGTTTTGTTTGGCCAGTTCTTCCGGTTTTTTCGGATTCCATGGTGAGCTCAGCACGCTGGCATTTGGCCAGTTGATATGCAGCGCGACCCCGGCTTTAACCGTCGCATCCTGCCAGCTCCAGGCATCCAGTTGCATCAGGCTGCTTTGGCCCATCAGCAGGCTACCGGCCGGGAACACCAGGCTATAACTGATGCCGTTCGAACGCACGGTCGGGATCACATCCGACTGCGCATCATAAGCCACTTGTGCCCGCACATCCGGGTTCGTGTCCGTAACTTCGCGGGTATCGTCGGTCGCGCGGACCGCTTCAATCTCGACCAGACCCAGCTGGTTAGCGAGTGCAATCAGACCCGGATAGACATGCTTACCCTGCAGTTCAACCACTGTACCGCCAGCAGGTGCCGCCAGATCTTTACCGATCGCAGCGATTTTACCGTCAACAATCAGCAGATCGGTGCTTTCCATTACACCATTGCTGACCGTGTGCAAGGTCGCATCGTTCAGTAGTACAGCTCCTTGCTGCGCCGCTGCCGGTACTATTGAGGTCGCCAGTGCTGGTGTGGCGAAAGCTGCTACGCAAAGCAGCGACAGGCTATTCATTTTAAAATTCATCTGAAGCTCCTTTGCTTAGTGTTGCTGATTGTGTTGATGAGCGTGTTGATGCGCGGCTGAGACACGGCCAAAAGCCAGATCCAGAAAATCGCCATTGTCTTCACAGTGCCAAATTGGCTCTGGCTTCTTCATCTCACCACCACTGCCCGCTTTAAGATCTTCCGGAGCTTTCAGCACTTTCTGGATCAGCTGTTGCTTCTCGCGTTCAATGCCGGCATTGAGAGTCATATCGACATTGCGGTCATAGTATTTGGTGCCGTCAATCCAGGTTTGCATGGCTTTGGCGTACACGGACAGCGGATGCTCTGACCACAACACAAAGTCTGCCTGCTTCCCTTCCGCGATAGAACCAACTTTCTGATCCACCTTCAGCTGGATGGCCGGGTTGATCGTAATCATTTTCAGCGCTTCCTCTTCCGACATGCCGCAGTATTTCACTGACTTGGCCGCTTCCTGATTCAGGCGACGTTGTAAATCCGGACTGTCCGAGTTCACCGACACCACCACGCCCTGATCAGCCATCAGACAAGTGTTGGTTGGGATCGCGTCTTTCACTTCCATTTTGTAGGCCCACCAGTCAGCAAAAGTCGAGGCGCTGGCGCCATGTGCCGCCATCTCTTTCGCTGTCTTGTAACCTTCGAGAATGTGCGTGAAAGTGGTGACTTTAAAGCCGGTTTCATCCGCCAGCTTAATCAGCATCAGAATTTCTGAAGCCACATAAGAGTGGGTGTGCACAAAGCGTTTGTTATCAAGGATCTCCACCAGCGTTTGCAAGCGGTAATCGACGCGTGGTGGTACCGTGCGTTTTTGCTCAGACGAAGATAAATCGTCATAAGCAGCCCAGGCTGCTTTGTATTCCTTAGCGGCCTGGAACGCATCACGAATAGTGGTTTCTACACCCACGCGGCTTTGCGGATAACGGCTGGTGTAATTATCACCCCAGTTCGATTGTTTGACGTTTTCACCGAGCGCGAATTTGATACTGGCAGGTGCCGCTTTGAATTTCAGCGCTTCTTGTGATACACCCCAGCGCAGCTGGATCACCTGTGCCTGACCGCCAATCGGGTTGGCACTACCATGCAGCAATTGCGCTGTGGTGGTACCACCGGCTAAACCGCGGTAGATGTTGATATCATCCGGATTTAACACGTCGCCGATATGGACTTCTGAAGTCACCGCATCAGAACCTTCATTGACACCGGATTCGATGGCGATATGCGAGTGTTCATCGATAATACCCGCGGTGACATGCATGCCGGTCGCATCAATTTCGACAAAACCAGAAGGCGTTTTTAAGTTTTTACCAATGTCGGTAAAGACACCATTGCGCACAATCACATCGGTGTTTTCCAGCTTACCGGCTTTATCGGACGTCCAGACCGTAGCATTTTTGATATGCACGTTTTGCCGTTGTGGTGAACTCATCAGTCCATACGCCTGATTCGGCAGACTAAGTTGCGACAGCAGACTGCTATCATCAGCTTTTTTCTCGTCGGCTTTGGCTACAGCAGCCTGACGGCTTAAGGTCAACGCCTGCTGACTGCCATCTGGTAATTGCAACGTTCCTTGCAGCAGATTGCCAGCCATCACACCGCTAAACAGCGCCACGCCGTCGCCAGCATCCAGATCTTTCAGGCTAAAACCAAACTGCACCTGCTGTTTATCGACACTGAGATTTTCCAGTTTGGCTTCTTTATCAGCGTCTTTGTCAGCTGATTTTGCCGCAGGAACAACTTTGCCTTCCACTTTGCCCAAAGCACCGCTTAAGTTCAGTGTTAAGGCTTTGCCATCAATATTCAGCGCGTAATCACCAGCAACATCGGCGTTTTGCAGCGGTTTAAACTGCGTCTCAACACCGCGGTTCCAGGTGGCGACGATTTCACCGTCTTTAAATAAGTCGCCCTTACTGACTACCAGGTCGGCCTGATAGCCGCTAGCAATGCGGCCAAGCTGGCCCGGCATGCCAATCAGTTCTGCCGGCACTGTGGTTAAAGCCGCCAGCGCTTTTTCTGTGCTCAGACCATATTTGATGGCCGTACGCACGTTGGGCCAGAACTTGGTTTTATCGTCCAGCTTATGAGTCGTCAGCGCAAAGTTCACCCCGGCTTTTTCCAGCGCCGCCGGGTTGGTTGGTGCGCGTTCCCAATGACGTAAGTCCGCCAGACTGACATCCAGCTGGTCATCGAGTTTGCCGACACTAGGCGCGGCCGGATATGCCACCGGGACAATCAGGTTGCGGCCGGTTTTCTTCACTTCAGCCGCGCGTACATACTCATAACCAGAAGCGACCAACGCGACTTTCGGCAGATTAAATTCTTTTAGTAAGCTGTCAGCGCGCAATAAATTGCGTTCATTGCTGATTTCAAACACCAGACCACTTTGATTTAACTGGCCGAGCGCCGCCAGAGCGGCGTTAAATGGAGCCGGTTCACGGAACAAACGCCAGTCCGTTTTACCATAAGCCTGCTGATACCACTGTGCATCCGCCAGTGTCTGCCGCACCAAGGCAATACTGCCCATCAGAGATGACGGGTAACTTTGTTTTGAACTGCCCGGATCAAAAGATAAAAAATGTTGACCATCGGCTTTTAAAATCAGCTCACCCGGCAAACCTTTGCCGGTGGATGCAAGCAGCGCCTGTCCACGGAAAATACCGTCCTGACGGGCTGACTGCACAACGGTAAAACCCTGCTGTTGATAGGCTTTGGCGTCATCAGCGTTAGGACTAAAGCTGTCGGCCCAGCGCTGTTCAGCATGAATCGCCGCGTTCACCGCATTACCGCCTTTACGGGCGTTCTGATACATCGGGCCATCACTGAGGCTGCCGTGCGATGTGGCGGCTGCTTTTTCCACACCATACTGGCTGTAAAGATCAATAAACCCTGGATACAAGTGGTAACCGGCGACATTAATTTGCTGGAATCCAGCGGGGATTTTTAAATCGGTGCCGACCGCGGTGATTTTGCCGCTTTGCACCAGTACGGTGGCGTTAGTCAGTGTTTTACCGGGTTCGGTGTGGACAACTGCACCGGTAAAGGCCAGCAACTGGGCGCTGTTATCACGAATGCCCTGCAATGGCTGCGTCGGATCGGCCCATGCTGGCGCAACAGCACAGACAACCGCTGCACTGAGCAGCGATAAACGAAGTGGCTTCATTCTGATGTTCCTGATTTAAGTTATTGTTTTTTCTGTATTCTGCATAGATTTTTGGCTGACAACGCTGAAATTCAGCCGGGATAATTCCTGCTCGGCCAAAGGCATACTGAAGTAATAACCCTGCACCAGATAACAAGCATTATTCAGCAGGAAATCCACTTGTTCAGCGGTTTCCACGCCTTCTGCAACGACCCGTAAATCCATTTTCTGCGCCATTGCAATAATGGCCGCGGTAATGTCCATGTCGTTTTTGTCATCAGGGATATCTTTGACAAAAGAGCGGTCAATTTTCAGTTCGTCCACAGGGAAGCGCTTGAGGTAACTCAGCGAAGAATAGCCTGTACCAAAGTCATCAATTGATAAAGCCAATCCGAGTCGTTTTAACTCGTTGAGCTGGGTAATTGCCGCATCGGTATCGCCCATCAACATACTTTCTGTGATTTCCAGGATCAGGTATTCAGCCAACGCCCCCGTGCGTTTGAGCACCCGTTCCACCAATCCAGGTAAATCCTGATCAGTAAACTGCCGGGCTGACAGGTTCACCGACACCGTGATCAGCTGCCCCCGCGCATGCTGGCGCGCCAGGAACCGGCAGGCTTCCCAAAGGATCCACTCACCGATTTGCACAATCAGGCCGGTTGATTCTGCCACCGGAATAAACTTCAGCGGCGGCACCATCGTATTGTCTGGCCTTAACCAACGTAGCAGCGTTTCATACCCTCTGACTTCATTGGTTCGAATATCAATTTTTGGCTGGTAATACAGCAGGAACTGCTGCTCGCGGATCGCTTCACGCAGCTGATTTTCAATATGCAGCCGATCATTGGCAGCGTCATTAAGTTCCTGACTAAAGAAATGATAAGTATTTTTGCCGCGCGCTTTGGCCTCATACATCGCCAAATCGGCATGTTTGAGCAACATTTCTTCTTCGTCCGCATCCTGCGGCGCGATAGTGATGCCAATACTGGCACTGATCGCGACATCGTGACCGGCCAGCCGCACCGGCTGAGCAAAGGCCTGCTGCAGATTTTCTGCGATCAATGCCGCCGATTTTTTATCGGAAATACCACTTAAAATCACCGCAAATTCGTCACCGCCAAGCCGCGCAATGGTGTCTTCTTCGCGCAAGCGGCTGATCAGCCGGCGCGCCACTTCTTTCAGTAATTCATCGCCGGCATCATGACCCAGCGTGTCGTTGATGCGTTTAAATTCATCCAAATCAAAGTACAGCAGGGCAAAGTGGTAATAACCACGTGCCGCCATTGCAATGGCTTTTCTGAGCTGGTCGCGGAAATAACTTCGGTTGGCAAGGCCGGTCAGCACGTCGTAATAAGCCAGTTGTTCCATTTTGCGCTGACTTTCTTTAATAAACGAAATGTCCTGCATCGCGCAGACGTAGTTGCTGACGTCGCCTTTGTCATCGCGAATGGGCGCGATGGCCAGACTGGCCCAGAATTGTTTGTTGGCTTGCTGCAATAACATGTCGCCGCGCCAGTGATGACGCTCCTGCAAGCTTTGCAGGATATCTTCGCCGACAAAACGCATCTCCTGCGCAAACAGCAAATGCAACGACTTGCCAAGGACCGACTCCGGCTCAGCGGCAATCATTTCCAGCAAGAAAGGGTTTACGTACTCAACCACCAGATTGCTGTCAGTCAGCACGATGCCCGAGCTGGAAAAAGCCACGGCTTTACTAAGCTTACGTGTCGCCCGCTCTGCTTCTTCTTTTTCCAGAATACGGGTATTGAGACCGGTGATCAGCTGCGTGATTTCATCCGACATTCGGGCAAAAGCCCGGTTCAGCAAGCCGATTTCGTCGGAGCGATCATCCAGTTCAATGCGCACACCGTCACTGTGTGACAGCCGTTGCACCGCGTTGGCCAGATTAGTCAGACGTTTGAGCACAAATTTATAGATAAAAAATTGCAGCGCCAGTGCGACAATCAGGGCCACTAACAAAAACAGCAACACCACTTTGTTGCGGTAATCCTGCAGTCCTTTGACCACGTCGGCTTTGGCGTGATACAGCATCACATGCCAATCCAGCCGATCGATCCGTGCCGTCGAGGTCACATAACTTTCGACCTCGCGACTGATCTGCGCCTGCGCAGTTGGCCGTTTCAGCACTTGTTGCATGAATTGATGTAACTCAGCCTGTTGCGGTTTCACCCCCTCCGCCAGTTGATTCATTTGCGGTTTGGCGATCTGCCGCTGCAGGCTGTTCTGCGCATCGAGTAATAAATTGCCTTTGCCATCAAACAACATCGCCTGACGACCCGGCTCCCACTGCGCGATTTGACCAAGATTGGCAAAAATGTCGTCCAGCACCAGATCCGTGCCGGTGATCCCAACAAATTCATCATTGATGTACACCGGGATCACCAGACTGGTCATCCATTTCTGCCAGATTGAATCGTAATAGAGAGGGGTCCAACGCGGTAACCGCGCCGGGTTCATCGCCGGTGTGGCAATATTAAAAAAGACATCTTGCTTAAAATCATGATCGGCCGGGATCTCCAACGCCCAATCGGCAGGCGCAATGCGGATGAAACCGTCTTTGGAAATAAAATAGAAATTAAAAAAATCTTCCAGCAACACTGGGGCTAATTGCTGCCAAAGCTGGCCTGTCTGCTGGAAATAACCATGTGGTTTGCTAACAAACTTCTGTTGCTGCTGAAATGCCGCAGACAGGTCATCTTTGCTGCGTAAACTGCCATCAGCGTAAGCTTCAGCCTGATGTTCTGCTGCAAATTGTTGTTGCTGAAAAAAACGCGTCACCACCTGATTCGCGCTGATGGCCTTTTTTTCTTTTTGCCAGAACTCGTTATCCAGTTGTCTGGCATAGCGAGTGGTAGTTTGCTCCAGTTCAGCATGTTCTTGATTAATCAACACATCCTGCTGCAGCGCCAACATGGCAAAAGCAATCACAGTGCTGGCCAGCACTGTCAGTAGAAACACTAGTGCCGAGAATTTAATACTGAGAGAATTGAGCCCAGTCGTCTTGTAGATGGATTCCTTCACGGGTTACGCCTGCTCGTTGAAAGTCCGATCACTGGACGTTGCGATAGCCTGATGGTAAAACACTATGAGACCAATTGTGTCCAAGTGCTGAAAACCATTAGCATTATTGCATGCAAATCCGACAAATGAGAATCGAACGATGAAAAAACTCCTGTGCACTGCCCTGTTAGCCACGCTGGCGTCTGCTGCTGTATCCGCCGCGACCGCTTTTACCGATGCCAAAGATGCGGTGGATTACCGCCAGTCCGCATTTACGCTGATCCGTCATAACACCGGCGATATCGGTGAGATGCTGCAAGGCAAAGTTCCTTTTGACGCCAAACGCGTCCAGCAACGTGCCGATGCACTGGCCGCTGTAGCACCACTGCCATGGCCAGCATTCAGTACGCCAGGTACTCAAGCCGGTGGTGGCGAAGCAAAAGCTGAGATCTGGGCCGACTTTAAAGATTTCACCGCCAAAGCAGATAAGTTCCAACTGGACGCCAAAGCACTGCAAACTGCAGCACAAAGCGGCGACCAGGCTAAAATCAAAGCAGCCTTTGCCACTTTCCGCGGCAACTGCAAAGCTTGCCACGACAAATACAAAGCAGACTAATCTGGCGGAATATCAGCACCGGAAATGGCTGCTGCAATATAGCTGTACCGTACTTGCTGTAGATAAAAAAACGGAGCCTGGGCTCCGTTTTCTATTGGAAATTATATCGCTTGAGTTACATCGCTTGAATAGTCTGCAGATCTGCCAAAAATTGTGGCCATACTGCACTACCCTGCCACCCCATCAGGCCACAAAACAGAATCACAACGAGCAGGAAGTATTTCACGCTGTTTAGCAGGCGCGGCGCTATGGTGTCTGCCGGCAGAGGCTTCCGGCCATGCCACATCGCGCCAATGACTTTGTCCCCGCTCAATTGATGCCACAGTGCAGCCAGCACATGCACAACCACCAAGCCCAGCATCAGATTAAACCCAAGCTCGTGCCAGCTACCGGCCAGACTGCTCAGCCAGTCCGGAACCAGGCTATACAGCGGTCCTTCTGTCATAACTTCGTCCGTAGTCATCAGACCTGAAGCAAACTGCAGTGCCACCAATAAAAATAGCGCCAGAATCATTAGCGCAGAAACCGGGTTATGCCCTGCGACCGGTGTTTTGTTTGTCAAATATTGCCGCAGTTGACGCGGCGCCGGCACAAAATGTCGAAACCGAGCCGTCTCACTGCCGATCAACCCCCAAATCAAACGGGCTCCCAACAACGATGCCAGCGTGTAGGCCAATAGCTGATGCAGGCCATACCATTCCTGCTCGGCGCTATACCAAAGCCCAGCCAGTAACACGACCTGGAACCAATGAAAAAGCCGGACCGCCAGGTCAAAAATCTGCACGGGTACGGATTGAATTTGTTGCATATAACACCTGATCTTCTGTGATAATCTGAGTTCTTCAAGTCAAAATGAGCGCATCTGCATGAAAATTATAAAAAATATGTTAGCAGTGTTAGTGCTGTTGCTCGCGATTGCCGCTGCAGCAGGCTATTGGATGGTGCACCAAAGTCTGCCGGTATATCAAGGGCAACTGACCGCAGCGGTAGAGCAACAGGTCGTTTCTGGTCGGGATGCGCAAGGATATCTGAGTATCCGGGCGCAGAGCCGGGGCGATGCCGCTTTTGCGCTTGGCTTTGCGCACGCACAGGAGCGTTATTTTCAGATGGACTTACTGCGACGGAACTCGGCTGGGGAACTAGCCGAGTTGTTTGGGACCGCAGCGCTTGATTTTGACAAGAAACAACGGATGCATCGTTTCCGTGATCGGGCCAACAGCATTGTCACCAGCTTGCCGAAAGTTCAGCGCGATGTGCTTGAGCGCTATGCCGCCGGCGTCAACGCTGGCTTGCAGCAATTAGGACTGCCACCTTTTGAATATCTGCTGTTGACTCAGCAACCACGCCCCTGGCAACCGGCAGATTCACTGCTTGTGATTTACAGTATGTTCCTGGATTTGCAGGGTGCATTGGGGAAAGACGAACTGGCACAGGGGGCGCTAAAAGCTGCAGTGCCACTGGAGTGGTATCAGTTTTTAACTCAGCACAGCAGTGACTGGCAAGCCGCCATCGATGGCTCAGAAGCCAAAGCGCTGCCACTGCCGCAAAGCCCGTTACCCGCCCTGTTAAAAGCCATTCCCGCGCAGGCCTGCCAGGACTGTGGTCTGACCGACAGTCGCGACATCGGTTCGAATAACTTTGCCGTCGCGGCCAGTGCCAGCAAAGATGGCCGCGCCATTCTCGCCGATGACATGCACTTAGGCATTCGGGTACCGGGTACCTGGTACAAGGCTCAAATGAGTTGGACTGAGGGCGACACCCAACACAGCATTGCCGGGGTCACGCTGCCTGGCACGCCGGCCGTCGTCGCCGGCAGTAATGGTCATATTGCCTGGGGTTTTACCAACAGTACCGCAGACTGGCACGATGTCATTGCCTTAGAGATGGATGACAGCGGCCAAAAATATCAGACGCCGGCCGGTTTACAGGAATTCAGCTACAACAACGAAGTAATTAAAGTCAAAGGCGAAGCCGACGTGGTGCTATTGGTCAAAGAAACTCAGTGGGGACCAGTAATGGCGGCACCTTTTGACAAATTTGCCTTGCGCTGGGTGGGCTATGACCGCGAAAGTCTGAACCTGAATCTGCTGGCGCTGGAGCAGGCGAAAAGCACTACTGATGCGCTGGCGCTGGCGCCTTCTATCGGTATTCCTGCGCAAAACCTGCTGGTGGCGGATGCCAAAGGCCAGATTGGCTGGACCATTATCGGCGCCATCCCCGCCCGTCAACTACAGGACTGGGACACGCCACAGAATTGGAGTGAAGGCAAAAACTACTGGTCGGGTTATTTGACAGCAAAAGACTATCCACAAATCTATGCGCCAAAAGACGGCCGGCTCTGGACCGCCAACGCCCGCTCTGTCGGCGGCGATGCTTTGGCGTTATTGGGAGACGGTGGTTATGACCTCGGCGCGCGTGGCAAACAAATCCGCGACCGTTTGTATGCACAGCCGCAGCACGACGAAAAATCCCTGCACGACATCCAGCTCGACCATGAAGCTTTATTCCTCAAACGCTGGCAGCAGCTGTTACTTGAGGTATTAAGCCCAGAGTTCGTTGCAGCGCAACAACTGAGCCAGTACCGTCAATGGATTGAAACGGACAGTCAAGCCGCCAGCCGTGATGCCATTGGCTACAGTCTACTGCGCGCCTTTCGCGATAAAACGCTGGAGCTGATGTTTGCCCCACTGGCCGGTCATCTGGAAGCACAGCAACTGCGTTTGCGCGATTTAAAAATGGTGCCGGAAACGCCGGCCTGGGCCATGCTGCAGGCCAGACGTGATGACACTTTGCCGGGCAGCTTCCAAAGCTGGGATGCATTGTTACAACAAGCGGTGCTGGATTCAGTCGCACTGTTAAAAACACAAACCGAGGGCGATCTCAGCAAAGCACGCTGGGGAACACTCAATAGTGCCGAAATTCAGCATCCACTGACCAAAGCACTGCCATTTCTCGGGCGCTGGCTGAATATGCCGGCCGATCCACTAGCCGGCGATCGTCATATGCCAAGGGTTCAGCTAAAAGTACACGGTCAGAGTGAACGCATGGTGGTGTCACCAGGCCACGAAGCTGACGGCATTCTGGTGATCCCGGCGGGTCAGTCTGGTCACCCACTGTCAGAATTTTACGCCGCTGACCATATCTATTGGCTCGGTGAAAAGCCGTTGGGCTTTTTGCCACAGGCGGAAAAATATTCACTGCAATTGCTGCCACAGCGTTGACTTTAGCCATCCAGACGGAATAAGGTATCGACTATGCAAAAAATTCTGACCACCCGCTTCTTTTTTAGCTTTACCACCCAAACCGGGAGGTAACTGGCTGCGCGTGTGTCAAACCAGTTTAAAACCTCCCAAACCGGGAGGTTTTTTCGTTTCAGGGGATAGGAAAAATGGCAATCGAACTAGATCAGATCCGTCACGACATCAGTGACACCGACCAGCAACTGCTGGGATTACTGGCGAAACGCCGTGCATTAGCGTTAGCCGTGGCGGAAGCCAAACTGGCGCAAAACAAACCGATCCGCGACCAAAAACGCGAAGAAGAGCTGCTGTTATCGTTGATTGGTAAAGGCAAAGACTTAGGTCTCGACGCACAATACGTCACCCGCTTGTATCACGTGATTATTGAAGATTCCGTGTTGCAGCAACAAGCCAAAGTGCAGGGCCAACTTAATGGCGAAAACGGCCCGGTGTGCCGCGTTGCGTTTCTGGGGCGTCAGGGCTCTTACAGCTATTGGGCCACCCAAAAGTACTTCACCCGCCGCGCAGAAAAACTGATTGAAATTGGCTGCGACAGCTTCAACGAAATCGTGCAGGCGGTCGAAACTGGCCATGCAGATTACGCCGTGTTGCCGATTGAAAACACTTCAAGCGGCAGTATCAATGAAGTGTTTGACTTGCTGCAGCATACCCGGTTGTCGATTGTCGGCGAGCTGACCCATCCGATTAAACATTGCCTGCTGGGTCTGCCGGGTACTGATTTGAGTAAAATCAAACAGATCTGCGCCCATCCACAGGTTATTGCCCAGTGCAGCCAGTATTTGCAAACACTGAGCAGTATCAAAATTGAATATTGCGACGCGTCCAGCGACGCCTTTAATCGCGTGCGCCAGGCGCAGGATCTGTCCGTGGTTGCCATCGGCGGCGAAGAAGGCGGCAAACTTTATGGCCTCGAAGTTTTAGGTCGGGATTTGGCCAATCAGAAGGACAACGTCAGCCGCTTTATCGTCGTGGCGCGTAAGCCTATCAATGTGGCAAAAGCCATCCCGGCTAAAACGACCTTTATCATGTATACCGGTCAGCAGCCAGGCGCGTTAGTTGACGCGCTGACCGTGCTGAAACAACATGGCATCAGTATGGGCAAACTGGAATCGCGGCCGATTCCGGGCAACCCGTGGGAAGAGATGTTTTATGTCGACGTCTTTGCCAATCTGGATGACTACGCGATGAAACGGGCACTCGATGAACTGAATCGCATCACGCGCTTTGTCAAAGTATTGGGCTGTTATCCAAGCGAGGACGTTGCGCCAACGGTCGTGACCAGCGCCTGAAAATAGTGAGCGACCGGCCTGTCCGGGCCGGTCGTGCAGCTCTACAGCAGGATCTGTTGCGCCATCTGCGCAATTTCAGTCTTGATCCCTATCTCCCGCATTTTTGCCGCCAACGCATCTTGCGCCTGTGGTTCACCATGCACCAGATAAAACTGCGGCTGACCACCAATGTGTTGTGCCCAGGCGAGTAACTGACTTTGTCCGGCATGGGCCGAGAAGCCGCCAATGGTATGGATCGCCGCCCGCACCACTATTGGTTGCCCCAGAATCTTCACGCGGGTTTCACCGTCAATCAACCGTCGTCCCAGCGTGCCTTTCGCCTGAAATCCGACAAAAATCAGGTGATTCACGTTATTCCATAAATTGTGCTTAAAGTGGTGCAAAATTCGTCCACCGTTACACATGCCACTGCCGGCAATAATAATGGCGCCCTGATTGATCCGGTTCAGCGCCATGGACTCTTCCACATCTTTGGTCAAATGCAGGATCGGCAAAAAGGATTTCAGATCTTTTGCACCATAGCGGGCAAACAGCTGGGTATCTTTGTGATCAAACTCTTTGATCAGCTTGTCGTAGATCTGGGTGATTTCTATCGCCATCGGGCTGTCGAGCACCACCATGCGTTGTTGCAGCCGCCCCTGGTGATACAACAAACCCAGGTAATACAAAATTTCCTGTGAGCGTCCAAGCGCAAAGGCCGGGATAAACACATTGCCACCGCCTTTGTAAGCAGCATCAAGCGCTGCGGCAAATTCTTCCAGTGTGTTATCGAGACATTGATGATCGCGGTCGCCGTAGGTGCTCTCCATCAGCACTACATCCGCGCTGTCGATCTGAGCTGGATCATGCATCAGTACGGTCGCGGGATTGCCGAGGTCGCCGGAAAACACCAGATGGCGCATCGCTTTGTGGCCTTTGATCCAGAGTTCGACGATGGCCGACCCCAGAATATGACCAGCATCGTGCAGTCGTAACGTCAGACCTTCCAGCACATCAATATCCTGCTGATAAGGCAAAGGTTCCAGACATTCCGTTACAGCGATAACGTCTTTGAGGCTCATCAGCGGTTCCTGTGCAGGTTTACCCTGACGAGCCCTTTGTTTGTTTTGCCATTCCAGATCTTTGCTATACAGCTGAAAGGCATCTTTTAATAAAATAGGCAGAAGGCCAGCGGTCCCCTCGCTACAGAAAATTTTGCCCTGAAAACCACGGGCCACTAACAGGGTAAGCAAACCGCTATGATCAATATGTGCATGCGACAAAACCACCGCATCAATGTCTTTGGGTCTGAACTGAAAACGAAACTTTTGTAAATCTGTGACCTGATCACCACCCTGTACCATGCCACAATCGAGCAGCACATTTTTACCGTTCCATTGCAATAGATAACAAGAACCGGTGACTTGGCGGGCAGCACCTAAAAACGTTAATCGGGCATCGAGTGGCATGACAGCTTCCTTCTGGATTGACGTTTTGAACTTACACCAAAAACGGGCAGGACATGTTAGGCTAGATCAAACAATTGATTTGTGACACTTCATTCGGGCCGGAATGGGCAAACAGACAGGAATTTCTTATGAAAACAAAGAATCCATTGGATGAACGCCACCTCGGTTCGGCGAGTGAAGCCCTGACGCAAGCTTTGGAACTACAGGATCATCCGTCTTACCGGCTGTCATTTGCCGACAGCGAATTCCTGATGCAGGACGAACTACGGCCAGTTCGGTTGCAGCTGGAGTATCTGAAACCACAGTTGGTGCTGGAGCAACATAAAGTCAAGGCAACTGTCGTGGTATTCGGCAGTGCCCGCTTTCTGTCGCCAGAACAAGCGGCTTTGCAGCTGGCTGCGGCGCAGCAACAATGCACTCTGGCACCTGACGACAGCAACAACGAACAGCTGGTGCAGCAAGCCAAACGACAAGTCCGCAATAGCCGTTATTATGTTGAAGCACAGCGATTTGCTGAGTTAGTGACACGGCATAGCCAGCAATGTCCGAAATCGGCATTGATGATTATCAGCGGTGGCGGTCCCGGCGTGATGGAAGCAGCCAATCGCGGCGCTTATCAGGCTGGTGGCAAAAGTATTGGCCTGAACATCGTCTTGCCCCACGAGCAAAGACCAAACCCATATATCACGCCGGAATTCTGTTTTCAGTTTCACTATTTTGCGATCCGGAAAATGCACTTTCTGCAACGCGCTCGCGCTCTAGTCGCCTTTCCGGGTGGCTTTGGCACCCTCGATGAGTTGTTTGAGACACTGACATTGCTGCAAACCGGCAAAGCCAGCCAAGTACCGGTGGTACTGTTTGACGAACAGTTCTGGCGGAGACTGATTAACTTTGACTTGCTGGTTGAAGAAGGCCTGATTAGTCCGCAAGACTTGGCATTGATCCGTTTTGTCGACACGGCTGAAGCGGCTTGGCAGGTCATTTGTGATAACTATCAGCTGCCCCCCGCTTGAAAGAATACTAACTGACCATATTTTAAGCACTTAACACGGCGGCATTCAATTTTCTGTCATCTCTGGCCGATAGACTGCGCTGCATCAGGACATCACCTGACCGTAGTTTGCAGTGGAGCGGAGACGTACAGATGTATGATAAACGGATGTTAAAGCTGTTATTGTGTGAACGCCTGGCGCTGGCGCAGGTCCCTTTTAGCCGGCACGGCAATCAAATCCGCACAGCGCGGGCTTCAGTCGAATTTCAGGAACACTCGCTGGTGTTGGTGAAAACCGGCAAAGTTGAACGTCATCTGCCTTACCACAAAGTGCGTCTCAGTCAGTTGTTGTTGAATCTACAGCCGCAAGCTGAGTTCAGCGCCTGAGCAGGACACCGCCCCGCTCTGGACATAAAAATTGCCCGAAGCAATCTTTAACAACGCAAAGCGTTGGCTTGACAGTTGAGCGCTATGGACGACGCGAATCACCGAAAATTGCTCATGCATTTTCGGTGTACCGTACTTCCTGTACATAAAAAAGGCAGCCAATCTTTGGCTGCCAACAGTCGATTCACCCGACCACGTAAAACTCGTTTCAGCAATGTCCGGCAACCTGTCTACAGTTGCCGGCTGGTCATGAATCAGTGCCCCTCAGAACTGATTCATGGTGTTATCTTTACCAGCTGCCTTTAACGCAGCTTCACCGGCAAAGTACTCTTTGTGGTCATCGCCAATATCTGACCCTGACATATTCTGGTGTTTTACGCAGGCGATACCCTGACGGATCTCCTGACGTTGAACGCCTTTGACATACCCCAGCATCCCGGCTGCACCGAAGTACTCTTTGGCGAGATTGTCGGTCGACAAGGCTGCGGTGTGATAAGTCGGCAGCGTGATCAAGTGATGGAAGATACCAGCACGTTTGGCGCCGTCCGCCTGGAAAGTTCTGATCCGCTCATCGGCTTCCTGAGCCAGCGTAGTTGCGTCGTAATCCATACTCATCAACTTAGCACGGTCATAGGCAGAAACATCTTTGCCCTCCGCCGACCAGGCATCAAATACCTGCTGACGGAAATTCAGCGTCCAGTTAAACGACGGACTGTTGTTATAAACCAGCTTGGCATTTGGCACGACAGCCCGGATCCGGTCGACCATCTCGGCGATTTGGCCAACGTGTGGTTTTTCCGTTTCAATCCACAACAAGTCTGCGCCATGCTGCAGCGACGTAATACAGTCCAGTACCACTCGATCAACGCCAGAACCAGCTTTGAACTGGAACAGGCCACTGGCCAGCCGTTTTGGCTTCAGCAGTTTGCCATTGGCTTTGACGACTACATCACCATTTTGAATGTCGTCTGCGCTCTGGATGTATTCGCCATCCAAAAAGCTGTTGTATAAATCGCCCAGGTCACCCGGCTCGTTGGTCACGGCGATTTGTTTGGTCAAACCGGCTCCCAATGAATCCGTGCGTGCCACGATAATGCCGTTTTCGATACCCAGTTCGAGGAAGGCGTACCGAACGGCGTTAATCTTCGCGAGGAAATCAGCGTGCGGCACTGTGACTTTACCGTCCTGGTGACCGCATTGTTTTTCATCAGACACCTGGTTTTCAATCTGTATCGCGCAGGCGCCGGCTTCGATCATTTTCTTCGCCAGCAAGTAAGTCGCCTCAGCATTACCAAAACCGGCGTCGATGTCTGCGATGATGGGTACAACATGAGTTTCAAAATTGTCGATCTTCGCCAGGATCTCCGCTACTTTGCTTTGCTGGTCTGCGGCACGGGCAGCATCCAGTTCGCGAAACAAACCACCTAACTCTCGGGCATCCGCTTGTTTTAAAAATGTATAGAGTTCTTCAATCAAGGCCGGTACCGCAGTTTTTTCATGCATCGACTGATCAGGCTGTGGCCCAAACTCAGAACGCAGCGCGGCAATCATCCAGCCCGACAGGTACAGATAGCGTTTTTTCGTGCTGCCAAAATGTTTCTTGATAGCAATCAGTTTCTGCTGACCGATAAAGCCATGCCAGCAACCCAGTGATTGGGTGTAGCTTGCGCTGTCTGCATCATATTCGGCCATGTCATGGCGCATGATATCTGCGGTGTACTGAGCGATATCCAGACCGCTGTTAAATCTGTTCTGCAGTTGCATCCGTGTCGCATATTCAGCGCTGATTGCATTCCACGCACTGCCATTGGCTTTGACACTTTGTTCCAGTTGCTGGACTTTCTGTAAGTAGGCTGACATCACTGCATCCTCATCGGGTTCTGGCTATTGGGTTTGTTCCTTTAGCAGCTCTGCAAGACTTGTTTGTGCCTTGCGCTGTTGCATTTCACTATAGGTTTCAATAAACCGATTCATCCAGTTGATTTTTCTGATGCCCATCATTCATTATATGAATATGCAAACGACAGTATCTGCCGTCAATACGGCCATTTCTCGGGGGATTTGATGAATATCAGCAAAATCGACTTAAACCTGCTGGTCTACCTGGATATGTTGCTTAGGGAGAAAAATGTCACCCGGGCCGCCAATCAGTTAAATATTACCCAGCCTGCAATGAGCAACGGTTTAAAACGCCTGCGCGACCTGCTCAACGACCCAATATTAGTGCGCACTTCCGAAGGAATGGTACCAACCGAACGCGCCAAGGAACTTGCGCCTGTGGTTCGTGGTGTTCTGTTGACGTTGGAAGAAACACTGCAGCCAAATAAAGAGTTTGAACCTACCCACAGCCATCGGGTATTTCGCATTATGGCTAGTGATTATGCGGCTTCGACACTGATCCCGGCCCTGCTGAAACGTTTGCGGGCACAAGCGCCAGGCACCTCTCTGGATATCATGACTCCGTCCGATGTAACCTTTCATGATGTGGAAAACGGTAAAGTCGATATGGCAATTAACCGTTTTGATCAACTACCGCAGTCGTTCCACCAAAAAACTATCTGGAAAGATGCCTTCGCTTGCCTAGTGCACAAACAAAACCCGATTTTGCAGAACTTCAATTTAGATACCTATTTGAAAGGACAGCATATCTGGGTCAGTAAAACTGGTTTTGGTGTCGGGGTGGGGATGGATCCGGCGGATGTGCAGAAGCTTGGTTGGGTGGATGAAGCGTTGGCGAAATTTGGTAAACAGCGCAATATCAGCGTATTTACCCGCAACTATCATGTTGCTATGCACCTTGCTGTTGAGACTGATTTAATTGCGACCTTGCCTTACCGCGCAGCGATGTTGTACCGGAACGATACGAGCATGCAGGTACTGGATCCGCCATTCCCTATTCCATCGATTGAACTGAAGATGATTTGGAGCCCGTTGTTGCATCAGGATGCCAGCCATATCTGGTTGCGGCGGCTCATCGTCGAAATTGCGGACGAATTGAGCTAGAACATCAATACATATAGCTTTGTGTAGCGGATTTCTGTGTTTAAGTCATTTCATAGATAAAAAAGAGGGGCGGTTGGGATGCCCCTCTTTGCTTCGGGTTACACTAAAAGCTCATACGCTGGCAGGGTTAGGAAGTCCACCAACTCATCAGCTGTGGTGATACTTAGCAATAAAGCCGCGGCTTTGTCAAAGGATTGTTGTTGCCACAGCTCTTCCCCAACTTCAGCCCTTACCACTACACTCTCTTCGTTTAGCATGGTACTGAACAAATCTTTAGTAATTAATTGGCCGTTTGACAATGACTTACCATGTTTAATCCATTGCCAGATTGAGGTTCTGGAAATTTCAGCAGTCGCAGCATCTTCCATCAAACCGTAGATGGGAACGCAGCCTTTGCCGCTGATCCAGGCGGCAATATATTGCAGCGCCACCCGAATATTAGTCCGCATTCCGGCTTCAGTTCGCTCCCCTTCGCTGGGTTGCAGCAAATCGGCCGCAGTGATCGGTGCATCCTGCTCACGGAGGACATGTAACTGATTCGGCTTATCACCCAGCTTGGCATCGAATACTGCATTGGCGGTGGCCGCCAGGCCCGGATGTGCCACCCAGGTGCCATCATGGCCATTATTAGCCTCTAGTGACTTATCCGCCGTCACTTTTTGCAAAATTGCCGCATTAGCAGCCGGATCTTTAGCAGGGATAAATGCTGCCATCCCGCCCATCGCCAGCGCGCCACGTTGATGACAGGTTTTAATGAGCAGTCTTGAGTAAGCACTTAAAAACGGCTGATTCATAGTAACTACTTGCCGATCTGGCAGAACTCGGTCAGGATGATTTTTTAAGGTCTTGATATAGCTAAAGATATAATCCCAACGCCCGCAGTTCAGTGCCACTATATGATCTTTCAGACTATATAAAATTTCATCCATTTCAAACACGGCTGGCAAAGTCTCAATCAGCACTGTGGCACGGATAAAGCCAACTGGCTGCTGGAAACGAGCTTCAGTAAACCGGAACACCTTATCCCACCAAGCTGCTTCTTTATGGCTTTGCAGTTTTGGCAGGTAATAATAGACTCCCGTCCCTTTTTGTTTCCGAACCTGATAGTTGTGGAAAAAATACAGGGCGAAATCAACCAATGAACCTGGCACCTGGGCGCCATCAACCTGAAGATGACGCTCCCATAGGTGCAAGCCACGTACCCTTGCAATCAACAACGCAGGATTGTCACGCAGCGCATATTGCTTCCCGGACTGCGGATCGCTGTAATGAATAGTCCCCAAATTGGCATCACGCAGGTTAATCTGCCCTTCGATAACGCCATTCCAACTCGGAGCCTGCGAATCTTCAAAGTCCGCCATAAAAACTTTTACATCGGCATTTAATGCATTGATGATCATTTTACGGTCGACCGGGCCAGTGATCTCAGTACGGCGATCCTGCAAATCTGCTGGGATCGTTGCTACTTGCCAGTCGCTTTGTCGTATATGAGCCGTTTCAGGCAGAAAGTCTGGCAAACCGCCTTTATCATAGCCTGCCTGCACTTGCTGACGTCGCGCCAGCAGCTGCAGCAGTTCAGGTCTGAACTCCCGAACCAGATCAGTCACAAAGCTACAAGCGGCTTCTGTCAGAATTTGCTGATATTCCGCATTAAGCGGACCTTTAATGGTCAATCCGGCGCAAATGGTCATCGATGTTTCCTCTGGAGTTGGCTTACCCGAGCGCAATGGCGCACTTATATCCGATAGAACGGGCAAACTGTTGTTGCTGCACTATAGGCCGATTTAACGCATCACAGCCATTAATGCTAACAATGGCTGGCATCACTAAATATTATGATACAACGCATTGCATAGCTCACTTTCTGGCATGACTTCTGCTTCACATCAGCACGGTACTTCGCCGTTTCTGCTGAACGTCAAAATTTTGTCTGAGGTGACTATGGAACTGATCATTTTGTTGCTGGTAGCGCTGGCTGTGTTAGCTGCGTTAGTTGTAAACCGGTTTATTCATCATGGAAATCCATTTCCATTTCATAAGAAGACGCAGTTATTTACACATATCGAGCGTTCATTTTTGCACTTGTTAGAACGCGCAGTTGGCGGCCAGTACAAAATTATTAATCGGGTAAAGCTGGCTGATATCCTTGAGTTAAAAGACAACGCAGACAACAAAACCCGGCGCGCAGCTGCACTCAAACTCAATGCCAAATACTTAGACTATGTGTTGTGCAATACCGACGATATGTCGATTGTCGCAGTGATTGATCTGGTCAACAATGCGAACAAAGACGGGCACAAAGCCGTACCAGACTGGTTTGTCAGCGGTGCGCTCGAAGCGAGTGGCATTCCTTATATCCGCATGAAAATTAAAGCTGGCTACACAGTGGCCGATATACAACAAGGGCTCGCTGCGAAGCTCGGAAATATACCGATGGCAGCTCCCCCTGTCGTCAAAGGCACAGTGAAAAAAGGGCCGACCCGCCCAGTCAGACCTCTGACACCGGCACTGCCTACACAGACGTTAAAACCGAATACCACGGCATTGGTCCAGATAGGCTGACCAATACCAACAGAACCTTGACGCTTTGGAAATATCATAAGTCACTCCTAGCGAAAAGCCCCCGGCCCCGTTTGCTGCAACAAACGGGGCTTTTTTATAGTTGTTTTTGCCTTATCTGAAGTTATTTGTAAATGTTCATGGTTTTAGTTCAAGCTAGTAGTATTGATGCCGATAACGCTTAAGATGTAACGGCATGGGAGGAACTATGACTGAAAGCATCGGTAGCCTGGCTGTAAGTCAAAGCTACGAAATGTTGGGTGCAGCATTAGCAAAAACTCAGCAGAAACAAGAAGCTCAGATGACAATGCAATTGCTACAAAGCGCAACAGTCGCAGCGCCAACGGCCACCGTATCTCCGGTTGGTAATCTGGGCAAAAATATCGATGTAATGGTTTGATAACAGCGGATCTGTGTAAGCAGATCCGCTTTTTATTTAGCAGTATCTGTTCATAATCTTTGTTGCCTGTGAGAATATAATTAGTCACGTCGATGTTAACTCTTACAAGATACAGAGTCCGCTCATTCTGGACTGCATTTAAAATGCCTGCTACAGCGGCGGCGATAATCATCCAATATCACCGATACCAGTAAAGCTCTTCTACACTTGCTCTGACAACTCTAAGTTTACTATGCGTCGGTAAGCATTAATTATCTGGCAATTGCGAATAAGGATCTGACCAAGTTCTGACGAAACTGCCACCCCCGAAGTAAAAGGTCCTGCTGAAGACCGAAATCACTACTGTGTAGATATGTCATCGGCCTGTATTCAACCATAAACATATCGCGGTAAAGGATCTGGAAATCAAAACGTTTGTCATCCTGAAGTAAGCGTTTTGGTGTACCTTTTGGTAGCTCGACATTAAACAAATACGCCATTTTTTCGTGTGCAGGCAGGTAGCCGGAATAAGAACGATTCTTTAATTCACGTAATTTTTTGGCTACATCAACCAATTGTGCAATAAAACCAAACTTTTCTGACAACTCGCCAAATGGTTTTACCCAAGGTTTACGTAACTTGGTCTGCTGGCGAATCAACCCTGATTGTTGCTCAATTAGTGCAATTAGTAGCGATGTGCATACGCCGGTCTGCTTCACTACAAAATCGATGTCCACTGCGTACTCAAGCATATGAGGTGAGAAGTGCTTCAAAAAAGACGCTGAGCTAGGTTGTTCAGGATTTTCACATCGATATAAAAAGGCATCATTAAAACGATTCTCATCGCTGAGCACAGTAAAAGTAGTAACTAAAATTAGACAAATTGCGTACCGAAACGTCCATTTCATGATAATTTCCTCAGTGGTTAGAATTAGCTCCGGAAATTTAGAACATGGAGGCGAATGGCGTAATACAATTTTCTTGTTATCATATTTTTATCATTTAAAGATCATTATTTTCCCTTGAACAGGGCCGCACTGTTGTATAGCAAATACTAATTTGGAAACAAAAATATCAATCTTGTCGATTTGTTTAGTCAATTTAACAAAATATCCTCTGTCCTCTTCTTCAATTTCATTCTGTCTAGTGGTCCATTTTCAACTCCTAGGCCCATAGAGCCTAAATTTGTTAACTGCTTTCGCCTAATTCGGAGCCTCAGAAGCTCAGAGCGTTCAATCGCTGTGTGAAAGCCAGCAGAGCAAAACAGTTGGTTTCCTGCAATTCACCACCGCGGCTTCGTGGGAGTCTGCACCCTCGCGGTGCTTCGGGTGTGCTCAGCCGCTGTGTGACAGCCAGAAGAACGCAACATTGGTTGCGTTCTTAAATCCCGATTTCGCTGTACTACTCTACGCGCAGTAAACCGCTAGGTTCTAAATACAAAAACCCCGCTCTCTGAGCGGGGTTTTGTGTATTGGGAGCCTGGCGGTGTACTACTCTCGCATGGCAACTGCCACACTACCATCGTCGCAGCTGCGTTTCACTTCTGAGTTCGGAATGGATTCAGGTGGTTCCACAGCGC
>NZ_JBHLXP010000006.1:0-795 GCF_042432165.1 Rheinheimera tilapiae
AGATGATGAATAGATTGTTTTAATTGTTGAATAAGTAAGCGTAATTTTTCGACTAGAAAGGAATGTCTATCGACATTAGGATAGCTTTCTTGAGCAATCACCCTTAATTGAAGTGCATATTTTGTAGCTTTATCCATTGACATTCCCTTATCTGTAGAATTGAATATATGTGTAATCAGTACCTCCTTGTCGATATCAAGAACCATGTCTGAATGAGTAAAGATTTCTGCGATGTTGAGTGCAATGATTGAATATCGACTACTAAACAATCTTTCTAAACCAGGGAATGTTTGATGGAGTAATTCAAGGATCTGAAATTTAAGTCGATTTTGTTCATTCTCGATTTCTAGATGAAAACGGACGCGTTCTCTTAATTCAAAGAATATTAACTCATGTATAGGTAAGCTGTCTGTTTGTTTAAGCGTCGGTCCTAAACAAGCAAGCTTATGAGCATCTGCCTGATCAGTTTTCCATGATCTTAGAGCGCTCGTTTTAAATTTGGCTTCTAACGGATTCATTTGAATATAGTTAATTTGATTTACACAACAAAATCGTTCCATACCTCTTGAATAGATACCTGTAGATTCAAAAATGAGTTGTGGGTGGTCTAAGTCATTCAAATACTTGAGTAAATAATTGTAACCATTTTTATTATTCTGGATGAAAAACTCTTTTTGGAATTTTCCATTTTTATAATGTGCAACTACACTACTTCTTTTACTAATATCAACACCTAAGTAATCGATAAAAAAACCTCCTTTGAATAATTGAGAAGCTAAAAACTTTACTTAACCT
>NZ_JBHLXP010000007.1:0-15981 GCF_042432165.1 Rheinheimera tilapiae
AGGATGTGCTCACGAGTCTGTGGCATTGGGCCGTCAGTTGCAGCTACTACCAGAATAGCGCCGTCCATCTGAGCAGCACCAGTGATCATGTTTTTAACATAGTCAGCGTGACCTGGGCAGTCTACGTGTGCGTAGTGACGAGTTGGGGTGTCGTATTCAACGTGAGAAGTGTTGATCGTGATACCACGAGCTTTTTCTTCTGGCGCTTTATCGATTTGGTCGAATGCGAAAGCCTGACCGCCGTAGTGCTTTGCCAGTACGTTGGTGATAGCTGCTGTCAGAGTAGTTTTACCGTGGTCAACGTGGCCGATTGTGCCTACGTTTACGTGCGGTTTGTTACGTTCAAATTTAGCCTTAGCCATTTCAATTACCTTCTGTTAAGTAGACCCGATTTAGACCGGGCCGAATTAAATAATTATTCGCCTGTTCTGCGAGCAGCAATAATCGCATCGGTTACGTTATTAGGCGCTTCCATGTACTTCAATGGCTCCATTGAATACGAAGCACGACCCTGCGTTAAAGAACGCATACTGGTCGCATAACCAAACATTTCCGATAACGGCACTTGTGCGTCGACGACTTTAATACCACCAGGAGCGTCTTCCATACCATTGATAATACCGCGACGGCGATTTAAATCACCTACGATATCGCCCATGAAGTCGTCGGGTGTTACCACCTCAACTTTCATCACAGGCTCCAGCAGAACTGGCTTGGCTTGCAGAGCACCTTTTTTGAAACCCATCGAAGCAGCTATTTTAAATGCCATTTCGTTTGAGTCTACATCGTGGTATGAACCATCAAATACAGAAACCTTCACATCGATGACTGGATACCCGGCAAGGATACCGTTTTTCATTTGTTCTTGGATGCCTTTGTCGATCGCTGGAATGAACTCCTTAGGAATCACGCCACCAACCACCGCATTCACGAACTCGTAGCCCTTGCCTTCTTCCAGTGGTTCAATCTTCAGCCAACAGTGACCAAATTGGCCACGTCCACCAGATTGACGTACGAACTTTCCTTCAACTTCCGTGGTTCCACGAATAGTTTCACGATAGGCAACCTGAGGTTTACCCACATTCGCTTCGACCTTAAACTCACGCTTCATTCGATCAACGATGATTTCCAGGTGTAATTCACCCATGCCCGAGATAATAGTTTGACCCGTCTCGTCATCAGTATGAACACGGAATGATGGATCTTCGGCAGCTAATTTACTTAGTGCGATCCCCATTTTTTCCTGGTCAGCTTTAGTTTTTGGCTCCACTGCCACCGAAATAACCGGTTCCGGGAACTCCATCCGTTCGAGAATAATCACTGCATTCTCGTCGCAGAGAGTGTCACCGGTCGTTGTGTCTTTTAAACCGATAGCTGCTGCAATATCACCTGCGCGCACTTCCTTAATTTCTTCACGGCTATTAGCGTGCATCTGCACGATACGGCCAATGCGCTCTCTTTTCTGCTTTACAGAGTTATACACAGCAGAGCCGGCTTCAACAACACCGGAATAGACGCGGAAGAATGTAAGAGTACCCACAAACGGGTCTGTCGCAATTTTAAATGCTAATGCTGAGAACGGTTCGTCATCACTTGAGTGACGCTCACCTTCAGACTCATCTTCATGAATACCTTTAATGGCTTTCACTTCAGTTGGCGAAGGTAAAAAGTAAATGACGTTGTCGAGCATGGCCTGAACGCCTTTATTCTTAAAGGCTGAACCGCACATCACCAGTACAACTTGGTTACGAACGGTCAGGTCACGCAATGCGGCCCGGATCTCGTCTTCTGAGAAATCACCACCTTCAAGGTAGCGTTCCATCAGCTCTTCATTAGATTCAGCGGCGGCTTCAATCATGTTTTGGCGCCACTCGTTCGCCTCATCGAGCATATCCGCAGGGATATCTTCATAGGTGAACGTCATACCTTGATCAGCTTCATTCCAATTAATGGTTTTCATCTTGATCAGGTCGATAACGCCTTTAAAATTTTCTTCAGCACCGATAGGCAGCTGAATTGGAACGATTGTCGAGTTCAGGCGGTCGCGCGCTTGCTTGACTACACGCAGGAAGTTTGCGCCAGTACGATCCAACTTGTTGACGAATATCATCCGTGGGACTTCATACTTGTTCGCTTGCCGCCATACGGTTTCAGTTTGCGGTTGCACACCTGAAGAACCACAAAGCACAACAACAGCACCATCAAGCACCCGCAGAGAACGTTCAACTTCGATAGTGAAGTCGACGTGCCCTGGAGTATCTATCAGGTTAATTCGGTGTTGCTCGAACTGCTGTTGCATCCCTGACCAGAAAGCGGTAGTTGCAGCAGACGTGATAGTGATACCACGCTCCTGCTCCTGTTCCATCCAGTCCATGGTTGCAGCGCCGTCGTGTACTTCACCAATTTTATGTGAACGGCCGGTATAAAACAGTACGCGCTCCGAAGTCGTGGTTTTACCCGCGTCAACGTGAGCGACGATACCGATATTCCGATAACGTTCAATAGGAGTAGTACGTGCCACAATCGAATCCTCTTTATACGGTCTAAATTACCAGCGGAAGTGAGCGAAAGCTTTGTTCGCTTCAGCCATACGGTGTACGTCTTCACGCTTCTTAACAGCAGAACCTTTGTTCTCAATAGCATCCAGCATTTCACCAGCCAAACGCTGGGCCATTGATTTCTCACCACGTTTACGGGCTGCTTCTGTCAACCAACGCATTGCTAACGCATTGCGGCGAACCTGACGAACTTCACATGGAACCTGATAAGTAGAACCACCCACGCGGCGTGATTTAACTTCTACTGTTGGACGGATGTTATCCAGTGCAACTTCAAAGATATCCAGTTCAGCTTTTTTAGACTTGGTTGCTGCAATTTCCAATGCGCCGTATACGATTGATTCAGCGATTGATTTTTTACCGTCGATCATTACGACGTTTACGAACTTGGCCAGCAGTTCACTTCCGAATTTAGGATCTGGAAGGATTTTACGTTGACCTATGACGCGTCTTCTTGGCATTCGAAACTCCGATTGCTTCAGGTGATTCCAAAACTTTTAATGAAAAAAGTTGTTTAGTTTGGCCTTACTTAACGGAGTTAAGTTATTTATTCTTCGGCCGTTTAGCGCCGTATTTAGAACGGCCTTGCTTACGATCTTTAACGCCTGCACAGTCTAATGTGCCGCGTACGGTGTGGTAGCGCACACCTGGAAGGTCTTTTACCCGGCCGCCACGGATCAGGACAACGCTGTGTTCCTGTAAGTTGTGGCCTTCACCACCAATGTAAGAAGAAACTTCAAAACCGTTGGTTAAACGGACACGGCATACTTTACGCAGTGCTGAGTTTGGCTTCTTAGGGGTAGTGGTGTATACGCGGGTACAAACACCACGCTTCTGTGGGCAAGCCTCGAGCGCCGGAACGGTGCTCTTAGAGACCACCTGGCTGCGCGGCTTACGCACTAGCTGGTTGATTGTTGCCATTAAATACTCCTGGTTTAAAAAATATACCCAATAAACGTGTAATTCCGCACCCGAAATCGGGGGCCGCGGAATTCTACTGGTCAACCTTTGACCTGTCAAGAAAGAAAAAGCCCGCCGTATCTAAGATACGGCGGGCTTTCCAGCTATTTCAGACGTGATTAATCGTCGTTACCGGACAAGTCCATGTTCAGTGCGTCTGTCAGGGCTTGTTCAGCCACTTCAGCGCTCATCGCAGGTTCTGCCACTTCACCATTAGCGATCCGCGCACGTTGACGCGTGCGGTTCTGGTGATAAGCGAAACCAGTACCGGCTGGGATCAGTCGGCCCACAATCACGTTTTCTTTCAGACCACGCAGTTCGTCGGTTTTCCCGCCAACTGCTGCTTCTGTCAGAACGCGTGTGGTTTCCTGGAACGATGCGGCAGAAATGAAAGAGTCCGTCGACAGCGATGCTTTGGTGATACCCAGCAAGCTGCGTTCGTACTTCGCAGGGATCTTACCTGCTGCTTCCAGTTCTACGTTCGCGATGTTCACACGAGACACTTCAACCTGTTCGCCTTCGAGGAACTCACTGTCACCCGGGTGCAGGATCACGCACTTACGCAGCATTTGACGAATAATCGTTTCAATGTGCTTGTCGTTGATCTTAACGCCCTGCAGACGGTAAACGTCCTGTACTTCGTTCACAATGTAGCTGGCTACATGGTGGACACCACGTAAACGCAGGATATCGTGTGGTGACTCTGGACCTTCAGAGATAACCTCACCTTTCTCGATGCGTTCGCCTTCAAACACGTTCACTTGACGCCATTTCGGGATCATCTCTTCATGAGAGTCACCTTGCTCTGGCGTGATAATCAGACGACGTTTGCCTTTGGTTTCTTTACCAAAGCTGATGACACCTGAGATCTCGGCCAGAATAGCTGGATCTTTTGGTTTCCGTGCTTCGAACAAGTCCGCAACGCGCGGCAGACCACCGGTGATGTCGCGTGTTTTCGAGCCTTCTTGTGGAATGCGCGCTAACACAGTACCTGGCTTCACATTCTGACCATCGGTAATTTCGATAGTCGTGAAACTTGGCAGACGAATTTCCTGCAGTGCACCGTCGTCCATCGCGAGAATGAGTTTTGGCTCTTTCGCATTCACTTTGGACAGGTCTTTTACTACAGTCCGGCTTAAACCAGTCAGGTCATCTTGCTGAACTTCAGTGTTACTGTCGTCAACATCGCTGAATGAAACCTTAGCACCACGTTCCACAATGATTGGGTGTGAATGCGGATCCCAGTTCGCAACGATTTGACCGGCAGTCACAGTGCTGTTGTCGTCAATCGTTAACACAGAACCGTATGGCAGCTTATAACGCTCTTTCTCACGGCCTTGCTCGTCGAACACTGTCACTTCAGCTGAACGTGACGTGATAACGATCTTGTCGTCAGTATTGCGAACAAACTTCGCGTTATGCAGCTTCAGGGTACCGGAGTTTTTCACCTGAACACTGTTCTCAGCAGAAGCCCGTGATGCCGCACCACCGATGTGGAATGTCCGCATCGTCAGCTGAGTACCCGGTTCACCGATAGACTGCGCCGCGATAACACCAACCGCTTCACCGGCGTTGATGATATGGCCGCGGGCCAGATCACGACCGTAACACTTGGCACAAACACCAAAGTTGGTCTGACAGGTGATTACAGAACGGACATACACTTCATCAATTGAATGACTTTCGATCAGGTCACACAACTGTTCATCCAGCATGGTGCCGTCTGTTACCAGAACCTCACCAGTCGCAGGAACGATCACGTCGCCAATGACAACCCGACCCAATACGCGCTCACGCAGACCTTCTACAACGTCACCACCTTCAATCAGCGGTTTCATCATAATGCCACGATCTGATCCGCAATCAGCCTCAGTCACAACCAAATCTTGCGCTACGTCAACCAGACGACGAGTCAGGTAACCGGAGTTCGCTGTCTTCAGTGCGGTATCGGCAAGACCTTTACGCGCACCGTGCGTAGAGATGAAGTACTGTAGAACGCTTAAGCCTTCACGGAAGTTTGCCGTGATTGGTGTTTCGATGATTGAACCATCTGGTTTTGCCATCAAACCACGCATACCAGCTAACTGACGGATCTGAGCTGGTGAGCCCCGAGCGCCAGAGTCGGCCATCATATACACAGAGTTAAATGATGGTTGCGTCACTTCGTTGCCGTCGCGATCGATAACTTTTTCTTTCGACAAGTTATCCATCATGGCCTTTGACAACGCTTCGTTCGCCGTTGACCAGATATCGATAACTTTGTTGTATTTTTCACCGGCAGTAACCAGACCTTGTTGGAACTGGTCTTGGATTTCCGCCACTTCAGCTTCAGCAGCGCCGATGATGTCAACTTTTGCCGCAGGGATGACCATGTCATCAATACCTACAGACACGCCTGACAACATCGCGTAGTGGAAACCGGTATACATGATTTGGTCAGCAAGAATAACTGTGTTTTTCAAGCCGATCCGACGGTATGAACCGTTCAGTAACCGAGAAATCTGCTTTTTGCCCATTGCCTGGTTGATAGAATCAAACGCCAGACCTGTTGGCAGGATAGAGTACAGAATTGCACGGCCAACTGTCGTATCACGTACAGATGTCTTACTGGTGCTGGTACCATCTTCGTGGTTAGTCACTTCAGTCAAGCGCACTTTGACGCGGGCATGCAGGCTGGCAACACCAGCACGGAATGCTTTTTCCGCTTCTTTCGGGCTCTTGAACATCATGCCTTCGCCTTTTGCATTGACGGCATCACGAGTCATGTAATACAGACCCAACACAACGTCCTGTGAAGGAACGATGATTGGTTCACCGTTCGCTGGCGACAGTACGTTGTTAGTCGACATCATCAGCGCACGTGCTTCTAACTGAGCTTCCAGCGTCAGCGGTACGTGGACCGCCATCTGGTCACCGTCGAAGTCGGCGTTGTATGCCGCACACACCAATGGGTGCAGTTGGATCGCTTTACCTTCAATCAGTACTGGCTCGAACGCCTGAATACCCAGACGGTGCAGTGTTGGTGCGCGGTTCAACAGGACCGGATGTTCGCGGATCACTTCGTCCAGAACGTCCCAAACGGCCCCTTCTTCGCGCTCAACCATTTTCTTGGCAGCTTTGATAGTCGTAGCTAAACCACGGGCTTCCAGCTTGCCATAGATGAACGGCTTGAACAGTTCCAATGCCATTTTCTTCGGCAGACCACACTGGTGCAGACGCAGTGTAGGACCTACGGTAATAACAGAACGACCAGAATAGTCGACGCGCTTACCTAATAAGTTCTGGCGGAACCGACCTTGCTTACCTTTGATCATGTCAGCTAAAGATTTCAGCGGACGCTTGTTAGAACCAGTAATAGCACGGCCACGACGACCGTTATCTAACAGCGCATCCACCGCTTCCTGCAACATCCGTTTTTCGTTACGGACGATAATGTCAGGCGCAGACAGATCTAACAGACGCTTCAGACGGTTGTTCCGGTTGATCACACGACGGTACAGATCGTTCAGATCTGAAGTCGCAAAACGACCGCCATCCAATGGAACCAGCGGACGTAAATCCGGTGGCAGTACTGGCAGCACTGTCATGATCATCCACTCTGGTTTGTTGCCAGAAGTGTGGAATGCTTCCATCAATTTTAAGCGTTTGCTGATTTTCTTCCGTTTGGTTTCAGAGTTGATCGTTGGCAACTCTTCACGCATTTGCTTAATTTCTGTAGCCAGTTCAATACCCTTCAACAGGTCAAGAATTGCTTCTGCACCCATCTTGGCTTCGAACTCATCGCCGTGCTCTTCCAGCACGTCTAAGTATTCTTCTTCAGTCAGCATCTGACGACGCTCTAAAGAAGTCATACCTGGCTCAGTCACTACGTAGCTTTCGAAATACAGCACGCGTTCGATATCACGCAGCGTCATGTCTAACAGTAAACCGATACGGCTCGGCAGTGACTTCAGGAACCAAATGTGGGCAACCGGGCTCGCCAGTTCAATGTGGCCCATACGCTCACGGCGTACTTTTGTCAGCGTGACTTCAACGCCACACTTCTCACAAATGACACCACGGTGCTTCAAACGTTTGTACTTGCCGCACAGACATTCATAATCTTTCACCGGGCCAAAGATGCGGGCACAAAACAGGCCATCGCGCTCTGGTTTAAAGGTCCGGTAGTTGATGGTTTCTGGCTTTTTCACTTCACCAAATGACCACGAACGGATCATGTCCGGTGAAGACAGGCCAATGCGGATCACATCGAACTCTTCAGTTTTTGTTTGCTGTTTCAGAAACTTTAATAAGTCTTTCACTTTACTCTCCTGTCAGAGGTTAACCAGTCAGGGGGCGCAAAGGCCCCAATTCATCTCTCAGCGAATGCCCCCTGCTCGCACAGGGGGGCCGAGGGTTATTCCTCTTCCAATTCGATGTTGATACCGAGCGAACGGATTTCTTTCATCAATACGTTGAAAGATTCTGGCATGCCTGGTTCCATGCGGTGGTCGCCATCCACGATGTTTTTATACATCTTGGTCCGGCCATTCACGTCATCAGACTTCACAGTCAACATTTCCTGCAGGGTATAGGCTGCACCGTATGCTTCCAGTGCCCACACTTCCATCTCACCGAAGCGCTGACCACCGAACTGAGCTTTACCGCCCAGTGGCTGTTGGGTAACCAGACTGTACGAACCGGTAGAACGGGCGTGCATCTTGTCATCAACCAAGTGGTTCAGTTTCAGCATGTACATGTAGCCAACTGTAACTTTACGCTCGAAGGTATTACCGGTACGACCGTCATACAACGTGATCTGACCGCTAGTCGGTAAATCTGCCAGAGCCAACAGTTCTTTGATTTCGCTTTCTTTCGCGCCATCAAAGACCGGAGATGCAACAGGTAAACCTTTACGCAGGTTCTGCGCCAGACGACGGACTTCGTCATCGGTAAAGTTTGCTACATCAACGTTCTGACGAGATTCACCCAGAGCATAGGCTTTCACCAGGAAGTCACGGATCTCTGCGACTTCTTTTTGCTCTTTAATCATGGCGTCGATCTTGTCACCGATACCACGAGCGGCTAAGCCTAAGTGCGTTTCCAGGATCTGACCGATGTTCATCCGTGACGGAACGCCCAGCGGGTTCAGAACGATATCAACCGGCTGACCTTTTTCGTCATATGGCATGTCTTCAACTGGCACGATAGATGAGATAACACCCTTGTTACCGTGACGGCCGGCCATTTTGTCACCTGGCTGGATGCGACGTTTTACCGCTAAGTAAACTTTAACGATTTTCAACACGCCAGGAGCCAGGTCATCGCCCTGTACAATCTTGCGGCGTTTTGCTTCGAACTTCTTGTCGTATTCAATACGAATTTCTTCGTACTGAGCCGCTAATTGTTCTAAATCGTTCTGTTTGTCTTCGTCAGCCAGGCTTTGCGACAACAGCACGTCACCGCGCATGTTGTTCAGCTTAGCGCGATCAACACCAGTACCTTCCAGCAGGTTACGGGCGCGACTGAAAATACCTTCTTCGAGAATACGGAATTCTTCATTCAGGTCTTTTTTGGCCTGCTTGATTTCCATCTCTTCAATTTCACGCGCACGTTTGTCTTTTTCCACGCCATCACGGGTGAAAACCTGGACATCAATGACTGTACCAGTCACTGAGTTTGGTACGCGTAAAGAAGTATCTTTAACGTCAGACGCTTTCTCACCAAAAATCGCACGTAACAGTTTTTCTTCTGGTGTCAGCTGGCTCTCACCTTTTGGTGTCACTTTACCGACCAGAATGTCGCCACCTTTCACTTCAGCACCGATGTAAACGATACCGGCTTCATCCAGTTTCGACAGCGCTGATTCACCGACGTTTGGAATGTCGGCCGTGATTTCTTCAGCACCTAACTTGGTATCGCGGGCGATACAGCTCAGTTCCTGAATATGGATAGTGGTCAGGCGATCTTCCTGGACTAAACGCTCTGATAACAAAATCGAGTCTTCGAAGTTGTAACCGTTCCAAGGCATGAACGCGACGCGTAAGTTTTGGCCTAACGCCAGCTCGCCTAAATCTGTAGACGGACCGTCAGCGAGGACGTCACCACGTTCAATCGGTTCACCATGGTTAACACATGGGCGCTGATTGATACAGGTGTTCTGGTTAGAACGGGTGTACTTCGTCAGGTTATAGATATCGATACCGGCTTCACCGGCAACCATCTCTTCTTCGTGTACTTTAATCACGATGCGGCTGGCGTCGACATAATCGATCACACCACCACGTTTCGCGACCACAGTCACACCAGAATCTTTAGCAACAACACGCTCAACACCGGTACCTACTAACGGCTTATCAGCACGCAAAGTTGGTACGGCCTGACGTTGCATGTTCGAACCCATTAATGCGCGGTTGGCGTCATCGTGTTCCAAGAACGGGATCAGAGCTGCAGCGACTGACACGATCTGCTGCGGAGCAACGTCCATATACTGGACCTTGTCGGCTGGCATCAGTGTGAATTCGTTTTTGAAACGGCAAGGAACCAGCTCTTCAACCAGACGGTTTTCTGCGCTCAGTTCAGCGTTTGCCTGTGCAATGACGAAGTTACCTTCTTCAATCGCTGACAGGAAATCGACTTCGTCAGTGACGATACCATCTTCAATCCGGCGGTATGGGGTTTCCAGGAAACCGTACTCGTTGGTCTGTGCGAACATAGACAGCGAGTTGATCAGACCGATGTTCGGACCTTCAGGCGTTTCGATTGGACATACGCGACCATAGTGTGTCGGGTGAACGTCGCGGACTTCGAAGCCGGCGCGTTCACGCGTCAGACCACCAGGGCCTAATGCGGAGATACGACGTTTGTGCGTAACTTCTGACAATGGGTTGTTTTGGTCCATGAACTGAGACAGTTGGCTTGAACCGAAAAACTCTTTCACTGCTGCAGAGATTGGCTTGGCATTGATCAAATCCTGTGGCATCACAGCATCCAGATCGCCTAATGACAGACGTTCTTTAACTGCACGCTCAACACGAACTAAACCAACACGGAATTGGTTTTCTGCCATTTCGCCAACTGAACGGATCCGACGGTTACCCAGGTGGTCGATATCATCGACTTCGCCGTTACCGTTCCGGATATTGATCAGGACTTTCATGACTGCAAGGATGTCTTCTTTGCTCAGTACGCCGACACCTGTGCCTTCTTCGAAATTCACCCGACGGTTGAACTTCATGCGGCCTACAGTTGACAGGTCGTAACGATCTTCAGAGAAGAACAGATTTTCGAATAAAGTTTCCGCTGCTTCACGCGTTGGTGGTTCACCAGGGCGCATCATGCGGTAGATTTCGACCAGAGCTTCCATCCGGTTATTACTCGGATCAATGCGTAAGGTGTCAGAAATGTATGCACCTTGGTCCAAATCGTTGATAAATAATGTCTCAAAGCTTTCATAACCAGCTTTGGCAAGTTTCGCTAACAGCTCCAGTGTGAGCTCGGCGTTCGCTTCGGCAATAATCTCTCCGGTCGAACGGTCAGCATAATTTTTCGAAAGGACGCGGCCGACGACGTACTCGTGTGGTACTTCCATCAGGGTCATGCCGGTTTTTTCTAACTGGCGAACATGTTTAGCCGTAATACGGCGGCCAGCTTCAACAATGACTTCACCATTGTTATCTTTAATATCAAATGCAGCAGTTTCACCACGTAAGCGGTTTGCAACTACTTCCATCATCAATTTACCGTCTTTGATCTCAAACGTGGTGCTATCAAAGAAAGTAGTGAGTATGTCTTCAGTGCTCAGGTTCAATGCACGTAACAGAATGGTCGCTGGCAGTTTGCGGCGACGGTCGATACGGACGAACAGAGCATCTTTGGCATCAAACTCAAAATCAAGCCATGAACCACGGTATGGGATCACACGTGCGTTATATAACACTTTGCCTGATGAGTGAGTCTTGCCACGGTCGTGATCGAAAAACACGCCCGGACTACGGTGCAGCTGAGAAACAATAACACGCTCAGTACCATTGATAACAAAAGTACCGTTTTCAGTCATCAATGGGATTTCGCCCATATAGACTTCTTGTTCGCGGATATCTTTGATCGTACCTGGTGCTTCTTTATCAAACAGTACCATGCGCAGTTTGACGCGTAATGGCGCTGAGTAGGTTACACCGCGGATTTGACACTCTTTAACATCAAACACCGGCTCACCAATCCGATAGCTGACGTACTGCAGTTCTGCGCTGCCAGAGTAACTTTTGATTGGAAAAACAGAACGGAACGCAGCTTCTAGGCCGTATTCGCCTTCTGGATCTGGCTCAATAAACTTGCTGAACGATTCGATTTGAATCGACAACAGATATGGTACATCCAACACTTGTGGACGTTTACCGAAGTCCTTACGGATACGTTTCTTTTCAGAATAAGAGTAAGTCATGGGGTTCCTCAGCTTGCTGATTTTTTACCCTACCTACCCTTGCGGGGCGGTGGTTATGACATCCACTATGGCGTCATAAGGGGCGGGGAAAATCAATATCCCACAGCGCAAAAAGGCCGGTGGTTAAATCACCACCAGCCTAGCCTGAAATCAGGCGTCTAATCCAGTATGAGCTGGATTATTTAACTTCAACAGTAGCACCAGCTTCTTCTAACTCTTTCTTCAGAGCGTCAGCTTCAGCTTTAGAAACGGCTTCTTTGATTGCTGCTGGAGCAGATTCAACCAGATCTTTCGCTTCTTTCAGACCCAGACCTGTCGCGCCACGTACTGCTTTGATAACAGCAACTTTGTTCGCGCCGATTGAGGCCAGGATAACGTTGAATTCTGTTTGTTCTTCAACAACAGCAGCTGGACCTGCAGCAACTGCAACAGCAGCAGCAGCTGAAACGCCGAATTTTTCTTCCATAGCGCTAACCAGTTCAACAACTTCCATTACAGACATTGCTGCGATAGCGTCTAAAATTTGCTCTTTAGTAACTGACATTGCTCAGATTCCTAAACTATCGGGAAGATTTCCCGTATTAAACTTTACTTACCAAACAACACGTAGAATTACGCGGCTTGATCCTGTTTTTGGTCGCGAACCGCGGCAATTGTACGTACAAGTTTGCCGGCTGCTGCTTCTTTCATAGTGCTCATCAGGCGTGCAATAGCTTCGTTGCGTGTTGGCAGACTTGCTAATACATCGATACTGACTTTGGTGCCATTGAAGGCTGCGCCTTTCAGCTCAAACTTCTGGTTCTCTTTCGCGAAATCTTTGAAGATCCGCGCTGCAGCACCTGGGTGCTCTTTAGAGAACGCAATCAGTGTTGGGCCTACAAACGCGTCGCCTAAACACTCGAACTCGGTGCCAGTAACTGCACGGCGTACTAATGTATTACGGACAACTTTCATCCATACACCAGCTTCACGGGCCTGCTTACGCAGAGTTGTGATTTTGCCTACAGTGACACCACGAGCGTCTGCGACTACCGCAGATAAAGCACCTTTGGCAGCTTCCTGGACTTCAGCAACGATCGCTTTTTTGTCTTCAAGCTTAATAGCCATTGGCTCTTAACTCCTGGTTCATCCGGACGGAATTATCCGGGTGCCTACACATCGCTCAAATTCAGAAATGAACAGAGCGCGCGATTTACGGTGAGAGCCAGATTGATAGGAATCTTTCTGGGGCTAACACCGTCTGCGTAGGTTGTTGTTTTAAGCCGTTGTCTTCTCTAACGAAGAGTTCCGGCACCTACGGTCTTGGACGGAAGCCGATACTTTTGCACGCAAAAGCCGGCTTCTACCCTAAAATTTGAGCGCGAGATTATAAATTAACCTCGCGACTCTGTAAAGCTGCTTAATAAAGCGGCTCTATTATACTTTGGCGTCCAGAGAAGCCTGATCCAGCACGATACCTGCGCCGTGAGTTGAAGAGATAGTTACTTTCTTGATGTAAGTACCTTTTGCAACTGATGGCTTAGCACGTTTCAGAGCAACTAACAGAGACTCTAAGTTCTCTTTCAGTTTGTCTGTATCGAAGTTGACCTTACCGATCGTTGAATGGATGATACCATTCTTGTCGTTACGGTAACGCACCTGACCGGCTTTAGCGTTTTTAACTGCTTCAGCAACGTTTGGCGTTACAGTACCGGTTTTCGGGTTTGGCATCAGACCGCGAGGACCGAGGATTTGACCCAACATACCGACAACGCGCATTGCATCTGGAGATGCGATGACTACGTCAAAATTCATTTCGCCTTTCTTAACTTGTTCAGCTAAGTCTTCCATGCCCACGATGTCAGCGCCGGCAGCTTTAGCAGCTTCAGCATTAGCACCTTGAGTGAACACAGCAACGCGAACCGTACGGCCAGTACCGTGTGGCAGTACAGTTGCACCACGCACGTTCTGGTCAGATTTACGGGCATCGATACCGAGGTTGATAGCAACATCGATACTTTCAACGAATTTGCCAGCTGTTAATTCTTTTAATAACGCTACGGCGTCATTGATCGCGTATTCACGAGTAGAATCTACTTTTGAACGGATTAACTTAGCGCGTTTTGATAATTTAGCCATCGATTAACCCTCCACCACTAAGCCCATTGAGCGAGCTGTACCAGCGATGGTACGAACTGCTGCTTCGTCGTCGCCTGCCGTCAGGTCAGCACGTTTGATCTTAACGATCTCTTCGAGCTGAGCACGGGTAACTTTACCGACTTTCTGGGTATTAGGGCGACCTGAACCACCTTTCAGACCAGCTGCTTTTAACAGCAGGAATGATGCTGGTGGGGTACGGGTTTCGAATGTAAATGAGCGGTCACTGTATACAGTGATCACTACTGGGATTGGCATGCCTTTCTCAAGAGACTCTGTACGGGCGTTGAAGCCTTTACAGAATTCCATGATGTTCACACCGTGTTGACCCAGTGCTGGACCAACTGGTGGCGACGGGTTTGCCATACCAGCTTTAACTTGTAATTTTACAAGTGCCGTGACTTTCTTAGCCATGTTTCACCTCTTTATAGGGTCGTAGCCTCGTAAGTGCGAGGACACTTACTCAAACGGCTCCCCTGATGTTAAAAAAGGCCGCGATTATATTTTAATCAGCGGCCCGTTACAACGGATATTTCACCGTTAAGCTTTTTCGACCTGACCAAACTCCAGTTCGACTGGTGTTGAGCGACCAAAAATAAGAACAGAAACCTTGACTCGACTCTTTTCGTAATCGACTTCTTCAACTACGCCGTTAAAGTCAGCAAATGGACCTTCCGAAACTCGAACCACTTCACCCGCTTCAAACAAGGTCTTCGGCTTCGGTTTGTCAGCATTATCTTGCAGGCGATTCAGAATAGTATTGGCTTCTTTTTCGCTGATAGGCGCCGGACGATCTGACGTACCACCGATGAAACCCAGTACACGAGGCACGCTTTTTACTAAGTGCCATGCTTCTTCACACATTTCCATTTGGACTAATACATAGCCCGGAAAAAATTTGCGTTCTGATTTGCGTTTCTGGCCTGCGCGCATTTCCACGACTTCTTCAGTCGGAACTAAGACTTCGCCAAACTTCTCTTCCATGCTATGGATCTTGATATGCTCGCGTAACGACGTAGCGACGCGCTGCTCAAAGCCCGCAAAGGCCTGCACCACATACCAACGCATTTTTCCTGACATGGTTTAGATCCCCAATCCTGTTAAAAACGACACAATCTTCAGTAAAGCCATATCCAGCAGGTATAAAATAACCGCCATGATCAAAGTTACCACTGCCACGATAATCGTGGTTTGATTTGTTTCAGCTCGGGTTGGCCATACCACTTTGCGAACTTCTAGCTTGGCTTCTTTGGCAAAAGTCAAAAATTCATGGCCTTTTTGTGTTTGGGCTGCGACGAAACCAGCAAGTGGGATCATCACCAGCAGACCAATAGCCCGCTCTAAAGTTGAAAATTCAAAAATGTAGTTGGCGACGACTAATAAAGTCAGAATCGCGAATACCGCTATCCATTTGATGATGTCTAAACCGCTTTTCGGCGCTTCTGTTGCTGCGTTCATGCTCTAACTCACTATCCACGCTTGTTGTGACAAGCCACTACAGCTGTAATGCAGTATCAGCTACTACAATCAACTAAGAAAATTGGCAGGGGCAGAGGGATTCGAACCCCCAACCATCGGTTTTGGAGACCGCTGTTCTACCAATTGGAACTATGCCCCTGAGGTTTTTGCTGCCGGCAATGCCGCTAACAAAAAATAGCCGCTCATTATACTGTGCCAGCACACTAAAACAAGCATCACGGTCGGATACAACCGGATCTTTTTAACAGATCCAGCCGATCGTTCTGAATACTTCTACTTTATTTGGCGAGAACAGCAAAATAGAGCAGTAAAAAGCAAAAGGGCTCCAGAGGAGCCCTTTTCTATATCCGGACTATTACGCCAGGATCTTCGCTACTACGCCCGCACCTACTGTACGGCCGCCTTCACGGATTGCAAAACGCAGAC
>NZ_JBHLXP010000008.1:0-6756 GCF_042432165.1 Rheinheimera tilapiae
AGGATGTGCTCACGAGTCTGTGGCATTGGGCCGTCAGTTGCAGCTACTACCAGAATAGCGCCGTCCATCTGAGCAGCACCAGTGATCATGTTTTTAACATAGTCAGCGTGGCCTGGGCAGTCTACGTGTGCGTAGTGACGAGTTGGGGTGTCGTATTCAACGTGAGAAGTATTGATCGTGATACCACGAGCTTTTTCTTCTGGCGCTTTATCGATTTGGTCGAATGCGAAAGCCTGACCGCCGTAGTGCTTTGCCAGTACGTTGGTGATAGCTGCTGTCAGAGTAGTTTTACCGTGGTCAACGTGGCCGATTGTGCCTACGTTTACGTGCGGTTTGTTACGTTCAAATTTAGCCTTAGCCATGATGTAGACCCTTTTTAAGCAAAAACGGCGGTTGTGTGAATTTGGGTGTTCGATATTATCGCAAGAGGAGGCAAACTGTGAAGTGGTGCTGATACCCAGAATCGAACTGGGGACCTCATCCTTACCAAGGATGCGCTCTACCGCCTGAGCTATATCAGCATTTTTTCTGTCTGGAGCGGGCAGCGGGAATCGAACCCGCATCATCAGCTTGGAAGGCTGAGGTAATAGCCATTATACGATGCCCGCGGCCTACTCGTAGCTATTGTTCACTGGCGAAGATGGTGGAGGGGGAAGGATTCGAACCTTCGAAGGCAGTGCCGGCAGATTTACAGTCTGATCCCTTTGGCCACTCGGGAACCCCTCCACTAATGGTGCCGCTTATCCGAGTCGAACGGATGACCTACTGATTACAAGTCAGTTGCTCTACCAACTGAGCTAAAGCGGCTACGTCAGTGGCTGCGAATTCTAGTGGAATGATCTGGGTGTGGCAACTGAAAATCAGTAAAAACCTAATATTTTTATACTGAATGCTCAATAGATCGCCAAAAAAGACTAATTCACAATATACCGGGTCATCCCGCGAAAAATGAGTAAAGGTTCAATTTCTATTGGTAACTCTGCCAGAAACGGCATTAATACTGTGGCATCACCACCCGTGATTAACATTTTAGCCTGAGGCACCAGCTGATTAGCTTGCCGGATAACGGCCAAAATTGCCGCAAATACACCGTTTTGCAGGCAACTCGCTGTGTCCTGTGCAAAAGCCAATTCAAACTGTTGTTGATCGCGGTTAAACACGCGTGCGGTATAGTTCGTCACAGCTTTTTGCTGCATATGTATCCCAGGCACAATCCAACCGCCACGGTGCTGCCCATCGGCTGCAAGATGATCGATTGTTAAAGCGGTTCCAGCATCAATAACCAGCAGTTCAGTATGTGGGTAACACTGCTGCGCACCTAACATTGCCAACCATCTATCGACCCCCATTGTTTCCGGCTTTGCATAACTACTACGTAACTGGTCTTTTTGCGCTTCACTGCGGATTTGGTGCCAATCAACGTCGGTTAACTGACTCTCAGACCTTAGCTGCTCCAACCTTTCGTCAGTCGCAACAGAAGCATAATAGACAGCAACAGGCGATGCCGGCATTACACCCGGGAAATCGGTGATAGCAGTCAACTGTCCATCCAGCCAATAAACTGCTTTAACCCGGGTGTTTCCGATATCCAGCAGTAAAATTCCCTGCTTCATTGCTTCACCCTCAGACTTAGCTCACCACCGAAATAACTTTTAAGCTGGCCGCCTTGTTGCAAAATGAGACCTCCCTGATGATCGACCCCTTTGCAAACTCCAATTTGTGGCTCGCTACCGCCGGTCAACTGCACCGTCTGCTCCGCAAACTCGTTACGTTGGTTAAACTCTGAGATAAAATCAGTAAAACCATACACTTCAAAGTGCTTCAGTGTTTGGATCAGCTGATGTTGCAGTTCAGCCACCAGCTGATTTCGGTCAATCTGAGAATTCACCTCTTGCATCAAATCAGTGAATGGCTGATTGATCTTCGATTCTCCACCGGTTGGCATCTGAATATTCAGGCCTATACCTATCACAACATCACAATCAGCATGGGTTTGTCCGGCAAGCTCAACCAGAACACCGCCCAATTTTTTATGATTCACATACAGATCATTTGGCCACTTCAGTTTTAATGGGCACTGATACCGACGCTCCAGCAGTTTCGCTATGGCGATCCCAACGACCAGACTCAGCCCCATGGCAGCTTGGATCCCTTGCTCAAGTCGCCAATAAATCGAAAAGTAGAGATTGCTGCCAAATGGCGAGTACCAATCATTGCCGCGTCGGCCTCGGCCTGCAGATTGTGCTTCAGCTACAATAACCTGCCCTTTTTGTAATGACTGCCCGTCTTGCAGCCGTTTCAGTAGTTGCGTGTTAGTTGAATCCGTCAGATGTTGCAGTAACACTTCTGGCGAACCGGGAGCCTGCCACTGTTTCATTTGCGTCACATCGAGTAATTGCAGCGGCTGTGCCAGACGATAACCCTTGCCTGAAATCGCGAAAATCTCCAAGCCAATCTGCTGTAACTGACTGATATGTTTTGCAATAGCGGCTCTGCTGATCCCAGCCTGTTGCGCTAAAGCTTCACCCGAGTGAGTCTTTCCATCTGCCAGTTGCTGAATCAGTTGCCGTTGCAGGGCTAAGGTTTGCGGCAGCTGTCTAACACTCATTCAGCATTCTCACTTCCGGCTCTAGCTGAATACCAAAGCGCTGTTGTACCGTGGTGATAATCTGCTTCATCCATGTCTCAAGCTCGAATGCGGTCCCTTCTCCATAATTGACTAACACGAGCGGCTGCTTGTCATAACAGCCGATATCACCAAAGCGTTGCCCTTTGAAGCCGGACTGTTCAATCAACCAGGCCGCTGCAGTCTTTATCTGACCATTGTGTTGAGGATAAGCAGGTAAATCGGGGTGTAACCGTTGCAACTCCGCAAACTGGTTGGCCTCTATTACCGGGTTTTTAAAAAAGCTGCCGCAGTTACTTAATTGCTGTGGATCCGGTAACTTACTCCGGCGCACAGCGATCACGGCCTGATAAACATCTTGGACACTGCAATCTGCAGGTAAATGGTCTAAGCCGCGGTAACTAAGCTTTGGATTAGCAAGAGTCTGCAGTTTCAGCCCCACAGCGACTATGACGCCTTTACCATCGAGTGCCTGCTTAAAAATACTGTCACGATAGCCGAACGCGCATTCAGCCTGAGTCAGTCTTTGTACCTTTTTGCTTTGCCAATGGAAGAAATCAACATAGACACAGCTATCCATAAGTTCTACACCATATGCACCAATATTCTGTACTGGCGCAGCACCCACAGATCCAGGAATAAGCGCGAGGTTTTCAATCCCCCACCAGCCTTGCTGCACAGCATAGGTAACGAGTGAATGCCAGTTATGTCCTGCTTCTACGTGTAACAGGATCCCGTCTGCTGCATATTGTTCTGTCACAGAATCGGCGATAAACCGCAACACAGGCCGCTGCATATCGGACAGGAAAATGCTATTGCTACCCTCGCCTAACAAAAGTGGCGGCTGTGTCCATTCAGCTTGGTATAGCTCATCTATTGAACGACACAGCAGCACCTCGTGCAGTGTCGCGGGCAAACGGAAAGTAGAATAAAGACGGGCATCCTGCTGCTGCAGTTTCTGCATGTTCAAAACTCGGCGCTGGAAAAAACGCTATTGTAATGCATGCGAACGTCAGGCAGAAATTTTGTTACAACCAGGCTTTTAACATGGCGACTACGGAGCGCCCCAAGGCACTATGGGCATAACCACCTTCAAGGCAAGCAACGATACGACCTTGGGCGCTGCGATTTGCAATTTTCTTCAGTTCATCAGCAATCCAGGCATAATCAGCTTCCTGCCATTTCAGATTTGCCATATCGTCTTCGTAGTGGGCATCAAAGCCTGCAGATACCATTACAAGCTCTGGTGCAAATGCTGCAATTTTATCAAGCCACTTTGTGGTTACTCCATGGCGGAACGCTACACCATCGGAGCCTGCGGCAAGAGGTAATTTCAGGATATTGGTCGTTTCAGTAAGGTCCGGATGCGGGTAAAACGGATATTCAAATGAAGAACAAAACAGGATGTGTGCGTCGTCTTTAACAATTTGCTCGGTACCATTGCCGTGATGCACGTCAAAGTCGAGGATCAACACCCGCGATAACTGATAGTGCTGTATTGCATACTTCGCTGCGATGGCAATGTTGTTAAAAAAACAAAAGCCCATCGCTTGTGCACGTTCTGCATGATGTCCCGGAGGTCGGATAGCACAAAACGCTTGAGCGTTGTCCCGCTGCATCACCCAATCTACTGCATTGATTGCAGCACCTGCAGCCAAACGGGCCGCTTCCAGTGAGCGATTCATCATTGCGGTATCATCGTCCAGCCAAACCGAACCCTCTGTCGGGTTTTTCTCAATCACATGACGGATATAAGCTCTATCATGGGCAAGAGCCAACTGTTCATCGGTAGCCGAAGTCGCAGTTTGATGGCTGATAGCATAGTCCAGCCCCGAACTGAGCAACTGATCAAAAATGGCATGCAACCGCCCCGGTTGCTCGGGATGGTCTGAACCTAAATTATGTTTGTTACAAGCCGAATGGCTAAAAATCACCACAGACATAGTTCTGCTATTCCATTGATTCAGTTGCTTGCTCGGCTTGCAGCTGCAGCTGAAGATTCACTTCGTCTGGCTCTTCGCTGCGTAACCGTTTAAAACCAGCGCGTTCAAACACGGTCAGCATAGGCTTATTTTCTGCTCGGACATAGGCGACCATAGTCGAAATGCCCCGAATTCTGGCGATATTAATCATCTCCTGTAGCAGTATGGTTGCCATCCCTTTCCCCTGATGGCGTTCGCGAGTAACAAATGCGACCTCGCAACTGTTATTGCTCTCAATCAGGTAATAACGTCCTACGGCTTGGATTTCCAAGACTGACCCATGTTGCCGCACTATACATAGTGCGAGGTCCCGGGACTGATCGACACTGACTAGCGAGCAAGATTTCTCCCTACTCAGTTGTTTTGGGTGATGGTTGTATCGCAACAACAGTGTTTCTTTGGTATGGGAATAGAAGAATTCCTGCAGGCGACGCTCGTCAGCCGGATTCAGCGGCCTCAAATCAAAGGCCTCACCACCAATGTGCAGGATTTTTAATCCAACATCCCCAAGTTCTGGCACGTCCATCGGCCGCATAACCTGATAGTTTGGCACCCAATAATGCTTACGAACTTCATCCAATAAAGCAGGTCTGAACTTGGGATGGGCAACACGGATCAGCTCAAGTGCCCTTTCGCGGATACTTTTGCCACGAAGGGAGGCCACGCCATATTCAGTAACGACATAATGCACATGACCACGTGATGTAACGACCCCACTTCCCTCAGAGATCGTAGAGACGATGCGGGAGATAGTACCGTTTTTGGCTGTTGATGGCAGCGCAATAATCGGTTTACCGCCCTTACTCATTGATGCACCACGACTGAAATCAACCTGGCCGCCAATACCGCTGTAGAACTGATAGCCCAATGAGTCAGAGACAACTTGGCCAGTGAGGTCAACTTCAAGAGCACTGTTGATCGACACCATATTGTCATTCCGAGCAATGTTGGTTGGTGAATTGACATATTCACTTGGATAGAATTCAACATGTGGGTTTTGATTAACAAAATCATATAGTTGCTGTGAACCAACAGCAAAACTGGTCACTGTTTTTCCTGGATGAAAAGTTTTTTGACTGTTGTTAATCACACCTCTTTTCATTAAATCAATGATGCCATCACTAATCAGTTCACTGTGAATACCTAAATTCTTATGATTTCCCAAGTATCTCAATACCGCTTCCGGGATCTTACCGGTGCCAATTTGGACAGTTGCACCGTCTTCAATGAGCATGGATACATACTGGCCTATCCGTTCAATTCGTTGCTCAAATCCTACAGCAGGAACCTCGGGTAGCGGCTGAGCCTGCTCTATTGAAGCCGTAATTTTGCTGATATGGACATAAGCATGGCCGCTTGTTCGCGGCATCAAGGGGTTAAACTGGGCAATCACTTTTTTCGCATTGCGGATCGCTGCAGACACCACGTCTACTGAGACTCCAAGGGAGCAGTATCCATATTCATCTGGCGGACTCAGCATTACTAGTGCAGCATCGAGTGGCAGAATATCTGAACTGAACAAAGCCGGAATCTCTGACAGGAAACAAGGGGTGTAGTCGGCGCGGCCTTCTGCCACTGCCGCGCGAATTTTCTGACCAGCAATAAACAATGTGTTTACTTTAAATAGGTCTTTGTATTGTGGTTCAACCCATTTTTCATCTGAAATCGTTTGAATATGAACAACTTCAATGTCATGCAGCTGATTTGCATTGGCAATTAAATCATCGATTAATGCATTTGGAACTGCGGCATTGGAACCAATAAATATCCGATTACCAGATTTGAGTAATTGACCCCAATCCAATGGAGAGTTTGGCTGTTTTTCCATCTGTATAGCCTGAGAAGATTCTTTGCGATCAGTATTGCGCGACCGGGATTTTAGCATTTGATCTGCAACAAAAAGATTGAACTAGAGCCAGTCTAGAGTGCATTGAAACTATTGGCTATCAGACTTTTAGCGCGGTCGACAAGGAACTTGCTAGCTGAAGTGATGGAATTGCCCCCGTGCGACGTCCGACTGAGCAATATTCCGTCAAGATGCCATAAAGCAAAAAGGCCCACTCGACTGAGTGGGCCCTTTGGCTTTATTGGGAGCCTTGATATCCCTCGCGGAGCTCGGGATTGTTCCGTCGCTGTGTGACAGCCAGC
>NZ_JBHLXP010000009.1:0-79724 GCF_042432165.1 Rheinheimera tilapiae
ATAAAATTTTAGCTTGATAATGATATGCTTTAAATAGGTTTAACCGATTAATCATTGCTTTTTCTATACCAGCAGTTTTATGACCGATGTTATTACCTACAAAATAGTACATAATTTACCTCATATAATTAAGTTTATTTTACAAACATTGTAACATAATAAAAACTTATAATATTAATAGAACTAATAAACATTTAAAAATAATTCACACGAAAATACATACTACTAACAATATTTACCTCTTTATAATCAAAAAATTTAAAATAACGAGTCACTTACAAACGAGCTTATAATAAACTTTATTGTTTATGAATACAACTATTGTGATAGCACCCACGATAAACGGTTTTTAATTGTTTGTCATGGTTACTCCACTTAGTATATTTCTGTTCTTGTAGTTTCACTCATCAGTATTATAGCCAAGTATGTTGTTAAATTTGTTAAAAAGTATAAATAATAGTGAGTTTTAAGTTTTGAGTTAAGTTACTCTCTATGAGCAAATGTTTCTATCGTTGTTTTAATCTCATCTCTTACACGTTGAAATTCTGACCAATCTTTACCAGCAGGATCATCAAATCCCCAATGTTCTTTAGTGACGTTTTTAGGTAAAACTGGACAGTTTGCATCTGCATCACTACACAATGTGACAACTATATCAGACTCTATTAAAATGTCATTGTTTATTAGGGGATGAACTCACTCACTAAGTAACCTATAAGTAATAAAGCTAAAATAATCCATGAAATTTTAAATAATCGTGTGTCTCGTATAGCATTTTTAGGTTCAAAAATACTTGATATATCAAATGTTTTAGGGATGGATTTTCTAAAGTAAAACCATAATATTAAGATACTAGCTAATAGAGAAAATAAATTAGGTATAAACATACGCTTTAAATATTCAACAAATTCAATACCAAAGTAATCTGCTGATACAATGTTAACCAAATTACTTACAACAAGTGGTAATGATGTGGAATATACGATAAACCCACAAGCTATAATAAAAGGAAACACTAGCTTTTTATTGAAACCTAAATTTCTTATCATCGCTAAAGCGATAGGCGTCAAAATTAAGGTTGCTCCATCATTAGCAAAAAATGCTGCAATAATTGCACCTAATATCATGATAAACACAAACATTTTTAATCCATGTCCTTGTGATGCTTTAACCATATGTATGGCAGACCACTCAAAAAATCCTATTTCATCAAGGATTAATGAAATAAGGATAACTGCGACAAAGGTAAGTGTGGCATTTTAAACTATACTTGTCACTTCTAATATATCTGAGACACTCACTACTCCAGTAACGATAGCTAAAAGCGCGCCGATGACTGCAGAAATCCCTATATCTAATCCTTTTGGTTGCCAAATTATTAAAGTTACTGTAATAAAAAATATAGTAATGACTAATACAGTAATCATGAATTTCACCTTTCTTCATAGCATGACACATTCTTGGTTCACTAGTCGAATGTATTAAATGTAAATAGTTTGTCAATAGCTCAGGTAACCTATAATTGAATTGATGCATTTGTTTGAAGTTCATTTGTTAGTAAACACGTATGTGTGATTAATAAATACTTTAATCTGATGACTTAAAGTTGGTTGTAAACGTTATAATATGTATGTAAATTACAAGTGCATAAATACACTACAATAAATTAAATCTAGAATTTCTGATTTATTTAGATTCGTAACGACCTTTAATAAATTCAACATTGAATGTTTAGCATGGGGTGAGTTTCTTTTGTGTTACATTATGTATCATCGATATTGATGATGCTAAAAAATTGCCAGTTGCATCTTATAAACTAAAAATACAACTGGCATTGTAGTTGAAATTCAATGTTTTATTTGCGATATTTCAGACGTGCGAAAGCATCATGCTGGTGGATAGACTCTTCATTACGACATTCAATATCGAACCCTTCAATCCAGTCAAATTCAACTAAGTCAGCTGCAATTAGTCGAATTAAATCTTCAACAAATCGTGGATTTTCATAAGCGCGTTCTGTTACTCGTTTTTCATCAGGACGTTTTAAGATTGGATATAAGATAGAACTAGCGTTGGCTTCCATAGCGTCTAAAATTTTATCTTTATAATCATCGATGACATCATTATTTTTATCTAAATATGCTTTAACTGTAACGATACCACGTTGATTATGTGCGGAATATTCACTAATTTCTTTTGAGCAAGGACATAGTGTTGTTACTTTGGCTTGAATAGTTAATTCTTTGCGTGTAACGGTATGATTTTCAATAGCCAAACCATAAGTAACATCTGCGTGGCCTACAGCTTTAATATTAGTCACAGGACTATAACGATCAAAGAACCATTTACCTGACACATCAACACCTGCAGCATTTTGATTCATTTTATCTTGTAGAGTACGCAACAATTGATGTAGTGTGTTAAATTCAAGTTCAATGCCATTATCATAATGTTTTTCAACGCTTTCTAATATGCGACTCATATTAATGCCTTTTTCATTTTTATTTAAACTCGTTGAAAAACTAAATAAACCAGCTGTTTGGTACTGATCAATTAAAACTGGATAAGTTAAATTTTTAATGCCTACTTCCTCTATTTCAAATAAGAAATTTTTATGAGTACTTTGTAAATCGGTCATTTCATTTTTAGTAGTTGGTTTCGTACCTTTGACAGGGTCAACAGAACCGAAATGTTTCCAACGACCCTCTCTAGTGGATAAGTCAAATTCTGTCATGTTTTACCTCCATTTAAGATTCAAAGTGATATGTCCAAAATGGCTCTATTTTTAAGAAACTTTGTGCTTGACCATCTATTTCGGGACTAGCAAGTTGTTTTAAAAATGGTCCTGTTTGTGAAGCATGTGCTTCAAAAGCTTTAAGTTTTATATCACTATATTGAGATATGTCATTTTGAATATCAGGTTCTCCAAGAATTTCTGATGCATCATTGCTAAACGCTACAAGTGTAAGACGGGGTCGATCTGATTCATGCATGCGTCCAACTGTACGTACTACAGCTTCTGCAGTTGCCTCGTGATCAGGGTGAACTGCAAATTTAGGATAGAACGAAATAATTAATGATGGATTTGTTTCGTCAATAAGTGATTGAATCATTTGATCCATTTGATCGTAAGGTTCAAATTCAACAGTTTTATCTCTTAACCCCATTTTCCTTAAATCTGTAATCCCAATTGCTTTGCATGCTTCTTCTAACTCACGTTCACGTATAAATGGTAAAGATTCTCTTGTTGCAAAAGGAGGGTTACCTAGATTACGTCCCATTTGTCCTAGGGTAAGACATGCATATGTGACGGGAATACCTTTTTCAATATAACTTGCGATAGTTCCAGCAGACGAAAAAGTTTCATCATCAGGATGGGGGAAAATCACAAGTACGTGTCTTTCATCAGTCATGATTGGCAACCTCCTTTATATAGTAAATGGCTGTTTACTTATTTCTATTGTAGCAGCCAATTGTCCTTCATAATTAAAACCTGCAATTAAAAATTCGTTATTCTCATTAACTTCATAGTGCGTAAGTCCTTGCACGTAAACCCAGCCACCATCTTTTAATTTAAGACCTACACGATATGGATCTTTGTCGCCGCCTTTAAGTTGTGCATGTTCAAAAGTCACGACAATATTTCTTAAAAATGTTCCAGCGTTAAATACGCGTTGATCGAAATGATTTGCATAAGCACCATTTGTTGTTTCAACGTGTAGGTAAACAGGCTGATTTGAGTAAGAAGTTAATAAATCTAGCACTTCTTGTTCTTTAATTGGTTCCAACACGTTCACTCCCTTAAACTAAACAATATGTCAGTGACGGACTACCGATAAACATATTATTTACCAGCAAACTCGTTTATCTATCTATTTTACTAGAAAGCTATGTATATTTGTACACGAATGCTCGATTTAATTAGGAAAAATTCAAGAAATAACGTTGAATATTACATATAGAGCGTTAATATGTTTAAAATCTTAATCATTTGTTACAGTATAATTTAAGAGATATAAAAGAGTAAGGCGTTAGTCATCAATCATTGTGATATTGAAATTAGAGGTGTTTGATATTGAAAATTATTAATTTAGATTCAAAAAATCTTGCGTCATTTTATGTAGCATGCGAGTTGTTTAAACAAATACAGCAGCACCCTCATGCCAAACTCGGTTTAGCAACTGGTGGAACTATGACTGACGTATATCATTACTTAGTAAATTTATTAATCAAAAATAAAGTTGATGTGTCGCAGGTTGAAACATTTAATTTAGATGAATATGTAGGTTTAAAAGCAAGTCATCAACAAAGTTACCATACCTACATGAATAAAGTGCTATTTGAGCAATATCCTCATTTTGTTAAAAATCACATTCATATTCCTGATGGCTTATCAGAAAATCTAGAAGCAGAAGCGGAACGATATAACAATTTATTAGATGAAAGAGGGCCAATCGATATTCAAATTTTAGGAATTGGAGAAAATGGTCACATTGGTTTTAATGAACCAGGGACTGACTTCAATAGTGAAACACATGTGGTGAACTTAACAGAAAGCACCATAAAAGCAAATAGTCGATTTTTTGACAATGAAAAGGATGTTCCTAGACAAGCAGTTTCAATGGGGGTAAAAAGTATTTTAAAAGCAAAAAGGATTATCCTACTCGCATTTGGTCCAAAGAAAAAAGAGGCTATAAGTAAACTGTTAAATGAACAGGTTACCGAAGATGTACCTGCGACCATTTTACACACACACCCTAATGTTGAAGTTTATGTAGACGATGAAGCAGCGCCAGATTGTTTATAATTATATAGTTGTTTTATATGTTTAATAAGTTTAGCGAAGGGTATACAACTATAAGCAAAAGAGAATTTCCCAAAACGAAAGGATGAATTTCATTGGAACTACAATTAGCCATTGATTTATTAAATAAAGAAGAAGCAGCAAAATTAGCTCAAAAAGTTGAAGAATATGTAGATATTGTTGAAATTGGTACGCCAATTGTAATTAATGAAGGGTTACCTGCAGTTCAACATTTAAATGAAAATATTAATAATGCTAAAGTATTAGCTGACTTGAAAATTATGGATGCAGCAGATTACGAAGTGAGCCAAGCAGTAAAATATGGTGCAGATATTGTTACAATTTTAGGTGTTGCTGAAGATGCTTCAATTAAAGCAGCAGTTGAAGAAGCGCATAAACATGGAAAAGCATTGCTTGTTGATATGATAGCAGTGCAAAACTTAGAACAACGTGCTAAAGAACTAGATGAGATGGGTGCAGACTATATCGCAGTTCATACAGGTTACGACTTACAAGCTGAAGGAAAATCTCCATTAGACAGCTTGCGTACAGTTAAATCTGTTATCAAAAACTCTAAGGTTGCAGTAGCAGGTGGTATTAAACCAGATACTATCAAAGATATTGTTGCTGAAGATCCAGATTTAGTTATTGTTGGTGGCGGTATTGCGAATGCTGACGATCCTGTAGAAGCAGCAAAACAATGTAGAGCAGCTATTGAAGGTAAATAAGATGAGTGAATTTAATAATTATCGTCTTATTCTTGAAGAGTTAGATTCTACTTTATCTCAAGTAGATAATACAGAGTATGAACGTTTTGCTAATGATGTTATAGGTGCAGATCGCATATTTACAGCTGGTAAAGGTCGTTCAGGTTTTGTTGCTAATAGTTTTGCAATGCGCTTAAATCAATTAGGTAAAAATGCCTACGTTGTAGGTGAGTCAACAACACCTTCAATTAAAGAACATGATTTGTTTATTATTATTTCAGGTTCAGGTTCTACAGAACATTTAAGATTATTAGCTGAAAAAGCACAATCTGAGGGTGCAAAAATTGTCTTATTAACTACAAATGCGGAATCGCCAATCGGTAATCTTGCAGAGACGGTTGTTGAATTGCCTGCAGGTACTAAACATGATGTTGAGGGTTCGAAACAACCACTTGGTAGTTTATTTGAACAGGCTTCACTTATATTCTTAGATAGTGTTGTATTACCTTTAATGGATGCATTTCACATTAGTGAAAAAACAATGCAAGAGAATCATGCTAATTTAGAATAACTAGAATGAGAGATGAGCACTTTTGTCTATGATTAGACAAAGGTGCTTTTTTAATAAATGGTGCAACATTACTCCTTTAAGTGTATATTTATAATATAACTTTAACTATGAGGTGAACATCATGAATTTTGATAGTTATATTTTTGATTTTGATGGAACGCTAATTGATACAACAACATGTCACGTCAAAGCTACGCAAAGCGCTTTTAAAAGATTAAATTTAGATGAACCTACAGAACAAGCTATTTTACATACATATCATTTAAATTTATATAACAATTTTAAAGCGCTAGCTTCACATGAACTGTCTTTTTATCAAATAGAAAAATTAATAGATGAATACAATCATTGTTTTAGCAACGATGAAATACATCAATCAAAAGAATATACCGGAATAAGTGAAGCATTAAAATTTTTACATAACCAAAAGAAAAAAATATTTGTAGTGTCTAATAAAGAAATACTAACAACTCAAAAGTATTTAGATTATCTCGGATTAAGCCGTTTTATAACTGATTCATTAGGTGTCTGTATTAAAAATGAAGACAAACTTCTTTGTGAAACGATTCAAAATTTGATACAGAAACATCATTTAATGATAGGTAAAACCGTGTATATAGGGGACACAGCACAGAATATCAAGAGTGCGAATCAAGCTCATGTGCAAACATGCGCTGTCACATGGGGAGCACAATCTGCACACGAATTGTTGCATGAAAATCCTCATTATATTGTTAATGATCCAGAAGAATTTTTAACAATTTTATAATATTTTCAATGGTAGGATGATAATTCATGAGGAATTTTATCCTACTCTTTTTTTAAAACTATGAAGCAAGTATAATGTAAACATAATTATATAAAGTGTTTACAAATGGTGATGAAGATGAAAAAAATAATGGAATATTTACAGCATTATATTAATCAATACCCGCATCGATTAGCTTTAGTGTTTGAAGATCGACATCTAACGTATGGAGAATTAAGTAAAGAAATTTATCAGGCTAGTATGCGCTATAAAGAAGTAAAATTAAACAAAAAAGTAGGTCTAATGGATGAACATCCTGTAAATAATATTATTAACTATTTTGCGGTACATCAAAGAGGTGGAATTCCTTGCATTTTTAATCATCAATGGAGTAATGAAAGGATACATCAACTTGTAAAAAGTTATGACATACAATGGTTAATTAAAGATAATCATCTTACCTCAAATCATGATAACTCAATTTATAATGATGAGGTTATCCCACGTAATGTTATACATATAGGTTTCACGTCAGGAACTACAGGTTTACCCAAAGCGTTTTATAGAAATGAACATTCTTGGATAGTTTCTTTTAAGGAAAATGAGAAATTACTCCAGCATTGTGAAGAAACCATTGTAGCACCGGGTCCTTTATCACATTCACTTTCATTGTACGCATGTATTTATGCATTAAGTACTGGAAAAACATTTATAGGTCAAAAAAATTTTAATCCACTATCTCTTATGCGTCTTATTAATCAATTGAACAAAACGACAGCAATATTTGTAGTGCCAACGATGGTACAACAACTTATTTCAACTCAACGACATTGTTCATCGATTAAAAGTATTTTGAGTAGTGGTGCTAAACTTACATTGCAACAGTTTCAACAAATCAGAAATTTATATCCACAAGCAAATTTAATAGAATTTTTTGGGACATCTGAAGCAAGTTTTATAAGCTACAATTTTAACCAATCATCTCCTGCTAATTCTGTTGGTAAACTTTTCCCTCATGTCGAGACACGATTATTAAATCAAGATGATGATGCAGTAGGATTATTAGCCGTTAGAAGTGAAATGGTGTTTAGTGGTTATGTTGGACAAAGCAATCAAGAGGGGGCATGGATTAAAACAGGCGACTTCGCTTATATTAAAAATCAACATTTGTTTTTAGTAGGTAGAGAGAGTGATCGTATTATAGTTGGGGGGATTAATGTATATCCAACAGCTATTGAAAGCTTAATTATGGATATTGAAGGCATTGATGAGGCCCTTGTCATTGGTATACCACATGCTAAATTTGGAGAAATAGCGATATTGCTTTATTCAGGTAAAGTACAATTGAATTACCGACAAATTAAATCTTTTTTAATGAAACATCTTTTAAGACAAGAAGTTCCATCAAAATTAAAGAAAATTGACCATATGATTTATACAGAATCAGGAAAGATTGCTAGAAAAGAGATGAAAAATAAATTTATTAATGGAGAGTTATAAAAATGAAACAACCTGTTATTATTGCAGCAAAACGTATAGCTTTCGGTAAGTATGGTGGCCGATTGAGGCATTTAGAACCTGAATCATTACTAGAACCTTTATTTAATCATTTTACAGATCAGTATCCAAAAGTAATGTCTCTTTTGGATGACGTCATTTTAGGTAATACGGTAGGTAATGGGGGGAATTTAGCTAGAAAATCATTACTTGAAGCGGGATTAGATTTTAAAATACCTGGTATAACAATTGATCGTCAATGTGGCTCAGGTCTTGAAGCCGTTATACAAGCCTGTAGGATGGTACAAAGTGGTGCTGGAACAATATATATTGCAGGTGGTGTTGAGAGTACCAGTAGAGCACCTTGGAAAATCAAACGTCCGCAGTCAGTTTATGAATCTGAGTTTCCACAATTTTTTGAACGGGCGCCTTTTGCAAGAGAAGGAGAAGACCCTTCAATGATTGAAGCAGCCGAAAATGTAGCGAAGAAATATCATATCAGTAGAAATGAACAAGATGACTTTGCGTATCGCAGTCATCAGTTGGCATCAAAAAATATGAATAACGGTAATATTTCCCAAGAAATTTTACCGTTCAAAGTGAAAGGTGAATATTTTAATCAAGATGAAAGTATTAAACCTCAACTTACTCTCAGAACACTTGGCAGACTTAAACCACTTTTAAATGAAGGAACAGTCACAGTAGGAAATAGTTGTAAGAAAAATGATGGTGCAGTATTACTGATTGTTATGGAAGAAAATCGGGCACGTCAATTAGGATTCACAGAAGGGATTAAGTTTGTGAATAGTGCAACTGTAGGTGTTCAACCACAGTATTTAGGAGTAGGTCCAGTGCCAGCAGTAAATCAATTATTAGCTCAAGAACGATTAACTATAAATGATATAAATGCAGTAGAATTAAATGAAGCATTTAGCTCTCAAGTTATTGCGAGCCAACAACAGCTTAACATTCCTTTGAATAAGTTGAATTGTTGGGGAGGAGCAATTGCTACAGGGCATCCATATGGTGCAAGTGGAGCAGCGTTAGTCACACGTTTATTTTATATGAAACATCAATTTAGAACTATAGCAACTATGGGAATAGGTGGAGGGATAGGAAATGCAGCTTTATTTGAAAGATGGTATGGAAATTAGAGAAGTTCAATTTACAAATGAAGAAGTTCAAAATTATTGCGAATTGCTTAATATAAAGTATGACCATTATGTTCCTACTCTTATGTGTGCCAAGTTATGGCCACAATTTGAGTTATTTCAATCTTTTTCAAAGAAGCCTATCATATTAAAAGAGACACACATTAAGACACAACATCAACTTCAAGTCGATTGTACGTATGAAGCGACATTGCATAAGGTTTCACAAAAATTAATTAAAAATATCATTAAATATACATATGGACTCGAAATCAATAAAGATAAAAAACATTGTATGTATATAAAACAAATATTTATCGAGGTAAGATAAATTATGAAATTTACAATAGAAATGGTGAATGAATATTTAACTATAGTTAATGATGAGAATCCGATCCATCGTTCCATTGTACCAGGACAACTCATATGTGAAAAAGTATTTTCTGAACTTAATGTGAATTGGATGAATTACAAAATTAAGTACTTAAAACCTATAAATATAGATGAAGAAGTACAATTTTTAATAAAAGAAAATGATGAAATTGTAGTTTTTAAAACATATGATGATACCAAACTAACAATTACTAGAAGTTGAGAATGATAAAAATAATAATCTTTTTTTAAATTAAATAATTAAAAACGCCAATGTTAGCAATGCTCAAAGGTTCTCTCCGAGCTACAAAAGGGGACAAGTTTTGGCTAACATTAGCGTTTCTCACTTGTTAAGGTGAGTGTTAATTTAGGGATGATAGAATGTCTTTAAACCTAAACGTATTAAGGGACTAAATGCTTTAAAACTCATTTTATTTGGGACTGGAAAGACAAAAGTGCTAAATCTCAATTAGGTTTGATGCAATGTCTAGTTGTCTAGAATAACGTTAACGATATGAGTAACTTGTCGGCATGTTGTCAACGTCATTCTCTAGTAGAGAGAGCAATTGATAGATTTCATACTTATTAAAAGTTTCATCACACTTTATAGTAATTGTCTTGAAAGTTTTAGTTATGATTTCATAAATGGGTGTTCCATTTTCTATATTTCTTCTGTAGATAATCATGTTGTTTATACCTCCCTTGCCTCTCTACACTTTAAATAATAAAAGATAAATCATAAGAAATCATGGGTCTGTAGTATCAAATTTACATACGACGATAAACTGATTACTTTCTAAGACTTTATATGTATACAATATTTATTATGGATTGAAAGGAAAGAGAAGAGACGCTGAGACATAATTCCTAGCAAAATAGCCAGTAAATGGATTTTCATAAATTCATTTATTGGCATCTTTATTTAAAATAATTCGTATTGTTGGCTCGCTTTCTTAGGTGACAGCTTCAGCCTGTAGTCTTCAGCTTGTCCTGTTCCCTCAAGAGTCTCGCCAAAATACTTTGTGTTTATATGTAATTTTATATTAAAATACTTTGAAAAATAAGGTGCTTTCGTATAATTTAATAAATACCACTAAACTAAATTAACGAGGTGTCTTATGTATAAAGATTATAATATGACTTAACATACTCTACCAATAGAAACTTCAGTACTTATCCCCGCGAATGATATTTCACGATATGTACATGATATTGTAGAAACAATTCACGATACTGAATTCGATGAATTCAGACATCCTCGTGGCTTAATATAAGAAAAGTAATAGCTCAACGAGCTGAAAATCATCAAAAAAATTATAAAAAAGACAATTCCTATATTATTTCAATAGAAATTGTCTTTATTTACTTATTTTGGAACTTTTTGTTCCAGGCTTTCCACATCTATATAGATATTGATTTAATTATAATTACAATGTTTGTAGGAATTAAATGAGACTATAGATGAGGGGTAAAATGTACTAGTATTTATATATATCGTATTTTAAACCTCAGTGACTTCAACGTTAATCTGTTCAATACGGTTATATGCACCATGATCAACAGGTCCTACAAAGTCATTCATTTTCCAACCATTTTTGATTGCTGAAGCTACAAATGCTTTAGCAGCAATGATTGCTTCTTTTGGAGATTTACCGTTCGCAAGATAAGCTGTTGTGGCAGCAGCAAATGTGCATCCTGCACCATGATTATAACTTTGTTGGAACATGTCAGTAGTTAATTGATAAAATTGTTGGCCATCATAGTACAAGTCATAAGATTTATCTTGATCGAGTGCTTTACCACCTTTAATAATGACATGAGGTGTGCCTTTGTCATAAATCACTTGAGCAGCTTTTTTCATATCCTCAATTGATGTTAATTTTCCTAAACCAGAGAGTTGACCTGCTTCGAATAAATTCGGGGTAACAACTGTAGCTTTAGGTAGTAAATATTGAATCATTGCTTCTGTGTTTCCTGGGTTAAGTACTTCGTCTTCTCCTTTACAAACCATTACTGGATCAACTACAAAATAGTCTGCACCAGATTCAACAAAAACATCTCCGGCACGTTTAATAATGTCTTGTGTCCCTAACATTCCTGTTTTAATAGCATCAGGTCCAATTGATATTGCAGTTTCAAGTTGTTTTTCGAAAACATTCATATCAATAGGTGTTACATCATGGGACCATGTTTCTTTATCCATTGTTACAATAGATGTTAAAGCGACCATTCCATATACATCAAGTTCTTGGAACGTTTTAAGATCTGCTTGCATACCGGCACCAGCACTTGTATCTGAACCAGCTATCGTTAATACTTTTTTTAAAGCCATCATTCATTCACTCCCATTAATTTCTAGTGTCTTTATCATATCATGTTTATCGCGTACGCTAAATTATTATAATTTTAAAATGCAAATCAATCATCATACTTAGCTATTGTATTGATGTTATCTTTAATTCGTGATTAATAGGTAAGAATGTCATCTCATTCTTACTTAAAAGGTCTTCAGTTAATTTTATTTTGAAAATTTGATTGCTAAAGTAAGGCTTAATATAATAACTTCTTTCTTTACTTTCCATCACTAATTGATATTGTGTGTAATGTATTTTATTGGCATCGATAACTGCACCTTGAGGGATACTGACTGATTCTAGAACTTTAAAACAATTCATTAAATTTTCATCTTCATTATGGGAACAGCGTAGTTGGTGTCTTAAATATGTAGCGCGTATAAAACGATCTGTTGACGTATAACCACCCGGTAAGCCATTTGTTCCTGCTTCACAGCCCATTGATCTTACTAGCACTTTACCTATTAATTGATTGGTTGATTTCTGTGGCGTTAAAAAAGCGTAATTTCTTAAGTTAGATAGATGCCAATCTAATTTAGGTTCATTTGTTAAGGTATGAACATAATTATCTTTAACTATTAATAAGCCATTGTGAGGTTCTATGGCTACGGTATGTCCTGTTTCATCAGTGACCATGAAATGTAAAGGAGGAACGATATTCAAAGTCGTATTTTTTTCATTCATAATATTGATTTTCTTAACCTTTTGTTTTAATTCGCTAATACTTTTATTAAAACCTAAAACCCAAACAATAAACTCCTCAGGTGCTAAGTTAAAATAACCATAACGTTTATGGGTACTGTATGAGGCTTCACCAGTGAAGTAATGGTTCGAAATAGCTAAACCTTTTTCGTTTATACCATCACCAAATCTATAACGTCCTACTTTTAAATTTGTTCCAACAAAACCATATTCAAGACGCATGTCTGAATCTAGATCAAATTGGTAGTGATAATGGCGTGGAACAATGGTTGGGATACCATTAAATTCAAATGCAAAGTCCATTGTTCTAGCTAAATAATGGTAACGTTGTTTTGTATATAAAGAAATGGCAGTACACATATATAACACTCCAAACTACTGAAATTTATCTATATTAATTGTAATATAGATAAAAATGCGCTTATTGTAAACCTGAATCATATAAAAGTTTACAAAAATTAATGCTTATAAAATCAGTCATTTTTCTAATATGAATATGTTAAAATGTAGCTTGAGGTGAAAACGAATGAAATGGTCAGAGGTATTTCATGATATAACAACGCGCCATGATTTTCAGGCGATGCATGACTTTTTAGAAAAAGAATATACGACTCAAACCGTCTATCCAGATATACAAAATATCTATCAAGCATTTGATTTAACGCCGTTTGAAGATATCAAGGTTGTTATTTTAGGGCAAGATCCTTATCACGGTCCTAATCAAGCACATGGTTTAGCATTTTCAGTGCAACCTCATGCTAAATTTCCACCATCTTTAAGAAATATGTATCAAGAACTAGAAAATGATATAGGGTGTCATAGAACTTCGCCTCATTTACAAGACTGGGCAAGAGAAGGTGTCTTGTTATTAAATACGGTATTGACTGTTCGACAAGGTGAAGCACATTCACATCGAAATATTGGATGGGAAACATTCACGGATGAAATCATACAAGCTGTTTCTAATTATCGTGAGCATGTTGTTTTTATTCTGTGGGGAAGACCGGCTCAACAAAAGGAACGATTCATTGATACATCTAAACACTTAATCATTAAATCGCCACATCCTAGTCCACTATCGGCTTTTAGAGGATTTTTTGGTTCTAAACCTTATTCAACTACAAATAACTATTTAAAATCTAAAGGGAAAACACCAGTTCAGTGGTGTGAAAGTTAGGTGAGAATAATGAACAAAGAACAAATTCTACAATTGATTGAGCAAGAATTGATACAAGCAGATGAAGCTCAGACAGATACGGAATTTGAAAAGCATATGTATGCTATACACATGCTCACATCTCTTGTTAGTTCTCATCAAAGTCGTTCTACAATAGAGAAATTAAATCATTCTAAACCAATGAATAGTAATATCAAAGATGATTATGAGATGAAACAACAGTCTTCACAAAAACATCATGTAACTGCAGCTGAAATAGAAGCAATGGGTGGTAAAGTACCACAATCAATGAAAAAGCATCATACTTCTAATAATATGATGATTACAGATGATCAAGTTGGTAATGGTGAATCTATTTTTGATTTTTAAATATAAAGGAGTACATTCAAAATGATGAAAGTTTTTATTATTTTAGGTGCATTAAATGCAATGATGGCTGTCGGTACTGGCGCATTTGGAGCACATGGGTTGGAAGATAAATTATCAGATAAATACATGTCAATATGGGAAAAAGCAACAACTTATCAAATGTATCATGGATTAGGTCTGTTAGTTATAGGTTTAATAAGTGGTACAACATCAATTAATGTAAATTGGGCTGGTTGGTTATTATTCTTTGGTATTGTCTTTTTCAGTGGTTCCTTGTATTTCTTAGCCTTAACACAAGTTCGTATTTTAGGTGCAATTACGCCAATAGGTGGTGTTCTATTTATAATTGGTTGGCTTGTTCTTGTGATTGCTACACTTAAATTCGCTGGGTAATCACTTCATATAATCATGTTACAATATGACAATCTTTACAATTTAATGGTAAAAGTTCATGAGTTAATTCACTCACCTTTTAGGGTATACTATACTCTCGAGGTGAGTTTTATTTATGGAAAATAAAAATAACAATGTAGATAGAGGTAACCTTAAGCAGAATCTTTCCGAGAAATTTGTATGGGCTATTGCATATGGTTCGTGTATCGGATGGGGCGCTTTTATATTACCAGGAGATTGGATTAAACAATCAGGGCCTATTGCTTCTTCAATAGGTATAGTAATCGGTGCGTTATTGATGATTCTTATTGCTGTAAGTTATGGCGCACTCGTTGAAAAATTTCCTGTTTCTGGTGGCGCATTTGCTTTTAGTTTTTTAAGTTTTGGAAGATATGTAAGCTTTTTCTCTTCATGGTTTTTAACATTTGGCTATGTTTGTGTTGTTGCGTTAAATGCGACAGCATTCAGTTTGTTGATTAAATTTTTATTACCAAATGTTTTGAACAACGGTAAGTTATATACAGTAGCTGGTTGGGATGTTTACATAACTGAAATTGTTATCGCAACTGTGCTACTTATAGTGTTTATGTTGATTACTATTAGAGGTGCCAGTGTGTCTGGTTCGTTACAATATTACTTCTGTGTTGCAATGGTCCTTGTAGTTGCACTTATGTTTATAGGTTCTTTCTTTAGCAGTCACTTTAGTTTGAGTCATTTAGAGCCATTAGCAAGTGTAGATAAAGGATGGTTTCAATCAATCATTATGATTGTCTCTATTGCACCATGGGCGTACGTAGGGTTTGATAATATACCGCAAACTGCTGAAGAATTTAACTTTTCTCCTAACAAGACGTTTAAACTTATTGTTTATAGTTTACTAGCTGCGTCACTCACTTATGTAGTGATGTTACTTTACACAGGCTGGCTAAGTACACAAGCAACAAGTTTAAATGGTAACTTATGGCTTACAGGTGCAGTGACTCAAGATGCATTCGGTTTTATTGGCCTTGCAGTATTAGCAGTGGCAATTATTATGGGGATTTTTACTGGATTAAATGGATTTTTAATGAGTTCGAGTCGCTTATTATTTTCAATGGGGCGCTCTGGCATTATGCCAACAGTATTTAGTAAATTACACAGTAAACATAAAACACCATATGTCGCTATTATCTTCCTAGTAGCTGTATCTTTAATTGCTCCTTGGTTAGGTAGAACGGCATTAACATGGATTGTAGATATGTCATCTACAGGTGTTTCAATTGCATATTTTATTACTTGTTTATCTGCTACGAAATTATTTAGTTTTAATAAACAGAGTAATACGTATGCACCAGTTTATAAAATTTTTGGTATTATAGGATCGATTGTATCCTTTGTGTTCTTATGTTTATTGCTTATTCCAGGTTCTCCTGCAGCACTTTCGATACCATCATACATCGCTTTAGGAATTTGGTTGGTAATAGGATTAATCTTTTTTATCATTCGCTTGCCAAAACTTAAGAAAATGAATAATGATGAATTGAGTCGATTGATTTTAAATCATTCTGAAGACGAAGTTTTAGAGATGGTTCATGAACCTGGTCAATCTAATTCAACGAATAAATAGATTTAAAAGTTATTTCGTGACAATTTTATAAAGAGGCTGGAACAAAAAGGTCCAAGATAAGTAAAAAAAGACAATTTCTATTGAAATAATATAGAAATTGTCTTTTTTATAATTTTTTTTGATTATTTTCAGTTCGTTGAGCTGTTACTTTTCTTATATTAAGCCACGATGATGTCTGAATTCATCGAATTCAGTATCGGGAATTGTTTCTACAATATCATTTACATGTCGTGAAATATTATTTGTGGGGATAAGAACTGAAGTTTCTATTGGTAGAGTATGTTGAGTCATGTTATATTCTTTATACATAAGGCACCCGGTTAATTTAGTTTATTGGTATTTATTAAATTATACGAAAAGGCCTTATTTTTTAAAGTATTTTAATATAAAATTACATATAAGCACAAAGTATTTTGGCGAGACTCTTGAGGGAACAGGACAAGCTGAAGACTACAGGCTGAAGCTGTCCCCTAAGAAAGCGAGCCAACAATACGAAGCATTGTAAATAAAAAAGCCAGTAAATGAATTTATGAAAACTCATTTACTGGCTATTTTGCTAGGAATTATGTTCCAACCTCTTTTTATTTATCATATATTTTTTAACAATATTTAACTATAAATTTAATTGGTTAGAGTAACGTTAATTTTTTAGCGAATGATTTTATTGATATTACAATCTTTTTCTGGTACGAGCAAAACCTGAAATAACGATTTTAGAAATTTGATCAGCAAATAATAAACCTAAAGCAATAGCACCTGCTATTAATGTCACTTCAAGCATTGTGTTAATCGCCTTTCCAAAGTGTAATAACACTAAATTTTTAGTGGCATCATAAGCAAGTCCTCCTGGAACCAGAGGTATAATACCTGTAACCATAAAAATAATTACAGGCTCTTTTTTTCGGCGGGCCATATAATGACTAAGTAAACCTAACGCTAAACTACCGAAAAAGCTTGAGTAAATCGTATGGAGTTCAAAGCCGTTAAATAATACAGTATAAACCATCCATCCACAAGCGCCGACAAAGCCACAAGCAAAATACAACTTCCTAGGGGCATCAAATATGACACAGAAAAAGAGTGAAGCAAGAAAGCTAAATATAAAATTAAATATCCAAAACATATGAGTGCACTCCTAGACTAAAATTAATATTGAACTTACACCAGCGCCTATACCAAAGGCGGTGACTAAAGCTTCTAAAGATTTTGTAGTAAACATTAACATATGTCCTCCGAATAGATCTTGGATAGCATTTGTAATCAGTACTCCAGGTACAATCGGCATGACCGCTGCAATGATAATTGTAGCTAAATCTCCGCTAGGAACAAATGCATGTCCAATTACAGAAATAATACCTATTACCAAAGAACCTATGAATTCTGGAATAAATTGTGCGTGTAGCTTTCGATCTAATATTTCTACTACTAAGTATCCAATCGTTCCAGCTAATACAGCTGTGATGATATCAACCAGACGACCTCCCTGTAGATAGAGGAAGCTCGTAGCGATAATTGCTGCGGCAATTCCTTTAAAAGGGAGACTGCTATCTCTTTTAGCAACATATATTTCCTCTAATTGATACTTAGCTTCTTCAAGCGTCATTGTGCCATTTGTAATTTGACGTGAGATTTCATTAGCTTGAGAAATTTTTATTAAGTTCGTATCTCGAGTTTTAATTCTATACAACCGAGGATATGCTTCATTATGTAAAACAAATTCAATTACAGTATTAGTCACGAAACTATTACTTTCAGGATAGCCCAATTTTGTAGCAATACGTGCCATGGTATCCTCTACCCGTGTACCTTCAGCTCCAGATTCAAGTAATATACGAGCAGCAATCATAACAACATCTTTTATCAATGCTTCACGAGATGTTTCAATTGTATCCTTATTCATTTCATCACCAAATTTTTTTAAAATTAAGAATAAATCATTATTATAATTATAGTAAAGGTTTTAGGAAAACGCCACAACCCTTGAGGTTTACATGACGTGCAACTTGTTATTTAAAGTCATTTTCATAGAGTTAAGCAGATAAAATAATGATTTATAGGTGAATTTTATAATAAATATTAAAAAAAACTTTATAGTTGTACATTTACCTTTCTATAATGTTTCAAATGTTTCAAAAAGGTTAAAATAATATTAGTTAACGATGACAGTGAATATATTGAGTAGCGACGGTATATTCTATGAGGTTAACTATATACGTAGTAGTGATTTAAAGTTCTCCCAAGGATACTACAACATAAGAGCCTAGTACATCTTAATTGTACAGGCTCTTAAATTTTTTATAGTCATTAAATTTAAGATAAGGTGTTATCTTTTTACATATTAAAAACCCTACACACTAGTAGATTATAATCCTAGTGTGTAGGGTTAATTTTTCACTTTAACTTATATACTAAAAAATTGTTTGAAGTCTTCGATGTTTAGAATGTGACCAATATAGAAACTACCAAATTCGCCATAACGAGCAGTCGTTTCATCAAAACGCATTTCATAGACAATTTTTTTGAATTGAAGTACATCATTTGAAAATAATGTAACACCCCACTCATAGTCATCAAAACCTACTGAACCTGTAATAAACTGTTTGATTTTACCAGCATATTTACGACCTATCATCCCATGGTTATACATTAAAGTTTTACGGTCTTCGATAGGTAACATATACCAGTTATAAGTTTCATTGCGTCGTTTATCCATTGGATAGAAACATATATATTCAGAATGTGGTAATTCAGGGTATAATCGTGCCTTAACGTGGGGATTTTCATAAGGATCCTCATCAGATTTGCCTGCTAAATAATTACTTAATTCTATCACTGACACATAGGAATAAGTTGGAATGAGATAGTCTGCGATACGTAATTTATTAAACTCATTTTCAATTTGATTTAACTCTTTCATTTCTGGACGTAAAAACCATAGTAAAAGGTCCGCTTTTTGACCTGTAATGTTATAAATTGCATGATCACCTTGATGTGATTCTCTAGCAACTGTTTTATCTTTAATAAATGTTTCCAATTCAGTAATCATTGCTTCACGATCATCTTCAGCAATTAAACGAAAAGTTGTCCAGTCTACTGCATAAAATAAATGTAAGCTATACCAACCATCTAAAGTTTCTGCTGCTTCACTCATTATTATTCGCTCCTTTTTCAAAATTTTTATTGGATTCATATCAAATTCTATCACAAACAGTCATTTAACTACTAAAAAAATGTTTACAAAAGCGAAATGGAATTCTGATGAAAAATAACGTATAATTTACTATGTAAACGTTATTATAAGAGAGAATTAAGGAGGATATTATGGCTGATTTATTATCTGTATTACAAGACAAATTATCCGGGAAAAATGTAAAAATAGTATTACCTGAAGGTGAAGATGAACGAGTGCTCATTGCTGCGACTCAGCTACAAAAAACTGACTATGTTTCACCTATCGTTCTAGGAAACGAAGATAATATTAAATCTCTTGCTTCTAAACACGCTTTAGATTTAACTCAAATTGAAATCATAGATCCAGCAACGAGTGAACTTAAAGATGAGCTTGTAGATGCTTTTGTTGAAAGACGTAAAGGTAAGGCAACTAAAGAACAAGCAGTTGAATTATTAGATAATGTAAATTATTTCGGAACAATGCTTGTGTATACTGGAAAGGCTGAAGGTTTAGTGAGTGGTGCTGCACATTCTACTGGAGATACAGTCAGACCAGCATTACAAATTATCAAAACTAAACCTGGTGTATCTAGAACATCTGGTATTTTCTTTATGATTAAAGGCGACGAACAATATATTTTTGGAGATTGTGCGATTAATCCAGAATTAGATGCTCAAGGACTTGCTGAAATTGCAGTAGAGAGTGCTAAATCAGCACAAAGCTTTGGAATGGACCCTAAAGTAGCTATGTTAAGCTTTTCTACAAAAGGTTCTGCTAAATCGGATGATGTTACTAAAGTGCAAGAAGCATTGAAGTTAGCTCAAGAAAAAGCTGAAGCAGATCAATTAGATCATGTAGTTATTGATGGAGAATTCCAATTTGACGCTGCTATTGTTCCTAGCGTAGCAGAGAAGAAAGCACCTGGTGCAAAAATTCAAGGTGATGCAAATGTATTTGTTTTCCCTAGTCTAGAAGCAGGTAATATTGGTTATAAGATTGCTCAACGTTTAGGTGGATACGATGCAGTAGGACCAGTCCTACAAGGATTAAACTCTCCAGTCAATGATTTATCTCGTGGTTGCTCAACTGAAGACGTTTATAACTTATCTATTATTACAGCTGCTCAAGCTTTACAATAATGGACTTAGCAACTAAATATTTTAATCAAATCAACTGGCGTTATGTCGATCATTCAAGTGGTTTAGAGCCCATGCAATCTTTTGCGTTTGATGACACTTTTTCCGAAAGCGTTGGTAAAGATTTATCTTGTAATGTAGTACGAACGTGGATACATCAACACACCGTGATTTTGGGCATTCATGATTCGCGTTTACCATTTTTAAGTGATGGTATTCGTTTTCTTACAGATGAACAAGGATATAATGCAATTGTTAGGAATTCTGGTGGCTTGGGTGTCGTATTAGATCAAGGAATTTTAAACATATCTTTGATTTTTAAAGGACAAACCGAAACGACTATTGATGAAGCCTTTACAGTGATGTATTTATTGATTAATAAAATGTTTGAGGATGAAGATGTTAGTATCGATACTAAAGAAATTGAGCAATCGTATTGCCCAGGAAAATTTGATTTAAGTATTAATGATAAGAAATTTGCCGGGATTTCGCAGCGACGAGTACGTGGTGGTATCGCAGTGCAAATATACTTATGTATTGAAGGTTCTGGCTCAGAACGGGCATTAATGATGCAACAGTTTTATCAACGTGCGCTTAAAGGGGAGACTACTAAATTTCACTATCCAGACATAGATCCCTCATGTATGGCATCTTTAGAAACCCTTTTAAATAGAGAAATTAAAGTGCAAGATGTTATGTTTTTATTATTATATGCACTAAAAGATTTAGGGGCAAACTTAAATATGGATCCTATTACAGAAGACGAGTGGACACGTTACGAAGGGTATTATGATAAGATGTTAGAACGCAATGCGAAAATGAATGAAAAATTAGATTTTTAGCAAGTGTGACACTATAGATAAGTCATAAAATGATAAGCCTGGGACAAAATGATTGTCCCAGGTTTTTTTACGTATTAGCAGTGATAGTTGATGTGAATAGAAAATAATTTTTTATTAATTTTCAATCAAGACGGGGTTCTAACCAAGAAAATTTCACATAGAAATTCAACAAAATAGGCAAGTGTTATTCGAGGTTAAAAGAGGACAACAAATTCAATTTGAATTCAATCTTACTACTATTTTGTTTAATAAAAATACCTTTCAAACAAAAGTTAAGATGACTTTGTTAGAAAATGATATATATTCTATCACAAATTTGTAGTATTATAGTTGAGGTGGAAAATTTTAAAAACTTTAGTAAAAAATTTAACGATGTTTACAAAATTGTCATTTAAGGTAAATATATTTCATGATTTTGATAACTCTTTAAAAGAGTTTTATAATATTAAAGTGTTGTGAAAACTTAAACAAAAAGTTATTATGCCCTTTTGTTGTTATTTTACTTTTAAATAGTTATAATGAACGCTTGATTATTGGCGATATGATAAATGTATTCGATAAAATTGACATTTAAGTGACATCTATCAAGATGAATATGTAAAGAAATTAAATTAATATCACGTAAAATAGCAAGTCAATCATTCTAACATCGTCAGTACATCTTATGAAGTGATATTTTAAAGAAGGTATATAAAGGTGAGAAAACATGACTAGACAAGGATACGGAGAATCTACTGGAAAGATTATTCTAATGGGTGAACACGCAGTTACATTTGGTCAACCGGCAATCGCAATTCCATTTAATGCTGGAAAAATTAAAGTCCTCATTGAAAGTTTAGATGAAGGTAATTATTCTTCTATCACAAGTGACGTATATGACGGAATGTTATACGATGCCCCCGAACATCTAAAGTCTATCATTAATCGCTTTGTTGAAAAAAGTGGAGTGAAAGAACCACTATCAGTAAAAATTCAAACTAATTTGCCTCCATCAAGAGGTTTAGGTTCAAGTGCTGCAGTAGCAGTAGCGTTTGTACGCGCCAGTTATGATTTTATGGATCAACCTTTAGATGACAAAACATTGATTAAAGAAGCAAATTGGGCGGAGCAAATCGCACATGGTAAGCCAAGCGGTATTGATACGCAGACGATTGTGTCAAATAAACCCGTCTGGTTTAAACAAGGGCAGGCCGAAAAATTAAAATCACTAAAATTAAATGGTTATATGGTTGTCATTGATACTGGAGTAAAGGGTTCTACCAAACAAGCAGTAGAAGATGTTCATGTATTATGTGAATCTGATGAATATATGAAATATATAGAGCACATTGGTACACTTGTTCACAGTGCTAGCGAATCGATTGAACAGCATGATTTCCATCATTTGGCTGACATATTTAACGCATGTCAAGAAGACTTGAGACATTTAACAGTAAGTCACGATAAAATAGAAAAATTACTTCAAATTGGGAAAGAACATGGTGCCATTGCTGGTAAACTAACTGGTGGAGGAAGAGGTGGCAGCATGCTTCTTCTTGCGGAAAATTTAAAAACTGCAAAGACTATTGTTGCTGCTGTTGAAAAAGCTGGCGCAGCACATACATGGATTGAACATTTAGGAGGTTAAATCATTGGTGAAAAGTGGCAAAGCACGAGCACATACAAATATTGCGTTGATTAAGTATTGGGGGAAAGCTGATGAAACTTACATTATTCCTATGAATAATAGTTTATCAGTTACCTTAGATAGATTTTATACTGAAACAAAAGTGACATTTGACCCTGATTTTACTGAAGATTGCCTTATTTTAAATGGTAATGAAGTGAATGCCAAAGAGAAAGAAAAGATTCAAAACTATATGAATATAGTGAGAGATTTGGCTGGAAATCGTTTGCATGCGCGAATTGAAAGTGAAAATTATGTGCCAACAGCAGCAGGACTTGCTTCTTCAGCGAGTGCTTACGCTGCTTTAGCTGCCGCTTGTAATGAAGCTTTGTCATTGAACTTATCAGATACAGACTTATCACGATTAGCTCGACGTGGTTCAGGTTCTGCTTCTAGAAGTATTTTTGGTGGATTTGCCGAATGGGAAAAAGGGCATGATGATTTAACTTCATATGCACATGGTATTAATTCCAATGGTTGGGAAAAAGATTTATCAATGATATTTGTAGTGATTAACAATCAGTCAAAAAAAGTATCTAGTAGGTCAGGAATGTCACTAACAAGAGATACTTCTAGATTTTATCAATATTGGTTGGATCACGTTGATGAAGATTTAAATGAAGCAAAAGAGGCAGTCAAAAATCAAGATTTTCAACGCTTAGGAGAAGTCATTGAAGCAAATGGTTTACGTATGCATGCCACTAACTTAGGCGCTCAACCTCCTTTCACGTATTTAGTGCAAGAAAGCTACGATGCTATGGCGATTGTGGAACAGTGTCGAAAAGCCAATTTACCTTGTTACTTTACAATGGACGCGGGTCCCAATGTAAAAGTTTTAGTAGAAAAAAAAAATAAACAAGCTGTGATGGAACAATTTTTAAAAGTATTTGACGAATCGAAGATTATAGCAAGTGATATCATTAGCTCTGGTGTTGAAATTATTAAGTAAGGAAGAGATAGAATGATTCAGGTAAAAGCCCCCGGAAAACTTTATATTGCAGGCGAGTATGCAGTAACCGAACCAGGATATAAATCTATTCTTATTGCAGTAAATCGCTTTGTAACGGCGACAATTGAGGCGTCAAATAAAGTTGAAGGTAGTATTCATTCCAAAACATTACATTATGAACCAGTTAAATTTGACCGTAATGAAGATAGAATTGAAATCTCAGATGTTCAAGCTGCTAAGCAACTGAAATATGTTGTGACAGCTATAGAAGTGTTTGAACAGTATGTGCGCAGTTGCAATATGAATTTAAAGCACTTTCATTTAACCATTGATAGTAACTTAGCAGATAACTCTGGTCAGAAGTACGGATTAGGTTCAAGCGCCGCTGTTTTAGTATCTGTTGTTAAAGCTTTGAATGAATTCTATGGTTTGGAATTATCAAACCTTTATATTTATAAATTAGCTGTAATTGCAAATATGAAATTACAAAGTTTAAGTTCATGTGGCGATATTGCGGTTAGTGTCTACAGTGGTTGGCTTGCATATAGTACGTTTGACCATGACTGGGTGAAACAGCAAATGGAAGAAACATCGGTGAATGATGTTTTGGAAAAAAATTGGCCAGGCTTACATATCGAACCTTTACAAGCTCCCGAAAATATGGAAGTCCTTATTGGATGGACTGGGTCTCCAGCTTCTTCTCCACACTTAGTGAGTGAGGTCAAACGTTTAAAATCAGATCCAAGTTTTTATGGTGATTTTTTAGATCAATCTCATGCTTGTGTAGAAAGTTTAATCCAAGCTTTTAAAACTAATAATATCAAAGGTGTTCAAAAGATGATACGTATAAACAGACGTATTATTCAATCTATGGATAACGAAGCATCAGTTGAAATTGAAACAGATAAGCTAAAAAAATTATGTGATGTCGGTGAAAAGCACGGTGGCGCTTCTAAAACTTCAGGTGCTGGTGGTGGCGATTGTGGCATTACTATTATCAACAAGGTAATTGATAAAAATATTATTTATAACGAATGGCAAATGAATGATATCAAACCATTGAAATTTAAAATTTATCACGGGCAATAAGTAAAGTAACTCGTGATATAAGTCATTTAGGGTTCGAGGCTCAACCGGGGGTGGGACTGTGTATTCAGTTCCACTTTCTTATTTAATTAGTATATGGTATGTATGAATTTTAAAGTGAAAAGTATCTTGAATTTTATAGTAAAAAGAGTAAAATAAATAGAGTTATATTAACGATGATGGTGGAAGAGTTTATATAGAAAGGTGGGTAGCAAGATGAAAAATAAATTTTTAATCTGTGATGAGTGTCAGGCTGTAAATTTAAAGTCTTTGAAGCGAAAATTAGAAAAATTAGATCCGGAAGCTGAAATTGAAATAGGCTGTCAATCTTATTGTGGACCAGGTCGACGTAAAACATTTGCATTTGTCAATAATCGACCACTTGCTGCGTTAACCGAAGAAGAACTTATGGAAAAGGTTACAAAACAATTAAAAAAACCACGTGATCCAGAAGAAGAAGAGCGACTAAGAAAACGTAACGAAGAACGAAAACGTCGTAAAGAAGAACAAGATCGCAAACTTAAGGAAAAGTTAAAGAAGCGCAAAGCAGAGAAATAAATGAATCAAAACCACCTGTGACATGAATTAATGTCGCAGGTGGTTTTAATGTTAGTAGTACATAATTAAGTTGCAAATACTAATATATTAAACCATTTAATTTTCATTACTTTGTAATATGGTAGGTTGTCGCATTAGATATGAATACTATCATATTCTTATTAAAGACTGATGAGTTCTAAAAAGGAATTCATCGGTCTTTAATTTTAAATATTCGTAATAGATAATTCCTATATTTTTGTAGTATCTAATCATCAAAGATCAAAGTATGGAGAGGAACGCAGGAGGTAAAATCACCTGCATAAGAACCACTAATGATCAAAGATCAAAGTGGTTCTAAAAACAAGTCATTAAAGGATTCGGTCATTGTCGGATGTGTGTATATATTATCTCTTAATACTGTGTAAGGAATATGTTGATCTATAGCAAGTTTGATTAAGTTAATCAGTTCTTCTGATTCTTTGCCATATAATGACGCTCCTAAAATTTCTTTTGTATCTTTATTAATCACTGCTTTAAATAAACCTCTGGAATCATTATTGATTTTATGACGGGGTATGTTACTGACAAAGACTTTATTGTCTAGAATATCGTATCCTTGTAACTTAGCCTCACTTGCAATTAGTCCTACTCTAGATAGGGGAGGGTCAATAAAGACAGTATAAGGTATTGCGCCACGATTTTCAGTTGTTCTAGAACCATCACCAAATAGATGCGATTTAATGATTCTATAATCATCGAGTGAAATATACGTAAATTGCAATCCACCTTTAACGTCACCTGCAGCGTATATGTGTTTCACTGTACTTTGCAAATGTTTATTTACAATCACTTCACCTTGTTTTCCAATTTTTACATCTGTATTTTCAAGACCTAAGTGATTTGTATTTGGCTTACGACCTGTGGCTAAGAGCACAGTATCAGCTGATATTTCTCCATGATTTGTGTGTATGATAGTTTGATCTTTATTGTTTGAAAATGCAATAGTGCTAGTATTAGTGTTTATAGTCACACCTTTATCTTGTAAATCTTTGACAATAAGATTTGCAATGTCTTGATCTTCATTTGTCATGATAGCATCACCACGCTCAAGAATTGTTACATGTGTTCCAAAATTTGCAAACATTGAAGCGAATTCGAGAGCGATATAACCGCCACCAATAATAACAAGTTCTTGAGGTTGATAGTCAATATTTAGTAATCCTGTAGAATCATATATATTTTGAGCTGTATCTATCCCTTTGATATCTGGGATATTCGCACGTGAACCAGTGTTGATTAATATCTTATCTGCGGTAATTGTTTCTTGAATTGTTCCATTACTATCCTGTAGTTCTATTATCTCGTTAGAAATAAATTTGGCGTTATAATTTAGAACATCTATATTGTTCTTTGAATTTAAGCCTTGATAGTTCTTGTTATTCAATGCTTGTACGACTTCTTTTTTTCTAGTAATAGACTCTTTGAATGAATTACCTTCAATACCATCATGAATTAATGTTTTAGTAGGTATACATCCGATATTAATCAGGTGTCTATACTTCCGTACATATGTTAATAAAATTCTATATCTTTTATTTCAATGGAATGCCTGTTTTTAATTTTTACATACTCTATGTCTATAGATTTAATAGCCATCTTAATGAAATCTGCTTTATCTTCTAACGAGAATATTTTCCACGATTCCAATAATGCATTTTTGAATTTTTTTATCTTATCTATATCTAGTGATTTTCTGGGTACTAATTCTTTTTGTTTTTCATATTCTGCGATTGTTTCGTCTGTTTCTTTAATCAATTCAAATAATTCTTCTTCTTGCATTAACCCTTTAGCATATAATTTATGATACCTTTTACGTTGTTCCATAATTTTATCTATATCAATAGTAACAACATCATCGTTTTGTTTTGTCTTTACTTTGTATTTGTCTAAATCTAATTTAGATAGGTAGTCACGAAACACTCTCAATGCTTCATTCTCTGAAAAACCGAAACTTTGTTTTTTAGTTTTACATGTGTTGCAATAATATGTTTTATAAGTAACATACCCTTTCTTTCTCTTTCTTGTTGCTGTGTTCATTGTTAATGTGCCACCGCATCTCGGGCAAATAAATTTACCTCTGAACACTGATACGTGACTGACTATTTTAGTGTTGATTCTTTCTTCTAATCTTTCTTTTATTTGTTGATACATTTCTTCGGTAATAATAGGCTCGTGAGAGTTTTCTATAAATACATCCCCCCAAGTATAATGACCTCTTGTAATAGGGCTTCTTAGCGCTCTTGTTATTGTTCTATCTTCCCATCTTTTGCCATTAGGAGGTGGTATATCTGAATCATTTAATTTTCGAGCTATACCTTTTGAGCTAACACCTTTCAAAACTTCATCGTATGCCCACAAAACTACTTTTTTATAATCATTAGGAATGTAAGTATTATCTATACGGTCATAATAAAAGGGTGGTGGTGTAAGTATCATGCCTTGTTTAATCGCTGCACGTTTTCCCATCATCACTCGTTCTCTAATCGTTTCACGTTCCCACTCTGCCATAGCACCAACTAATGTAACGAATAATCTTCCCATTGCTGTTGATGTATCATACACTTCAGTAGCGCTCCTAAATGCTACGTTATTCTGTTCAAATATCTCTAGTAAGTCCAATAAGTCACGTACATTACGTGTAAGCCTATCTAACTTGTATACTAAGACTAAATCAAATCGTTTAATATCATTCATCATACGTTGTAATTCTGGTCGTTCACGTTTAGCACCAGAGAAACCAGCGTCGATAAATACGTCTGACACACTCCAATCGTTTATCTCACAAAATGATTTGAGTTTCCTCTCTTGTTCTTCAATAGAATAACCGTGCTCTTTTTGTTCTAATGTACTGACCTGACACGAACGTAAATAGCTACGTTCATAATTCATCACCCCTTAAAAAAGTAAAAAAATAATAAGGGTAGGCAAGCTACCCGTTTTTTTTATTCACCTGTTGCGTCTATATAACTTTCTCCTTGATCATCAACTTTTTCTGTACCTACAGGAACATCTCCGCCACCGAAAGCAGAAGGGTGTCCACCACTATGTTCTCTAGGTGCAGATTGTTGCGTTTGTTCTTTATTAGTATTTCCTTGTTTTTGAGTGTTACTTTGTACGTTAGTATTTGCGTCTTTGCTTTCAGTATTATTAGCAACTTTGCTAGACTGGTTATTATCTGTATTATTTTCATTTGCAGAAGATTCTTGATAAGTGTTTTCTAAATCTTCATTTGATGAATAATCAACAGTTTTAAGTTTAGATAAATCATATTCTTTAGTGCCTAATTGATCTCCACCAATACCTTTAGAGAAATGTAATACTACTTTATTGTCGTTTTTCAATTGATAAGTAGCTAAACCTTTAGCTTTTTTGCCCTTTTTAATTGTATCGTTATAATGTTCTAACCATTCTTTATATTTACCATTATCTACAACTGTCATACCTGTGTCTAATTCGCTTTCTGTACTTCCTTCATCTTGTTTAACTGTCACACCTGCTGTCCATACGCTAGACGGTGTTATTTCTTCTTTGTTAGTTTTATTCTTAACCTCATATTTGATAGCAATTTCTTTGTTTCCAAATTCTTTATCTTTAATAATAAACGCGTCTTTAATATATAATACAGCTTGATCTAATACTAATGTATCATTTTTAAATTGAGGTTTATTTTCGCTAACGGTAGTACTTTTATTACCACTATTACTACATGCTCCTAGTACCAACAAACAACTTAAAATAAAAAATATAACCTTTTTCATTCTGCATCTCTCCTTTTATTTTTGATAACGCTTAATGGTTCAAAATGTATCGTGTAATCATCGTGGATTACAGACAAACCATATTTACTTTTATAATGTTTCAAACAATCTAAAACATATGCTTCCGTAACTTCGAAAAACTCTGATAATTCATAAAGACTGTTGATTCCTCGTCTATGTGCTTCTATCAAACCATCTAAAGAAATCACCGTTTCTTTAGCATAACGTCTAGCATAATTCTCAAACTTACGATTGTTGTACTCATCACTGTTTGTTATATTTCCGTGTGTTAACTTATGATGAGCTATTTCTTCTGCTAGTGTTTCTAACTTCTGCCTAACACTTCTATTATCATTGATAAATATTTCCCCGTCTAAATACAGACCGGACATGAAGTCCGGCATATATTTAGTTTCTGTAATAGGTAAATGGTCGTATTTAATCATCAAATCTTCATATTTACCCACTTATTATCTCCCCTTACTTTCTTCTGTTTCTTATGTAATCAATAAAATTCTCTACTTCTTTTTGTTCCTCCTCTGTTAAATCTGAATAATCCAAATGTGCTGCTACTGTTTCAGTTTTTTCTTTTTCTTCCCAACCCATAAGATAGGCTGGTGAAACGTTTAATGCTTCTGCTATAGGTTCTAAAACATCATAAGGCATATTTTCTATTTCATCTTTTTCATATCTGTAAACTGTTGCACGGTTTTTACCGATTTTTTCAGCCAATTTATCTGCTGACATTTTCATTTCTTTTCTACGTTTCTTTATTCTGTTACCAATACTCATTGTTTTCGCCTCCTGAAATCATTATATAACTTTTGTCGCATATATGCAACATAATATAGGTAGAAAAAAATAATTGTCGCAAATTTGCTTAAAAGTGTTGCATTTGTTTTGAGATGTGTTATTCTATGTTTAGTCGCAAGAAATGCGACAAGAAATGAGGTGTTTTTATGGTGGATGTTAACAAACTTCACGGAAAAGTAGTTCAGAACAAATATAATTGGACTACATTCGCAAAAGCTTTAAATGTTGACAGAACAACGTTACACAGAAAATTAAAATCAGATGGAGAAAAGCTTACTGTTGGAGAAGTTAACAAAATTGTTTCGTTGCTAAATTTAAATAAAGATGAAGCAATTGATATTTTTTTTAGTAAAACAGTCGCATAATACGCGACAAAATATGGTTATCGGGAGAATTAAATATGAACGAATTACAAACATTCAATTTTGAAGAATTACCAGTAAGAACTTTAACAGTAGATGACGAGCCTTACTTTGTAGGAAGAGATGTGGCTGACATATTAGGTTACTCAAGAGGGGCGAAAGCAATACAAGATCATGTCGATAAAGAAGATGTTCGTGTAGTCCCAATTCAGGACCGCACCGGAAGATATCAAAAATCTTCTTTAATAAACGAATCTGGTTTATACACATTAGTTATCGACGCAGCTCGACAAAGCAATAACAGAGATATTAAAGAAAAAGCAAAAGCATTTAAACGATGGATAACAAATGAAGTGTTACCTTCTATCCGTAAAACAGGCACTTATCAAGTTCCTGATAATCCAATGGACGCATTGCAACTTATGTTCGACGCACAAAAACAAACTAAAGAAGAAATTGCAACAGTGAAAGCAGATGTGATCGATTTAAGAGAAAACCAAAAATTAGATACAGGAGATTACAACTTGTTGTCTAGAACAATCAATCAACGAGTTGCTCATATCCAAAAGATACATGCAATTACAAATCAAAAACAGCGAAGTGAATTATTCCGAGATATCAATTCAGAAGTCAAAAAGATGACAGGTGCTACATCAAGAACAAATGTAAGACAAAAACACTTTGACGATGTTATTTCAATGGTTGCTAACTGGTTTCCGTCACAAGCTACATTGTACAGAATCAAACAACTAGAAATGAATTTAGAAAACGGACAATAAAAGGGGAGAGTGAAATGACAGAAAAACAATTATTAATAGAAGATTTAAAGTTGATAAATTCTTGCACAGACGAAGAGATTGAAGTAGCAGCAGAGTACTTACTAACACGATATCCACAAAGAGTGAGCAACTATCTAGACGACGAAAACAATCTAGCACTTGCCTATCACATATGTGGTTATGACGGTAAGTGCCAACAGAAATTTATCGAAGATATAAAGTTCACTCATAATGTGAACGTATTTTAAGGAGGGATAACAATGCCACCACACATTCAACAGATGCTATTTGATTTCGCATTAGAAAGAGGGTACATCGAAAAACTTTTAGAAATGAAAGGAGAGGATTAAATGAAGTACTTACTCAGTTACATGACGATGTTCATCGCAATGATCATCACATTAATTTTAGGAGGTGGTTTCTTTACGGTAATAGCATTTTCAATGTTAACGCTTATTTTCAGTAGCTTCTTTTGGGAGAAGTGGCTTGAGATAACAAAAAAGACTGAAACTTGCGCCAACAAGTAACAGTCAAAGAATTTGAAAATAAATATGTACTTAAAATTTACAACTAAATAAGGAGGTCGTCAAGTTGGAACACAAATTACTAAAAATTGCTAATGACTTAAATGCATTAATTATGCACACCAAAGAAAATGTTGAATGTTCTTTCCAAACAGGTGTTTGTGAAGATGAAGTGGTTTTATTCTTCCATCATTACTCAGATGAGTATAACGCAGAAGTTAAAAATATTTTGTTCGCTGAATACCATACGTCAGAAAATCTTCATGACAAATTCGAACTAGCTAAAAAAGTGATTAAAGGAGAGTGTTTGATAGATGAGTAATTTATTTAAATTGAAAGATAGTTACCAACAAGTTTACGACCTTATTGCAGAACAAGAAGATGAACAAATTTTAAAAGACACTTTAGCAAGTATTAATGACGCTATCGAAGATAAAGCAGATGGATATGTAGCAGTCATTAAGTCTTTAGAAGCAGATAACAATGCTATAGACGAAGAAATAAAACGATTAAGACAACGTAAAACTTCTAACCAAAACGGTGTCAAACGTTTAAAAGAAAGTTTACAGGAAGTCATGGAACAAACTGGAAAAGAGAAGTTCAAAACTGCGCTTAATTCGTACAGTATTGCTAACAACCCACCTAGCTTAGATGTCACAGATGAAAGTTTAATACCTAAACAATATTACGTCGAACAAGAACCTAAGCTAGATAAAAAAGAGTTGTTGAAAGCTGTTAAAGGTGGTTTAGAACTCAAAGGAGTAGAACTAAAACAAAATAGAAGTTTGAGGGTGAGATAAATGGCAGAAGAAAAACAAGAACAGGATATCCTAACTCAACTTGGAGTAAAAGACATCAGCAAGCAAAATGCTAATAAATTTTACAAATTTGCCATATACGGAAAATTCGGTACAGGTAAAACAACTTTTTTAACTAAAGACAATAACGCACTTGTGCTCGACATTAATGAAGACGGAACAACAGTTACAGAAGATGGTGCAGTAGTACAAATCAAAAACTACAAACATTTTGCTTATGTAATAAAAATGTTGCCTCAAGTAATTGAGAAATTAAGAGAAAACGGAAAACAAATAGATGTAGTAGTGATTGAAACAATACAGAAACTACGCGATATCACTATTGACGACATCATGAATGGTAAGACTAAGAAACCGACATTTAATGATTGGGGAGAGTGTGCTACACGTATTGTTCATATGTATAGATATGTCTCTAAGCTACAAGAACAATATCAATTCCATTTAGCGATAAGTGGTCATGAAGGTATCAACAAAGATAAAGACGATGAAGGCAGCACGATTAATCCTACCATCACAATTGAAGCGCAGGATCAAATTAAAAAGGCGGTTGTAAGTCAATCTGATGTACTTGCAAGAATGACAATTGAAGAGCATGAGGAGAATGGCCAAAAGTCATATGAATATGTACTTAATGCTGAACCCTCTAATTTATTTGAAACCAAAATAAGACATGCAAGCAATATAACAATTAACAATAAGAAATTTGTAAACCCTAGCATTACGGACGTAGTACAAGCAATCAGAAATGGAAATTAAAAATAACTAATAAGGACGGTAATTAATTATGAACTTTAATTTAAATTTACAAGGCGCACAAGAATTAGGTAACTACATGCAACCAGGACAATACAGTGTGAAAGTTAAAAACTTCGAAAGCAAAGAGAGTAAGAATGGACACCCGCAATTAGCGATCACATTCGCACATAAAGAAGAAGGAGAATTCACTCACTACGCTAATGGCGATACTTCTAATGATTTCGCTAAAAACTGGTTATACACATTCTTAAAATCAATAGGAATCCAAGATAATAACGGACAATTCAGCTTTACTGAAAGGGATGTAATTGAAAAACCAATTAATATTGAACTTGAACGTAAATATAATGACTACACAGAAAAATGGAACACAGTTTTAAAACGTTTTTGGAAATTTGATGGAAATCCAGTATATGAAAAAGTTGGGATTAAAGAGAACGAGAAAAACGAAGGTAATGAGCAATCAGGCAAACCAAGTGTTAATGACAATAGCAATCCTTTTGCGAATGCGAATGAACCTATTGATATACAAAATTCAGATCTCCCGTTCTGATTGGGTTGATATAAGTGTCGAAGATTATCAAATATAACCAAAGAGAAGATGGTTTGTATGATGTTGTAATTACTGGTATAGAAGTGCCAGAACAAGCTATTGATTTATTAAATATAGGCCAGCCTGTTGATGTTGATTGTTCAGTGATAGATCCAAATTCTATCACTGGCAAACAACGTAGGCTGATATTCGCATTATGTAACGATATAGAAGTGCATACAGGGCAACCTAGAGATTATATGAGACAAATGTTCCAAGACTATGTGAAGTTCTTATATGGATATGAACAGCGAATTTCATTAGCTGATTGTACAAGAACAATTGCTAAACAAATTATAAATGTAATGTTCGAATGGATATTCACTAATGGAATACCACTTAATTACAAAACAAGTGAAATGATGAAAGAAGATAAAAATTATCTTTATTGGGCAACTATCACTAGACATTGTGTTATATGTGGCAAATCCAATTCAGACCTAGCACACCTTGAAACAGTAGGTAGAGGTATGAACAGGAACAAGATAGACCACTACGATAAGCATGTTTTAGCGTTATGTCGTAAACATCATACAACGCAACACCAAATGGGGATAGACAGTTTTAACAAATATTACCAATTACAAAACAGTTGGATCAAAGTTGATGAACGATTAAACAAAATGTTGAAAGGAGTTAAAAATGAATTCGAGAGTAATAACTAAAGAAAATAAGAAAGAAATTGCTAATAGAATCAAACAAATAAGATTACAAAGAGATTTTGATATAAACGAATTCGCTTCAATCTTATGTGTTTCTCCTTTCTGTATAAAACAATGGGAAGAAGGCAAAAGAATTCCTAATCTTAAAAAAATAAAATTGATAGCATTCATATTCAAAACAACACCTGAATGGCTATTGTACGGGGAGTGAGATATATGGTTAAGTCAATTTTTTTACAAGATGGAGAAGAAATATTCGTAGATGATGAAGATTACGAAAGAGTGAATCAACATACTTGGTTTAAAGATTATAGTGATAATACGAGAATGATTGGAACTATTTTACCAGATAGAAAAAGGGTTAGTTTGACAAACTTTATAAAAGAAAAATCGTTCCAAAAAGAAAAAAATAATAATTTCACAAAAGATAACTTGTCAAATAAAGGGAATCATTCTAGATGGTCAAGACCAAGTTATAAAAGTATTTCTAAATATAAGGGTGTTACTTGGAGAAAAAATCGAAAAAAATGGATTGCTTTTATAAAAGTAGATGAGAAATCAAAGTATTTAGGTAGTTATAAGTCTGAAGATGAAGCAGCTATCGCATATAACAATGCTGTTATGGAGTATTGGGGTGGCAATGGTTATCTAAACAAGATAGGGAAAGATGATAGAACTCACAGAGATTATACCACATATAAAGATCGTCAAAAAAGAAGAAATAACAGAACTGAATATTACGGGATATTTCTTAACAAAAATAAAATCGGTGCAAGGATTAATTATCGTAAAAATGAATTTTTTATAGGCAATTTTAATAATAAAGAACAAGCTGCCCTAGCTTTCAATAAGTGTTCTGTATTTTTATTCGGTGAAGAGACTAAACTAAACAACGTTTCTATGACAGATGAACTCAAATAATTTATATCTAACTGGGAGATACCAAACAAAATTAAAGCGCTGAAAGAGGGTGCTGATGATGAATGAACAACCTAGTTACTACTCAATTATCACAGCGAACGTAAGATATGATAATCGGTTAACTGATAGTGAAAAGTTATTGTTTGCAGAAATCACATCTTTAAGTAATAAGTTCGGTTATTGTACAGCAACGAATAGCTACTTCGCAAAGTTATATGAAGTAGTAAAAGAGACTATCTCGAGAAGAATATCAAACCTTAACAAATACGGTTATCTAAAAATAGAAATAATAAAAAATGGTAACGAAGTCAAACAAAGGAAGATGTACCCATTGACGCAATCGTCAATACCTATTGACGTAAAAATCAATACCCCTATTGATAATTCCGTCAATACCCCTATTGACGCAAATGTCAAAGAGAATAATACAAGTATTAATAATACAAGTAATAATAATATAAATAGAATAAATACATTGTCGGGTAACCCGACTGCGTATCCTTACAAAGATGTAATCGACTACCTTAACCAACAAACAGGTAAGAATTACAAATCTACTACTAAGAAGAATCAAACAGTCATACGAGCAAGAACTGATGAGGGATTTTCACTAGATGACTTTAAAAGGGTTATAGACAACAAAGTTGCCGAGTGGAAAGGCACAAATATGGAGAAGTACCTAAGACCTGAAACGTTATTCGGTACTAAGTTTGAGGGTTACCTTAACCAAGAATTACAACCTAGTGGCATGGATCAGTTAGAACGTATGAAGTACGACGAGAGTTATTGGGACTAGGAGTGATTATAAATGCAATCAATGGAAAGTTTAGCTAGAAATATCAAACCTAGTAAAAACATCGTAGAAGAGGAGCACAACCTTAAATGTAGTAAGTGTGGTAATACCTATGACTACTACAAATTCAATAATGGACATGAGTTCAGACATGGTTGTGACTGTTCAATGATAAAAGCTGGTAAAGAAGCAGAGCGAAAAAGAAAACAAAAATATATCAACAGTATTTTTAGCCAATCAACAGTTAATGGCTCATTAAAAGATGCGACTGTAAATAATTACAAACCCCAGAACGAAAAGCAAGTATACGCTAAAAAAACGGCCATAGAGTACGTTAAAACATTCTCGATAGACAAACCCAAGTCTTTAATATTACAAGGCTCATACGGTACCGGAAAAAGCCATATAGCGTATGCCATAGCTAAAGCAATTAAAAACGAAGGATATTCAGTGGCTTTTATGCACATTCCAATGTTAATGGAGCGTATTAAAGCAACATATAACAAGAATGCTGAAGAAACAACAGATGAACTTGTACAACTACTAAGCAATATAGATTTACTAGTGCTTGATGATATAGGTGTAGAGAACACTGAACACACATTAAATAAACTGTTTTCAATCGTAGATAACAGAGTAGGTAAGAATAACATCTTCACTACAAATTTTAGTGATAAAGAACTTAATCAAAATATGAATTGGCAACGGATCAATTCGAGAATGAAACATAACGCTAGGACTGTAAAGGTACTAGGCGATGATTACAGGGAGCGTGACGCATGGTAACGAAAGAGAATGTTATGCAAATACTTGAGTGTTCCGATGTGTATGCTCAAAAAATGATTGATTGGTGCAGTGGTAATCAAACTGCACTTATCAAGTTAATCAATGACAAATTGGAAGAAAAAGGCAACAGACAGGCGATAACGGAGGTGTCCTAATGGGACTTATCGACGGACTTAAAAAGCAATACATGTTGTATCAAATTGACGGTTGGGAGATGTGTAGTGTGACGCCGTTAGGAGAAGATACATTCAAACTAGGTAACTATGCAGGCATACACTTTAGAAACACATTTTCAGGAACGGTAACGAAAGATGAGCTAGAAAAACTGAAACGTAAGCACAAGCTATTCAGAAAAGAAGAACTACAACAGCAAATGACAATTAACGAATTATTATTTTGAGGTGGAACTTTGAGTAAATACAATTCTAAAAAAGTTGAATATAAAGGTGTAGTGTTCGATAGCAAAATTGAATGCGACTTCTACCAGCATTTAGAACGTAACTTAGGCAAGGAATATGATCATATCGAATTACAACCTAGATATGAGTTGCTACCTAAGTTTGATAACCAACGTAAAACAGAATATATAGCCGACTTTGCATTATGGAAAGAAAACAAGCTGCTTGAAGTGATTGACGTCAAAGGTATGCCAACAGAAGTAGCGAAGTTGAAAGCGAAGATATTCAGATATCAAAACAGAGAAATACCACTCACATGGATATGTAAAGCACCTAAATACACAGGGCAAGAGTGGATAACGTACGAAGAACTTTTAAAAGCTAGACGAAAGAAAAAGAAGAAAGAGGTGTCAGATAAATGAATAGCTATGAAGTTCAAACGAGATTAGATTTTACGATTAAAGGTCATGTTAATGCGTTTGTTCCAGTTGAAAAAGGTCAAACACCTTCTGACGCAATAGAAGATTTTATAGAACAATTGTTAGAAAGTCCGAGAGATGTATTGAATTACGATATAGACATAGATGATTTAGAGGTGGAGTAAATGGAATTAGCAAGAAATAGAACTGTTGAATTTAAAAACAATAAATTATATTACGTTGTCAGAACTAAAGAGCAAAAACACTTATTACCAGTAGAAGATGTACACGAAGCTGAATGCACAGGTACACCTTGGAAGCTCATTGTAAGACGCATTAAGTATTCTGGCTATAGTCCTGAAGAAGCTTTATTCGAAGATTATAACGAACAAGACACAGAAACGAAAGAGAGAAAACGACTATCTCAATTAGAACACGAGGACAGAATGAGGTTGGTAAGACTAGAGCGACAAAAAGAATTGGACCTAAGACGTAAGAAACCACATTTATTCACAGTAAATCAAAAACACTCTCGTGGTAAATGGTGCACGTATCTTATGGAGAATGACATCTTTCCTAGAAAGGTGGTTAGATCATGAGTATTAAAGATTTGATTATAGGCGATAGAATCAGAATCCAAGAAGTTAACGGTGTTGAAATTACAGTGCAAATAAAAAATGTTTATCGTTTAGTTCAGGCAAGTCTTGATATAGATAAATGGGTTGCTGATGTAGAAGCAATTGACGGGAGAACTTGGACTATTGATGATTGTTATGATTTTTACTCATTACCTAATGGAAATGAAGGAACTAAAAAGACATTAGATGACAAGGTTAACCGCCCAACGCATTACACGTATGGAGATATAGAAATCATAGACTTCATAGAGCAGGTCACTAAAGATTACAAACCAGAGTTAGCATTTGCTATTGGTAACGCAATTAAGTATATCAGTCGCGCTAATCGTAAGAACGGAAAAGAAGATTTAGACAAAGCGCGTTGGTACCTGAACAGAGCATTTGAAAAATGGGAGGGTTAATGAAATGAGAAACACATTGACAGATTTAAACAATCATTTATTTGCACAATTAGAAAGATTAAGCGATGAAGATTTAAAAGGCGAAGAATTAAAAGAGGAGTTACAAAGATCTAGTGCAGTTTCTAAAGTAGCTCAAAATATCATTAATAACGGCAGTTTAGTGCTGCAAGCACAAAAGTTTAAAGATGAAAAATTAGACGCAGAATCAGAAATGCCTAAGTTGTTAGGAGAGTAATAGCCATGAGACATGTATGGACTGATGAGCATGAAAAATATATTCGAAATAACATCAAAGGTAAAACTAAGAAAGAAATGACGGAAATGTTTAATAAGGAGTTTGGCACTGATGTTACTACAGATAAAATGAAAGGTTTTTGTTCGAGAAAAAGGATAAGAAGTGGGGTTGATTGTAAGTTTAAAAAAGGTGTGCCTTCTTGGAACAAAGGTAAAAGCTTTCCGTCCAGAGGTAGAAGCGCTGAAACTCAATTTAAGAAAGGACAAGTGCCCGATAACACATTTCCTTTAGGAACGATAAAAACCACTACTGACGGTTATAAGTTTATAAAAATCAAAAAACGAGGTTCTAAAAACGAATGCTGGAAACAATACACACATTATTTATGGGAACAAAAGCACGGACCTGTGCCCAAAGGATATTGTTTAATACATTTGAATCAAAACAGGTCAGACTGTAGCGAAGAAAATATAGCATTGGTAAGTCGTAAAGAATTAGTACGTATTAACAAACTTAATTTAACTTCAACTGATCGTAACTTAACTAAAGCAGGAATCAACTTTGTTAAATTATTAAACAAACAAAAAGAAGTTAAGGACAAAATAAATGCTACTAAGTGATACGGTATCTCAACGATACAGATACAACACACAAGGCAAGACACCTACAGAGATACAACAGGAGTTACGACAGCTAGGTGTTAAAGGCTTTGTGGTTAAGATAGCAGGAAACAGAGTGACGATGAAAGTTAGTGAAAACGATATTAAAAAGAACAGGGAGTGTATAAGGAATGGCAACAGATAAACAAGTTGAATACGTTTGTAGTTTGCAAGGACAAACGTCACTTACCGATTATAGTCGTAAAGAAATAAAAGCTATGACGCATAAAGAAGTAAGCAATTTAATAAGTGAATTACAAGATGACATATTATATAACGAGTTAATGAGTTACGGATTACCTAATCAATAAATAAGGAGTGCATTATGAATGGTTAAAATTAAAGTGACAAAGGAATTTGATTTTGCAGAGTTAATAAATCATATCAAAAACACAAGTTATCAACCTAAAGAATATTTAGCGAAAGACGGATCAACAAAGGTTATCGTTGGTAGTTTAGGAAGTATTACGTTTGATAATAAAAATTTTATATACCCTGAAACTAATTTTCGTATAGAAGTCGAAAAAGAAGTTACAGAAAAAACTGAAATTGATAATTTAGTAGAAATAGTTATTATTGATAAAAATATACCACACACTTCAGTTTTCTATAACACTAGCATAAACGAAAGATTGTCTATTACCAGATATAGACCGCAAGTTTTCTATATGTTGAATGATGATTCAACTATAACTCGAATATGGGAAAACGGAAAATTAGTAGATTAAGGAGTGTTTACGATAGACATCAACAACTTATACACATACAAAGCAACATGCACCAATGTTGTTGACGGGGATACTTTGGATATCTTACTGGACTGTGGCTTTGATACCTATGCTAAACGTCGCGTACGTTTGCTAGGTGTCGATACGCCAGAGAGAGGACAAGAGAATTATAAAGAGGCAACAGTATTAACTAGATCATGTGTAGAAAACAAAGATATATACGTTCAGACATACAAGAGCGATGTATTTGGTAGATACCTAGCTAATGTATGGTACGAGGACGGGAAATATTGCTTAAACGATGAGTTAAGAAAAGCAGGGCTTTTGAAAGAGAATTCTAAATGGAATGAGGGATAGGAATGGCAGAAATAACTAAAGAACAATTATTAGAATTTATCAGGAATAAAGACTTAGATTTAGACGAAAGCTATCCGCGTAGTGATTGGTGGAAGTTCAGAGATGAACGTGACTCATACAAGAAACAACGTGATGAACTCATCAATGATATGGCAGAAATTAAAAAGAAGGCAGAGGCGTTTGATGAGATAGATGATTTAATCGTTAACGGGACATTAAAAGATAGAGAACCGGATGCAATATTTCAAAACATCTGTCATGTGATTATAAATTTTAAGGAGCGTGCAGATAATGAAAGATAAAGATTATAAAAGTTTATGGATAAAGTTGAAAGAGAAGAAATTAAAAGAATATGTGGAAGTACATCGCTCAGTAAATCAAATAATAACACCAAACAATCAATATCAGTTGTTTCAAATAGCTAACGCAATGGTAAGTGAAAACGAATTAAATCGAGATTTAAAATACATGGACCAACTAGACGGAACGCATGAGTTCCAAAATTTATTAAGTGATTTGGAGGCTTGCAATGGACAATAGAGAGTTTATCCAACGCTGCATAGTATCATCTACAGCTTTTACAGGACACGATGGGTGTTTACTAATCAAAGAGCTTAACGAAGTATATCGCAAGGCGGAGTTGTACGACAAAATAGTGGAAAGTAATTCAAAGAGTTTAGTAGAAAATGGAGGAACAATAAATGACTAATCAATTAACAGTAGATCAATTAATTAAACAGGTAGAACAATGGAGTAAGGATAAAGATTTGCACAATGGCAATCCGGATAGACAAGCGTTGAAGTTTTATGAAGAGGCAGGAGAAGTCGGCGCAGCATTATCACGTAGTAATTTAGAGGCATTAAAAGACGGTATAGGCGATACAGTCGTTACATTAATCATATTAGCACAACAACATGATATGACGTTACAGGAGTGTTTACAATTTGCTTATGACGAAATCAAAGGAAGAAAAGGAAAGACAATCAATGGAACGTTCATCAAAGAGTCAGACCTTAAAGAATAAAGACATAGTAGCAGAGATTAAAAGAATACTAGGTAAGGAGTGAGTGGGAGTGTTAGGACTTATTAAAGGACTTTCAGATACATTTAGCATGAGTGAATGGAACGTAGTATGGGTTGATGATAATGGCAAGTCACACGGCAAAAGATTTTATTGGAAAACAGAGGCTAGAGAGTTCTATGATACTTTGCCATATTATCAAAAACGATTAGAAAGAGTGAGTTGATGATACCGTGAAACAATTCCTAATTAGAGAGTTTAAAGACGATACAGGTAATGTGTATGTAGATGTAGAACAACCTAGAGAGAATGAATGTATGACGTTGGTAGAGGCAGAGGATAAGGAAGCAGAGAAAGAGAAAGCAAAGCGTATATTAAGTCAGCACGATAGATTACAACTTAGAAAACTATATCGTTTGCAAGAAAGATTGGGATAAGGAGTGAACGGAATGAAAAGTAGTGAAGAAGTAATTGGAAAATTAAAAAGTGTAATTAGCGATATTGAAGAATCAAAGCAGGAAGATTCAATAACACTTACTTATAAATCAGCGTTGGAACACGTTATAGAATATATCGAACATGGAGATGATTTAGATGATTAAACGCATATTAAAGATATGGTTCACTATCGCAATGTACGAGTTAGGTAAATGGATTGGTAGAGAGTTGTACTATAAGTTAACTGCAAATGATGAGGTGGAAGTGCCTAAGGACTTTGACGAGAATGACCACGCTCATTTAAATGGCATATACGGAGGTTATTAAATATTGGGTGAAATTATATATATGATTACAATTATAACATTGTCTATAGTCTTTGTTTTAATGGAGATATTTATAATATATCTTTTTGTTGAAGGAATTAAATACAAGGAATATGTAACGATTGGGTTTTCCGTTACCATGTTTTTACTTTCTATCTTGCTATTTTTACACTTTTTATATTTTGGGATTTTAGGAGGTTATTAATGTGATTTGGATAAGTTTTTCATCGGTAATAATTGTGTTAGTACTGTGTATTTTTGCTATATATAAGTGGATTAAAGCAGAGAAAAGAGTTAATGAGTTACAGGAAGATAAACATGGATTGCAATTAGATAAGTTACATTTAGAAAGAGAGGTATCTTGGTTGAAAAATAAGGATAATAAAAACAACATAGGCAAATACGTGGTTGAGTTAAAAAAAGGAGTATATTTAGTGAAAAAATATATAGGTAGTTATGGAAACACATGCATAATCACTGACAATGTATTTGAAGCTTTATCTTACGACGATTTATATTCAGCTAAAGAAGATGCATGTAGTTTTAACGGACGTGTACTAGAACACAAACCTAATTTAGAGGTGGTCAAACAATGTGGGGCGTAATAGCAATCATTATATTAGTTTTACTACTATTTGGCTCTATACTTGAACAGAATGATCTAAAACATCAGTTGGAAGTAAAAGAGTATGAGATTAAAACACTTAAAGATAAGTTAGAGAATGGAGGGTAAGTGATGTTTTATAAATCTAAGTGGATGAGATTAAAGACTTTAGTTTTTAATTTAATTTTGATGATGCAAAACGATAAAGACCGTAGTACCCATGTTAAAATCGGTGAAATTGTAGCTTTAGAAAGTATATTAAGTAAAATGGATGAATATGACGGCGGTAATGATTTTCAAAATTTAAAGTACGAAGAATACAAAAAGCGAATTAATAAAAAAGGAAACTAAAGGAATGGAGGGTAAGTATGATAACGATTGAACGACATGATATAAAGAAGTTAGAAGATTATATCAAGAACATAGAACGCTACAGACGAGAGTTAAAAGTAAGAGAGTATGAACTACTAGAAAACCACGAACCCGAGAATGTAGGCGCAGGTAAGAGTAATATACCAGGCAATCCTATTGAGAGAGAATCAATTAAGAAGTTAAGCGACAATCGTTATAACAACTTACGCAACATTGTAAAAGGTGTAGATAAACTCATTTATGAATCAGACGAAGATACACAAGACTTAATGCGCTTGAGGTATTGGGAATGTCCGATTGGTTGCAGTGAGTGGGAGGATATAGCTGACTACTTCGGTACAAGTAAGACGAGCATATTAAGACGACGTGACGCGATGATAAATAGATTGGCAGAATTCATAGGTTATGTGTAGGGTGGACTTTTGAAGTGTGTAAGTCCGTTTATAATCGGTGTATTATGATATTGTAAGAATTACCTCACAAGACATAGTGTTTATCCTTTCGCACTATGGTGGGGTATTCAATATTGAAGTGATTGGATAAGTGTTTATCGTCCTTGATTAGACGTTGCGCATCCGATTACTTAACTATCCGTCAGAGTGGCGGGTAGTTTTATTGAATCTTACAACACGGCTTCCGATACGATGATATGAATACTTGACATGTAATTTTTCTCCTCCCTTAATTAGTTATCCGTGAGAACACACGGGTAACTTATTTTTTATGTATTGATGTGACATAGAGATGTGACATGAGTACATAAACTCAAATAAATAACAAAACATAATCATTAGGCACTGTTTATGCGGTGTCTTTTTTTATACGTCAAACAAAGGTGCTTAACCGTGAGAGTAGGTGGTAATATACGATGAACGAACTGAACAAACGACAAAAGACATTCGCTGAAGCCTACGCTATACCTGGAACGGAATATTATGGTAACGCCACTAAATCAGCTATTAGAGCAGGATATAGTGAAAAAACAGCATATTCACAAGGGCAAAGAATGTTGAAGAATGATGAAATACAAAGTTACATCAAGGGGGTAGAAGATAAACTCTTTGATGAACAAATAATGAGCGGTAAAGAGGTGCTGTATCGTTTAACCAGAACAGCTAGAGCAGAAACGGTTGAAATTGAGCCAGTTGTAACGAAAAAGGGTATATATAAAATTAATCCTTCAACAGAAAAACATAATCTAGTTTACGATGAAAGTGTAGAGTTGGTTAAAAAACCACCTAAGATAAGTGATCAAAATAAAGCGTTGGAATTGCTAGGTAAACATCATAAGTTGTTTACAGATGTACAAGATGTAAATGCTACGATAACGCCGGACTTCATAGATTCCATTAAGTAGGTGTATAGATGAGTAAATTAGTATTAGATTTAGCTGATTTAATCCCTAAACACTTTCATGGACTGTGGAAAGCTACTAAAGACAAAGAGAAACTCAACATAGTAGCTAAAGGTGGACGTGGTAGTGGTAAGTCTTCTGATATATCTATTATCATTACACAGTTAATCATGCGCTATCCTATGAATGCAGTTGTAGTACGTAAGACGGATAATACATTAGCTACATCAGTATTTGAACAAATCAAGTGGGCGATAGAAGAACAAAAGGTGTCACACCTGTTTAAAGTTAAAGTGTCGCCAATGGAAATCACATATGTACCTAGAGGGAATCGAATTATCTTTAGAGGGGCACAGAACCCTGAACGATTAAAGTCGTTAAAAGATAGTCGATTCCCTTTTTCTATCATGTGGATAGAGGAGTTAGCAGAATTTAAGACAGAAGATGAAGTTACTACAATTACTAACTCTATGTTACGTGGTGAATTAGATGACGGATTATTTTACAAGTTTTTCTTTAGTTATAACCCGCCTAAGAGAAAACAATCGTGGGTTAATAAAAAATATGAAACCTCATTCCAACCGGATAACACATTCGTACATCATTCAACGTATTTAGATAACCCTTTTATATCTAAACAATTCATACAAGAGGCAGAGAGTGCGAAAGAACGCAACGAACAACGTTATCGTTGGGAATATATGGGCGAAGCGATTGGTAGTGGTGTTGTACCGTTTAATAACTTACAAATAGAAACGATACCCCAAGAAATGATTGACGGTTTTGACAACATAAGGAATGGCCTTGACTTTGGATATGCTGACGATCCGTTAGCGTTTGTCCGTTGGCATTATGATAAAAAGAAACGGGTTATTTACGCTATCGATGAATATTACGGTGTTCAGATTAGTAATAGGCAATATGCAAACGAAATGTGGAAAAGAAAATATCAGTCAGACGACATTTACGCTGACCATGCCGAACCTAAATCAATAGCTGAATTAAAGCGAGAACATGGCATGAAAAAAGTAAGACCGGTTAAAAAAGGGCCTGATAGCAGAGAATATGGTGAACAATGGTTATCTGATTTAGAAGCTATCATAATAGATCCAAAACGTACACCGAATATCGCAAGGGAATTTGAAAACATAGATTATCAAACTGATAAAGATGGAGATATTATTCCTAAATTAGAAGATAAAAACGACCATACAATTGACGCCACTAGATACGCCCTAGAGCGTGACATGAGGCAGAATAAACTTAGCATACTTACGTAAACGAGGTGATTAGCATTAACTGGCCATGGGACAAACCATATCACGAACAAGTGGTAGAACAAATCAAACCGAAGTACGAAACGCAAGAAGAAATGATATTGCGCTTAGTTAGAGAGCATAAAGAGAATATAGACAATATTACAATGGGCGAAAGATATTATAATCATCATCCGGATATACTAGACGCTCCTCCCAAAAGAGATGTGAACGGCGACTATGACGAAACTAAACCAGACTGGCGCATGTACACAAACTATCATCAAAACTTAGTAGACCAGAAAGTAGCTTATGCAGTAGCTAATCCAGTGACATTTGGTGTAGATAACGACAAAGCATTAAAGCAAATACAACATACACTTAATCACAAGTGGGATGACAAGTTAGTAGATATATTAACTGCTGCAAGTAATAAAGGTATCGAATGGGTTCAACCTTATGTAGATGAAGAGGGAGAGTTTAAAACGTTTCGTGTGCCTGCAGAACAAGCTATCCCTATTTGGACTAATAAAGAAAGAGATGAACTACAAGCATTTATCCGTGTGTATGAATTAGACGGAGCAGAACGTGTTGAATATTGGACTGAAGATGATGTAACGTTCTATGAGTTGAAAGAAGGACAACTTATCCCTGATTTCTATCGTAGTGATGATCATATACAACCTCATTATTATCAAGGTAATAAATTGATGAGTTGGGGGCGTGTTCCTTTTATTCCGTTCAAGAACAACCCACAAGAAGTATCTGACTTATTCATGTATAAGACAATCATAGACGCGTTAGATAAGCGATTATCTGATACACAAAACACTTTTGATGAATCAGTAGAGTTAATCTATATCTTAAAAGGTTATGAAGGTGAAGATATGAAAGACTTCATGCATAACCTTAAATACTACAAAGCAATTAGTGTTGCAGGGGAAAGTGGTTCCGGTGTAGATACTATCAAAGTAGAAGTGCCTATCGACTCTGTTAAGGAATACACGAAAATGTTACGTGATTACATTATAGAGTTTGGGCAAGGTGTAGACTTCCAACAAGATAAGTTTGGTAATAGCCCTAGTGGTATTGCGCTTAAGTTTATGTACAGTAACTTAGACTTAAAAGCTAATAAATTGAAGAATAAAACACTTACTGCATTACAAGAGTTATTGCAGTACATTATCGACTTCTACAGATTAGATGTGAAAGTGCAAGACATCGAGATTACATTCAACTTCAATGTAATGGTTAATGAGTTAGAAAACTCTCAAATCGCTATGAATTCTACAGGGTTATTATCTAAAGAAACTATTCTTTCTAATCATGCTTGGGTTGAAGATCCTGTAGCTGAAATGGAGAGAATAGAACAAGAAAATATAGAACTCAATCAACAACTCCCTGACATTGAGGAGGGATTGAATGGCGAGCAACAAAGACAATCCGAAAATAACCAACCAGAATGACATCGACAATTACATCGATAAACTGATTAATCAAGCTGACAAAGAAATAGAAACTCTATTTGCTAAACGTTTGAAAGAAATTAAACAGATTATTGCGAATATGTATGAAAAATACGATAGAGATGAACCACAAGTGACGTGGACTGAATTCAATAAATACAACAGGCTCAACAAAGAACTTAATCGTATAGGTCAAATGTTGTCGCAAGACTACAGAGAGGTCGCTAAGGCTATCAAACAGTCGCAACAGAACGTCTATATCGAAAAGTACATGATGAGCCTATTTTTGTATGAAGTAGCAAGTCAAACGTCAATGAACTTTGATATACCTACTTCGCAGACAATACAGACGGCAATTGAACAACCTATTGAGTTTATCAAGTTAGTACCTACACTACAGAAACATCGTGATGATACATTGAAGCGTATTCGTATGCATATCACACAAGGCATTATGAGTGGAGAGGGCTATTCTAAGATAGCTAAAGCGTTAAGAGATGACTTAGGAATGGCAAAGGCTCAATCAGTAAGAGTAGCACGTACAGAAACAGGGCGTGCATTATCACAAGCTGGATTAGATAGCGCAATGGTAGCTAAAGATAACGGACTCGATATGAAGAAATGTTGGTATGCTACTAAAGACACACGCACACGTGATACACATAGACACTTAGACGGCACTTCAGTCGATATTGAAGATAACTTTCATTCTAGTGGTTGTGTAGGTCCTGCACCTAAGTTATTTGTAGGTGTAGCTAGTGCAAAAGAGAACATCAATTGTCGTTGTAAGCTTCTTTATTACATAGACGAAGATGAATTACCTACAACGATGAGAACTAAAGAAGATGGCGTAATACCTTTCACTAACTATAGAGAGTGGGAGAAGAATAAACGGAAAGGTAGTGTCTGATTATGAGCGAAGATAATTTAATTAAGTTATATTTCTTAAAAGATTACATTCTTGTTATTCACTCAGACGGTAGTGAAGAAAGAAGAAAGTATAAAGAAGGTGTTTAGATGGAGTTTAACGTAAAGGTTAATATTGACGCTGATGAAGCAATTGAGAAATTAGAGCGTATCAAACAACTATATGAAGAAATTAACCGATTAAAGAACGATAGATCAGTTGTAAAGGTAGGAATAAGCAACGAAGCTAACACAGAACAAATTAAAAATCACATTAATAAAAGTAATGCTGAAAATGCAAATTTTAACTTATTCTAGCTAACACTAAAATGTGTCGGCTATTTTTTATGCCCAAAAATGCTCAAGGCGTTAAAAGGTGCAAACTCATGGTGGATAAGACCACCGTAATAAAAAATGTGAGGAGTAGTAATAATGAAAAGAGAATTTTTACGTGGTTTAGGTGTCGAAGAAGATGCTATTCAAAAGATTATCGACGAACATCATGAAGGTTTGCAATCATATAAAGAGAAGGCAGAGAAAGTTGATTCACTAAAAGAACAATTAGACACTGCTAACGAAGAAATTAAAAATCGTGATAATCAAATTGAAGAACTCAAAAATAATGTTGGTGATAACGATGAACTTAAACAAGAGTTAGAAAAATATAAAGAGCAAAACGCCAACTACGATCAAAAACTCAAAGACGTTCAGTTAAATAAAGCTATCGAAGTATCTTTAGCTAAAGAAAAAGCAATTAAACCTGAACAAGTAATCAAACTAATCGATAAAGGTAATTTAGAAGTAGACGACAACGGAAATGTTAAAGGGTTAGATGATTACATGAGTGAGTTCAAAAAAGAGAATGAGCATTTGTTTGAACAATCTAAACCAAGTGGACGTACGCCGAATGACGGAAAAAGTGTTGTTGGCGGAATAACACAAGAGCAGTTCAACAATATGAGCGTAGATGAAAGAACTGATCTATTTATGAATGATAGAAAAACATACGACGCTCTAATAAACAATTAGAAAAGAGGTTATAACATATGGCACAAGGAACAACAACTAAAAGTACACAAATCGTTCCAGAAGTATTAGCACCTATGATGCAAGCAGAATTAGATAAGAAGTTGAGATTTGCGCAATTCGCAGACATCGACAGCACACTAGTAGGACAACCTGGCGACACTTTAACTTTCCCTGCATTTGTTTACAGTGGTGACGCTACAGTAGTACCTGAAGGGCAAAAAATTCCTGTAGACAAAATCGAAACTAACAGACGTGAAGCTAAAATTCATAAAATCGGTAAAGGTACTGATATCACTGATGAAGCTTTATTATCTGGTTATGGTGATCCACAAGGAGAAGCAGTACGTCAACATGGTTTAGCTATTGCTAACAAAGTAGATAACGACGTATTAGAAGCTTTACGAGGCACAAAATTAACAGTGAGTGCAGACATTGGTACATTAGCAGGTTTAGAAGCTGCTATTGATACATTTGACGATGAAGATTTAGAACCAATGGTATTATTCATTAACCCTAAAGACGCTGGCAAGTTACGTTCTAGTGCTTCTGCAAACTTCACTCGTGCGACTGAACTAGGCGATAACATTATCGTTAAAGGTGCATTTGGTGAAGCTTTAGGTGCAGTTATTGTACGTTCTAAGAAATTAGATGAGGGCGAAGCTATTTTAGCTAAACGTGGTGCAGTTAAACTTATCACTAAACGTGATTTCTTCTTAGAAACTGACCGTGATCCTTCAACTAAGACAACTGCTTTATACAGTGATAAACACTATGTAGCATACTTATATGACGAATCTAAAGCAGTTAAGGTAACTAAAGGTGCTGGAACTACAGACTCAGGTGCATAAAAGGAGGTAGTGACGTATGTATAAAGTAATCGAGTATTTCACAGACTTACAAGATAACAAATACGAATATAACGTTGGAGATCCGTTCCCTCGTAAAGGTTTAAATGTAAGTGATGAGCGATTAACTGAACTATCCACAAAAGAAAACCGCCAGAACAAGCCCCTTATTGAACGTGTAGAGAGCGATAAAGACTTAAAAGGTATGAAAGTATCTGAGTTAAGAGAACTCGCTAAAGAACGTGAAATAGAGGGTTTTTCTAGTATGAAAAAAGATGAACTCGTTGAAGCATTAGGAAGTGTTAAGTAATGAACGCACAAGACGTTAAATTATTAAATAATCTTTCACTTGATGATACTTCTAACGATGAAACAATAGAGTTACTTATTGAAAAATATCTAAATGTAGCAGAAGAATATTGTAATCAAACATTCGATAGACAGTCATTACCTAGTAACGTAGAGAAATTTATTGCTAATTGTATTAAACAAGGTACGACTAGCAATATTTCTTCACGTACTATGGGAACTGTAAGCTACACATTCGTTACTGATCTACCTAAAGAAACGTACGGTTACCTAAAACCATTTAGACGCTTACGTTGGACTGGTTATCATGTTTAATCCATTAAATGAGTTTCCTCACACAATCGAATTAGGTTCAAGAGAGGTTGTAGGAGAGTATCCACGTGAACAAGAGCGCTTTAAGAGCGAAAAAACAATACAAGGCTTTATGGATACGCCTACTTCATCTGAACAACTCAAGTTTCATCAAATGAACCAATCATACGACAGAAACCTATATACGCCGTACAGCCTGCCAATAACTAACAAAAACTTATTCAAATACAACGGTAAAACTTACGAAGTAGTAGGAGAACCTGTCGACCAAGGTGGACAACAAGAAATCAATCTTACTCGGTTGAAAGAGTGTCCTATTGGCTAAGGTTAAATATGGCAATTGGGAATTAGTTAAGGAACTTGAGGAGTTCGAGAAAGAAACAATTAAATGGGCTAAAAAAGGTATAGCAAAGACAACGACAATTATTCACAACTCAATAGTGAGTAACATGCCTGTTGATACCGGCTATCTTAGAGAAAGTGTTTCTATGGACTTTAAGAAAGGTGGATTAACAGGCGTTATTAATATTGGTAGTGAGTACGCAGTTTACGTCAACTACGGTACAGGGATATACGCAGTCGGTCCAGGTGGTAGTCGTGCAAAGAATATCCCGTGGCGTTACAAAGACGCAGACGGACATTGGCACACAACTAAAGGGCAACATGCACAGCCTTTTTGGGAACCTGCAATCGATGAAGGTAGAGCGTTTTTCAATAAGTATTTTTCATAAGGTGGTTAAGATATGTGGGTATCAGTAGAACGGTATCTGTTCAACAAGATATATAACAAATTAAAGAGCAACCCTATCGTCAGTAAACAACTAGGCGGTAGGGTTTTTGATTGCGTTCAAAAAGACGCTGTTTACCCATATATCGTTGTGGGTGAAACAAACGTCACTAATAAAGAAACGACAACGAGTATGTTTGAAGATGTAGGCGTAACCTTACACGTGTATAGTCAAGCGAGAAATCGTGATGAAGCAGCGCAAATTATTCAGTTTTTAGGCCATGTACTTAATACTGAATTTGAAATCGAACATTACTCATTCATTAAAAGTCGGATTGACACACAAGAAGTGATAACTGACATTGATCAGTACACGAAGCACGGTATCATTCGGCTTATTTTTAAATACAGACACAATACTTTACAAAGGAGTGTAACGAATGGCGCAGAATAAATATATTGCAGCGTTACAAATCGCTGACAAAGATTTAGCGAGCAAGCTAAAAGAAGAAGATGCTATTCTGTTAGCTAGTTTAGCTGAAGGTGGACACACAATCAGTAATGATTTAGCTGAAATGATTACAGGTGGCAAAAAAGACTATGGTCGTAACTCTGTAGAAGAAGAAATCAAGTTAACTGTTGACCGTGTTCCTGGCGACAAAGGTCAAGAAGCTTTAAAAGAGTCAGTTAAAAACTTCAAGCAGTTACGTTTATGGATTTGGGAAGTTAAGAAACGTGACGGTAAACATCACGGTACTTTCGCTTATGTAATTGTAGAAGAGCACGAATGGTCATTTGATGATGAGGATGACAAAATCGAAATCACTGCAAAAGTTAAATTTAACAGTGCAGACGGTTCTGTTGATTCATTACCACCAGAATGGCTCAATCCTAGTGCTGCCGCTCCTACAGTTGAATGGGAAGATATGGGAGCTTATACAGACTCATACGAAAACCGTACACCTAGTGCTGGTGCATAAGTTTTACGAGGGCATTAAGCCCTCTATTTTTTTGTACAAAATAACAGAAAGAGGTTAAAAAAATGACTGAAAATACATTCAATCCTATTACTGAATTAGAAATCAACGGAGAAGAAGTCGAAGCTAAAGCGACTTTCTTATTCGATAAAGCGGCTAAGAAATTTGCTAAAGATGAGCAAGACGAAAATGGTAAAACAACTAAAGTGTCTGGTTTCAATGCTATCTATAACGGCATTTTAGAACGTGATCCAATCGCAATTGCAGACTTTTGGGAATGTGCAACGGCTTATTTAGGTAAAAATGCACCTAAACGTGAAGATATCGAACAAACACTAATGGAAATTATTGATGAAAAACAAGACTCTATCGAATTATTACAAGGTGCATTGCAAGTTTTAAATCATAGTGGTTTTTTCAAGCAGAAATCACGTCTATTCTGGACACAAATGAACTCGGCTCCATCTATGGTCAAAGAAGAAGAGAAAGAGTCTACGAAGAACGGTATCGAGTTCATGAAGAACAATTACAAAGAAATCATGGGCGAGCTACCTTACTAGATTATTCAGAAATACGGCAGATAACCAGTCAATACATAGGCTATCTTCCTTATGATGAATTAATGAGTTTGACGCCTAATGAATGGAAAGACTGGGTTGTAGGTCGTAGATTGGCGTTACTTGATGAACAAGAAACTTTATTATTTGGTGCTCAAGCTAACGGTCTTGTGCAAGCTGGTAAATCACTTAAACGATTACAGAAGCAGTTAGAGCGTGCAAGATACGAAGTACGTGGACAGTCAGAAGAATACGAACGTATGAAAGAACGTAAGTTAGCACATAACAAACGCATTAGAAATGTTCAGAAACAAGGTACACGACGCTTTATGAATTCATTACGCAATACTAGTCAAAAAGGAGGTTAGCCATGAATAAAAACTTTATGGCTCGTATATCGGCGATCATTACAGATTTCCAACGGAATATCAGAAAAGCTCAACGTATGGCAAAAACTGAAATACCCGATGAAATCGAAACACAAGTCGACGCCAACATAAGTAAATTTAAACGAGCCTTAAATACTGCTAAAGCAATGGCTCAACGTTGGCGAGAACATACCGTTGATATAGACGGAAACGCCAACCCTGTTAAACGAGCAATTGCAGTAGTTAGAGAAAAGTTACAACAGTTAAGAGATAAGGAAGTAGACATCAAAGGGAATAACAATCCCTTAAAACGTTCTGTACTAGGTGCTAAAGCTATGCTTGCAACCTTACATGATAAAACGGTAAAAGTTAACTTTGATACAAGGGGAATGACAAGAGCTCAAGTATTAACTAGAGCATTAAGTGATTCATTAGACGAATATGGCGACAAAATGGATAGATTAGCTACTCGTATTCGTACATTTGGTACTGTGTTTGGACAACAAATCAAAGGTGTGCTAATCGCTAGTTTTCAAGGTCTTATTCCTATTATAGCTGGTTTAGTACCCGCCATCATGGCAGTAGCTAACGCATTAGGTGTAGTTGCTGGTGGTGCATTAGGAGTAGCCGGTGCATTTGGTATTGCTGCAAGTGGTGCATTTGCATTTGGTGCTATGGCAGTAAGTGCAATTAAAATGTTGAATGACGGAACATTACAAGCTACTGCGCAAACAAGAAGATACCAAGCGTCTTTAGAACAAGTTAAATCAACATGGGAAGGTATTATCAAACAAAATCAAGCTCAAATATTCAATACGTTATCTAACGCTTTAGATACTGTTAACGTAGCTTTAGGACGTATGAAACCGTTCTTAGCAGGTATCTCTAAAGGAATGGAACAAGCATCACAGAGTGTCTTAAAATGGGCTCAAAACAGTCAAACTGCTAGCAAGTTCTTTAATATGATGAATACAACAGGCGTTAAGACGTTTAACACATTATTAAGTGCTGCAGGACGCTTTGGTGACGGACTTATCAATGTGTTTACACAGTTAGGTCCATTGTTCTTATGGACTGCTAAAGGCTTAGATAATTTAGGTAAGAAGTTCCAAAACTGGGCTAATAGTGTAGCAGGTCAGAACGCTATTAAGTCGTTTATTGAATATACACAGACTAATTTACCTAAAATAGGTCAAATATTCGGTAATGTATTCATGGGTATTGGCAACTTGATGAAAGCATTTGCTCAAAACAGTTCCAATATCTTTGATTGGCTAGTTAAAATGACTGCTAAGTTTAGAGAATGGTCTGAACAAGTTGGTAAATCTGAAGGGTTTAAAAAGTTTGTTCAGTATGTACAAGAGAATGGCCCAGTCATTATGGATCTAATCGGTAATATCGTAAGAGTTTTGGTTGCATTCGGCACTGCAATGGCACCAATAGCAAGCGTGATATTAAAAGTAGTAACAGCATTAGCTGGTTTCATAGCTAAGTTGTTCGAAACACACCCAGCTATAGCTCGAATGGTTGGTATAGGTATGATACTCGGTGGTATGTTGTGGGCTTTACTAGCACCAATCATCGCAGTAAGTACAATGCTATCTAATGTGTTCGGTGTAGGTTTAATCCAAGCTATCGGTAAAATGTTAGCTTTTGCTAGAAACACTCAAATACTTAGAAGTGCATTAAACTTAGTAAAAATAGCTTTCAGGCTCCTTATGAGCCCTATTAGTACAATTATGCGTATCTTACCTATGTTAAGTGGTGCTTTCCAAACATTGGGTGTAGCTATAGGCGCGATTTCATGGCCTGTATTGGCTATCATAGGCGTTATCGTTGCTTTAATAGGTATTATTGTTTGGTTATGGAAAACGAACGAGAATTTCAGAAAAACTTGTGTTGAAGCTTGGAACACAATTAAAGATACGATAATGAACGCTGTAAAAACAGTGATTAACTGGTTTAATCAGTTCAGAGCGTCTATCGAACAAACGCTACAACCAATTATGCCTATCTTACAAATGTTAGGACAAGTTGCAAACCAAGTTCTCGGCTTCTTATTCATCAGCCTTATCAATGGTTTAGTAACTGCTTTCCAATCTCTTTGGACTGTGATTTCAGTAGTATTCACTGCGATAGGTGGAATACTACAAGCTGCTACGCAATTGATTTTCGGTTTGTTTACTGCATTAATACAGCTCCTTACCGGAGATTTTTCTGGCGCTTGGCAAACATTACAAACTACGATTTCTAATGTAATGAGTACGATTTGGAATACCATATTGTCAATTTGGGGCCAAATTTCTAACTTCATATTCAATGTTTTGAACAGAATACTTGGTACTAATATTACAAGTTGGAACCAAATTTGGTCTGCGATTTCAGGTGCAGTTACTAGAATATGGAATACAGTATCAAGTTGGTTTTCACGTGTAGTTTCAACTGTTGCTCAAAAAATGATGCAAGCATTAAGTCGCATCATTTCTGGTGGTGCTCGTTGGGTTTCAAGTATCATTTCTGCGATGAGTAGATTTGTTCAAGGCGTGGTTAGTGGTTTTGTTAGAGTTGTATCACAAGTGGCTTCTGGTATGGGTAGAGCTGTTTCCAAAGTCAGAAGTTTCTTCGGAAAAATGGTATCTGCAGGATTGCATATTGCTTCAGGTATTGCACGAGGTATTGCGAATGGCGCAAGTAGAGTTATAAATGCTGCTGCAAACATCGCTAAAAAAGCAGTTAGTGCAGCTAAAAACGTACTAGGTATTCACTCACCTTCACGTGTGTTCAGAGGTATAGGCGGATATATTTCTCAAGGTTTAGGTATTGGTATTATGGAACAAAGCAATAGTGCTATTAATGCCAGTCGTCGTTTAGCGAAAGATGTAACTAACGCATTTAGCCCTGATTTAAACACTGATTTAACATCAGACTTAACAGGTGGATTAAATAGCGATGTGAACGCACATATGAGTAAAGACGTACGTCATAGCATGCAAGAGAACAATAAACCTATCGTTAATGTGACTGTTCGTAATGAGTCAGATATACCGGCCATTAAATCTTACATTGAAGATTCCAACTCAAAAGACGCAAGTTTCGGATTATTTTAAAGGAGTGATTGTTAATTGATATTACATGATGTTGAAGTTTACAAAAATAAAGAACGTTTACGTATTAGTAACAATCGCTTTACTGGTACTGCGTTGAGAGTTGTTTCTTATGATGTAAAAGGAGCAGGGTATGAACGTAAGTTTGACGAAATTGATCGTGTTAACGGTAGATTTCACAACGCTACTAAAGAAGAAAAGAAAAGTATATCTATGACTGTTAGGTACGATGTAGAAAAGATAGCTTATGCTTCTCATTTAAAAGCGAACATACAAGCTATGCTAAGAGGTCATTTTTATCTTAGAGAATTAGCAGCATCCGAAAGTGAAATTAAATTTGAGAATATATTCGAACCTAAGGAACAATCTTTTGAACTAGAATATGTTGACGGTAGGCAGATACTTGTTGGCTTAGTTAATGAAGTGTCATTCGATACTACTAAAACGTCAGGTGAATTCACCCTAGATTTCGAAACGATTGAATTACCATACTTTGAGAGTATTGGGTATAGTACAGATTTAGAAAAAGAGAGTGGTAATTTGAATAAATGGGGTATTCCAGACAAAAACCCGTTCAACACATCTCATAAAGAACGTAGATACACATTCTATGACACTAAAGTGGGCGATGTATATTACGGTGGTACAGCTGAAATTAACCAATTCAACCAAGATAGTGTTGTAGAAATGACACTTGGAGAAAATGTCAGTAAAAATGATAGCGACGGTTTTAACTTCTATATGACACATAGTGACATTATGAAAATAAGTGGATTAGAATTGAGAGCCGGTGATGTTATAAAATTTGACGGCATTCATGTATATCGTAATAACTTACGCATTGATGATTACAATAAGACGAAACAACAACCTGTGTTAATGCCTGGTTGGAATACTTTCCATACTACTAAGAAACTTCAAAAAATCACGTTTAAACACAAAAGATATTACTTGTAAGGAGGTTGCTTAATTGCCAATATTATTAAAAACGTTACAGGGCATTGGGCAATCCCTACCTGTAGAAACAAAATTAAACGAGAAATTAAATGAAGATGGCTCCTTAGAAATAGAAATGGTAGAAAACAAAGCTACATTTGACGCTATAGGGGCTATTACTAAAATGTGGACGATTACAGGCGTTGGTGGTGCTGATGACCTAAACGAATACCGTATCGTTATGTTAGACAAAACAACTGTAGGTCAAAAGGAAAAGTTAACAATCAAAGCGCGTCCTGTTGAATTAGACGACCTAAACAATTTAAGGGTGTACGAAGTATATAATGGTAGTTTTACAGGAAAAAGCTACTTTGATTTAGTTTTTAAAGATACCGGTTATAAGTATGAATTACACGCTAAGGTTTCATCTTCCAAATTTGAAAATCTAGGTAACCACGACACTAATTTAGAATTATTCAAAAAAGGTTTGGAAAGATATAACTTAGAATATGAATATAACGCCAAAACAAAGACGTTTCATTTATATGATATTGTTCAAAGAAAAGCTAACTATTACATTAAAGCAGGTGTCAATGCTAATAATGTAAAAGTTCAAGAAGATGCTTCTAAATGTTACACATACATCAGAGGTTATGGTGGCTTTGATGAGCAACAAACTTTCAACGAAGCTAGCTTGCAATATGAGTATACACACCCCTTAGCTGACTTAATAGGCAAACGCCATGCACCACCTGTTGTAGATGGACGCATAACTAAAGGGGATACACTGAAAAAATCTATGGAGTTAGTTATACAAGAAAGTTTAAAAACATCTGTAACACTAGATTTCATTTCTTTGCAAAAACATTTTAAAGAAGCAGTGCCTAGAGTTGGGGATATTGTGAATGTAATTGATGATTTAATAGGTTTAAATGAGTTTGTTAGAATTATCGAAATCACTACACAACGAGATATTAACAACAAGATTATAAAACAAGACGTAGTACTTGGGGAATTCAGATTACAAGATAGATATATGAAAGCAGTAAATACTGCTGCAAATTATGTTAAAGCTATTAAGTCTAACAAATCTGATCCAGCTAAAGACTTAAGGATGATTCAAGCTCAAAACAACGCAAATACTAAGACTGCACAAGATTTGCAGAAGAAAACCGATGAAATAAAAAGAAGATTAGAAAGCGCGCATGCTAAGAGTGTTACAACTGCAAACGGTACTATTGTTCACGACTTTACACCTAAGTCTAAGATTAGGAAAGTTAAAACAATAGGTACTATTGGAGATTCTGTCGCTAAAGGTACTGGTGCTAAAACTAACTTTACTCAAATGTTAGCTAAGAAGATAAAGGCTAAATCAACAAACTTAGCTGTTAGTGGTGCGACAATGAGCACAAACAAAGATAATAGCATTTATGAACAAGCGACCAAAATTAAATCTGATTTAATCATTGTGCAAGGTACAGATGATGATTGGACTAATGATATTAATATAGGCACTGATAAAACGGATACTAAAACGTTTTACGGTGCCTTTTATAGTGCTATCACTAAAATCAAGAGTAATAACCCTAACTCTAAAATAATTGTTATGACACCTACTAAACAATGTTATATAAAAGACGGCAAAACCGTAAGAAAAGACACTACTAAGAACGATTTAGGTCACACTTTAGCTGATTATGTAGATGTTCAAATAGACGCTTGTAACGAACTGGATATACCTGTTTATGACGCTTATCATTCAACACAATTCAAACCCAATATACCTTCGTACAGAAAATCGAGTATGCCTGACGGGGTACACCCTAATGAAAAAGGGCACGAGGTCATTATGTACGAATTGATTAAAAACTTTTATGGTTTTTATGGCTAAGGAGGTCAAAAAATTTGAAATTAGATAACTTAATTACGAAACTTCACTCGTACTTTAGTCAAAAGTTTGTAAGTCAACTTGAGAATAACTTCGAACAAATAAAATACTGGACTAATAAAAGTGATGATAGCTTTAACGAGCATTTAACCACTCAAAAAAATGCGCATACAACTGATCAAATCAAACACAAAACTACAAAAGGTAAAGATGTCGTATTATCTAATCATGAAAATTATCAAGATGAACTTATTGAACATCTTGTGTTAGGTCATAACGGTGATGGCAATAACGAATTAAAAGCTAGTCACACATCAATGGACGCTCAAAGTTTCGATTCTTTACACCAACGTCTATATCACGACTTTTTAAGAGAAAGTAACGCTAGAGAAGAACTAAGAGCCGACTTAACTAAGAAAATACAACGTATTGTTAACGTTGATGACTTTGGCGGAGATCCTACAGGTCAAAAGGACAGTACGAAAGCTTTCCAAGACGCATTAGGTAACGGCAATGTACAGGTAACTATGAGTGGTGGTACTTACCTTACAACAGGTATTAAAATGCCTAACAACTCTCGTTTGGTAGGACAAGGTAAAGACATTACTACAATTAAGTTTATGGACGAAACACCTGCAGAAAATATTGGTATCACTAACTTAAAAATGAGTGGTGGAGCTGAAAACATTTCATTAGAAAGTTTTTCGTTCAACGGGAATAAGTTTAGACAAAATAAAACACTTAAAGCTACCGGTGGTTCTCGTTCATCTAACATTAGATTTGCGGGTGTAACTAATGGATATATCTATAACGTTAAATCATATGACGCTTTACTACACTGTATCGATGTAACATATGCAAATGACAATTATTACTACGAAGGCGATGGAAACAGAGTGCCTTACGCATTAGAAAGTAAGCATATTCATATTGATAATTGTGAGGTATATGGTTGCGGAGATGATGGTATCACTACCCATCACTCTCGTTACATTACAATTTCTAATTGTTATGCACATACACCAACAGGTGGAAGTAATAACAACGGTGTAGAAATTGACGATGGCTCACAATATGTGTTCTTATCAAACAACAGAACCAAAGGTAACTTCGGTGGTTTAGAAATCAAAGCACACAGTAATGCAAGTGCTGCAAGTGGTGTGTTCGTTAACGGTCACGTATCAATCGAAGATACAAGAGCTTACAACATTCGACACATCGGTCATCATAGAGCTAAAACGGACAATAAAAGTTTGACTGCTTATGACGTGGTGCTAAATAATTGCTTAGCTTTAAACCCTAAATACAATGGTGTGTATCCAGGCTCAACACCTAGAGCATTATTAATCAGTGCTTATAAAAATGTATCAGTCAATAATTTCACTGCAATTGGTGATGATGATTTCGGAAAATTAGAAGGTGGAAAACTAGATAAAAAACAACCAGCAATAGCCATCCAATTCATGTCCGAAAACATCTCGCTTAATAATATTAATGTGCGTAACTTTAAAAATGCAGAAGTAGATATTAGATTATTTGGCGGAGATAATAGACCTTCAAGAGTTATTTTAAACAATATCAATATTTGGAATTCATCTAACAATATCGGTATCGGTGTTGGAAGTAAAATATACGATACTAAAATAACTAATTGTAACTTACACGGTAATGGTTCGGGCATAGGATTACGTTTGACAAATAACCACGCTATGATTAGTGGTATCACAGCAAACAATTATTCAACACCTGCATGGATAGCCGGCGAAAAATACGACACACCTCCTACAGTTGGAAAAGGCGGCGCTAGTATAGCGTCTACAGGAAGTGCTGGTGTAGCAAACGCTAGTGCAGTTATTGCATCTACAGGTGGTTCGAAAGCATACAGTAATCGTAGCTTTGTATTAGGTTCTGGTGCTAACTCCAAATCTTATGGTTCACGTAGCGGTATTATCAATTCACTTAATTCTGAAACTGATAAAAAAGGCCATACACAACTGATTATGAATAGTAATCGTGTTAAGTCACCTGGTAACTATCATGTTGTCGCTGGATATGGTTCTAGTGGTAATGCTTCTACATCTAACATTAAATTTGATTTAAGCACTTATTCAGGAAACTTAACTTTAGCCGGTCAACTTAAACAAGATAGTGCCGATATCGCAGAGTTATTTGAGTCACAAAATGGATTAGCAATCGATTTAGGAACTATCGTTACATTAGACGGCGATAAGATAAGAAAAGCGCAACCTAATGACACACCAATTGGCGTTATATCTGGAACTGCCGCGTTGGTAGCGAACGAAAAAACGTTCCACCACAAAGATAGATTTCTTAAAAACGAATATGGTGTGACTATCACGAATAGAAAACAAGTTGAATTTGTAGATGATGAGGGCAACGTTTCTTTCGAATGGCGTGACATACCAGTAGAAAACCCTGAATATAACGACAAAATCGATTATCAATCACGTTCAGAAAGACCTGAATGGAATGTAGTCGGATTATTAGGTCAAATCTACACAAACATTGAGAAAGACGTTATACCAGGCGACTATATCAACGGTAGAGCAGGTGTAGGATATAAAGATAATGTGAATGGTAAAGGCAGAGTCATGAAGATAACTTCTGAATACACTGAAGAACGTGGCTGTGCAATAGCATTAGTATTGTGGGGTGCTAAATAATGGAATTAGAAAAAGTAGGTAAACTTGATTTAAATGAAGAACCATATTTACAACCGATATCTAATAGAGGTATCGGTTTTTATAATCTCGATAAAAATACTGCTAAATTTCAATTTGTAGTACAAAAAGACAACAAACCTTTGTTAATCAGCGATAAGAACGTTAAAGGTTATGCTTTCTTTAAAGCTGCGAACGGAACAGAAGAAAAACGACCTAGTACATCGGGTGTATTAGACGTAGAGTTCATTGATCCAATGAAAGGATTAATAGGCATTACGGTACCTCAATGGTTTCTGAAAAATGTTGTCGATTCTGAAGTGTTGGGTGAAATTTACTTATCACTCAATGATGTGAATAACGTAGGGAAAGACGACACTGTTGTGTTAGGTACTTTTAAATTCACGGTACGCGACAGTCTTATCAATCAAATAGAAAGCGACATTAAAGTATCTTATATTCGCATGTTTGATGATTTGCGTTCGGAATTAGAAAAGAAAGTGCAACAACTTAAGCAAGATATAGGCGATACACAAACGTTGATTGAATCTATTAAGCAAACAGCTGAAGAATACCTCATTAAAATAAACAAGGCTCAAGCAGACGCTATTGTTTCAATTACAGACGCATTATTGTCGTCTAACCAAAGCATTGACTTAGAGAGAGAAGAAGCGTTAAGACAAATAGATGCTAAACGTGACGCTATCAAGACGGATTATGATTTAGCTTCAGATACATTCCAAAAAATTTATGATAGCAATGTGGACGCTTTTAATTCAAATGTTAATCAAGCTAACACAACAATTGATGAAAAGCTACAAACATTTAATGAAACCCTTGAAAGAGATGGCTTTACTACTCCTGAATATGTAGAAAGTAAGTTTACAGAAAAGGATTGGCAAAAATTTAAATTAACAAATGATGATGGTACTAATTTTTATGATGCTAACCTACAAATAGATTTCGATAATAACGAACAATTAATGTCTTTACCGATAGGAACTAGATATGTTGTTCTTACTTTGAACAACCCAACTGGAACAAATAATAATGGGTGGTTAACAAAGTATAAAAGAAATGGAGATGCAGTTCTAATACAATACCAACCTTACAATTCAACTGTAATCTACCAAAAAAGATTTTATAAGAGTTGGAGTGGTTGGGAACGTGTCGGTTCAGATGTTGTAGATACTGGTTGGATTGATTTACAACTAGTGAACAGTGCATCACCTCATAACGACTTAGTTACTAAGGGTGGCTTCACTAGTGCGTACAGAACAATTACACAAAATGGAGTTACTAAGAAAATGTTACGCATTAATGCTACAACGATTAAACATGGACAGACCATTGCACTTTTACCTAAAGAATTCGTCAAAAACTTAATGTTTTTCTCAATAAGTGCACCTAGAAACAAAAATAGTGGACGTATTTCGTTGAACACATCAGGAACAGTGAATTTTGACGCTACTGTAGATCCATCAGCGTGGACTGATACAGATTATATTTACGGTCAATATGAATGGACGGAGTGATGAAATGAAAGTAGTTTATTTATGGAAAAATGGACAAGCAATTATTGTTCACAAAAACGAAGAAGATGAATATGTTTATCCTGATGAAAAATGGACTGAGAACAAACCTCCTCAAGGTATCATCTTACCTTGCTATTATGACGGTAAACAATGGGTTGGACAAACCCAAGATGAGCTAGAAAAGATGTTGCCTGAAGTAGAAATTCCTGTTGATGACAAAGATATTGCTATAGCTAAATTAACTAGCTTAGTTGTCGATTTACAAGAAGAGGTTATGAGTTTGAAGCAGAACATCGCACTAATAACTGAAGAACAAGCAAATCAAAAATTGGGGGAAGCATAATATGGATAAAGTAGTAATCGATTTATATAAGAAAAAATTATACACTGACGAAACTTTCAAAAAGTTTGTTAGAGTTGGTTGGATTACTCCGGAACAATTTAAAGAAACTACAGGTAAAGATTACGAACCACAAGTTAAATAGCTTGTGGTTTTTATTTTAAGCAAAGTAGGTGTTTGTATGACAGAAAGTAGCCAAAGAGGAGATTATGAACGACGTATAAAAAGGTTGGAAGATAACGACGAAAAAATCTTCGACTCTTTGGAAAAGATTAAAGATGGACAACACAGTCAAAATTTGATTAATCAAAAAATGAATTTTACTTTAGATTCGATAAATAGAGAAAGGGAGTTAGAAAAAGAAAACAAAAAAGAAAGTAAAGAAGATATCAAAAAGATTAAATTCTGGGTTTTAGGACTTGTCGGTACGATTATTTCAACCTTAATCATAACGACTGTCAAAATGATATTTGGTCTTTAAAGGAGGTGAGTTACCATGTTCGGATTATTTTTAGGCGCAAGTTTTTGGGAATGTTTCTGGTTTGGTAAATGTAAATAATTGAGAAACAAAGCCGGCTTTTTAGTCGGCTTTTTATTATGCCGGAAATGAGGTGGATATATGGGATTACCTAGTCCTAAAAGAAGAAAACCTACTGCTTCGGAAGTTGCAGCATGGGCAAAAAGGATGATTGGCAGAAGAGTTGATGTAGACGGTTATTATGGCGCCCAGTGTTGGGATTTACCAAACTACATTTTCAATAGATATTGGCATTTTAAAACAACAGGAAATGCGATTGCTATGGCATGGTATAGATATCCTAAAGGCTTCAAATTCTATAGGAACACTAGAAACTTTGTTCCGAAACCTGGTGACATGGCAGTTTGGGGAAAGGGCTCCTTTAATAACGGTGTTGGGCATACTGCTGTTGTCATAGGTCCATCTACCAAAAGTTACTTTACTAGTGTGGATCAAAATTGGATTGGTGCAAATAGTTATACAGGCTCACCTGGTGCGAAAATTAAACATAGTTATAACGGTATAAGTGGGTTCGTCAGACCTCCCTACCACGCAGAAACTAAGAAACCATCGAAACCAAGTAGTACACCGTCCAAACCTTCTAATGACAACACTCCTAAAAACACAAAAGAACAAACAAAACCTATAACTAAAGAGATTACCAAAGTTTCCTATACATCATTCGCATACGATTTAGACGATGATTTGGAATATATTTATCATTACATGGTTGAAGGGCAAAAGTTGATAGGGAAGGTAAAAGGTATATATATCAAAGAGAGTACACATATGCGTTCTGTTGAAGAATTGTATTTACAACGTAATAAATATGTGAATGAAGATGAATACCCTCATGTATATATTGACCGTGAGCGTGTATGGACACCTAGACCTGATTCAGAAGAAGCACCAGAACATCCAGGTTGGCTTGTTATGGAAGTTTGCGGAGGACAAACGGATAGCAAACGCCAATTCATGCTCAATCAAATCAGAGCGTTAATCTACGGCGTTTGGTTGTTAAGTTGGAGTAAGGTGAAACTTTCTGAATCGTCAATCAAAGCAGATCCTAACATATGGCGTTCTATGAAAGATTTAATCAATTACGACTTAATCAAAAATGGTATTCCTGATGAAAGTAAATATAAAGAAGTCGAGAAGAAAATTATCGGTTTATATTTGAAAAGAGATAAATTACTTACAGAAACAATTACTACAACAACTACAAAGACAAAGATAAAAATTAAACCTAAAACTTCGGTCGACAATCCTTCACAGAACGATAAGTCGACAGGTAAAACGACAAACAGAACTTCAAATAAACCTCGTGTAGTTGTAGAGAAAAGTAAATATACTTTCCAACAAGCGCTTAATGCACAAATGGCTCATGGCATGCCTCAAAAATCTTATAGTTGGGGTTGGGGTAATGCTTCTAGGTCACAAACAAGTAAGTATATGAATCCTAACACTATATGGAATAGTTCAACTCAACGCTATCAAATGCTAGATTTAGGAAAATATCAAGGTATATCAGTAAGTAAGTTGAATAAGATACTTAAAGGTAAAGGCACTTTATCCGGTCAAGGTAAAGCTTTCGCAGACGGTTGTAAGAAATACAACGTAAATGAAATATACTTAATTGCTCACGCATTCTTAGAAAGTGGATATGGCCGTAGTAACTTTGCCAGTGGACGTTATGGTATTTACAATTACTTTGGTATTGCAGCATATGACAATAACCCTAATGCTTCCATAGCTTACGCTAGAAGACAAGGTTGGACGAGTCCACGTAATGGTATTATAGGTGGGGCTAAGTTCGTTAGAAAACAATTCTTTAATCAAGGTAAGAACACTTTGTACCGAATGCGTTGGAACCCTAAAAACCCCGGTCGTATGCAATATGCTACTGCGATTGAGTGGTGTAATTTCCAAGCAACAACAATAAACAGTTTATACAAAAAAGTAGGATTAAAAGGTATGTATTATATCAGAGATAAATATAGATAAAAGGCTACTCACTGACGGTGGGTAGCCTTTAATAATTGAAAGAGGTGTGTATATGTTACAAAAACTTACAGATGTTGCTACTAATATAAATGTTAGTACAGCTGAGAACGGTTTTATTGGCGCTAATTTTTATACAGAAGATGACGGATCAGCTTATATAAGAATCACTATCAGAGATAACAACGAAGTGTTAGATTTTAACAAAACTGATATGACTCCTCGTTTAGATTTGTTTAGTTCAGACGGTTCTATATTCACTAATGAACCGTTAGAGATCATTTTACCTGAATACGGCGTCATTCAATATAAGGTGTCTGACAATGTCATTAAACACGCAGGGAAAGTAGACGCGAAATTATTCTTAGCTAATGAAAAGGATAGTGTTCACGTCGCTAACTTTTATTTCACTATCACAGATAGTGGAATGACTGGACCGATTGGAAAAGAAATACATGTAGATTCATTACAAGATTTAGTTAGAAACGTTATGAAAGAGAATGCTATAGGATTATTAGATGATGATTTCAAAGATAAGTTAGAGAACGATTTGAAAGTATATATGGAAGAAAATGCTGATACATTCAAAGGAGAACAGGGTATACAAGGTGTTCCTGGAAAAGACGGTAAACCATTCACGTATAACGATTTCACACAAGAACAATTAGACCAGTTAAAGGCTAAAGGTACTGACACAGGCTGGCAAACACTTCCTCTTGTGAACGGAATTACACAAGCTGGGACACTTAACAAGCCAATGTATAAATTAATCTCTATTAATGATACAGAAATGCTATTTATAAAAGGTGCAGTAAGTTCCATTAACAGTAAAGAAATGATTTTTGCGAAACTCCCGAAAAACATCTCGGATAAGGTGAAAGATTATAAACAATATACAAAAGCGGGCGTTAATTCATCTCAATTAATCATCTACAACGTGACTATAACTCAAAGTGGAGATTTAGAAATAACATTTGACCCTAAAAGTGAAGCAATGCCTTATGGCGCTTATTACATCGAAGGAATAGTCGTTTTATAGGAGGCGGGAATATGAAGACAAAGCAAATTTATTTTTATGATGGCACACCATATTTAGTTATTGAAAATCACAATGGAGAAATGGAATATCCTAAAGGACAATGGACTGATATAGAACCTCCAGAAGGAATATATACTCCTTGTCATTTTGATGGTAAACAATGGATTGGCAATACTAAAGAAAATTGGGAAGACTCACAACCGAAAAGCGAAAATGAAGATACGACAAATAAAAACAATGAAAAAGAAGATATTATAGCTGACCTATCTTTAGAGTTGTTAAAAACTCAAGAAGAATTAATGGATGTTAGAAAAGATATATCAGATTTAACTATTCAAATTTTAGGAGGCACAACAAATGCATGATATCGGAGTTAAATATTATAAAATGGGTTACTACACTAACGAACAATTTGCTTTATTTGTAAAAAGAGGGTTTGTAACACCGGAAGAATATTTAGAGTTAACAGGTATTGAATATGATCCAGAAAAAGTGAATGTATAGAATAATTGATAGCCGACGCTTTGCGTTGGCTTTTTATTTTACTTAAAAAGGAGATATGAGTATGAGAAATTTCTTAGGAATAAATTGGCATGTAAGATTTAATAATCCTATAGCTATTATTCAATTAATTGTAGGTGCATTTATGCCTATTCTTGTTTATTTAGGAATTGATTGGCATTCATTAACTACTTGGGGTGCTGTTGGAGAAGCTTTATTAAAATTTATTAGCAATCCAATTGCTGTAATTGGTGTGTTAGTAAGTCTATATATGTCGGCAGTAGACGGTACAAGTGCTGGTTTATCCGATAGTTTAATGGCTCAAGAATATAAGAAACCTAATAAAGAATAGGAGGCCTATAAAATGGCAGAAAAATGGAATGGAGTACCAGTGCGTTACGATTTGTTGCCAATTGGAACACGTCGGAGTGGAGAAGCATTACACACTAAAAATGGAAAACCTAGTTTTGCAGTTATTCATGATACCGGGAATCCAAATACTACTGCACAAGATAATGTGAATTATTATAAAAATACGTATAATATTGCTTGGAGCATGGTAGCAAGTGCTCATATTTTTGTAGATGATAAAGAAGCAATTATATGTATTCCGGTTACAGAGGTAGCATGGCACGTCATGTTGAATACTACTATAGATAATCAGTGGTATAATGCTGATGCTGACTATGCAGCATTTGGTGTAGAAGCATGTTACTTCACAGATAAGAAACGTAGCTTAAAGTCATTAGATAATGCAGCACGTATCATGGCTTATCTCACTAAATTTTGGAAAATTAACTATAAAAATGAAATGCCAGGTCATCAAGACATACAGTATGATAAACAAGATCCGGGTAACTTACTAGAAGCTTGTGGTTTAGGTCGTAATACAAGTATTTTTGACGGTTATGTAGCTAAACATATTGATGGAGTTAAAGTTCCTAAAGTTAGCAATAAGAAAGCCGGAAACAAAGGTAAAAACAAAGAAAAACCTAAATCTAAGCCATCAACAAAAGATTACCAAAGTGCAATCAACTATATGTATAGCTTGAAAGGTAAGTTTGTTGACTTCGATAATCGTTGGGCGTATCAGTGTATGGACTTAGCAGTTGATTACGTATATCACATAACTAATGGTAAAGTTAGAATGTGGGGTAATGCGAAAGATAGTATCCTCAATATATTCCCTAAAGGTTGGAAGATTGTCAAAAATACACCGGATTATGTACCACCAGTTGGAGCAATTGGTGTATGTACGTATGGTATATACCAAAGATACGGTCACATCTATTTAGTTTGGGATAATAGTGGAGGAACCAACACACAAACTGTATTAGAACAAAACTTTGATGGTAATGCAGATACGCCTGCAAAACTACGTGTTGATAATTTTTATGGAACAACACATTACATCGTGCCATCGTTTGTTGATGAAGATTATGATGTTAATAAAATTAAAACAGTCACGACACGTAAGGCTACAAATAAATATAATGGTAAACGAGTACCTAAAAACTTAGTATGGAGTAAAACTCCTCATTATATTGCAAAAGCAGACAGTGCAGATGTCACTATCTGCAAAGATGTTAAAAATGGATATATGAAGAAAACTAATCTTGTATACAAAGCAGGTTATAGTCCGTTTTACGTGTATGAAGTGCGTGAAGGTTGGGCACGTGTTTATTCAGAAAGTAGTAATTACTGGGTATGGCATGAGCGCTTGATCATCACTAAAGAATATAAACACAATGAAACAAAAGATGGTAAAAAAGCAAGTAAGCAAACAAAAGAAATGAAGAAAATAGCAAAGAAATCTAAAAATAAGCTATCTATAGGTCAAATACCACCTAAAAAATTAGGTTGGCAACGCAAAAAGTACTTTGCAGCACGTTCAGATAGCTTTGGTGCAACGATACTTAATAGACATGGAGGTAAAGGTAATTATTCGTGGAATATGACTAATACAACATATGGTAAAGGTCAATTATTCTATGTTTACGAGATTATCGACGGTTGGTGTCGTGTACACGGTCCTAGTGATAACTACTGGGTACGGCACGAAAGACTAAGAATTACAAAAGTATATTAAATTATGTGGTATAATATAGGTACCACGTCATTATACAAGGGTAGTCACTATGACTACCCTCTTTTTTTATTGTATAATAATCTTTGTTCCCAATTTTAAATTGATACTATATTCTAAACCACGTTCTTTATGGGCGTGGTTATTTGTGGCCGACATCAATGTCGGTCGTAAATATGTTATAATAGGCATAGAACTATCCACCCAGTGTGGAAAAGTCACGTCTTTCTTACGAACTAAGAAAGCTTTTTTTCACCTATCTACCACGTGTAGAAAAGGTACACGATAACGTAATAGTCTATTTTACGTTGTTAGGTTATGTTATACTTCATTTACAAAGGTTTTACACCTAGTAAAAAATTAAAGATCGCATGGATCAACTCAATTGAGAATGGTCTAAATCAAACCGCCCACACATGTCACTGGGTGGTCTTTTTTATTTTAAACGCCTCGATTTCGACACGGATAATCTAAACCCGTAGAATCAGACGGGTTCTATAAAAATACGGAAGTATACACATTAAATATTAATGCATGTACCACCATACATCTTTGTTGATTGTTCTACCACTGCAACCTTTTGTCCATGACCAGCAGCATGTGCCGCTAATGTTTTACCTGCTTTTCCAAAACCAATAATAATCAAATCATAATTTTTCATGGTTTTATCCCTCCTGTAAAATATCTGCCAAAACATCTGTAATATTTTTATTTTTGTAAAAATCTAAAATTATTTGATGTTCTTGAGAATAATAATGTGACATTGTATGAGCAATTTTCTTAGAAATTTGACAATGACTGTCAGAATCGCCAGTAAATCGTCTTTGGCTATTATTTTTATCTAAAACAAAGTGTTGATATAACTTGGCTAAATCTACTTGAGCAGTATGTTGATTGGCTTGATAGCCTCCTGCTTTACCACGTTGAACTTTGATATAGTTGTGTTCAGTTAAATATGCTAGAACGCGCCTAAGTTGTACAGGGTTCAGACATGTTAATTTAGCTAATTCTTTACTATTGAATTGTTCTTGATCGTGTTGAGCAAGAAAACATAATACATGTACTGCAATATTGAATTCTAAATTCATTTTTACCCACCTTAATGTAACTTCATTAGTTACATTAAAGCGTATAATGATTTTAAGGTCAAGATAATTGTTCCTAATAGGTATTTAACATGAATGAATAAGTTACAATTGGGGTAGAATATATTTAAGTATATTAAATAAAGGAGATGACTTTAATGGTAAATCAAGTACAATTAGGTAAATCTAGTGTCAACGTTTTTCCTATCGCATTAGGTACAAATGCAGTAGGTGGCCATAATTTATATCCTAATTTGGATGAAGAGCAAGGCAAAGAAGTTGTTCGTCAAGCTATTGATAATGGTATAACATTATTAGATACAGCATATATTTACGGGCCCGAACGTTCCGAAGAATTAGTTGGACAAGTTGTAAAAGAATATCCACGCGAGAAAGTGCAAATTGCAACAAAAGGTTCACATGTTATTAAAGAAAATGGAGAAGTTGTTCAAAATAACGATCCAGAATTTTTAAAACAGCAAGTTGAAAATAGTTTGGAACGTCTTCAAGTGGATTATATTGATTTGTATTATATTCATTTTCCTGATGACGATACACCAAAAGATAAAGCGGTAGCCGCTCTCAAAGAGCTTAAAGATGAAGGTAAAATTAAAGCAATAGGTGTATCTAATTTCTCTTTAGAACAATTAAAAGAAGCGAATAAAGATGGATATGTTGATGTTGTTCAATTAGAATACAATTTATTACATCGTGAAAATGAAGAAGTAATGGCATATGCTGCTGAAAATAATATTACATTTGTTCCTTACTTCCCACTTGCTTCAGGTATACTAGCTGGCAAGTACGATGAAAATCAAACATTTGAGGATCATCGTGCAGAACGTCCTGATTTTCAGCCAGACGTATTCAAAGATAATGTTCGTCGTGTAAAAGCATTAACTGATATTGCAGAAGCACATGATACAACGATTGCCAATGTCGTATTAGCATTTTATCTTACACGTCCATCACTAGATGTTGTCATTCCTGGTGCAAAACGTGCAGAGCAAGTTGTTGAAAATATTGATGCTGCAAATATTGAATTATCACAAGGTGAAATAGACAAAATTGATAGTTTATTCTCAATTAAAAATTAACTTAAGAGATAGATTAAGAACCTGAGACATCATTTGTTGTCTCAGGTATTTTTTATGCAATAAAAAATAGTACTGAATTGAAAAATATTTGTAACAACTGTTCATACTCTCATACTTGTTATCTCAATGGAATAAACCATTGAGTATGAATGTTAACTTATTTTTATGTCTTGAATTTGAACTCATTTAGATTAGAATTCTAAGATTAACTTTTTAATATTCATGAAATTATTTATAAGTAGGAAGATAGACGACATTGATAACAGTATTTTTGGTAACAATCGTCCAAAAGCTAACGTAGTGCAGTTCATAAAATAAGCATTTAATCATGTAAAAGAATGGAATAGAGAAATAACCAAATCATGATTTCAAGAAGGTTAGTATGAAATTATAATATTGAGTGAATATTTAATGCTTGCTTTTAAATTTTAAAAAATTAGAAATATGTGTATAAAAAATATTGTGTCAAATAATCATTTTTTAAAAGGTGTAGTTATTAATAGTTTTAAAATAAATTTTTGTGAAGCTTTTTGAATGTCTAGATTGAATTAAGGTATCATACATGTGGTATAATGCCTATATTAATAGTGAAGTAAATAGTTAGGGGAGAAGTCACATGTATAGTGTCAGACAAGCAACTGAAAAAGATGTTGTAGCGATAAGAGATGTTGCGACAAAAGCTTGGTATAACACATATTTAAATATTTATGCTGCTTCAACAGTTAATGAACTGTTGGCCGCTTCATATAATGAAACGCATTTAAAAAAGAGACTAAATGAGCAATTATTTTTAGTGGCAGAAGAAGATAGTGAGATTGTTGGTTTTGCAAATTTCATTTATGGTGAAGAGCTTTATTTATCTGCACACTATGTTAGACCTGAATCTCAACATAGAGGTTATGGAACTCGTTTGCTAGAAGCGGGGTTGAAAAGGTTTAAAGACCAGTATGAAACAGTTTATTTAGAAGTTGATAACAATAATAGTAATGGCATCGAATATTATCAAAATCATGGATTCGAGATTATTCGCTCATATCAACCTGAAATGTATGGTGAAATCATGGATTTAGCTTTAATGAAGAAATCATTTTAACAAACATATGAATAATTAACATTGTTTCGTCTAGTAATATGAGGAACAAAAAATAAATGTTTTTTGGAATATATAGGATAGGAGGGAAAGTATGACGCTATCATCATATGCAACGAGTAAATTAACAGAAGAAAAGGTATTTAAAGATCCAATTCATCGATTTATCCACGTACAGGATCAATTGATTTGGGACTTAATTAAAACAAAAGAATTCCAACGCTTGAGACGTATTAAACAACTAGGTACTTTGTATTTATCATTTCATACAGCCGAACATAGTCGTTTTGGACACTCTTTGGGTGTTTATGAAATTGTGCGCCGAATGATTGATGAGACATTTATAGGACAAGACGCGTGGGATAATACTGATCGGCCACTTGCGTTGTGTGCTGCGTTGTTACATGATTTAGGTCATGGTCCTTTCTCTCATAGTTTTGAAAAAATATTTAATACAGACCATGAAGCATTTACACAAGCTATTATCACAGGAGACACTGAGGTTAATGGTGTACTAAGTCGAGTCTCTGATAACTTTCCTAAACAAGTAGCTGATGTAATTAATAAAACGCACGATAATAAGCTTGTTATTTCTATGATTTCCTCACAAATTGATGCTGATCGAATGGACTATTTACAAAGAGATGCATATTTTACAGGCGTAACGTATGGCTCATTTGATATGGAGCGTATTTTAAGGTTGATGAGACCATCTAAAGAAGAAGTGTTAATTAAAGATAGTGGTATGCATGCTGTCGAAAATTTTATTATGAGTCGTTATCAAATGTATTGGCAAATATATTTTCATCCAGTAAGCCGTGGTGGGGAAGTTTTATTAAACAATTGTTTAAAACGAGCTAAGCAGCTTTATAATGAAGGATATGAATTTAAAATGTATCCAAAAGACTTTATACCATTCTTTGAAGGAACAATGACGATTGAACAATATGTAGAACTTGATGAAGCAGTTGTATTGTATTACTTGAAGAAATGGATTCATGAAAATGATACAATATTAAGTGATTTATCAAGACGGTTTATCAATCGAGATTTATTTAAATATATTCCTTTCGACGGTTCAATTATTACCATTTCGGAATTGCAAGAATTATTTGAAGCGGGTGGTATTAATCCTGATTATTACTTTGTAAGTGAAGCATTTTCAGATTTACCTTATGATTATGATCGCCCAGGCTCAAATCGCAAACCGATTCATTTATTAAAAAGTAATGGTGGAATTACAGAAATAAGTAATCAATCATTGGTGATTAATAGTATTACAGGGATTAATAGAGAAGACCATAAATTATATTATCCTAAAGAGATGATTTTAAAAATTAAAGATTATCAAATTAAAGGTTCTATTATTAACTTACTTAATGAATTAAATTAACAGTTAAGAATAAGATATATAGTCTTTATTTGATGACTTATTAGGAGGTATCTCGTTTGTCTGAGAAAAAAGGTTTCAATTTCAATATTATAAAAAATGATCCACTAGATGGTCATAAAGGAACCAATATTGGTTCGATTAGTTTAGATAATATTGCCCCGGTTTTTATAGATGTTGAAAATCAGAAGGCATTTGTTGATATTGGTGGTATGCACGCACGTGCTGAAGTTGAAAAGGGTGTCAAGTGGATTACTGACAAATCACAAGTTGAAGGTGAGGAGGCTAAAGCATACTGGCTATGTTGGGTGACGACCGAACGTAGTGAAGAAGGGCCATATTATGCGGGTGTGACTGCATGCTATTTATTAGTTAACAAAAGTATTAGACGTGGTTATAAGAGCATGCCAGAACATGTTAATATGATGGATAAGTCTATGAAACATCAATTTATCATCGACCAAATCGGTGATGATAACAAACAAATTTTAAAAGAATTTCTACAAAATCATAACGTTGAAATGTGGAATAATTCTAGTGAAGAACTATATCGAGCATTTGAATAGAATAAAAGGATAGGTGACTGTTTTATGTAGAATGACTGTCCCTATCCTTTTTTGATGTGCAAAATTTAAATGAATAAAACTAATTTATTGAAGTATATTTCCTATATGATATGTTTGATAGAGTTGTTGTAATACCTCGTTATGAATTACTTGAAACGGTTGTTTTGTAGTTTTAGCTATTTTCTTCAAATCTTCATACTCGGGTTTCATTTTCATAATTTTTCCATTTTGTAGGCCAAATTTAATGGAAACAGTGCCGTGTTGTGTAGAAAGAATTTTGAATGCGCGGTTCAAGGTCTTTCTATTAACAGAAGTACTTCTGACGCCTAAAGAACTTGTTTCTTGTAAGATAAGTTGTTCGAAATATGTCTTATCATGTAATTTACATATTAACGTTAACTGCGTGCTTGGGCGACTTTTTTTCATAAATATAGGCGTATAGTAAGCATCTAAAGCACCTTGCTCTAACGCATTATTCATAAAATAACCTAATGCTTCAGGTGTCATATCATCTATTTGACACTCTATTACTTGGACGCTATCTTGTTGCTCGAATTCAGATTCAAATTGAATAACCCTTAATATATTAGGGAAATCAAAATCCTTACTGCCGGCGCCATAGCCTATATGTTGTATTGTTGCTGAAGGAAATGGCCCAAACGATGAAACAAGTCCCTTAGCAAATGCAGCACCAGTAGGGGTTGTGAGTTCACTTTGAACATCAAAATGTGCGATTGGTATACCTTTAAGAATTTCAGCAGTAGCTGGTGCAGGGATTGGATAAATGCCATGAGCAATATTGATTTTACCATGACCTGTTGGAATAGCTGAACAGTATAATGTGTTAATCCCTAGTTGTTCTAGTGCAATACACCCACCAATAATATCTATAATAGAGTCCATTGCCCCCACTTCATGAAAGTGAACTTCTTCAAACGACATGCCATGAATTTTAGCTTCTGCTTGACCAATGATTTCAAAAATTTTCTTACTGCGATATTTAACCCTTTCCGGAAGTGTACTGTCATCTATCATTTTAAATATATCATTAACGTGACGATGATGATTTGCTTCTTTAACATCAATGTTTAATGTCATTGCATGAATACCTTGTTTTACTCTTTTTTGAAAATGTAGCTTAAATTGATCTAAAGGTAATTTTTTTAGTTCTGATTCAATGTCTTCAGGGTTTGCTCCTAAATCAACTAAAGCAGAAAGTAGCATATCTCCGGCAATACCTGCGTGGCAATCTAAATATAATGCTTTTGTCATAAAGATACCTCACTCTCTTTATTTTCTAGCATATGAATAATCTGTGCAGCGTTGTAACCGCCACCAAATCCATTATTGATATTTAATACGCTGGTTCCGGGTGCGCAACTATTTATCATTGATAATAGGGTGGTAACCCCATTCAAGTTTGCTCCATAACCTACACTCGTTGGTACTGCATATACAGGGTGGTTGACTAATCCTCCAACAACACTTGCTAAAGCGCCTTCCATTCCAGCTATAACGATAGAAACTTTCCCTCTGCGTATATCATGAATGTTGGATAATAAGCGATGAATACCTGAAACCCCGACATCATAAAATCGTTTTACACTTACTCCCATGATTTCAGCGGTTAATGCAGCTTCTTCTGCAATAGGTAAATCAGAAGTTCCAGCACAAAGTACAGAAACATAGTATTTAGATTGTGGTATATCTTTTAGTGGAGTGCTAATTAACTGTGCAGTTTGATGATATTCCAAGTTTGGATAATGTTGTAAAATGTATTTTGCTTTCATTTCATCAACACGTGTCACTAGAATAACTTCATTATGAAATATCAAACTAGAGATGATTTTAGTGATTTGTTCTTTTGTTTTTCCTTGCCCAAAGATAACTTCGGGAAATCCTTGACGCTGTGCTCTATGTAAGTCAATTTTAGCAAAGCCCAATTCGTCATAATGACTGAGTTGGGCTTTAGCATCATTAATAGATAGTTGATTTGATTTTACAGCTTTGAGCACCTCTTCTATAGAATTATAACTATGGCTCATAGGTACTCACATCCTTATTTAAAACTTGTAGATTTGGTATCAATGATTTCATTCATACTACCTGTACGATAGCCTTCTAAATCCATTGTTACATAGTCAAATCCTAATTCTTTCAAATGTAATATGATACTGTCTTTCAATTTAAGAAGATTATTTAATTGATCTTCTGTTACTTCAATGCGTGCTATGTTGTGATGATAGCGTACTCGTACGTGGTTAATACCTAGGCTTAAAATGAATTTTTCTGCTTCGTTGACCTTGTTAACTTTTGTAAAACTTAATTCCTCACCATAAGGTATTCTTGATGCTAGACTACATAAGGCTGGTTTATTCCATACAGGCAAGTCATGTTGATGACTTAATTCTCTAACTTCAGATTTATATAGTTTTGCTTCTTGTAAAACGCTACGAACACCAAAGTCGTCTCTTGCTTTTAATCCGGGACGAAAATCATCTAAGTCATCCATAATCATACCATCTAGCACATAATTAAATCCTAGTTTATTCTTAATATTCTCAAGTTGACTATACATCAAGCGCTTGCTATAGTACCAACTTTCAGGCGTATTTTTAACGATATTCGCATCTTGAAGTTCAGACATTTCAGTTTCTAATACTTCAACACCTAGACTTTGTCCAAGTTTAAGCGCTAGTTCAAACTCTTCATTTCTAAATAATTCTGATTTTACTACAACAGGTTTAACATAGTTAACACCTAAAATATCAATCGCTTTTTTCAGTAACAAGCTACTATCTACTCCACCTGAGAAGGCAATTACTACACTCTGCATGTCTTTCAATAGTGCGTCTAATTTCATTTCTTTAGTATTTAATTCAGTCATAGTTTCCATCCTCCATTTATTATTCTTTATCTTCTACGTACGGTATTGTTAAAGGACCTTGTGGCATAACACCAATGGTTAATTTACGGCCATATCGATGTTCTAATTCTTGTATTGTATGTTCAATGTTAGAGGTTGGGATTAACATCGAGTCTTTAAGTTGTTGGTCAGTAAGTTCTGAATAAACATGCACATTGGCAAAAGTTTGAATACTTGCTTGTTTTTGTACTTGCCATTGGTCAACTTCCTTAAAGTTTGGATTGTGAATAAGTTCTAAAATACCTTGAGGTGTGTCTGCCATTTTGAAAATTTCGGCAAACTTACCATGATCAGGAAAGCCATCTGCACACTCAGATACCATAATAATATGACCGTCTTTTTTAACAACTTTACTCGCTGCACTCATCCCTTTAACTGTTTGATATAAATTTTGATCTAAAGGATAGCCAGAATTTGATGCGATAACAATATCAAAGCGTTGCTCACATTTAAACATTGCATGATCTTTTACATATGCGCATCCTTCTTTGTGTGTATCTAAGATTTCACCAGCAAATGCTGCAGTAATTTCTTTACTTTTATTCAATGCAACATTAAGTAAAAAGTCAGGTTTACACATACGGTTAACTTCCCGTGCCATATCTTGAACTGGATTGTCTTCTAAATTTCCCCACGTTGATCTCGGATCGCCAATCATTTTTGCATTATGAAATGTTTGAATTGTTTCTAAACCTGCAATTCCAGGCATTATCCCTTTAGGTCCACCTGAAAATCCGGCGAAAAAGTGTGGTTCAATAAAACCTGTTACA
>NZ_JBHLXP010000010.1:0-1018 GCF_042432165.1 Rheinheimera tilapiae
AATTGTTTGAGATGATGAATAGATTGTTTTAATTGTTGAATAAGTAAGCGTAATTTTTCGACTAGAAAGGAATGTCTATCGACATTAGGATAGCTTTCTTGAGCAATCACTCTTAATTGAAGTGCATATTTTGTAGCTTTATCCATTGACATTCCTTTATCTGTAGAATTGAATATATGTGTAATCAGTACCTCCTTGTCGATATCAAGAACCATGTCTGGATGAGTAAAGATTTCTGCGATGTTGAGTGCAATGATTGAATATCGACTACTGAATAATCTTTCTAAACCAGGGAATGTTTGATGGAATAATTCAAGGATCTGAAATTTAAGTCGATTTTGTTCATTCTCGATTTCTAGATGAAAACGGACGTGTTCTCTTAATTCAAAGAATATTAACTCATGTATAGGTAAGTTGTCTGTTTGTTTAAGCGTCGGTCCTAAACAAGCAAGCTTATGAGCATCTGCCTGATCAGTTTTCCATGATCTTAGAGTGCTCGTTTTAAATTTGGCTTCTAACGGATTCATTTGAATATAGTTAATTTGATTTACACAACAAAATCGTTCCATACCTCTTGAATAGATACCTGTAGATTCAAAAATGAGTTGTGGGTGGTCTAAGTCATTCAAATACTTGAGTAAATAATTGTAACCATTTTTATTATTTTGGATGAAAAACTCTTTTTGGAATTTTCCATTTTTATAATGTGCAACTACACTACTTCTTTTACTAATATCAACACCTAAGTAATCGATAAAAAAACCTCCTTTGAATAATTGAGAAGCTAAAAACTTTACTCAACCTTTCTCATTTCATTTTCCTATACACGGTTTCAAGAACCCAACATACTACAAACGAATTTCAAAAGGCGAGAGTAAAGCTGACTTGTTTTTTATACGGATTTAAAATCCAAGAGTCTGGACAGTCTACTTCTCTCTATAACTATAAAAAATAGCTATGAAAAAATCTATCGTCATAGATTTCTTCATAGCTAATCTTAGTATGTTTTAAATGATTT
>NZ_JBHLXP010000011.1:0-35733 GCF_042432165.1 Rheinheimera tilapiae
GCGTCTTTTTATCGACTATTTTTCACTTTTCAAACTCACCCGGCGTTCTGCGTTTCGCTTCACCCCGTCGGCATGGCGCGCATTATAGGTCGTTTTAAATCTCGCGCAAGACTAAATTTGAGAAAAGTTACGCTTTTGCGATCGTTCGGACAAATAAGCCGCAAAACGTGTATTTTCCGCACAAAAACATCCATTTTACAACCGCTTAGTTGCTTGGCTTCCTGCGAACTACTGGTTAAGATGCTGATTGACTACTATAAGTAGAAAGCTTTCTTTGTATTTACTTACCTTTTGCAGAATCAGGAAATTCATATGTTGCCAAGTTTAAGATCTTCCCTGCCATTTACCCTGGCACTCGCTATTATCACTTACCTTGTTTTCAGCTTTGTCTTAAGCAGTCTGGTGCTCAATACCGCCGTTGCAGTTACTCTTGGTGTAGTGCTGGCCGGTATTCTGGTACCGGTACTGGTGGAACTGAAGCCATTAGAATCTGCAGGCACAACTTCAGCGCCTAAAACAGTCACCGTGACCGCATCTGGTCCTTCGGTTACGCTTTATGTAGGTAATCTGCCGTATAAAGCAAATGAAGAGGCTGTAAGGGAGCTGTTCCAACAATCCGGCGCAGTAATCAATGTCCGGTTGATGAAAGATCGCCAAACTGGTCGCCGCCGTGGTTTTGGTTTTGTTGAAGTCGCAGCAAAGGACGCCAGCAAAGTGATTCAGAAACTCAACGACTTTGAGTACGAAGGTCGTACACTAAAAGTGCGTGAAGCAAAAGAACGGCAGGATAATGACGACAGTGATGAATAGCTAATCTGTTAATGCAGGTTTTGACCAATACTCGTATTGGTCAAAACCGAGTTCTGCCACTCGTTGTCTCTGTTGTGCATCAAGTACACCACTACTTATATATAAGTGGTGGTAATCATCAGACTGACCTGATATCGCGGGTAAACGCCCGATTAAGGTAATCACTCGTCGAGCAATGGCATCTGCGGTATCAAGTAATGTGGTTTGCGGTAGACAATGACTGAGTTCGGTTGCCAGGAAAGGGAAATGAGTACATCCCAGCACCAACGCCACTGGGGGTACTGACAACATATCCAACGCTTTCAGTTCTGCCTCAACCTGCACCTGTATATTCTGCCGATACCAGACCTTCTGCTCAGCCAGCCGCACCAGCTCACTGGACCCAGCGGTTCTCACAGTACAAGCTGAGGCGAACTCTGCTATCAGTCCTTTAAGATAATCACTACGGCAAGTAGCCGGCGTCGCTAGTACAGTGAAACCTTGTTGACAAAATTGTGCTGCCGCAGGTTTTATTGCTGGAACTGTACCAACAAAAGGCACGCTGAATTGGGTCCGTAAAGAGGCAACCGCCTGCGTCGTTGCGGTATTACATGCAATGACAATCAAATCAGCCCCTTTCTCCAGCAACAAAGCGGACAACTGTGCCAGCCGCGACTGAATAAAGGATTCGGATTTCTCGCCATATGGCAGATAGAAGTTATCCATTACATATATATAGCTGGCTGGCACTTTGGCACGAACCGCAGCCAAAATACTGAGCCCGCCAACACCGCTGTCGATAAATCCAATCCGCATGCTAACTCCTGCTATCTGCGGCGCTTATTTTGCCAGAAGCCACGTTATGACAACAGCACAGACAACGGTATTTGGATTCTATGCAAAAAGTCTCTAAAATGTGCGGCCCTTTTGTTCTGAGACCACATCATGCAACCAGGTCAGGTTTATCCGACGCAATATGCACAACTACTGGCCGACAAAGCCAACGACGTCCGTCAGCTGTTCAGTGCTTTTGCCATGCCGCAACCGCAGGTATTTGCCTCAGCACCACAACATTACCGTTGTCGCGCTGAATTCCGCGTCTGGCATGAAGGTGATGATCTGTACCACATCATGTTTGACCCACAGACCAAAACACGCCACCGCATTGATTATTTCCCGGTGGCAATCAAAACCATCGCCGATTTTATGCCGCGGCTAATAGAGGCGATAAAACGTCGCCCCTTACTACGTAACCGCCTATATCAAATCGATTATCTGTCAGGTCTAAGTGGGGAATTGCTGGTCTCACTGATTTACAAAAAGCCGGTCCCGGTAGAATGGGCAGACGAAGTCCGACAGCTCAAAGCGGAGCTGTGTACCGACCACCCGCTTGATTTCATCGGTCGGGCACGAAAACAGAAGATCCTGATCGACCGCGATTTTATTACCGAGCAACTGCACATTGAAAATCGGCAGATCAGTTATCAACAGGTGGAAAACAGTTTCAGTCAGCCCAATGCTGCTGTGAATCAACAGATGCTGAGCTGGGCTTGCCAGATCAGCAAACAGCTCAGTGGCGATTTACTGGAACTCTACTGCGGTAATGGTAATTTTTCGTTGGCGCTGGCACCCTATTTCCGTCAGGTCGTCGCGACTGAATTATCGAAAGTATCGATTAAATCAGCAGAACTAAATATCCGGCAAAATCAGATAAATAATGTGCAGGTACTGGCCATGTCGGCCGAAGATGTCAGTGCCGCGCTGGCGCAGGGCAATGCATTAAAACATATCGATTTAACGGGGCTGGCGCTGAATACTATCTTAGTCGACCCGCCGCGAGCCGGTCTGGACCTGGCTACAGTGCAACTGGTCAGCCGCTTTGATGACATCCTGTACATTTCCTGCAATCCGGCGACGTTGGCAGATAACCTGCAAACACTGACTCAGACCCACGAAGTTCTACAATTCGCGTTCTTTGATCAGTTCCCGTACACCCATCATATGGAGTCCGGCGTCTGGTTGCGGCGAAAAACTTCGTAACGAAAGTCAGTCTTTTGGCCGGCGACCATAACCGGCCGCACCGTGTGCCAACCAACGTAACTGCACTATGGTCCGCAAAGTAATCTGTATCCGGGTTTCCGGACTGGCGTCGAGTGCATCGGCGCCTGCGTGGAACACCAATGTCACCATCGCTTCGGCCTGCATCTGGGCATATTCGTCCGGACAGGCAGTTTCTTTTCGCAGGTAATCCGCCAATTCAGCACAGAAATGCTGGATCTCTCTTGCCACAGCGCGGCGGAATGCCGCCGAAGTGCCAGAACGCTCACGCAATAACAGCCGGAACACATTGCTGTTTCCAACCACAAATTCCATAAAAGTCTCGATTGACGTCCGGATCACGCTACCGTTTTTTTCGATACGATTCCGTGCCTGCCGCAATAGCTGTCGCAGCATTAACCCTGCTTCATCAACCAGCGTTAATCCTAGTTCATCCATATCAGCAAAATGCCGGTAAAACGACGTCGGTGCGATACCGGCTTCCCTTGCCACTTCACGCAAGCTCAGGCTGGAAAAACCTTTATCAGGGCTTAACTGGGCAAAAGCGGCATCAATAATAGCGCGGCGGGTTTTTTCTTTTTGCTGGGCTCTCGACACTGGTGTTACCTGTTAACTGATACGGTAAAACACCATTTTATACCTTGACCGCGCCTCAATGCACAGTAAAATTAGCTTACAGTTGTAAGCTAAAAGTACCCATCATGGAAAAAGAACCCATTATCTGGACCAACGTGCTGTTATTCAGTCTGACCTTTGCGGTCGCCGCGATCGGTGTACCGGTCTATGCCGTGCTGGTTGGTTTCAGCTGGACCGAAATCATCGCTACGATTCTTTGTCTGGGGTATTGCGGCATGTCGATCACGGCCGGATATCATCGTTTGTGGGCACATAAGACTTATGATGCGCATCCACTGCTGCAATGGTTTTTCGCCATTGGTGGTGCATTTGCTCTCCAAAACAGTGCATTGCACTGGTCTTCCGATCATCGGGTGCATCACAAATTTGTCGATCAGAATGACAAAGACCCCTATTCCGCTAAAAAAGGCTTTTGGTACAGCCACATCGGCTGGATGCTGCGTGAATATCAGGCACAGCGTTACCATGATTACAGCAACGTGCGTGACCTGCAAAACAACAAAATCGTGATGTGGCAGCACAAAAACTACCTGTTGCTGACCGTGCTGACCAACTTCGGCATTCCATTATTGTTGGGCGTACTGACCGGCAGCATTGTTGGCATGTTATTGAGTGTTGGCGTGCTGCGCCTGGTACTGAGCCATCACTTCACTTTCTTTATCAATTCGTTGGCGCACATTTGGGGTAAACAGCCATACACTGATCAGAATACTGCCCGCGACAACGGCTGGCTGGCGTTCGTCACTTATGGTGAGGGATATCATAATTTCCACCATATTTTTGAATTCGATTACCGCAATGGTATCCGTTGGTGGCATTTTGATCCAACCAAGTGGTTGATTAAAGGCTGCTCGTTTATCGGGCTGACCCGCAATCTAAAAGTGTGCCCGGAAGATAAAATCGTCAAAGCCAAAGCACTGATGCAGCTGAAACGGGCGCAAGCGCGGGCTATCCAATTGCAACTACCGGATGCTGAACAGTTGTTGCAGAAAATGGAACATGAGTATGCGTTATTGGTCGAGCGGATGCAGGCTTACTACGACTCACAGAAGCAGCTATTGCAGCAGAAGAAAGCCGGTTTTCAGCAGAAAAAAGACCAGCTTATGCAAAGTTATAACGACTTTGATTTGGGCAAACACTGCGCTGAGTTAAAGCAAAACTGGCAGCTACAGCAGCGTCAATGGCAGTTGTTTATCAGTCAATATGCCTAAGCTCAGGTAAAATAAGTAGAAAAGCCGACAGAAGTCGGCTTTTCTACTTCTGTTCCCTGAATTTCAGCTGCTATTATCATCGCATCGCGAGCAGGTAACAGGCGGAAATCCAGGTGTCCAATAAAAAGTCTACAACTCACACGCAAGAACAATTCGACTACGACGCAATCATCATCGGCACAGGTCCAGGTGGCGAAGGTGCCGCGATGAATCTTGCCAAAAGCGGCAAAAAGGTCGCGGTGGTAGAACGTCATACCCAGGTCGGCGGTGGTTGCACACACTGGGGTACCATTCCTTCCAAAGCATTACGCCACTCAGTCAGCCGCTTTATCGAATACAATGATAACCCTTTATTTCAGATGGATAATCAATCATCCAATTTGACCTTCCCGCAAATCCTGAAGCATGCAGCTGGTGTGATCCGCAAACAAGTGCGGCTACGCAGCAGTTTTTACGACCGCAACCGGGTAGAAGTTTTTGCCGGCGACGCCTCTTTTGTCGACAAGCATCATATAAAAATAGTGCCGCCGACTGGCCCGGAGCGAGTGATCAGCGCACAGACCATCGTCTTAGCGGTAGGCTCACGGCCTTACCGTCCGGCTAACGTCGATTTTAACCACCCGCACATATTTGACAGCGACACCATTTTATCGCTGAGCGAAGATCCACGTCATATCATCATCTTTGGTGCTGGCGTGATCGGCTGTGAATACGCATCGATTTTCCGCGGTTTAGGCGTGCGGGTTGATTTGGTCAATACCCGCGATCGATTGTTGTCTTTTATGGACGCTGAGATTTCGGATGCCTTGAGTTACCACTTCTGGAATTCCGGTGTGACTATTCGCCATGGTGAGGAATTTGAGTCGATTGAAGGCTTGGATGACGGCGTCATTTTGCATCTGCAATCAGGCAAAAAAATGAAAGCCGACTGTATTCTGTTTGCCAACGGTCGTACTGGCAATACCGATGCACTGAATCTGGAGGCGGTTGGCCTGAAAGCGGATAGCCGTGGCCAGCTTAAAGTGAATGAAAACTATCAGACCACCGTCGACAATATCTATGCGGTCGGTGATGTGATCGGCTATCCGAGTCTGGCCAGTGCGGCTTATGATCAGGGCCGCATCGCCGGCAACTCGATTATTCACGGTCACTGTGACACCCGACTGATCGACGATATTCCGGTAGGCATTTACACCATTCCGGAAATGAGTTCAGTCGGTAAAACCGAACAACAGCTCACTGCGGCACGGATCCCTTATGAAGTAGGCCGCGCCCAGTTTAAACATCTGGCGCGGGCGCAGATCGCCAACACCAGTGTCGGCAGCCTAAAACTCTTGTTCCACCGCGATACCAAAGAAATTCTGGGTATTCATTGTTTTGGTGAGCGTGCGGCAGAGATTGTCCATATCGGCCAGGCCATTATGATGCAGAAAAATGGCGGCAATAATGTCGAGTATTTTGTCCACACCACGTTCAACTACCCAACGATGGCCGAAGCTTATCGGGTCGCAGCAATGAATGGCTTAAACCGTTTGTTCTGATTGGACTGTTCCGCATAGCAAAACGCCGGCTACTGCCGGCGTTTTCTTTTACGCAATGCTAGTTACAGCGTCGGATAGTCGGTGTAACCGACCGGGCCTTTACCGTAAAACAGTTCTTTACGTGGTGGATTCAGTGACGCATCTGTAGCAAGCCGCGCCGGCAGATCCGGGTTAGCGATAAACGGGATGCCAAATGCAATTGCATCCGCTTTACCCTCTGCTAACCACTGATTGGCGGTCACTTTGTCAAACCGTTCATTGGCAATCACTACACCGCCAAACAGCTGCTTGAGCATCGGGGTCAAACTGTCTGCAGCCGCATGCTCACGCGTCGAGATAAAAGCGATATGACGTTTGCCCAGCTCAGTAGCAACATAACCAAAAGTTGCCGTTGGATTGCTGTCAGCCATGTCATGGGCATCCATTCTTGGCGCCAGATGCACGCCGACTCGGCCGGCGCCCCAAACGTCAATACAGGCATCTGTCACTTCAAGCAAAAACCGCGCGCGGTTTTCAAGCGAACCACCATATTGATCATCGCGTAGATTGGTACTGTCCTGCAGGAACTGGTCAAGCAAATAACCGTTGGCGCCGTGAATATGCACACCATCAAAACCAGCAGCTTTAGCATTGATAGCCGCCTGGCGGTAGTCAGCGATTGTGGTAGCTATTTCGTCGAGACTCAACGCACGTGGTGTGACAAAATCCTGCAGCGGCCGCACTAAACTGACGTGGCCGGACGGACGCACAGCACTAGGCGCTACTGGTGTCGCGCCATCAAGATAAAGCGGCGCCGAGACTCGGCCAACATGCCACAGCTGCAGGAAGATCCGGCTGCCGGCGCTATGCACAGCATCCGTGACCAGTCGCCAGCCGGCAACCTGAGCCTCAGACCAAATCCCCGGAGTGTCCGGATAGCCAACGCCCATGGCGTTGACTGAAGTGGCTTCGGTTAAAATCAGACCGGCACTGGCACGCTGCAGATAATATTCAGCCATCAACGCATTTGGCACACGGCCTTCGTCGGCGCGACAGCGCGTCAATGGAGCCATCACAATTCGGTTTTGCAGCGTGATATCACCCAGCTGCAGTGGGTCAAAAAGAGTAGGCATGGTTGCTCCGTTAAAGCTGTTGTTGCAAGCGGGCTAGAAATTCAGCAATGGCAGCCTCGTTGCGGGAGAAAAAATTCCACTGCCCCACTTTGCGGCTGCTGATAAAACCAGCGCGTTGCAAAGTGGCCAGATGAGCCGAGACTGTCGATTGCGACAATCCGGTTTTTTGATCAATTTTACCGGCACACACCCCCAACGACAGCGGGTGTTCCTGATCGGCAAAATACAACTCCGGTTGCTTTAGCCAATGCAGAATGTCTCGCCGCACCGGGTGTGACAGCGCTTTGATCATGTCGTCGATTTCAGTTGAGCTCATCTGTCCATATCCGTATATCGCGATAAAACGAACTATATATCGTAATTTATCGATATGCAAACAACTTTGCTGAGATGATGAAAAACACGCGGTGATAAAGGCAGGGAATTTGCAGCGACAAAAAGCAAAAAGCCAGTCGACTGACTGGCTTTTCTCTTTATCTACAATCGCTTAGATATTGTTATCGAGGTGATAAGTGCGGCTGAAAGACTGCACAGCTTCAATAAAAAATTTAACTTTTTCCGGATCAACATCTGGTGTGATGCCGTGCCCCAGATTAAAGACATGACCGGAACCCTGGCCGTATCCGTCCAGAATTGCCTGCACTTCTAAGCGCATGCGCTCTGGTGTGCCCAGCAAAAACGCCGGGTCCATATTGCCCTGCAATGCCACTTTGTCACCGATCCGCTGACGAGCTGAACGAATATCGACAGTCCAGTCCAGACCAACCGCATCACAGCCAGTTGCGGCAATTTCTTCCAGCCACAAGCCACCGTTTTTGGTGAATAACGTCACTGGTACTGGCGTGCCATCGACATTACGTGTCAGCCCGTCGACGATTTGCTGCATGTAACTTAAAGAATATTCACGATAAGAATTAGGTGTCAGTACCCCGCCCCAGGTATCAAAAATCATCACGGCCTGTGCACCGGCGGCGATTTGGGCGTTCAGATATAAGATCACGCTCTGTGCCAGTTTATCCAACAGGATATGGATAACTTCCGGCTCTGAGTACATGATTTTTTTGATTTTTGAGAAAGTTTTGCTGCTACCGCCTTCCAGCATATAAGTCGCCAGCGTCCACGGACTGCCGGCAAACCCGATCAACGGTACTTCGCCATTCAGCTCGCGGCGGATAGTGCGTACCGCATCCATCACGTAGCGCAATTCAACTTCAGGATCTGGAATCGGCAGTTGCACGACGTCCATAAAGTCACTGAGTTGCTTGGTGAATTTCGGTCCTTCGCCTTCACCGAAGTATAGGCCCATGCCCATGGCATCCGGGATAGTCAGTATGTCACTGAACAGGATTGCGGCATCCAATGGGTAGCGGCGTAGCGGCTGCAATGTGACTTCACAGGCCAGTTCCGGATTTTTACATAACGACATGAAGTCACCGGCCTGGGCGCGGGTCGCGCGATACTCTGGCAAATAACGTCCGGCCTGACGCATCATCCAAATCGGCGTGCGATCAACTGGTTGTTTTAAAAGGGCTCTTAAGTACCGATCGTTTTTTAGCTGCATCTTTGCTCTACCGTCATACTGAGTTCTGTCATTCTAGCAGCAACGCTGCCAGCACACTATCTTTGCAATTTAATGAAAATAATTCTGTTTTTCTGCATTTCTACACTTGCCAGCCTTGCAGGCGATTTGGTATAAAACTGCCGCGCTAGTGAAGAAAATTACAACGAAGAGCCCGATTATACGGGCCCGCTACTTAAACTTAAGCCACAATTGTGGCTTTTTTATTTGGTTTTACCAGTGTTTTTACTGAGCTTTATCAAACTCTTGCTGTAAATAACGGATCATCTGACCCGATAGCGTCTGTTCTGGTGGTATCTCAGGCAATTCATTTAGTCTAAACCAATCTGCCTCGGCAATTTCGTCTTCCTGACAAACAATGTCACCACTGACATAATCTGCATAAAAACCCATCATCAGCGAATGCGGAAATGGCCAGGGTTGACTGCCGGCATAACGTAAATTACCAATGTGAACACCCACTTCTTCGGCCACTTCCCGCACAGCGGCCTGCTCGAGCGTTTCGCCTGACTCTACAAAACCAGCAAGGATTGAAAAAAATCCTGGTTTATGCCGGCTTGAGCGCGCTAACAGAATTTGGTCGCCTTTGCGAATTGCCACCAATACACAGGGCGAAATGCGCGGATAAGTGCGATGTCCACATTGATGGCACAACATCGCCAGCTCCCAACTAACCAATCGCATCGCACAACCACACTGCCCGCAATAACGATGAGTTTGCATAAACAACGCCAGCTGGGTGGCTCTTGCCGCCAGCTCAAACCAGTGTGGTTCGGGATGAACGAGCAGCATGCGGGCGTTTTGCCACTGCTCTGGCTCAGTCAACTGGTCTTGATACACCGCCAGGACACATGGATGTTGCTGCCACTCGCCAATTTGACACAGCTGTTCTGGCTCAGACAGACCAAAATCGGCCCAATGGCCGAATGGTATCTGCGCTTGTGGCAACCATAACTTGCCCTGACACACGACAAACCAATGAGCCTGTGGCACACTGCGCAAGGTCAGACTGTGTTTCAACATGTGTATACCCTTTTGAAACAAGAAGAAGAACCATGCCATGATAACGGCACAGACTGCACCGACCAATGAAAAAATGTGTTGATCTTTATTGCAGAATTCTTTTTATTAGCAATATCAGACAGGTTAAGATTTACAAGGAACCGCTTATGTACAACCGGCTACAGAGTGCCCGGCAGCAATGGGGAGGCTCTCTGACAGCGATTGATAACTGGCTGGAAGAGCGGCAGCAACTCATCGTCTGTTATTGCAAACTCGCTGCATTACCCCCTTTTGACAAACAAAACGCCGATCAGCAGTTGCCTGAACAGCAACAAATTCAGCATTTTTGTCAGTTGCTGATGGATTATTTGTCGGCAGGTCATTTTGAAGTTTATGACCAGATAGTGTCGCAATGTGCGATCAATGGTGCGCACAGCAAGTCACTGGCGGAAGCTTTGTGTCCTAAAATTGCTGCATCGACCGATCTGGCGCTGGAATTCAATGACAAATTTGCTGATGAAAGCTCAGGTCAGACCCTGAGTGCATTTGATGCAGATTTATCTCAGCTGGGACAAGCGTTAGAAGAACGCTTCAGCCTGGAAGATGAACTGATTCAGACTTTATTTCTGAAACATACCCAAGGCGTCTCTGCCTGAACTGCATGTCCAAATGCGATTCGTGATATTGCAGTAAAGAAAAAGCCGGCATTGCCGGCTTTATTGCGTTTTATAGGGTGTCGCAATCACTACTTTTTTTCAGCTTCGCCTGCAGGTGCTGCTTCAGGAGCAGTGATACCGACCAGCTCAACTTCAAATACCAGTACGCTGTTCGCTGGGATTGGACCCATGCCATTCTCGCCGTAAGCCAGTTCCGAAGGCACTGTGAACTTGAACTTAGAACCAACGCCCATCAGTTGAACACCTTCAGTCCAACCTTTGATCACGCGGTTTAACGGGAATTCGATTGGTTCGCCGTTATTGTTTTTCTCAGTGCTATCAAACTCAGTACCGTCAGTCAGCGTGCCTTTGTATTTCACTTTGACTGTGTCTTCAGCTTTTGGCTTAGCACCGTCTGCCGCAGTGATCACTTCATATTGCAGGCCAGATGCAGTGGTCGTTACACCAGCTTTTTTGGCGTTCTCTGCCAGGAAAGCAACACCTTTCGCTTTAGCTTCTTCAGCTTTAGTTTTCGCCATTTCAGCTTGTTTGTTGCGGAATTGCTCATCCAGTGCAGTCAGGATTTTCTGAACTTCTTCCTCAGCCAGAGCTGGTTTGCCACCGCCGGCCGCATCCTGCACACCGCGCAGGATCAACGCTGCATCCAGCGTCAGGTTTAATTTTTTGTGTTCTTCAACGGCATTGTTCAGGTACTTACCGGCAGACAGGCCCAGTGCATAAGACTGTTTAGCGCTGTCGGTATCAAGCTTTGGTGCAGCTGGTTCAGCAGCTTCTTTCTGACAGGCCGACAATGAAATCAGGGCGGCGGCGATCAGTGACACCTTCGTTGCTACGCGCATTTTACTCTCCAAATAAACTGCAGACTTCACTGCAAAATTGTGTTGTGATAAACAGAAAGGACTACCCTTCAACCACGGCTATACTACAGGCTTGTGCGGATGACGTTAACACTTAGATCTAAATATCTGGCCGTTTTTCTCAGCCTTTGGCTGGTAAGCTGCACAGAAGTTCCAAAAGATTTGCTCCGGCAACAGGCGATCAGCGCGGAAGGTACAGTTGCAGGCGCTATCAGCCCGACCAGCCAGTTACTCGCGGTCAGCAGTCTCACCTCTGGTATTGTGATTTGGGATACCAACACTTCGAAGGCAAAATTCCGCTTAAGTCACGGCGATCCAACCCAAAACCTGGTCACACACCTGGTATTCAGTGCCGACGGCAAATATCTGCTCAGCGCCGATCCAAGTAACGCAGCGCTTTGGGATATGCAGGATGGTAAGAACCTTGGCTTTTGGGCGATGCAGGCGGGCGTTACCATCCGCGACATCGCCGTATCAGATTTTGGCCGCCACCTGCTGATTGGTCAGAGTGATGGCAAAATCCAACATATCACGTTGAAAAGCGGGCGCCGGCTCGAGTTTCAAGGCCATAGTGAGAACATCAATGCGGTCGCGATATCACCGAATGGCCGTTATGCTTTAACCGGCAGCAGCGACCTGCATAGCTATTTCTGGGATACCGACAGCGCGCAAATTCTGCAAAGTATTTCACACCCAAACCGGGTCACCCGGGTTGCTCTTGACCCGCAAGGCCGCTTTCTATTTAGCGCAGACAGCCTGCAACAGGCACAGATCATCGAGTTGAAAACAGGCCGATTGCTCAGTCGGTTGCAGTTAGATCGTGGCCGCGTATTTAGTACGGCGCGCTTTAGCAGTGACGGCAAATGGCTGCTGACCGGTTCTCCATCCCAACGCGTCAGCATCTGGAACGTCCAGACCGGTCAAAGAGTGAAAGATTGGAGCGTCAGTCCATCACCATATGCCAAACCACCGGGTGCAGTGGTGTATGATGTCGCCCTGCTTAATAATGGGCAGGTGCTGACCCTGAGTTCGAGTGGTCTGGCCGAATACTGGGAGTTCAAACCATGACACACACTCACGACAGTCATGAGCAATTGCAGCAGCAAGTGTTCGAACTGGAGAGCAAACTGGCTTTTCAGGAAGATACCTTACAGGCATTAAACAATGAGTTACTGGAGCATCAGCGCCGTATCGAAAAATTACAGCGTCATGTCCTGATCCTGGCTGAGAAACTACAGGGCAGCAGTGACAGCGGTATTTTGCGCACCGACGAAGAACCGCTGCCGCCACATTATTAACGACGGCAGCTCAACGTTATTCTGGTTTAAAGACACCGATCACGGTTTCAGCCGGCCGGGATGCCTTCTCGACAGCAGCGCCTGGCTGAGCCATCTGATAACCACAATGCACACACTCCACCTTCTCGACGTTGTTATCCAGAAACAACATCATGGTATCGGTGGCTTTGCACTTCGGGCAGCTGGCCCCGGCGATAAAACGCTTTTTTTTCCGGCTTTGCATCAGTTTCTGTGTCTCCGCTGAGGGAAAACCACGGCAATACTTGGTTTGCCGGGCCTTTCCGATTACATTAGCAGCCTCTTCCGACGGGTATGGTTTTATGATCCAACTTCAGAACATCGAATTGCGCCGTGGCGCGCAGGCATTATTACTTGACGCCGATCTTACCGTATTTCCGGGGCAAAAGGTCGGCATTATCGGCGCCAATGGCTGTGGCAAATCATCACTATTTGCGATGTTACAAGGCAAACTTCAGCCAGATGCCGGCAGCGCCAGCATTCCGGCCAGCTGGACCATCGCCACCGTGGCGCAGGAAACTCCGGCACTCGACATCAGCGCGATGGATTATGTACTGCAAGGCGATGAACTGCTATTTCCGCTGTTGTTGATGGTCCGTCATGCTGCCGCCGACACCGATTTAGTCGCGGTGCACCACCAGATAGAAACGCTGGACGGTTATCGCGCAGAAGCTAAAGCAGGTACGTTACTGGACGGGCTTGGGTTCAGTGGTGAGATGCAACAACACAGTGTGAAGTCATTTTCCGGTGGTTGGCGGATGCGGCTCAATCTGGCGCGGGCTTTGATGCAACGCGCTGAATTGTTGTTACTGGATGAGCCGACCAACCACCTCGATTTAGACGCAGTACTCTGGTTGGAAAAGTACCTGAGCAACTTTGACGGCACTTTATTACTGATCAGCCACGATCGCGATTTCCTAGATGCCGTGATCAACAACACCGTCCATATCGACAATCAGAAACTGAATCTATACCGCGGCAACTACAGTCAGTTTGAACGCCAGCGTGCTGAGCAAATGGCACAGCAACAGTCGATGTTTGAAAAACAACAAAGGCAAGTTGCACATCTGCAGTCTTATATTGACCGTTTCCGCGCTCAGGCCACCAAAGCGAAACAAGCGCAAAGCCGGATTAAAGCGCTGGAACGTATGACTTTATTGGCGCCAGCCCATGTCGATTCGCCGTTCCAGTTTGAGTTTTTACCGCCGCGGGCGTTGCCGAATCCGCTGTTGAAGTTGGAAAACGTTCGTGCCGGTTATGGCGAGACGTCCATCCTGCAGCAGATCAATTTCCAGTTATTGCCCGGCAGCCGGATTGGTTTGCTAGGTCGGAACGGTGCCGGTAAATCGACGCTGATCAAACTGCTATCGGGGGCTATGCCACCCCAAGCCGGTGACTTATGGTACGCCAATGGTGTCAGTATCGGTTATTTCGCCCAGCATCAGCTGGAAACACTACGCCCCCAGGATTCACCGCTGCAACATTTAGTGCGGCTGGCACCACAGGCCACCGAACAGAGCCTGCGCGATTTTGTCGGTGGCTTTGGTTTTCATGGTGATAAAGCTCTGGCGCCGTGCGGTCCCTTTTCCGGCGGCGAAAAAGCCCGGCTGGTACTGGCCTTGCTGGTTTATCAGCGGCCGAACCTGTTATTACTCGATGAACCGACCAACCATCTCGACCTCGACATGCGCGAAGCGATCGTGATGGCGCTGCAAGGCTTCGAAGGCGCAATTGTGGTGGTGTCGCACGACCGGCATTTACTGGCCTCGACCACCGATGAGTTTTATCTGGTGGCGCATGGCAAAGTCGCGCCTTTTGCCGGCGACTTGCAGGACTATTATCAGTGGCTGCAGAATGACAGCAAACTGCAGCAGCAAAAAGCCGAGCCCGCCAATGGCGAAGCGCCGGTGGCGCAGCAACGCAAAGACCAGAAACGGCTGGAAGCTGATTTGCGCAACCTGTTGCGGCCACTAAAACAGCAAATTGAAAAGCTGGAACAGCAACAAGAAAAACTGCAGGCGCGGCTCAATACTATTGAAACCGATCTGGCCGATGTTGGTCTGTATGACGCAGCCCGCAAAGCTGAGCTGACTAAACTGTTGGCCGAACAAACCAAGCTGAACAGTGAATTAGCCGATGTGGAACTGGCCTGGTTTGAAGCCCAAGAGCAGCTCGAGCTGAAAACGGAAAATTTCTGGCAGGCCAATGGTGTCAATTGACAAGGGGTTAACCGAAAAGAGGTCAACTGAGTTGCCGATGAAGACCGATCACGCAGAACAGTTCTGGCAGTTCAGTCTGGCGCTGTACCCGCTGCTGCAGACTGAATTACTGGCGTTACAAGACCAATACAACTGTAATATCAATGTGTTGCTACTGACCGCCTGGCGCCATGTGTTGGCGCCGCTGCCAGTGTTGATGCAAGGGTTAAGTCCACAGCATCTGACGACACAACAAATCCGCCAGCTGCGGCGTGATTTGAGTCGTCAGCTGAAAGACAAGCCTACCGACCCATTGTTGGCGCAACTGCGACAACAACTGCTGGCAACAGAACTAACGGCAGAACGACTTGAACAGCGTGCCTTGGTGCAGTGCTGTGCGGATCAAGCTCACTGCACTGTGCTTGCCACCACAGTCCGTCAGCAGTATCTGGAAAGCCATCAAGTGCCTGCGCCTATCCAACAGCAACTGGCTTTTGATCTGGATCAAGCACTGTTGCAACTGGGGCTATTACAGCCTTTTGACCCCGCCAAAGCTTGATCTGCATCAGGGTTTGGCGGCCTGGTGCTGACTAGACTGTCTTCATCAAGTCAATGGAGGCAAACATCATGAACCTGTGGCACGAATTTATGAATGACCCTGTCATTTTCATTTCTTTTACTGGTCTGGCAATTGTGTTGGGACTTTGTACATTTTACGCCGTGTATTTTATGTACAAAATTAGCCACGCCGGCCCGAACGATTAATCTGCGCTACGCTGTAGCGCGGCAAATTTTATCCTGCTGTGTTTTCTCGTCACTTGTACGACTGCGCGACGTTCCCGTCAGGTCCGACGCGCCTTTTGGCCCGAACTCTTTGCCAATGTTGCTGTCGGTATGAGCATTCACACCGACAGTTTTTTTATCAGCTCCATACAAATCCGCCAGCTCAACGCGTAAATCGTTAATTGTGGATTGGCGCCTAAACTGCTTGGCAAAATCGAGCCATCACAAATAGTCAGATTCTTCAGTTGCTGATGCTGGCCGAAGCTGTCGACCACCCCTGTTGCCGGATCCGCACTCATATTACAGCCGCCCATCACATGGGCTGAGGCTAAAGTTGCGCGATAACGCTGCAATGGAAGTTCCGCGATCGCGGCTTTCGCTTGCGGCCAACTCTGATACAAACGCGCGTCGTTATGGATCGGCAGGACAGCACTGGCTCCGGCAGCAAACTGCAATTCAGCCATCGCCAGATAAGCCCGGTGTACGCCATCCCACAGGTAGTCGGTCAGAGGATAATCCAGTTGGGGTTCACCAAAACTGTCGAGTTGTACTGCCCCGCCCTGTGCTTCGGGATGAAAGCCATCACGCAGCAGCGCAATCACCACTTGCAGGTGATTAAACTGCCGCATCAGGTCGGCATGCGATTCGGCAATCCCGGTCAATTTGCTCGCCATCAACACCGGATGCAAAGGCGGCACTTCCAGTTTAAAACCAATCTGTGCCTCGGTTGGCCAGACAAACTGGTCGGAATATATTGACTGAGGCGCACCTTTCTCCCCATGTACCGTTTCGCCGAACAATGCACCGGAAATTACACTGGGATGCAGATAAGTATGTTTCCCCAGACGGCCCGAAGGGTCAGGCACCTTTGAACGCAATAACAACGCCGGACTATTAATCGCGCCGCCTGCTAACAGATAGTGCCGTGCACGGATGCGGATTTTAAGCCGCGGGTCGGTCTGAAACTGCGCATCAACCGGCACTGCCCACAATTCCTGCACCTGATCACCACGCCACACCAGTTCACGCGCCGACACCCTGCTGATCAACGTGGCACCGGCATCCAGCGCCATCGGGATCGTCGTTACCAACATCGATTGTTTGGCATTGAGCGGGCAACCCATGCCGCAATAACCGGTATTGGCGCAACCTTTAACGTTGCGATGGATCACCGTGTAATCCCAACCCAAGGTCTGGCAACCGCGCTGTAAAATGCCGTTGTTATGATTCGGTGTCAGTGCCCATTCGCGGATATTCAGCCGGCCTGTCGCCAGATCTAAAAACGGCTCCAGACTACCAGTGCTGGCAAAATCCAGCCCAAATTCCTGTTCCCAGTATTTTAATGTGTTACCAGGGGTGCGGATCGAGGTCGTCCAGTTCACGGTAGTGGATCCACCGACCGTGCGTCCCTGCAAAATCGAAATGGCTTGATCCAATGTTTTGCGACCGGCGCCATCCTGATATAACTGCGGATAAGCCCAACGTTCTTGTTGGCGGAAATCACTGCTGGAATACAAAGCGCCATGCTCCAGCATTAATACTTTAAAACCAGCCTGCGTCAGCAGCTCCGCCGCAATACCACCGCCGGCACCAGTGCCAATAATGACCACATCTGTATCGAATTCCTGATCAGTACTAAGCGTGCTGGCATCAATATGTGACCAGCCACGGGCGAGTCCTGCAGCAATGGGATCATTCATAAGGGTTAAACTCCAGCGGCTGATACTGTAAGGCCGGCCAATGCTGTGGCTGACCATAGTAGGCGCCTAACAACAATTCACGCAGACCATGATAGGCCTGCTGCAAAGTGGCGAGATAACTGTCCCGCCAGCTGGTCAGTATTTGCAACCGGCTGTTGAGCGGGAGTTCATTCAAACTCAACCAGTGCCCGGTCAGCGCCAGTTGACCAAGCCGCTCCTGCAGCACTAAAAACAGTTGCTGCAATTGTTGTTGTTGGCTTCTGGGCAGATAGGGCAAAAACTGTAACACGGCGTCGCGGCTGCGGCGCAGAGCAGCTTGTTGCTCTGCTGCATCAGCTGGTAAAGCGCCTTGTAACAACACCGGTAGCAGGGCATCCAGTACCAACGTTGCGGCATCATTGCGGCTGGTCTCTGTGCTCTGCAGCACCGGATATAAAGTCAGGCCCAGACTCAGGCTGACACCCGCACCAAGGCCAAGCATGATAAACTGTCGTCTTTGCATTATTCTGGTCCGAACAGTTAAAAAACCATTGTTGTAGCAGGAGTTAAAAATTGCAAGCCGGAACTGCGCATCAGCCGCTCCCCCCGTTTAAACCAGCCTTAGGCCTGCGTAACGCGCACCTGCAAACTATTCTGGCTAAATATCTGGCGCCGCGTCGTGCGCTCAATACGCGGGTAGAGATCCTGCAATTGCCGGATCGGGACGAACTGCAGCTGAACTGGAGTCTGGATGCCGAAGACTGCAGCAAACCTTTAGTCATCTTGTTACACGGGCTGGAAGGCAATATCAGCAGCCACTATATCCGTGGCATGTTTCATAGCTTGCAGCAACAAGGCTTTGGCGTGGTCCTGATGCATTTTCGCGGTTGTAATGGGGTAGCGAATAAGTTACCACGTGCCTATCACTCCGGTGACACCGCAGACTTTGCGCTGTTTTTGCAACAATGCCGCCAACGCTATCCAGCACGCCGTTTAATGGCCATCGGCTTTTCGCTTGGCGGCAATGTCCTGGTGAAATACTGTGGCGAAAGCGGTAGCCAAAATCTATTGAGTGCCGCCGTGGCAGTGTGCGCGCCGCTGGCGTTGGCACCCAGCAGTGACCGCATCAATCAGGGCTTCAGCAAGGTCTATCAGCGTTATCTGCTCGGCCGACTCAAGGGGACGATGCAACGTAAACTGGCGGCGCATGCTGATTTTCCGCTACCGATCAGTGCAAGCGACATCCGCAACATTCGCAGTATCCGCCAGTTTGATAACTGCTTAACGGCCCCCTTGCATGGTTTTCGCGATGCCGAACATTATTACCAAAGCTGCAGCGGGTTAAATTTCCTGCCGGCGGTGCTGTGTCCATTATTGCTGATCCACGCGCTGGATGACCCGTTTCTGGCTGCGGCAGTGATCCCGCAACACTTACCGCCGCAAGTACAATTACATCTGAGCCGCCATGGTGGTCATGTCGGTTTTCTGTCTGGCACACCGTGGCAACCTGAATATTGGCTGGAACAAGTGATCCCGCAGTGGCTAGGCACGAAGTCTACTCAACAGGAACAGATCTGATGCTCATTCCCTGGCAGCAACTAAACAGCGAAACCTTACAACGACTGATCGAAAGCTATGTGCTGCGTGAAGGCACCGATTATGGTGATGAAGAAGTGTCTTTAGCCGACAAAGCCAATGCTGTATTACAACAAATTCAGCAGGGCCAGGTGCTGATCCTGTATTCAGAACTGCATGAATCAGTGGATTTGTTAACCAGACAGCAATATCAGCATTTATTACAGAATGATCCAGCAACAGATTGCTAATCTGTTGCTGATAGCTAGCTAACTTTGGTATTGTGCCTGTTCAGGATACAATATTCATCTGGCAAGGATTTAAGTTGTGCTGCGCGCCTTGCGTCACTACCTCAAATTGACTCCCGCTGATTTAGCCACGGCGAGCCCGGATAACTGGCAGCTCAGCGTGTTCCGCATCATGGTGCTGTCCGGCTTATTGCTGGTGCTGGTGATCTGTCTGCATAGCTCGTGGCAAGCATGGCAACTTGGGGCTTACCATATCATTGCTATCACTTCAGGCTTTTATCTGGCGTTATTGCTGTTGTTACGCCGCTCCAAACCGGCGCTTGGCTTTAGTGCCGTTGGTTTTTTACTGCTGGTGATCTGCGCCGGCCTTGCCATAGTGTTGCTGAACCCTGATTTCGAAATGGCTAAGCTTGGCATTGTATTTTTATACGCGCTGCCGACCATTGCCCTGATGTTTTTTCCGTTGCGGGTCATGGTTGGCCTGATGCTGCTGAATTTTATCCCGTTTGCGTTTTTGTTATACAACCAGCCATTACCGGCATTATTCGATTTCTCGATTTCCCTGCCATCGACCCATGCTTACTTGCATGGCTTAATATTCCTGTTTTTTAATCTGTGCCTGCCACTGGCATCGGCGCGCATTATCCGTACGATCCAGCGTCATAGCAGTGAGTTGCAGCAAACCCACAAGCAGCTGTCGCAAAGTCATGATTTTTACGCCGAATTGTTTGAAAACAATGGTGAAGCAACAGTGTTATGCGCCAGCAATGGCCGCATTATCAAGGCCAATACCAAAGCTTGTCTGTGGCTGGGAATTGAAGCGGATAACCATGGCTATTTAAGCCAGGTACTGCTCCCGGAACAGGACACCCCAGGCAGCGCTTTCTGGCTGGCGCAGGATTTACCCTGTATCGCCCGCAATCAGCCGGGCCGGCATTTACAGCTGAAACATATGGTGCGCACGCGTCAACATCACCATGTCTTGCAGCTGCAGGATGTCACCGCCATGTATCAGCTGAAACAACAACTCGATCAGCAGCACCAGAATATCTGGCAACTTTATGACCGGCTAACTTGTTTACCCAAAGCCAGTTTTTTCCGCCAGCAGGCGGATGAACGGCTGAACAAAACACAACCATGGCCATTTCAGCTCTGTGTGATTATCCGGCTCTGTCATATCAAAACGCTGAATCAACAGTTTGGCTATGAATTTGGCAGCCAGGTGTTGCAACAATTCGCCAGTCAATGCCGGCAATCGCTGCGGCCTGATGCTTTACTCGGCCGCTTGCGTGGCGTCAAGTTTGGCCTGCTGTTACCGGTCCAGCCAGAGCCGCTCAGCCCGATGCAACAAGCAGAAGCCATGTACCAGCAACTGCCGGAAACCTTGATGATTGGCAGTCAGCAGGTCCAATTGCGTTATCAGCTGGGGTTTTGCCTCAGTGAAGGTACTGCCGATGCAGCCACCTTATTAGAACAGTGCGAGATTGCGCTGGAACAGGCCGACAACAATGTGCCCATCGTGCAGTTTGCCCCAGAACAAGCCGCAGAACTGCAACAAACCTATGCGCTGGCCAATGCCTTACAGGATGCGATCCGTCAGCGCCAATTACAGCTGTTTTTACAACCCAAAGTGAATGGTGAGGGCCAGATCAAAGCCTTTGAAGCTTTGTGCCGCTGGCAACACCAAGGTCAATGGATAGCGCCGGACCTGTTTATTGAATTGGCGTTACAACATGGCTGTATCAAAGCGCTGAGTCAGCTGGTGCTGGAGATGGCCATCGACATTCTGGCGCAATGGCAGCAACAACGCTGGTTTTATCCCATCGCCATTAATCTGGCCGGGCCGGAGCTACTCGACGATAGCTTTTTTGCCCACTTGCTGGCACAAAGCGCCCATTATCCGTGGCTGACCAAACGGCTGCAGCTGGAGATCACCGAAACCCATTTCGCCACGCAACAAGCCGCGCTGCACACGCGGCTGCGGGCCTTGAGCCAGTATGGGTTCAGTATCGCCATAGACGATTTTGGTACCGGTCATGCGTCACTGAGCCAATTAGTCGATATGCCGGCAGATACGCTGAAAATCGACCGGCGTTTTGTCGCGGCGATCCCACACCACCGTCAGCAAGTAAAAGTGTTGCATACCACACTACAGCTGGCGCGGGCGCTGAATCTGACGACCGTGGCGGAAGGCGTGGAAACCGATATCCAGCGCAAATTCCTCGCCAAACTGGGGTTTCCATTGATGCAGGGTTATTTGTTTGGTCGCCCGGCGCCTGCCAGTCACTGGCATGCACAACTGGAACGCCAGCAACCTGCTTTGCCTGAAGTCAGTCGGTTATCTGCCGTGGAGTCGGATGTGGCTGGATAAGATCGGGCCAAGCCACGCTGGACTGCCCTATCACCATAAAATCCGGATTGGCCAGGGTTTCACGTTGATTGTAACTGAGCGGGAAAAACTGACTGTCAAGAATACGCCCACCGGCCTCTTCCACAATGATATGCACTGCACCGGTGTCCCATTCGCCGGTCGGACCAAGCCGCATATAACAATCGGCCCCGCCTTCAGCAACCAGACAACTTTTCAGTGAGCAACTACCGAGCGCGATAAACTCAGCTTGTTGCGTGGGTGCCAGCAAAGCACTGATCAGATGCTGCGGTTGACGTCGGCTGACCGCAATCCGCAGCGGATCTCCCTGCTTATGTTGCCGGACCTGAATATGATTGATCAGATTACGTTGTTGTTTAAAAGCACCACGACCGCGGGTGGCGTAATACCAGATTTGCTCTTTTGGCCAGTAAATCACGCCAAGTGCAGGCCAGCCGTGCTCAACCAGCGCAATACTGACGGCAAAATCGCCACTGCGGGCGACAAATTCCTGAGTACCGTCCATCGGATCTATCAGCCAATAACGCGGCCAGTGTTGACGCTGCGTCAGCGGTACCAAATGACTTTCTTCGGAGATCACCGGAATATCCGGCGTCAGCTCGGTCAGTTGTTCAATAATAATTTGATTGGCGGCGTGATCCGCCGATGTCACCGGACTGCTGTCGGCTTTGATTTCGGTCTGCACATCGCCACTGAGATACATTTGCCAGAGACGTTCTCCGGCTTGTTGTGCCGTGGCTTTGACCGGTTCGAGCAGTTTACTTAAAAACATCAGGGTGGCTGTCCAGATATTTGCGGGCCAGGAATAAGGCGGCCACGCTGCGCGCTTCAGTAAAATCCGCCTGTGCCAGCAGCTCGTCCAGTTGATCCCAGCGCCACAGCACCAGTTCCAGTGGCTCAGGCTCATCACCTTCCAGCCGTTCGGCATAGAGGCCGGTGGCCAGCACAATTTGCATTGTAGCATTAAAATATCCGGGAGCGAGCGCCACCGCACGCAGCTCCTGCAACATGCTGGCGCCAAAACCGGCTTCTTCTTTTAATTCGCGATCGGCCGCCTGCAACGCAGTTTCACCGGGGTCAATCAAGCCTTTTGGAAAACCAAGCTGATAGTCGTGGGTGCCGGCGCAATATTCGCGGATCAGATAAAAATGTTCAGGATCCGGACAAGCCACCACCATCACAGCGCCACGGCCAGAACCCCGCATCCGTTCAAATAAGCGTTCTTCACCGTTACTGAATTGCAACTGCACTTGTTCAATCTTAAACAGGCGGCTTTGCGCCACGATGTCCTGCGCCAGAATGCGCGGTTTTTGCCTTGAATGCGGTTTGTCCGCCATAGCTTTGCCTCTGCTACAATGGCACTTCACTTTGCCTGCGATACTATAAATCGGAAAGATGGAAAAACCTATGCTGGATTGGTCGGCGATCGACACTGTTTTACTGGATATGGACGGCACCTTGCTCGACCTGCACTTTGATAACCATTTTTGGCTGGAGCATTTGCCAAAACGCTGGAGTGAGTTGACCGGTATTGCCGAAACCGAGGCCCGTGCCACCCTCAAAGCTGAATATGCTGTATTGCACGGCAAGATCGAATGGTATTGCCTCGACTACTGGACGCGCCGGCTGAATTTACCGATCACCGCGCTCAAGCGCGAGATCAGCGACAAAATCGCCATGCGCGCAGACACCCCAGCCTTTTTACAGGCATTGCAGCAAAGTGGTCGCCGCATTGTGCTGGTTACGAACGCCCATCCTGACAGTTTGTCTCTAAAAATTGAACTGACGCCGCTGGCGACTTATATCGATGAACTGATCTCAACGCATGAATTTGGCGTGACCAAAGAACAGCAAGAATTGTGGCAACAGCTGCAGGCCCGGCTCGGATTTGACGCCAAACGCACACTGTTCGTCGACGACAGCCTGCCGATCCTGCATGCTGCACAGCAATTTGGTATCGGTCATTTATTGGCCGTGGCCAACCCGGATAGTCAGCAGCCGGTTCGGCAAATTGATGAATTTCCGGCGATTATTGATTATCGTGATTTAGTGGCGGATATATTGGCGGCGCCGGTCATCGCAAACTAAAGCGTGATAGCCCAAATAACAAAGCCAGCAAATGCTGGCTTTGTTTTTCTGAAGTGCTAAACAGTCTTACTGCGTACGGATCTGACCACCGAACTGGATGGTGTAGCGACCTTCGGCATCTGGTTGCGACACAAATCGCATCGCGTCATGCACTTCTTTTGGCAAGGACGCATCCGGCTTTAATGTGCCGGCTAACTGATAGCGGCCAGCCATCACGTCAGCCGTGACTGCCAGCGCCAGCGGATTGTCCGGGGCTGTTACCAGCCTCAGGTTGCCTTGTTCACAGCTGAGTGTTGCATCAATCTGACGCAGATCTAACCAGCCAATCGGCGATTTAAACCGCGCCTGTTGCCAGCTGGCGGCGCCATTTAAGCTGGCGCAATAAGGCTCACCTTTGGCAAACTCTTTGATATTCAGAACGATAGCGCCACTGGCGTCAACAGGCATCGGTAATTGCAGATTCTGCATAATGCCGCCAATCGGCCAGCGCAATGTGGCTTGTTGCAAAGCGTAACTGGCCGGTTTGATACTGCCCTGTAATTGCAGATACGGCTGGCTATCGTCTTTGACATCACCGGCAGACAGCCGCACGCCTAATTGTCCACGCCACAGGCTGGCAGCATCAAGCTGCCAGCGTACGTTAGTCAGGTAGACCGGCGGACGCGAAACGGCATCAATCTGACCTTGCCACAGACTGCCCTGAACTTTGCCGATTTGTACTTCAGGCGGCAGCGGCGCCAGTTTCAACCAGACCGACGCGGGCGTCAGCACGGCCATAAACAGCAAATAGGCCAGCGCGCCAATGACAATCAACCACAACTTCTTCATCAAATGTACTCTTATCCCGTGCCGGTTTTATCACAAACCGATTGATACCAAGACCTTGGGTCTCAGATCCATTTATTCCAGTACCAGCCGGCGCACCCGCACAACACCAGGTACGTCCGTATCTGTCACTTCCAACTGCACCAGTTGCACGCCATGTTCGCCTTGCAGCAGCTGTAACCAACGCAGCAGTTGCTCAAAGGCAACGTCTTCCAACATCAGGTCGAGCTGTTCGTCTTTGGGCTGCATCCGGCTGACGTTGATCTGAAACTGCCGGCTGGTCTGTGACACTTTGTCATTCAGACTGCCACCAGCACCAGTGGCAGGCGCCGCTGCCAGCTGTGGTAACTTGCCTTTGAGCCAGACGAGTTGTTCAGACGCGGTCGTCGCAGCCAATTGCTGACTTTCACGCGTTTGATGCAAAGGCGCCCAGATCAGCGCGTAAAACAAACCGATGCCACCCACGACGCCAAGCATACTGACGAGTTGCTGTTCACGCCGTTGCAGGCTGTTCCACCATAATAATACTGCTTTCATGATTTGCTCCGCAGCGTCAGCGTGCCTTGCACTTTGCCCTCGATCTGGCTTAAAGCGCCCTGTTCTACCTGAAAGCCTTGCTGTTGCAGTTGCGCTTTTAACGCTTCAAACCGCTGAAAACTAGCGGCAGTCGCTAGTAACTTTAACTCAGCTTTTTTACTTTCATATTTCAGACTGTTCAGTAGCACCGGCTCAGTACCGCCCAGCGCAGGGGCAACACTCCCCAATAAGACCGTCAAACTGTGCTGACCTTGCGCGCCACTGGCTGCCAGTTTACGTTCGACCTGACGTTTCAGGTTGACCACACGCTCAGTCGGGAACTGTTGTTTATACAAAGAGCTGGCTTCAGTTCGGGCCTGATCGGCCTGACGACTAAACTGCCAGGCCTCAACGCCAACCACCGTCAGATAAAGCAGAGCACAGGCCGCCGCCAGACTGCCACTAAGACGCCACTGCGCCCAATGTTTGTTGCTGGCTTTTTTCGGTGCATAAGGGCCTTGCAACAAATTAAACGACACAACATCAAGTTGTTGTGCCAGCAAAGCCAGCGGCAACTCCGCCGGAGCGAGCTGATGTGGCTGCGCCGTGCAGTGTTCAGGCCAAGGGCTGTAGCTCAGCACTTCTGGCAGAGCTGCCAGCTGTAGATAATCCGCCCACCAGCTGTCATCAATACAACTCAGCTGCCATTCACCCTGACGTAGCAGCCATTGTGAACCCAACTGCAGTGCGACCGGCTGTTCCAGCACAGGCAACAACAATGCATCAGGTATGAGTCGGCGCGGTGCAAAACCAGACTGCTGCAACAGGCTCAACCATTGCTCCAGCAAGCCGCGCCGGACTACCGCGACTTGCTGCAGATATTGACTATCCCGCTGCACTGTCTGCGCCGACACTACCAGCAGTTGCTCAATATCTTCGGCTTGCTCTTCTTCCAGCATATACGGCAGCGCCTGCAAAATTTGCCGGGTTGGCTTGCCTGGCAGCGCCACCTCTTTGAGTACGACATCACAGGCGGGCAACAATGCAGTTAAAGGCCGGTTCACACCAATGCGTTCCGCCAGCCCGGTCAACTCAGTGGCATCCGTCAACTGACCGGAAGCGATAACTTCGGCAGCGCCTGCCGACCAAATCAGCCACCACAGCGGTTGTTGTGGCGTGCTACCAAGTCTGATGATTAATTGTTCACTCACCCAGGGCCTCCAAAGCGCCGCGCGACCACCTGCACCTGATCATCTTCAAGTTTCAGCAGGCTGGTCAAACTAAAATTACTGTCGGCAGTATCAATACTGATCTCTGCCTGAAAATATTCAGATTTTACCGAAAACAACGTTTTCACTTCCGCACTGGGTGTTTGCGTAAATACCGAACTATTGCTGCTGAAGAAATCATCAACACTGTCATAACCCTTTTCCGGTCTGCTGCTAATCAGCGATTTTGCATCTTCTTCGGTCAGGCCCGGAATTAATGCGGCCAGCACTGGCGCTTGTTGTTCTGTCATTGTATTCACATTCATCTGCAAGGTCCCGACCTGGGGGATCACGCAGACCAACGGTGCTACCAGAGCATAGTCGGCTGGCGTCATATCCAGAATCACTCGTAATTCGGACTTGCTGACCATCAGACTGTTCGCACTGTAATAGGGTAGCTCCAGCGCGGCATAATCGTTTTCTTCGGCGCCACCGGCGCTTTGTAGCGTGCTGTCAGCATCCAGCCAGTCTGCGACCCGTGCCACCAGATAATCCGGCGGCATCGACAGCTCCACCGCGTTTTGCTCCAGCATTCTTAAAAAGGCTTGCTGCGCCGGAGTTTGCTGATTCGGATTACGGTTGTTATTCCCATCCGCTTTTTTTTCAGTGTCATTTTGGGCACCAGGACCACGACCATTGTTGTTATCCGGGCTTTGCTCGCCGTTATTAGGATCTGTGCCGCTGCCTGGATTATTGCCAGTCGCAGGTCGCAGCGAATTTAAGTTAAAACAAGCCTGCAGGTCGGTCACAGTGCCGCTGATTGTCGCCTGCTCAACCGGAAACACCGCGCCTTGTGTTGCCCACTCTTGGCTGAGGTTGACCGTTTCTTTGCCAGCCGCCGATTTTTTCAGTAACCGCTGGATAAATTGTTCTGCACCTAATGCCAGCCAAATCGCTTGCTGGCGCTGCTGTAAATTAATCTGCCGTTGTAGCTCCAGCTGCAAGCGGCCACTCATACTGACGGCGATCAACACGACAAATGCCACTACCATCATCACAGCGATCAATGCCACGCCGCGCTGTGAACGGCCTGACCGGCGATTCAGCAACTTCATCTGGCCTCCCGCAGCGGCAGACTGAAGATGCGCTCAATAGTGCCAAACTGTGGCGACTTAAAGGTCATTTTGACTGCCAAAGGCCAGTTCGCCTGGTCCCAGAATTCTTTCCATTGTTCCTGACCATCTTCTTTCACCAGATAGCGGAATTTCAGCTCATCGATGTCGTCGAGTAGCGGTTGTACATTAGGTTCAGTGCCGGTCACGGCGTCCGGGTACAAATAATACAGCCGTTGCAGCTGGCGCTCTTTTAACCGATAACCAACCAACTGTACTTCGCTGCGCGCCAGCACCATGCCAGGGTTGGTCCAGCCGGCGTGACTGAACGTGATGCCATCATCGTCGCTTTCAATCCAGTTCACGGCGCCTGCTAGTGTTTGCGCCACCGGCGCTTCACCATTGACACGGATCTGCCGGGCACTAATTTGCCAGAAATCGCGATCTAACAACATCATCGCGCGCTGCAGCTGCTGTAGTCGCAGGGTGCCGGCGCGCGAGGCTTCGTCACTGCGGGTGACACTATCAAGCACCGCGACGGAGGCCAGGCCGACCAGGGCAAAAATCGCCACAGCCAGCAACATTTCAATAAAAGTAAAACCGCGATTATTGCTCACGTTGCCGTCCGACAAAGGTCTGCAGCGTTGACACTACGCGCTCCGGTTCTTCCAGCGGCCGTACCGTCACTTTTAACATGCGAAATTCAGCATCGTCGGTCTCTACCACTTCCAGCACCCACTTCCAGCGGTTTTTGGCCATCTCCGCTTCACCGTCCCGCGCCTGCGGTGGCCAGCGGGTATCTAACCTCGCCAGTTGCAATTGATTTTCGGCGACGTAACCGGCCATCGTCATTTCTTCGATCATGCCCATGGCGCGGATGTGTTCCGTGGTTGCGCGCATCACAGCCACGCCAGCGATGGCAAATACCGCCATCGCGATCATCAATTCAATCAGCGTGAAGCCCTTAACGCGTCTGTTCAATCTGCCCCCGCTCCAGTGGAATACTGAAGACCGCTTTAAGACTTTGGCTTAGCGCCGGCCTTTCGGTGTTTTCAATCAGTTCCAGCATAAATGGACTGATCTCGCCACTGGATAAAATAAACACGGTCGGATAGCGCGGGTCTTTTTTCTGCGATGGCGTGGTCAAAATACCGGTTTGACGTTTTTTTGGCTTTTTCACTTTGCCATCCGCCTGCGCCTTGTCGGCTTCGGCTTGTTGCTTTTGTTCTTCGGCCAGCTGTTTTTCAGCATCCAGCTCGTCAAAGCTGTTAGCTTCGGACAAACCATCATCTTCCGGTTCAAACTCGGCACGGCTCAGCAGATTCTGCTCGGCCCATTCCAAGCCTTCCAACTCGATTTTGGCACTGAATCCGGGTTTAAACTCATATGGCGCCAGTGCTTTAGGCTCACGGATAGTGCGCCATTTATCCTGCTCAAACAGCATAAACCGATAGCCTTTATCATCGATAAACAACCCAAGCTCGACGTTTTTCAACATCGCCAGCTCAGCCGCCAGCTGGATACGGGCCTGTAGTTTTTCGGTCTCTTTGCCAAGCGTTTGTGACCGGCTTTCGCCGCTGAAGGAGTACACCACTGTAGCTGCCAGTAATCCAATTAACAGGATCACCAGCAACACTTCAATCAGGGTAAATCCTCCGTCGCGGCGTATCTTCATTAGTTTTGCGGCTCTTGGCCGCCATCCAGATTCCAGTTGCCGATATCATCTTCAGTACCGGCGGCGCGATCCGGGCCTGCCGAGAAAATATCGATTTTGCCCATTTCACCCGGGCTGGCCAGTTGATACTCGCCATTCCACGGATCTTTTGGCAGCCGTTTGATATAACCACCTTCCGGGTACTGCCGTGGCATTGGCTCAGAAGTCGGCTGCGTGGTTAACGCTTGTAAGCCTTGTTCTGTGGTCGGATAAAAGCCGTTTTGCATCTTGTATAAATCCAGCGCATTTTCCAGTTGCTGGATATCGACTATGACCTTTTGTTTGTCGGCCTGTTCTTTGTTCCCCATCAGGTTGGGCACCACCATACTGGCAATAATGCCCAGAATAACGATAACGACCATCACTTCTAACAGGGTAAAACCACGTGAACGTTGCATTGTATTAACCTCCTCCTACTAAATTGTTCAGCGCCAGGATTGGCTGCAAAATCGCCATCACAATAAACAGCACCATACCTGCCATCACCGCGACCAGCGCCGGCTCAAACACTTTGAGCGAGACAGTGACCAGGGTTTCAAATTCTTTGTCCTGACTGTTAGCTGCACGCTCTAACATGCCGTCCAGCTGTCCGCTTTTTTCGCCGCTGGCGATCATATGCAGCATCATCGGCGGGAATAATTTGGTTTGATCTAACGCAGCGCGCAGCGATGTGCCTTCGCGCACCCGACCAGTCGCTTCGGCGATCATTTGTTTCATATAACTGTTATCCAGCACATCCGCGCTGATCCGCATCGCCTCTAGTAATGGCACCGCGCTGGCATTCAGAATACTTAAAGTTCGGGCAAAACGGGCGGTATTCAGGCCACGGGCGACTTTGCCAATCAGTCCCATCCGCAAGATGCCGCGGTCATATTTCAGTTTCAACGCCGGTTTGCGTAACGCGCGTTTCAGTGCGGTCACCGCCAGCATGATCAACACCACCAGGTAGAGGCCATAACTGCGGATAAATTCACTGGCGGCAATCAAAAATAACGTTGAACCAGGCAACGACTGCCCCATATGATCGAATTGTTCGACAATTTTCGGCACCACTAATGCGAGCAGGATGCTGATCACTGCCACAGCGAAAAAAGTCAGGATGGCCGGATACAACATCGCCTGCATCAGCTGACTACGCATATGCTGGCGTTGTTCGGTGTAATCAGCCAACCGGTTTAACACTGCGTCCAAATGACCCGACTTTTCGCCGGCAGCCACCATGGAACAGAACAAGTGGTCAAACACGTACGGAAATTCACTTAAACCTTCGGCCAGGCTGTAGCCTTCCACTACTTTGGAACGCACGCCCATCATCATGTTGCGCAGCCGTGGTTTTTCGCATTGTTCCGCCACCGCCAGCAAGGCGTTTTCGATCGGTAATGCCGCTTCAACCAGCGTGGCAATTTGCCGGGTGATCAGCGCCAGATCTGACGCACTGATGCCGCTTTGCAGCCAGTTACGGCCACTGGCAATGATTTTTTCCTGCTGTGACGCCAGTTCAATACTGACCGGCGTCAGTTTACGCTCACGCAGCAATTGGCGGGCATGCCGGGCATTATCTGCTTCCAGCACGCCTTTGTTTGATTTGCCACGCGCATCCAGCGCCTGATATTCAAAAGCCGCCACTATGCATCCTCACGCGTGACACGCAGCACTTCTTCCAGGGTGGTAATGCCGGCCAGCACTTTGGAAAAACCGTCCTGACGGATACTGGGGCTCTGGCTGCGGATATATTTCTCAATGGCCTGCTCGCCTTTGCCATTGTGGATCAGCTCGCGGCAATGTTCGTCAACGACGATCAGCTCATGAATACCGGTCCGGCCGCGATAGCCGGTCTGGTTACACTGATCACAGCCAATGGCGCGGAAAATCGGCGCGGCGTCGGTTTTTTTCACGCCCAGCAACGCGCGTTCTTCTTTATCCGGCTCGTGACTTTGTTTGCAGTGCGGGCATAAAGTCCGCACCAGTCGTTGTGCCAGCACGCCGAGTAAACTGCTCGATAACAGGAAAGGCTCGATGCCCATATCTTCCAGTCGGGTAATAGCACCTGACGCGGTGTTGGTGTGCAGCGTCGATAACACTAAGTGACCGGTTAAGCTGGCCTGGACCGCAATTTGCGCGGTTTCCAGATCGCGGATTTCACCGACCATCACCACATCCGGGTCTTGCCGTAAGATCGCGCGCAGGCCACGGGCAAAAGTCATGCTGACTTTGGTATTGACCTGCGTTTGGCCTATGCCTTCCAGTTCATATTCAATCGGATCTTCCACCGTCAGAATATTGCGATCTTTGGTGTTGATATCCGTCAGGCCAGCGTACAAGGTGGTGGATTTACCGGAACCGGTCGGCCCGGTCACCAAAATGATGCCGTGTGGTTTTAAAATCAGCTCAGCAAAGGCTTGTTGCACCGACAGCGTCATGCCCAAATCGGCCAGATTCAGGTGTGAATTGTTTTTATCGAGTAACCGCAGTACCACACGTTCGCCGTGGCTGGACGGCATCGTCGACACCCGCACGTCCACGGCACGACCGGCAATGCGCAGACTGATGCGGCCATCCTGCGGCACGCGTTTCTCCGCGATGTCGAGTTTCGCCATAACCTTAATCCGCGACACCAGCAGGCTCGATAGTTTACGGTTTGGCCGCAGCATTTCGCGAAGCACGCCGTCGATGCGAAACCGCACCACTAAAGCCTTTTCAAATGTTTCCACGTGAATATCGGAAGCGCCGAGTTTGATGGCTTCACCGAGCATCGCATTGATTAACTTGATGATGGGCGCGTCGTCTTCGTTTTCCAATAAGTCTTCGGTTTCCGGAATTTCGTCGGCAAGCGAGGCCAGATTCACCTCATTGCCGATGTCTTCCATGATTTGCTGCGCTTCACTGGAATCACGCTGATAAGCGGCTTCCAGCATGGCTTCAAACTCCACCGCACTCATGCGCGAAATGACGAATGGCTGATTCAGTAACCGACGGATCTCGAGCAGTGCCGCAGGTTGCGTGTCCGGGGAGATCAGCAACTGCCATTGACCGGCGACGCCGGCCTGCAACAAGACTTTATGCCGTTTGGCAAAACCAAACGGCAACCGAATACGGGGGTTGCCTTCCGGCAGGTCGACCGCGGCCATTTATTGGTTGCCCTCTGGCTGGTCACCCTTTGGCGGAATATTCTCGCCTTTATCCATCTGCTCCAGTCGTTGCTGAATTTCTGGTGGTAAGGTTTTGTCTTTACCCCAAACCGGCATTTCCGGTGTGTCTGTTTCTGGCATCAGCGACACGCCATTGTCTTGTTTATTTAACTGCTGCGCACGCATGTAGTTGTATTTACGCTGACTGACTTCATTCATGACGCCGCCATCGCGCATGATGGTCGGCCGGATAAATACCATCAGATTACGTTTTTTCTTGCTGCTGCTGGTGGAGCGGAACAGATGCCCTAATACCGGAATATCGCCCAGTAATGGCACTTTGGATTCGCTTTGTTGCACGTCTTCGTCAATCAGACCACCGAGCACCACAGTGGCGCCATCGTCAGCCATCACTGTGGTTTTGATTTCACGTTTCGCGATAATCAGGTCACCGTCAATAGAACCGGCGCGGCTGGAAACTTCCTGCTCGATGGTCAGGCGCACTGCAGTGCCTTCATTAATTTGTGGCGTAACTTTCAGTTTGATACCAATCTCTTTGCGATCTTTGGTGGTGAAAGGACTGTTGCCGTTTTGGCCTGGGCTGGTCGTCGTTTCAACCGGCACTTCTTCACCGACGATGAAAAACGATTCCTGGTTATCCAGCGTCGTAATATGCGGCGTGGCCAGAATATTGGAGTCGGTGTCCGCTTTCACAGCCTGAATAATCGCGCCCCAATCGTCTTTGACAACACCGAGCATTGCGCCGCTCACCTGGCCTAATACTGTCCCCAAAGCCGTGTAATCACCCGGAGTATCAGCGTCTTGTACTGTCGTACTTGGCACGCCAGGAATAGTAGACTGCACCACGCGCGGCTGTGGTGTCACTTTGCGGGCTGACGCAGCGGCTGCCGCCACTGACGATACGGGTACCACACCATTATTAAACTGGGTGATCCCACCTTCAGCCGAGATCAGCTGCACACCAAGGTTAATGCCGGCAGTTTCACCAACTTCCACGATAATGGCTTCGACCAGTACCTGCGCGCGGCGGATATCAATCTGGCGGATCACATCTTCGAGGTTACGCAACATGTCCGGCTGCGCCGTGACAATCACTGAATTACTTTCGGTATGCGCTTCAATACTGACTTCGCGGTTGCTGCCGCGCGAACCACCGCCGCCTTGCGCCGCTTGTTGGGTCTGCGCAGAATTGGCTGCAGCCACCATCGAGTTCGACACGCCCTGCAGCACTTTAACTAAATCTTCGGCCTTGGCGTATTTCAGGTAATAGACCCGGGTATTGCCCTGGCTTTCCTGTTCGGCGTCGAGGCGTTTTACAATTTCTGACACACGCTGACGCGCCTGTAATTCGCCGGAGACAATCACACTGTTGGTGCGCTCATCGGCAACAATTTTCGGGATCAGGAATTCTGGCTGGTCGCCTTGCCCCTGTTTTTTATAGATATTATCTAAAATACGCACTACTTCCGCAGCAGAGGCAAAGCTCAGCCGGATGATTTCGATATCCTGATTACCGGCTTTGTCGACGCGCTGAATGATGTCGACCAGACGGTTCACCACTTCGGCCTGACCGGTCATCATGATTACGTTCGACGGGTCATAGTTCACCACATGACCACCACCAGCCTGATCGGTGAACTGACGCAGCAGTGGTGCTAACTCACGCACCGAGACGTTTTTGACCTGTACGACACGGGTGACCATTTCATCGCCCACCCCACCGTTGTTGTCACTGACCACCGGGATATTCGACATTTTGGCGTCTTTTTGCCGTACGACTTTCAGTACGCCGCTTTTCATCTCGACGATCGAGAAGTCATAGACTTCCAGCACGTTGAGGAAAAACTGGTAATACTGCTGCTCATTGAGCATTTCGTATGACCGCACATTGATCCGGCCGCGCACTTGCGGGTCGACAATGATGGTTTTGTTCAGATTTTTGCCGACAATATTAATAAATTCAGTGATTTCAGTGCCTTTAAAATTCGGCTGATATTCGACAGCAGCACTGAAAAAGCTCAGCAAAGCCAGGGCACCGGCACCCAGTTGCAGCTTCAGAGACGGAAGGCGGAAAATAGTTGATTTCATTGGAAGTAAGCCATTCTGTACTGGTTATTGTTGTGACAGGTTTACCTGGATATCCTGGATCTGACCGTCACGTTCTACTTTAATCGAAGCCTGGCTGGCTTCACGTAATTCGTTAATCACGCCATAGGCTTGCTGCATATCATTTAACCGCACGCCATTAATTTCGATGGCCACGTCGTTCGGCCGCAAGCCCATTCGCGCAAACAATTCTGCATCTTTGCCTGGTAACAACGCATAACCGTACATTTGACCGTTACGATGACGCGGCGTGATACGGACATAATCAAAGAATTTGGCGGGTTCGTTTAACATCTCGCGCCGCATGCTGGCGACGTCTTCTGCTGCTGGACTATAGGCCCCTGGCGGTGGCGCAACTTCCTGCAGACTTTCTTCGCCAACCGCAGCGTTGGCTTCACTGAGTTTCTGGTATTCAACACCATCAAGCATCAGCGTTTCCATTCGACCTGACACCTGCAGTAACACCCGGTCTTCCAGTACCTGTTTCAGCACTGCTGCGGTACCTTCAATTTGCTCGTCAATGGCGTACACTTGCTCAACACCACTGTTTTCAATCACCGCCGTACCTTGTTCAGGTTTGGTCAACGTGGCGACGACGCCGGTCAGTTTTAAACTCAGACTGGTTTGCGGTGCATCTGTGACGGTCTGGACCGCGACCGGCTCCGCTGTTTTTTCCTGATACTTGCCAAATAAACTGGCATCTACGACACGTTGTACATCCTGTGTTGAACTGGCAGGTGCCCGGGCCACTGCAACAGGAACTGCCACTTGTGACGTGTTACCGGCGGGGATCAACAACCAGCTGACGCGTGCAGCCAACCAGGCCAGCAGCAGCAGAAACACAAATGCAAAAATACGGTTCAGTAACACGACAGGCAGACGTGCATAAAACTGTTGCCACTGTACTGCCCAATCCAGGTCGGAGACTCGTTGCCAATTCATTGTAATGATTCTGTATCTATTCTGTTTTTATCTTACTCAGTTGGTTCCGTCGCAACAAGATCAGCAAACAATTTACCAATAAGATACAGATGATAAACATCTGATATCTGCCGGATCGTCGTGCCAAAATACCGTCTCGCTGGAGCCAACGCTGTGTTTATGCTATGGTCGCGCGCATTGCCGGAGTAAACATCTGATGACTCAACCCACCCAAAATCAGGACAATACCACAGTTATATTACGTTTGGACAAATGGTTATGGGCCTGTCGCTTTTACAAAACCCGTAGCTTGGCTAAAGACATGATAGACGGTGGAAAAGTTCAGTATAATGGCCAGCGCTGTAAAGCCAGCAAGACCGTCGAGGTTGGCGCAACTATTCGTCTGACTCAAGGCACCGACGAACGGATCGTGGTAGTTCGTGG
>NZ_JBHLXP010000011.1:35911-182096 GCF_042432165.1 Rheinheimera tilapiae
AATTGAGGTTGTCATGAACCAGTCTGATCAACTGCTACGTTTTTTATTCCGCGAACGCGATGTGCGTGGTGAAGTGGTCAAAGTATCCGCCAGTCTCGATGCCATGCTGGCCGGTCATCAATATCCACAACCCGTCAAAAAATTACTGGCAGAACTGGTAGCTGCCACCAGCCTGTTAACGGCTACGCTGAAGTTTGAAGGCCAGATCGCTGTGCAGTTACAGGGTGACGGACCGGTTCGTTTTATTGCCGTAAACGGCAATCATCAGCAACAATTTCGTGGTGTGGCCCGGTTGCAAAAAGAAGTGCAGGGTGACAGCTTTGCCGAGTTGATTGGTCAGGGCTATTTGCTGGTGACTATTACCCCCACCCAGGGCGAGCGTTATCAGGGCATTATTCCGTTGGTCAACGACAGTCTGACAGCCACACTGGAAGCCTACTTTAATCAGTCCGAACAATTGCCAACCCGCCTGTATTTGCATACCGAGATTGGCGCGGAGCATTGTCAGGCCGCCGGTTTATTGTTGCAGGTGCTGCCGGTTGACGCGGAAAAATCCCGCGCAGATTTTGCAGATCTTGAAGTGCTGGCCGACACGCTGACGCGAGAGGAGTTACTGCAATTAGCCCCAGAGGAGAGCCTGTACCGGCTATTTCATCAGGAAGTTGTCGAGTTATTCCCGGCGCAGCCCGTCCAGTTTGTTTGCGGCTGTTCACGCGAAAAATCGGAAGCTGCCATTGTCAGTCTGGGGACCGAAGCGATTGACGAACATATTGCTGAAGGCAAGTTGGATATCAGCTGTGAATACTGCAATACGTTGTACCACTTCGATGCCGCGCAACTGCGGTTAATCAAACAGAATTTCTAATTCTCGCCAAGCGTCTGTTTCTGGACAGACGCTGCTTCAAATTCACACTTCGTCGCATCTGCGCTGATATTGAGTATTCAAACTTCACGTCTTTCTACTATAGTGTTTTCGCATGCCGAGTTCCGGATTGCACACGGCCAACCTCAGAGCCGGGTCGACTTCGTAACCTCTGCAGCTAGCTAAATTGTCCCGCGACAGGATTGCGACTGGCGGCGACATCAAAAAAACAAAACTATTCAGGAAGCACAAAATGTTGGTCAAACCCTCAACCAAAACCTTGCTGGCGATCTCTGTCGCTGCAGCTCTGGCTGCACCAGCCTCCGCCAATTTCGAAATCAAACATAGTTATTCACCAGAAGTCTCCGGCGAGCTGCAATTCGATACTTCGGTTAAACAAAAAGCGCTGAAACAGGAATTCCCACAGTATTTTATCGTGCAACTGCAAGGTGAACCTTTAGCTGCAACCGCCGCCGCTACTGAACAATCAGGGCCGGGTAATAAGCTGGACCTCAGCGCGTCTGCCACACAAAAACAAGGCAGCGTATTGGCGCAGGAACGCAGCGCATTTGCTGCAGCCTTAAAACAAGCATTACCTAGTGCCGAAATCGACCGCCACTTTGATACGGTCATCAATGCCGTCGTCGTCACTTCCTCTGACGACATCTACGAGCAACTGCAGAACGTTGCCGGCGTCAAAGCGGTATTCCGTGAAGAAATGTACTACGAACAAATGGATACCTCGCTGGATCTGATTAAAGCCAAAGCGGTATGGGAACAAATGGGCGGCGACATGAATGCCGGTAAAGGCGTTAAAGTTGCGGTCATCGATGGAGGTATCCGTCCGGAAAGCCCATTGTTTAAAGACACCGGCTTCTCTGCACCTGCCAGCAAACCAAACAACGACTATTGCGCGACGGTTGAGCCAACGTTCTGTAATAACAAACTGATTGTGGCCCGTTTCAGTACACCAACCTTCGCGACAGTGCCGCAAGAGTATATGAGCCCGCTCGGCAATGGCGGCCACGGTACGCACACGGCCGGTACTTCAGTCGGTGTGCCAGCCAAAATCAAATTCAATGGTTCAACCAACATTATTCCAAGCGTTGCCGGCAAACCAGATGAAAGTGGTTTTACTGAAGTCACTGTCTCCGGCGTGGCGCCAGGCGCCTATCTGATGGCATATAAAGCATTATTTCAGGTTTTCCGTGCTGACGGCACCGTCACAGGCAGCGGCTCTAATGTAATGTTACTGGAAGCGCTGGACTGGGCGGTTAAAGATGGCGCCGACGTCATCAATAACTCCTGGGGTGGCAGCGCCGGCGCAGATCCGGCCACCAGCCCCTATCAGGCCGCTTTTAAAGCCGCAGAAGATGCCGGTGTAGTGGTCGTGACTTCAGCTGGTAACAGCGGCCCAGGCGCACAGACCGTAGGCTGTCCAGGTTGTATCGAAAGTGGTATTACCATTGCTAGTACGACAACAGGCCGGTTCTTCGGCAACACAGTCAAATTCGGTTCTGATGCGGCCATGCTCGGTATCGCCGGTTCACAATTTGGTGCCACGATCACCGGATTAACCGCAGACCCAGTGGCTAAAGTGATCGACACAGCCAAAGCCGCACCGACTAATGCACTGGCTTGTACCGCCTTCCCGGCAGATACCTTTAAAGACAGCTTCGCGCTGATTTCGCGCGGTACCTGTGCTTTTACCGACAAAATTAACAACGCGATGGCCGCTGGCGCCAAAGGCGTGATTATGGTGCAGAACAACGACGGTCAGCCAACGTCGATGTCTAACCCAAATACAACGATCCCGGCACTGATGATCAGTAAAGCGGATGGCGCCAAGCTAGCCAAATCAATTGAAGGCGCACCGAACAGTACTGCGACTCTCAGCCGCTTTGCCAGCCGTGTGGTGTCCGCACAATTCGCTGATAACATGAGCGATTTTTCATCACGTGGCCCGGACGGGGATAACAATATTCTGAAGCCGGATATGGGCGCACCGGGTAGCGATATTCTGTCTGCGACATCACCGGATGCCTTTGCTGATAAACGTGGCTTCCAGCTGATGAGCGGTACTTCAATGGCGGCTCCGCATGTGGCAGGCGCCGCGGCGATTATGCAGCAGAAATTCCCGAAATGGACTGCTGTTGAAATCAAAACCGCGCTGACATCTACTGCAGTCAACGGCCTGAAGAAAGAAGACTCTGTCTCCGCAACAACACCTTTTGATATTGGTGCTGGTCGTCTGGATTTAAGCCGCGCAGTCAAAGCCGCCGCGACCTTTGACAAGCCTTCTTTTGCCCAAAACCCTTGTGTGATTAACTGTAACTTCACCCGGTCAATCCGGAACATGTCGGACAAAGAAGTGACTTGGACCGGTACTGTCCAATTTACTGATGGCACCACCACAGGAAAACTGGATAAAACGTCAATCACGCTGAAACCATATGGTACCGCCGGAGATAAAGCAGACTTCGTACTGAGTGTCGATGGCACTATGTCGACTTATGGCAACTGGACTTTTGGCAATGTGCTGTGGACATCGTCAGATGCAACAGCGCCAACTGCAACGATGCCAATCGCTGTGCGCGTAGCCAATACAGCCGACGCGACTACGCTGGCCACATCCGGCAGCACCGTCATGAGAGCCGGTGAACCCACCCAGGTTACTGCGTCATTTGGTAATAAACTGTATGACAAACAAGTCACTATTCTGGCAACAGCTCCTGCTGGCACTAAGCTGGTGGCAAATTCTGAATCAGCGGTATTAAAAGGGGCTACAGAATTTTTACTGGATGGTAATGCTAATAACGGCCGGGTTGCCTGGACTGGTGTTGTCCAAAAACCAAGCCTTGCACTGGCCGCAGCAGCTGGCGCTGGCTCTGATGTATTAAAAGGCACTGTCGCCGCAGCAACATGTTCTGGCGAATGTGACGATAACGTCATCAGTTACAATCTGGGCACCACCACCATCAGTTATGGTGGGGTAAACTATAGCCGTCTGCATGTATCCACCAACGGTTTTGTCCAGCTGAGCAATAGTGCAACAGCACCTTCAGCAGCTGCCAATAATGCCAAATTGCCAAGTACTGTCGCGGCAGCAAATCTGTTGGCGCCATTCTGGACCGATTTAGATCTGGCCGGCGGTTCAACCGGAGCAGGTACTATTCACGTTGGCACGGCAACTGTCGGGGAGAAATCATACGTCATCGTTGAGTGGAACGGCGTTGAAGTATTTGAAGAACCAGGCAAAACATATACCTTCCAAACTTGGATGGCAGCCAATGGCACCGAAGACGTTCGGTTCAATTACATCAATATGGCTGCGGCTCCTGCAGCGCTGACTGTTGGTGTGCAGGACGCCAGTCGGACCTTGGGTAACTCGCTGTATTTTGCCGATGGAACGACGGCAACAGGTACGGCACCAGGCTCGAACTCAGGTGCTGCGGTGAACTTTAGACCTGCGGGCACTGTTGATCTGAAATACGCACTGGACCTGACAGGCGCGCTGGAACTTGGCACTAAAGATATGGCATCGACTGCGGAAGACACCAAGTCTGCCGCAATTGATGTTCTGGCAAATGAAAAAACCTCCTTTGCCAAAATTATCAATGTGGAAGTAACCAGTGACGGCAAATCAACTAAAGCCATCAACAAAACGGCTGCGGGCGCCAGTGGAGCCTTGTCTAAAGTGGCTATCGCGGCACAACCAGCCAACGGCACCGCTGAAGTGGTTGAAGGCAAAGTGGTTTACACGCCAAAAGCTAACTTCAACGGCAAAGATACCTTCACTTACACCGCTGAAGATACCAAAGGCCTGAAACTGGTGCCGACCACTGTTGAAGTCACTGTGACGGCTGTGAATGACGCACCAACAGTGACAAGCGCTGCTGTAACCGCCAATGAAAGCAGCACAGCTACTTTGACGGCGACTGGTGCGGATGTGGATGGTGATGCATTGACGTACACCTGGACTCAGACATCAGGTCCGGCAATGACTGTTACCGGCAATACCGCCTCAGTCAGCGTCTCGGTACCGGCGGTCACTGCAAACACTGCCGCAACATTCAGCGTTGTGGCCAGTGATGGCAAGCTGTCTTCAGCGCCAGCGACGGTCACGCTGAATATTACTGATGTACCGGCACCAGTTGTGGCGCCAGAGAAGAAGAGCAGCGGTGGTGGCGCCGGTCTGTGGTCTCTGCTGTTGTTACCACTGGTCTGGATGCGTCGTAACCGCCGGGGTTAATACCCTCGCGGTCAATCGACCTCCGGTTTGACCTATCCAACTGAAAAAGCCCGGCGTTTACGTCGGGCTTTTTGTTTTCAAACAACAGTTATTACGAAATTCATTTGGTAATAATTAATCAATTAAATCAGTAAAATTAGCTATAAATGCAATTAAAGCTGAATTTATATGCGATTAATGCGGTTTTATGCGCAAAAGCTGCAGGTCAGAGCAGTTTGTTCTGCATTTTTTTGTCGCCCGAAATGTCGACTTACGATACAATGATCAGGAAATCCAATCCCTGCTCTGTACCCGAAGGAGTCTGTTGAGAATGACCACGCAAACAAATAGCCACATGGATTTATCTGTGGCAGATCTGGTTGAACATGCTATCCGCCGTAACGAAGGTGTTCTGGCAGACAACGGCGCCCTTGTAGTGCGCACCGGTCATAGAACAGGCCGCTCACCGAAAGACCGTTTTATTGTGCGTGAAGCCAGCACTGAAAACGATATTCAGTGGGGCAATGTGAACCAACCAGTCGCTGCTGACGTTTTCAACGCGCTGTGGAACAAAGTAGAACACTTCCTGAACGACCGTGAACACTTCACTTCACACCTGGAAGTCGGTGCGGATCCTGAACACTATCTGCCGGTTGTAGTCCGTACTGAAACCGCCTGGCAACATATCTTCGCTAAAAACCTGTTTATCACCCCAGCTCAGTGGAACGTAGCAGGCAAAGCAACCTGGCAAATTCTGAACGTGCCTGGTTTTGCCTGTGATCCGGCGCGTGACGGCACGCATTCAGACGGCACTGTGATGATCAACTTTGCTGAGCGCAAAGTGCTGTTAGCTGGTATGCGTTACGCCGGCGAAATGAAAAAAGCCATGTTCTCAGTCCAGAACTTCCTGTTACCAGCCAAAGGCGTGCTGCCAATGCACTGTTCAGCCAACGTTGGCGAAGCCGGCGATGTGACTTTGTTCTTTGGCCTGTCAGGTACAGGGAAAACCACATTGTCTGCCGATCCGAAACGCTTCCTGATCGGGGATGACGAGCACGGTTGGGCACCAGGCAGCGTGTTCAATATTGAAGGCGGTTGCTACGCGAAATGTATCGACCTGTCGAAGAAAAACGAACCGGTGATTTGGGATGCGATCCGCTTTGGCACCATCCTCGAAAACGTCGTGCTGGATGACAACCGCACGCCAGACTACAAAGACGCCAGCCTGACACAAAACAGCCGCGCTGCTTACCCACTGGCGCACGTGGAAAAACGTGTTGAAGCAAACCGCGCCGGCGAACCACGTGCAGTCGTATTCCTGACCTGTGACGTGTCAGGTGTTCTGCCACCAGTATCGGTGTTATCAGAAGAAGCTGCTGCTTATCACTTCCTGTCTGGTTACACGGCGAAAGTCGGCTCGACTGAAATTGGTTCTACCTCAGCCATTGAATCGACCTTCTCGACTTGTTTTGGTGCACCTTTCTTCCCACGTCCGGCTGGTGTGTATGCCGAACTGCTGATTAAACGCGTGCGTGAATTCAACTCGAAAGTCTACCTGGTCAATACCGGCTGGACGGGTGGCCCACATGGTGTTGGTCAACGTTTTGACATCCCGACTACCCGCGCCATCATCGACGCTATCGTGTCTGGTGAGCTGGCTAATGTTGAGACAGTACACCTGCCACAACTGAATCTGGATGTGCCGGTAGCTATTCCGGGCGTTGACAGCACGTTGCTGAACCCACGCGAAACCTGGGCTGACAAAACACAATATGATCAGTTCGCGGCCAAGCTGGCAGCTGAATTTGCCAACAACTTCAAGAAATACGACGTTTCTGCGGCGATCCGCGATGCAGGTCCAAAAGCCTGACACTGAGACTGTCTGCGACAGAACATAACAAAGGCCGCAATTGCGGCCTTTGTTTTTAGATAACACTTAGTCAGTGTTCCTCGGTCTCAGCCATATTGCTGTCTGCAACTCAGGCTTGCTTCGCTTTTTTCAGCGGCAAATACACCGTTGCCACCAGACCACCAAAAGCATGGTTGTGCAGGCGGATCTCGCCATGATGCATATCCACAATCTTTTTAATGATCGCAAGTCCCAAGCCGGAGCCTGCGCTACCGCGTGCAGTGTCACCCTGAGTAAAAGGCTCAAACATTTTTGCCATCTGCGCCTCTGGAATACCGGGACCATGATCACGCACCTGCACATAGACCCGCTGGCGGTTTTTCTCATAGCCAGTGCGTACTTCAATGACACCATCGGAATACTTCAGCGCATTCTCAATCAGGTTACTCAGCACACGCTTAATCGCAATACGCCGGATTGGCACTAGCGGCAGCGTTTGTAACAACTCAGTACTGATCTGGCGTTGCTGCAACCGATCCGCATCGACTTGCTCCAGCACCAGCTGGTTCAAATCTTCTTCGGTCAGCGTTTCTTCTTTGTGATGGCGGATATAGTCGATGAATTGATCGATGATGGCATTCATATCTTCGATATCACTGACAATCCCGTCGCGGATCCAAGCATCCTGTTCACTGACCATTTCACTGGCCAGCCGGATCCGTGTCAGCGGTGTTCGCAAATCATGTGAGACGCCGGCCATCAGCAGACTGCGGTCTTTCTCCAGCTGCCGGATACCATTGGCCATATGGTTAAAAGCGCGGGTGACTGCAATAATCTCGGTTGAGCCATCTTCCGGCAACGGATCCGGAATATCCCCACGGCCGACCAGTATCGCCGCGCGTTGCAGCTGCTGCAGTGGTCGGTTCAACTGTCGTGCAAACCACCAGCCACCAGCCACGCTTAAAAAACCAATCAGCAGAATATAAATTTGCAGCGGCGAAAAATCGGTTTCGTTGAGACCGGTCAGCGGGATTTTGATCCAGTATTGCGGGGCTTGTGGTGGGCGTACCCAAAAAGAAAACTGCTTATCCTGCTCAATCCTGACTTCCGCCGGACCGCCCAATTCACGTGACATCTCGTCCGAGAAATACTGGTAATGGATGGCGTTGTTCAGACCTTGCCGTAATGCCTGTGCTTCCGTCAGCACATCAATGCCGGTCGCCTGTTGAAAACGTTTGGTCAGCTCTTCTGACAACAGACGGTCTTCACCACCGACATCGATAAATACTACTTTAATTTGCTTGGCAATCAGATGGTTAGTTTGCTGCAAGGTCGGTTGGATCACATACACAGCCACCAGAAAATACGAGACCAGCTGATTGATCAGCAACAACAGGCCGATCAGAAACACTGTTTTGCCAAACGCACTGCGCGGTAAAAAACGCATCAGCTGGCCGCACCATCCGGCACAAATACATAACCCAGGCCCCAGACGGTCTGGATATAACGTGGATTGGTTGGATCATCTTCAATCATTCGGCGCAAGCGGGATACCTGCACGTCGATACTACGCTCCATCGCGGAGTAATCACGGCCACGTGCCATATTCATCAGTTTGTCGCGTGACAACGGCTCACGAGCGTGACTGACCAGTACTTTTAATACGGCAAATTCACCGCTGGTCAATGGCATCAGTTGCTCGCCTTTATGCATCTCCCGGGTCGCCAGGTTGAAGCTGAACGGGCCAAACTTCACCATGGTCTCTTCTTGCGTTGGAGCACCCGGCAGCTCTTTAGATTTACGCCGCAACACGGCACGAATACGGGCCAGCAGTTCACGCGGGTTAAAAGGTTTTGGCAGGTAATCATCAGCGCCCATTTCCAGTCCGATAATACGGTCTACTTCGTCGCCCTTCGCCGTCAGCATAATGATTGGAATTTCATTTTCCTGCTGGCGCAAACGTCGGCAAATCGACAAGCCATCTTCACCGGGCAACATCAGATCCAGTACCAGTAAATGGAAATTCTCCCGCTCCATCAGCCGGTTCATCTGCTCGAAGTTTGCGGAAGTCCGCACAATGTACCCCTGCTCGACCAAATACCGTTCCAGTAATGCCCGCAACCGCATGTCGTCATCGACAACCAGAATTTTGGTGGTTTCCTGTGTTTGCATCAGAAGGGTCCTTAATACAGAATTTTCCTCACTATAAACGAAAAACCCGCAATGTTGACGAGACATTGCGGGCTCAGGTGTTACAAATTCTTTCCAGTGGTAAATCAGGGTTTTGGTTGCTCCGCCAGCGCGACTTTACGCAGTGGTGGATTAATCCAGACCACATGCGAAACCTGACGCTGTTGGCGCTTCAGGTTGTCCGCTTTGCTGACCTGATCCTGATCAACGACAAAGGCATATTCTGGTTTGACGGTGGCGCAACCGCTCAGCAACACAGCTGCAACGGCCACGACAGTGAATACAGTTTTTTTCATCATGTTGCTGTCTCCGGCGGTTAGGTTCAGTTTGACTATAGCGAACGCCTGCCCCAGATCGCCAGCATATTTTTGTGACACGTAGATGACAGAAATAGATTATTTAAAAATAATTTTATCTAATTGATTTTATTTAAAATTATTTTCTGAAATCATGTCGCTCGCGGCAGACCTGTAATAAATCGGCAATCACTTCCGGCGTTTTCACCGGCGGAATGTAATCTAGGACACATTGCCAGTAGGCTTTTTTGCGCGGTAGCAAAGCCAGTTCACGATGAATATGATCACAGGCGCTGCGCACCAGCCCAACCACCTGCGGTACTTCAACTTTGCTTTGATATTGCAACAGACATTGCTGGTAGGCTTCGTCATCCGCCTGTACATGCCAGGCACAAGCCGCCAACAACACTATCCACAGATTTTTCATACAGACTCCTTTAATGTCAGATCTGGATTAAATTGCGTCGACTTGGCTGATCGGCTGCTGAATGGTGTCGCTTCAAGCGGGTTGCGGGTAATAAATCTCAGTAACCCACCACTCTTTTGTCCCGGCCGGTGTGGTGACTGTGGCACTGTCATCGACTTGTTTTTTTAGCAGTGCACGTGCCATCGGCGCATCAATTGAGATGTAATCGGTGCGGCCGTAGATTTCATCAGGTCCGACAATACGGAATTTCAGGCTGTTACCGTCTTCATCTTCCACTTCAACCCAGGCACCAAAAAACACTTTGCCCGCCTGCTGTGGCGAATAATCGACGATTTGCAGATCTTCCAATCTTTTCCGTAAATATCTAATTCTACTGTCTATTTGCCTTAACAACCTCTTATTAAAGGTATAGTCGGCGTTCTCCGATCTATCCCCGAGACTGGCGGCCCAACTGACAATTTTGGTGACTTCCGGCCGCTTTTTGAACCACAGCTCATCATGTTCAGTTTTCAGCTGGTTATAACCTTCCCGGGTGATTAGTTTGGTTTTAGCTTGTTTTTGCCCACTCATTTGACACCACTTTGCCGGTTACTTTGCGACTCAATGGCGGTTTATACCAAGCAGCGCGGACGCTGTCAGCCGCCACAGGATGGATTTTTTTACGCCGCCGTATGACAATAGCCGCAACTTTATCAGAAGCGGCCGGCAATCATGCCGCTTTGCAAGGAACCCAAACAAACCATGTCGATGATTATCAAACAGATCGCAGCTGAAATTGCCGCTCGCCCGGACCAGGTTAATGCCGCAGTGCAGTTACTCGACGAAGGCGCAACAGTGCCTTTTATTGCCCGTTACCGGAAAGAAGTGACAGGCGGCCTCGACGATACTCAACTGCGTACGCTGGAACAGCGCCTGAATTATCTGCGCGAACTGGAAGACCGTCGTCATGTCATCCTGAAAACGATTGCCGAACAAGGCAAACTGACCGCGACGCTGGAAAAAGACATTCTGGCGGCCGACAACAAAACCCGTCTGGAAGACTTGTACGGCCCCTATAAAGCCAAGCGCCGCACCAAGGGCCAAATCGCCATTGAAGGTGGCTTGTTGCCGCTGGCTGATGCGTTGCTGGCAGATCCGAACCTGGTGCCAGAACAAGCTGCCGCTACCTATATCAATGCCGACGCTGGTTTTGCTGACGTGAAGGCGGTACTGGATGGCGCCAAATACATTCTGATGGAACGTTTTGCCGAGGATGCCAACTTATTGGCAAAACTGCGTCGTCATCTGGCACAGCACGCGGTGTTAAAGAGCAGTGTCGTAACCGGTAAAGAAGCAGAAGGCGCGAAATTCCGCGATTATTTTGAGCATACAGAACTGTGGAAAAACGTGCCGTCACACCGCGCCTTAGCCATGTTCCGTGGCCGCAACGAAGGGATTTTAAACCTGCAATTGCAACCAGATGCCGACGAAACCAGCGCCCATGCCAGCTGCGAACAAATGGTGGCCAGCCACTTTGATTTGCGCCAGCAAGGTCGCGCCGCAGATGCCTTTATCCGCACTGTCGTACAGTGGACCTGGAAAGTTAAATTACACCTGCAGCTGGAGAACGACCTGCTCGGCGAGCTGCGTGAAAAAGCAGAAGAAGAAGCTATCGCAGTTTTTGCCCGCAATATGAAAGATTTGCTGATGGCCGCACCGGCCGGTATGCGTGCAACGCTTGGACTGGATCCAGGTTTACGCACCGGTGTCAAAGTGGTGGTGGTTGATCAAACCGGTAAATTAGTGGCCAACACCACCATATTCCCGCATGCGCCACAAAATCTGTGGGACAAATCAGTCAAAACGCTGGCCGCCTACTGCAAGCAATTTAAGGTTGAACTGATCGCCATCGGCAACGGCACGGCATCACGCGAAACCGACAAACTGGCCGCCGATGTGATCAAATTATTGCCAGAGCAACCGCTGAGTAAAATCATGGTTTCTGAGGCAGGTGCATCGGTTTATTCCGCGTCCGAGCTGGCCGCCCTTGAATTTCCGGATCTGGATGTGTCTTTACGCGGCGCGGTCTCGATTGGCCGCCGGTTACAGGACCCGCTGGCAGAGCTGGTCAAGATTGAACCGAAAGCGATCGGCGTCGGCCAATATCAACACGACGTCAACCAGAGCCTGCTGACCAAATCACTGGATGCCGTGGTTGAAGACTGTGTAAACGCCGTCGGCGTTGACCTGAATATGGCCTCTGTCGCTTTATTGGCTCGCGTGGCAGGCCTGAATAAAACCCTGGCGCAGAATATCGTCATGTATCGCGACAGCAATGGCCGGTTTAACCAGCGCCGCGACTTACTGAAAGTACCAAGACTCGGGCCTAAGGCCTTTGAACAGGCCGCCGGCTTCCTGCGTATTAGTAACGGCAGCAATCCATTGGACGCTTCGGCAGTCCACCCGGAAGCCTATCCATTGGTAGAAAAAATTCTCGCCAAACACCAGCAACCGGTTGATGCCGTGATTGGCAACAGCAGTTTTCTGAAATCGATTAATCCGGCCGAATTTGCCGATGAACATTTTGGTATTCCAACCATCACCGACATCCTGAAAGAGCTGGATAAACCGGGTCGTGATCCGCGGCCAGAGTTTAAAACGGCGCAGTTTAAAGACGGTGTGGAAAAACTCTCTGATTTAAACCCTGGCATGTTGCTCGAAGGCGTCGTTACGAACGTGACGAACTTTGGTGCTTTTGTCGATATCGGTGTGCATCAGGACGGCTTGGTACATATTTCATCGCTGACCGACAAATATGTCTCAGATCCGCATCAGGTGGTCAAAGCCGGCGATATCGTCAAAGTTAAAGTGCTGGAAGTCGAAGTCGACCGCAAACGTATTGCGCTGACGATGCGGATGGACGAGCAACCACAACCAAAAGCGGCTGGCAGCAACAAAGAACGTGCGGCACCGGCGAAACCTTCCGGCAATGGCGCCCGTCCGTCAACTCCGCGTCAGCAAGACAATGGCAACGCGGCGATGGGTAATGCGTTTGCTGCGGCGCTGGCCAAGCTGAAAAAGTGATCACTACACCGCGTTTACATAAAAAAACCGCCGTCAACTGACGGCGGTTTTTTGTCTCGCAGAAAATATCAGGCAGTTTGTAACAACGGACGTTCCTGCGGCTGCACAGCCTGTTGGTAAAAACCGCTAATCACTTTACTACGCTGTTGCATTAACGCGGCAAACTCCAGACTACGTTGTTCCAACTGCGGGCCTTTATTGAGCGGTTGACCCAGAGCATTGGCCTTTGCTTCAGCATCCACAGTGCCCGGACGGGCAGCGCCACGTTGTTGACTTTCGGTCTGAGATTTTTCCAGCCAATAGTCGGCGTCCGCAGCTGGTGGATCGTTTAACGCAACATTTTGCTGAGCTAGCTCCGTTTGCGCTTGCAAAATACGCTTGGTCGCTTCAGATGCCACACTACGGTCAGCGGATGATGGATCCGCGGGTGCTAATGCTGCGGCTCTGACCTTCTGCATTTTGACGATAGTCGCCTGAGGATCACCAGGGACCATTGCTAAATCAATATTGACCTCACCGCCCACTGCGTATTGCTTGCCGTCCGGTCCCAACTCAAATTCATAACTCGGAGCGGCAGCCAAATCACCACCAGCATTGGCATGCGCCTGTTCATGCGCCCGGACTTCGGCATCGCGTTTTTTCAGTTCTGCCAGTTTGCGCTGTTCAGTCGATTCCTGCTCCGACTCCCGCCCAGACTGTCCTGAACTGTCCTGCCCCGAGCGCCCTTCCGAATCACGTTCTTGCGAGCGTCCTTCAACGGCTTGTTTCAGTTCAGTACCGCGGTTTTTGATTTCTTCGCTGTAGGTGGGATTGTTTTGGGTAGTATTGCGACTTTTATCTTCGGAGATAACGCCTTTCTCAGCCGCACTGCGTTCCATCTGTGCGACAGGCTCGATGATATCGCGCTTCAGATTTTCCCGACGCGCCAGATCTACTGCCGGATTTCCGACATAAGGCGTGACATTGGGATAAACCGAAGTGATGGCCATTGTTTACACCTCAGGCACTGACATCAATCAGCGTACCGAGCATTTCATCGGCGGTCTTCATCGATCGGACGTTGGCCTCGGCATACACAGATTCGGTGGTCAGTTGCACCAGGCTTTGTTCCAGCGCCGGCACTCTTGGCGCAGCGACGGCGGGCTCTGGCTGTTGCGCAGCAGCGTTGCTGACCTGGGCATTTTGCACCCGCTGCTGATTGATCGCTTCGCGGTTAATATTGACCGTGGCTTCCGTAATTCCATTGGAAGCACGTTGCAAGCCTTGCAAACCAGAGGCATAAGCGGACTGTATTTCCATTGACGGATCTCCACAACATGAACGGATGATTAAATAGTAACCAACCGATGTGATTGAGACAAGCACAATGGCAATTTAACGCCACAAAAGCGGCAATTTTATGCCGGACAATAGTGCAAATACCGGCCCGGTATCTTTACATCGCCGATCCGGCCTGCAGAAACCGCCGCAACCAACGCAGAAATTCTGCCGGATGAGAAATAAAAGGCGCATGCGAAGCCTTGGCCAGTACTGTGATGTCCACTTGTGGCGCAAAAGTGATTAACTGCTGAGTCATTGCCACAGGTACCAGCGAATCAAGCCGACCAAAACATCCCCACAACGGCATCTGCAGCTGCGACAATACCGGCCGTAAATCTGCACTGGCCAGTATATCGAGACCACCCGCCAGAACTATCGCGTCCGGCAACGGCAAACTCAGCACAGCTTGTTTCAGCTGCTTGATATCCTGCCGGGCCGTTGTGCTACCCATCGCCTGGATCGCGAGAAAACGCTCCACGGTCAGTGCCAGATTGGCGGATAACGCGCCTGCAAATTGCTGCATGACGTTTGCGTTCATGCCAGGCCAGTCTGTCTGTTGCAAAAAACAGGGGGAACTCGCCAATAACGCCAGCGCCCGGACTTTCGCTGGGTGGCGCAGTGCCAGTTGCGTCGCTATCAGTCCACCCAGTGACCAGCCAAGCACCAGGCTTTGTGGTGGGATACTCGCGGCTAGTTGATCGGCAAGCGCATCAAGCTCATAAGGCATTGGATAATCAGTAGCCAGACCATAACCGGGTAAGTCTGGTGTCAGCACAGTACATTCGTCCGCCAATGCCGCAGCTATGGGTTGCCAGATCGCATGGTTTAGGCCCCAGCCATGCAGTAATACCAGCGTCGGTTTGGTCTTTTCTGAAATCTCGGTCATAGTTAATTTTTTGTAAATTTATATATCCAGGCACCTACAGGGATTTGTATGCGCATACTGCAAACTATTGTGCCAGCGCTGTTGCCACTGGCGCAGCGCTTTTTGCACTTTTGTCTGCCTAATTGTTGTTTATGGTGTGATTTTGCCGTGCAGCGACCGGGAGCGCAGCTTTGCGACTACTGTCAGGCCGCTTTACCGCGCCTGCATTGGCCAGCTGGCGCGCAAGCGTTGCAATTGCCGGCAGTGCAGCGTGGCCTGCAGTCACCGCAGTTTAATGCGGTGTGGAGTCTAAGTTGGTATCAGCAGCCTTGGAGTCACTTTATCAGTGCCTGGAAGCTGCAACAGGATCTGGCCTGTGGCGTGATGTTACGCCAACAACTCGCCACAGTGCTACCTGAATGGGTATTGCACCAACATTATGACGCGGTAGCTTATGTGCCGGTGCATCGCAAACGCCTGCGCGAGCGCGGTTTTAATCAATCCCGGCAATTGGCGATGACAGTATCCTGCAGTACCGACTTGCCACTGTTAGATCTGTTTCTGGCACAAAGTCACTTGCCACACCAGCTAGGGGCAAGCGCCAGTGCACGGCGCGCACAGCTGCGCCGGCAATTCCGGCTGCGGCCTGCTGTCAACGACTGGCAACAACTACCACAGCGGATCTTACTGGTCGACGATGTATTGACCACTGGCGCTACGTTGAACCAGCTGAGCCGGCTGCTGCGTAAAGCAGGTGTGCAGCAGATTGGCGTGGTGACACTCGCCATCACTCCAGCGCCGGGAGTCAGTACCACGCTTTATGCATCGCAGGCCCCATATACAGGGCCAGCACTTTATTCTTCGCCATCGCCGCTGTCGTCACCGGAATCAAACAATTTGCCGAAATAGAGACTGTTGACCAGCAACCGGCCCGAGCCGACAAAATAACCGCGAAATACCGGGTTATCGGTCATCGCAACAATACGGCCGTCGCCGACATTTTGTGCCAGCACAGTCGCGCTATTGCGAAACGCGCTCACCAGCGCCGGATCTGCATAACCAGCAAGCTGTGCCTGGTCGCTGTAACGCGCCACAGTGACAAATGGCTGGACCGACGGTTCCATGAGTAACAAATCATTCTTAAATACCGGCAGTTGCTGCCTTGCGATGCCAAAGCTCAGCGGATGACTTAAATCGAGCTCAGTCTGAAAAATCGCGCCAGCAATACGTTGACGACCCGCCAGCTGTTCTTTGTCGCCATAAGCTGGTGAGTCCATTGTCACCAGTGCTTTGAGTTCACTGGCTTTTTTCACTTTGGCCTGCAACAGGTTTTTTTCAACCAACCAACTGACTGCGGCTTTTTGCGCCCACAGCACACCGCCTTGTTCCAGCCAGGTCTTCAACTGGGCCACTTCGGCTTCGCCCCAACTGCTGTAATTACCGTCCGGCATTAACAGATGGGTGTAGCGGCTCAAATCAAGTTTTTTCAACCGCGCCGGCTCAGCCATCGACGGAGAGATGCCGGCCAGCCGCTCGGTGGCAAACCACAGTTCACCGGCTTCGGTGGAATTCATGCCGGGTCCTGCAATCAATAACACTTGCGGTAAAGTCAGTGGTTTTACCTGATTACTGCCAAGGTCCTGACCTTTGGGCGTTAAACCTGAAGTCAGCGCGACCAATGGCAACTGAAGTTGCTGCTGCACACCAGCGAGCTTTTGTTGCCAGCCGTCTTGCTGCAAACCTGCCGGCAATAACACGGTACCAGCTGCAAACTCAACCGGACCTGCTGCCGTCAGCGCGCTGAATGCTTTTGGTGCCACGCGCAGTTGAAAACCAGCTTGCAGCAACCTGGCTGTTTGTACCGGAGCTTGTTGATCGGCCCAGTGCAGGGCATAGGCATACGCATTCTCTGGCAGTGTCACAGGCTGATTAGCCGATGCGGTCCATGGTTGTTCGGACAATGCCGCCGGCACTTTGCGGCTGGCAGCAAAATCGATGTTATAGGCGTACGGCAAGGTCCAGGCCGATACGTCATAAAAAGTGTTGTCGCGGAAATTGGTGTCAGTGTTAAAGGCCGCTTTGATCAGGTTGTACTGGTTTTGCTCTACCGGCACAAAATAACTGCTGCCTGCGGCAAACGTCTTCCCATTAATCTGAAAATCTTCAGCCAACGCATAAGCCTGGATCTGATGTTGTTGCAGCAATGTCAGCAAAGCCTGTAACCGGCTTTTGTCCGCTGATTCATGCAATAAATAGCCGCGTACCACATCCAGGCGCGCCTGCTCTTTGGAGTTTTGCGCAAACTGATACTGCGCCTGCTGCAGATCCTTTTTGTGCGCCACCGCGCCAGTCAGCGTCGAAAACGACGTGCGGTACTGGTTATCAATGGCGAAGGGGAAGCTTAAATCCCCCTGCAGGCTTTCCTGCACGTGCCCCCGGCTGCTGCCCTGTTCAAACAAAATACCGACACTACCGTGTACATCCGGATAAGTTGAACCTTTACCGACATAAAAATCGTCAAAGGCTTCTTCAGTGAAATAGAGCCGGTTGACCTCATCCAGCGCTTTGGCGTGAAACTTCGCCAGCTGATTGGTCAGTTTGATGGTGGAATCCGGTGCAAACGGACTGTTGCGGCTCGGGATCCCCGGTTGGAAGAAAAAGGTGCTGTTGGTGCCCATTTCGTGGAAGTCCGCAACGATTTGCGGCCGCCAGCGGTGGAACTGCTTAATCCGCGCCTGACTTTCCGGGTGTTGTAGCAATAACCAGTCGCGGTTCAAATCAAACCAATAGTGATTCGGCCGGCCATTCGGCCAGGGTTCGACGTGCTCGCGATGTTGCGGATCAGCGACTGGCGAGGTGCCCTGGTGCATATTGACCCAGTTGGCAAAACGGTCGTTACCGTCCGGATTCAGGCTGGGCTGCAACAGGATAATGCTATTGTCGAGTAAGGCCTTCACTTGCGGATCTTCAGAGCTCAGCAATTGATGCACCACCCGCATCGACGCATTGGCGCCGCTGGCTTCATTGCCGTGAATGCTATAGCCGAGCCAGACAATGGCTGGCAGCGACGGATCTGGTTGTTTTTCGCCACGACTGATCGCCAGATGTGCTTCGCGGATCTGTTCCAGTCGCTGCATATTACTGGCGGAGCTCAAAGTCAGTTGCAACAACGGGCGCTGTTCATGAGTCCGGCCTATCACTTCAAACTGAGTCCGGTCAGGTGCAGCAGCCGCGACAGCGCGCAGATAGGCTTCAATCTGGTCATGCCGGGCATGCCACTGGCCGGGTTCAAAACCCAACACTGTTGCCGGTGCCGGCACTATCGTCGCCGTTTGCGCAGAAAGTGCACTGTGAAATACCGATGTTGTCAGCAACACCATAAGAGCTAAATTTCGCACCAGCCGTCCTCCATCAATTCGACGCTCCACCTTAGCAATAAAGACCTGCTCCGCTCAAGCAGGCTTGGCAAGGCCGATTTGCGGGCGTATCATAGGCATTAACCTAGTAATTTAGTCAGGTACTACCGATGATCATGATCTCCGAATCGGCACAAGCGCATTTTGTGAAACTGTTAGAAAAACAGGCCAGTGGCACCAACATCCGGGTGTTTGTGGTCAATCCCGGCACGGCTTCCGCCGAATGTGGCGTGTCTTATTGCCCGCCCGACGCGGTTGAATCAACCGACCTGACCGTGCCTTTTACTGGTTTTGCCGCCGTCATCGATGCCGACAGCAAACCATTTTTGGTTGACGCCGAAATCGATTTTGTCACCGATCAGATGGGCTCCCAACTGACGTTAAAAGCGCCGAATGCCAAAGTGCGCAAGGTGAGTGACAACGCGCCGCTGAAAGAGCGGGTGCAATATGTGATCGATGCCGAGATTAATCCGCAGCTGGCCAACCATGGTGGCCGTGTCTCAGTTGTTGAACTGACGGACAACGGTGTGGCTGTGTTGCAATTTGGCGGCGGCTGTAACGGTTGCTCGCAGGTCGATCTGACACTCAAAGAAGGCATTGAAAAAGAGTTGCTGAACCGTTTTCACGGTGAGTTGAATGGGGTACGGGATGTGACCGACCATCAACGCGGCGAACACTCTTACTATTAAGACAATGCCCAAACTTCCTCTGACAGCGGCCCAATGTGGCCGCTTTTTTGTAATAGGACTCGGCCTGTTCTGGCTATTATTGCTGACTATTTGGCTGATTCCGGCGGAACAAACGAGTTTGCTGCTCGGTTTAAAATGGGTATGGCTCAGCTGTTTTGGCCTGACGCTGACCAGCTACCTGCTTATATTGCTGCAACGCATCGGTATATCGTTGCTGCAGGAGTCTGATGATGAATAAATCACTGTTTCTTGCCTGTGCGCTGTTCACTGCATGTGCCACGCAGGCTGCTGTCATTTTGCAATACCACCATGTCGACACAGGCACGCCGCGTACCACCAGTGTGACACCTGCCGAATTTCGCCAACAGATGCAGCATCTAAAGGATTTGGGCTATCAGGTGGTAAGTCTGGATACCATAATCGATGGATTAGTCCGGAACCAGCCATTGGCGGATAATGCGGTCGCCATTACGTTTGACGATGGCTTTGCCAATGTATTCACCAATGCCCGACCGATTTTAAAAGAGTTTAACTACCCCTATACGATGTTTCTCGGGCCGGCACTGATTGACCGGCGTGAAGGTCCGGTGCTCAGCTGGCCACAAATTCAGACCATGCAACAAGAAGGCGTTATCATCGCCAACCATAGCTCCTACCATCATCGCCTTGCCGTCCCGAACAAGGGCGAGAGTAAAGCGCAGTGGCGGCAACGCGTTAAAACGGACATTCTGCTGGCGCAACAACAGCTTGAAGAAAAGCTGGGACAAAAACGGAAATGGCTGGCGTATCCATATGGCGATTTCAGTGCGGAACTTGAAGCGCTGGTGAGTGAGTTGGGCTTTATTGGCATTGGCCAGCAATCCGGCGCAGTTGGGCCAGGAGTATCACTGACTCGCATTCCGCGTTACCCGTCTTCCAGTCAATTTGCCGCGATGAAACACTTCGTGCCTAAGCTGAAAACTTTGGCTTTGCCGGTGACGGATTACAGCGGCGCCGATCCGGTTAGTACTACAAACCCGCCAGTACTGACACTCAGTGTCGATAGCAGCGATTTTCGCACAACCAGCCTGAATTGCTTTTTTGACGGCAAACCACTGCCATTAAAATGGTTGGACGCCGACACGTTCAGGGTGCAGGCGACCGCCCCATTGAAACTCAATCACAATAGATACAACTGCACAGCGCCGAGCCGTAGCAAACCCGGCTATTTTTATTGGTTTTCACAGCCGTGGGTCTTTGTCAGCGACAAATAAGCATCTGCAAAAGGTCAGGGAGTGACTTGCTGTACTACCTCAGGAAAATCTCGCAGTAATTGTGCCTTGGTCACCACCGGCACACTGTTTTGGTCGGCACTCAGCTCTGGTTTAAACATCGCAACCAGTTGTCCTTTTGGGTTAATTAGTACAACAGAAGCACTGTGATCGACGCGGTAATCTTCATCGGTGGTGGTACTGATCGCATACATCAGCCCCAATTCACGCACAAAAGGAAACAGCTGGTCATGGTTGGCGGTCAAGCCAATAATGGCGGGTTGCTCGAAATAGCCAACATAGTTATTCAGCTGCGCTACCGTATCGCGTTTCGGATCGACCGAGACAAACCACAGTTGCAACGATTGGCCCTGCGGCAACACTTTGGCAAGCTCGGCATAGCTACCCGACAGCATCGCCATCGTCATCGGACAAATATCCGGACAAAATGTGTAACCGACAAAAGCCAGAGTCCAGTGCCCATTCAGTTGTTCACGACCCGCTGGTTGTCCGGTATGACTGGTCAGGCTAAAAGATTTCAGCTCACGTGGTGCCGGATAGACCAGCACATTGGCAAATTCAGCCGGCTGTTGCAATTGCCGGTACACCAATACACCAGCCACTACCGCCGCCAGCAACAACAACGTCGCCCAGATTTTTTGCATGTACGCTTTCCTTATGACTGTCCCGCTGCGGCGCAGGCTTTATTGCCAGCGCCAGAACCATTGCTGGTCCAGAATCAGCAGCAAGAATAACAACATCAGATGGTAAATGGAAAAGCGAAACATCAGCATTGGTTGTTTTGGGTCATCCGCAAATTTCAGCCGCCAGGCATGACTGATAAAACCCAGATTCAGCAACAAACTGCCTGCCAGATAAAGCACTCCAGACATACCGACCAAATAGGGCATCAGACATACTAGTGTCAGGATCATTGTATAAAACAAAATTGCTGTTTTGGTGAATTCGATGCCGTGGGTCACCGGTAGCATCGGCATATTGACCTTGGCATAGTCATCCCGCCGATGAATGGCCAAAGCCCAAAAATGTGGCGGAGTCCAGGCAAAAATAATCATCACCAATAGCCAGGGCTCAGCCGACAGAGTCCCGCTGATACTGGTCCAGCCCAACAGCGGAGGCATAGCACCCGCCAGACCACCAATCACTATATTCTGCGGTGTGGCACGCTTCAGGAACATCGTATAGATACCGGCATAGCCAAATAAACTTGCCAGCGTCAACCAGGCCGTCAGCGGATTGACCCAGCTGTACAACACGACAAAACCGACTGCAGCCAACGTCAGTGCGAACCCCAATGCCTGATGACTACTCACCCGGCCGGTCGCCACCGGTCGACGCTGGGTACGGGCCATTTTCGCATCAATGTTTTGATCCAATACATGATTCAGTGCTGCCGCCGCGGCTGACAACATACCGATACCGCACAAAGCTATCAGCATCAGAACAGGCTGTGACTGCACTGACGGCGCCAGCAACATGCCGACCCAGGCGGTCAACAACAACAATGCAACAACTTTGGGCTTGGTCAGTTGATAATAATCCCGCCAGCTCTGCCGCAGTTCCTGCGTTAACAACATCTTACTGATACTCATGCCCGACTCCCTGACGATGATGGACTTTGCATTACAGAGTGTTGTCGCACTGATTGCATAGACCTGCCTAACTGCACCCGTGCGAGAATCGTTGCAGCGAGCAGATTGGCTGCGACAAAGTTATGCGCTACGGCATTTGGCAAAGGCAATAACCACCAGATGTTTAATACACCCAGCACAAATTGTAGACTCAGTAATAACAACACTAGCAGCGCCTGCCGGCGGTACAGTGCTCCTTCCATCTGATTGCCGACACCAAAGCGCCAGAGCCGGATGGCAAAAGCACCAACCAGCAACAAGGTCACTACGGCACCTAGTCGATGGCTGATATGAATGGTCTGGCGCGCCTCTTTACTCATGACACCAAATTCGTAATTGTCATGCCCTAAATGCAGGTCAAAGGCCTCATCGAATTTCAGCTGTTGGGTCCAGCCGGCGTGACACAACGGCAACTCAACACAAGCCATCGCGGCATAATTGGCCGAGGTCCAGCCGCCAAGCGCAATTTGTAGCACCAACACCAGGCTGGCACAGGTGCCGAGCAGGCGCAGCCGCGACGGTACGGCTGGCGCAGGAGTCACTACCGGTGGAGCCAGCTGGCGACGGTACAACCATAACAGCGTCAGTAAACTGAAGCCGCCGAGCAAATGGCCCATCACCACCAACGGGAACAGGTTCAGCGTCACAGTCCACATACCGAGTGCCGCTTGAAATACCACCAACGCGAGCAATGCCGCAGGTAACAACCTGACTTTACGCTCTGCCAATGTACTTAGGACAAAAATCGCCGCGATCACCAGCCCCAAGGTACCGGCAAAATACCGATGCACCATTTCATTGCGGGCCTTATGCGGCTCCAGCGGCCGTTCCGGGAAACGACTGGCGGCAATGTCCGCATGATGTTCCTGCGGCAACTGCATAAAGCCATAACAACCCGGCCAGTCCGGACAACCAAGGCCGGCGTCGGTTAACCGGGTATATGCGCCCAGCACAATCACCACCATCGTCAGAGCAATGGCAAAGCTAACCAGTCGCTTTAACCCGCTCATACCGGCCCCCGGTCAAATTTCATCAGTTTCTGCAGGTCGGCCATCACATCTTTGCCCAATAACGGGAAGCGCTCGACAGCTGGCGGCAGCGGATAATGCAGCAACGCTAACCCATGATGCTCGACGATGATCAAGCTGCCGGCCGGTAGCCCGGCAAAGGTACTTTGGATAATTGGTATCTGCGCTTTGGTATCGACGCTTACTGACGTCAATGCAGTCGGTTGCGCGGCAAGTACCAACAAATCCAGTTGGTCTTGTTTGCGCCCGAGAGCCAGATCTATTTGTTGCATTAACTTTACGACCGCCTGGCAATGACTATCACAGCTATCCGGCTGCAGATAGACCAAGCGCCAATGCGCCGAATTTGGCTCTGAGGCCGGCAACAGGCGGATCTCCTGTTGGTACCAGACGCCTTTGTTATTAACGCCAGACTGATACCAGCCGGTTTTTAACAACACAAATGCCGCCAGCAGTGGCACCACCCCTACTAACAAAAACAAACTGAGAAAACGCTGCTTATTCATCAACTCTCCTTCTGATACCGGACTGCGACTGCAACAAAAACCACGGCGATCGCGAGCAGAGCCCACTGCACGGCATAAGCGCGGTGTTTCTCCGGTGGCATAATCACCGGCAAGTAATGCGGTTGAAATGCGCTGCGTTGTTGATAAAACACGGCATCAACCAACGACAGACCGCTGCTATCCGCCAAATCAGCCGGTACAATCGCCTGCACCCGGTGCGGGTAAGTTCGACTCACTTCCACATTTTGCCCGAGCACAAACGGGCGCGGTGCATCGCGCAAAACACCGTTTAATTCAAAAGATGACGGGACTTCGACCTTTGGCAAAACTGAGCGCTCCGGCGTGCCCGCCGTCCAGCCGAGATTTACCAGCAACACCAACTTGCTGCCTTTGGCCTGCACCGGAATTAACACGTCGTAACCCACCACACCGTTGAGGATTTGATTGTCAACCAACCAAATATAAGGTGATACCCAGAATGCTTCGCCTTGCAGCGGCGCACCGTCAAACTGGGCTAACTCAGTGACAGAAAGCTGTTGCAGCGGCACGCCATCCTGTTGTTGCCACGCAGAAATCTGTTGTAATTGTTGTGTTTTTTCTTCAGCACGCTGCCATTGCCACCACGCCAGCTTGCTTAACAGTAAAAATGCCGCCACAGTTATCAGCACAGCCGCATATTGCCAGCGATTACCGGCACCACGCGCTGAACTCCCTGGTATATGCGTCATAAGGACACCTGCCATGCTGATCAAAATTGTCTTGGTTTGTTTGTTATTTTTTGTCGTGTTTCAGTTATTTCGTGCCTTGTGGCTGATGTTAAAAAACGACCCTACTCAGGCTTCGATGTCCAAACATCTGGGTAGGCGCGTGATGTTCTCTGTACTGGTTATGGGGTTAATCATTCTGGCACTGGCGCTAGGCTGGATTGAGCCGCACCAGCGTCCATATTGATAAGACCCGGTGAGTACGGACGAATTCGTGTCGAATTCGTCCGGTTCTGTTTCAGCTACAACACATAAACAAACACAAACAAGCACAACCAGACCACATCAACAAAATGCCAGTACCAGGCAGCAGCCTGAAAGGCGAAATGGTTATGCGCGGTAAAATGATTTTTCAGCATAATGCGCAGCCAAATGATCGCCAGAAATAATGCGCCTAATGTCACATGCAGGCCGTGAAAGCCGGTTAGCAGGAAAAAGGTATTACCGTAAATACCGGAATCGAGGCGTAAATTCAGATCCTGATAAGCATGCATATACTCATAAGCCTGCAAGCCAAGAAAACTGGCGCCAAGCAGTACCGTCAGTAATAACATCAACCGTAACTGCAGCCTTTTACCTTGTTCAAGAGCCACATGTGCAAACTGCAGGGTGACCGAAGAAGTCAGCAAGATCAGTGTGTTATATAGTGGTAGGCCCTGCCAAGGCATAGCCGTGGTTTCAATACCTCCGGGCGTTTTGGTCATAGGCCAGTGTGCGGTGAAGTCGGGCCAAAGAATTTCTGCAGTCATGGCATTGTTGCTTTCGCCATCCAGCCACGGCATCGCAATCATCCGGGCGTAAAATAACGCACCAAAGAACGCAGCAAAGAACATCACTTCAGAAAATATGAACCAGCTCATCCCCTGCCGGAACGATCGGTCCATCTGCGCGCTGTACAAACCGCTCATCGATTCATCGATGACATTGCGAAACCAACCCACCAACATAAACACCAACAGCGCCACTCCGGCCATCAGCATATATTCGCCGTGACCTTCTTTGTTGCGTGTGACTTCATTCACAAAATGGCCGGCACCAAAAGCCAGCAAAAATAAAGCAATAGCCCCGACTATCGGCCATGGGCTTTGCTCCGGTACATAATAAGTTTGATACGTCTTGGCCATGTTACTTCCCCGTCTGATAAACAGCAGCCACTTGCGCGGCTGGACTATGCTGGGTTACGTCGTACAGCGTGTAAGACAGCGTAATGGTTGAAAACTGCTCCGGCAGCGCCGGATCTACGTAGAACTGTAGAGGCATCAGCAACTTCTCGCCGGCTTTTAAAGTCTGGCGCTGAAAGCAGAAACATTCCATTTTGTTAAAATATAAAGCCGCCTGTCCGGGCGATACTGACGGCACGGCCTGCGCGACCATCAATGCCTGCGTCGGATTTTCTGCTTCGTAATACACCAGTTTAATTTCGCCAGGATGCACCTGGATTTGCCGGGTTTGCGGCTGAAATAACCAAGGCATTTTCGGATCCGGCTTGGCCAAAAACTCAATAGTGACCTGACGTTTCAGATCAGCAACCGCTTTATCTGCTGTCGCCGCCATGCTGCTGGTTTTGCCATTCAGCCCGGTCAAATCACAAAATACGTCATACAACGGCACCAAAGCGTAACCAAACCCAAACATGCCTCCGGTGATAAGCATCAGTTTAAGCAACAGTGGCCTGTGATTTGGTGCCGTCATCATTTGGTCCTATTTCACATCCGGTGGCGTGGTAAAACTGTGATAAGGAGGGGGTGACGTTAATTGCCATTCCAGTCCTTCCGCACCTTCCCAAACCTGTGCCGTCGCCGGCTGCCCGCCCTTGATGCATTTCACCAGTACCCAGACAAACAGCAGCTGTGACAGCCCAAAGGCAAATCCACCAATACTAATCAACGCATTAAAGTCAGCGAATTGCAGCGCATAATCTGGGATCCGTCGCGGCATACCGGCAAGGCCAACGAAATGCATCGGGAAAAACAGCACATTGACAGAAATGAGCGAACACCAGAAATGCCACTGCCCCAGCGTCTCGTCGTACATATGACCGGTCCATTTTGGCAACCAGTAATATGCAGCCGCAATGATCGAGAATATGGCGCCTGTCACTAATACGTAGTGGAAATGCGCAACGACAAAATAAGTATCGTGGTACTGGAAATCCGCTGGTGTAATTGCCAGCATCAGCCCAGAGAGCCCGCCAATGGTGAACAGCACGATAAAGGCGATGGCAAACATCATCGGCACTTCAAACGTCAGCGCGCCACGCCACATGGTCGCTACCCAGTTAAACACCTTCACGCCGGTTGGCACGGCAATCAACATGGTGCAGTACATAAAAAACAACTCGGCAAAGACCGGCATCCCAGTGGTAAACATATGGTGTGCCCAAACCAGAAAAGACAATAACGCGATACTGGATGTGGCATAAACCATCGATGCATAGCCAAACAACGGCTTGCGTGAAAAGGTCGGGACTATGCTGGAAACAATGCCAAAAGCCGGCAGAATCATGATGTAGACTTCAGGATGGCCAAAGAACCAGAAGATATGCTGGAACAAAACCGGGTCACCACCGCCTGCAGCATCAAAAAAGCTGGTGCCGAAGTACTTATCTGTCAGCACCATTGTCACGGTACCTGCCAGAACAGGCATCACCGCAATCAGCAAAAATGCCGTAATCAGCCAGGTCCAGACAAACAATGGCATTTTCATCCAAGTCATGCCTGGCGCACGCAGGTTAAAGATAGTCACTATCACGTTTATTGCGCCCATGATCGACGAAATACCCATGATATGCACCGAAAAAACAAATAACGCCGTACTATCACCACTGTACTTAGTCGATAGCGGTGCATAGAACGTCCAGCCAAAGCCGGGGCCACCACCTTCCATAAACAGCGACATCAGTAGAATGGCAAAAGCAAATGGCAGGATCCAAAAACTCCAGTTGTTCATCCGCGGCAATGCCATGTCCGGCGCCCCAATCATCATCGGGATTAACCAGTTAGCAAGTCCGGTAAAAGCCGGCATCACGGCGCCGAAGACCATGATCAGGCCATGCACCGTAGTCATCTGATTAAAAAATGCTGGCTCTACCAGTTGTAAGCCGGGCTGGAACAGTTCGGCACGGATCACCATAGCCATCGCACCACCAATAAAAAACATGGTCAGCGCAAACAACAGATATAAGGTGCCAATATCTTTGTGATTTGTCGTATAAAACCAGCGTTTCAGACCCGCTGGAGGGTGGTGATGACCATGGTCGGCGTGATGATGTGGATCAGTTGAGATTGTGCTCATGCCTTACTCCTTCTGTCCATTTTTCGCGGCCTGTACATCAGCAGCCTGGACAAGATCGCCGGTATTATTGTCCCAGGCATTGCGCTCATAGCTAATCACCGCAGCAATTTCCTGCAGGCTTAACTGTTTGCCAAATGCCTGCATCGCTGTGCCCGCCTTTCCGTTCAGCACAATGTTGATGTGCGCGGCCTTTTGGTCAGCTAAGGTTGCCATTTTACTGCCTTTGAGCGCTGGGAATACGCCGGGTAGGCCCGTGCCTCCGGCCTGATGACATGCTGCACAATAACCCTGATAAACTTTCTCCCCCAGTGTCATTGCTTCTGCCATTGTCATCTGCATCGACAGTAATTCCTGCTCTGCCGCTTTGAGTTTGGCCAGCCTGGCACCTTCGGCCTCAATCCACTGGTTAAAATCATCCGGAGACTTGGCGACAACTACAATCGGCATGAAACCGTGGTCTTTGCCGCAAAGCTCCGCACACTGACCGCGATAGGTCCCTGGTTCATTCACCTGGGTCCAGGCTTCGTTGATAAACCCAGGGTTTGCGTCTTTTTTCACCGCAAAGGCAGGTACCCACCAGGAATGAATCACATCGTCTGAGGTCATCAGAAAACGAACTTTTTTACCGGTCGGGATCACCAGTGGGCGGTCGACTTCCAGTAAATAATTCTCGTTTTTCTGCAGTTTGTTCTGGATTTGTTTGGCAGGTGTGGCGAGTAGCGAATAATACTCCACCGGGTATTCAAGATATTTGTAGTGCCACTTCCATTGTGAGCCGGTGACCAACACCGTCACATCGGATTTGGTAGTGTCCTCCATCGCAATGAGAGTCTGGGTGGCGGGAATTGCCATTAACACCAGAATAACAACGGGAATTGCAGTCCAAAGCAGTTCAACTTTGGTGCTTTCATGGAATTGCGCAGGCTGCACACCTTTTGCTTTGCGATGATGGACAATGGACCAGAACATAGCTCCAAATACCACAAGGCCAATTCCGCAACAAATGTAGAAAATCGTCATATGCAGGTCATACACCTGCTGACTGATCTCCGTAACCCCCTTGGTCATATTCAGGGGCATTTCTGCGGCAATAGCCGAATCGACACACAACAAGGCCGGCAGCGAGCAACGATTAAACATCGTGTTCGCCACAGCACGTCTCCTCTGTCAGTTTGCATAAACTGTTGCCAGAATCCGACGCGCCCACCACTTTGCATCCCGATTCTGCAACTTATCGTTGTTATTTTTTCCTGTAAGAAACCGCCCTTGGCCTTCTAGTTGACCATTTGTTTTGGCCGGTTCCGCTTAAGAATTAGACAAAATCTGTAAAAAGCCAAGGTGAGAATGAAAAAAAACGCCACAATGTCTAAAACTGTGGCGCTTCTGTATAAATCAATGATTTGTTTTAAAAATCACCAGGTCTGAGTACGGACAACTCCAACGGCTAAACCTTCAATTGCAAAGAACTGCTGGGTTAAGTCTACTTTTATCACATTAAAGTCAGTGTTTTCGGGGTGTAAGTAAACAAATTGTCCATCCTTGCGGAATCGCTTTACTGTGACATCTTCATCAACCCGCGCAACGATCACTTCACCTTGCCTGGCTTCGGTTGTTTTGTGCACAACAAGTAAATCGCCATCAAGAATGCCAATGTCTTTCATACTCATGCCAGATACTTTAAGCAGGAAATCCGCGGATGGATGGAACAGGTTAGCGTCGATCTGATGGTATTGTTCAATATGTTGTGTTGCCAGAATAGGCTGACCGGCAGCAACTCGGCCGATCAACGGCAGCCCCTGAATTTCAGGCTCATTGGCCGCGACTTCAGTGGTATCTTCAATGAGACGGATCCCACGCGATGTCCCCGGCAACATTTCAATAAAACCTTTTTTTGCCAGCGCTTTTAAGTGCTCTTCAGCAGCATTCGCCGACTTAAATCCGAGCTGCGTTGCAATTTCCGCTCGCGTCGGTGGCATCCCGGTCTGGGCCTGATAATCTTTCAGAAGTTGCAGAATTTCGGCTTGTCGTGGTGTAAGTGGTCGCATGATGCTGAATGCCTATACAGTGGATACTGGGAGTATATACAGTGAAAAGCGGCGTGCCAAGCGCCTTACGGCACAATTTACTGGTAAGACCTGAATTTGGCGCTGTTTTTCATTCCGTGCTAAAGTAGCGGGCTGTCGTTTTTGCAGGTTTCTTATGTTCGCCCGACTCACTTTTTTGGCCAGGATGCTTTATTGGCCACTTAAACCGCTGGTGCAGTGCAAAATTGTTGCCGCGCCGCCATCTCAGTCTGCATTAGGTGCAGATAAGCCATTGTTTTACATTACCAAAGTATCTTCGGCCAGCGATCTGGCCACGCTGATGCGTGTCTGCCGGCAACTGGGATTACCTGCACCAGATGACGAAGTACAACTGGGCTCAGTGCGCTTACCGCGTACGCTGTATCTGGAAAATCCGAAAACCCTCAGTGGACATCAACGTCCTTCTGCAGCCCTGCAAATTGGTCAGCAGCTGTTAGAAGCTCATCTTGATCACACACAAGATGCTCAACTCATCCCGGTTTCGATCAATTGGGGCCGCGCTCCAGGTAAAGAGGCCAGTGTTAAAGCCATTATTGGTGAGCAAGCCGCACCAAACTGGCTACGTAAGCTATTGATTGTGCTTATTTCCGGCCGCCATACGCTTGTGCAATTTTCCGATGCATTGTCATTGCGGGACATGGCCGGCCAGTATGGGGCGGCGACTGATACTGCGCATAAGTTGTTGCGGATGGCCCGTTTCCACTTTTATCGCCAACAGCTAGCCGCGACCGGGCCGCGCCAGCCTGACCGTGCAGCCTTGTTTAATGCGTTATTAGGTTCAGCGTCCGTTCGGCAAGCAATTGAAGAAGAAGCGCTGCAGAAACAAATGCCACTGACGGCTGCCCGGCAGGAAGCATTATTGTTACTCGAAGAAATTGCTGCCGATCAACGTGAATCCACAGTGCGGCTTGGCGAGCGTTTTTTACGCTGGTTATTTGGCAAACTCTATACCGGTATTCAGGTTCGCAATAACGAACAAGTACGAGAGCTGGCTCAGCGCGGGCACGAGATAGTCTATCTGCCCTGTCACCGCAGCCATATGGACTATTTGTTGCTCAGCTATGTGATTTATCAGCAAGGTCTGGCGTCACCGCATATTGCAGCCGGTATTAACCTGAATTTCTGGCCCATTGGGAAAGCTTTCCGTCGGGGCGGTGCGTTTTTTATCCGGCGCAGTTTCAGTGGTAACAAGCTGTATTCAACGGTATTTCGTGAATATCTGACGCAGTTATTCCGCAAAGGTTATGCCGTGAAGTACTACAGCGAAGGTGGTCGCAGCCGCACTGGCCGGCTGTTGCAACCGAAAACCGGCATGCTCGCCATGACGATCCAGGCGATGCTGCGTGGCATTGACCGACCGGTCACTATTGTGCCGGTTTATCTCGGTTACGAACATGTGATGGAAGTGGGCACTTATTTACGTGAACTCAAAGGCACTCATAAGGCCAAAGAATCTGCGTTTGGTATTGTCAAAGCCGCAACAAAGCTCAGAAATTACGGTTTTGGCTTTGTAAATTTTGGCGAACCGCTGTCGCTGAATCAGTTTTTGCAACAACAAGTTCCGGACTGGAAAACTGCCATTGACCCGCTGGAACCACCAAGACCTGACTGGCTGAACCCCGTCGTGTCGGTGCTGGCCCATCAGGTGATGCTGCGAATTAATCAGAGCGCTGCCGTCAACAGCGTTAATCTGCTGGCAACCTGTATTCTGGCTGCGCCGCAACAGGTATTGCCAAAGCCGCAACTGTTGGCGCAAATGGAGTTGTATCTGCGATTGTTACGCGACGCGCCTTATCATGCCAATGTGACATTGGCGGCAGGCTCAGCCACGGAATTATTACAGCATGCGGAGCGCTTGCAAAAAGTGCAGATCGAACAAGATGACTTTGGTGCTTTGGTACGATTTGCACCACATGATCAAGTACTGATGAGCTATTACCGTAGTAATATCAGTCATTTGTTTATGATACCCGCTATTCTCGCTACAGCGTTGTTACAACAACCACAGACCAAGCATGCGTTACTGCAATTGACTCAACAGCTGCAGCCATTGCTGGAGCAAGAACTATTCCTGGCCCCTCAGCATCTCGGTAACTATGTTGAAAGCCTGATTCAGTTTATGCAACAGGAAGGTCTGATTGACTGTAACTCGCAAACTGATAGGTTGAGTGTCGCCGAACCACAGCGAGCCAAGCTGGAATTGCTGGCCTGCTTGGCTGATGCGGTCTTGCAAAGGTACAGCATGGTCTTGCAACTGATCCGCGGTGCTGAACCGATGGAACGCGATGCACTGGAGCAAAAAGCACATCAGCTGGCGCTGCGGCTGTCGACGTTACACGGACTGGATTCACCGGAGTTTCACGACAAACGTTTGTTTGTCACGCTGATTAATGCATTGAAAGATCTGGGTTATATCCATGCGGATGCGCAATACAAGCTGCAAATCAGTGAAAGCTTTGACGGCTTAGATCGGCAAATCAGCCAACTGCTCAGTGCTACCGTCAATGCCAGTATCCACCAAATTGGCAGCCAATCCGCCTAGTATCGGTTCGAAGTCACAAATGGGCGATCACTCGCCCTTTGCTTTGTCGTAACTGCGGATCACACCTTCTTGCATGGTCGACGCCACTAAAGTACCGGCGCGGTTAAAAAACTGTCCGCGAACCAGACCCCGGGCGCCGGATGCACTTGGGCTGTCCACCGAGTACAACAACCAGTCGTCGAAGCGGAAATCTTCATGAAACCACATCGCATGGTCAATCGTGGCCACCTGCATATTGGGCGCCATAAAAGACTTCCCATGCGGCTGCAGCGCTGTTGGCAGGAAATTGAAGTCTGATGCATACGCCAATAAATATTTGTGTACACGCAAGTCATCCGGCATCGCGCCATTGGCTTTAAACCAAACGTGGCGTTTGGCCTGACTCACTTGCGGCCTGAATGGATTATGAAATGCCACTGAACGCATCTCGATAGGCTTTTCACAGATAAATTTACTACGGATCGATTCCGGGATTGAAGCAGCATGCTCGCGATAAAACTCCAGATCTGAAACCAACTCTTCAGGTTGAGGCACTTGTGGCATCAAATCCTGATGGGCAAATCCCGGTTCATCAGCCTGAAAAGATGCCGTCAGATAAAAAATTGGCTTGCCGTATTGGATCGCACTGACGCGCCTCGTGCTGAAGCTTTTGCCGTCGCGAATGTTTTCGACTTCATAGACAATAGGCCTGGCTGCATCGCCGGGCCGCAAAAAGTATGAGTGAAAAGAATGGACTTTCCGGTCTTCCGGGATGGTCTCTTTAGCGGCAGACAAAGCCTGCCCCATGACCTGACCACCGAAAACCGCTTTAAACCCCAGGTCTTGACTCTGACCGCGATACAGGCCGTATTCGATAGTTTCTAACTTCAATAGCGACAACAGATCTGACAGTACCTGGCTCATCCGATGTTCCTCAAAATGCTGGATAAGCCACTATTTTGCAGGAACATCGGCCAAAGTGCCAAGTTTCTTACTCAGCCACCACCGCCCAGCGACTGTTGTAAAGTGCGGTCATTGACCATTTGCTGTGCTTGTTTACGCTCATCATTCTGTTGGGCAATTGTTTTACAGACTTTCACGGTACGATTGCTTCCCAACGTTTTTTCTTTGCGGCACACGACTGCGTTTTTGTCCGTGTCTTTATTATATGATTTCACCACCGCAACTTTGACAGGTGCGCTGGTCGTCTTAGCGGCAGATGCGGTTTCTGATGGTGTTGATGTGCAAGCGACCAGGTGTATACAACCCAGCAGCAACATCCATTTAGGCTTGAACATAGTGTTTCCTTGTTATCAATAATGCAACATCTAACTTACCCCGCCTGACCTTGCCGTGCAAGTACGACAGTGATAATTTACCTACAATGATTACAAAATAAGAAATCAGCAGCTTATGTTCTGGGTATTTAAAACTGAACCTGCGGAATGCAGTATTGCAGATATAGAAGCGGCAGGCAGCGCTGGTGTGGTTTGGGAAGGTGTGCGTAACTATCAGGCACGTAATTTCCTACGGGATCAGGTAAAAACCGGCGATATGGTACTGATCCATCATTCCAGCTGTGCTGCTGTTGGTATTGCGGGTGTCGCAACCATTATTGCTGAAGCATTTACCGACCCCAGTCAGTTTGTTACTGACAGCCTCTATTACGACCCTAAAGCCAATGCAGACAAAGCGCCCTGGGTTGCCGTCAGAGTTGGATTTGTCCGGAAATTCCCGCGGATCCTGCCCATGGCAGACCTTCGCGCTATAGCAGGACTTGCAGAAATGCAATTGTTGAAAAAAGGCAACAGATTGTCGATTATGCCGACAACAAATGCAGAATTTGACCTTGTACTTTTGGCGGCGAAGGCTTAGAGTCTAAGGTGCACCTCGAATGAGGATCTGTAGCCGACTTAAGACGGAGTTGTTAACATGGTCGCTGTAGCTGAAGACAGACGCGCAGAAGAAAGAGATCTCAACTACTTTTGGGATCGATTAAATATCGCACAAAAATTTTCGGTGTCTGAGTTACAACGCTTTGGCTACGAACTGGCATTTGTCCGCCGCAGCCCGAGCTTTAGCATGGCTGTGTTGAGATCAGGCGAACGCCTGGCCGCTGTTGATCAGGACGGACAAATCGATACTACCCCAACGATTTCATTCCGAAGTTAAGATTGCAGGTCAATTACTGACACCCGCATGTGTCGGTTTCTGTATATCTTTGTGTGAAAACTCTTTTGTCAACAAAAACATCTGCTGACACATCTGTAAGTACCCTGCAAAATTTTGCTTTTGCCAGCCGTTGATTAAACGACCGTGTTTGCTAATGACGGCTTCGACCGCCGGAAACTCCAAATCTGCATGTAATTTCAGTGCACGCTGCAACGCAGGCTTTAATGCCAGCTGCCGGCTAGACATTTCTTTGCATAGTGTCGGGATCAGCTGGATTGCCAATTCAAAGATATACAATTCCTCTTCAGCCAGACGACTCATGCGCCGGACGCTACCAAGCTGAAGTAACAAAAACTGACTGAATTCCTCAGCCAACTCATAAGTAAATTGCTGAACTTGTGAAGACTCTTGATCTAACATTCTGAACTGAGCTAACAACCGTTTGTGTTCAGATGCGAGGCTGTCGGTCCTGACCAACATCACGACCATTAATACAATGAGACAAACAAAGGCAAGAACCCACCAGACCACAACAATTTTCCCAATCACTGACAGATAATGTACTGAAATTTAACACAAACAGTGGTCAGCCAGCCAGCGCTTACCAACCACTGTTCCCATTCCGCTTTATCTAGCCTGCTCGATATACAAATCGATCTGCTGTTCCAGTACTGGCAACGGCACACTGCCATTGGACAACACTGCATCATGGAACTCGCGTACGTTAAATTTATCTCCCAGCACAGTTTCTGCTTTTTGACGTAACCGTTTAATGGTCAGCTCGCCCAGCTTGTAGGACAACGCCTGAGCCGGCCAGCTGATATAGCGATCGACTTCAGTCGTGACATTGTGCATTGACAAAGCGGTATTTTGTGCAAGGAAATCAATAGCCTGCTGCCGACTCCATCCCATGGTATGCATGCCAGTGTCCACGACCAGACGGCAAGCACGCCACATTTCATAAGTCAGCCGGCCAAAATTGCTGTACGGGTCCTGATAAAAACCCACTTCCAGTCCAAGATATTCGGAGTACAAACCCCAGCCTTCACCAAAAGCAGAAGTATAAAAACTGCGTCGGTAGCTGGGCAGATTTTCCTGCTCATTGGCCAGTGCGACCTGCAAATGGTGACCCGGTACTGCTTCGTGCAACGTCAGCGCCTCCAGCTCGTATAAAGGCCGACGGTCCAACGCGTAGGTGTTGACCCAATAAAACCCCGGATCGCCTGCCACCCGACCGCCTGAATAACGACCTGTGGTGTATTTAGGCGCAATCTCGGCTGGCACAGGCTCTACACCGTACGGTGTGCGTGGTAAGGTTTTAAACAGCTTTGGCAGCTGCGCATCAATTTTTTTCGACAGATACGCAGCTTCTTTTAGCAACTGTTCCGGCGTGTTGACATAAAACTGGGGATCGGTACGCAGGAACTGCACGAAATCGGCAAAACTGCCCTTAAACCCCGTTTTATCAATAACCTGCTGCATTTCAGCCCGAATTCTCGCCACTTCTTTCAGGCCAATATCATGGACCTGCTGCGGCGTCATTTTCAGCGTGGTGTAATGCTCCAACCGGTTTTGATAAAAGGCAGCGCCATCCGGTAAAGCAACAGCGGCGATATTATCCCGCGCCCCTGGCACATACTGGCCGACAAAAAAGTCCAGATACTGTTGATACACCGGTGTGATCTGGCTGCTGATCAGGGTTTTGGCTTGTTGCTGCAGCGCCTGCCAGCGTGTGGCGTCAATGCCCGCAGGTTGCTTCAGCAATGGCCGGTAAAACGGGCTTTTTGTCGGATCGTTCGAAATAAAAGACTTAATGCTGTCTTCATAGCCTGCCAGTACGGCTTTGGGCTGGGTATAACCGGTTTTTAGCCCCTGCTGCATCCAGCTGATCTGTTGCTGCATGTAAGTGGGTACTGCGGCCAGTTTCTCCAGATATGTCTGTATATCCTTGTCTGTTTTCACTGAGGACATATTCAGCATAAACAGCACGTCGCTGTGGAAGCCAGACTCAGCCGTCAACGGCATGTAATGTGCGCCAAACCGATATTCATCGATATCATTCTGCAGCCGGTATTGCAGGATGGCGAAATTGATTTTCTGTTGTTCTGTTAGATGACTGACATTGGTTTTATTCAGCTCTGCAATCAGCTGTAAACGTTGCTTGTGGGCTTTCTCCAACGCTGCCGCAGACATGTCGGGTAACCCTGATTTGGTATTGGGTTGCACCTGACCAACCTTTTCCCACCAATCATTGGCAAAGCGGTCAAAATCAAGGGGGGAGCTTGCAGGCTGCTGTGCACACGACATCAAAGTGGCACAACAGAGGGCAACCAACAGTTTTTGCTTCATATCTGGCAATCCAAGTGGCTAATTTTGTCGATTGATTGTATACAATTCTGCACGTCGCTCAGTCGCTAACCAACTTGCATTTCTGCCTGTTGAACCGATTTGGTCTGCAGTCGCAGTACATTCAGGATCTCATATTAGGCAAACACCTGAATAATTTGAAAAAAATGTAGGAAACAGATAAAAAACGCTTGGCGGGATCCACTTGTCCCGTTATTTTAAGGATGACAGCGCTGTAATTTCCCCGCAGTGCTTGCGTTGGCATGGCATTTCCGTAACATATCGGCCTTAAGTTACGCTAAGTCTATGCAGTATCCATTGGAGTTTTACTTGGCATGATGTATCAGGATTCAATCGAGCAAGCGAGCGAGAAGGCGGCATTAGCCATAGCCTTCCTGCAGCGGCATCGTTTGGCCGCTCACCCGGTAAACTTCACCGTCGCCTATGAGTATATCAGCGGTGTGATCGCTGAATTATGTCAGGCGATCGAAGACAAGCTCAGCGCCCGTATCCCGTTTGACGACTTCGTCATGACCGAATTGTACAGTAATTACATAGTCCCGACCGGTCGCCAGAACGAGCAGATGATTGCGGCTGTGTATAAGATGGTCAGTACGCTGAATCAGCAATCTGAACAGGCCGGCGAAGCGATCCACGACTATATCGATGTACTGGACCATAGTCTGGTTGCGTTGAAAACTGACACCCCTGTGCAGGCTCGTGACACCATCAGCCGGATCATGAGCGCTACGTACGAACTCAAAGCCACTCAGCAAAAGCTGCGCGACCAACTGGCACAATCCAATGACCAGAGTTATCAGTTACGTGCAGAGTTGGAGCAGCTCAAACGCGAACGTCACGTTGACGCATTAACCGGTTTGTATAACCGGTTAGCGATGCAGGAACACATTGACCAGTGGCTGGCCGAAAATCCACAACGACGGATCGCTGCCATTGCCGTTGATTTAGACCATTTTAAGCAATTCAATCAGGATTATGGCTACAACATCGGTGATGTGATCCTGTCGAAAGTGGCGAAAAAAATCAGTGCCTACGTGCAGGAAAGTGGTCTGCCGGTGCGTGCTGGTGGTGAAGAATTTCTGATCTTGCTGCCCGATGTTGACCTGCGCACAGCCAGTGAAATTGCTGAGCAGGTGCGTCGGGGTGTAGAGAAACTGCGTTTTGTCTCGTCCCGCAGTAAAAAAGCGCTGCCAAAAGTGACGATTTCTTTAGGTGTGGCGTTATACCAAGCACAAGAAAATTGGCACCAGTTTTTGGCGCGCTCCAATCAGGTTCTCAGCATTGCGAAAAAACGCGGCCGCAATCAGGTCGCCACTGAAGCCATGCTGTAAGCACGATGAGTGCACCTCTGCTCAAAGACCTGTTAGACCTGCCGTTACTGCAGCGACTGGCGGCCTCAATACAACAACAGCATGCCGCATTTGACCCTACCCGGTTTATCCACTCTTTATGGGATGCGCAATACGCCGAACAAGGCCTGAAACAACGGGTGCGGCGAATTGCGACCACCTTGTACCACCAGCTTGATTTGCCCTTTGCCGACATCTGCACGCTGTTACAACCGGTCAGTACAGAGATCACCGGCCTGCCCGGCTTTATTTTCCCCGATATCGTTGAGCAGTTTGGCCTTGATGACTTCCCGACATCGATGCAGGCGCTGGCACATTTCACCTGTTATTCCACCGCTGAATTTGCCATCCGGCCATTTTTCCGAGTGTATCCTGCGCAGAGCCTGCAACAATTGCAAATCTGGAGTCAGTCGGCCAATGTGCATCATCGCCGGCTTGCCTCTGAAGGCTGTCGGCCACGTTTGCCCTGGGGCCAGGCTTTGCCGCAGTTTATCGCTGATCCAACGCCGATTATACCGGTGCTGCAGGCGCTGAAGCAGGATCCGGAAGATTATGTGCGGCGCAGTGTTGCCAATAACCTCAACGACATCAGCAAAGATCACCCGGCACTGGTGCTGCAACTGGCCCAGCAATGGCACGGTGCGCACGTGCACACCGACTGGATCCTAAAGCACGCACTGCGTGGTTTACTGAAACAACGCAACAGTGCGGCACTGGCGTTATTCGACTGCGCTCCGCGGCAACTCACTAACGCCACCCTGTCGCTCCAACAGCCAGTGTTAAATTATGGCGAGACGCTGCAATTTAACGCAGCATTGACGCTGGCGGACGGCCCGTCGCCGCTTCGAGTGGAATATGCGATTGATTTTGCGTCAAAAAACGGTGCCAAACGCCACAAAGTATTTCAGTGGATCCAACGGGAGCATGGGCCGGGTTTGCTGTCGCTGCAGAAGTCTTATCGCTTTGCTGATCTAACGACACGTAAGCACTATGCTGGCGCCCATCAACTGCATCTGATCGTCAACGGCGAAATTGTCGTAACACAACAGTTCGATTTGATCCGCGACAATTGATCCACCGCTTTCGGTTGGACTCTGCCCGAGGATCTTTTACACTAGCGCCAACTTCTTCTGGTTAAGGCAATTTCATGTCCGAACAACAGCATTCCGGCAATCAAGACAGTACTCACTTTGGTTTTAAAACTGTTGCGCGCGATGACAAAGTCTCGCTGGTTGCCAACGTATTTCACAGTGTTGCCGCCAAATATGATGTGATGAACGACCTGATGTCATTAGGTATTCACCGGTTGTGGAAACGCTTCACGATCGATTGCAGTGGTGTTCGTCCGGGCCAGAAAGTGCTGGATTTAGCCGGTGGTACCGGTGATCTGACCGCATTGTTTTCCCGCCGGGTTGGTCCGACCGGTCAGGTCGTACTGGCAGATATTAACGAATCGATGCTCAATGTCGGTAAAGACAAACTGCGTGATCTGGGCCTCGTCAACAATATCAGCTATGTACAAGCCAATGCCGAAGCGCTGCCATTTGCCGACAACAGCTTTGACATCATCACCATCGCGTTTGGCCTGCGTAACGTCACTGATAAAGACGCTGCACTGCGCTCGATGTTCCGCGTACTAAAACCTGGTGGCCGGTTACTGGTACTGGAATTTTCCAAACCAACTGAAGCCTGGCTCAGCAAAGTGTATGACGTGTATTCCTTTAAGCTATTGCCGGCGATGGGTCAGCTGGTCGCTAATGACCGCGAATCTTATCAATATTTGGCGGAATCGATCCGGATGCACCCGGATCAGGAAACACTGAAGCAGATGATGGAACAAGCCGGTTTCAGCGAGACCAGCTACCACAATCTGACCGGCGGCATCGTCGCGTTACACCGCGGTTATAAATTCTGACGGAAATCATCATGTTAAAACTGCTGTGGCCCGGCCTGCTCTGTACGCTCGGCGAGAAAGTCCTGAATCCACTGATCAGCATGGATCCGGACGCTTTAATGCGACTACAGCGGCTACAAGGCAAACAATTAGCAGTGTGTTTACGCGGCATCGATATACGGCTGGTGCTGACCGCTCAGCCGAACGGCATCTGGCTGAACAGCCATCAGGAAGTCGTGGATTGTGCCGTAGAAACTGAATTCAGCGCCTTGCAGCAATTGTCAGATCCGAGCCAGCTGACGCGGCTGATCCGCGAAAATAAATTACAAATTGACGGGGACCTGCAGACTTTGCAGCAATTCTCGCAGTTTTTCCAACAGCTGAACCCGGACTGGCAGGAGAAACTATCGGCCTTGTTGGGTGATGCAGTTGCCCACAAAACAGCCCGCGCCATTGCCGCGCTGCAACAGGGCATCCGTAATTATCTGCAACAGGCTGACCAGACCATTCAGGAACTGGCACAGGATGAATTACGTCTGACGCCGGTCGCAGCCGAGGTTCAGCAATTCAGCCGGGAGGTCAGTACTTTGGCTGGCCGTACCGAATTATTACAACGCCAGCTTGCTGGCCTGCTCCCGCAGCTACAGGCGTCCTCATGAGTATCAGTCGTTTTTACCAGATCATTAAAACCTTGCTGCAATACGGCTTAGACGAGCTGATCCCGCAGGCGCGACGGCCCTGGTGGCTGGCACCGCTGCGTACTGCGCTGTTCTGGTTGCGTAACCGTCATCCTGAGCAAAGCCCGGGCATGCGGCTGCGCCTTGCACTGCAAAGCCTCGGGCCGGTTTGGGTCAAATTTGGTCAGATGTTATCAACACGACGTGATTTGTTCCCGCCGGAACTGGCCGACGAACTGGCCAAACTGCAAGATCAAGTGGCACCTTTTGATGGCCACGCAGCTCAGCGCCTGATAGAACAGGCGTTAGGTCTGAATGATATCAATGAGTTGTTCGCTGATTTTGCAATAAAACCACTGGCATCAGCTTCGGTGGCGCAAGTGCACACGGCGCGGCTTCGCCTGCCAGACGGCACAGAGCCGGAAGTAGTGATCAAAGTGATCCGGCCGGACATCCGACAGCAAATTCTGGCAGATCTGGAACTGATGGCCGATTTAGCCATCGCAGCAGCTCGCTTTTTACCGGATGGCAAACGCCTGCGGCCACGGGAAGTCGTCGCCGAGTATCGTAAAACCATTCTGGATGAATTGGATTTACAACGCGAAGCCGCGAACGCCATTCAACTGCGGCGCAATTTCGAGGGCTCTGAGTCGCTGTATATTCCATTTGTGTACAGCGACCACAGCCGGGTTAACGTGATGGTGATGGAGCGGATTTACGGTATTCCGGTCTCAGAAACCGAACGGCTCATCGCCAATGGCACCGACATGGAGTTACTGGCTAAACGCGGCGTTGAAGTCTTTTTCACTCAGGTATTCCGCGACAGTTTTTTCCATGCCGACATGCATCCCGGCAATATTTTTGTCGCCGCGGACAAACCACTGAACCCACAATATATTGGGATCGATTGTGGTATTGTCGGCACCCTGAACCGCGAAGACAAACGTTATCTTGCGGAAAATTTTGTCGCCTTTTTTAATCGCGATTACCGCAAGGTGGCAGAGCTGCACGTCGATTCCGGCTGGGTGCCGGCAGATACGTCGATTGAAGAATTTGAAAGCGCGATCCGGACTGTATGCGAGCCGATTTTCCAAAAGCCACTGGCCGACATATCTTTTGGTCAGGTGCTGATGAATCTGTTTAATACCGCGCGACGCTTCAACATGCAGGTACAACCACAGTTGGTGCTGCTGCAAAAGACCTTGCTGTACATAGAAGGGCTGGGCCGACAGTTGTATCCGCAGCTGGATCTGTGGAAGACCGCAAAGCCATTTCTGGAAAACTGGGTCAAACAGCAAATGGGACCCTGGGCTGTGCTGCGGCAAATTAAAGAGAATCTGCCGTTCTGGGCCGAGAAACTGCCGGAAATGCCGACGCTGCTACATAGTTACCTGCAACAACATCCGCGCTCTCAGCAACAGCTACTAAGCCAATTGCAACAACTGCAGCTCAAGCAGCTGGAACAAGGCAAAAGCCTGAAACTGGTGATTCTGGCGGCAGCTTTTGTCGTCAGCGCGACCATCCTGCTGGCACTCGGCCACTCAGGGTTAGCGCTTGCCGCCTTTGTGGTTGGTTGTATCGGCGCTATCAAAGCGATTTTGTCATAATTTTTTTATAGAATCGGCATCGTTCGCGAAACCGGGCATGGAGTTCGGTTAGACAACAAGCGTATACTGGAACGGTTTTTACTCTGAGGAAGTACATATTATGGGTCTTGGCGGCGTAAGTATTTGGCAATTACTGATTATTCTGGTGATTATTGTGTTGCTGTTTGGCACCAAACGGTTGCGTAACATCGGCAACGATTTGGGTTCTGCCATTCGTGGATTCCGGAGTTCAATTAAAGATTCTGAAGAAAACACTGAACAGGACGCGACATTTCCAGCTGAAGTAAAACGTGATCCGGCAGTGACTGCACAGCCAACTGCCGCGACACAGCCAGCGGCACAACAAACGACTACGCCTGCGCAGCCAGCAGCAGCACCGGTCAATCAGGTTCAAGATAAGCACTGATGAGCTTCTGGGAACTGGTTGTTGTTGGCGTGGTAGCTTTACTGGTGTTAGGGCCAGAAAAGCTGCCGGGCGCAATCCGCTCAGTCACTGGCACTATCCGCTCCATCCGGCAATTTGGCCATCAGATGAAGTCGGAGTTGTCAGACGAGCTGCGTGTGCATGAACTGCATGAAAAACTGCGCCAGGCTGAAGAAAAAGGCTTGCTAGGTTTATCCGCCGACGAAATTAATGCACTGGCGGAATTGCGTCAGGCCGCTGCCGACGTGAACAATCCTTATGGTCAAGGCAACACAACGTCAGCCCCTGAGCTCCCAGCCGGTTTTAGTACTGCGGCACCCGTACAAACTGCAGCGACGCCGGCGCCTGCCCTCGCTGCAGCAGCACCAATAACATCAGTACCGCCATCCGCAGCAACAGCCCCGGCTGCTGCACCTGCCAGCAATAACCACACAGCACAAGTGAATGAGCAAAAAACATCGTCATGACCCCAACAGCCTGATGGGGCACCTGATTGAACTGCGTAACCGCCTGCTGAAATCTATTGCTGCGGTGGTATTGCTGTTTTTAAGTCTGGCCTATTTCGCCAACGACATTTATCACATGCTGGCACTGCCACTGCTGGCGTCTTTGCCCAAAGGCACCACCATGATCGCCACCGGCGTGGCATCCACTTTTTTCGTGCCTTTTAAACTGACTTTTATCGTCGCTTTTGTGCTCGCGATCCCTTATGTGTTGTATCAAATCTGGAGTTTTGTCGCGCCGGCTTTATACAACAAAGAAAAACACTTGATAGCGCCATTGATTGTTTCGTCGACATTGTTATTTTATGCCGGCATTTCTTTTGCGTACTTCTTTGTATTTCCTTTGGTTTTTGGCTTTTTTACCAGCGTCACGCCGGAAGGTGTGGTCAATGCGCCCGATATCAGTACCTATCTCGATTTTGTCCTGCAGATGTTCTTCGCCTTTGGCCTCAGTTTTGAAATTCCGGTCGCGATGTTGCTGCTGATCTGGTCCGGAGTGATGGACAGAGCAACACTGATAGAAAAACGGCCTTATTTCATCGTGATTGCCTTTGTCATCGCGATGTTTCTGACGCCGCCAGACGTATTGTCACAGACCTTGCTTGCCGTCCCAATGTGTATTTTGTACGAAATTGGCATCTGGCTGGGCCGGTTTTATGAAAGACCTGCCGATCCTGAAGACGAACAGCCAGAAGAGAAAACTGAATAACAGGAGTCTGTGCATGCGTTGTTTTACCGCATTTGTTGCTGTTTGCAGTTTGAGTATTGCCGCGAATGCAACGGCTGGCTCACTGCAGCAGTGTCGCGCCATTACTGACTCAGCAGCACGGTTATTATGTTACGACCAGTTAGTCGACGCCGCAGCCGAGCCAACCAGTGCCGCAGCAGTCGCACCCACAGTGCCAGTGTCGCCAGCAGTGACAACGTCAGAAGCCGCGCCGGTTGCTGCATCAGTATCGGTACAAAACCGCGATGAAGCTTTGTTTGGCACCAGTGGCGAAACTATTGAGTCTGCCATTGCTGATTTGACCGTGCAGGTCAAAGCTGTGGCACAGGACTCACGCCAAAAATTACTGCTGACGATGAGTAATGGTCAGCGCTGGTTACAACTGGACCAGGCTTTCCTGAAAGTCAGTGCAGGTGACAGCTGCGTCATTAGCAGTGGTGTGTTTGGTTCCTTTACACTGAAATGTCAGCAGGGCCGCAAAGCAATCAAAGTAAAACGGCTGCAATAACGCTGTTTCAGCCCAATCGGCATGCTGATTGACCGTTCGAACCTGACGATAAAAAATAAAGATTGCGGATCTGACACGCAACAACAAGACGGGAGTAGATATGCGCCACATGTGGTTAATCACTGGTTTGATGGTCGGCACTGCCCAGGCGCAGAGCACTGATCTCAATGCACAGATGCAACACTGTCTGGCGATGTCCCAGGATCAGGCCCGTCTGCAATGTTATGATCAACTGGCTCGTAGCCTGAATACTTTAGCTGCTGTGCCTGCTGTGCCTGCTGTGCCTGCTGTGCCTGCTGTGCCTGCTGTGCCTGCTGTGCCTGCTGTGCCTGCTGTGCCTGCTGTGCCTGCTGTGCCTGCTGTGCCTGCTGTGCCTGCTGTGCCTGCTGTGCCTGCTGTGCCTGCAACAGTAACCCCGGCAGCAGATCCTGTCGATAGTTTTGGCCTGGAAAACCGCGCACCGGAACAACAAGTGGACGACTTACGTCTCGAAGTGAAATCAGTGCGGCTCACAAAAAAAGGCCGTGCCGAAATCACCATGCAAAATGGTCAAATCTGGTTACAAAGCGACGATAGCCGTTTGGATATCAAAGCCGGTGACGTTTGTACTATTGAGCGCGCCATGTTGGGTTCTTTCCTGCTGAATAATGGCCGCAGCAACCGCAAGATCCGGGTGCGTCGTGTCGACTGACCCTGCTCGCTGGTTTGATGCTGGCGTTAATCTGTTCAGTGCACAGTTTGATGCCGATCGCCAGCAAGTCGTCATGCAGGCACAACAGGACGGTGTTAATGAGCTGCTGCTGATCAGCAGTGACCTCAGCGAAACCCTTGATAATGTCCAATTCTGCCGGCAACAAACCGGCTGTTACACCACCGCCGGTGTGCACCCGCATCAGGCCGACCACGTCAGCGCAGATTGGCTGATACAGCTGGAACAACAACTGCAGCAACCTAATGTGGTTGCAGTTGGCGAATGCGGGTTGGATTTTAACCGGATGTTCTCTGAAAAAGCGCAGCAGCTTCGCGTGTTTTCTGCCCAACTTTCTCTTGCCAAACAACAGCGAAAAGCGGTTTACTTACATGAACGTGACGCTTTTGCCGACCAGATCGCTCTGCTGCAGTCGCACCAAATCAACCATGGCATTGCCCATTGTTTTACCGGTGATGAAACTGAGTTGCGCGCCTATCTGGACCTCGGTTTATACATCGGCATTACCGGCTGGCTGTGTGACGAACGCCGGGGTCAGTCGTTGCAACAAGCGTTGAACTATGTGCCGCTGGACCGCTTGGTCCTGGAAACGGATGCACCTTATTTGTTACCGCGCAATTTGACCGACAAACCGAAGAACAGGCGCAATGAACCAGCCTTTTTGCCCGCTATCGGCGCAAAAGTCGCCGCGTTGCTGCAGCTGGAACTCAGTGCTGTTGCAACAGCCAGCCGGCAGAACGCCCTGCAGCTGTTTGGGATAAACGCCGATGCCTGATTTCCAGCCTGTACTTTTTTTCTTCAGCCCACTGTTACAGTTTCCGTGGTTATTCATCTTTGTCACCAGTCTGAGTATCAGCATCGGCGCTGCGCTCTGCGCTTTAGTGGTCTATCGCAAGCAATTGATCTGGCAGCGCGAAACAGCTGAACGATTAGAAGACAGTATTCAGTCCCGCACCCTGGAGTTACAGGTGGCGCTAACCGAACTGGGTGAGAAAAACCGCGCGCTGGAAGAACAGAACACGCTGGATGCGCTCAGCGGCGTGCGCAACCGCGCGTATTTTGACAAAAAAATCCAAGCAGAAATGAAGCGTAGCCGGCGGGAACAACGCCCGCTGGCATTGGTGATGCTGGATATTGACCACTTCAAACAAATTAACGACCAACATGGTCATCTGGCCGGTGATGCGGTGATCCGTGGGGTCGCACAGCGTATTCAGTCTTTACTGAAGCGGTCCAGTGACCATGTCTGCCGCTACGGTGGCGAAGAATTCGCGCTGATCCTGCCAAATACTGATGCCGACGGCGTGGTGGCATTGGCCGAGCAGATCCGTCAGAGCATCGCCGATACGCCGTTTGATACGGAGATTGGCGCGCTGAGTGTCCGGATCAGCGCAGGTTGTTATGCCGCCATCGCCGAATCTGCTATGGTCAGCAGCAATTATATTCAGGCCGCCGACGAAGCGCTGTATCGCGCCAAACATGGCGGGCGCAATCAGGTTCAACTGACGCCGGCGCCATCAGCAGAAACAGCCGCCGGACAGCCTGTGACCGAACCAACCGAAGGAACTGCGGATGAATCCGAACTCTAGTTATTTCCCTGCCGGCCGTCTGCGCCGGATGCGTGCCGACGATTTCAGCCGCCGGCTGATGGCCGAACACCAACTCACTGTCAACGATCTGATTTACCCGATGTTTATTATCGATGGTGACAATAGACGCGAAACCATCGCGTCGATGCCTGGCATTGAGCGCATGACGCTGGACCTGTTGTTGCTTGAAGCGCGTGAACTGGCAGATTTGGGTATTCCGGCTATCGCCATTTTCCCGGTCACCGCTGCAGATAAAAAATCGCTGGCCGCAGAAGAAGCCTGGAACCCGGAAGGTTTAGCACAACGCGCAGTGCGCTTGCTGAAACAGCACGTGCCGGAGCTCGGCATCATCACCGACATCGCACTCGACCCGTTCACCACACACGGTCAGGACGGCATTATCGACGACAAAGGTTATGTGTTGAACGATATCACCACCGATGCATTGGTCAAACAGGCGCTGTCACACGCGGCGGCTGGCGCCGACATCGTCGCACCTTCAGATATGATGGATGGCCGCATTGGCGCCATTCGCGAAGCGTTGGAAGCTGAAGGTTATGTCAACACGCGCATCATGGCGTATTCAGCCAAATATGCATCAAGCTACTACGGTCCATTCCGTGATGCTGTAGGCTCGGCCGGCAATTTAAAAGGTGGCAATAAAAAGACTTACCAGATGGACCCTGCCAACAGCAATGAAGCGTTACGTGAAGTGGCGATGGATCTGGAAGAAGGCGCCGACATGGTGATGGTCAAGCCAGGCATGCCTTACCTGGATATTGTCCGTCGGGTCAAAGACGAGTTTGGCGTACCCACTTTTGCTTATCAGGTCAGCGGTGAATATGCGATGCATGTCGCGGCGATTCAAAATGGCTGGCTGGCAGAAAAGCCGGTGGTGATGGAATCGCTGCTGGCGTTTAAACGCGCTGGCGCAGACGGCATCCTGACTTATTTCGCGAAAAAAGTGGCGACTTGGCTGAAAGAGCAATCGGTCTGAGCGTCACACTGTCCATAAATAAAAAAGGCCGCAATTGCGGCCTTTTTTATTTATGGACAAGTCATCAACGTACCTGCAGCTGCCAGCCGGCGGCTTGCTGGTAAGCGACTTCCTGCTCCAGCTCGGCCCGCATTAACGGATGTTGTTCCAGCCAGCCTTTTGGCAACGCCACCAATAACACCTCGGCCTGTGCACTGATCTGCACTTCCGGCAGCGCCTCATGCTTACGCCGCATCGACAGAATGACGGCCAGACGCAGCAGCCGGGTCAGCCTTACCGCCAACAACACCGACGTCATCGTCTGCTTGGCAATAATGTCACGCTGAATATCGGCACGGTGATTAAATACCAGTGCCATCAGCAGTTGTTGCTGCGCACGGGTAAAACCAGGCAATTCGGTATGGCTGATAATATATGCACCATGATGATGGTGATTTTTGTATTCGATGAGTAAGCCCAGCTCGTGCAGCAACGCGCCTGCCCGCAGCATACTCAGGCCTTCGAATTTAGCGAGGTTCCATTGATCCTGCAGTTGATGCGCCAGTTGCAGCGCCATTTCTGCGACACGGTTGGCGTGTTGCTGGTCGATGTAATAGCGCACCATCAGACTGGCAATAGTGCGATTACGAACGTCGGTATGCTGTAACTGTGGCAACATGCCGTACAGAATGCCTTCGCGCAGCGCACCGCCGGACAGCGTCATACCAGGAATATGTAACTGCCGGAACAGGCCAATCAGGATCGACAACCCGGACGCAAACACTTGTTTGCGCTCCTGCGCCAGGCCGACGATATCGAGCTTATCGATCTGACCACAGGCAATGCTCTGCTGCATGATGGTTTCCAGCCGCGTCAGCGTGATGACTTCATCCATGCCCTGACCGACCAGAATTTCCTGCATCGCCTGCACAGTGCCGGAAGCGCCAACTGACAACTGCCAGCCAGTCCCGAGAAATAAAGCGGCGACGCCTATGGTTTCAGCTTCTGCGGCGGCAATTGCCGCATTAAAGTTGTCTTCGCTGAGTAAACCGTCGCTGAAATATCGATCGAGATAAGTGACACAGCCCATATGCAGGCTGGCCAGATGCAGCGGAGAAAAGCCGTGGCCGATCACCATCTCGGTTGATGCACCGCCGATATCAATCACCAGCCGGTTACTGTCTGAACTGGATGTATGGGCCACACCAAGGTAAATCAGTCGCGCTTCTTCTTCGCCGGAAATGACTTCGATGCGGTGGCCGAGGATTTTCTCAGCTTCGGTCAGGAAAACTTTGACGTTGTGAGCGAGGCGTAACGTCGCAGTGCCGACGATACGGATATTATTTGATGGAATGTCCTGCAACCGTTCGGCGAACAGCGCCAGGCATTCCCAGCCACGGGTCATGGCTTTTTTACTGAGGACCAGATTGTCATTCAGGCCACTGGCCAGACGCACTTTGCGTTTGACGCGGCCAATCACCTGCACACTGCCACCAACAACTTTCACCATCAACATGTGAAAGCTGTTGGAGCCGAGATCAATCACAGCATAAATATCCTGATGCTGTGTAGAACCCGGCAGCACAAAGCCGGTATCAACGAGGTCGGGTGCGAGCTGGTCTTGGTCCATTCGAACTTCCACGGCCACCACTACGATTTTGACCTGGTCTTGGCTGGCCCATCCGGCGCCGTACGCGCGCCTTTGGTACCACTAAATCGGTCAATAACGCACTGGCATCGTATTGAGTAACAGCGATTGAGTGTTTGATATAGTCTTCAATGGCAGTCAGATTCAGCGCATAACGTTCGCAGGCAAAACTGATCGCTTTGCCGCTCTCGCCGGCGCGGCCAGTCCGGCCAATCCGGTGCACGTAATCTTCACAGTCATCCGGCAGGTCAAAGTTAAACACATGGCTGACTTTTGGAATATGCAGACCACGCGCCGCAACATCTGTTGCTACCAGAATATCCAGCTTGCCACTGGTGAAGTCGTCGAGAATTTTCAGCCGTTTTTTCTGAATAACATCACCGGTCAGCATGCCAACCCGGTGGCCATCGGCTTCCAGCCAGGCAAAAATATCTTCGCACCAGTGTTTGGTATTGGCGAACACAATGGCTTTATCCGGCCACTCTTCTTCCATCAGGGATAACAACAATGGGATTTTGTGTTCGCTCGAAGGATAGAAAAGCTCTTCGCTGATACGGCTACCGGTCATTTGTTCCGGCGCGATGTGAATATGTTCCGGTTGGTTCATCTGTTCAAACGCCAGTTCCTGCACTTTATAAGACAAAGTGGCAGAAAACAGCAGGCTCAACCGCTCTGTGGCAGGTGGCATGCGGCGGAACATAAAGCGGATGTCTTTGATAAAACCCAGATCGAACATACGATCGGCCTCATCAAGCACCACAACCTGGATTTGCGACAGGTCATACAGACCTTGTTTCAGGTAATCAATGAGCCGGCCTGTGGTACCGATCAGAATGTCAGCACCTTTTTCCAGCATCTGGCGTTGAGAATCGTAACCCTCGCCCCCATAAATCAGAGCAAGCTTAAAACCGGCACTTTTTGCCAGCGCTTCTGCGTCGTTGTGAATTTGTACGGCCAGTTCACGGGTCGGCGCCATAATAATAGCGCGCGGCTGACCTGAACCTTTTGGCTCATGGTTCAGTAAATAGTGAAAAGTCGCGGTCAGAAAGGCCAGGGTTTTCCCGGTACCGGTCTGAGCTTGTCCGGCGATGTCTTTGCCCGCTAATGCTAAAGGCAAAGTTTGCGCCTGGATCGGCGTACAATATTGATAACCTTGCGCACTCAGTGCATCAAGGATCTGAGGCGCCAGCGCGAAGTCGGCGAACTTATGTGTAGTGAGATGTGTTTTATTCATAGCCACTAAGCATAACCGTTGCGCTTGCAATAAGGAACAGTCCGGATAAAATTGAAGCGAGTTTTTTAACAGGTATTTCAGGCCTTGCCGACGATGCGGCCAGGTCCGGTTTAATGGCAACACAGCCGTGCAGATAACGGCCCTGCCCCAGCGGAGATAGTAATGAGCGACAAAATTTTACAAGTGACCGACGACAGCTTTGAAGCGGACGTGTTAAAGGCAGCAGGCCCGGTTCTGGTTGATTTCTGGGCTGAATGGTGTGGTCCTTGCAAAATGATCGCGCCAATCCTGCATGACGTAGCTGAGGAATATGCCGGCAAAGTGACTGTGGCGAAAGTGAATATCGACCACAATCCGGATACACCACCGAAATTCCAGATCCGCGGCATTCCTACATTGTTGTTGTTCAAGAACGGTCAGGTTGCGGCGACCAAAGTCGGCGCTCTGTCAAAAACTCAATTAAAAGAGTTCCTTGACAGCAACATCTAATATCGGTTGCAGAAAAGGCGTATTTTTTATACGCCTTTTTTTTGTTTGAACTAGACGACCAAAACTTATCCTGCTAAGGTGTGATCCAGCAACTTTTCTAAAACCCGCTTGCTCGTTGACCAATCCAAACCCTTACTGCATTTGCTCAGCGAAAAGCTTTCTTTCCGTTTTGATACACAAGAATCCATCAATATGCATTTAACCGAACTGAAACTGAAGCCGATTAACGAGCTGGTTGATCTGGCTGAGTCCATGGGCCTCGAAAACATGGCCCGTCTGCGCAAGCAGGACATCATTTTCGCCATTCTAAAATCTCACGCCAAAAACGGCGAAGAAATCTACGGCGATGGTGTTGTGGAAATTCTGTCCGACGGCTTTGGTTTCCTGCGTTCTTCTGATAGTTCTTACCTGGCAGGTCCGGACGACATCTATGTGTCGCCGAGTCAAATTCGCCGCTTTAACCTGCGTACCGGCGACAGCATTTCAGGCCTGATCCGCCCGCCAAAAGAAGGCGAACGTTATTTTGCCTTGCTGAAAGTAAACGAAGTTAACTTCGGCCGGCCGGAACAAGCGCGCAACAAAATTCTGTTTGAAAACTTAACGCCATTACATGCCAATTCCCGTCTGCGGATGGAACGTGGTAACGGCAGTAAAGAAGATATCACTGCCCGGGTACTGGATTTGGCCTCGCCAATCGGTCGCGGTCAGCGTGGTTTGATCGTTGCTCCGCCAAAAGCCGGTAAAACCATTCTGCTGCAAAATATCGCTCAGTCGATTGCATCGAATTACCCGGAGTGTGTGTTGATGGTACTGCTGATCGACGAGCGTCCGGAAGAAGTCACCGAGATGCAACGGATGGTCAAAGGTGAAGTAGTCGCGTCCACCTTCGACGAACCAGCCAGCCGCCACGTCCAGGTTGCTGAAATGGTGATCGAAAAGGCCAAACGCCTGGTCGAACATAAAAAAGACGTGATCATTTTACTCGACTCCATTACCCGTCTGGCACGTGCTTACAACACTGTGATCCCAAGTTCAGGCAAAGTGCTGACCGGTGGTGTCGATGCCAACGCGTTGCATAAACCAAAACGTTTCTTCGGTGCAGCCCGTAACGTCGAAGAAGGCGGCAGTCTGACCATTATCGCCACCGCGCTGGTCGATACCGGTTCAAAAATGGACGAAGTGATTTACGAAGAATTTAAAGGCACAGGTAACATGGAATTGCACCTGTCGCGCAAAATCGCTGAACGCCGTGTATTCCCTGCCATCGATTTCAACCGTTCTGGCACCCGCCGTGAAGAACTGCTGGCGTCGTCAGAAGAGCTGCAAAAAATGTGGATCCTGCGCAAAATTCTCAATCCGATGGATGAGACCGATTGCATGGAATTCCTCATCGACCGGCTGCAAATGACCAAAACCAACGACGAGTTCTTCGATTCGATGAAACGGGCGAAAAACAGTTAATCCCGAAACCGGCCCTCGAGCCGGTTTTTTTATAACCAAGGACGGTTGGTATGGCGAAAACGGGATCTCAGCAAGCCAACCTTTTGGCTTGCTGCCGTTTGAACGCCAGTCAGTCTGTGGCGAAACCATCAGGGATGGTGGAAAATAAACAATATCTTGCTGTCTCTGATGTTGGGCTGCCTGGGCAGATCAGGTATAGCAGGATTAAGCCGTAGAGACCCGGTGGTATCTGCGCCGTTGTCAGTTGTAGGAGTTGGGCCTACCACTGTCAGCGTACAAGACAAAAATCTTGTATCTCGATAACAAACAAAGGTTAGGAAAAATGGCAATTCCCCGTATTCTCGTTATTGGCGGCGGCGCAGGTGGGCTTGAACTAGCTACCAGTTTGGGTAATAAACTCGGCAAATCAGGCCGGGCAGCAGTGACCCTGGTCGACCGCAATCCGACTCATATCTGGAAACCGCTACTACATGAAGTGGCGACCGGTACACTAGATGTCGATATTGATCAAATTACTTATCGTGCGCACGCCAGTGCCCATCATTTTGAGTTCCAGTTGGGGACTATGACGGGACTGGACCGAGATCAGCGTCAGGTCATTCTGGCACCGCTGACCGATGAACAAGGCGAAGAAGTATTAGCTGAACGCCGTGTTGGCTACGATTATCTGGTCCTCGCCATTGGCAGTATTTCCAATCACTTCAATACCCCAGGTATCGCCGAACACTGTATTTTCCTCGATAGTCCTGCCCAGGCAAATCGCTTTCAACGACGTTTGCTCGAAGCCTATATCAAACTGAATTCACCGCAACATCCAAAAGAAAACCTGAATATCGCTATTGTTGGCGCAGGCGCCACCGGCGTGGAACTGTCGGCAGAGCTACACCATGCCGCCCGTGAACTGAATCAGTACGGTTTTAATGAGATGAAACGCGACCGGCTGAAAATTACGGTGGTAGAAGCAGGTCCGCGTATTCTGCCGGCTCTGCCTGAGCGGATCGCCGCCGCCGCGCATCAGGAACTGGTCAAACTCGGCGTGGATGTTCGGGTGGCGACCAAGGTCACAGCAGCGACGGAAGATGGCCTGCAACTGGGTGACGAATTCCTGCCTGCAGAACTGATGGTCTGGGCAGCAGGTATTAAAGCGCCGGATTTCCTGAAGGACTTAGCTGGCCTTGAAAACAACCGGCTAAACCAGTTACTGGTATTGCCGACCTTACAAACCACCCGCGACAGCCAGATTTATGTGATTGGTGATGCGGCGGGCTGCCCGTTACCGGACAACAAATGGGTACCACCGCGCGCCCAATCGGCACACCAGATGGCATCACATGTGTTGAAAAACCTGATGGCGGCGCTGAATGGCAAACCGCAAACTGACTACCAGTATAAAGACCACGGTTCGCTGATTTCGCTCAGCCGTTTTGGTACTGTCGGTAGTCTGATGGGCAATCTGGTTGGCGGCGCGATGATGATTGAAGGGCGCATTGCCCGAATGGCGTACATCTCGTTATACCGCATGCATCAGGTGGCGTTACATGGCTGGCTACGTACTATTGCCATTTCGGTGATAGGCCGGATCAACAAGATTATCCGCCCTCGGCTGAAACTGCACTAGAACTGGCGTACTCAGAGCAAACAGGGACCTATTCGGTCCCTGTTTTTTCTCACACTCTTACTAAAGCTTGCGCTAAGACAACTTCCTGTTCCGAAAAACTTCCTACACTGTGCGCCGAATCCTGATACCTAACACGGAGCCGTTATGCACTCTTCTTTGCACAAAGTTTATATTCCGCAAACCGCCAAAGATAATCAGTATCTGTTGGCCGAACTGCAGGTCAGCGAAGCCTTACTGGCACAATATGACGATCAGGCCAGTTGCTACAACGACCTTGGCCAGTTGTTTTTCACACTGTGCCAACAAGCAGGTTTGCGCCACGTAAGCTTTATTGCCAACGACAAATTGCCGGTGGTGCGTTACCACACGGAAGCCTTCAGCTTTCAGACCCAAGACCAAATCCTGTTTTTTTACAATCCACGTTATCACGAAGCGCAGCACAGTTTTATCGACCCCTATCACCGCGCCCGCAAAATCAGTTTGTTGTTTCTGGCCACTGGCAGCGAGATCCGACCGCAGGCAGCGGCGTTCCATCAGCAGGTGGTGCAGGTCGTTCAGCAATTCCGCCAGCGTTTGCCATTGCCTGACCAGACGATGAAGCTGCGTGACCATCAGCATTTGTCTTATGATTTATTTGCCCGGCAAAAAGGCTGTAACGACAGCTACGGCTACAAATTACGCGATCTGGAAAAACGCTACGAAGCGCGTGACGTGGCCATTCCGTCGTCACATCAAACGATGAATTACGCCATCGTTAGTCTGCCATTTAGCCGTAAAATCAAAGAAGTATTGGGCGTGGACCCGGAGCAAATGCCTCCTTGGTCGGGATTATTTGTCCGGATGGAGCATCTGCTGACAGAAGCCGCCAATGCCAACCAACTGCGGCATGTTGCCCTGGTCGCTGACGGGACTTTACCGCTGGTGCGCAACAGTCATTTAGATAAAGCCCGCGCCGGTCGCGAGCTGCGGATGCTGAATTTTGATTTAACCAGTCCAATGCTGCAGCTACAAAGCCATTGGCAACCTGATGTGTTACCAGACACGGTACATCTGGTATTTGCCGCTGGCCGGGATGACAGTTCTGAATGGGGCTACGGCCATTTTATGAATCAAGTCGAAACTGCATTAAGACAGCTATGCCGCAACCTGGCATTGCAAGGCGATACCGACGACTGTGTGATCCGTTTCCACCAGCATCTGAGCTATTTACTCTAGTCAGCCAGTAGCGGCAAAGACGCCAACACCGGGTAACGTACACCGGCTGGCGTTGAGACGGACTGATACAAGTGCAGCTCAGATGGCTGCACTTGCAATGCCGGCACTGTCAAAGGCGATTGCGGTAATTGTTTCGCACCTCGCGCCAGTGTCAGATGAGGGTGCAGCGAATGCTGCGCCGGTGGATATCCAGCACCGGCTGCTGCTTGCGTGATACAGGCGTCCAGATCCCGTAATGCCGGATCTAGAATATCCCCTGCCAAGCACAGTACCCGTGGACCCGGCCAACACAACAATTGCTCCAACCTTACCGAAAAAACCGGCAATGATGCAGCGCTAAGCTGGGCCCAAAGCTGACGAGCCTGTGTCTCGCTGCTTTGCCCTAAAAACCTCAAGGTCAGATGCAGGTTCTCTGCCGGTACCGGTTTCAGTTCCGCCGGCAACAGCGCCAGCACAGCCGCAATTTGCAGCTGTTGCGCCGGACTTAAAGCCACGCCAACGAAAAGCCGGCAGTCGCCGCCAGGCCAGTCGAATCTATTATCAGCCGACAAATACTACCTCTGCCGCCGGTACAGGCCGGATCGGGACACCAAAACTACGTACTGCAGCCAGCGTCGCATTATGATGGGCACGGATACTGGCCGCGGCTAAATGCGGTTTATCGTGCGTCGTATGGCTGTCTGCCACTAAATCGATGGCATAACCATGCGCAGCGGCACTGCGGACCGTCGTATCGACACAAAATTCGCTGGCATAACCGGCGATGACTAACCGGTTAATCTGACGCTGTTGCAGCAATTGATGCAGATCGGTACGTAAGAATGAATCCGGCGTGGTTTTACGTACCAGTAAGTCACCCTGAGACAGCTGCAGCCCTTCGACCAGTTGCCAACCCGCGCTTTGATAGGCCAGCACAGAATCCGGCGCTTCGTGGCAAACGAATATCACCGGTCGCTGTGCCTGATGGGCGGCTTGGTAGAGTAACTGCAAACGTTGCAACACAGCGGCATAATCGTCCGGTAGCCGATCCGCCAATAACCCCTGTTGCATATCGATAATAACCAGTGCAGTCGCGTCCAATATTGTACTCCTGTGCCTTGCCGCTTTATGCAGATCTGGTGGCGCCGGCGACTTTTCGCAAGCACCATTCCAATGGTCCGCTTTGAAAATGCCGCCGATGCCAGACTGAAAATAACCCAAACAATATAAAGTAAGCGCAGGCGCTGCCTACTGCCAGCGGCAAAGACGTCTGCTGCAACAGCCCCAGCGCATCCAGTATGCCAAGCCCTAACAGAATGTGTGTCAGGTACAAGGTCAGCGCCAACCTGCCTAGATGCTCAAGCTGTTGCACCAGTGGGTGGCTGGCATACACACTCGCCACTTTCACTGCCAACACCAGCCAGATCAGCGTCGAGCCCATGGCAGAACACATATATAAAGGTAAAGGTGGCATTGGAGACATTTGTCCCAGCCAGACCGACCACAGCGGATCAGTACAGAATCGCGCCAGTGTTTCAGCAAGCAGACAGAGGCCCGCTCCCGCCAATAACAGGCGCCATTGCACTGCGCTATGTTGCCAGTTCAACCGGCCCAGCCACAACCCGAGCAGTAAAAACGAGAACCAGGGCAATATCGGATGAAACCCATTCAGCCATAAATTGCGCCAGAACCCAGCCCATGACCAGAATTCCGGGTAAGTCAGACTAGGCCAGTGCCAGCCGGCGTTGTAATCGACACCAAGCCAAAGCGCGAGCGGAAACGCCAGCACCACCATCAATGCCAGCCCCAGCAGCAGACTACCGCGCCAAAACAGTAGCAAACTGGCGAGCGCCAACATAACCCCATAATAATGCAGAATATCGGCTGGCCAGACCGTGACAAACCCAAGTCCAACGAGAAACAAAAATGCAGCCCGCCGCCGCACTTGTCGCCGCACTTGCTGTTGTAATTCGACTGAGCCCCGCAGCCGCGCTGTGGCACTGAGCAAGCTCAGCCCGATCCCTGCCAGCGTGACAAATACCGCCGCCGCGCGACCATCGAGTAGGTCCAGTCCAAATCCGCTGTCCGGGACAGCACCGCTGAGCATCGCGACCTTAAAATTCACCAGCACCATCACCAGCATGGCAATGGCTCGAGCCAGATCAAAACCTGCAATCCGTTGTGACATTCAAATACTCCGTTGTTGCGCCGCGCACAGCATGCAACAACGCAGGATCTGCCAACAGCAGGAAAGTGTCAGCATGGCAGGCGAAAATGCTACAAAGTTTTACCGGGGCCGGGTTTCAGGTAAAAAAAAGCCCGGTCATAAACCGGGCTTCATCTGCGTTTGTGTTAATCAATCACTTTATGCACAATCGGCTGCAAACTTACCGCGTTGTCACTGAAACTCAGCGCCGCCAGATATTCCGCAGAGGCTTTGGCCGCCGCTTCAACAGAAGCCGCATGCACTCGCGCCAACACATCACCGGCGGCAACTTTCGAACCAAGCGCCTGCACGTCACTGAAGCCGACCACGGGGTCAATCACTTGTGCCGGGTGGGCACGGCCACCACCTAAACGCACCACTGCCATACCGACTGCAGTGGTATCGCTGGCCGCCAGATAACCGGCATGTGGTGCGACGATATCCTGCACCACCGGCGCTTTGCCGAGATACAGCTGCGGTTTTTCCAGCAAATCGGCCGGCCCGCCCATCGCAGCAACCATTTTCGCGAAAATCTCCGCGGCTTTGCCTGAAGTTAAGCTGTGCTCCAGTGCAGCCACCGCACTAGCTTTGTCGGCAAACAAGCCAGCCAGTTGCAGCATGCTGGCGCCGAGTTCCAGCGTGACCTGATGCAGCCGTGGTTCGCGGTATTTACCAGTCAGATAATCCAGTGTTTCCAGCACTTCCAGCACGTTACCGGCAGTGCTGCCCAGACATTCGTTCATATCGGTCAGCAGTGCCTGCGTCGGTACGCCGGCACCTTTGGCGGTATTGACGATACTCTGCGCCAGCGCCGATGCATCGTCGATATTTTTCATAATGGCGCCGGAGCCGATTTTGACGTCCATCGTCAGCACATCCAGGCCCGCCGCCAGCTTTTTCGATAAAATCGACGCGGTGATCAGCGGAATAGATTCAACTGTCGCAGTCACGTCACGAATCAGGTACAGCCGGCGATCGGCCGGAGCCAGCTCGCCACTTTGGCCGACAATGACACAGCCCAAGCGCGCCACTTCACGCTGAATCGTCGCTAGAGGCTGCGTGCAGCTATAGCCCGGAATAGTTTCCAGTTTATCGACGGTACCACCGGTATGACCGAGGCCGCGGCCGGCAATCATCGGTACATAGCCACCACAGGCGGCAATCATCGGCGCCAGCATCAGGCTGACTTTGTCACCAACACCACCGGTGGAATGTTTGTCGACCACCGGGCCATTCAGTTTGCCCTGCCAGTTCAGCACGGCGCCGGAATCGCGCATCGCGCGGGTCAGCGCAACGGTTTCTTCGGTGGCCATGCCGTTTAAATAAATCGCCATGGCAAGCGCCGCCGTTTGGCCTTCGCTGAAACTGTTGTCGGTCAGCCCTGTGACAAACTGCTGAATAGCCGCTTCCGGCAGCTTGCCGCCATTACGTTTTAACTTGATGATTTCCTGCGGTAAATACATAAAGAGTCCTTAAGATTTAACCTTGGTACTGGCCGCCAGATAAGTCGGCGTGAAGGCATCAGGCAGCAATTCGGCGAGAGTCCAGCTTTGCAGTGCACCTAAGTGGTTGCAGCTGGCGACCGGGCTGTCCGGCGTAAAGAATTCAGCAATGACCTGACGGCAAATACCACAAGGTGGTGTCAGTTTGTCTTGCGGGGTGTAGACGACTAAAGCGGCAAACTGGCGTTCACCGGCGACGACAGCAGCGGCGATGGCGTTGCGTTCAGCACAGGTCGTGCCGCCATAAGAAGCATTTTCGACATTACAGCCAGTATAAATGCGGCCTGAGCTGGCCAGGATGGCAACGCCAACCGGGAAATGACTATAAGGCGCGTAGGCCTGATCCGATGCAGCTTTTGCCTGTAATTGCAGTTGTGCCCAATCGATAGTTGTATTCATCCTCAATCTCACAGGATAGTTCGGGCAGCATGTTATGCGCTTAAAAGCCCCAACAATCAAGAGGCTCGTGGCGAAAACATCATCAGTTGCTAATTTAATGTACGATTTTTGTAGAATTAGATGGCTGGACTGCCGGCATTGCCAGCCGACTAAACCACCAGACCGAGGCCAATAACCAGACCGCCAGCAGCGGTAGCATCCAGAAGGCCTGGCCAATACCAGCTTGTTGTGCCCACAGGCCAGTTCCGAGGCCCGCCAACTGACAACCCAGCGAACCGGCGATATTCGATAAGCCTGACAGGACCGGGCCGTTATCAGCATCCAGATCCATCGCCGTTGATAACAACAGCGGATAGACGCCGCCAAGGCCAAGCCCTAATAACAAATTACCCAGCGCCAGTGCCGTCGCGCTATCCATGGTTTTTACCAGCAATGCGCCGCTGACCATTAACAACACCAGCACCCGAAGCAGCTTTTTACTGCCGAGCAGCGGAATAAACCAGGCAAAACCCAGGCGGCTAATCACCATCCCGGCAGTGAAAAAGGCGAATATGAGCCGGGCCTGTTCAGTATCAAAAGGTAATGCCGCACTGGCATAACTGACAAACCAGTTGCCATTGCCCCACTCAACGGCACCATAACCAAACATGGCAAAAGCCAGCGCCCAGAATACTGGTTTTTTCAGCACCACCCGATACGACAGGCTACGCCGTACCGTGTCAGAGTGGCCGGCCAGTTCCAACTGCTGCCGGGATAACCAGAACGCATAACCCGCCAACCCGACTAAACTGAGCGCCATCAACCGCACCGGCCAGCGCCAGTCTTCCTGCCACCAGTACAACACCACAACCAGAAAAGGCGCTGCCAGCGTGCCGAGGCTAAACATAAAGTCCATCAGCCCCATCATTTTGGCGCGTTTATTCGCGTGCAGCCGCGCAATCAGTGTATGACCAATGGTAAACATCACTGAGGCAATCAAACCAAATAAGAAGATGCCGGCAAACAGCTGCCAGCGTTGCTGTAGCATCGAGATGCTAAACAGAATGACGGTTTCAAGCAGCGCCAGCACGGCAAACAAGCGCAGAAATTCGAACTTCTGCACATATTTACCGCCGATAAAAGCGCCGCTAATGGTACCCAGCGCCATCGTCATGAAAAACCAGCCGCTTTGCGCCGGATCCAGCTTCAGTTCACGGCTCAGATCCGGCAGCAGAATGCCCCACAGGATGATCAAAATCCCCAGCAGGAAAAAGCCACCAAAAATCATGGCTGTGGGGTGAAAACGTGACATAAGGCGAACTCCGGACTGAATGACCATGCGGCTGCACCTGGTTATTATACTGATGTAAGCGCTTTACCGGCAGCGCTTACCAAGAAAACAGTCCGGGTTCACCAACTTTCGTAATTGCCAGCCGCCTAAGATCGCAGCAACGGTTTCGCTCCGTGTACCAGCCGCAAGCCCGGCGCGAAACCGTTCGAATCATTACACCTTAAATTTCAGCACCATGGCTTCGAGCTGATCAAATTGCTGTTGCAAGGCCTGGCATTCCTGCAAAGTAGCCTGCAGATTCTGCTGACCTTGTGCGGACAAGGCGCTGATCTGGTGAATATCGTGATCAAGCGAGTGGATCACGCTGTTCTGTTGCTCAGTTGCATCGGCCACTGCATGGTTAGCGCCATCAATGGCGTGAATCGCCTGATTGACCTGCTGCATCCGTTCGCCGGCTTCACTGGCGAGTGCCACGCTGCGGCCCGAATCGGCGATGCTGGCTTTCATCACGCTCACTGCGCTGGCCGAACCAGCCTGTAACTGCGCAATGATAGTTTGCACCTGTTGCGTCGATTGCTGGGTGCGCTGTGCCAGTTGTCGCACTTCGTCAGCAACCACAGCAAAACCACGGCCGGCATCGCCGGCGCGCGCCGCTTCAATCGCAGCATTCAGCGCCAATAAATTGGTTTGCTCTGACACACCGCGGATCACTTCCAGCACCTGACCAATACTGGCGGTGTATTGCTCCAGACTATCCATCGTTTGTTGCGCTTCTGCCATTTTGGCCGCCAAAGCTTCAATCGCCTGAATATTCTGGTTCAGTACCTGCTGACTTTGTGCTGCGGTGTGATTGGCAGCACTGGCTAGCTCAGACGCCTGACCGGCATTGCCGGAAATACCGGCCGCGCTGGATGACAACTCATTAATGGCGGTCGCCACACTGTCCGTGCGTTGCACTTGCTCGCTGTACATCTGCATACTGGACTGCGTTTGTTGCAACAAACTGTGGATGGACTGATCGAGACTTTCCGTTGTGGTTTTGACCTGGCGGATCGAGCCATGGATTTTGTCGACAAACTGGTTAAATGCATGCGACAAACGGCCAAATTCATCGTTATTCTGCACCGTCAGCCGGCGGGTTAAATCACCTTCGCCCTGAGCAATATCTTCAATCGCCTGATTCAGCACCACCATTGGCCGCATCAGCACCTGCAATAGGAATTTCATTAAGGCGACAATCGCCAATACACCTAACACGATGTACAGCAGCGCCATATTGCGGAATGAATCTACCGAGGCATACACCAGCTGCGGGTCGACCACCACACCGATATACCAGTTGACGTTGTTGATGCCAGTCACCGGAATAAAAGACACCAGCCGTTCCTGCCCGGCAATGGTGACCTCGGCAAAGTCTTTTTCCAGTGGCAAGGCTTTACCGAAATACTCGGCCATCAGTTTATCGTTTTGCTGTTTCTCCGGATGGCTGAGGATCCGGCCTTGTTCGTCCAGCAAAATGGCAAAACCAAAGCCTAAAAAGTCGGTTTCATTGACAATACGACTGACGGTCTGCATGTCGATATCGCCACCAGCAACGCCAATAAACTGGCCATTGCGTTGCATTGGCACTACGGCGGTTAACGTCAGGTCATTGGTCGTGACATCGACATAAGGCGTGGTAAAGGCGGTATCGCGTTTTTGCTCGCCGAGTTGATACCAGGGCCGTCCAGTCGGGTCATAATCAGCCGGCAGCTGTACGGTCGGGTCATCGAGTAAAAAGGTGCGGTCAGCGGTGCCGATGTAAACGTTCTTAAAGTCGCCGGCGCTACGCGCATCCTGTAATCGACGGATAGTGGTGGCTTTGTCGTCGCTGGTTTGATGCCCTTCGGCCACCGCTTTGACAATTTGCAGCCGCGCATTGAGCCAGTTTGAGATATTGCGGGACACTGACTCCGACACTTCGGTCAGCACAGCTTCGAGCTGGTCATGGGTCTGACCCCGTAGCAGCACAAAATTATTGATGGTAAACAAACCCAACACTGTGACCAGTAGCAGCGAAGCCGCCAGCGTGACTTTAGTGGTGAACTTAAATGTCTGAAACATAGGTACGCCTTTGTTTTTATGTCGGTTTGTACTTTTCCTTTGTAACAAAAGCCATCCGCAAAGTCTCGTCTCTACGCTATCAATTTTGCCGCTGATCCCGACAAAACAGCCTGCACAGCCGCTGGCGCCAGCAGCTGAAACTTATTCAGCTGTCAGGATAAATGTATCGGCATCAAGTCCCGCTGGAAATTGCCGGCGAAATTGTTGTAATGCCAGCAAATCCAGGCGGCAGCGCAATACACCGGCTTCGCCCGGCGCCAGTTCCGCTAATGGCTCACCCAGATAATTCAGTATCACCGAATCGCCGCTGTAAGCATGACCGTTCGCATCCTGCCCGACACGGTTGCAACCCAATACAAAAGCCTGATTTTCAATGGCGCGCGCCTGCAGCAATGTACTCCAGATCCGGCTGCGTGCTGCCGGCCAGTTCGCCACATAAATCACTGCGTCGTAATCGTTCTGATTGCGCGAAAACACCGGAAACCGCAGGTCGTAACAGACCTGCAGTAGGAGGCGGAAGCCTTTAAATTCAACGATCACACGGCGCTGACCTTGCTTGTAATGCTGATCTTCGCCGGCCATACGGAATAAATGCCGTTTATCGTAATAAGCGATTTTGCCTTCTGGCTGCACCCATAACAGCCGGTTAAAAATACCGGCATCGGTTGATACCGCCATCGAACCACAAATCACCGCACCAAGCTGCTGTGCCTGTTGCTGCAGCCATTGCAAAGTCGGGCCTTGCATGGTTTCTGCGATCTGCCGGCTTTGCATCGAAAAACCGCTGTTAAAGGTTTCTGGCAACACGATTAAATCCGCACCTGAGGCTTGCCACAACAAAGGCTGCAATAATTCACGGTTCGCTGCGGCATCCTGCCAGATCAGTTCAGTCTGGATCAGTGCCACATCCAGGCTATCAGTTTGGACCTGTCCGGCAGTGACATTCTGGCTCATGTTGCATTCCTCACGATGCTATCGGAGACAGCGCCTGCAGTCTGGCCGCGGCCTGCTCTAAGGTGTGCTGTTGTTTGGCAAAACAAAAACGGATGATCCGGCTGTCCTGCTCCTGACGGGAAAATACCGACAGCGGGATCGCCGCGACACCCACTTCGGTGGTCAGCCAGTCGCAAAAACGCACATCATCCAGCGTACTGACTGCGCTGAAATCGACCAGTTGAAAATAAGTGCCCTGACAAGGCAATAACCGCAACGCAGAACCACTGAGTAACTGCTGAAACAAATCACGTTTTTGCTGATAAAACGCCGCCAACCCTGTCACCAGCTGCGGAGCAGTATCAAGTAGCTCAGCGATGGCATATTGCGCCGGCGTAAAACTGGAGAAAGTGACGTACTGATGGATTTTGCGAAATTCCGCGCTCAGCAGTTTTGGGGCTGTGCAATAACCAAGCTTCCAGCCGGTGACATGGAAGGTTTTGCCAAAAGATGACACGATAAAACTACGCTCTGCCAGAGCCGGATACTGTCGGGCACTTTGCGGCTTGCGGTCATCAAACACCATATGTTCGTAAACTTCGTCACTGATACAAAACAGGCCATGACGCTGCACCAGATCCGCCAGCGCTTGCCAGTCCAGATCGGTGAATACCATGCCGGTCGGATTATGTGGGCTATTAACAATAATCAGCCGGGTGCGGTCACTGATGCGTCGCTCGACCGCGGCCCAGTCCACCCGATAATCCGGCGCACACAACTGAATATGCACGGTTTTACCGCCGGCCAGTTCGACGGCTGGCTGGTAACTGTCATAGGCCGGGTCAAATACGATGACTTCGTCGCCTGTGCGCACCAGCGCCTGAATGGCGACAAACAAGGCCTCAGTGGCGCCGCTGGTGATGGTCACTTCGCTATCGGCACAAACCTGCACCCCATAAACCCGCTCGATCAGCCTGCTGATTTGTTGTCTGAGCTCCGGCACACCCGGCATCGGCGCATATTGATTGCGACCCGCCAGTACCTGACGGTTTAACGCGTCCAGCAAGCGTGGCTCGGCCGGAAAATCCGGAAAGCCCTGCGACAAATTCAGCGCGCCATGTTGCTGCGCCAACTGTGACATCCGGGTAAAAATGGTCGTCCCGACCGCCGGTAATTTACTTTTCAGTTCCATCAGGGTGCCTTCGCCGTACTGCTTGATCTGTACGCCATGCTAGCACTTCAACCGCGGCCCGCCTATCCGTCCAGCTGTGCACAACGGCAACGTAAGGAAAAACGACTTGGCCGCTTTTTTATCCGGTGCTATCATTCCAGACAGTTTCACGTATAGACGTCTAAACATAAAGATGAACATGACAGCCAGCCTCCAACTGAACCCTTATGCTATCCAGCTCTGTACTATCGGCCGCTGGATCGCGCAAAAAAACTGGCTGCCGGCCACCGGCGGCAATTTGTCGATCCGCGCATCTGAGCACAGCTGCTTACTGACCGGCCAGAAAGACAATCATGAATTCAGTCCGCAGGATCTGCGTAATGTCAATTGGGCCGATGGCGACTTGCGCTGTAGTGGCGCGCCGGCGGCAGAAACTGCGTTGCATGTGGCGTTTTACCAGTTATTTCCACAGTGCAAAGCAGTGTTGCATTCGCACTCACTGAGCAGCACCGTTTTTTCCCGCTTAATCCGCGCCGACGGTTATCCGGTCAGCGGTTATGAGATGCAAAAAGGCATTGCAGGTTGCAGCGACGCAGACGAAGCGCTGCAGCTGGTGATCCTGGATAATGCACCAGAAGTCACGCAACTGGCGGCGCAATTACGCCAACGCGCCGGTGAACTGCATTCTGCTGTACTGGTTCGGGGTCACGGCCTGTACGTCTGGGGCGATACACTGGAACAGGCCAAGCGCCATCTGGAAAGCTGGGAGTTTTTGATCGCCTGCGAATTGGAACGGCTGAAAATCGCCGGCGGCGTCTGACGCGGGTCTGATTGTGGCGCCACCGGCTTGGCCGGTCGCGTCCGCCAGCATTGTTATAAAACCTGTCTCCGTTACCTGCTCTCTGTGCTATTTCGCGTGCGATTTCGCACATCGCTCCGTTTCAGGTGTGAAATCGCACGCCAGAAAAATACATAAAATATTGTATTTAAACAAATTAACACTTGGCATAGCTTTTCCATAATCCATCGCACAGCATTATTGTTTCGGACCTTGTGTGATGGATATTCAGCTCGACCCACCTGCCCGCTGGCGGCGCTGGTTGCCTTCAGTCCTCGGGCTCATCATTCTGGCCTTCCTGATAGCTTTATTGCTGCGTCCAATCAGTCCGGTTCTCAGCGCCGGCAGTACACCAAATAGCGCGGTTCAGTTTGGCGATTTGCAGCTATTCAGTGAAGCTCTGGGGACACTGCAATCCGCAGAACAACGCCTATTGACCGCCGAAGTTGGTGCTACTGTCGTCGCGATTTTGCAGCAACCGGGCGCCACACTGACGCCGGACAGCCCAGTATTGCAACTCGATAATCCACAACTAAAACTTCAGGTGCAAAGCGCCAGGCATCAGGTCGCCAAACAACAAAGTGCCTTGCAGGCGTTTGCGGCAACACAGCAACATCAGCTGCTCAGTCAGCAGGCAGAAGTCGTCAGGATGGAAACTGAAGTGGCGGCCAGCGCGCTGGAGTTTCGTCTGCATCAGGAGCTGGCAGAGAAAGGCATCGCTGCACGGGTCGAGCTGCGCCGGGCCGAATTCCGTCTGCAACAGCAACAACAACTGCTGGCGCTGGAGCAACAAAAAATCATTCAGTTACGTCAGCAGCAACAGGCTGAGCTGGCACAACAACAGCTGACTCTGCAACAACATCAGGAAGAATTGCAGTTGTTGATCCAGCAACAACAACAGTTGACGGTCACCGCCGGTATGCATGGCATGCTGCAGCAGCTGGATGTTGAATTGGGCCAGAGTGTGGCTCAAGGTCAGGCGCTAGCGCGGATTGGCAGCCAGCAGTTGCTCAAAGCGCAAATTCAACTGGACCACCGGGACGCCGACAAAGTTACAGTCGGCACTGAAGTGTTGCTGCAAACGGTCGCTGGCAACATCCGTGGCGAACTGAGCCGCATCGAGGCCATAGTGCAGGAAGGCACAGTCAATGCTGAAGTGCGGCTGCCGGCCAGTCTGCCGGCACAGCTACGACCAGCGCAGCATGTTCAGGCCAAAGTCCGGCTTGGCGAGCGCAAGAACGTCGCCTATATCCGCCAGTTGCCGGGCTTAACGCCGCATCAGACCCACCGGGTTTTTCTGCAACCGGCCAACACAGATCAACACCGCGCTTTTGCCCGCGAGCTGACCTTTGGTGCGCTCAGCAACGGCTTTTTGATCATTGAACAAGGCGCCAGCGGCGGCGAAGTGCTATGGGCACCGGATCCGGCACGCTGGCCTCAGCCCGAAATCAACACCGGCGCCTGATGCCGGCATCCCAGATTCTGTACAAGGAGAAAAAACAAATGACAGATTTACTAATTGAAGCACGCGCTATATGCAAAAGTTTCCGCCAGGGCGAAGTGGCGGCTCTGGCCATCCAACAACTGGATTTACAGATCCGCCGCGGCGAGTTTGTTGCAATCACCGGGCCTTCGGGCTGCGGTAAATCCACCGTGTTACATTTGCTTGGCCTGCTGGACAGTGCTGACAGCGGTCAGTTAAAACTGGCGGGAATTGACGTCAGCACGCTGAGTATGGACCAGCGTAGCCGCATCCGGAATCAACATATCGGCATCGTATTTCAGGCGTTTCATCTGATTGACCGCCTCAGTGTCTATGACAACGTGGCCTTACCACTGCGACACCGTGGCTGGAAAGAGCAGCAAATCCGGCCGCTGGTGCAACAATGTCTGGCCGACGTAGATGTGGGCCACCGTCAGGACTTTTTCCCGTCGCAACTCTCAGGCGGACAACAACAGCGGGTCGCGATAGCCCGAGCGCTGGTGACGGATCCGGATTTATTGTTACTGGACGAACCCACCGGCAATCTGGACAGTAAAAATGGCGACAGCGTGCTGCAGCTGCTGCAACGGCTGCATCAGCAAGGCCGCAGCATTGTACTGGTGACACACGACGCCCGTTACGCTCGCTGCGCAAGCCGGCAGATCCAGTTACTCGATGGCCGTCTGCTCAGCGATCAGCAACGTCAGGAGGTGGCATGATGTTGTACTGGCACGCCGTGAAAGCCGGTTTGTTCCGCTTGTTATTGCAACCACGCAGCAGCGTTCCTGTCGTACTCAGTCTTGCACTGACTCTGGCGGCACTGCTGACGGTTGCAGTGCTGTACCGTCAGCTGCATCTGGCACCTTTGCCACATATCACCAAACCTGAACAGCTCAGTGTGCATCAGGTCAATTTACAAATGGGCAAAGGCGACAGCTGGCAATGGCCGGCACTGATCAACGATGTCACCTTCGGCCAGGCGCTGCGACAGCTCAAAGCTTATGGTCAGTGGGGGTATTTGCAACGCAAAGGTCAGCTCGACTGGCAAAATACCGACCGGCAGCGCCTCAGTCAGACCGACAGCTGGCTGGCTGCCGCCGGCACTGCCGAAGTGCTGGGCCTGCCGCTTTTGCTAGGCAAATCCACTACGCTGGCCAATCCGGATGAACTGTGGATCAGCGACGCCTTATGGCAACAACAATTTCAGCGCAACCCGGCCGTCATTGGCCAGGCGCTGACGCTGAAACAGCGCCAATACCGGATTGCCGGTGTACTGGCGACAACAACCGCCTTACCGATGACAGGTCCAATTCGCAGCCAGCAGATCTGGCAGTTTTTTCAGCCAGCTGAAACGCTGCAGCAGGAATTCTCGCTGATGTCCGGTACTTTGCTGATTTTACGCAGCCCCAATCGCCAGCAACCAAGTGCTCAGTTTCTGCGTGATTTGCAACTGACGCAGCAACCGCTTACCAGCAACAAGCTCAGTCATTTTGCCGACCAGTTTGGCCTTGGCGTCTATCAACGCGATTATCGCCAGCATCTGCTAGGCAACAGTGCCACCCTGCTGTTGGTCACAGGCGTAGCTGCCGGCCTGATGGTGTTGCTGGCGGTGCTGAATCTGACACAATTGCTGCTGGCGCAATATGCCGGCCGCCAGCACGAATTTGCCGTGGAACAACTATGCGGTGGCTCGGCGACGAAACAACGGCTGCTGCTGGCACTGGAAAATCTGAGCTGGTTGCTGCCGGCGCTGGGATTAGGCCTGTTGTTATGCCACTGGTTGTTACAATGGGTGCCGTTATTAGCCGGCACCGCTTTGCCGATGACTGACAACCTGCAGCTGGCCGGCGCTGATGTCGTTGTTGCGCTGGGCTTGTTACTGGTCCTGCTGACATGGTTCAGCCTGATTTGGCGACCAGGGACTTCTCCGCTACAACAACTTAGCGGCAGCGGCAAAGGTACCCCTCGCCAGCTGGGACGCTGGACAGGCCCGTTGTTGTTATCCGCCCAGCTAGCACTGGCAGTGATACTGGTCGGTTGCAGTGGTTGGCTAGCCTGGTATCAGGCCGGGGAGCTGACCTGGGCCCGTGGTTTTAGTCTGGATCACAGTTATGACCTCAGTGTTCAGCTGCCGCAAGCCCCGAAAGACAGCCGGATCCAGCTCGACCGGCAGGCCTACATGCAATATAACCAACTCCGTCAGGCCACACTGAGTCAGCTGAAACAGCGACTGCAACAACAATGGCCGGACTTGCAGGTGCATCAGGGCCAAGTGCCATTTACCAGCAATATAGTGCGGAATTTCCAGTCGGTGCAGCAACCGGACCTGAAGTTCAGCAGTCTATTGCAACAGACAGAAACCGGACTCTTTGCCACTTATCAGATGCATGTTCTGGCGGGGCAACTGCCGGCAGCGACGGATACCAAAGCAGCGCTGGTGCTGGATGAAGCAGCTGCTCGTTTAATCAGCCCAGCCGACCCGGCCAAAGCCGTCGGACAGCAGCTGACCCTGCAAGGTAAAGCGCTGCCGGTGCTGGCCGTGGTCCGCGACATTAGCAGCAACAAAGGCGAAGGGAATCTACCGCAGCTATATCAACTGGGCCAAACCCTGACAGATGCCCAGACAATCAGTCTGACTTTAAAATTCGCCCGGCCAGAACCAAAGGCCGAATCACAGGTACGCGCACTGCTGCAGGATTTATATCAGGGGCAGGCGCTGCAATGGCAGGATAATCAGCAAGAATGGCTGGACCGGACCGCGCAGTCGCGCCTGTTGCTGTTGCTTCAGCTGCTGTTTTGCCTGAGTAGCCTGGTGCTGGCCCTGTTAGGCTGTGGCGGCCTCAGTCTGCAGCTGGTACGGCAGCAAAGTTATGAGCTGGCGATCCGGTTGGCAACCGGAGCCAGCAAGGGACAACTGCTGTGGTGGCTCAGCCGTCGTCAGCTCGGTGCAGCACTGGTTGGAGCCGCCATTGGCTGCGCCGGCAGCATTCTGCTGTATCAGCAATTACCACGCTGGTTCAGCAGTATTCCGCCACTGCCATGGCTGGCTTTACTGCTGCTGGTATCCTTGTTACTGTGCAGCGTTTTTGTAACCATGTTGTGGCCTGCACAGCAACAATTGCGGCGGGATCCGCTGCAAAGCCTGCGCAGCAGCTAGGCCTGCGGACCAGACCAGCGACATTGGATAGTGGAAAAGCCGGAGTTTTTTATGCAAAGCCCTGCCCGTATTCTGGTAGCAGACGACGATGCCGACATCATTCTGGCGTTGGAGTTATTGTTACAACAAGCCGGTTATCAGGTGCTAACGGCCAGCACACCGGCACAGGTTCTGCAATTTGCCGCCATCAAGCCCGATCTGGTCCTGCTGGATATGAATTTTTGCAGCGACACCACCAGCGGACACGACGGTCTGCAACTACTGCCGGCACTGAAACAACTGGAACTGAGTGTGATCCTGATGACAGCCTGGGCCAGCATTGATTTAGCCGTGCAGGCGATGCAGCAAGGCGCCGACTATTTCCTGCAAAAACCTTGGCATAACAGCACTTTGCTGCAATTGATCGCTGACCGGCTGGAACTGCGCCGGCTGCGGCAACGCCAATGGCAGCAGCAGCAGCTGGCACAGCAGGAACGCAGTGCTTGGGTAGCCCACAGCGAGGTGATGCAACGGTTGGAAAAACAACTAAGCCGTATCGCTGGCAGCGACGCCAATGTGTTGATCCTGGGTGAAAGCGGTGTTGGCAAATCGGCGCTGGCTGCACGGATCCATCAATTGTCAGCGCGCCACAGTGGCGCCTTTGTCAGCGTCAATATGGCAGCGATCCCGCAACAGTTATTCGAAGCTGAGTTGTTTGGCCACGAAAAAGGTGCTTTTACCGATGCAAAGCACAAACGCACCGGACGTTTTGCGCTGGCCGATGGTGGCACTTTGTTTCTGGATGAAATTGGTTGTTTGCCGGCTGAGCTGCAACCAAAGTTATTGCGGGTGCTGGAAACCGGCTGGTTTGAACCGGTCGGTGCCAGCAAAAGTCAGCGCAGTGATGCGCGGATCATCAGTGCGACCAACAGCGAACTAAGCAGCGACCAGTTCAGGTCGGATTTATTGTTCCGGCTGAATACCCTGGTCATAGAGATCCCGCCATTGCGCGCACGGCCACAAGATATTCCGGCGCTGGTCCAGCAGCTGTTGCCGGCATTGTGCCGCAAACACCACAGGCCGCAGCTGCAACTGAGTCCATCGGCCTGGCAACAACTGCAGGATTACGCCTGGCCCGGCAACGTGCGCGAACTGCAGCATGTCCTTGAACGCGCAGTCGTGCTGGCTGAACAGACCGAATTACACAGCAGCGATTTGGCCCTGCAACCGTCACCCCCGCAGCCACCTTCAGACCAGGCCACACCACTGGCACCTATGGGTCTGCCACCTTTTGATTTGCAGTGGCATCAGCAACAACTGATTAATGCCGCGCTACAGGCAGCCGAAGGTCAGCAGGCGGAAGCAGCGCGTTTGTTAGGGATCAGCCGGTTTGCGCTGGCACGCCGGTTGGAGAAATCCTGATGGCGGCAATAGGTCAGGGGCCGGTATCCGTCTGGTGGGCTTTAGGCTGTGGCTGGGCCTTATGGGCGTCGCTGCTGGGACAACTGTACAGCCACTGGTCCGTGCTGGCATGGCTGACCATGGTCTACTGCAGCATCTGGCCTATGGCAGGTTGGTCCTGGTGGTTGTGGCGCCGGGTCAGGCAGTGGCCACAACATTTATTGCTGGCGATCCAGCAACAACCACATCCAGGCCCACAAGTCGATGCACACTGGCACTGTTTGTGGGAACTGACGCCACAGCTGCAGCAGCCCGGCCTGCCAGCAGAACAGGTATTGACCGCAGTCCTAGGTAGTCTGCCGTTTCCTTTGTGCCTGTTCGGTCCCAATCAACAATTACGTTTTGCCAATGACGCCGCCCAACAATGCCTGCAGCGCCCTTTATTGGCCGGCAGTACACTGCAGACGCTGGGCTTTCAGGGACAGGCGCCGCTACTCAACCATCCAGATCTGCGCTCGGGCTGGCAACAGTTCAGCTTGCAGGTGCAACTGCCGGAGCAAAGTTTTGGACTGTTTTACGCCCTGGATCTGCGCCATCCACTTTATCAGCAACAACGCCAGAGTCAGCAGCAGCTGGTACGGGTTCTTAGTCATGAACTGCGCAATTCACTGACACCAATGCAATCGATGACAGAAACGCTGCTGAGTCAGCCGGAATTGCCGCAAGCCACCACCCGTCAGGTACTCAGTCGGATCCAGGCCCGTAGTCAGCGCCTGTTGGCTTTTCTCGACGGTTATCTGCAACAGCAGCAGCTACCGGCCGCGCATCCGGTCTGGTTTGCCCTGCCACAGTTAGTCGATGAACTGAGCCATAGCCTGCAACTGCCATTGGAATATCAGGGCGAGCCGCAATGCTACGCCGACCCACTGCTGTTTCAGCAGCTACTGCAAAATCTGCTACTGAATGCGGCTCAGGCGCAGCAACAAAACGGCAGTTTAGCCGTACTACAACTGCGGTACGGCATTGATGGCCGGCAACAGTGGCTGGAGCTGCGGGACCACGGCTGCGGCATTCAGAACCCGGACAATCTGTTTACCCCTTTTTACACCACCAAAAATGCCGGCCAAGGCGTGGGCCTGCTGTTATGTCAGGATATTTTGGTGCGCCATCACGGCAGCATCCGACTGAGCAATCACCCGGATGGCGGTGTTGTTGCCAGTTTGCAGTGGCCGCTGGCCTAACTTAAAAACACAATCTTCAGCACAAACAACGCGGTCAGCAGCCAGACACTCCAGCTGACTTCGCGATGTTTGCCACACAGGGCTTTGGTCAGCGCGTAGGTGATAAATGCCAGCGCGATGCCATGCGCGATGGAAAACGTCAGGGGTGTCAGCAGCAACACCACAGTGACAGGCGCCGCTTCGGTGATGTCATGCCAGTCGATTTCCTGCAGATTAAACAACATCAGCACGGCGACATAAAAAATCGCGCCTGTGGTGGCATACACCGGCACCATCGCCGCCAGCGGGGCAATAAATATACAGAGCGCAAATAACAAACCGACCACCACTGCGGTGAGGCCGGTACGCCCACCGGCAGCGACGCCAGCCGCACTTTCGACATAGCTGGTGGTCGTTGATGTGCCAAGTGCTGCACCTGCTACCGCAGCCAGGCTGTCTGCGGCTAAAGCGCCGCCGAGGCGTTCGACATTGCCGTCTTTATCCGCCAGACCGGCTTTTTGCGTGACCGCCAGCAAAGTGCCGGAGTTATCAAAAATATCGACAAACAAAAAGGCGAAAATAACGCTGAGCAGCGCGACATCAAAGGCCGCAGCGATATCCATCTGCAGGAAAGTCGGCGCCAGTGACGGTGGCAACGCTACGAGGCCCTGATAAGCCACATCGCCACGCCCCAGCGCCACGGCCGTCATCAGCAGCACGACACCGAGCACAGCGCCATGCCAGCCACGGGCATGGCCGGCGGCAATCAGGAAAAAGCCCAGAATCGATAACAACGGCGTGGCACTGGTTAAATCACCAAGCGTGACCAATGTCGCCGGATGGGCGACGATAATGCCGGCATTTTTCAGCGCGATCATCGCCAGAAAAGCACCAATACCCGTGGCGATACCGAGTTTCAGCGTGCGCGGGATCACATTGATAATCCACTCGCGCACCTTAAACAGGCTCAGCAACAAAAACAGTACACCGGCAATAAACACGGCACCGAGCGCAGTTTGCCAGCTGTGGCCCATGCCGAGCACCACGCCATAGGTGAAAAATGCATTCAGGCCCATGCCCGGCGCCAGCGCGATGGGATAATTGGCTATCAGCCCCATCAAAATCGAACCCACCGCGGCCGCCAGACAGGTCGCGACAAAGACCGCGCCTTTATCCATGCCGGCTTCCGCCAGCATCGCCGGGTTGACAAAAATGATGTAGGCCATCGTGAAGAACGTAGTCAGTCCCGCCACCACTTCGCGGCGCACTGTGGTGCCGTGGGCGGTTAATTTGAAGAATTGTTCCAGCATAGTGATTCCGGCCAGGTGAAAAATGCTTATAGTACACGCTGTTGACGATTTTTATAGTCAGGAGCAACGATGTCTGGCACAGCACCAGCAGTTGATTATCAGGCCATTCTCGACCAAATCTGGTTAGAAGTGGCCCCGCGGCTGGGTGAAGGCAAAGTCGCCAGTTATATCCCGCAGCTGGCGACAGTACCAGTGGCGCAATTTGGCATGGCAGTTTACCGGCTGGACGGGCAAATGTTCAGCATCGGCGCGGCGCAGACGCGTTTTTCCGCGCAATCCGTGACAAAATTATTTGCTTTGGCGCTGGCCTATACCCGGGTTGGCGATAGCATCTGGCAGCGACTTGGCAAAGAACCTTCAGGCACGGCGTTTAATTCGCTGGTTCAACTTGAACTGGAACGTGGTATTCCACGCAATCCGTTTATCAACGCCGGCGCTTTGGTCATCACGGATATTCTCGCCAGCTGTTTTGTTGGCTCTGAAATCGCTTTATTGCAGTTTATCCGCCAGCTCTGTGGCAGTACCGCCCCGGATTTTGACCTGAAGGTGGCAGAATCCGAATTAAAAACCGCCCACCGGAATTTCGCGATCGCCCATCTGATTAAAGATTTCGGCAATCTGCACAATACAGTGTCAGCCGTGGTGCGCAGTTATTGCCGGCAATGTTCCATCACGCTCAGTTGCGAAGAGCTGGCGCGAGCTGCAGCTTTTCTGGCGAATCACGGCTCTATGCCTGCCTGTGTGCCCGGTGGCACGCAAATTCTCGATGCCAGCAGCGCCAAGCGCATCAGCGCCGTGATGCTGACATGCGGCACCTACGATGCCGCCGGCGAGTTTGCTTATCGGGTCGGTCTGCCGGCAAAAAGCGGCGTCGGCGGTGGCATTGTTGCTGTGATCCCCGGCGAAGCAGCCGTGGCGGTCTGGTCACCCGGTTTGGACGCCAGCCATAACTCGGCGCTTGGTACTTATGCGCTGGCGCGGCTGACCGATCTGACACGACACTCCATTTTCTGAGCCAATGCGACACAGGAAATCGCACCAAAATAGTGCAATGCTGCGCCAGCGTCAGGCAGTCAAACCGGTACAAAAATCATAACTAATTGAATTTATTGAATTCACATCATTGCACAGGCCTTGCATTGAAAGCGTTTTCCTTGCGGAGTTTTCAAGATGGCGGTGCATACCCCGTTGCGTGGCCTGCGCTGTTTTTGTGTCGCAGCCGAATGCCTGAGTTTTAAAGACACCGCGCGTCAGTTATATCTGACGCCTTCTGCGGTCAGTCATCAAATCAAACAACTGGAAGAGCAGCTGGGTTTTTCGCTATTTGAGCGCCAGACCCGGGCTGTGGTACTGAGCCGGCAAGGCCAGCAATTTTACCAATCCATCAAGCCGTTACTGCAGGGTATCGAAAGCACTGTGCAGCAATTTTGCCAGCAACAACGCGAGCAAAAAGTCAGCATCACATTGCCGGAATTTTTTGCCAGTGAGTTTTTTGTGCCACGTTTAGTCGGCTGGTCAGAACTGCATCCGGACATTAATTTGCAGCTGGAAACAGTGAAAAGCCGCAGTGATCAGGGCCGCCATACCGATCTGCAGATTGTGCTGGCCAGCAGTAAACCAACCGACAAAACCAGCCATCAGCTGTTTCCAATTAGTTACGTGCCAGCCTGTAACCCGGAATGGTATGAGAAATTGCAGACTGAAGAGCAATCACCGCTGGAGCAAGTGCCGCTGATTGTGCATCAGGCGCGGCCCTGGTGCTGGCATCAATGGGCAGACCAGGCCGGCTTTGATGATTTCCGACCGAAGCAAATCATTCAGCTCGACAGCATGTTCAGTGTGGCCCGTGCCGCACAGCAAGGCTTAGGAGTCGCCCTGATCCCGTTGCCGATCAGTGCAGCCTGGTTTGACAGTGGCAGCCTGGTGCGGTTGTACGAAGAAGAACTGCGCACGCGCGACCACTATTACCTGATCCAACATGAAAGTGCCGAACACAGACCTGAAATCAAATTACTGGTGGACTGGGTACTGGAGCGTTTCCAGCTATAGCTGAAAACGGGTCAGGCATCAGCTGCATTTTTCTCGTTTGTCAGCAGCACAGGGACAGCACTACCATTCATCTCAACAGCAGTATCCGCTGCTGTGTGATGGAGGAAAATCTGATGAATACCAAAACTGTAACTTTAATCCGCTCTGCTTTGATCCTTGGCTTATTGACCGCGGCGTTTGCTGGCCAGGCAAGCAGCTACAAAATGGTTCAGCTGAAGGACGACGCACAGCATCAGGCCGACCTTCCGACCGTGCAGGAAATGAAGTTTGATGAAGCGATGAACCGTTGTGTGCAGCTGACCACCACCGCCACTTTGCAGGCCCAGGCCGCCTGTCATCAGGCCGTCACGCACTCGCGATACGCTGCAGGCAATCACGGCAAAGCCAGCCGCACGCTGAAGTCTTACGCCTACAACAACCGCGGCGTACAGAAGCTGAAGCAACAGGACAAAGTTGGCGCTTTAGCTGACTTCCAGATGGCGGTAGAGCTGAATGCCGATGATATTACCCAGCACAATCTGTCGTTGCTGGTCAAACAGCTGAACAATGCCGGGACCGCAGACTAAGTCAACACGACCCGCACGGAGATGGAGGCCATGATGATGAAAGCCAACGATTCAATACTGCCAAGCCACACCAGTAACATGGCGATTGTGTTACGCCAACTGGGTCAGGAGTTGCTGAGCCTGTGGCAATTATGCCGGCATATCGCTGTCAGTCAGTGGGACCCGGAGCAGGAAAGACGCAAACTGGCCTTGCAGATGCGCAAGCGTTCGCACCGACAGCGTCAGCACTGAAATAATTGTGAGATAAACCATCTCTGTCTGTCCGGAGCAGTGTTGTGTAGCACGACCTGCTCCGTTTTTATATCCGCCGAAAGGCGGCGAAAAACTTGGGCCGTCTCAGCGCTCATGGCATAATGGCCGGCTATTGTGTTCAGACAGGCGGATTTACCATGCGGATTTGTGGCGTAGATATTACCGGCAACGATGCCATTTTATGTTTGATGGAATTTAAAGATGGCCTGATGTCGTTACCGGATTGCCGCACAGTGCGGGTACAACTGGTAAAAGATCAGGAGCTGGAAAATATGCGCAAGTTCCAGTTCGCCATGGCCAAGCTGGCTGAAGACTACAAAATCGAAAAATTCGTTATTCGCGAACGCGCACAAAAAGGCAAGTTTTCCGGTTCTGCCGTTGGTTTTAAAATCGAAGCGGCACTGCAACTGATTCCAACCGTGGATACCGTAATTGCCACCAATGCTGCGATGAAACTGAAACTGGCAGCGAATCCAATCCCGATTGATTTTAAAGAAACTGGCTTAAAAGGTTTTCAGGAAGTGGCTTTTACTACAGCCTATGCCTACCTGATCAACTAGGTCAGGTTACACAACACAGCTGCAGGCTGCACATAGCCTGCAGCGCGGAGGTCCACATGTGGCTGCGGAGGATTTTAATTCATCCCGGCTTTTTGATTCTAATGTTATTGAGCGGCCTGCTGAGCAGCAGTGGCTACTGGCTGCATCAGCGCTCCGGAACCAATTCCTTTCAGTGGATTGGTGAATCAGTGGACCGGGTGTCCACGCAAAAACCGATGGTCGCGCTGACCTTTGATGACGGACCGCGCGGGCCAGTGTCCCGTCGGCTTATGTTGGAGCTGAACCGGCTGAATACCAAAGCGACTTTTTTTCTGGTCGGCCGCCAAATCAAACAATTCCCGCACCTCACCACCGAACTGTGGCGCAGCGGCCATCAGCTGGCCAACCACAGCTTTGCTCATAAAGCGATGGATAGCGGCAATCTATGGCGTTTTTGGCAGGAAGTTCGCGACACGGACTCACTGATCCGTCAAAGTGGCTACACCGGTCCTATTCATTTTCGCGCCCCAATGGGCAAAAAGCGGCTGGCGCTACCTTTAGTGCTGGCGCTGGCGCAAAAGAAACACATTCTGTGGGACGTGAACCCACACGATTACAAAAACACCGCGCCGGAGCTGATGGTCCAAACCGTATTACAAAAAGTGCGGCCCGGCTCTATCGTGTTGCTGCATGACAGGCCCAATACAGTCGCAGCATTGGCCGGTATGGTCGAAGGACTACGCGCCAAAGGCTATCAACTGGTCACCGTCGACCAGCTGCTGGCGCAGCAGCGCTGATCGGCAGACGCAGGTTTAACGTCGCGGCGTGGCCTGATTGGGCCGCGCCAACGTCAGATTATCTTCGTGCTGAGTATGGCAATACCACTGCCCGCCTAACCGCGCCAGCCAGTCAATCTGATCATGTCGTATGCGGCCTTCAGCATTGAGCAAACTATCGTCGATATGCAAACACAGTACTTTGGCCAGGATCAGGTCACAGGCCGGCGCCTCAGCCGGATAAGCGCTTAAGCTGACACATTCACATTCAAAACTGACCAGACTGTGCGCGAGACGTGGCGGTTTCACCATTTGCGCCGGCACAGTGGCTATTTGCAGCGCGTCAATTTCACTGACATCCGGCGCATAATCTCCGGCCGTGGCGTTCATCAGCGCTAAATCGGCGGGGCTGACCAAATGCACGACCAACTGCCCGGTCGCGGCAATATTACGCGCCGTATCTTTCTGCGCACCACCGGCTTTGCGATTGACCGACAACATCAACGTCGGCGGCGCATCACAGACCAACTGAAAAAAGCTAAATGGCGCCAAATTGCTTCGGCCATACTCGTCGACAGTACTAACCCAGGCGATAGGCCTTGGCACAATGGTGCCGGCGAGCAGCGGATACAGCTCGGCGGCGGTTAAGGTGTTGCAATCGAAGATCATGCTGCCTGCGCCTCTGTCTTCACTGCCGCTGTTTTATTGGCCGCGATTTTGCGTAAATACACCTGCAAATCCTGCCGTACTTCCGGCAACAATAAATACAGCGCCAGAATATTCGGCACCGCCATCAGGAAAATCATCGAGTCGATAAAATCGAACACCGCCAGCACGTTCGGCACAGCGCCAATCGCCACCACCGAACAAATCAGCACTTTATAAAGCCGGATACTGTGTTTGGTTTCACCAAATAAAAAGCCCCAGCCTTTTTGACCGTAATAAGCCCAGCTGACCACTGTGGAATAGCCGAACAACAGCAGCGCGACCATCAACACCATTGGGAACCAGTCAAAGGCCGTAGCAAAGGCATAAGAAGAGATCTGTACACCATCCAGACCCGTTTGCAGATAAGCGCCGGTGATGACGATGAGCACAGCAGAAATGGTACAAATCACCACAGTATCGATAAAAGGCTCGAGTAAACCGACAAAACCTTCCGACACCGGGTCATTGGTGCGCGCGGCGGCGTGAGCTATCGGCGAGGAACCGATACCGGCTTCATTGGAATAAGCAGCACGACGGAAACCCTGAATAATCACACCAATCATACCGCCATAAGCGGCTTCCGGGGCAAAAGCGCCTTTGAGGATAGTCCAGAGCGCGGCCGGAATTTCAGTGTAATTAAGGCCAATCACCGTCAGCGCGCCGACCAGATAAATCGCGCACATTGCCGGTACCAGTTTTTCAGTGACACGGGCAATGCCTTTGATGCCGCCGATGATGACAAGGCCCACCAGCAGCGCATAGATAAAACCAAACAACCATGCATTATCAAAGCCGGTGACGGTTTTGACCTGGGAAAAGCCCTGATTCACATGGACAAAACCGGCTGAGCCAAACACACAGGCCAAGGCAAAAAAGCCGGCCAGCACTTTACCTAAACGTGGCAAACCATACTTTTCCAGCGCCGCTTTGATGTAATACATCGGGCCACCAGCGACAGTGCCATCCGGCAAAATCTGCCGGTATTTCACCGCCAGCGTACATTCGACAAATTTGGTGGTCATACCCAAAAAGCCGGCCACTATCATCCAGAAAGTCGCACCGGGCCCGCCTAAGGTAATAGCCACCGCCACCCCGGCGATATTGCCGGTTCCAACAGTGCCGCTTAAGGCCGCTGACAACGCCTGAAACTGCGTGATTTCGCCTTTCGCCGCAGGATCGGCATATTTACCGCGCACCACGCGGATGGCATGGGTAAACCCACGGATATTGATAAAACGCAGATAAAAAGTGAAGACGATCGCGCCGGTGATCAGCCACAACACAGTGACCGGGATCGCCACTCCATCGACGTTAAACGAATAAAATACCACGCTCGCCAAAGCGCTGCTGAAAGCCTCAAAGGCCTGCTGGAAGCTAAAGTCGCTGGACATCTGGAAATCTCTGGACGCAAAAACCAGCAGCGTAACATAAAGCGCTTACAGGCGTGATGCCCAAAGCGCATGAGTTATATCTAAAATACGCCGGATAACCAGTAGGTTGCGACAGCTCCGAAGAAGGCACTTACTCCGCCGGCACTTCTGCTTCCACCAACAGCGCCAGCAGTTGCAATGACTCCTGCCAGCCGAAGTAACACATTTCAGCGGGGATCTCTGCCGGAATGCCTTCTTGCACTACTTTGAGCTCAGTGCCGCAGAGCACTGGCGTCAGGGTGACGCTGGTGACCATCTGGCCGGGCAGGTTTGGGTCGTCAAACACATCGGTATAGCGGATTTGCGCATTGGGCGTCAGCTCAAGATATTCACCGCCAAAGCTGTGGCTCTGGCCATTGCTGAAGTTGGTGAAGCTCGTCTGAAAACGACCGCCTTCCCGCGCATCCAGCGCATGTACCGAGCAGGTGAAACCATGCGGTGGTAACCATTTCGCCAAGGCGTCAGCAGTTAAAAAAGCCCGGTACAGTCGTTCGGCCGGGGCGCGAAACACACGATGTAAAGTTACGGTATGGCTCATCACAAGTATCCTTTGCGCCAGATTGAGTACGGGAAACCGCAGAAAAACCAGCTTAGCGCCATCAGGCTGCAGATACCAGCACGCCCGGTGCTGTTAGTCGCTGTCATCGTTTTGTGACCAAAGATTCACCACGTTGCCATCTGCACGGCGCGGCGCTGTCATAAAAGCGCTGTAGTCTGCAGTTCCGGAAAGCCCACACTTACCGGAGTCTGTGATGTTGCTGAAGCTGTCTGCCCGTTACTTATGCCTGTCCATGCTGGCCTCAACTTGCTGGCTGCCGGCACAAGCTGCGCCTGCTCCAACTGTGAAAAGCCCCAAAGTGGTGTTGGTCAGTATTGATGGCCTGCGCTGGCAAGAAGTATTTCACGGCGCGGACCCCGAAATCTTGCGCAACAGTCATTTTATCCGCCATGCCGACCAGCTGGCCGAATTACCCACCAAACCGCAGCAACTGATGCCTTTTGTCCATCAGACCATTGCCTCGCAGGGCATGCTGGTCGGCGACCGCCGCCGCGGCTCAGCGATGCAGGTCAGTAATCCGTGGCATTTTTCATATCCGGGTTATAACGAGCTGTTAAGCGGCTTTCCGGACCCTGCTATCAACAGCAATGGCAAAATCGCCAATCCGAATGTCACAGTGCTGGAATGGCTGAATCAGCAACCGGGCATGGCGCAGCAAGTCGCGGCTTTTGGCTCCTGGGACGTGCTGCCTTTTATCCTGAATACCGAACGCAGTAAATTACCGGTCAACGCTGGTTTTGCGCCAATGAATGAACAAATGGCGGGTCCACTGACGCCGCAGCTGAAGCTGCTGAATCAGCTGCAACGCCAGACCCCAAGCCCCTGGGCTGCGGTGCGGCTCGATGTTTTCACCCAGCAATTTGCACTGGAATATCTGACGCAGAAAAAACCGCGTTTGCTGTACATCGCTTATGGCGAAACCGATGACTTTGCCCACGACGGTCAATATGACCAGTATTTAAAAGCCATTCGCCGCACCGACGGTTTTATTAAAGAGTTATGGCAACAGCTGCAGAGTGACCCGTTTTACGCCGGCCAGACCACGCTACTAATCAGTACGGACCACGGTCGCGGCGACAACGCCAGCAGCTGGCAACATCATGCCAGCGGCCGGGCTATCGCTGGGTATATGAAAAAACTGAAGAATTTCGTCAATGGTGTCAGTGGCTCTGACCAAATCTGGTTGGCCGCATTAGGCCCACAAATTCCGGCGCGCGGTCTGGTGCAAACGCAACAGCCTTGGAGCCAGAGTCAGGTCGCCAGCACTGTGGCGGAACTCTTAGGGTATGACTATCAGGCTTATCAATACAAAGCAGCTGCGGCTATTCCGCTGGGTACTGCCGATGAAGCGACGGTTCAGCTGGCTGACCGGCGCATCGTTAACCCAGCAGATGGTACAGGCAGTGCCCCTCAGCAGAGCACAGCGCTGACACCGCAGTAAGCGGGCTACAGCCGCTGGTAAATCTCCAGCGGTAAGCCGTCCGGGTCCTGAAAAAAGGTAAAGGCAGCGCCGGTATAAGGGTCAATCCGCACCGGCTCTGTTGCCACTCCCCGGCCATTGAGCCAGACCACTGTCGCCGCCACATCGTCGACAACAAAACTTAAGTGCCTTAAGCCCTGCGCCTCAGGCCGGCTGGGCCGCTCCGGCGCACCGGGAAAGCTGAACAGTTCGAGCTGCGTACCGTCTGGCAGCTGCAAATCCAGCTTCCAGCTATCGCGGGCTTCACGATAATGTTCCGCCAAAATATGCAGCCCCAGCGTTTCGCTGTAGAAGGCTTTTGAGCGCGCATAATCACTGCAAATCAGCGCCACATGGTGCATGCCGCTTAGCATTAGAACTCCTTAAGCCTGACTGGCTGCCGCCACAGCTTCGACCTGCCGCCAGACTCGCAGCAGATTCCCAGACATGATTTTGACAATATCCGCTTCGCTGTAGCCGCGCTTTAACAAGCCTTCGATCAGATTCGGATACATCGACACATCTTTTAAGCCATCCGGTAAAGAGTCACCGACGCCATCAAAATCGGAGCCAATACCGACATGCTCAATACCGACCAGTTTCACCACATGGTCGATGTGTTTGATCACCGTATCCACGTTGGCAAAAGGATACGGATGCTTTTGCAGATATTCAGCCCGATATGCCTCGTCGTCCTGCGATTTACCAGCAGCTTTGGCAGCAGCTTTAAACTGCAGGCCCCACTGATTGGCCTGACTGATGACAAAAGACGAGCCGAAGTTAATCTGAATGACACCACCATTTTTCGCCAGCGCCTGAATCATTTTATCGTCCATATTGCGTTCAAAGCCCGGCACAAAAGCCCGCAGCGACGAATGTGACGCAATCACCGGCGCTTTGGTCAAGCTCAGCACTTTGTAAAATGCCGCATCTGAAACATGCGAAATATCGATCATCATGCCGAGTTTATTCATCTCGGCCACCACTTGCTCGCCAAAAGGGCTTAAACCTTTGTGCGGTCGGCGCAGGTCATAACTGGAGTCCGCGATATGGTTGGATTCGGAATGCGCCAGCGTAATGTAACGAATGCCACGCTGATAAAAATGCCGTAAGTTTTCTATTTTGCCATTGATTGGCGTGCCGTTTTCCATGCCCAGTGCCAACGAGATTTTGCCTTGTTTAAACTGCACAGCTAAATCGTCGCTGCGATACGCCATGGCAAATTTATCCGGCGCCCGGCCAACTAAGGCTTCCATCGAATCGATCAGCTGGTTCGCCAGTAACGCGCCACCACCGGTTTTTTCATAAGATGCCGGGATATACACCGACATAAAAGGCGCATTCAGGCCGCCTTTTTTCGCCCGCGGATAATCAAACTCGCCTTTGGCAGTCGCCTGCGTGACGTCTTCCCAATGCTCTTGTAAACGGTACGGGACATCAATATGGGTGTCGATCAGCAGATACTGCTGGGCGATGCGTTGTGCTTCTACGGCCAGATCGGCGGCTTGTGCGGTATGAGCCTGCAGCGCGAACAAGCTGCAGAGCATGGCTATTTTGCTGAATTTCATCATGTTCCTGCTGTATTTGGAGTTATGTTCCGTGTTTGAACCCAGCATAAAGCAATTGCTATGACCGCGGCAGCAACTTTGTCGCGTTGCAACATCAACCAATCGCGCCGATGAACCCGACATGTTAAAAATTGTAACTAACACATCAAGGATTGATTGCAGTTTAACCAGCTGATAAGGTGGGGGACACACAAGTTCGCGTCATTCAGTGCCACTGATTTCAGCGCAAATAACGGAGAAAGACCCATGTATAAAGTGATTATTGCGCTAAGCCTAGGCGTACTGCTGGCCGGTTGTGGCAGCACCAACAATGCAACTTCGGCGAACGTCAGCAAAACCAATATCGTCAAAGCCAACGATATTGAGAAAAAACAAGGCGCAGCGCCGGACGGTACGGCAGAAAAAGCCGGTTTTATCTGCAAAACTGAACGTCCACTCGGAACTCGGTTTGGCAAAAAATCCTGCCGTACTCCACAACAAATTGAAGCTGATCGGCAAGCGGCCAAAGAAGCGTTACCACGCCACCGTGAATGCGGTGCCGGTTCGATTTGTAACTAAACAGTCCACGCTTAAAATACAAAAACCGCAGTTTTCGCTGCGGTTTTTTGTTGCGATGAGACCCACAGTTTTAGCGTTGCAAACCAAATTCCTGCAACAACACTGCATCCAGCTCGTCTTCTGCCACTGCCCTGCTTTGCGTGATCCCCGCCTGACTGTGTTTCAGTTCCCGCCCGACCAGCATGGTTCGGCCTTGGGCATGTTGGCGGATCAACAACAGTTTTTGCACAAAGACCGTATCCGGATGCGTCGAATTCAGATAATTGGCCGGCATAAAATCAATCCACTCGGCCGGATGTAAATCAAAACCAAACTGGCTGACCCAATTGCCGTCGATCTGCGCCTGCATCACATAGTCGCCTGGTGTCGGCGTTAGCAGACGGAACTGGTCAAAATCCTGCTGCTGCGGCAGATTGACCTGCGACAACGCCAGTGGCGCGCGCATGCCATAACTGCCAAAACCTAAATCACACAGATAACGATCATCACCCAGTGTCACCACCAGCGCCATATGGGTTTTCGGCCGGCGCATCGGATAAAACATCGGCCGGCAGGCGACAAAAAAATACGGAATTTGCAGCGCTGTCAGCGCCATCGCAAATAAACCATTCAGCTCGTAACAATATCCACCGCGTTTTGCATCGCCAGCGGCGCCAACGATTTTGCTGACGATGGCTTCCGGCTCCAACGAAACAATTTTACCGGCCTGCACATCCAGATTTTCAAAGGTGATACTGCGCAACTGTGCCTGCATCATGCGCTGTAGTGCCGCAGCATCAAAGTCAGTGGCGGTTGGTATGCGGTCAAGGCCAATGCGGCGGGCATATAAATCGAGGTTAAAATTAGCGGCGTACATCACAATCTCCCATGCCGGCGGCAAAGCGCCGATTGTCGCTGATTTCGCAGCTGCCTGCCAAGTTGGTGTTACTCCATGCAGTCACACGACAAACGGCATTGCATACCTGGTAGGAAATCATTTACTTAAGCGGTGAATATTTGTACAAAAAGAAACTTAATGCTAACGTCAAACGGCAATCTACTCAGAATAAGGACGATTCAGATGTATAAAGTGATCAGCGTTGCCCTCTGTACTTTGATGTTAACCGCTTGCAGCAGTACCCCGCCGGACAGTTTTTCCCGCATCGCCAAAACCAATGTGGTAAAAGCCAACGAGATTGAAAAGAAAAAAGCCACCCCACCAGATGGCACTTTGGAAAAACAAGGCTATATCTGCCGCACCGAACGCCGGATGAATTCGCGTTTTGGTAATACCGTGTGCCGCAGCCCAGCACAAATTGCTGAAGAAAAAGCCATGGCGCGTGAATCGGTGCCACGCCATCGCGACTGTCTGGCCCCTTCATATATGTGTAACGGCTAATAGCGCGCAGGGTTAGGAATATGGATACGCCCGGTCAAAATGACCGGGCGTTTTTTGTCGATAAGCAGAAATTACCGCCCGTCAATCAAGTGGGTATGCCCAACCTCATCTGATATCAACGCATGGACGTTTACCCACAACATGCCCAGCTGCGGCCGCGCTAGAACAGTGATGGCTCCCGCACACGCCGCAACCCGTGCTAAAGTCTGCGCCAGACAGCGATAAGCTCAGTATTTATCAAGGAGCCCCTATGCCGGCTTTTAGCCCTTTTACCCCTGAACAGGCCGCTATTTTTGCCAATGATCACAGTGAGTTATTTGGCGAGCACAGCCAGCTGCAAAGTGTCGCTGTTGGCGTGAACACGCAAAACCGGGTGTTTCGGGTGAAAAATCAGTACGGCACCAGTCTGATTGTGAAACAAGTGCTGCCTTATGTCGGTGGTGCCGGTGAAAGCTGGGTTCCAACGCAGGACCGGGCACGGATTGAAGCGGAATTGCTGAAAATTCATGGCGCTTTGGTGCCTGAACATGTTGTCGAAGTGCTGCATTATGATGCCAGTTATTCCGCATTGTTACTGGAAGACCTGAGCCAACTGCAGCTGCTGCGCACCGGGCTGATTGGCGCCAAGCAATATCCGCTGCTGGCAGACCATATCAGTACTTATCTGGCACGTTGCAGTTTTTACACTTCGGATTTTGCAATGGACGGCCCGTTTAAAAAAGCCCGGACCACGCAGTTTATGAATCCGCAGTTGTGTCTGATGAGCGAAGAGCTATTTTTTACCGATCCTTACTGCAATCACGACCGCAACCAATTCGACATGGCGTTGCGCCCGCTGGTGCAACAACTGTGGTTTGATGAAGCACTAAAAGCAGAAGTGGCTGAGTTGAAAGCTAAATTTGAGTCTTCCACACAAGCCCTGCTACACGGTGACCTGCAAATCGGTAGTATTTTTGTCGATACTGAACAGACCAAAGTGATTGATGGCGAATACGCCTTTTACGGCCCGATTGGCTTTGATCTGGGCAATTTTCTCGGTAGTTTGCTGCTGCACTTTACCGCGCTGCCTGGCCTGATTGCCGATCCTCTGAACCGCCAGCAACAAGCTGAGTATTTACGGCAGCAGATTGAACAAACCGAAAGCCTGTTTTGCCAGAAATTCCTTGCGCTAGCAGCACGCGAAACCAAAGATCTTGCGCTGCAAAGTGAGTTATACCAACAGCGTTTTGTCGCTCAGGTGATTAAAGACGCGCTGGGTTATGCCGGTACTGAAATTCTGCGCCGCGTGATCGGTCAGCAAAAAGTGGCAGACTTCAGCAAAATCAGTGATAAACGGCTGAAGCTGCAATGTGAAACTGCGGCCTTACACCTGGGGCGTAAGCTGATCCTGCAGCACGCTGAGCTTAGCAGTGTCAGCACTGTGCTAGGCTGGTTACAGCAACAACAAAGCTAGTCCTCCACAGAGCAAATCAGGGAGCACATCATGGAAAAAATCACCGGCATTGGCGGCATCTTTTTACGCGCCCGCGACCCCAAAGCGCTGGCCGCTTGGTATCAGCAATATCTTGGCGTCACCATCGACGCTGGCCAGACCTATGGCTGTCTGATAGCTAAGGCGGAAGATATGACGGTTTGGTCGACGTTTTCTCATGACACCGACTACTTCGGCAGTCGCCAGCAACAATGCATGGTGAACTACCGAGTCTCGGATCTCGATGCGATGCTGGCGCAATTGCGTGCCGGCGGCGCTGTGGTGGACGACAAGGTGCAGGACGAAGACTACGGCCGCTTTGGCTGGGCGAGTGATCCGGAAGGAAACAGATTCGAATTATGGCAACCAAAATAATCCAGCGCGGCAAACAGCGTTTTTATCCGAAGCAACCAGCATTTTTACAGCTTCGCACAGCCAAAGCACGCTGCATCTGGCGTCGCGGCGACCACAATGCTTTTACCGATTTAGTCTTATTTCGTGGCGCGTTATTTTGTGTATTTCGCGAAGCCTATGCCCATGTATCACCGGATGGTGCGCTAAGGATCCTGAAAAGTAGCAATGGCGGCAAAGACTGGCATTCAGTCGCCTGTATCCGCAGCGACTCCGCTGACCTGCGTGACGGGAAGTTAATCCAGATGCCGGACGGCAGGCTGCAGTTACTCGGCGCCGGCGCGTTACACGACCGCACTCACGGCTCGCATCAGTCATTTATCTGGTTATCCGACGATGGCGAGCACTGGAGCGACGCCATCCCATGCGGTGAAATCAACATCTGGCTGTGGCGGCTCACCTGGCAGCAGGATACTGCCTGGGCTGTGGGCTACAGCTGTTTTGCTGATCGTTATGTGCGGCTGTATAAAAGTGACGATGGCGTCAATTTTGCGCCCTGGGTCAGCACGCTGAATAATGCCGGTTATGTTAATGAATCCGGCCTGCTGTTTTTGCCGGACGGTCGCGCCATATGCCTGCTGCGGCGCGACCCGCACGTCGGTTTACTCGGCATCGCCAGCCCGCCCTATTTTGACTGGCAATGGCGCGAATTGAACAAGCGCATCGGCGGACCTGCCTGTATCCAATTACCCGATGGCCGCATTCTGGCCGCTGTGCGACTCTACGACTATAAAGTCCGCACAAGCCTGTGCTGGCTGGATCTCAACAACGCTACATTGCGCGAATGCCTGGTACTACCCTCCGGCGGCGACACCAGTTACCCGGGTTTAGTACTGGATCAGGGCCTGCTGCATATCAGCTATTACTCGTCGCATCAGGGTAAAACCGCGGTGTATTACAGTCAGGTGAGATTAGATGCGCTGAAAGATTGAAGGACTCGAAGTAGCAGGCGCTAGACGTCGCTGTGAGTTCTGATCCGATCGAGACTCTTATCCGCTGAGGCAATACTGTCGGCAATATAGCCTTTGTTGGCAAAAACGATTTGATTGCGTCCTGCAATTTTCGCCTGATACAAGGCTTTGTCGACTTCCTGATATAAAGCATCTCCATCAAGCTGCCGATTCGCGACCAGCGACAGCAGCCCAATACTTACAGTCACCACTTGCGTCTGCGCGTAATTCATCTGCAGATTTCTGACGTCCTGAAGGATTGATTGGCCAATCACCAATAGATTTGCCGGGTCGCTGATCCGCAGCAGGAGAGCAAACTCATCGCCACCAATCCGCATCGCGAGGTCACCCGGCCTGCGAGCATGCGCCTGCAGTACCTCACCGACCCTGCACAAGCAGTGATCGCCGGCAGCGTGACCAAATTCATCATTAAAACTCTTAAAATGGTCCACATCGATCAGTGCCAGACCGATCAGAGTCTGGTCACGCAAACTGCTGCGGATTTCTTGTTGCAGCGACAAATCGAACTGTCGGCGGTTGCCAAGTCCGGTGACAGGGTCTTGTAAAGCCAATGCCTCAGCGCGCTCTTCGGCCAGTTTTCTCTGAGTGACGTCATGATGGGAGATGACAAAATAATCAGACACCGCCCTGTCACCAAGCTTGCATACCCGCATGGTAAACCAGCGTTGTTTCGTTGGGCTATGGCATGGATATTCATAATAAAAAGATGCGGCTTCTGCATCAACGACAGTCATCAAGCCGCTGAGTATTTCAGACGCCATGCTATCGCCAGTCACGCAGGAACGCCTCAGCACCTCAAGATAATTTTGTCCAATCCACGAACAGCAAGCTGACACGCCGTTGTCGATACCAAATTTCTGCCATGCTCTGTTACACGTCACGATCTGGCCCGATCGATTGATCACCGCTATATGCTCTTCCACCGAATGGAATATGGATTCAAATAATTCAGGAGCTATTGACGTATTTTCCATCTAAATGAATCTTGCTCATGTCCTTATGCACTAAGTTCTGAGACTAGCCACAGATGTCTGGTTGTCAAATAGCAACACCTCCCCGTCCGCTCTATATGACCCATTTTTGCCGATACACCCATTTACCTTGCTGCCACACAAATCAAACCAATTCGCAGCGAATATCAGCTAATTTCGGGAATTACAGCGATATCAAGCAGATGCTGATATACTTGTGCTCTTTCCACTCAATATGCCGAGTTCAGCGAGCCTCAGGGCTTTCAAGACAAGGCGGCTCGTTGAAGGCATAGTGGCGCTCTGTCGAAACGAGGCAACGAAGTTCTGAAAGCCCTGAAGCTCGCCCGAAGGGTCGGTTTAAAATGCCTTCAGACGTCGTTCCTTGCTTTTGATTTAGTACCACTAAACCTGCAAGCAAGCGCCTCGCCTGAAGGCATTTTAACTCCGACTGAATCGGTCATCATTGAATGGAAAGAGCACAAAGCCGCCGTTTATTCAGGTGCGTGGTCACTCCAAGCCTGAACTCAGCTGACAGATGTGGTTCGACCTGCTACACCTTAGCAGGCAGCAATATCTGCTCCGGCGGCATAAGCGCAAAGACGCTTTCTCTATAACAGATAAACACCTAAGGGTAATCCATTGATGAAAAGCAAACATTCTGTGTTAGCCATGCAGATCCATGCTGCATTATTTGCAGCTGCTGTTGGTCTTTCTCCTGTTGCGATGGCGCAGGAAAGTGACAAAGCCAAACAGGACGATCAGCAACTTGAGCGTATTACAGTCACAGCGCAAAAACGCGTCCAGAGCACGCAGGAAGTGCCTATCTCTGTTGCCACTTTAGGCGGCGAGAAATTCGATGCGATTTTTGCAGGCGGTGATGACATTCAGGCGTTAGCGGTCAAAGTACCAGGCTTGTATGCAGAATCATCTAACGGTCGTGCTGCACCACGTTTTTATATCCGTGGTCTGGGTAACACCGACTTCGATCTGGCCGCGTCTCAGCCAGTTTCCATCATCATGGACGATGTGGTGATGGAAAACGTGATCCTCAAAAGCTTCCCGTTATTTGATATGGAAGCGGTAGAAGTGATCCGCGGGCCACAAGGCACATTATTCGGCCGTAACACCACGGCAGGTATCATCAAATTCAACACAGCCAAGCCACGGCAGGATTTTGATGCATATACCAAATTGTCCGTCGGCAACCTCGGCACGATGAATTTCGAAGGTGCTGCCGGTGGTGGCCTGAGCGATACGCTGTCAGCCCGGGTATCTGTGCTGTCACAAAATCGCGATGACTACATCGATAACAGCTTCAAAAAAGAGAAAGACGTGATGGGCGGCTTCGATGAGAAAGCCGGTCGCGTGCAGTTCCTGTACGAAAGTGGCGATATTGAAGCGCTGTTAAACGTGCATGGCCGCAAACTGGACGGTACTTCGTCAGTGTTCCGCGCCAACGTGTTTGATAAAGGCAGCAGCGGTCTGAACGGGAATTACGACCGTGATACCGTGTCTTACAACGATGGCGGCAACAACTTCCAGAAATATGACAACTTCGGTGCGTCGTTAAAGCTTGATATTGATTTATCTGGCGGCATGACGTTTACCTCTATTACCGCGCAGGAAAATGCCGACGGTAAAGGTAAAGGCGATATCGACGGTGGTACTGAAGCAGGCCCGGGTTTTATCCCATTTCAGGCCGTGACTGAAGATCAGTTAAAAGATTTAGAACAGTTCACTCAGGAATTCCGTCTGGCAAGCGACACGGCAAGCGACGTGGACTGGCAGGTTGGTGCTTATTACTTTGATTCGTCTTTTGGCGTGACCAGCGTCGACGGTTTCTTTGGTGCCACCACTGTCTATCATGAAAACACCAGCTGGGCGCTGTTTGGTCAAAGCACTTACAACCTGACTGACCGTTGGGATGTCACCGCGGGCGTGCGTTACACCTACGATGAAAAAGGCTTCACTGTTGGCGATCAAAACGTCGACGGCTTCGCTTTAGTGATTGGCGCTGCGCAAATCCAAAAGTATGCACCGGTTGACGTTGATGACGATGAAATCAGCTGGGAACTGGCAACCAACTATCGCGTGACCGACAACTATTCAGTGTTCGGTCGTCTGGCGCACGGTTTCCGCGCCCAGTCGATTCAGGGCCGTGATCTGGCATTTGAAGGCAATCCTTCAGTAGCAGATTCAGAAACTATTGATTCGGTTGAGTTTGGTGCCAAAGCAGACCTGCTGGGTAACACCCTGCGCTTAAACGGTGCTGTGTTCTACTACAACATCAACGACATTCAACTGTCTGCTATCGGTGGTGCCTCACAAGGCAACGCGCTGCTCAATGCAGACAAAGGCACTGGCTATGGCTTTGAAGTGGATGCCGACTGGCGTGTAACCTCTAACCTCACCTTAGGTGGTGGTTTCAGCTATAACGACACTGAACTGAAAGATGCCAACCTGCTGGTGGCGACTTGTGGTTCAGGCGCCTGTACGCCGACTGACAAACTGAATGCGCAGGGCCGTGCTTTTGTTGACGGTAACCCGTTCCCGCAAGCTCCAAAAACTATTCTGACCTTTAATGGCCGGTATGACTTCCCGGTGCCAACCGGTGAGATCTACATCTATGGTGACGTGGCGTTCCAGGGTGAAACTAACCTGTTCCTGTACGAAGCCAAAGAATTTGCCGTCGACGACAATCAGGAAGCCGGTCTGCGCATCGGTTACATGAACTACGATGGTAACTATGAAGTGGCGTTGTTTGGCCGCAATATCACCGATGAAGACAACGTCAAAGGTGCGATTGATTTCAACAACAACACTGGTTTTGTCAACGAACCACGGATCATCGGCGTCGAATTTAAGAAGAATTTCTTCTAAATCCTTCCCGTGTAACGTGTTTATCTGAAAAAAGGAGCTGATTTCAGCTCCTTTTTTTGTCATTAATTCAGTTGGATACTGTTTTTGTCGCGACTGATATCGACAGTAAAATGCCATTTTCACTCTGCGTAGCAAACTGATAGGCATGCTCGATAAAGCCCGACGCCTGTCATTGCACCCGCGAAGTCGCCCCTGACATCAGCACGAACCGCCTGCCACAAAGTCGAATGCAGGGAAAAGCCCAAAGGACGACGACACTACCACAGTCACCCCAAACTATACCCGCTGGTCACGCTCTGCACCACAGTACTACGCCGGTCCTTTAACCTTAACCTCCAACCTCATTGATTAGGGCAATATGATGGGCCTACACAAGTGGCGATTTATCTGGCTGCTCTTGATTGTGATAGCAGGCTGTGGCGGACAACAATCCGAGACCGCGCCAACGCTGCCGCCGGTCAGCAACATCCCAACAGAACCGATGCCTGAAACGGGCCCGAATCAGGCGGTGCCGGACAATCGTCAGCTCAATTCGTTGCAAATTCTGCTGTTTGGCAACAGTCATTCGGGCAGTCATAATTTGCCGGGCACTTTGCAGACCTTGTTACAGCAAGGGACCAGCAAAACCGTCAGTTCGCTGCGCGCTGGCGGCGCGCCTTATCTGGACGAGCGGCTCGAAGATCAAGTCAGCCGGCCTTTGCTCGAAAACAGTCAATGGACCCATCTGATCCTGCAAGCGCAGAAATACTCGACCACCGGACTCTACAACTATTCAACGGCGGGCGCCAAAAGCTGGATCGCGCTGGCCAAAGCCCGGGGTGTCACACCAGTGTTGTTTCCGGAACATCCACGCGCGGGTAACACTGAAGAAGGCATGCGCATCTTCCGGCTGCATCAGCAAATTGCTGCCGAACAAGCGGCCTGCGTTGCGCCGGTGGGGCCAGTTTGGGATCAAGTACTGCAACAATACCCCGAACTGAAACTGCACAGTGACGATGGCAATCACGCGGCGCCTGCCGGTGCTTTACTAACCGCGTACATTTTATATGAGGTGATTAGCGGCCGGCCGGCCGATGCACTGCCCGATCTCCCTGCCTTGGCCGTTCCGGTGAACAGTCAGCGTATCCTGCGCCAGGCAGCGTCGGCAGGGATACGCCAATACCCGGCGTGCCCGTTCTGAGCCGATTCAAAGTCAGAACCGACCAAGGATTGATAAAGTTCAGATATTGTTGTGATTTTTGCGACACAGACATGTTGTATCCCTACGTAGCGGGTTAGCGTTTGGCAGACCGGAAGCTCCGGGCGACAACAAATTATTTCTGTGCAACAACAATCCAAGGGACAATATCATGAAAAAATCATTATTGAGCGCGGCACTGTTACTGGGCGCTATGGCAACTGGCACCGCACAGGCTGCTGATATGGAATGCCGCGTCGGTACCACTCAAAATAGTGGCTGGAGCAGCTATTGTTTTGGTATGAATTTCTCGATGAACTACACCCCGGTCACCGCGTATTTCCGTATCCAGAATCTCGCAGCTCCGGTGGCGCAGGTGATTTGGCAAGGCGGCCAGAACTGCTCCGCAACGTCGACCAGCTGTAACTTCAAAATTACGCCTTATCAGGAACATGTAGTCAGCGCCATTGTGCTGTATACCAACGGCACTTATGAATCTGTCTCGGCCACTGCACAGTTTGAAACCGGTTTCTAAGCCAGAGTTAGCCGCTTGCAGGCCGGATCAGTCCGGCCTTGCTGAAAATAACGGCAACAGCGGCAAATTCTTGCTCAAGTAACGGCAACTTCCTGCCGATAACGCAGCTATAGTCTGTCTAACTGAGTCAGGAAATCGCCACCATGAGTATCCAACCGACCGTCAGTACCGCCGCCAGCCGCTATCAGGCGAACAGCAACCCCGTTGAAGACACCGCTAAAAAGACCAGCGCCAGTGAACTATCCGAAGCCAATAAACGGCAACTCAATCAAACCATTCTCGACAATCAACTGTCTCTAAGCCTGCAATCCGACGATAAAGCGATGAATTTGCTGTATCGGGCGATCAGTGATGCTGTGGAAAAACGTCTGGCTGCACAGTCGCCGGCAGGACAAAACCAGGATAGCAGTACTGAGGCAACAGCAGAGACCGGCCTGAATAAAACCTACAACAACGAAGACACTTCGCCCCAGGCTACCGCCGATCGGATTGTTGGTTTCGCGACTAATTTTTACCAGGCCTTTCGTGAGCAAAACCCGGAACTGAACGACGAAGATGGCCTCGAGCAGTTTATGCAGGAAATCGGCAAAGGCATCGATCAAGGCTTTGCCGACGCCCGTGACATTCTGACCGGGCTGAAAAAACTCGAAGGTAAAGTGGCAACAGATATCGACGAGACTTACAGCCTGATCCAGCAAGGCCTGCAGGAATTTAAAGAACGGACATTAAAGCAGAAAACTGACGACATCGCGGGCTGATTAGCAGCATCAGTCGCGCCGGGCGCAGCTGCCGCTATCGCAGCGCGCCTGACCGGTCAGCCAATACGACACCTGATAACGGTTGGCGGCAAACCACAGATAGATTTTATCGGCAAACCAGCGAATGAGCGGCCAGCGTAAAAATGCCGTGCGATGGCCTTTGCCCACTGCGGACCAGGCGGCGTGCGTTGAATCCAGCCCACGTAAAATCTGACCATCAGCGGTCAGTGACAACAAAATACGCCCCGCTTCTGCCACATCGATTTGCGGATACTGCTGCGCCATTTCCGCCTGCTGAATATCCACCAGTGTCAACTTGTCGCCGTCTGGATCGATACGACGCAGCTGCGCCATCTCGCGCACACAGAGCGGGCAAAAACCGTCATAAAAAATGGTCAGAGTGGACATGAGGAAGCTTCCGTGAAAGTACTACGATAACACCGTACTCTAGTTACGCCCGGGCCGACACTCCGATCAACCACACCACGAAAAAACAAAAAGCCCGCATCTGCACAGGCAAATACGGGCTTGCTTAACAACGGCGGGTTAGCCCGAGTTGCGCATCCCGGCAGCGATACCGGCGATAGTGACCATCAGCGCGCGTTTGATATTGTCATTGACGGTTTCCGGCGCATGGCGCACCCGTTTCAACAACTCTACCTGCAGGATATGCAGCGGATCGACATAAGTGTTCCGGAGCATAATGGATTCGCGGATCCAGGCTTCGTTCGCCATTAAATCCGGCCGGTCAATCAGCTGCAGCAACAAGGCCGTGTCAGCAGACAGTTGGCTGCGTAACTGCGCGCCAAGGCCAAGCAGATGTTCCGGCACCAGTTTCTCATCATAATAAGCCGCAATTTGCGCGTCCGCTTTCAGATAAACCATTTCCAGCATCGACAAACGCGTGGCGAAAAACGGCCACTGGGCGCGCATTTCATGCAGCAACGCGGTCTGGCCTTGCGCCACGGCTTCAGCCAGTGCGGAGCCGGCACCAAGCCAGGCTGGCAACATCAACCGGTTTTGTGACCAGGCGAAGATCCATGGAATGGCGCGCAGACTCTCGACACCGCCGTTTGGATTACGTTTTGGTGGCCGGCTGCCCAGCGGCAATTGCCCCAATTCCAGCTCTGGCGTCGCAGCACGGAAATACGGCACAAATTCCGGATGATGCCGTACCACGGCGCGGTAGGCGTCGCACGAAGTCGTCGCCAGCTGCGCCATCAAGGCACGCCACTCTGGTTTAGGCACTGGTGGTGGCAATAACACGCCTTCCAGCACCGCCGAGGCGTATAAAGCCAAAGAACGTTGCGCCAGTTTAGACAAACCAAACTTAAAGCGGATCATCTCGCCCTGCTCTGTCACACGCATACCGCCGGCCAGACTGCCCGGTGGTTGCGACAGGATCGCAGCATGCGCCGGACCACCGCCACGGCCGATTGTGCCGCCACGCCCGTGGAACAGGGTCAGCTGCACTTTGGCCTGCTGACAGATCGCCACTAAGGCTTCCTGCGCGCTGTATTGCGCCCACGAAGCGGCAATAGCGCCGGCGTCTTTGGCCGAATCGGAATAACCGATCATCACTTCCTGCTTGCCCTGGATATAACCGCGATACCAGTCAATACCAAGCAATTTGCTGATACATTCCGGCGCATTGGTTAAATCTGCCAGCGTTTCGAACAACGGCGCCACCCGCATAGGGAAGCTGATGCCGGCTTCTTTTAACAGCAGCTGCACGGCCAGTACATCCGAAGGTTTACCAGCCATCGAGATCACATAGGTCGACAAGGCTTCAGCGCCATGTCGCGCCACAATGTCACAGGTATCCAGCACTTCGCGCACTTCAGCACTGGGTTGCCAGTTACGCGGGAACAATGGCCGTTTGCTGGCCAGTTCATTCAGTAAAAAGGCCTGCCGCGCCGGTTCTTCCCAGTGCGCATAATCGCCAATGCCGAGATACTGGGTGAATTCGCTGAACACCTGAGTGTGCCGGCCAGATTCCTGCCGCACATCAAGTTTTAACAAGGTCAGACCAAAAGCGTAGGCGCGGCGGATAGTGTCCAGCAGCAAACCATTGGCGATGACGTCCATTTTGCAGTCGCGCAGCGAGTGATAACACAGCAGCAGGGGTTCCAGCAGTTGCTGGTTATGCCACAACAAATCATCCGGGCGCTGCAAACGGTCATGTTTCAGTGCTTCAGTCAGCCAGTCACGGGTATGCAGCAGTTTGCCACGCAGTACTTTTAATAAATCACGATATGGCTCGGTAGAGCCCGGCACTGCGGCTTGCAGCGCGGCGTTGGCAGGGTTCATCGACAACTCGTTACCAAGAATATCGAGATCGTGCGCAAATAAATCAGCGGCTTTCCAGCGGCTGAGCAACAGCACCTGGCGAGTCACTTTGGCCGTGACAAAAGGATTGCCGTCACGATCGCCACCCATCCAGGAAGAAAAACGGATTGGCGCTGCATCCAGTGCCAGACCATGGCCCAGCACTGGTGTTAACGCTTCATCCAGTTCGCGGATAAACTCCGGAATAGCCTGCCACAACGAGGTTTCAATCACCGCGAAACCGGATTTAGCTTCATCGACCGGCGTCGGCCGTTGTTCACGGATCTCATTGGTATGCCAGGCCTGAGTGATTAAATCACTGAGTCGAGCGTCCAATCGTGCCAGTTCGTGCGCGGTTAAATCTTGCTCACGCTGCGCCAGACAATCGGCAATTTGCGTCAGCTTATAAATCAGCGTGCGGCGTGTCACTTCGGTCGGATGCGCGGTCAGCACTAATTCGATGGATAAATCCGCCACCGCCTGACGGGTCTTTTCCACATCGACCTGCTGACTTTTTAATAAAGTCAGTAATTCCTGCAGCGGCTGTGGTTTTTCAATCGACGCTGCGCCGTCTTTACTGATGGTGTGATGTTGTTCGGCCAAATTGGCCAGATTCAGGAACTGGGCAAAAGCACGGGCGACCGGCAGGATCTCATCATCGGTCAGGCTGGCCAGGATCTGTTTGAGCTGTTGATCCTGTTGCTCAGTGCCGGCACGGGCTTGTTTGGCGAGTAAACGGATTTGCTCAATCCGCTCCAACAACGCAGATCCAAGCTGATTACGGACCGTATCCCCTAATTGTGTGCCGAGCAAACCCACGTTCGCTCTTAAGGCAGCATATTGCGACATATTCCCACTCTCCTCGTTGCATTGCCTGCCTTGTTGCTCATAGCCGCCTTGTAGCGCGCTCTGGCGTTTTTTTCTGCAGTTTCAACTCACCCTAACCCGATTTTTGTTGGTACTCAACACTGACAGATTACAAAAATAGCAACAAAACAGACTTTTAGGCGTTTAGATGGCTTTATGTCGAGATGGAATTAAATATTGCTGGTCGCATTGATGAGGCGAAAGGTGCTCGAGGCCGGTCTGTGTTGGCAGTGTTAATTCTGCCAACAATGCAGTTCTGCCTCGGTTTGCAGCACTTCCAGCTGTGGCCGGGCAAAGAAATAACCCTGAAACCAGTCAATCCCCTGCGCGGCCAGATAAGTCAGCTCAGCTGCAGTTTCTACCCCTTCAGCCAGTACTTTGCAGCCCAAAAGCGCACATTGTGTGAGGATCTGCTGCAATCTTTGTTGTTTTTCAGTGGATTGATCAATATCACGGATCAGCGCCATATCGAGCTTCAGCACGCGCGGTTTCAGCGAATGCAACCAGTCTTCATGGGCAAAGCCGGCACCAAAATCATCGATGGCAGTAATAAAACCGCGGGCGGCATAACTCTGGAAGATCTTCAGTAAATGACTGTGGCTAAGAATTTGCTCGCCTTCCGTCACTTCAAACATGATGTTGCGGATATCAAAGCCATACAAGTCAGCCGCTTCGATCGTGGCGCGGATGCAAGTCTCTGGGTTATACACCGCATTGGGCATAAAATTGATGCTGAGTAATTTGCTCAGCCCAAGCCGGGTCGCAGTTTCAATCGCCTTCACCCGACAGGCCTGGTCAAAATAGTACTTGTTGTGTTCGTTAATCCGCGCCAACACGGTGGCGGCGCCTTCACCCTGACTGCCACGCACCAACGCTTCATAACCAACGATCGACTGACTCGACCACTCGATAATTGGCTGAAACGCCATGCGGATCTCAAAGCCAAGGTCAGCGCCACTTAAACAATCGTGACAGCTTTGTTGTTGAATCTGTGGCGGAAACTGCATCTTTAGTGGCTCCTGCTTCAACTAACTGCTGTGGAATCATAGCAGGTACAGTGGCTGGCTCAACAGCGGATTTAGCCGAATGAGTCCAATGCCATGTTACTTGTACCGCCGGCCCCGTTTCCTGCCAGCTGTCTGGCTGAGACAAACGCATTGGCGGGCTGTCCGCTGTATGGGCTAAACCGGCCTCGCCGGCAAACCGGAAGGCAAATGCCGCCAGCGGGGGACCGATAGTTTCAAACAGTGTCACAGCGCCCAATACAACGGCGCTGATCACGGCGGCATGTTCAGCACTCAGGCCGCTGCTGGTTTGAGCCAGACCAATCGCCAGCCCGGCCATAGGTACCAGCAACATGCCGGTACTGGCACTGGCCCGCGCCCGTTGGCGCTGCATGGTACCGGCCAGCCACAATATCAATACTTTAGCTACCGAGCGCACCACAACCAACGACACTATCACCAAACCAAACTGCCACAGCGCACTGAGCTGTAATTTGGCGCCGGCAAAGACAAATAACACGATGAAAAACAGCTCAAACGCAGCGCCAAAATTCAGTTCAGACACCAGTGGCCCGCGCTCCAGACTGCGTACGGTGATCCCGACCAACAACGGCGCAAACAGTGCCGATAATTGCAGCTGCTGGGCCAAAGCCAGGGTCAGCATCAGACTGCCGATCACCAGCGCCATTTTGTATTGCTCCGCTTTTTGTGTGCGCAGACAAAGGAAATGTAACAGGCTGCCGATCAGCACGCCCAGCAACGCGGAACCAAATAGCAGATACAACGGCTGCAAAATCACCCGACCTAAACCAGCCTGCTGGTCCAATAACAATGCCGGGATCACCGCAGCAAACACCAGAAAAGACCAGCAGTTGTTCAGTGCCACCAGTGTTTTAGCCGTTTCGGTGACCGGACCTTTCGCGCCGGTTTCATGCGCAACATGCAGCAGTACTGCCGGAGAAGAAGAAATCAGAATAGCGCTAATCAGCGCAGACAGTACCACACTGAAATCAAGCCAGTGCAAGACACAAAAACAGACGATAAAAGTCACGCTGGCTTCCGCCAGTGAGGTCAGCACCAGCGCCGGATGCTGACGAATAAACCGTAAATCCAGTGAAGTGCCGAGCCGGTATAAAATCAGGGCCAGCGCGATATCGACTAAGATGCGCGCGTCCAGTAACGTTTGCTTATCTAATAACCCGAGGCCGCTGGGGCCGATCAGAAATCCGACGCCCATAAAACCGGTGATACTGGGCAACCAGCGCGTCAGATGCGCCAGATAGCCACCCAAAGCTCCCACCAGCAGCAGCAAGGCAAACGCCAGCAAAGGGCTGAAGGTGAAGGCTGTGGTCGGTAAAAAATCCATCAATACACTCCGTCACGGCAAAAAAAGTAAGACTGAGTCTGATGGAATAGTTCAGCGACGGTGCGTTAACGCGGGCAAAAACTCAGCTGAAATGCCGGTTCATCGCCAAATTGCCAGCGGATATCGGCGCCAAACGGCAACTCCAGCACACCGGCAAAAGAGCCGGTGATCAGCACTTGACCGGCTCGCAGCGGCACTCCCTGCGCACGCAGAAAATTCACCAACCAGGGTAAAGGCGCACGCGGATTGTCATTCGGATGGCGGGCGGCATGAGTCACTGACGTCTGGTCGGATTGCTTCAGCATCAATGCAAAACTGGCCTGCTCCGGCCCGTTGAGCACAGGTCCAAGCCAAAGACCCTGATTAAACAAACCATCTGCCAGCTGATCAGGATATAGCGCACCAGCATCCGGCTGGTATCTGCTTTGGATCAGCTCCAGCGCCAGATGCGGAGTGCCGATCGCAGCGAAAACATCCGCATCGCTCAGTTCGTTATCGCCTGGCAACAGATCCTTCAGCAGCGGATAAGCATATTCAGGTTCGACCCGCGCCTGACTGGTGCTAGATGGCCACAGCGCACAAACAGCGCCTTGTTGCAGCTCGTTTTGATACAAAGGCCCCAGCACGATTTTCAGCTGACCATTGGCATCCACCGACGGTAAACCACATTTCCAGCCAATCACGGCGCTGTATTGTGTTGCGACCTGCAGCTGGATCGCCAGTGCGTCAGCCAGTAAAAGGGGTCGGTACTGGTCGGCTAACAAACCTGCAGGCTGGCCGATCTGGCGTCTTTGCCGCAGTTGATGCGCTGCAGCGCCGATTTGATCAGCAGAAAAAGTGGTGGTGAGTTGCGACACAGGCATAACACAAGGCTCCGGCTTTTAGGTGAAATCAGATGGACACAACCAGCAATATAACGGCGGAGCAGAACAGACAACAAGCAAGGTGAAGGTTGGAGCGGGCGATGGGAATCGAACCCACGGCACCAGCTTGGGAAGCTGGGGTATTACCATTATACGACGCCCGCATTTTGTGATGCCGGCGCAGTGTGGCAAAAATGCCGGCGCAGTTCAAGTGCTTGCGTCTGGCTGATAGTACCTGAACGGCCAGATGCTGATAAATTATGCAATTCTAGCCCTGCCGAAATTCCAGGCAAGGCGACCTTGTAGACGCTTAGCCGGTTAATACTCTGATTCCGATATCAATATTCACTGACTTCAGTACTCGCATGTTCTCTCCCAGAGAAGCTTCATATTACACTCTGCAGTGCCGACTACCGAGACAGTCGAGATATACATCAAACTTGGCTGATTAGTCTTGCTATGCACACCGGCGAATGTCGCTATGCGTTTTAATTCTACTATCCGGAGCATGACCGTTGATCTTATTGACCGCCTTAGCCCCACTTCTACTGGTCCTGATATTGTTGATTGGGTTTCGTTTAAAAACTTCCGTGGCCATGGCGTTATCTTTCGCCGTCAGCAGTGTTCTCGCTTTCCATTACTGGAAAATTCCACTAACAAATCTTGCGGCAGCGACTACAGAAGGCATCATTATCGCTGCAACTGTTTTGTGGATTATGGCAGGGGCCTTGTTTCTATTGGCCTATCAGAAGCAAACAGGACAGCTTGACGTCATTCGGCAAGGATTTGCTAAATTAAGCCCAGATCCACGGCTGCAGCTGCTGTGGGTCGGCTGGTTTGGTGTGGCCTTTCTGGAAGGGATTGCCGGCTTCGGCACGCCGGCAGCAATTTTGGCTCCGCTGTTAGTAACGCTTGGATTTCCCCCAGTCGCGGCCGTAGTGCTGACTCTGATAGCAGATTCTGCGCCGGTTAGTTTTGGCGCTTTGGGCACCCCACTGCTGATTGGTGTCGCGCAGGGCGCTCAATTGCCAGCAACGGAACTACTGGCTGTAGCAAACCAATTGGTATTGTTAGACTTGCTTGCCGCGCCGGTACTACCTGTGCTGATGTTAATGCTGTATTGCCGGCTGTTTAATCCAAAGCTTCCGCTAAGACCAGCGCTGCCACATGCACTGGTGGCCGGCTTTGCTTACAGCATAAGTGCCTGGTGCTGGTTACAACTGGCTGGCCCTGAATTTCCATCCATGTTAGCAGCCTTAACTGGTTTTCTGGTCAGCTACCTGTATCAACGCTGCAGGCCATTAGCATACCCAGAAGATGCCCTGCCAACCGACAGCTGTAACGGGGTAACCCCGCAGCAAATCTGGTCAGCATTGGCGCCCTATCTGGCCGTGATAGCTCTGTTATTACTCAGTCGTTTACCCTGGCTCCCCCTTAAAGCCACGTTGTTATCTTACCAGTGGTCTTTTAACAGCTTGTTTGGCACTGATATCAGCACTCAGGTCAGCCCGTTGTATCTGCCCGGTACGCTATTTATGCTGGTAGTTCTGCTATTTCTGGCGAACCGAAATAAGCCTGGCGCTCTGTTATTGTCCTGTTGGCGAGATTGCTGGCCTAAGCTCAGTGGCGCAGCCCTGACGCTGCTGTTTGCGCTGCCGCTGGTCCGGCTGTTTGTGCATTCGGACATCAATAGCGCCGGATTGCCCGGGATGCCCGCTTATCTGGCAACTTTGGCAGGGAATTCTCTGGCTGAGTATTGGTTAGGCTTTAGCGCTTTATTGGGGGCTCTGGGCGCTTTTATCGCCGGTTCGGCTACTTTCTCGAATCTGTTGTTTGCAGAAATGCAGCTCAATTTGGCAAAACAAGCAGTGCTTGACCCGACACTTGTTCTGGCCTTGCAGATGCTCGGCGCCAATGCAGGTAATATGGTCTGTCTGCTTAATTTGGTGGCGGCTGCCAGCGTTGTTGGCTTACAAGGGCAAGAACGCGCCCTGCTCAAGCTCACCGTAGGTCCGATGCTGATTTATCTATTGCTTGGCAGTATGGTCGCCTGGACGCTCTTTAGCTGACAGCTGCAGCGCGATGAATCATTTACGTGATAGATGCCGGACAAAAAAAGGCCGGGGAGTCCCGGCCTATGAAGAGTTGCCTGCCTGTTATTATCTGGCAAAGCCAGTGATTAAAACGGTGGCTGCGCTTACAGTTACGACTGCAGCTAAATTTGTGACTGTAAATAATTGGGTAAGCCGAACAGCTTGATCTGGCGCAGTTGCTGTTCCAGCCAGTGTGCGTGATCGTTTTCGGTGTCATCCAATAACTTTTGCAACATGCTGCGCGTGACATAATCCTGTTCCTGCTCACACAATGCCATGGTTTGCTTCAGCAATTTGCCCACGCTGTATTCGACATTCAGGTCATTTTGCAGCATCGATGGGACATCAGTGCCAATCTGCAGCGCATCGCGTTTGCTCATGTCCGGCGTACCTTCGAGGAATAAAATCCGTTCGATAATGGCAGAAGCATGCGCCTTTTCATCGGTCACTTCGTGGTCAATACGCTCGTACAGCTTGTGCAGACCCCAGTCCAGATACATCCGCGAGTGGATAAAATACTGGTCCATCGCACTCAGTTCATTGGCCAGCAGCACATTCAGTGCATCAATTATTGCTTGTTTGCCTTGCATGCTGCTTACTCCCCGCTGACTTTGCTTTGCAGATAATTTTCAATACCCATGGCACCAATCTGGTACTGCTGCGCATTGATCCAATCGATATGTTCTTCTTCGTGTTCCAGAATTTCCTGCAACATTTCGCGGCTGACGTAGTCCTGCTTTTGCTCACACAAAGCGATAGCATTTTTCAGCAGTGGTATTTGTTCCAGTTCGAATTCGAGGTCACATTGCAGCATTTCTGCGGTGTCTTCACCGATCCGCAACCGGCCCAGCGCTTGCAGGTTTGGTAAGCCTTCGAGGAACAGGATACGTTCAATCAGCTCGTCGGCCTGTTTCATGTCGCGGATAGATTTTTTATAACAGACGTTATTCAGTTCTTGCAGGCCCCAGTTTTTGTAGATACGGGCATGCAGGAAATATTGGTTAATCGACGTCAGTTCAGACGTCAGTACCTCATTGAGGATACTCAGTACAGCGGCATCACCTTGCATCGCCGGGCTCCTTTTTTGTAAACACAGGCACTGAAAGCGGGAAATTGTTGAGCATTGTAGTCAGATTTACGGCGGGGGTCGAGTTTTAGATTCCAGAAAATATCAATTAAATCATACACATGCAATTGAGAATGCTTCGCTTTAATGCCAGAGTTCTTGTTGAAAAAACAATCATTGCAGAATCATTTACTTAGGCTGTGGCCAATGCCACAGCCTAAGTCGATTTATCACAGCCGGCGCATGTGCCGATACTCGGCAATGGCCAGTATAACCAGCACCGCAGCAGTCGCCAGCAAGATGTATGAGATGCTGCCAGCCGCATGGGTCCAGAAAAAGCGGGCACCGTCGGTTAACTGTGGAGGTTCGATGAACACACCGCCTTTTAACGCCATGGCGGCAAAAATTACTGCGAACACCAGATGATCGGCGATATAACACCACTTACTCCAGCGCTGCCAGCTCAGCTGCGTTAGCCGGTACAAAGCGAAAGCCGTAGATAAGGCCGCAAAAAAAGTCAGCAAATAACGCCAGTGCTCCATCCCTTCTGCCAGCCGGACCGGCAGATGTTGTTGCGCTTCTACCGACAACCATAAAGGTGTCCAGAGCAGCAGTAGCAAAAACAAGGTGCTGGTTAAATCTGTGATGCTATCCGACAACTTCATCCGAGCCAGCGGATAATGTGGCAACCGGGTCGGATGCCATTGGCGTTGTCGCCATTCTTTGGTCCAGCCGGCACGGCCGCACAGATAAAAAACTGCAGTCACTATCAGCAGTAAGGTCGCAAAACTATCGATAAAGCTAAAACCTAACTGCAGGAAAAGCCGCACCGGATTGATCGAATCCGCCAGCACTAATCCACCCAGACTTTTCAGCAGGGCGATCACCGCCACAAGCGCAGCGCCGTGCCACAGCACAGTGCGATACAGCGGCATATCTTCACTGGCCACCAATGGCGCACTAGGTGCAAAACGTTGGGCCACATCGACAGGGTGGCCTTGCTGCAACAACAGCTGGCTGAGCTGCGCCTCGTCCAGCCGACCGTCCTGCTGCAACGCATCAATCTGATCGAGTAAATTTGCTCTGAGTTCACGGATAATGTCTTGCTGCTGATCAACCGGCAGCTCAGCTGCCACCGCAGCCAGATAACGTTCCAGTAATTCCATCATTGTTGCTCCAGTAAAGTCGCCAGGCTGCCATGTAACTGCTGCCACTCTGTGCTTAGTTGCGCCAACACTTCTGCACCCACGGCTGACAGCTGGTAATAACGCCTTTCGCGTCCTTCCGCCATTTGCCACTGGCTATCCAGTAACCCCTGTTCGGCCAGCCGGCGGACCAGCGGGTACAAAGTGCCTTCGTCAATTTCAATCCCGCTATCATTCAGCTGTTTACGCAGCGAATAGCCGTATTGCGGGGTGCGGCTGGATGCCAGTACGGCCAGCACTAACACGCCGCGGCGCAGTTCCAGCCTGAGTTTGTCGAGTCGGTCATCATTCATCTGTAGGTCCTGCAGGCGACATCCGCCTGATACTATGTGACACATACTGTGCACCACACAGCAAATACTATGCACGATACAGTATAAGTGCAAGTCTTTGATCAAAATTTAAGCGGGCAGCCGCCGCGGCAGAAATAACATGGCAGGTGCTGATGCCTGGTATCAGACGCTGAGGATAAAAAAAGGCGCCGGAAGGCGCCTTAGTTGGGATTGATGCTGTGCTTCAGCTATTTGGATATTTCACTACTGTGACGCGCTGCGCGCCGTCACGAATTTTGGTGCAGACATGGTGCTTGCGGTTGGAACCAATCACCGCAGCATCTTTGGTACAGGACATTTTTTGTGCCTGTACACCATAGAGTTCGATACGTTTTTTGATTAAATCATCCAGCATCGCTTTTTGCTCTGCCGACAATTTTTTGGTGATATTTTCAAACGCACGTTGCCATTCAGTTGTACGTTGTTCTAACGCAGTGCCCATCCAAATCAGACCTTCGGTCGGATTAGACTCGGTACCAATCCCTGCCAGATAAAAATTACCCACCATATATTGCGCCAGCTTTTCGCCATTTTTGGCATATTCAAGCAAGACCGGGAAGGCTTTGCCCTTATCGTCATGCTTCGCCTGGCGTAAGGCCAATTCATACTTATTGGTGTATTCAAAATCGTTGATTATCACTGTTTCTGGCTCTGCAGCCTGCAACTGACTACTCAACAATGCAACGCCCAGCGTCATCAGCATTTTCATCGGGAACTCCTGTTAATTTGCGTTTCACCGAGTCTTGCCTACTTACTGCCGCACAGCAATCAATAATTCTTAACAAATTATTTCCAGTTCATCATTTAAACAGTGACACAGCGTCCAGATCAAAATTCGCCAGTTCCGGCAGCAACAACTGTAAGGCACTTTGGTCCGCGCCAAACCATTGCGCCAAACTGCCAAACAGCTGGCTATTCGATAATGCCGGAATTAATCGGCCGGCGCCCATATCCACCGGACTGCCCAGCCGCTGCGGCAACAACTGACCATATAAATCGCCACCGTTCACCGCGCCGCCCAATACCAGCTGATTGCCGGCCCAACCGTGATCGGTGCCATCGCCATTTGAACTCAGGGTGCGGCCAAAGTCGGACATGGTAAAGCTGGTGACCTTATCTGACAGGCCAAGCTCCACGGTCGCCTGATAGAAACTACTCATTGCCTCCGCAACAGTGCCCAATAACGCCGGTTGCACTGAATTTTGCGCATCATGGGTATCAAAACCGCCCATACCGACAAAAAATACCTGACGGCCGACCCCCAGCAATGACTGCACGCTGATCATTTTGGCGACCATTTGCAGCTGCAAGGCCAGCGGATTGGCGTTGTTAAACTCGGTTTGTAATGGCGGTGCCTGAGTTAGCGCGGTGGCGACAATGGCACTGCGGCTTTGTGCCTGACTGTGCGACAACGCAAACTGGTCCGCCAGCGGATGCAACTGCGAACTGAACAACCTGCTTTGCATGTCCCGCAACATTGCGGCCCGTTTGCTGGTGCCTTTAAGCGCGGTCAATTCCGGCACGCCGGCTGATGACATGCCAAAGGGGCTAAGCGCGGCACCGCGTTGCCATAAGTTAGTGCCAGCCAGACTGATACAACTGCTGAAATCCGGCACGTCGTACATCAGTTCCAGTAACCTCGCGCCCCAGCCACTATCGGGGCTCTGCGGATCTTGGCCACGCATCCAGGTTGCCTGCTGGTCATTGTGCGAAAACAGATTTTTTGGCAACAACGCTTTACCTGCCTGCACCTCGGCCAAAGTGGTGGGCCTGATCAGAGATCCGACACCGCCAGCGAATGCCAGCGCACCGTTGTTAAACAGAGGTTCCAGCGCTGCCATTGCCGGATGCAGGCCCAGGCCATCAGTAATGGCCGTGCGCGGTGTCAGCGCTATCGGATCCGCTACTGCCAGGCTTTGCCGGGCGGCCTGATAGTCCAATAAACTCTGGCCTGATAACGGCAATAACATATTCAGCGAATCATTACCGCCAAACAAAAATACACAGACCAGCGCTTTATAGCCGTCCGGTGCAGCACGGCCAGCCGCAAGCGCCTGTGGCAACAGGCCCAGTTGCAAGCTACTAAGAGTTGCCAGGCCAAAACTGCCTTTTAATGCCAGTTTTAACCATTCACGGCGATCCAGATGACGCATGGCAACCTCCTTACTGCTGAACCGCATATTGCGGTGAAATCAAAATGAAATACCACAGATACGCAGCCTTTTGCGCCGGCGCAATGCTGCCCAATCCGGCGGCCAGATCGGACAGTAACAAGCGCAGTTCCGCTGGCATAGCTCCGCCAAAAGCCAACAGACTGTATTGGTCTAATAACGTATTGAGTCCCTGCCGTTGCAATACGTCGGCAAAAGGACTGAACCGCGCCAACATCTGATATTGGGTCGGATTAGCGACCAAACCTTCGATACTGCCGACCGTCTGGGTATAGAGATGATTCTGCATATTCAGCGCATTCGATGCCGTTAATAACTGCAGCTCAGGCGCGACTAAACCGGCCTGTTGCAGCGAGGTCGATGGACTGAAATCCGGCCGGAAGAAGTTAAACACTGATGGGCTTTGCAGCGGCGCCTGATTATGGCTATCTGCCAGCGTTCGCAGATAGATATGGCCGGATGGTGATGCTGATTGCGTGACCCGCCAGCTGTGCGCAGTTTTCAGCAGCGGTTCGCGGATTTTGCCAAAAGGCCGCGCGACGCCGGAAAAACCACTGCGGGCTTCTTCATCCAGTAAAATGGCTTTGACCACCGCAGCTAAATCGCCCCGCACGCCGTCACCATTATCGCTAAACACTTGCGCCACCCGGGCAACATAAGCCGGCGACGGATTGCTGGTAACCAGCTTTTGGATCAGCTGTTTACTGATAAACGGCGGCAGGCTGGGCTGCGCAAACAACAAATCTAACGCCTGGGTTAAATCTTGTTGTGGCGTCTGCCCTGCCGGCAGCACTACCCCGTTAAGCAAATGCTTTTCACCGGGCTCGTGATAGGCCGCAAACGGGATCATCGGTTTCAGGTAATCTGCTTTGGGTTTGAGGAAATTGCTGGTGCCGGCGCTGGTCCAGCCGGTAAAGACCCGGGCAAAACCCTCGATAGCTTGCTGGTCGTAAGTTGGGATCGGATTATCAGCGTCATCCAGCTTTTTGCTGCCATCCGGGTTCAGCTGATACAGGCCTATCGTGAACAACTGCATCAATTCCCGCGCATAGTTTTCATCGGGACGAATGTTATTTTGCACATCCGCTTTCTGATTACCTAAATGACTCAGATAAATGCCCATCACCGGTGACAGAGTCACCTGTTGCATCAGGTCACGGTAATTGCCAAAACTATGGGCTAACAGCAGGTCGTAATAATTAGCCAGAGCTATGACTCTGTTATTGATGCCATTGCCTTGATCGGACACCACCAGAATTTCCGACAGGGCAAAAGCCACGCGTTGCCGCAGTTGGTCCGGCGCGGTCAGTGCGATGCGCCACCAGGTTTCGAGCCGACTGAGCGGCACCGGCGTTTTTTGCTCTGGCAAAGTATTTATTTTATCGGCGTGTGTCGTCGCCGGCAGGCGCAATTGCCAGTCGATCCACTGTTCGGCTGTCATCTGGCTCGTGGCCTGAATATCGCTGAGAGTTGGGCCAAAACTGGCTTGCTGCAGTAAACGCGCTGCTTCTGTTGGATTTAACGGTGCCTGCGACGCATAAAGTCCGCACAGCGGTTGCAATAGCAGCATGCAAATCAGTAAGCGCTTGGGCATAGTTCTGACGCCAAACATCGGCAGTACTCCTGTGTCACAGTGATGTCGAATCAAGATTAGCTGGATCAGATATAGCTGCCCAGCAATGACAGGTAAAGGTCTGGTAAAGATCCCGTCAATGCAGCGGGGATCAGCCATGCCACTGGGCGTTGAGGCTGCTTTGTGGTAAAACAGAGCATCTCTGTAGTTCCGGAATTTGTTGTTATGACGCAAAACACCCAAACGGCTCCTAAACCGCAATCGGCCGGTAATTTGTTTGCCAATCTGGCATTTAATATCGTGTTGCCGGTGTTGATCCTGAGCAAACTCAGCACGGAAGAATATCTGGGCCCGGTATGGGGGTTGGTTGTCGCGCTGGCCTTTCCGATTGGCTTTGGTCTGTGGGAGCTGAAACAATCCGGCAAGCTGAACTTCTTCTCGATTGTCGGCATTATCAGTGTGTTACTGACCGGCGGCATGAGCTTGTTGCAGCTTGACCCGAAGTACATTGCAATTAAAGAAGCCGCAGTTCCGGGCCTGATTGGCTTACTGATTTTACTCAGCGGCCGAACCCGTTTTCCGCTGGTGAAAACCATTCTGGAAAATATGCAGCTGTTAAATCTGGTGTTATTAAAAGAGAAACTCAGCAGTAGCGGCACTGAACAACAATTTGAACAGACGCTGGATCAGGCCACGCGGATTATTGCCGGCTCGTTCTTCCTGTCGTCGGTGCTGAATTATCTGTTGGCGAAATGGCTGTTGGTCAGTGCGCCGGGAACTGCGACTTATAACGAAGAACTGGCCAATATGACGGCGCTGAGTTATCCGGTGATTGCGATCCCGTCGACGCTGATTATGATGGGCGCGATTTGGTTTGTATTCAGTCGGATCCCAAAACTGACCGGTCAGTCACTGGAGTCGTTTTTTCACGAACAGTAAGCTGACGATTCAGTGCCAGCACACAACTTTGCGGCACTGTAACTTTGCTCAGCATCAGATGGATGTCAGCTTCGTTGAGAAAAAACGGCAGGATCTCAAACTGGCTACCGTCTTTGCGGGCAGCCAGATCAAGCTGCACAGCAGCATTGTCTGCAATGGTGTAATCCGCTCGGCGTCCAGAGATCAGATCCAAGCGACGCTCGGGTTCATACACTGCCAGACTGCGTTGTTTGACCGCAGGCTGTTGCTTCAGCTGCTCAAATGTGTCGCCATAAAACCCGGCCGGATTATACACGCCAATCAACTTGCGCTGCGCCAGTGCCAGAAACGCCTCGCGTTGGCGCAATTCAGGATACAGCGATAAGGTTTGCCGGTGGATCAGCACCACGTTCTGTTCTTTACGATAGGCATCGCTGAACCAGGCAAATTCAGCACGTTGTGGCGTATAAGATGCCGCAAACAGCATATCGACCTGGCCTTGTTGCAACATGTGCATCGCGCGTTTTTCCGGCACGAACTGCAGCTGCAGACGACTGCTGACCTTTGATAGCAACTGCCGGATCAAATCAATATCACTGCCGCGGACCACTTCGTCAGTGACTTCAACATAAGGCCGCCAGCTGGCGTTATAGGCCATTCGCAGCTGTGCTGGGCATTCAGCCGCAACAACACACTGGCTCCACATGCACCACAACACCGGGCACCACAGACGCATCAGCAAGTTCCACCGTCGGGGATAAAAACTGACTATAGCGCAAATCTATTGCCGGCGATTAACCGGCATTGTGATCTCGCTGAATTGTCTGTAACCGGTCAAACGCGGCAGCTAAATCGGCGATCAGGTCGCTTGGGTCTTCCAGGCCGATATGCAGACGGATCAGCGGCCCTTTGTAAGGCCATGATGTCGCCGTGCGAAGTGCCTGTACATCCAGATTCGCCAGTACTAGGCTTTCATAACCGCCCCAGGAAAAGCCCATTTTAAAATGCTGCATCCCTTCGACAAAGGCTGTTACCGCGGCTAAATCGCCTTGTTTCAGCACAAAAGAAAACAGACCGTTACTACCAGAGAAATCGCGGACAAACAAATCATGCCCCGGATGTTGCGGCAAGGCCGGATGCAAAATAGTTTCGATTTCCGGTCGTTGGGCCAGCCATTCGATCACCTGCAAGGTATTACGTTGATGCTGTGCCAGCCGCACGCCAAGCGTTCGCAAGCCGCGCGCCGCCAGATACACATCATCGGCCGAGGCACAGTAGCCTAACAAATAACTGTGCTCACGCAGCTGCGGCCAGTGTCGGGCATTGGCACTGGCGGTGCCCAGCATCACATCAGAATGGCCGCAGATATATTTGGTTGCGGCCTGGATCGAAATATCAACACCCAGCTCAAAAGGCTGACACAGGATCGGCGAGGCCCAGGTGTTGTCGATAATAGTCACGATGTTGTGGGATTTAGCCACAGCACAGATCGCCGGCACATCCTGCACTTCCATCGTCAGTGAACATGGCGATTCCAGATAAATGACGCGGGTATTCGGCCTGATCAATGCCGCGATACCGGCACCAATCAAAGGGTCATAATAAGTGGTTTCAATGCCAAGCGGCTTTAACACTTTGTCGCACAGTGCGCGGGTCGGCTCGTAGGCCGCGTCCACCATCAGCAGATGGTCACCGGCTTTGAGAAACGCCAATAAAGCACCGCTAATGGCCGCTGCTCCGCTTGGGTATAATGCGCAACCGGCGCCACCTTCTAACTCACAGACGGCATCACTGAAGGCAAAATGGGTTTGCGTACCACGCCGGCCATAATAAGGCACGTGCTCGCCACGATGCCGCACCGCATGTTTCATTTCGGCCATGTTTTCGAACACGACGGTAGAGGCGCGAACCACCGGCACGTTGACGCTATACCCTGCCCATTTGCGGTCTCGACCGGCATGGATAATCCGTGTAGCAACTTTCATGAACTCACCTTCAGACATCTGGATGGCTTATATTAAAAGACTGTCCCTCGCCTTGACCAGTAAAATAAGCACGACAACGTAATATTGCCGGCAATAACAGGAACAGCATACACTGTACACAAGTGTTGGCCGAGTATGAGAATACCGAAATGCGTTGGCTATTATTGGCTTGTTTGTGGCCTTTTTTCGCAAGTGCCCGACCGTCGGTGTTGTTTGTAAACCCGTCGTGGGAAGCCGACCCATTTTTTATGCAGGTCGAAGCCGTTGCCCGAGTCGCGGCAAAACAATTAGATTTTGATCTCACCATTATCAACGGCGATGCGAACCGCCTGTTACAGCAACAAAAACTCACTGAATATCTGCAAAAACACCAGCCAGACTATGCCATTGTGCAGCCCTATACCGGCGCCGGGGTTCAGGTGATGCAGCTACTGGCCAAATATCCAACAAAAATCGTCACGCTGGAACATATGTGGCTGCCGGAAGAAGCCCCCAGCGTTGGGCGTCCTGGCGAGATCTATCCAAACTGGTTGGCCGAATTGTATTACGACAATGCGATCGCCAGTGAGCAGATGACCGTCGCGCTGCAACAAGCTTGCCCAGACGCCGACCAACTGATTGGCATCAACGGCATGAACAATCTGGAGACCGAACAGCGGGCTGAGGGCGTGTTTCATGCGATGCGGCAACGTCAGGGCGTCGTCCACCAAATCGTCAACGGTAAATGGGACCGCGAAACGGCCGCCAGCCAAACCACGCAACTGTTGCGGCGCTATCCACAAAGCCGGTTGATTTGGGCTGCTTCAGATTGGATGGCCCTCGGTGCGCTGGATAGCCTGAAACCTGTGGCAGCTGGCACCTATTGCATCGGCGGCTTTGATTGGATCCCTGAAGCGCAGAAGGCGATCGCGGCAGGCCAGATGCAAGCCTCGATTGGCGGGCATTTCACCATGGCGGCTTTTGCTATGGTGCTCATTTATGACCATCAGCACGGCAACTTGCCGCAGCCGATGCCAGATGTACCGCTGTTACAGTTAGATGTATTAACCCAGCACAATCTGGCGGCATATCAGCCATTATTGCGCCCCGGGCAATGGCAAAGTATCGATTTTAGGCGCTTCAGTCGCACCAACAATCCCAATCAACAGCAGTATGACTTTTCGGTGCATAGTGCGCTAAAACAGCTTCAGCCCCGTAACCAGCCAAAGCAATAATCATCTGATCCTGCGGACTTGCTTGGCGCGCGCAGGCTTCACTGTATAATGCCGGTCCATTACCGGCGCCTTTTCAGCAGGTCCTTAATGAAATACAAAGACTTACGTGACTTCATCGCGCAACTGGAACAACGTGGCCTGTTGCATCGCATCAGCGCCGAAATCGATCCGGTGCTGGAGATGACCGAAATTGCCGACCGCACGCTGCGTGCTGGTGGCCCCGCCTTATTATTTGAAAATCCAAAAGGTTACGATATTCCCGTGCTGGCGAATCTGTTCGGCACCCCTGAGCGCGTGGCGCTGGGGATGGGCCAGACTGAAGTGTCGGCGCTGCGCGAAGTCGGCAAATTGCTGGCGTTTTTAAAAGAGCCGGAGCCGCCAAAAGGCTTAAAAGACGCGTTCAGCAAGCTGCCGATTTTTAAGCAAGTGCTGAATATGTCGCCCAAAGAGGTGCGCAAAGCCCCTTGTCAGCAAGTGGTGAAAAGCGGCGACGCGGTCGATCTGACCAAATTACCAGTGATGACCTGCTGGCCCGGCGATGCCGCGCCGCTCATCACCTGGGGTTTAACCGTGACCCGCGGTCCGCACAAAGAGCGGCAGAATTTAGGCATCTACCGCCAGCAGGTGCTTGGTAAAAACAAAGTGATTATGCGCTGGTTATCACATCGCGGCGGCGCGCTGGATTTTCTCGAATGGCAAAAAGCCCATCCGGGGCAGCGCTTCCCGGTGTCTGTGGCCTTAGGTGCCGATCCGGCGACCATTTTAGGCGCGGTGACGCCGGTACCGGATTCGTTGTCTGAATATGCCTTTGCCGGCCTGCTGCGCGGCGACAACACCGAAGTGGTTAAATGTATCAGCAATGATTTGCAGGTGCCGGCCAGTGCCGAATTTGTGCTGGAAGGTTATCTGGAACCGGGCGAAATGGCGCCGGAAGGCCCATACGGCGATCACACCGGTTATTACAATGAAATCGATTCGTTCCCGGTGTTCACTGTCACGCACATCACGCACCGCGAACAGCCGATTTACCACAGCACTTACACCGGCCGGCCACCAGATGAACCAGCCATTCTCGGCGTGGCGCTCAATGAAGTCTTTATTCCGCTGCTGCAAAAGCAATTCCCGGAAATCGTTGATTTTTATCTGCCGCCGGAAGGCTGTTCCTACCGCCTCGCCGTGGTCACGATGAAAAAACAATATCCTGGACATGCCAAACGCGTGATGATGGGCGTCTGGTCGTTTTTACGCCAGTTTATGTACACCAAGTTTGTGATCGTTTGTGATGATGACATCAACGCCCGCGACTGGCAGGATGTGATCTGGGCCATTACCACGCGGATGGACCCGGCGCGCGATACTACGCTCATCGAAAACACGCCGATTGATTATCTGGATTTTGCTTCGCCGGTGTCGGGCCTCGGCTCGAAGATGGGCATGGATGCGACCAACAAATGGCCGGGTGAAACCACACGCGAATGGGGTGAACCTATTGTGATGCGCGAAGATATCAAGCAAAAAGTTGATGAGATGTGGGATTCGCTCGGCATTCCACTGCCGGTGCAGCCAAGAGGCTTATACTAATGACAGACAGCCGATTTCAGGTACGGATTGAACCCGCCGGCATAACCTTCACGGTCAGCCCGGCAGAAACCTTGCTCGAAGCGGCTTTAAGCGCCGGTGTCGATTTTCCGCACCGCTGTCGTCAGGGCGTTTGTACCTCTTGCGTCTGCCGGTTAAAAAGTGGCGAAGTGCGTTACGACGAGCCGTCGCCGCTCAGTCCGGCGGATATCGAACAAAAATTTGTGTATGGCTGTCAGGCCTTTGCCGACAGTGATCTGGTGTTACACCATCCATTTATCCGGCCCTGAGCCGGCAGAGACGAAAAACCGATGTCAGAACAGTTTTCAGCCCATGCCAGCAATAAAGTGTTGGCCGATGTGATCAGTATCGACACCCTGACCGCAGGTGTGCGCCGCGTCCGGTTAAAACCACAGGAAGCGGTACATTATCTGCCCGGCCAGTACCTGCAGATTTTTTTGTCGGACAGCGACAAACGGCCCTTTTCGATTGCCAGCGCGCCGGGTGATGAATACATCGAACTGCAGATTGGCGGCAACGTGACCGATGCTTATGCCGGTCAGGCGTTAACGCACCTGCAGGACAACCCGACAGTGCTGATCCAGGTTGGTCTTGGCGAAGCTTACTTGCGTCCGGATAGCAACCGTCCGGTGATCCTGTTGGCCGGTGGCACCGGTTTTTCTTATGCTTGCAGCATCGCCAAAGCCATGGCGCAGCAGCCGGATGGACGCGCCGTAAAACTGTACTGGGGACTGCGCAACGAAGCCGCCTTGTATTATCAACAAGAACTGGCTGAATTACAGGAACTACGGCCGGGTTTGCAGCTGGTGACTGTGCTGCAGGAGCCAGGTCAAGACTGGACAGGCCGCACTGGTCTGGTGCATGAAGCCTTATTGGCAGACATCCCTTCACTGGCTGGCTATGACATTTATATCGCCGGGCCATTCCCGATGGTCAAAGCGGTGCGCGATGTGTTCCTGACGGCCGGCGCTGAGCGTGGTCATATGTACGCCGACGCTTTTGCCTGGATTTAACCATGCGCTGGAAGGGACTCTGGTACTGGCCGGTCTGGCTGTTTGAACTGCTGACCGGTGGCAAATCATTTAAAGACAACCCGTTGATTGGTCACTACTGGCTGAACCGCTTAGGCCTCCATGTGCTGCGGTATCTGCTGGCACATGCCTTTGCTCGCCTGCGGCGGGCGCAGCTGGCGCTGACGGTTCCAGCTACCTTGCGGGCTCGATTTCGCCGCGACGGTTATCTGCTGCTCGAGGATTTCCTGCCGCCAGAGCAGTTCGCGCAACTTCAGGCCGACTGCCAGCAGGGCAACGGCCAATGCCGCCAGCTCACCCAAGCCGATACATTGACGCAACGTTACCTGTTGGATGAGAAAACGGCACAAACAAAACCATCGACCGACCTGTTGCTACAGTTACCGCTGTTACGCGCCTTGCTTTGTTACACCGCCGCCAGCAAATTGCCCACCCTGAGCTACGCACAGGTGATCCGCAATGGCGCCCGAAATGCTGGCGCAGATCCACAAAAAACGCTGCACAGCGATACATTTCATCCGACGATGAAAGGCTGGTTGTTCCTGCAGGACGTTGTGCCGGAAGATGGACCTTTTACTTATGTACCCGGTTCTCATCGGCTAACCTGGCGCCGGTTGTGCTGGGAGTATCGTAAAAGCATCAACATCCGCCGCGAACCGGATGGCTTTTCCGAAAAAGGCTCATTACGCATCAGCGCGGCCGAGCTGGAGATGCTGGGACTACCGCAGCCAAAAGCGATGACCGTGCGGGCTAATACACTGGTGTTGGCCGACACGCATGGTTTTCATGCGCGCGGAGAAGCGCAGTCAGGCCGCAGCCGCCGCGAAATTTGGTTTTACAATCGCTCCAACCCGTTTTTGCCCTGGGTAGTGTTTCAAGCGAACTGGATTACCCGGCTGACCCATCAAGCGCTGCACTGGCAATGGCGCCAGCGTGACATCCAGCAGCAACAAGGCCGGCGGCCTGCCGTCTGGCAACAAATTACTGATCAGCAATTTGAATGTGACTAATCGGAGTCTGCCGGTACGCTGCGCAAACTGGCGACTGCAGATCGGTGGTGTCAGCTTGTTGCTAATCGGTTTGTCGGCCGTTTTGACTGGCTGCAGGCCAGCGCTATCGCCGAATGTTGCGGCTCAACCACTCACTCAGCACCTCTATATCTGGCAGCGTATCTGGCGACCTGCGCATACCGAAGCGATCGCACAAAGCCGCGCCGATTTTCAGGCGCTGCGGCTGCTGTCGCTGCAATATCATCTCAGCAGCACCGGTCCGGTCTGGACCACTGCCCGTCCTGACTGGCAATTGCTAGCCACCGATCAGCGCCCGGTCACGCTGGTGCTGCGTCTCGACGGACAGCTACGACAACTGCCGACGGCCGCAGTGTTGTGGCAACAACTGACGCCGCAGATAGCCGCAGCGCAGCAAGCCGGAGTCAAACTTCAGGCCATCGAAATTGACTATGACGCTGCCCGTTCAGCTTTAGCACCCTATCGTGACTGGCTGCTGCAACTGCGCCCTTTATTGCCTACACAATTGTCGTTACAGATCACCGCGCTGCCGGATTGGTTGCAGTCTGCGGATTATCCGGCTTTATGTCAGGCTGCCGACCAGCTGACCTTGCAACTGCACTCGGTGTTATCGCCATCACAAGGCTTATTTGACAGCAGTAAAGCAAAACAATGGACTCAAAACGCCGCAGCGCACACGCCCTGTCCGCTGTTTCTGGCGCTGCCGGCCTATCATTCAGCGTTAATTAGCACCGCCGATGGTGGCCGTGTCGAAAGTGAAACGCCGCTGCCCATTGCTGGCCAACGTCAGGCTTTACTCAGCCGGCCGCAGGCTGTGGCAGATTTTTTAAGTTGGCTGCGCCGCCAGTCATTACCGCAGGTCCAGGGACTGGTCTGGTTTCGCCTGCCGTTGCCGGATGACCAGCGCAGCTGGCCTCTAGTCACTTTACAGGCACTGGTACGGGGCGAAGCGCTGGTCGAAAAGCTGCAGACTGAGCTGACACAAGACCAGGGCCGATTTGATATTCAGCTGCAAAACAGTGGCAATCTCGATGCGACGCTGCCGGACACACTTTGGTTTCACGGCGTACAATGTCTGGGTGGTGATGCACAATATGGTTATCAGTGGCAACAACATGGCGCCGACTGGTTGCTAAAGCGCGAGGCAAACCATGTCGACGCCCCGCTGATCGCGCCGCAACAACAGCTGACTCTAGCCTGGTTACGCTGTCAGCAGTTACAAAGCATTAGCCCACCAACGGATTAAAGGGATTTTTATGACGCATATTCGTTTTTCAGCACTGGCATCTGTTGTCCTGTTAAGTCTCAGCAGCGCCCCGGTTTACAGCTGCGGCCCGGATTTCCCCCTGCAGTTGTTATCCGAACGCGGCACTCATCTGCAAAACCTGCCAGAGCCGGAATTCGCGGTGCTGGTGACACAACTAGCCAGTCTGCCGGCGTCCTGGCCTGTGCCGGAAAAAGCCTTTCACAGTCAGTATGACTATCAGGCCGACCGGCTGGTCAGTGCCACTGAACAGGCTGAACAACAGTTATTGCCTGCCGACGACGCTAAGCTGGTTGCGGCGATGCGCCAGCAACCGGATGCAGCTGCAGCACTCAAGGCCGGCAAAGATCTCAGCGAAGAACTGCGTTTGTATACCGCTGGCGCAGTGGCATTTGCACAAGACCCTAAAGCCGCCGCCGCACTGTTTCAGCAAGTGCTGGCTTTACCTGCCGCCGCACAAAGCCAAAGACGCAGCTGGGCACTCTATAGTCTGGCCAGATTGCAAGCGCCGAACGATCCGGCACAAGCCATTCAGCTGTGGCAGCAACTGCGCGCTGAAGTGAACAAAGGGCTGGCCGATCCGCTGCAACTGGCTGTTGCCAGTCTGGGGGAAGAAGCGCGGCTGCACTTAGCAGAGCAGCAGTGGCATGCCGCGATTGGCTTGTATGCAACGCAGGCGCATTACGATGCTTCCGGTTACGCCTCTTTGCTGCAACTGAGCCGGCAACTACTCGCTAAACCAGACGCAGAACTGCAACCGCTGTTGACCCAACCTGCCGTCAGCCGTTTACTCAGTCTTTATCTATTCAGTCAGTTATCCGGGCTGCAATACAGCGCGCCGCAGCAGTTGACACGCTTATTGCAGCTGTTGCAACAAACGCCTGATATTCAGCTCGCCAACGCGCTGGAGCTGGCCGCCGTGAGCTATCAACAAGGCCAGTATGACAATGCCGCAACGTTGCTACAGCAAGCCACCGACAGCCCGCTGAAATGGTGGCTCAGTGCCAAACTGGCGCTACGCAGCAACGACTTAGCCGCCGCCGCGTCGGCTTACGCCAAAGCCAGCAAAGCCTTTCCAACCGAGTTGCCAGCCCCGGCGAAAGCGCCTGAATATCAATATGACGAAGCTTTTAGCCGCCAAATCAGCCGCAAACAGCTGCAAACGCAATGCCGGGTTGAAGCAGAAGCCGGCGTACTCGCGCTGCAGCGCGGTGAGTATCTGCAGGCGATGCGGTTACTGTACCAGGCCGGAAGCGAGTTCTGGCAGGATACCGCCTACATCGCCGAGCGTGTGCTGACCACCGCTGAATTACAAAAGTTTGTCGACACTGAAGTACCGGCGGGTACGCCCAAAGCGCAAAGCCAATGGTCCTGGTTTGGCGATACCGAACCTAATACGCTGCTGCGTCAGCTGCTGGCGCGTCGTCTATTGCGCGAAGGTCAGACCGACACTGCGCAGCGTTATTTTGTCGAGCCGCAACTGCAACAGCTGGCGCAGCAGTATCAGGTACTGATGCAACAGAGTCAGGCCGGTGCGCTGCAAAACACGCTGGAAAACATCGGTATCCGTCTGCAGCTTGATTTGGGCCAGTTAGCGCGTGCCGATGCGTTATTTGAGCTCGCCCGACTGACCCGCCAGCATGGTCTGGAACTGCTGGGTTATGAAGGGGCGCCGGATTATCAGGTGTTTTACGGTCAATTTGAGTTTTATGCCGACAGCACGCCGCCACTGTGGCCAATCCCGGCGGCAGAACAGCAGCGGCTGACACAGACCGCGGCAATGCCGGATAAACGATTCCATTATCGTTATGTCGCGGCTGATCTCGCAGCGCAAAGTGCCGATTTGTGGCCGCAAAACAGCCAGGCGTATGCGGCCAGCTTGTGCGCGGCAACGACCTGGCTGATCAACCGCGAGCCGGAAATCGCGCAGCAGTATTACCAGCGTTATCTGCAGCATGGCGCTTATGTGCCCTGGGGTGCTGATTTTGGTATCCGCTGCCCGCAGCCTGACGCGAAAAGTGCTGCCAACCGGCTACAGGCGAACTTCACAGCCGGCTTGCCACGCCAACGTGATCTGGCTATCGGCGGCGCTGTGATGTTGCTGACAGTGGCCGGATGGTGGGTGTGGCGGCGGCGGTCCAAAGGCTCAGGCTTGTCGTCAAATTGATTGCCGGCAATCCGCATTTTCTGCACAATGCAACAAAACAGGTCCAACCAGAGAGCAAGGCATGCCACATCTGACGCAAATTAAAGTCCGGGGTTATCATTTAGATATTTATCAACACGTCAACAACGCGCGTTATCTGGAATTTTTGGAAGAAGCGCGCTGGGCCTATCTGGAAGATTGCGGCGATGTCGATTACTTCACCAGCCAGCGTCTGGCCTGGGTCATCGTCAATATCAATATCAACTACCGCAATGCCGCCACCAATGGTCAGACGCTGCAGATTGCCACACAGTTTTCGAAAATTGGCGGTAAAAGTGCGGTGATCCATCAGGTGGTGACCGTTGCCGGCACGGATACTGTGGTCGCTGACGCCGACATCACTTTTGTATGTTTGGATCAGCGCAGTGGCAAAGCCGTCGCGATTGAAGGCGAATTACTGGCGCGGCTCAGCACCCATTTAACCGACTGAGTCACCGCTGACATCACGCCGGTTTTGCCCCCTGAGCCCGCAACAGCTTGGCTGATTAGCGGACAGGTAAAAGCCCGGCGCGAAAATCATCTTTGTAGCGGCGTGACAGCGGCACTGTGACGCCGCTTTTTAAGCGGATCTCACCATCGCCGCTCGGTTCGTAACTCAGTTCAGCCACCACAGTGTGGTTCACAGCAAAGCTGCGGTGTACCCGGCTGAACCCCTGATTTCCCAGCTGTTCAATCAGTTGCGAAAGCGTACTGCGCAGCGGATAGATCCGGCCCTGGCTATGCAGATTGACGTAGTTGCCGCAGGCCTCCAGATACTCGATGGCGCTGACTTCCAGTAAAAACTCTTTATCGAGCTTTTTCACCAGCAGATGTTGCAGCGGTCTGCACTGTGGCTCTTTTTGTGACTGACTTTGTAACTGGCTTTGTGACGCATCTGGTGTTGCATCTGTCTGGTCGTTTTGAGGCCCGTCGGTTTCAGCAGCCGCCAGCACTGAGGCTTCGCCGCGTATGCGCCGCCATACCATAGCGCAGAGCTGATAAGTCACCAGCAGATTCAGATAACCCCAAACATCTTTGCGGTATTCATACCAAAGCTCCCGTGCGATAGGCCCGAAGTCATAATCATCCCCCGTCCAGCCGTAGACCAGTTCACGCTGTGCCACCATCAGTGCGACATGCGCCAAACAAAACAATAAAGACACGCCAAAATGCCAGAGACATTGCTGCAGGGGCTGGCCAAAGCGTAGTGGCTGACGGTCAAAACTTAAAAACAACAGCGGCGCCAACACCAAAGTACTGATCGCACTGCTGATTTCCCATAACCAGGGCTCCCACCAATCTAATGTATTTAGTGGGTTGCGACTGTGCTCCAGCCAGACCGTATTGGCTTCGATACTGTTATTCAGCATGATAAACACTGCATAAATCAGCCAGGCATACAGCAATGGGCGCTGGCTGATGGTCTCTATCCACCAGTGCTGGTCACGGCCTCGCGTGATGTCTTCAACAGTTTTCGTCACAGCTATCCACCTGTTATCCCTGAAATCCACCACAAACCAATTGCCCAATGGTGTCTGCGCGCCCTTTCAGCTGCAATACCACTTACCTTGGACCAACATTTTTTGGACTTCAGCATGACACAACCTTATCAACAGCGTCGAGCCGATCTGGACTGGCTGCGTATCGCGGCATTTGCGCTGCTTATTTTGTATCACTGCGGTATGTATTACGTGGCAGACTGGGGCTGGCATGTGAAAAACAGCCAGACCTATGAGTGGCTACAGGATCTGATGAAACTGACCAATCCATGGCGGATGTCACTGTTATTTTTGCTCGGTGGCATGGCGCTGGCCATGGCCAGGCCCAAATTCAGTGGCTGGACGTTATTGCGTCTGCGTAGCAGCCGGTTGTTGGTGCCGCTGCTGTTTGGCATGTTTGTTGTGGTGGTGCCACAAGTCTATTTCGAAGCCCGCAGCCAACAGCTGATTGAGCCGGGTTACCTGCAGTTCTGGTGGCAATATATCAATCCTAATACTGATTTATTACGTGAGCACCACAGCCCGATTGGCCTGCTGACCTGGAATCACCTGTGGTTTATCCCTTATTTATTCTGCTATTCGGTGCTGCTATTGCCGTTGCATGGTCTGCTGCAGCGCCTCGCGACTAGAGCGGGCTCAATTCCAGGCTGGCTTTTTGCGACGCTGCTGATTGCGCTGCATCTCTGGGCCGTTTGGACCTTACGCGACGCTTTCCCAAGCACCCATGCCTTGCTCGACGATTGGTATAACCATGCCAAATATGGCCTGGTGTTTGTTGCCGGTTATTTGCTGGCGCTGCAACGGCAGTGGTGGGCGGCATTACCGCGCTGGCGCTACGGTTTTTTAGTAACGGCATTACTGGGCTATGCACTGCTGGTACTGGACAATCATGATGTTTTTGACGGGCTGGACGACGACGCGATTGGCCTGCAGCTGCTGTTCAGCCTCTGTACCGTGCTGAATCACTGGGCCTGGCTTGGCGTTGCGCTGGCATTCGCCGCGCAATATCTGCAACAACCGGCGTTTGATCCGGCCGGAAAAATCCGTCGGTACGCATCAGCGGCGATCCTGCCTTGGTACGTGTTGCATCAAACCCTGACCGTGGTGTTCGCGGTGGCGCTGCAACCTTTGCAGCTGAATGATGGGCTTGAAGCCATGCTGCTCATCAGCCTGACCGTGCTCGGCTGTGGCCTGGGGTATGAAATCATCCGCCGCCAGCCATTGCTGAACTGGCTGGCCGGCGGTATGCCTGCGCACCAGCTGCAACGCACGTCCACTGCGCCGCAGCCGGTGACAAAAACCGCTTAGTAAGGACTAGTCGGCGTATAGAAGGATGTATTACGACCGTCGATACTGATGCGAATTGGTGTCACGGTCGTGCTGTTGCTGAGCAGGTTGTAACTCTCGCCCGGTAACAGTTTAAAGCGCAGTAAGTCTTTGATCACGACTGGCTGGCCACAGGTGGTTTGGGTGTATTGCGTTTGTGCATCAGCGCGCAGTACATAGACTTCATTGGTGCCGTCGACGATGCCCTGACCATCCGCCGTGACAAACAACGACGTTGCTTCTGATATCGCAATCACACGGCCGGTACTGCCTAGCTTGGCCTGGAACACGGCAGAGCGGCCCATCCGGTCGCGCTGACGGAAGTGAGTGTCGTTCAGTGTATTGGCCAATTGCGGGAAGCTGAGGAAATTACTGCTGATATTGATAGTGTTATGGCAATAATCGGTCACTACTTCAGCGCTGACTGCACCACTGACACCATCCGGATCATAGACATGCTGGCTCAGCACATGGTCACCGGCCGAAGTCCCGCCGACCACACCGCCTTTGTCATAGACATGCTTCAGCGCTGTTTGCACCAGTGTGCCTTGCCAGGCGTTGAGATAAGCGGACTGATCGCCGCCGGCGATAAATACCGCTTCGGCCGATTTGATCGCCCATTCGACATAGGCCGAGTTGGCTTTCGTGACCGTATCAACAATCAGTGTTTCAACCGACGCCGCACCGGTTAACCCTTGTAAATAGGTGTTGTATGCATCAGTTCCCGCGGCACGCAGCACGACGATATTGCCCGCTTTGATTTGCGGTCCGACTCTGTTACTGAACGCTGCGTCCACATCGGTGCCGCCGCCCATCAGCAGCAACGCGCCCTGTCCTGCCGTTAAGGTTGGACAGACATCAGCACTGCCGCCCAATAAATAGCTGGTTTGATTACTAGGTTTGGCCGGGCGGGCACCATAGCTGCAACTCGTTGGTGGTGTGGTTCCACCGCCGCCACCCGTGGCACTGCCGTTAAAGGTCACGGTCAGGCCATAACTGCCGGTACCGCTGTAGCGCGCCACTTTAATAAAGTGCTTGCCGGCAGTCGCCGCACGATAGGTGCCGGTTTCCGGCCTGCTGCTACTCTGGCCCGACAAAATATAACTGCCGCTGCTGCGATACAGATAAAAATCAAAATCGGCACTGGTGCCATGACTCAGGCTGATGCTGATATCCCCGGTACTGGTGGTATCAAAACTAAACCAATCCGCATCAGTGCTACTACCGATGCTGCCATTGACCACCTGGCCACTACAGAGGCCCGGATTGGCTTTTGCTTCAGTGTTGTTGTTTTCCGCTTCCTGTTGCAGACAAGCGGCCAGCGCAGGGCTGCCCGCCAATAACATAGTCGCCATAGCGACGGTTTTGAACGTTGCTTTCATTAGTGCTTTCCTGTTTTTGTTGTTGTGTGTTTGAACGTCGAACGATGCTCGGCCAAAAAGGCCGATGACTTCAGGAACCAGGCTGGCGCAAGACAGCAGGGTGCCGGAATTCCGGATTATTCAGTGGGGAAAAAACTTATAGGTCGAACCACTCGGACAAGTGGTAATCAGTGGCGCAGGCGTGCAGATTGACAGGTTTATCAACCTGTTGTGGCAGCGACAACCATGGGATTTGGTTCTGCGGCATCACAAGCACTCTGCATAAAATTGCATCAGGAGAGTTTTAATATGCGGTAGGGCTGCCCCTGCTGTCAATCGAGCAAAAACGGGAAAATCGCAAGCAATATATTAATTATTTGCAGTGGTTATGTAACAATTATCGGTATAGACTATCGTTTTACCCCGAAAAGGAACTTCTGATGCGTAAACTTCCGTTACTGGCGCTGCTATTAAGCACTTTTACTGCGCAAGCTGACTTATTAACTGCGCTGCAAGCATATGAAAAAAAAGACTATCCCCTAGCTAAGCAAGAGTTTGCGGCATTGTTACCTCTCGCGAACGAGCAAGCAGCCTTTAATTTAGGGGCTATGGCTTACAATGCGGAAGGACAAGCACGTGATTTGGTAAAAGCGCAGGCCTATTTTGATTTTGCCGCTGCACACCAACATCCGACAGCCAAAACGTTGGCTGATAAAGTCAGACCCACATTATCCGCAGCCCAACAGCAACAAGCCGCTGACTTGTTGGCACAGCTAGAACATCAAATTCAAATAAAACCGCGTCATGAGGGTGCCACGAAGGCAGCGCTCGATCATAACCGCGAAGCTATACGCCGTATCCCACCAGAATATCCAAAAAAAGCCGCACAAAAAGGCATGTTCGGATCTGTCACCATGCGCTTGCTGATTAACGAAAAAGGTGATGTTGACGCCGTTGACGTGCTCAATTCTTACCCGCAAGGTTTGTTTGAACGCGATGCGATCCGTGCCTTAAAACGCTGGAAATATGCCCCGGGCGAGCACAAGACCATAGGGCGAGTTTTGCTGACATTCAGCCTTGGCGAAATTGACCATAAAAAAGTCCAGGTTATTTTCGATGACAATAAACTGTGGCAGTTCTCGGCATTGGGCTCTCCACAGCATCAGAATGCGGTGGCCAACCTCTTACAATTAGTCCGCACCAATAGTGATTTCAGTCAGTTTGTCGACAAATCTCTGCCGCCAGCACTCGGCCCTATCGACAAGAGTTTTGTTGCGAGCGCAAAAGTGGTCACTGATGAATTATTACTGCCAGCAAATTACGACTTAAATGCTTTTGTCACTTTGAATGACAAAGGCGTAGTGACTGCGGTGCATGACGGTGAAGCCGAACGTCTGCAAAAAATTAACTCAGCGTTGTTAAATCAGCAGATCACAAAAGCCGATGTCCCGGCGGGCTTTTATCGGCTCCAGGCTTATGACAAAAAAAAGCAACGTTTGCTAACGGCGCAGCGCATTCCGGAAACTTACACTGATGAGTATTGGCTGGAACAAGCCGCACGTAACGGCAGCATAGATGCGCAGCGCGCATTGGCTGCGTTACGCACAGAGTGGGAAATGTACCTGCTGGAACAACAAGATCCGGTGGTGCAATCTTGGGCAGGTACTCGCTTAGTTCTCGACGGCAAAAAAGCCGAAGGTGAAAAACTGCTGGATGCGGCAATTGCCAAAGGTCACGCTACCGCGAAGGAACTCAAAGCGGTTTTATAATAGCTTTTCAGGCCAGCCGGGCGCCATTGGGCACCGGCTGGTCCGGCACTGCCAGCACCACGGCACCATCTTCGCGGTAAAGCCCGGTCACCAGACATTCTGAGACAAAAGGCCCAATCTGTTTCGGCGGGAAGTTCAGCACCGCCAGTACTTGCTTGCCAATCAGCTGTTCCGGCTGATACAAGGCTGTCAGCTGGGCACTGGAACGGCGTGTGCCAATCTCCCCACCAAAATCGACGGTCAGCTTCCAGGCTGGTTTGCGCGCCTGTGGGAAAGGCTCAGCTGCCACAATAGTGCCGGCGCGTAATTCCACCTGCATAAAATCATCCCAACTGATCTGTGTCATCTTCACTCCATCCTTTGTTGGAAAGTTTGTTGATAAGCCTGCTGCCAGGCCAGCAATTTGTGCTGAAAACTAAGCGCAGCGTGCGCCGGACTGGTCGACGGCAACGTAAACACCTGCACCTGTGGCGGCAACTGCAAGCCGTTTTTTATCAGCTTGTGCCAGTTTTTTGCGGCTGTGCCGCCGTTGAGCCAAACAGCGCGCAGCTGCGGCAATCGAGACAGTAACTGGGCAAAGTCATTACACTGAATACTGTTGGGGTTAATCGCACTGTCGAGACTGCCGCGCCGCTCGGCTGCCGCAATTAAGTCCCATAGGGCGACCTGTGCCTGCTGTAATGCCTGCAATCGCGCTGGGTAAGGTTGTGTCGCTTCGATGTCAAACAGCTGCTGCATCAGCGGCCAAAACTGGTTGCGGGGATGGGCGTAATACTGGGCAGCCCGAATCGAGGCGATGCCGGGCAAGCTACCGAGGATCAGAATTCGGGCATCAGAGCGCCATAACGCAGGTAAACCATGCGATAGCAGCGCAGCGGTTGTGGTCACACCGTCTGCGCCCAGCATGCGTTAACCGGAAATGGTCTCGGCTTTAAAAGCCGGCAGGAATTGCTGCGCTTTTTGCCAGGCACTGTTGGCCTGCTCGCTTTCGCCTTCTTGCAGCGCGCAGTAAGCCAGCAGCGCATACAAATGACCGTGATTAGCATGGTCGCGCAACCAATGCTGAGTCTGTTTGCGCAATGCCAGCACCGAACGCCCCAATGGAATGCGGCGAATGGCTGGCCAGGCTAACGGCAGATCCTGCAGCGATAAATTATCCAGCAGTAGTTTTTCCGCTTGTTCGGCCTGCCCTTGCACCGCCAGCGCACCAGCTTTGCCAAGCAACACAGCCAGCGACTTGCGTTCACGTGCCGGTAGGGCTTGCCAAAAAGCCGCCTGTTCATCAAACAGGCCTTTTTCGGTTAAGCCCTGCACCGCAGCCGGATACAGACTGAACCGGTAATTCTGCCAGTCGGCTTTGCTAAACCACTGGAGTTTGATCGCCACCGGTACTTGTTCCAGCAACATTTGCCACTGTTCGGCCTGCTGCAAGGCCTGCAACCAGAGCCGGCCCAGTTTGCCGTCTTTGCCAATGTTAGCGGCCTTTGGCGTCAGATAGGCCACAGCTGCGCTGGCATTGTTTTGCAGCAATAATAAATCTGCGACTACATACCAGCTGGCCGGCTCGTCCGGGTCTAATGCAGCAGCCGCCTGGTTCGCCAACATCGGTTGGCCCGCATGCTGCGCACTGTATGCCGCCATCACTTGTTTTAACTGTTCCCATTCTGGTTCAGCATGGGCAATTTGGAACGCCTGATGCGCGCCTTGCCAATCGTGACGGGCATACGCCATTAGACCTAACTGCAGCGCCTGACGCGCACGGCGCTCTTTGCGCGAGCGCAAAAAGCTGAATGAAATTTTCGGCAGATGGAACAAGCGTTGGAACAGCCACCAAACCAGCCACAGCGCAAAACCCAGCACAGTCAGGCTCAGGATCATTCCCACCACGGTCGCTTCTACCGTGATACCACCCAGCACCAGCATGACATAACCGGGATGGTTGGCCAGCACAGGCCCGAACAACATCGCCAGCGCCAGCAAAACCATGGCGAATAGCAGGCGGATCATAATGCAGACTCCGCGTCCAACGTACCCTGCCGGTAAGCGTCAAATACGGTGGGGCTCTTCAGTGGTGCCAGTAACGGCAGACTGACCTGCAATGCAGACAGAACGACCAGCTCGTCAGCCATTTGTTGTACAGCAGGCTCAGTGGCGGCGAAATAACGTTGCAGACTGTCGGCACTTTGCTGAATAGCCGCCGCGTAAACCGCTTGGTTATGCTGCATAGCCGCCAGTTCTGCCAGCAGCAATTGTTGTGTCAGCGTATTTCGCACGGAAATTTGCTGCTCGGCAGTCAGGCTGACACCGTCTTCCGGCAAGCTGGCCCGCACCTGCACCAAACCACGCCAGAAATTGCGCCAGTACAGCGCCAGATTGGCCTGCCAGTCAGCGCTGTCTTCACTGATCTCTTCTTCGGTGCCACTGTCCATTGGCCGTTCGGATTGACGTAGTGGCAACACCAGACTTTGTTGACGCAGACTGGATAAGGTCAGGTGTAGCTGGTTCAGATCTGGGGCATTCAGCTCGCCGAGCATCCGCTTATCCTGATCGATTGCTTCACGCACCGGAGTCAGGCTGGGGTCATTGGCTTGTTTTAAGCGTTGCTCCGCCAGCTCCAGCACTTGTTGTACACCGGAGATATTCTGTTCGAGGAATAACTTTTGTTCGGCCAGGCGCAGGAAATAATCGATTTCCAGCAGCTGCCAGCCTTTGATATTGCCGGACTGTCGATCCAGCTGGGTTTGTAACTTTTGCAGTTCAGTTTGCGCGGTCAGTGTCTGTTGTTCGAGCTTGCCGTTTACATCTGCGGCCACTACCGTCAGCTGCTGCTGCAAAGTCTGTTGCATTTCATCCAGCTTGCTCTGGAAAAAACTGATTTGGCTTTGCTGCTGATTGGTCAGGCTTTGTTGCTGTTCCGACATCGAATTCAGCTGTGGTTGCAGACTATAAATCGCCCACCCCGCTGCACCGGCAGCACCCAGCGCAATCAACAACGCCAGGCTCCCCAGCGTCAGGGCCAGTTTACCACCAGTTGCTACCGCTGGTTTCGGTGCAGCAGGCGTGCTGTCAGTCGGCAGCACCGGACTCTGTTCGCTCATGGAATTTCCTTCTTAACTGACAAATAGCATCGAGCAACGCCTGATCATGCGCACTGTCGGCCTGCATAATCTGCTGTTGCGGGATACCAAAACTGATAGCGGTTTCCTGCATCCGCGGGCTGATCAATACCCAGAAACGCTGACGCAGCCAGTCGTGTGCAGCGTCCGGCAAAGATTGAAACAGCAGGGATAAAATTTCGTTACTGGTCACTACGATACATTGTATTTGCTGCTGACGCCACTGGTCAGACAAGCGCTGACCATCGAGCGGCAACGGCACCCGTTTGTAACTCTGGATATAACTGACTTTGGCGCCGCGGGCTAACAACCCTTGTTTGATCAGCTCACGACCGCCATTGCCGCGCACAATCACAATATGTTTGCCAGCGACGTCCTGCAATTGCGGCAGCGCCAGCAAACCTTCGCTGCGCTGGTCGTCCGGTGCGGTCACCGCCTGAGTCGTGGCGCGCTGTAATGCAGCGGCTGTGGTGCGACCCACAGCAAACAGGGGCGCCTGCACTTTGGTCAGGTCACACTGAGTTTCAAGGCAAGTGACCGCCGCAATACTGACAAACACCACCAGATCTGCATCCAACAATAGATGCTGTTCACGCGGCTTCACAGTGACCTGCTGGGTGGTGATCAGCGGCTGATAGGCATGTGGGATACTGAGCTGTTCCAGACCGTCCAGCAAGCTGTCCGCCCGCCCGGCCGGCCGGGTGATTAATACGCTGAATGGATCAGGCGGCAGCTGCAGCATAATCAGCGCGATTCGCCGTACACGGCCGCCAGAATGGCGCCGGCACCTTGTGCCAGTAACATTCCGGCCAGCTGCTGGCCTAAAGCTTCACCATCGATGGCTGCGCCACGCACTTCCGCCTGTAAAATCTGCTGGCCATCTAACTGGCCGACCAGACCCCGCAGATACAGCTGATCACCGTCAATTTCGGCAAAAGCGCCAATCGGCACCTGGCAACCGCCCTGCAGCGCACGGTTCATCGCGCGTTCTGCCAGCACAGCCTGACGTGTCGCGGTATGTTCCAGCGGCGCTAACAAAGCCCGCACTGCGGCATCATCACTGCGGCATTCGATACCAACAGCGCCTTGACCATTGGCTGGCAGGCTCTGACTGACCGGCAAATAGGCGGCAATGCGCGCGTGGAAACCTAAACGAATCAACCCAGCCGCAGCCAGGATAATGGCGTCAAATTCACCGGCATCGAGTTTCGCCAGCCGGGTATTCACATTGCCACGTAAATCACGGATCTGCAGATCAGGCCGCAATGCCTTGATCTGGCACTGCCGGCGCAGACTCGAGGTGCCGACCACAGCGCCCTGCGGCAGCTGGTCCAGACTGGAAAAATGATTAGAAACAAAAGCATCACGCGGATCTTCGCGTTCGCAGATGGTGGATAACATCAGGCCTTCCGGGAACTCTACCGGCACGTCTTTCATGCTATGTACCGCGATATCCGCGCGGTCTTCCAGCATGGCGGTTTCCAGTTCTTTGACAAACAAACCTTTGCCACCAATTTTGGCCAGCGGGGTATCGAGAATTTTGTCGCCCTGAGTCGACATCGGCACCAGTTCCACTACTAAACCCGGGTGGAAAAATTCCAGCCGGGCTTTGACATATTCAGCCTGCCACAGCGCCAAAGCACTTTTGCGTGTGGCGATACGTACGCGTTGAGTCATCAGAAAACCTGTGTATCGGAGCAAGGATCCGCCGGTTCGGGCTTCCGGACAGGCGGCAAAAAAAGTGGCGCTATTATAGCCGTTATTGATAAGTGAAACTGTACTGAAAGATCACTTTTTGCGTCTGATCAACAATCTCGACCCGCCATGGGCCGCGCTGATCATCCAGCAGCCAGTTTTCGCTATAGGTGCGCCACGGCGAATCTTCAATGGTCAGCACCGCATCAGTATGTAAGGTGTCGCCAAAATACCAGCGATGGCGCAGGATCTGGCCGGCATAGCCTGTTAACTCAGTAAACAGATAAAGCCGGTTGATACGTGGATACGGGATTTGCTGACCCACCGCTTGGCCTGGCTGCAGATTATTCATCTGATCGGTCAGCACAATGCGGCTGAAGCCGGCCGGTAACGCCGCATTGATTTTCGCAGTATTAGTGTTGGCAGTATTGGTATTGGCCGTGACTTTGGTCACACTTTCCTGTGGTGCAGCGTCTGGCATCGTGCTGACAGCGGTAGTCTGGTCAGCAGATGCGGTACTCTTTGGTACAACAGGCGCTAAGTCTGGCGTCTTAGTCGCCGGTTTAGACTGCATGTCCACTTCGGCTTGACTCAATGCTGGCTGAGCGCCCTGTTCAGTCAGTGGCGCTGTCTCCACAGCACTTTTCAGTTCCGGCGTGACCGAAGATGCTGTAGCACTTTCAGCTTGTCCAGCTTGTTCAGCCACAGATTGCAGAGTTGGTGTGACCGCCGCACTTTGCAGTGCCGCCTGTTCAGGCTCAGCAGCAACTGCAGACTTCAAAGGTGCGACAGGACGCAACAGGAATTGATAGCCGGCAACCCCGGCCCCCACTAACACCAGCGACGCCAGTGCTATCCGGGTTTTTGACCAGGGTGCAGGCTGCACAACAGGTGTATCAGTCTCCGCTGGCAAAGCCGCCGGATGTAATTTCACTTTGACTGTCAGTTTGGATGCAGCTTCGGACACCATCTATTCCTGTTGGCTCACTTTTACTTACAAAGACTCGGTGGTTTGCAGCAAGCGCTGCTGAATGAAACGGCTTAAGTCAGCCACTTCCTGCGCGCAGACACTGTGCGCCATGCGGTAATCCAGCCAGCTGACCTGGAAACCGGCATATTTTAAGCTGTCAAACGCCGCCTTACCAGCACTGAGCGGTACGACGTCGTCCATAGTGCCATGCGCTACCAGCACCGGCGTGCTTTTATTGTGTCCATTCATTTCGGCTTTGAGCTTATCCGGCATGCCCATATAAGTGGACAACGCCATCACACCGGCGATTTTGTACGGCAGACGCGGTAATAAATGCAGCGCAATCACGCCGCCCTGAGAAAAACCGGCCAGCAGAATTTTTTCCGCCGGAACACCGGATGCAATCACTTTGTCGATCAGCGCCTGCACCTGCGCAGCGGACTGGCGCACGCCTTCTTCGTCGGCCCGGTTTTGTAGGTCCATGGTTTTTAAATCGTACCAGGCACGCATCACAAAACCGTTATTGATTGTGACCGGGCGTTCCGGCGCATGCGGAAACAAAAACCGGATACCGTGACCGGCCGGTAAACGCAGCTCCGGCACTATCGGCGCAAAACCATGGCCGGAATCACCAAGGCCGTGTAACCAAATTACGGCCGCTTTAACCGGGCCCTGTGCGGCCACATCTACATAAGAAAGATTATTCATCCGCTGATTATCCGAAACTGATTGCTACACCAGCCTGTTTGCTGGCTGCATCTGCTAATAATTGCCAGAACTCGGTGCCGGTTCTGTTATCAATCCACTGACCGTCACGCCATTCAAAATGATGGCCGTTGAACTTGGTCGCTACCCACAACTGGTGCAAAGGTGCTTGTTTGTTAATCACAATTTTACTACGGTCCGGGAAAATCACGTTGACTAATCCACCATGATTTTCCGAATCAATGTCGAGGTCCAGCTGCTCAAAGGCTTCTTCCACCGCTAGCAGGACGGCGTCGGTTAACTCATCATATTCTACGTCATTCATCCGTTTCACCTGTTTGCTTTTGCTGTTAAGGATGCGATTATAGAGCGCTCAAGCTTCAAAGAAATAAAAATCATGCACGCTGCGTCTTTATCGGTTGGAATTCTGGGTTTATCGCTGTTGCTGCTGACCGGTTGTGGTCAGAAAGGCCCGTTAACTTTACCCAAAGATCCGCCGCCAGCGGCAGAACCTGCGCCGGCCAAGCCTGCTACGTCTCAACCCGTTCAATCCGATCAGCAAGGGTAAATTCAGGTGGATTATTTTCAGTATCAAAACCAGCAACTGCTGGCCGAACAAGTCCCGTTAGCAGATATCGCTGCTCAGTTCGGCACGCCCACTTATGTATATTCCCGCGCGACGATTGAACGGCATTACCGTGCTTTCGCTGACGCCGCCGGCAACCGTGCTCATCTGGTGTGTTATGCCGTCAAAGCCAATAGCAATATTGCCCTGCTGAATATCCTGGCCCGGCTCGGCAGTGGTTTTGATATCGTGTCTGAAGGTGAGTTACGCCGTGTATTACAGGCTGGTGGTAACCCGGCCAAAGTGGTGTTTTCCGGCGTCGGCAAAACCGAAGCAGAAATTGAGTTTGCGCTGAATACCGGTATCAAGTGTTTTAACGTCGAATCAGAACCTGAGCTCGACCGCATTCAAAGCGTGGCGGCCCGGTTAAACAAAGTGGCGCCGATTTCAATTCGGGTTAATCCGGACATCGACGCCAAAACTCATCCTTATATTTCAACCGGCCTCAAAGCCAATAAATTTGGTATCGATATTCTGCGTGCACCGCAGATGTATCAATACGCCGCCAGCCTGAGCCACCTAAAAGTCTGTGGCGTCGATTGCCATATCGGTTCACAACTGACTGAAACCCAGCCGTTTCTGGATGCACTGGATAAACTGCTGGTGCTGGTTGATACGCTAAAAGATAACGGCATTGTATTGTCGCATCTGGATATCGGTGGCGGCCTTGGCGTGACTTATCTCGATGAAACACCGCCGCACCCAAGCGAATACGCCGCAGAAGTATTAAAACGACTGGAAGCCTATCCGGATTTAACGCTGGTGTTTGAACCTGGCCGCGCCATCATGGCCAATGCCGGCGTGCTGTTAACTAAAGTTGAATTTTTAAAACCGGGGCAGGAAAAGAATTTTGCCATTGTCGATGCAGCCATGAATGACCTGATCAGGCCAGCGCTTTACAGTGCCTGGATGAACATTATTCCGGTGCAGTTGAAACCAGCCATCAAGGCCCAGACTTATGATGTAGTTGGTCCGGTGTGCGAAACCGGTGATTTCCTCGGCAAAGACCGCGATCTGGCAATCGAGCCGGGTGATTATCTCGTGGTGCGTTCGGCCGGTGCTTATGGTTTTACCATGAGTTCAAATTATAACAGCCGGCCACGCGCCGCTGAAATCCTGGTCGACGGCGATCAGGTCCATTTGGTGCGGCAACGCGAACAATGGGCAGATTTGTGGCGCGGCGAGCAGCTGCTGCCAACCTGATACAAGGCGGTACTTGACGGCATGTTATTACAGTTCTCAAAAATGCATGGTCTGGGCAACGATTTTATGGTGGTGGATGCCGTCAGCCAGAATGTGTTCCTGACCAAAGAGCAAATCAAACAACTGGCCGACCGCAATTTCGGTATTGGTTTTGACCAGTTGCTGATGGTTGAACCGCCGTATGACCCGGATCTGGATTTTCACTACCGCATTTTTAATGCGGACGGCTCTGAAGTGGAGCAATGCGGCAATGGCGCCCGTTGTTTTGCCAAGTTTGTCCGTAATAAAGGCCTGACCAATAAATACAAAATTGCTGTCAGCACCAAATCCGGCAAGATTGTGCTGTACGTCGAGCAAGACGGTCAGGTCACCGTCAATATGGGCATCCCGCAATTTGAACCGGCGAAAGTGCCGTTTAAAGCGCAGAAACAGGAACTCAATTACATCCTGCATGGCGACGACGGCAACGACAGCGCTACGGCCTTATGCGGCGTAGTCTCGATGGGCAATCCGCATGCGGTGATCACGGTCGACGATATTGACGCAGCGCCAGTGAAGTTATGGGGGCCGATTTTCGAACACCACGAACGCTTCCCGGAGCGCGCCAATATTGGCTTTATGCAGGTGCTCAATCCCGGTCACATCAAACTGCGCGTCTGGGAACGTGGCGCTGGTGAAACGCTGGCTTGCGGCACCGGCGCTTGTGCTGCTGCAGTGGTCGGGCAGATGCAAAAAACGCTGCAGTCGCAGGTTCGGGTTGACTTACCGGGCGGAAGTCTGCAAATTCGTTGGAACGGCCCTGGCCAGCCGGTCAAAATGACCGGTCCGGCGGAACATGTGTTTGACGGACAATTGGTGTTATGACTGACGTCACAGACGTAAAAGATATCAGCAACGCTTACCTGCACGACCAGCTGGTGTATCAGTACCTGCTGGAGCATCCGGCTTTTTTTCAGCATCATCCTGAATTGCTGTCACGCCTGCGCCTGCCTCATGCACAGCGCGGTGCGGTGTCATTAGTTGAACGCCAGATGGAATTACAACGCGAACGGGTACGCGGTCTGGAAGAAGACATTACCCGGCTGATGAGCATCGCCAGACAGAACGAACATATCTTCTTTGCATTGAACCAGTTACACCTCGATTTATTAGCGGCCCGGCAAAAAACCGATATCCGGCTCGCGCTCAGTGCTTTTGCCAATAAAATGCCGCACGTGCACGCCTGTAACTTGCTGGAGTTTAATCACGAGGCGATGGGCGACAATTTTACTGCGATCCAAATGGTGCTGGAGCACCGCTTGCAGGGCCGTCATTATTACTTCGGCCGGCTGAACCGCGATGAAATGGCGACTTTGTTCCAGCCTGGTATTCATTCGGTGGCGTTATTGCTGATTAGCCATGCCGATCAGCCGCTGGCCTTGCTGGCATTTGGCTCGCAACTGGATGATCACTTTCAGCCCAGCATGGATACGTTGTTTATCGACCACATCGCCAAAGTACTGGCATTAGTGCTGCCGCGTTATGGCCAGCAAGGCTGCTGATCCCGCACCGCCAGGTGCTGCGTCACCGGACCCGTTGTTGCAACAATTCCTACATTATCTGCAATTTGAACGCGCTTACAGCAAACAAACCTTAAGCAGCTATCAGCAACAGCTACAGGCGGTCTGGCTCAGCATTCCTGCGGCAGACTGGCTACAACTCAGTGAGCGTCAGTTACAGCAGCATATTCTGGGCTGCCGTGACAGCCTGAAACCAAAAAGTCTGGCTCTGCGTCTGGCGGCGTTACGCAGTTTTTATCGTTATCTGCAGCAGAGCGGCTTACGGCCAGATCAACCAGCGCAATATCTGAAAGTGCCGAAAACCAGCAAACCGCTACCGAAAAACCTTGATGTCGATGAAATGCACCGCCTGCTCGATATTGATGAACCAGACGATGATTTGGCAGTGCGCGACGCCGCCATGCTGGAACTGTTTTATTCCTCCGGCCTGCGGCTGGACGAACTGGTCAGTGCAAACGTACGCGATATTGACTGGAGCGAACAACAAATCCGGGTGTTGGGCAAAGGCAACAAAACCCGGATTCTGCCCATCGGATCGCTGGCGCAAAAAGCACTGCAACAGTGGCTGCAGCGCCGACCGGCATTTCTTGGAGAAGAGCAAGATGCTCTGTTTCTGAGCAAACAAAAACGCCGGATCTCGGCGCGGCATGTTCGTCAGCGTGTCGATTTATGGGCGAGACGTCAGGGGCTGTCGCAACATGTGCACCCGCATATGCTGCGGCATTCATTTGCCAGCCATATGCTGGAATCCAGCGGCGATTTACGCGCAGTACAAGAATTGTTGGGCCACGCCAACCTCAGCACCACGCAGGTCTATACCCATCTGGATTTTCAGCATTTGGCGAAGGTCTACGATGAAGCCCATCCTCGTGCGAAGAAAAAAACTTCGGATTGACCTCTCCTCTATGGCAGCAGCTGATACTTCTGTTGCAACTTCAGCACAGAGCCGTCCTGTTGCATCCGTAATAGTTCCTGATCAAAACGCCGGACAAAAGCCGGGCTGACGCTTTGACGGCTGAACATAAAATGCACCTGACCTATGACCAAAGGCGGCATCGGATGCAACACGATTTTTTTATCGAGATTTTCATCGCGTAGTGCCAGCACGCCGTTCGGGTAATAATCCAGATACAACTGCACCCGGTCTTTGAGTAGCAAAAAATATAAGGCAGGTTTATCAATCGCTTCGATCACATGTTTAGATAAATCTCTTTGCTTCTGTATCGTAGCAAACTGTTCACCATAATAATTACCCCGGATCACCCCAACGTTCAGGCCCCTGGCCGCGATGTCCTGCAGGCTGCGTATTGTAGAATGCAGCTGCTGTTGGCCGGCTTTGACATAGAGCGCAACCCGCTCCTGTTCATAGGCATTGGAAAATAACGCATAGACTTCACGTTCAGCAGACTTGGACGCATTCATCAACACATCGATATCGCCGCTTTCCAGCAACATTAACGAACGTTTCCACGGCGAATCCGTCAGGATCTCCAGCTTACAGCCCAGGCGGCCAAAGATTTGCTGCATAAACTCGATACGGTAACCGGTGAGTTCCTGCTGGGCATTAAAAAACGAATATGGCGGCATCGTAGTGGCAGAGCGACTGATCACAGTACGCTGACAAGGCCAGTCCAATTTGAGTTTTGCCGCGGCAACCGGCGCACAATGCAGCAGTGACAAGATGATGAGGCCAATGGCGCGGGAAAAACGGCACAAGTTCAACATAACTCCAAAGCATCATTGCTTTAAACCCGGCGGCTACCGGTATTTTCCTGCACATAGCATAAACGTTGACGCGGACTGTGCAAAGAACCTCACGGCCATTGGTTGCATCTTTACGTTGCAACGATGACCCTGCCAGACAAGTGAGACGTAGCCATGCATAATACCAACAGACCGAACTGCGGAAGATTTCTATGCGCCTATACAAAAACCTGTCTGCAATCCATGCCTTATCCTTTGATCTTGACGATACACTGTACCCGAACAGCAACGTAATCGTTGCCGCAGAACTGGCGATGCAGCAACGTCTGCAGCAGCTGAAACCCGAACTCCCGCATAACGATCCGCAGTATTGGTGGCAGCAGCGTAAGTTGTTGGCGGCGCAGGATGCCGAAATCCGCCATGATGTCAGTCGCTGGCGTCTGCTCGCGGTAGAACAGGGCCTGATGGCGCAAGGCTTATCGTCCTGTGAAGCCGGTGAAGTGGCAGAACTGGCGCTGGGTGCTTTTCTGCAGGAACGCACCAATATCAGTGTCCGCGCTGAGGTCAAACAGCTGCTGGCGCAGCTGGCCAGCAGGTTCCCGCTGGTGGCCATTACCAACGGCAATGCCGATATTCAGCGGATGGGTATAGCACCCTATTTTCAGTTTGCCTTGCGTGCCGGCCCGGATGGTCGGATGAAGCCATTCCCGGATTTATTTCAGCGTGCAGCAGAACGTCTCAGCGTTCGCACCACGCAAATACTACATATCGGTGATCATGTTCGTTCCGATGTGCTGGGTGCGCTGAATGCCGGTTGTCAGGCCGCCTGGCTGAATCCGGCATCAAGTCCGCAACCGGAGTTGGCCAAACCGCCGCTGGTGCTGCCGCACCTGGAACTGAGTGACCTGCGCGAATTATTAGCCTTACAACCCGGCTAAAGCAGTCGCCATCACCGCAAAATTGCGGCTTGCTCTGGTATACTGCCTGTAAATTTATCCATAGGTTTGAGTTGATGGACGTTTCGCTGCTGCTTGATGGTTTAAACGATAAACAACGTGATGCGGTCGCCGCACCGCCACAACATATGCTGGTATTGGCTGGTGCCGGCTCCGGCAAAACCCGTGTGCTGGTGCATAGGCTGGCCTGGCTGATGCAAGTTGAGCGGGTGGCGCCTTATTCCTTACTGGCAGTAACCTTCACCAATAAAGCAGCGCAGGAAATGCGTTCGCGCATCGAACAAACTGTTGGTGTCAGCCTGAACAATCTGTGGATGGGTACTTTTCACGGTTTATCACACCGCTTGCTACGAGCGCATTATCAGGAAGCCAATCTGCCGCAAGGTTTTCAGATCATCGATTCCGACGATCAATATCGTTTGGTTCGGCGAGTGCTCAAAGCATTGAATCTGGACGAAAAACACTGGGCACCAAAACAAGTGCAATGGTTTATCAATGCGCGCAAAGACGACGCTGAACGACCAGGGACTCTGACGCACGGCGGTGATTTTAATTTGCAGACCCTGATTAAAATCTACGCCGCCTATCAGGAAATGTGCGATCGCGCCGGTCTGGTCGATTTTGCCGAAATCCTGCTGCGCAGCTTCGAACTACTGAAAAACAATGCTCAGGTCCGCGGCCACTATCAGCAGCGGTTTCGCCACATTCTGGTCGACGAGTTCCAGGATACCAACACGATCCAGTATCAGTGGTTGCGCCTTTTGGCCGGTGATCACGCCCGCGTGATGATTGTTGGCGACGACGACCAGTCCATTTACGGCTGGCGCGGCGCCAAAGTGGAAAATATTCAGCAGTTCCTCAAAGATTTCCCGTCACCGGAAACCATCCGGCTGGAACAAAATTACCGTTCAACCGGCATCATCCTTAAAGCCGCGAATGCGGTGATCAGCAACAATCAGGGCCGGCTGGGCAAAGACCTATGGACTGACGGCGATGATGGCGAACCAATTTCGTTGTACAGCGCTTTTAACGAACTGGACGAAGCGCGGTTTATCGTCAGCCGCATTCGCGAATGGCGCCGTCAGGGCGGTAAGTTGACTGAAGCGGCGGTGTTGTATCGTAACAACGCCCAATCGCGCGTGTTAGAAGAAGCGCTAATCCAGGACGGCATCCATTACCGGATTTATGGCGGGCTGCGCTTCTATGAACGCCAGGAAATTAAAGACGCTTTGTCTTACCTGCGACTGATTAACAACCGCCAGGATGATGCGGCGTTAGAGCGGATCATCAATACACCGACTCGGGGCATTGGTGATTCTAGCATGGATAAAGTGCGCGAGTTTGCCCGCGCCAGCTCACAAACCCTGTGGCAGAGCCTGCAACAAATGCTGCATCAGAAAGAGCTGAGTGGCCGCGCAGCCAATGCGGTATCGGCCTTTATGGAACTGATTAATAAACTTGATGACGATATCCGTGACCTGTCGCTGGATGAACAGGCTGACCATGTGATCCATCAATCAGGTCTGTACGCCATGTACCAGGCCGAGAAAGGTGAAAAAGCCCAGACCCGCACCGAAAACTTAAATGAGCTGGTCAACGCCTGTGCAAATTTGAACTTCAGCAACAATGAAGAGATGACGCCATTGTCGGCATTTTTGTCGCAGGCAGCGCTGGAAGCTGGTGAATATCAGGCCGAGGAACATTCTGATGCGGTGCAGCTGATGACACTGCACACCGCTAAAGGGCTGGAATTTCCGCTGGTGTTTGTCTGTGGCCTGGAAGAAGGCATGTTTCCGAGTCAGCAAAGCGGCGATGACCCGACGCGGCTGGAAGAAGAGCGTCGGCTTTGTTATGTCGGCATGACACGCGCCATGCAAAAACTGTATTTATGCCATGCCGAGAGCCGACGCTTGTATGGCCAGGAGCAATACAACAAACCATCACGGTTTTTGCGGGAGATCCCAGCAGAATATGTGGAAGAGATCCGTTTGACGACCTCCGTCAGCCGGCCAACCCAATTCAACCGGTTTGGCAGTGCTGCCAGTCATAGCGCATTTGAAAATACCGGTTTTAAACTGGGTCAACGTGTCCATCACGAGAAATTCGGCGAAGGAACGGTGCTGAATTACGAGGGTACTGGCAATCAGTCGCGGATCCAAATCAACTTCGATGCGCTCGGTAGTAAGTGGCTGGTGACATCCTATGCCCGACTCACTGCCCTCTGAGATCCTGTCGGTATGGAACCAGTGTCGGCTACGGCGCTGGCGACTGCCATTGTGGTTACAGGGTGAACCAGCATTTCTCCAATCCGGCTGGCAGCAGTTGCAGACGCAGCTGCAGGCTGGCGAGACGATATTCTGGCTCGGAGAATTCTGGCCAGAAGTCTCTGCAGCTGCCCACATCCGCCAAATCAGCGGTCAGGCGCGGCAACAGTTACTTGGTCAGGAATGCGACTGGCTGGTCATTAACGCTACACAAGGGGTCGACTGGGATTTAGTCGCCGCCAGTATGGGCTGTGTGAAAGCCGGTGGTTTATGGCTGCTGTTGACCCCAGAGCCTGCCTGCTTTGCCGGTCTGCCCAATCCGGCGGCCAGCCGCGTGTTATCTTTTCCAACCGATGCCAAAACGCATGTGGGTCATTTTCAGGCCTACCTGACTGCGCTGTGGCCACAACAGCCGCTGTTGTCCTGGTCAGTATCTGGCCTAAGTGCTTTGCCACCACAGTTTTCCCAACAGATCAACAACATAGCCACTTGCGAATCCCCGTATGCCAGCGCTTGCCAACAACAAGCAGTAGCGGCGATCTGGCAGCTGATGAAAGGACATCGCCATCGTCCGCTGGTGCTGAGTGCCCATCGGGGCCGGGGTAAATCTGCGGCGCTGGGCATCGCCGCGGCACAGCTGCAACAAGCAGGTAAGACCCGGCTGATTATCACCGCGCCGCAACCGGCGGCAGCGCAGGTCGCCATACAAACCTGCCGGGCAATGCTGGGACCGGATATCGCCCCGCAACTGCAATTTTGGCCACTGGACCGTTTGCTGGCAGAGCAGCCGGCTGTTGACCTCCTGCTGGTAGACGAGGCTGCAGCGATCCCAGCGCCGCTATTGCAGGTTTTGGTCGAACAACATAGCCGCATCGTTATGGCGACGACAGAGCACGGATATGAGGGCACCGGTCGTAGCTTTCAGCTGCGTTTTCAGCAGTATCTGCAACAACACAGGCCGGGCTGGCGCAAACTGATACTGCAACAACCAATCCGGTATGGTCAGGACGACCCGCTGGAGCAATTGATTTTTAGCAGCTTCTTGCTGACTGACCGTGATGACCTCACCGAGGGGGCTGCAACTGCGGCGATGTCCGCTTCACCGCAGTATTATTGTTATCAGGCAGCCGATTTATTGCATCAGCCCCTGCTATTAAGCCAGATATTCCGACTAGCTTGCCTGGCCCATTATCAAACCTCGGTAAGGGATTTATGGGCTTTGCTGGATGATCCCACTCTGCAGGTCATGACGTTACAGCAGCAAGAACTGGTTCTGGCTGTCGCCGTCGTCAGCCGGGAAGGTCAGTTGCCTGCAGATCTGGTTATGCAGATTTATCAGGGCCAGCGCAGGGTGCAAGGTCACCTGGCGGCACAAAGTCTGATTTATCATTGCCTGACGCCGCAGGCCGGTACTATTGCTCTATGGCGTGTTCAGCGTCTGATGGTTCAGCCTGCGCTGCAACAACAAGGTCTTGGCCTGCAATTGCTGGAGCAGATCAGTCGCACGGCAACAGCACAGCAGGTACCACTATTAGCGACCAGCTTTGGCGCGACCAAAGATCTGGTCAGGTTCTGGCACCGGGCTGGCTATGGCGCGGTGAAGCTTAGTCAACAACCAGAACAGAGCAGCAATGAGTTCTCAGTACTGATGCTGAAACCGCTGGAAGCCATCCCATGGTTTGATATAGAAGGATTGCAGCTATGGTTTGGTCAAGCACTGTATGCACAGGCCCAGTCTATCTGGCGGGATCTGGACTCAGAACTGCTTAGGTTATGGGTGAGACCACCGCAACACAGCTGGTCAGCATATGATCAACATAGTCTGCAATTGTTTGTCGCCGGCCAACGCGATTGCCAGCAGGCTCTGGTGACATTGCGACATTGGTTAGATCAGCACTATCTGCATTTATCAGCAGCGGAAGCCAGACTCTGGATCCGCTATTGCTGGCAAGACAGCGCACGCTTACCAGCCACTACAAACCTGAAGAATTTGTCCCTGCAATTGCGCCAAACTGCCTGTTTAGCTGATTTGTATCAAGTTCCGCCGCGCTGAATCCAGCTAAGCTATAGTTGACTTAATTTCCTGGCGGAGTCTTCCACGCATGCGCTTCAGACTTGTTGGCTTTTATGTGGTTGCCTTGTGGTCTGCGTTGCTATCATGGTTGGCCGACGCGCAACAGCCGATCAAATTAGGCATGTCGGCACCTTTCAGTGGTCCCGCAGCGCAGCTAGGATTGCAGTTCAGCGATGGCGCCAATCTTGTGTTTGACCGTCTGAATGCACAAGGCGGAATTAACGGGACCCCAATCCAGTTGGTCACTTTGGATGACGGTTATGAGCCGCTAAGAACCGTAGAAAACACTCGGAAATTTTTACTGGAACAACAAGTTTTTGCGCTTTTCGGTTATATCGGGACACCAACATCGAGCGCTATTCTGCCATTGCTTCGCAAACATCAGCGACCTTATCTAGCAGCATTTACTGGCGCTGATATTCTGCGCCAGCCAGACGACAAATTTATCTTTAACTTCCGGGCCAGTTACCGGGAAGAAGCCGCCACACAAGCTCGTTATTTTATTGACCAGCGCCAGTTTCGCCGGGTCGCTTTATTAATTCAGGCCGACGAATTTGGCGCCAGTGTCGAGCGCTGGTATCTGGCAGAACTAGCACGACGCCAGCTACAACCGGTCGCCATAGTGCGATTTCAGCGCAATACAACCGATATGCAGAATGCTGTTAGTCAACTCAAAGAAGCAATCCCTGATGTAGTATTCACAGTCGGCACTTATCAACCGCTGGTAAAAGCGATCGAACTCGGACAACAAAATCAGTTTAATCCGGTCTACTCAGTCGTCTCATTTACCGGCATACAACAACTACAACAACAGCTAAAACAGCCATATCAGGTATTTGCATCTATGGTAGTACCCGACCCGCATGATACTACTTCAGAATTTGTCCGCGCTTACCGTGATGCGTTGAAAGCTGAAAATAAGCAAGCAAGTGATATAGGTTTGGAGGGGTTTGCGGCAGCATCGATACTGGTCTCGGCATTCAAAAGCTGCTTAGGAAATATGACTCAGACTTGTTTGATGCAACAGCTACCGCAACAGCGTTTGTATGATTTTAGTCTCCATTATCAGCCAGATACGCATCAGGCATCCCACCAAATATTCCTGTACCAACTGACCCCGCTCAAACTGCTGAAGATCTGACAACGAAATTAGCGGCTTGATGCGCTGCTCTGGTGATTTGTACCCGCCATCAGTGCCACACTCATGGTTGCATTTCAGCAGATAAAATTACCGCCTCCCAAAGCCCTTTAGTTTGCCAGCTACCATTTGAAGGAGCGGATTTGGATGGGGTAAGCCACTGTATGACAGCCACTCCAGCACATTTTACAGGCCCATAAAGCAAAACTGTTGGCTTTGCTCATTCCGGTCTTCGCTGTACTACTCTACGTGGAGTAAACCGCCGGATGCCATAAAGCAAAAGGCCCACTCGACTGAGTGGGCTTTTTTGCTTTATTGGGAGCCTTGATATCCCTCGCGGAGCTCGGGATTGCTCATCATCTGTGTGACAGCCAGCAGAGCAAAACTGTTTGCGTCCTGCAATTCAACACCGCGGCTTCGTGGGAGTCTGCACCCTCGCGGTGCTTCGGGTGTGCTCAGCCGCTGTGTGACAGCCAGAAGAACGCAACATTGGTTGCGTTCTTAAACACCGGCTTCGCTTTACTACTCTACGTGGAGTAAACCGTCAGGATGCCATAAAGCAAAAAGGCCCGCTCGATTGAGTGGGCCCTTTGGCTTTATTGGGAGCCTTGATATCCCTCGCGGAGCTCGGGATTGTTCCGTCGCTGTGTGACAGCCAGCAGAGCAAAACAGTTGGTTTCCTTCAATT
>NZ_JBHLXP010000012.1:0-500 GCF_042432165.1 Rheinheimera tilapiae
GGAGTAATTCAAGGATCTGAAATTTAAGTCGATTTTGTTCATTCTCGATTTCTAGATGAAAACGGACGCGTTCTCTTAATTCAAAGAATATTAACTCATGTATAGGTAAGTTGTCTGTTTGTTTAAGCGTCGGTCCTAAACAAGCAAGCTTATGAGCATCTGCCTGATCAGTTTTCCATGATCTTAGAGCGCTCGTTTTAAATTTGGCTTCTAACGGATTCATTTGAATATAGTTAATTTGATTTACACAACAAAATCGTTCCATACTTCTTGAATAGATACCTGTAGATTCAAAAATGAGTTGTGGGTGGTCTAAGTCATTCAAATACTTGAGTAAATAGTTGTAACCATTTTTATTATTTTGGATGAAAAACTCTTTTTGGAATTTTTCATTTTTATAATGTGCAACTACACTACTTCTTTTACTAATATCAACACCTAAGTAATCGATAAAAAAACCTCCTTTGAATAATTGAGAAGCTAAAAACTTTACTTAACCT
>NZ_JBHLXP010000014.1:0-4421 GCF_042432165.1 Rheinheimera tilapiae
TATTGCCACCAGGCAAAAACTGTTTGTCTGTCTTTAACTAAGTAAGCTGATAATTCGTTTCACAACAACACGCACTCAAAACAACTTGGGCGTTGTATGGTTAAGCCTCTCGGGCAATTAGTATGAGTTAGCTTAACGTGTCACCACGCTTCCACACCTCACCTATCAACGTTGTGGTCTCCAACGACCCTTATGTGTGCTCAAGGCACAAGGGATGACTCATCTCTTGGCCGGCTTCCCGCTTAGATGCTTTCAGCGGTTATCCGTTCCGAACGTAGCTACCGGGCAGTGCCATTGGCATGACAACCCGAACACCAGCGGTTCGTTCACTCCGGTCCTCTCGTACTAGGAGCAACTCCAATCAATCATCCAACGCCCACGGCAGATAGGGACCGAACTGTCTCACGACGTTCTAAACCCAGCTCGCGTACCACTTTAAATGGCGAACAGCCATACCCTTGGGACCGACTTCAGCCCCAGGATGTGATGAGCCGACATCGAGGTGCCAAACACCGCCGTCGATATGAACTCTTGGGCGGTATCAGCCTGTTATCCCCGGAGTACCTTTTATCCGTTGAGCGATGGCCCTTCCATACAGAACCACCGGATCACTAAGACCTACTTTCGTACCTGCTCGACGTGTCTGTCTCGCAGTTAAGCTGGCTTCTGCCTTTGCACTAACCGTACGATGTCCGACCGTACTTAGCCAACCTTCGTGCTCCTCCGTTACTCTTTAGGAGGAGACCGCCCCAGTCAAACTACCCACCAGACACTGTCCGCAGTCCCGATAAGGGACCTACGTTAGAACATCAAACATACAAGGGTGGTATTTCAAGGACGACTCCATCAGAACTGGCGTTCCAACTTCATAGTCTCCCACCTATCCTACACATGTAGGGTCAATGTTCAGTGCCAAGCTATAGTAAAGGTTCACGGGGTCTTTCCGTCTAGCCGCGGGTATACGGCATCTTCACCGCAATTTCAATTTCACTGAGTCTCTGGTGGAGACAGCCTGGCCATCATTACACCATTCGTGCAGGTCGGAACTTACCCGACAAGGAATTTCGCTACCTTAGGACCGTTATAGTTACGGCCGCCGTTTACCGGGGCTTCGATCAAGAGCTTCGCTTGCGCTAACCCCATCAATTAACCTTCCGGCACCGGGCAGGTGTCACACCCTATACGTCCTCTCTCGAGTTTGCAGAGTGCTGTGTTTTTAATAAACAGTTGCAGCCAGCTGGTCACTGCGACTCTCCGATGCTTACAGAGCAAGTCTTTCACATTAGAGAGCGTACCTTCTCCCGAAGTTACGGTACTATTTTGCCTAGTTCCTTCACCAGAGTTCTCTCAAGCGCCTTGGTATTCTCTACCTGACCACCTGTGTCGGTTTCGAGTACGGTCAACAGTACCTGAAGCTTAGAGGCTTTTCCTGGAAGCGTAGCATCAGCAACTTCACCACCGTAGTGGCTCGTCTCGTATCTCAGCATTAAGGAACCGGATTTACCTAATCCCTCTGCCTACGTACTTTCACATGGACTACCAACGCCATGCTTGCCTAGCTTTCTCCGTCCCCCCATCGCAGTACTGTCGGTACGGGAATATTAACCCGTTTCCCATCGACTACGGCTTTCGCCCTCGCCTTAGGGGCCGACTTACCCTACCCTGATTAGCATGGGATAGGAACCCTTGGTCTTCCGGCGGGGGAGTTTTTCACTCCCCTTATCGTTACTTATGTCAGCATTCGCACTTCTGATACCTCCAGCAGACTTCACAATCTACCTTCGCAGGCTTACAGAACGCTCCTCTACCACTTGCACATAATGCAAGTCCACAGCTTCGGTGCATGGTTTGAGCCCCGTTACATCTTCCGCGCAGACCGACTCGACTAGTGAGCTATTACGCTTTCTTTAAAGGGTGGCTGCTTCTAAGCCAACCTCCTAGCTGTCTATGCCTTTCCACATCGTTTTCCACTTAACCATGACTTTGGGACCTTAGCTGGTGGTCTGGGTTGTTTCCCTTTTCACGGCGGACGTTAGCACCCGTCGTGTGTCTCCCGAGTAGTACTCATTGGTATTCGGAGTTTGCAAAGGGTTGGTAAGTCGGGATGACCCCCTAGCCTTAACAGTGCTCTACCCCCAATGGTATTCGCTCGAGGCGCTACCTAAATAGCTTTCGAGGAGAACCAGATATCTCCCGGCTTGATTAGCCTTTCACCCCTATCCACACGTCATCCCCTAATTTTTCAACATTAGTGGGTTCGGTCCTCCAGTTAGTGTTACCCAACCTTCAACCTGCACATGGATAGATCGCCGGGTTTCGGGTCTACGCCTTGCAACTATTCGCCCAGTTAAGACTCGGTTTCCCTACGGCTCCCCTATTCGGTTAACCTCGCTACAAAACGTAAGTCGCTGACCCATTATACAAAAGGTACGCAGTCACCCCACAAGGAGGCTCCCACTGCTTGTACGTACACGGTTTCAGGTTCTATTTCACTCCCCTAACAGGGGTTCTTTTCGCCTTTCCCTCACGGTACTGGTTCACTATCGGTCAGTCAGGAGTATTTAGCCTTGGAGGATGGTCCCCCCATGTTCAAACAGGATGTCTCGTGTCCCGTCCTACTCGTTTTCATTCATAACAACGCTTCGTGTACGGGGCTATCACCCTGTATCGCTCATATTTCCAGATGATTCCACTGCATTGCTATCAACTTAAGGGCTAGCCCCCTTTCGCTCGCCGCTACTAAGGGGATCTCGGTTGATTTCTTTTCCTCGGGGTACTTAGATGTTTCAGTTCTCCCGGTTCGCCTCGTATGACTATGTATTCATCATACGATAGTGTGTAAACACACTGGGTTTCCCCATTCGGACATCTGTGAGTCTAACGTCTCTTACCGACTTCTCACAGCTTTTCGCAGGTTAGCACGTCCTTCATCGCCTCTGACTGCCAAGGCATCCACCGTGTACGCTTAGTCACTTAACCATACAACCCCAAATTGTCTTTGACGTCGTACGTTGTTGTGAGTAAGGTTCACAATAAAATTGTTGACCTTATTTATTACTTTCTATCAGCTTACCTAATTGTTAAAGAGCAGTATGAGCGTAAAGCTCAAATCACAACACACCGCAGTGCATTCTGATTTGAACTCAAACAGTTATTTTCTTCGCTTATGATTTCACTTGATTCACAAGGAATGGTGGAGTTAAGCGGGATCGAACCGCTGACCTCCTGCGTGCAAGGCAGGCGCTCTCCCAGCTGAGCTATAACCCCATACAGGCGATATTGGTTGGTCTGAGTAGACTCGAACTACCGACCTCACCCTTATCAGGGGTGCGCTCTAACCACCTGAGCTACAGACCAGCCGTAACCGCAATGGGTCTTACTGTTTGCTCTACATGACAATCAATCATCTGTGTGGACACTTCGTTAAATCTGTTCGCTTTTGGTAAGGAGGTGATCCAACCCCAGGTTCCCCTAGGGTTACCTTGTTACGACTTCACCCCAGTCATGAATCACAAAGTGGTAAGCGCCCTCCCGAAGGTTAAGCTACCTACTTCTTTTGCAACCCACTCCCATGGTGTGACGGGCGGTGTGTACAAGGCCCGGGAACGTATTCACCGCAACATTCTGATTTGCGATTACTAGCGATTCCGACTTCACGCAGTCGAGTTGCAGACTGCGATCCGGACTACGATATGCTTTAAGAGATCCGCTCACTGTCGCCAGCTTGCCTCCCTCTGTACATACCATTGTAGCACGTGTGTAGCCCTACTCGTAAGGGCCATGATGACTTGACGTCGTCCCCACCTTCCTCCGGTTTATCACCGGCAGTCTCCCTAGAGTTCCCGACATAACTCGCTGGCAACTAAGGATAAGGGTTGCGCTCGTTGCGGGACTTAACCCAACATTTCACAACACGAGCTGACGACAGCCATGCAGCACCTGTCTTACAGTTCCCGAAGGCACCAAAGCATCTCTGCTAAGTTCTGTAGATGTCAAGAGTAGGTAAGGTTCTTCGCGTTGCGTCGAATTAAACCACATGCTCCACCGCTTGTGCGGGCCCCCGTCAATTCATTTGAGTTTTAATCTTGCGACCGTACTCCCCAGGCGGTCTACTTAATGCGTTAGCTGCGCTACTCACGGTACAAGACCACGAACAGCTAGTAGACATCGTTTACGGCGTGGACTACCAGGGTATCTAATCCTGTTTGCTCCCCACGCTTTCGCACCTGAGCGTCAGTGTTGTGCCAGGGGGCCGCCTTCGCCACTGGTATTCCTCCAAATCTCTACGCATTTCACCGCTACACTTGGAATTCTACCCCCCTCTCACACACTCTAGTTTTCCAGTTTCAAATGCAATTCCCAGGTTGAGCCCGGGGCTTTCACATCTGACTTAAAAAACCGCCTACGTGCGCTTTACGCCC